>JADZBE010000023.1 GCA_020852275.1 Phycisphaerales bacterium
ACACGCTGAACCTGACCAAGGGGATGCTCGTGAAGCGGGTTCTCGAATGCGAAGGCGTGGTCAAGCTCAAGGGCAACGGCACGCTGGAGGTCGGCAGCGACGAGAACGCCATCGTGTTTCGCGTCTATTCAGACGAGGACACCACCATTACGTTTGATAGCGGGACGGGCAGTCTTGTTGTTGCATCGGGAGGTTGACTATGGCCCCGCAGACGATCACCCAAGATTTTATCCGCTTTGACCTTGCCTTGCTCGTTGTGGGATTCCTCCCCGCCGCCGCCACCTTGGCCCAGAATTGCCCGCATAGGGAGTATGCGTGGACGAAGACGGTGGGGGGAGAGGGTGGCGACTATGTGCAAGGGAACGGCATGGTCGTGGACGCCAACGATTACGTCCTGCTCGTAGGTGAATTCGCCTACAAGGCGGACTTCGATCCGGGAGAGGGAAGGGACAACCGGAGATCAAAGGGGACAATCGACGGGTATGTGACGTGGTACTTGCCAAATGGCGACTACGGCGGAACTTATACGTTTGGCGCGAAAAGCGGTCCAGAATTCCGATTCAATTCCGTGCTCGGGATCAGTCTCCGGCCATCGGGAGGCTTCGCAATAGGCGGGGTTTTTGACGGGAAAACCGATTTTGACCCGTTCGAAAGTCACGACACGCGCCGCCCAGTGGAAAGACAGGATGCTTTTGTTACCACGTTTCGTGGTGACTACAGCTATGACTGGACGTGGACCTGCGGTGGAGCGTCGGAGAATGCCATATGGGCCACTGCCGTGGCTCCAGACGGGTCCGTCTTTGCCGCGGGGTACTTCAGAGATCGAATGGTGGTAGGGGAGGGTGACGGGCGCCGGGAACTTGTATCCAACGGCGGAAGGGATGCGTTTCTCGTCAAACTGTCTGCCGGCGGCGAGTTCCAATGGGCAGTCGCGTTCGGAGGACCTGCGGAGGATCGCGCGTGGGGCGCTGCAACGGATGCTGAGGGGCACGTGATCCTTGTGGGCCAGTTCAGCGGAACGGTGGATTTCGATCCCGAAGGCCGGCACAACTACAAGACGTCCAATGGTGATCGCGACGTTTTCATTGTCAAGCTCGCACCCGACGGCAGGCCCATGTGGATCAGGACAATCGGCGGCGGCGGTTATGACCGTTCGGATGCGGTCGCCGTAGGGATCTCAGGCGAAGTGTTCGTCGGAGGTCAATTCTCAGGCCTGGTGGATTTTGATCCCGAAGGCGGCGGGGACCTGCACGACAGCGGGCAGGCTGACAGCTTCGCCTTTGTGACTCGATACGCAAGCGACGGCTCGTATGTCTGGACAAAGAGCTTCGGCGGTGCAGGAATCGCGTACGTAGCGGGAATGCAGCTTGCGCCGGACCGCATCATTCTCACGGGGGGTTACGTAGAGAATGTGGACTTTGATCCGGGCGTCGGGGTTGACGAGCGTCCGGCGCTGGGCGACCGCTCCTGCTTTGTGTCGTACTGGACGTCCGACGGCACGTACCGGTTTGTCGATGTGTTCGGCGGCGCTGAGGACGATCGGGCGCAGGCCGTTGCGACCGACTCATTAGGCAGCGTCTATGTGGCCGGTGATTTCAACTCGCCTGTAGTCGACTTTGATCCGACGGCCGGCGTCTCCCAGTACAAGAGCAAGGGCAGCGCGGACATCTACCTGACGAAGTTCTACTGTGGAACGTGCGAATACGTCGAGCGGCACGACCTCGAGTTCGTTGACGGTTTTATCCGCGCCACGGCGTACACGCGGGTCCCCGGCGGCAAGCTCACCTGGGTCCTGACCGGCCCCGATGGCGAGGTCCGAAAGACGCGGGCCATCAGCGGCGACGGTGTGGCGCGATTCGTGTTCCCCGCTCTGCCGCCGGGAGACTATCGCTGCTCAATCCGGCACCTTCGAGACGCCAACGGAGCAGACTTGTGCACGGGCCGGATCGCGGAGCGCCGGATCAACATCCCATGATTCCACCGGAATACCGCTTTGGGACAAGCGGGGTCCATCGGAGAGGAGACAGCATCATGATGCGTTTGTTGTTGGCGATCACCGTGGCTGTCGCGTGCCCCGCTCTTGCACAACAGGAGGCGTGTCCGGGTGCCACCAAGTATACTTGGCAGGGAGATGAGAATGCCTCTTGGAGTGTGCCGCAGAACTGGGATCTGGACGCTGTCCCGGGCGCGAATGACATCGCTTACATTCCATCCATCCCTGGTGGCCAACAGTTCCCCGAAATCTCCGGCAGCGGCGCGCAGGTCTGCGCGCTCCAGCTCAAGAAGACCGGATCGAGAGATCCACAAGTGACGGTCAAGTCCGGCTCGGGTGAACAAGTCCTGTACATCTACGGGCAGAACGGGCTGGACGTCGGCGCGGGGTGCGAGATCAGACTGGAGAAGGACCAGTCGCTTTCCCTGATTTCGCCCGGAATCGTCAAGCTTGACGGCAAGATCGTCTTCAAGTCGAGTCAGGATCAGGAGCGCCCGAACATCTTCTTTCCCGAAGGCGCGACGATCCTTCAGGGCAGCGGGCAGATCCTTGGCGAAACGCGCGGGAGGCTCTTTGGGCCCGGGGGCAATGAAGAGCTGGGCTGGCTGGTCGTCGGGACGGGCAACGCGCTGTATGGGGAACTGCAAGTCGAGGTCGGGCTGATCAACAACGGCATTGTCGATCCGCTGATCAGCCCCAACGACCATCCGGCGGTCGTCAGTCTGACCTGCATGCCCAAGCTGGGCAGCGGCCAGTGGAACATCACGGGCGGCACGGAGACGTACCGTAACCGGATCGACGTGAATGTGGATGTGGCCTCCACGGGGACCGTCACGATCGGCAACTACGGCGAACTGCACCTGAACAGGAACATGATGGTGTCCGGCGGGATTACGATGGAGGGCAACGGCAAGTTCGTCGTGCCCTGGTTCATCCTGTTCGACGTGCGCCAGTTCGCCACGATGGTCTGCGATTACACGGGGTCGTGATTCGCCAGCCTCTCGGCGACTTTCGGGATGCGGGGGCTGCCGCGAGGCGCCCGTTGGGATGCCGGGGCTGCCGCATGGCGTTGTGATTCTCGACCCACTCCTCCTTGGCGGATGATTCCCCGCAGGTCCGCGCCTGCTTGATCGCGAGGGATTTTGCCGCGCGGACCTTCGCGTGGGCTGAAGCCCGCGGCTCGGCGGACCTTCGCGCGGGCTGAAGCCCGCGGCTCGGCGGGCATTCGCGTGGGCTGAAGCCCGCGGCTCGGCGGACCTTCGCGCGGGCTGAAGCTCGCGGCTCGGCGAACGTTCGCGCGGGCTGAAGCCCGCGGCTCGGTGAAAAAACCAGCCCCTTGTCCCCTTACACGCGCGGTCAGGCCCGCTATAATCCCCCCTCCACGGCGGGCGGAAGCCGGGCGCGGTCGCCGCTTTCCCGTGGGGGTTCAAACAGGAACAGCGACGTGAGCCAGTTTTCCGTCCCTTGGACGAGTCGATACCTCCCCAGCGCCAACGTGTTCGTCAGGAACATGCTGCTCTTGTCCGCGCTCCTGGCAGGCGGATTGATCGCGGGCGCGGCGATCACGCGATACTACTTCGACGGACACCCGTTGGCCTCGTTCCTGCTGATCCTGGGGCCGGCGGTCACCCTGGCGGGTCTGCTGGGGCTGGCGGTCGCGGTGAAGGCTTGGAGGCTCATCGAAGCCTCCCTGATGCGATTCGCCTTTTTCATCCTCATAGGGGCGGTTGTCGGCGTTTCCGTTGGAGTCTTCGCAGGGGCGCTCTTCTTCGAATGGATCCAGGCGCTCATCACCCATCCCGCCAACGACCCGACCCGCTTCGCCTACTTCGGCGGCGAGCTGATGCTCTCCGAAATCGCGCAGGCCTGCCCGAATCTGCCGCGGTTGGTGCACGGGGCCGTGTGGCTGTTTCAGTTCCCGCTCGTACGCGACCTGGTGAATGTCGGCATCGTGTTTGGCTGGATAAATGTCGTTCCTGCTTACATGATTTGGTGGGAGCGGAAGATCGCCGGGCGCATTCAGTCGCGGCTCGGGCCGATGCGGGTCGGTCGCTGGCATGGGTGGGCACAGACGGTGGCCGACGGCGTCAAGCTCATCTTCAAGGAAGACCTCATCCCCGAGGGCGCGGACAAGCCCCTCTTCAAGGTGGCGGCGTACCTGGCGTTCGTGCCCGTGGTGCTGGCGTTCGTGGCGCTTCCGTTCGGCGCGACCTATGTGTTCCGCGAAATGGACGTGGCGCTGGTGTTCATCCTGTCGATGATGGGCATCGAGGTCGTCGGCGTGATCCTCGCGGGGTGGGCGTCGAACAACAAGTGGAGCGTGTACGGGGCGATGCGCGAGGCCTGCCAGATGGTGGCGTACGAGATTCCGATGGGTCTGGCGCTGGTCCTGCCCGTCATCGCCGCCGGGTCACTCAACCTGACGCACATCGTGGATTCGCAGACCGGCGGGTGGTTTTCATGGATGGCGTTTCGCAATCCGTTCCTCTTCGCCGGGTTCGTCTGCTACTACGTGGCCTCGCTGGCGAGCTGCAAGCGGGCGCCGTTCGACCTGCCGGAGTCGGAGAGCGAGCTGGTGGCCGGGTTCCATACGGAATACTCCGGCTTCCGCTGGTGCTTGTTCTTCTTCGGCGAGTACGCGGCGATGTTCGTGGTGTCGGCGCTGGCCGTGATCCTGTATCTGGGCGGGTGGCATTCGTTCATTCCGCCGTCGTGGGTTTCGGGTCTGGGCGAGGGCGTGGCGGCGCGGGCGATTTCCGGTTTGCTGGTGAGCGGACCGCTGTGGTTCATTGTCAAGTGCGTATTCCTGCTGTATGTGCAACTGTGGCTGCGGTGGACGCTGCCGCGCATCCGCATCGACCAGGTGCTGTATGCGTGCGTGCAGGTGCTGCTGCCGCTGACGATGCTGCTGCTGGTGGGGAACACGCTGTGGGTCTGGGCGGATGAGGCGTGGACGTCCAGCGGCTGGAGCGGGCTTTCGAGCATGCTGAACTGGTCGCTGGGCGGTATCGGGGTGCTGTTCATGGCGGGGTTCTTCGCCATCGCGGTCTATGGGTTCTATCACCGGCGCAGACTCGTGGGGACGCTGGTGATTGATCCGCTGCCGGCGGCGTAGGGGGGAATGGCGAATGGCGAATGTCGAATGCGGAATGCTGAATGCTGAATGAACAAAGCCGAAAGCCGAAAGCCCAAAGCCCAAAGCCCAAAGCCCAAAGCCCAAAGCCCAAAGCCGAAAGCTAAAAGCTAAAAGCTGAAAGCAAGAAGCCAAGAGTGGAAAGCGGAGTGCCGAGTGCCGAGGGCGGACCGATGAATGCTGGATAGTGGATGCCGAGTGTTGAAAGGCCGGGTCATCTTGAGGTTGCTGCTGATTGCGTCGCTTGGGTTTGTGGCGCTGCCGGCGCTGGCGCAGGCTCAGGCTGCGCCACGGGTCGAACCGGGCGTGGTGTATGCGACGCCGGGCGGGTGGTTTGAGGCCGCAATGTTCTACGTGTTCGGCGGCTTGGCGATCGCTTCGGCGCTGGGCGTGTGCGTGTCGCGCAGCGTGGTGCGGATGGCCACGTGGCTGTTCTTCGCGCTGGGCGCGGTGTCGATTCTGTATTTCCTGCTGGCGGCCACGTTTCTTGCGGCGATCCAACTGATTGTATACGTCGGCGGCGTGTTGATCCTGCTGATCTTCGGCGTGATGCTGACGAGCCAGTCTGCGTGGGTGCGGTTTACGCCGACTCGGACGAACCTGGCGGTGGCGTCGCTGATCTGCGTCGGGCTGCTGATCTGTTTGATGTCAGTGCTTGCAGGGACGGACTTCGGCCCGCCGTCGGCCACTTCGATCGGGACGCCGGTGGAAGCGATCGGTCGGCGACTGCTGACGCACTATCTCGTTCCTTTCGAGATCGCGGGCGTGCTGCTGATGATCGTGATGGTGGGGGCAGCGCATCTGGCGCGGCAGGAGAAGAATTAGCAAGGCCGAATGGCGAATGTCGGATAGCGAATGCCGAATGGGGGCGGGGAAGCACCTGACAGGCGAATGGGGTTTCGGCATTTGGCATTCCGCATTGGGAAAGCGGGTGTGGTTTGCTGGCGATCGGTCTAATTCATTATCTCATCATCGCCGCCGTGCTGTTCTGCGCCGGCGTGTTCACCATGGTGACGAAGCGCAACGCGATCGGGATCCTGATCGGCGTCGAGCTGGTGCTCAACAGCGCCAACGTGAACCTGATTGCGTTCGACCGCTACCACGGCAAAGGCGCGATGGACGGGCAGATCGCGGCGCTCTTCGTGATCGTGCTGGCGGCGGCGGAGGCGGCCATCGCGGTGGCGATCTGCATGAACTTCTACAAGAACCTGGTCACGGTGGACGTGGATCAGGGGGATGCGCTGCGGGGTTGAAACGCCGAAACGCCGGAACGCCGAAAGTTGAAAGTCGAGCGTCGAATCGTCCAGGAGGCTGAAAGCCCAGGCCTTTCGACGAGCGTGCAACACGAGCACAGGGTCTTGGAAGGCGCAGCGGAGGCACGGGAAAGGCGAGTCATGATTTCGGCGCATGGCGGGTAGCCGGCAGCCAGTAGCTAATAGCATTCTATGGAACCGTTTCTGTCAAAACTTCTGGCGGCGTCGCTGATTCCGCCGTTCCTGACCTTCTGGATCCTCGTCCTCTGGGGTCCGAAGATCGGCAAGCCGCGCGCCGGATGGGTGGGCCTCATCGGCGGCATGGGGCTGCCGCTGCTGCTCTCCACGATCGTCTTCGTCACCTGGTTCTTCACCGGTCCCGAGCAGCGCGACGCGCTGACATCGGCGGCGCAGAACAGCCAGGTGCTCTGGTCGCAGCTTGGCGATTTCAAGGTGACATTCGGCGTCAAGCTCGACTCGCTCACCGTCGCCATTCACTTCATGGTCTGCTTCATCGCCTTCTGGATCTTCTTCTTCAGCATCGGCTACATGGCCGGGCATTCGGACTGCGTCCATCATCAGAGCAAGTATTGGCGATTCTTCGCCTACCTGGCGCTGTTCGGCTTCTCGATGCTGGGGCTGGTCATTTCGCCGAGCCTGCTGTTCCTCTTCATCTTCTGGGAACTCGTGGGCTTGTGCAGCTACCTGCTGATCGGCTTCTACTTCGACACCGACTACGCGCCCCCCGCGGCCATGAAGGCGTTCATCACCAACCGCGTCGGCGACTTCGGCTTCATCATCGGGCTGGGGATCGTTTTCACGTTCCTGGGCACGCTGGACCTCGAAGGCGCGGCGGCTGCGTTCAAGACCCAGCTCGCGGCGGGCACGGGGCTGTTTGCCAAGACCGTCTCCGTGCCGATCCTGGGGTGGTCGTTCTCCGGCATGACGCTCGCGACGCTGATGGGCATCGGGCTGTTCTGCGGCGCGATGGGCAAGAGCGCGCAGTTCCCGCTGCACGTCTGGCTGCCGGATGCCATGGCCGGTCCCACGCCGGTTTCGGCGCTGATCCACGCGGCCACCATGGTCGCGGCGGGCGTTTATCTCGTCGCGCGCGTGTTCCGCCTGCTGACGCCCGATGCGCAGATGTTCGTCGCGGTGATCGGCTGCATCACGCTGACGTTCATGGCGCTGATCGCCATTGTGCAGACGGACATCAAGAAGTGCCTGGCCTATTCCACGCTGTCGCAGCTTGGGTACATGATTTTCGGCATGGGCGTGGGGGCTTGGACGGCCGCCCTGTTCCACCTTGTCACGCACGCCTTTTTCAAGGCCATGCTGTTCCTCGGCAGCGGGCAGGTGATCGAAGGCTGCCACCACGTGCAGGACATGCGGCGGATGGGCGGGCTGAAGAGCAAGATGCCGGTGACGTGCTGGACGTTTTTCATCGGCGTGCTGGCGATCGCGGGGACGGGCATTCCCGGATTTCATATTGGAGATTTGAGATTCGGTCTGGGCGGGTTTTTCAGCAAGGACGAAATTCTCGCGGTTGCGTACGACCGTGCGTTCAACTGGGGCAGGTTTGAGAGTGGGGGGGAGCACGCTGCTGCACAGAATGGCGGATGGCAAATAGCGAATAGCGAGCGGGAAGAGGCTTCGGAGAGCGTTTCATTGGCGGCATTCTCTGCGCAACACAAGACGGCGCAGCCGAAGGGCGCGCCGGAACTGGCGGAACAGGACGCCCATGCGAAGCAGGAAGGCCGCACCGGGGAAGCCAATGGACACGGTGCCGGCACTGCGCAGGAAGCCGGTGGTCACGGCGCGGAGGAGGGTCACGGCGGCGCCGCCGCGCATCATGCAAGCGCCAAGGATCCGGTCGCCGCGGGCATGAAGGCGCTGCCGAAGTGGATGTTCTTGTTCGCCATTATCACGGCCTACATCACGCCGTTCTACATGTTCCGCGCGTGGTGGCTGACGTTCATGGGCAAGCCGCGCGACCCCCACGTTCACGAGCACGCGCACGAGTCGAAGATGATGACGCTGCCGCTGGCCGTCCTGGCGGTCGGCACGCTGGTCGCAAGCTACGCGCTGTTTCGGCCCATGCTGGCGCATGCGGCGCCGGTGGCCGCGGACGCGCCGCTGGTCGTCGCCGTGGACGGCGAGGCCCACGACCCCGCGGCTTCGCTGATCGCGCTGGATCACTCGGCGGATCGCAACCCGCACTCGAAGCTGGTGACGATCGTGGGGTTTTCATTCCTGGTCGGCTTCGCCGTCGCGTGGCTTGTATATCGCAAGGGGCTGGGGATTGCGGAGCGGCTGAAGAACACATTTCCCCTCAACTACCTGCACACGTTGCTGGAACACAAGTATTATTTCGACGAGCTGTATGGGTTCCTCTGGGTGCGGGGCTGCCGCGGCGTGGCGGCAGTGTGCGGGTTTATTGACACGTGGGTCATTGACCTGGTTTACAACCTGCTCTCGTCAGTGACGGAGCGGCTGGCGGCCTTTACGGGTCGCGTGCTGGACGCGCAGGGGGTCGACGGCTTTGTCAACGGCATCAGCGAAACGGCGGACGATCTGGCGGAGGCGCTGCGCCGACCGCAGACCGGCGGCATTCGCAAGTATGTGTTGTGGACGGTGGGCATAGGCACGGCGGTGATCGCCGCGTTCCTTCTCGCCCCCTACGGCGAATCGGCGTGGACGGTGGTGGCGGAGCGACTCGGATTCGGAACCCACGGCGGTTGAGCCTGTAGGGCGGGCTACGCCCGCCGTGAGGCAGTTGGTAAGTACGTGCGAGAAGGCGGGCAGAGCCCGCCCTACGATAATAGAGGAATACTGGGATCCGAGTCAGATCCCGTGGATATCAGGTCATGCTAAGTTGGACGATTTTCCTTCCGGCGATCGGCGCGGTGCTTTGCATGTTCGCGCCGAAAAACCAGATCAAGCGCATCGCATTTATTTCGACGCTTGCGACGCTGCTGCTGTCGCTGCTGCTGATTCCTGCATTCATGGGCGGCGGCATTGACCCCGCCGGTACGTTTGGCACGCGCTACGGGCTGATGCACTTCGTCGAACGCCTGCCGTGGATCACCGGCGAGTCGTTCACCATAGAATACTTCGTCGGACTGGACGGACTGAGCTTCCCGCTCTTCATCCTCACGACGCTGGTCGGCTTCCTGTCCTGCTGGGCGAGCTGGAACTTCGAGAACTGGAGAGTCAACAAGGGGATGCGGACGTACTTCATCCTCTTCCTGCTGCTTGAGACGGGCATGTTGGGGGTCTTTGCCTCGCTCGACTTTTTCCTGTTCTATGTGTTCTGGGAGGTCATGCTCCTGCCCATGTATTTTCTCATCGGCGTCTGGGGCGGGCCGCGAAAAGAATACGCCGCGATCAAGTTCTTTCTCTTCACTCTCGCCGGCTCCGTGCTGATGCTCATCGCCCTCGTGGCCATGTACTTTTACAGCGGGGACGCGGTTCGCGCGGCCATGGCGGACGCCTCGTCGCCGGCGGGAGCACAGAGCCAGGGACTGGTCAGCGGCTACCGCCCCGCCGACGCGCCATTGCTGAACGGTGGAACGTTCGACCTGATCGAGATGGCCACCAACGACGTGATCGCCAAGCACTTCGCCTCGGACGGAACCACGTTCCTCGGCGTGAAGTTCGCGGTGATCATGTTCATCTTTCTGTTCATCGGCTTCGCCATCAAGCTGCCGAGCTTTCCGTTCCACACGTGGTTGCCCGATGCGCACGTGGAGGCGCCGACGCCCATCTCCATGATCCTTGCCGGCGTGCTTCTGAAAATGGGAGGATACGGCTTCCTGCGGCTGTGCTATCCGATCTTTCCTTCCGGTGGGGAGGCGTGGGCGTTTGTGCTCGCCACGGTCGGCGTCATCAGCATTCTCTATGGCGCGCTCTGTGCCATGGCGCAGACGGACTTCAAAAAGCTCGTCGCCTACAGCTCCGTGTCGCACATGGGCTACGTGCTGCTCGGCGTGGCGGTGATGACCCAGGCCGGCTTTCAGGGGGCGATGTTCCAGATGCTCGCGCACGGCATCAGCTCGCCCATGTGCTTTTTTTTGGTCGGCGTGATTTACGACCGGGCGCATCATCGCGATCTCAACCGCTTCGGCGGATTGTGGCTGACGATGCCCCGATACGGCACGCTGGCGACGATTGGCTTTTTCGCCTCGCTGGGTCTGCCGGGCTTGTGCGGTTTCATCGGCGAGGCGTGGGTGCTGATCGGCACGTTCCAGGCGGGCGCCAACCCGCAGATGCCTTGGGCCTACACGATGGCCGTGCTGGCGGCGGCGGGCGTGATTCTGACCGCGGGATACATCCTCTGGACGATCAAGCGCGTGTACCTCGGTCATCCGCACGAAGAGCCGGGTCACGAGATGCCGGAAGCCACGGCGCGCGAGACGGCGATCCTCGTACCGTTCGCCGTGCTGTGCATTCTCATGGGCGTGTTCCCGAGCCAGACGGTGTTCAATTATTGCAATGGGACGCTGAATCATATTCTTGCGGTGGTGACGGGGGGGTAGGAGAAGGCAACGAGGCAACGAGGCAACTAGGCAACCAGAGAATAGGGCGAACAGGCAGGAAGGCAAGCGGCGGCAGGTTGGTTGTTGATGGCGGAGATTCGGTCATTCAAGGATCTCTTGGCGTGGCAGAAAGCCATGGATCTGTGCACGAGCGTTTATGAGATCTCTCGTGCGTTTCCGAACGACGAGCGGTTTGGGTTGACCAGTCAGATCAGGCGCGCCGTCGTATCGGTTCCTTCGAATATCGCCGAAAAATATGGGCGACAACGGACGCACGACTACTTACGGTTTCTAGATGTTGCCCTCGGTTCGCTGTGCGAGGTCGAAACTCAACTGCTCCTGTGCCGAAACCTGAGAATCGCTTCCGAGGATGGAATCGCCGGGTGCATGAGCCTCCTGCGTGATGTGGATCGGCTTCTGTGCGGATTGAGTCGGGCCGTGAGGAATAGTGCGCATAAAGTGGAGCACTGATTCATGGGTGAAGAACAACAACTGGGCGGCTCGCTTTCAGCGGAAGACGCGGAGTATCCAATGGTCCACGTGCCGGTTCCGGAGGCTTGTGCTTCCCGTCTGTCCCTGTATGCCTTGTCGCATAGTTCGCTGAAAGGCTTGTTGCTCGGTTGCCTTGTTGCCTTGCTGCCTTGTTGCCTGGTTGCCTTTGCACCGTTTCGCCTTTCCAACTCGACGCACTCATGTTAGCTGAATCAAACATCTGGACCGGTATCGACGTCGGCCAACATCTGCGCCTCTTCGCGCCGGAGCTGGCGCTGGTGGCGACGATGCTGGCGATCGTCAGCGTTCCCGTGCTTCTGGGTCGCAGCGCGCGAACGGTAGGGACCGTGGCGACGATCGGCGTGCTGGCGGCGCTGTTTCTGGTCTGGCGCGGGTTCGGGCTTAAGCAGGTCGGCAGCGGGGCGCTCTCGACCGACTCCGGCTCGACGATGCTGATCGCCGATCAGCTTGGCTTGTTCTTCAAGCTCATCCTCATGGTCTTTCTGTCCTGCGTGACGCTCCTGTGGTGGATGGGCAGCGCGCGGGAGGAGCGCGACGCGCCGGAGTTTTTCATCCTCCTTCTCGGCAGCGCCCTGGGCATGGCGCTGATGGTCAGCACGACCAACCTGCTGATGATGGTCATCGCCATCGAGACGGCCTCGATGCCCAGCTATGCGATTGTCGGTTTTGACAAGCGCAACCCCAAGGCCGCCGAGGCGTCGCTGAAGTACATGATTTTCGGCGCGATCTGCGCCGCGACGATGGTGTACGGCGTGAGCCTGCTCTACGGGCTGACGGGCGGCTCGCTGGAGGCGGCGGACGCGGCGAAGATGTGGTTTGCGACCTTGGAGTCGCCCAACCGCCTGCTGGCGTCCGTGGGGCTGATTTGCGTGCTGGTGGGCATCGGCTTCAAGATTTCCGCCGTGCCGTTTCACTTCTGGTGTCCCGACGCGTTCGAGGGCGCGCGGATCGAAGTCACCACCTGGCTCAGCGTGGTGAGCAAGGCCGCCGGGTTGGTCATGCTCATCCGGCTCGTGCAGGTGTTCTGCATGGCCGCCGGCATCGAGTCAGTGGACCTGTGGCAAGCCCGCTGGTCGATGATGGCGCCGCTGGCGTGGGGCATCGGGCTGATGGCGATGGTCACGTGCACGTGGGCCAACTTCGCCGCGTATAAGCAGACCAGCGTGAAGCGCATGCTGGCGTACTCGTCGATCGCGCACGCAGGATACATGCTGATGGCCGGCGCGGTATTTCTCAGTCCGGCCGCGCCGGATTCTCAGACCGCCACGAGCGCGCTGCTGGTGTACATCGTCATATACCTCTTCATGAATCTCGGCGCATTCGGCGTCGTGGCGCTGGTGGTGTGGCGGACGGGGAGCGACGACCTTGACGCCTTCACCGGGTTGATCCGCCGCGCTCCGGCGCTGGCGGTGCCGATGGTCATCTGCCTGATCTCTCTGGTGGGACTGCCGCCGTTTGCCGGATTCCTCGGAAAATGGTGGATCCTCGTGGCACTGGGAAGGCAGGGGACGATCCTGTCGTGGGTGCTGGTGTCCGTGGCGGCGCTGAACACGCTCTTCAGTCTTTACTACTACATGCGCGTCGTCGTGCGGATGACGCTCAAGGACGATGGGCGGGCCTCGTTCTCGTCCCCGGCGGGGGGCGTGGCGATGGTGAACGTCTGTGCCCTGGCACTGATCGTGCTGTTCATTGCGATCGGACCGTTGAAGCGATCCGCTGACCACTACGCCGCCCGGATGTTTGTCCCGCGGGCGTCGCAGAGGGCGTCGGCCGTCGCGCCGGGGACCGCGTCGCTGGCGGAGCTTGCACCGTGACCGATCGTCGCCAGGTCATCGATATCCTCAACGAGTTGCTTCGCCAGGAGCGGGGCAGCCTCGTTTCGCACCTGCTCGATTCGACCCTGTTCGTCTCACGGGGCACGACGGACCAGGACGCCGCCTTGCGCAGGATCGCGGCAGAGATCAGGGAGCACGAAGGCTGGCTGGCGGAGACCATTGCCTCGCTGCATGGCGGCGTGGCCCCCTCGTGCGGTGATGTGCGGGCTGCGGGACTGCACTATCAGGAGGTTCACTTCCTCCTGCCGCTCGTCATCGAGAACGAAAGCCGCGTCATCCGCCGCTACGAGGCCGCGCTGAAGCTGCTCGCCGGGGAGCCGGGCGCAGCCGCCGTCGCGTCCCGCATCCTCTCGCGCCACCGCAAACACATGGCTGAACTGAGGGCCTTCGTCGGCGCGCCCTCCCCGGCGTCATGAACCCGTAGCGCCGGCGAGGAAGCACATTCCGAACCCGTCGCTCCGGCGAGGGAGACCCGAACCCGTGCCGCCGGCGAGGGCAAGCCGGATGCTCGGTCCGCACGGACATTCCACCCTTGTTGGCGCTACCGGTACGGAGCGGGGTGGCGGCGCACTCACGGGCATTACGGTTTCGGCGGCGACTCGCCACCGGGGCTGCGCGGCGGGGAGTCGCCGCCGAGGATGCGCGGCGAGGTCCGATCCGGCGGAATCTCGTCGAGAAACTTGATCAGCCGCTCGGCGAACGCCGCCGGATCGTTCAGGTAGCACGGGTGCGGCGCGCCGGGCATGAGATAGAACTCGCCCTTGGGCAGCTTCGCCGCGAAAGCTTCCCCCTCCTTGTACGGGTGACCCTCGTCGCGCTCGCCCCACACGACCAGCGTCGGGCAGGTGATGCGGTCCATCCTGTCCGCGACATCTTTCAACCCGACGGGCGCGACCGGCACGAAGCCCGCCAGCTTCTCGGCGTTCTCCACGACGTAGGGCAGCGCGTAACCGCCGCTCATCGACGGCGCAACCACGACCGGCTTGGTCTTCGCAAGGAGGGGAATCAGCTTTCCCAGCAGCTTCTCCCTGGCGACCGCACACTTCGCCGACTGCCCAAACCCCGGCAGATCCACCGCCACGACCCTTCGCCCAGACTTGGCGAGCGCTTTGAGGATGCCCTGCTCCTCCCATGTCTTGGCTTGGAACGCCTGCCCGTGCAGCAGGATGACGACCTGCCCATACTCCGGTCCGCTGGCGAGCACACGAATCGTGCAGTCCTCAACGACGACGGTCTGCGATTCGACTTTCAACACGCCGTCCGCGGCCGGGTCGGCCGGTTGCGGCTTGCCGCCCTGTGGAGGGGGCGGCGGCGATTTCGGCGCATCCTGGTTGGGCAGCAGGAACGGCAATGAAAATGCCATCAGAAGAAGGCACAGGGTCGCGTTCATAACAGGTCAGCTCCTCACTACTACGACATCGCGCCGGGCCGCGCTGCGCCTAAGTGAAGCGTACTCCAATCTCGCATCCTTCGCCAAAGCTCGCCTCACCCGTGCCCTCGACTTTCCGATAAATCCGAAACGGATGCCTTGAAAAACCCCGCTTTGCCTGCTGTCGTCGCGGGGTCCCCGGCGTTTGGCGCTCGGATCGGCAGGAAGTGCGCATACCTTTGCTTCAACATCCCATTCGCGTCTGGCGAACCCTGTCGGCGCATCCGTGCCTGACGGTTCTGCTCACCGCGGGGGCGGCCGGCGTCTTCTGCTTTGCGTGGGATATGCAAGAACAGCGGGCGATCGGCCGCGCGACGCGCTGCCTCGTTGCACCGGACCAACCCGCCGATTTGAAGGTCCTCGCGTTGACGGAGTGGGTTTACGCCTCCTCGCGCTCGACGCGAAATGAACGCTATTTCCTTCTACCGGGCATGAGAGCTACCGCGTGGCAGATCCTCGTTGAGGGCGGAGACTGTGCGGACAAGGCGCGGCTGCTGGTCGCCATGCTCGCGTCCATCGGTATTCCCGCGTCGCCCGTCATGCTGTTCGATTCGGCGACCGGCCGCGCCAGTCACACGGTGGTTGAGGCGGAGTACGCGCCCGGTCTGCGCATGGTCGTGGACCCGTCGTTCAATCTCGACTTCCCGCGGATCGGCGGCGGATATCACGACGTCTTGTCGCTGCGAGCGGATCCCCATGCAGCCGAAGACCGGGTGCGGCAGGCGCGCGCCCGGGCGCCCTGGCCGGCGAAAGTCATCTTCTACCGCATGGGCGCGGCCGGATACGGCAACGCGAGCGCCATTCACTGGAACCGCAACTTTTTCACGCGGCTGGTGTTCGCCACGCTGCATCCATTCCTCAGCGACGGCGTTTTTCAGTTGCGGCGACCGGCGCTCGCCGAGAATCCGGCGCAACTGTGCGGCGTGCTGGCGCTCTTGGCGGGCGCGGTGCTGGCGATTGTGCTGCGGCTTGTGCTTCGTCAGCCGGCCGCGCGTGCCGTGCGCATGCGGCGTGAAATCGTGCTTTTCAAGCCCGAGTGCGAGGTCCCGTGGGTTCGGGGCGCTGCCCGGTCACGGTTCGCCTGGGTGTTGGCGGGCGGGCTGGCGCTTCGACTGGCATGGATGGCATGGGTGCAGCCGGCGCCCGTGTCGGACTTTCTACACTATCAGGTGCTGGCGGAGAAGCTGCTCGACCACCACCAATTTGGCTTCCCCGCGCCCACCGCATTTCACCCGCCGCTTTTTCCCGCGTTTCTGGCGGGAGTCATGCTGATCAGCCGCAGCACGGCGGCGCTCACGCTGGCGTGCGTGGCGCTCTCCACGCTGCTGATCGCCGTCGTGCACAAGCTTGCGCTGCGCGCGACGCGAGGCGATTCACGCGCGGCGATCATCGCGGCGACACTGTGCGCTGCGAATCCGGCCTTCGTTTTTTTCTCCCCCGTGCTGGCGTCAGAACACCTGTTCGCCGTGCTCGTCGGTGCAAGCCTCATCATTGCGACGGGCGAATCGACCGGCGCGGGCGTGAAGCCGGTGCTCGCCGGCGCCTTGCTCGGACTTGCAGCCCTGACGCTCTCAGAAGCGGTTTTCTACGCGCCCGTTGTGGCCGCGGCCGTGGGCATGGGAGAACTCCGGCTTCGGAAGCGCGTCGGCTGCGCGGCGATCTGCGGACTGGCTTTCGTGCTGACGCTGGCGCCGTGGCTGCTGCGCAATCGCATGATGGTGGGCGAGGGCGTCGGGCTGACCACGGCCGGCGGCATCCATCTTTACCTGGCGCACAACCCCGACGGCTACGGCTGGCGAAATCTCAATGAGACGCCGCTGGGCGGGCTTGATACCGCCACGGCGCATCACGTCGGGGCGAGGCTGGCCTTCGATCACATCGGCAACGACCCCGAACATCTCCTGCGGAACTTCGTGACGGGCCTGGTCGCGCTCCTGCGACCGGCGAACTACGGGCTGTTCTGGAGCACGGGCTGGTCGCCGGGGGCGGGTGCGCCGCCGCCGCGAACGGGTTATCCGCCCGTGCTGTACTTGCTCCTGTCCGTGGGAGTCGTGTTCTACGCGGCGCTGGCCCTGCTCGGGACGATCGGGCTGTGGCGGCTGCGCGAACAGCACGTCGCGGGATGGCGCGTACTCGTCGGCATTCTGATCATGCACGTGCTGTGCTACGCCGGCGTCTTTTGGGGTTCGGGGCGTTACCGTTACTTCATGGAGGCGATCCTCTGCGCTGGCGGAGGCGTGGCGCTCGACGCCGCGCTGCGCCACGCCAGCCGGCGCGATGTGCGCCGCATCGAACGAGTCGGGCTGCTCGCCCCGGCCTGAGAACGAAAACCCTCCGCTTTCCGGCGTCGCCGGCGGCGATGCGTTTCGGCCGCTTCCCTGCCGGCGCCGCGCTGTTAACATGCGTCCGGTTTGCAGCACGTCTTGGGCGGTCGATCCGCGGGGAGGTCCACACATGCGCGCCGCTGTGGCCGATCAGCTTTCCATCTTCTTGATGAATCGCCCGGGCATCCTCGCGGATCTCTGCGAGACGCTCTGCCGGCGCGACGTTCACGTGCGCGCCATGACCGTCCTGGAGAGCTTTGACATCGGCACCGTGCGCATCGTCTGCGACAACGTCACCGTCGCGGAGGAATGTCTCACGCGATTCGGCGCAAGCTGGATCGTCGTGCGCGTGCTCGTCATCGAGATCGCCAATCGCCCCGGCGCCGTCGCCGGCATTTCCCGCGCCCTGGCGAGCGCCGGCGTCAACATCGAGTACATGTACGCCTCCGCCAGCCCGCATGCGGAAAGCACGATCGGCGTCTTTCGCGTCGCGGAGAAGGACCTCGATCGCGCGGTCCTGCTGGAGTTTCCCGACGAGTAGCCGCCCGTGCCGAGAGGCGATGCTCGCCATTCCCGCGCAGGCGGGAATCCGGCCGGTGGCCTGCGAGCTACCACGTATCCAGCGGTTTTCCCCGGCGGAGTGAACCCCTGGTTGCGCGGGGGTGACGGGCGCCAGGTCCGCTTTCCAGTTCCGTCACGCGCTGCCAAGGGGCCTGCGTTGCGGCCGGCACGATCGAGCAGCCGCGCTCCCGCTCAGTCGCCCAGGTCGTCGAAAAACTCGTCCAGGTCGTCGAAGAAATCGTCGTTGTTGTCGAAGTCGATGTTGATGTCCTGCCCTGGCACTTCGATGCGGCAGCTCTCCGCCTGAAGAATCCCCGCCAGCGGAATCAAACCCAACACCCAACGCCATCCTACCCGCTTCGCCCATGTGAACATGACACGTCCCCTTTCGGCCAAGAAGTCCATTTCCCACCGCGGCTGCAGTCCCGGCCCGTTGGAGGAAACGACGGCCCGGCCGCGCCTGCGAAATGGTAGCCTTGCAGGGCGTGTCCTGTCCATGCGCGATCCGGCGCGAGCAGGGAATTCAATGTTCGCCGGGTGGCATGTTCTCGCTGTACTCAGCGTGAGCATGTTGCCAAGCGTATGGGCGTGTGACGGCCGGGTGGCATGCTCTCGCTGTACCCAGCGTGAGCATGTTGCCAAGCGTATGAGCGTGTGACGGCCGGGTGGCATGCTCTCGCTGTACCCAGCGTGAGCATGTTGCCAAGTGCGGACTCAGGTGACGACGGGAGGCTGTTATCCTGAGCCGGTCCGCAGGGCCCTTCGATTCTCAGTCGCTGCGTTGACGCAGCGTGCTTGCCGGTCGAAAGCGAAGCGACGTGTTGATCGCCGAAGCCGGGAAAGGGGATCATTGAAAGGCCCTGCCGGCGCGAGGATGGCGAGAGCTTGCGCAAAAGTTCAGGCAGGGCCATCGCAACGCCGACAACGGGGGTGTTCTTGGCAGTGCCCTCGGGAGATGGCTCCTCGCTTCGGTGTTGCCGGCTTGCCCGGGACGATCGACGGAGCCTTTCGCCCTCGCCGGCGCTTCGGGTTCTGAACCCGTAGCGCCAGCAAAGGCGCCTGCGGCTCGGGCTGGCGTGGACGGTTCAGCCGCGCGCCGCGAGACGGCTCGTTCGTCGAGTCACGGCTCGCGCGGAGCGGTCTGCTCAAGCGTGTGCCACCGGACACCGGCCACCCGCCGCCGGCGCCGTCGGTGCGCCGCCCGCCGCGGACATCGGCTTGCCCTCCGTGCCATAGATCTCGTGCTTGGGGCGCTTGGAGAGAATCTGCTCGCGGCCCCAGTCGGCGACGTTGCGGAATTGCTCGGAGGCAATGAACGCCTGAAACGCCTGCGGGTCCGTCCACTCGGAGATGATCAGGTACGACTGCGCCGAGGCCACGTCGCGGTACAGGTGCGACTCCTTGTGCCCTGCCATGCGGTTCATCACGTCGAGCACCTTCTTGAACACCTGCTCGAACTGCGCCTCCTTGCCCGGCAGCACGTCGTAATTCATTCCCACGGTTGTCATGGCGAAGTTTCTCCTTGCCCGAAACGCCTTCCCATCGTGCGTCCCTGCAAGCTTATCGGTCGATCCGGCCGCGCAGTCAAGCAGCGGCCTCAATGCGCGTGTCCGACCGCGTGGGCAGGCTCGAAGAGCGCCGTCACGTACATGACCGCGGCGCCGAGAATCACGGCCATGAAGAGCTTCATGCGATCGTGCGAGTGAAACTGCACCTCGGGCAGCAGATCCGAAAGCGCGATGCACACAAACGTCCCCGCGCTGAACGCCAACATGCCGCCCGTCAGCTCGCTCTGCAGGACCCGCTCCGCCAGCGCCGACTCTCCCAGTCCGAAAAGCACCACGCCCAGAGGAATCATGCCCGCGAAGGCGATCTGAGCGATGAACGCCGTCCCGCGCGAGTAACCGCTCTTGGTCAAGAGCGTCGAAATGGTGAACGAGTCCGCCGGCTTGTGCAGCACCGTGGCCACAAACACCGCAAAACCCAGTTGCGGCGCCGCATCATGCCCCAGCACCGCGCTGCCCAGCGCCGCCCCGCCCATCAGCGTGTGCAGGAACAGCCCGATCACCGCCGACCAGCCGGCCACGCGAGGCGCGGCCGCCTGCGACCCCGCGCCATCCGACGCCAACCCCGCGGCGCCTTCCGTGGAAGCCCGTTCGGTCGCCGGCGCGTCGATCCCCTTGGAGACTTTCGGACACGGCTCCGCGCGGACGTGCTCGTGAGAGTGTGGGTGCTCGTGAGAGTGAGTCGGCTCGTGAGAGTGGGCGGGGCTGGGCGCATGCGTGTGTGCGTGAGCAGGTGAATGTCCGCCCTGATGCGAATGCCTGTGCGAGTCGAGTTCCCGCCCAAGCTCCTCGACCGTTTCGTGGCTGTGCGGGCTGAGAAATCGCTCGATGACGTACAACCCCAGCACGCCCACGGCCATCCACAAACCAAACTGCTCCTCGCACAGGTGCGCCGACTCCGGCATCATGTGGAAGAACGCCGCGCCCAGCATCGCCCCGGCCGACAGGCTCAGGTACACCTGCAGCTTCACGTGCGAAATCCGCTGCGCCAGCGGAAACCAGCCGCCCAAGAGCGAGACCAAGGCAATTGCCAGGCAGTAGAAGATGATGCGGCTCATGGCTGGAAACTGGAAACTAAAGACTGGATGACTCCGCGTTGAACGTAAAATGGTCCCAGAGCGCGGGTGGCATGGTCTACGGTACTCCGTTGACTCTGCTCTCGCCCCGCGCGCCGCGGCGGGTGGCACGGTCAACGGTACTCCGTTGGCCGTGGTCCTGCCCCGCCCGCCACGGCCTGGCGAGTACGCCAGACCGTGCCGCCCGGTTTCCCTTCAACGAGCTTCTCGCTGGAAACTGGAAGCTCGGGTTCGCAAGCTGGGACAAAATAAAGCGACCGGCTTCTTCGAACCTCAATCCTCGCCGCCGCGGCTATAATCCAAAGGCGGCGCGGTTCGGTCAACCTGCGCCGTTTGGAGTCTATCAGTCTGTGTTCAAAGGCGGCACTCGTCATTCCCGCGCAGGCGGGAATGCAGCGGTCTGGCGATGTGCTCTGGACCCCCGCCTGCGCGGGGGTGACGGCGGTCATGCTCAGTTTCTAGTTCCATCTGGGCCTGCCATGCCCCACAGGCATCGGCGCGCAGAAACTCCGTGCAACTAAAAACGCTCCTCAGCGATCACACCATGCCATCCGCCCCCGCGCTGGTACTACGTTCCAACGACGGAATGGTTCGCTGTGTTGCGTGTGGACATCGCTGCCTCATCAAGCCCGGTCGCGCCGGCGTCTGCCGCGTCCGCTTCAACCGCGACGGCGAGCTGCGCGCCCCGGCGGGCTACGCGGCCGGCGTGCAGATCGACCCCATCGAGAAGAAGCCCTTCTTCCACGTTCTGCCCGGCAGCGAGGCCTTGTCCTTCGGCATGTTGGGCTGCGACTACCACTGCGGCTACTGCCAGAATTGGGTGACCAGTCAGGCGCTGCGCGACGACCGCGCCGTCGCCGACTTCCGCTCGACGTCGCCGCAGCGCCTCGTCGAGGCCGCGCGACGCCACGGCACGCCCGTCATGGTCAGCACGTACAACGAGCCGCTCATCACCGCCGACTGGGCCGTCGAAATCTTCAAGCTGGCACGCGCGGAGGGCATCACCTGCGGCTTCGTCAGCAACGGCAACGCCACGCCCGAGGTGCTGGAGTTCATCCGCCCGTGGGTGGACCTGTACAAGGTGGACCTCAAGGGCTTCGACGACCGGCGCTACCGCGAACTGGGCGGCGTGCTGGACAACGTGCTGCAGACGATCCGCCGCCTGCACGCGATGCGCTTCTGGGTCGAGGTTGTCACGCTGCTCGTGCCGGGTTTCAACGACTCCCAGGACGAGCTGCAAGCGCTCGCCGATTTCATCTCCGGTGTGTCGCCAGTCATCCCGTGGCATGTCACGGCCTTTCATCCTGACTACAAGATGGTGGACGCGCCGCGCACCTCCGCGGACGCGCTGCTTCGCGCTTATGACATCGGGCGCCGCGCCGGTCTGCGATTCGTGTACGCCGGCAATCTCCCCGGCGGCGTGGGCGACCGCGAGAACACCGTATGCCCGACATGCGGAACCGTTTTGATAGAACGGATCGGGTTCACCGTGAAGTCGAACCGCCTCGCCCGATCCGGGTGCCCTGGATGTGGCGCAAACATTCCCGGCCGCTGGGAAAGATAACGGGGATGGCACGCGCCTTCCTTTTGCAGGGTGCCGGGACGGGTCAGGTTTCGGCAGGTTACGGCATCGACCCCCCGGCCCGTCCCTGGCCCTTCCCCGCCGCAAGGGGTCCGCGGTGATGTCTTGCAGAACCAGCGCGACTTGCCATTTCGTCGCGCTTGCGGTGAGAGTATCGCCGGCGCACGAACCGGGCAGCAGGGGAATGAGGCACAGACATGCCTGACGGACACGCAGATACGAAGCAGACAGAGGGCACGTCAACAAGCCTTCGCTCCGTCGCGCCGTCTGCCTGCCTGATCTTCTGCGTCGCGCTCGCCGCGCGCGCGGCGTTTGCGCTGCTTTACGGCGGAAGTGAGCCGGCCGCCAAATTCGGCGGCAACAAGGAAGATCCGCAGGCCTACCTTTGGATCGCGGAGAACTTCTGCGACCACGGTACGCTCGGGTTTCGCGGTGAACCCAGCGCCCGCCGCGCGCCGGCCTATCCCCTTCTGCTCGCTGCGCTGACGGCCATCGGCGGCGGCGACCTTCTCGCCGTGCGCCTCGCGCAAGGCGCGCTCGACGCGATCACGGCCGTGATGGTGTTCGCCGCTGTGCTGAACTTTGCCTCGCGCCGCGCGGCGCTGATCAGCGGGCTGCTCTACGCGGCATATCCGATCTACATTTTCAACACATCAGAAATCATGACCGAAGTGCTCGTGCTGTCCTTCACCGCCCTGGCGACGTGGGCCGCGTCGAGATCGCTGCTGCGGAGATCGACGCTGGCCGCGGCGCTGGCCGGGATGGCGTGCGGGCTGCTCGCGCTGACCCGAGAGAACAACCTGCTGCTCGTGCCGCTATGGGCGGGCGTGCTGGTGTGGGCGGGCTGTCGGAGGGGTCGGCGCGCCGGCTTGCTCAGCGCCATTCGACGCCCCGCCGTGCTGCTCGCCGCCGCGCTGCTGACTTACGCGCCGTGGGTCGTGCGCAACAGTCTCCTCTTTCACACGTTTGTTCCCACCGGAACCAGCGGCGGCGAGAACCTGCTGCGCAGCATGGGCATCGCGCGCGAGGGCGAGAGCTTCGACTGGCCCCGCTGCCTGGAAGATCATGGCCTGCTGAACTACTGGGCGTATCACAACCCCGCCAATCGGGGCAGCGCTTTTCCGGACGAGCTGGCCAGCGACCGCGCGGCGCGGGAGCTTGCATCGACCTGGATACGGGAGAATCCCGCGCGATTCGCGACCTACGGCGTGGAGAAGCTCGCGCGCATCTTCACCCAGATCGACGTGGTCCGCCCCGCGGCGCGCGGAGGCACGCTGCGCGACGTGCTCACCTGGTCGTACCGCACCGTGGCCGTGCTGGGACTGATCGGCGCCGCGCTGCTGCTCCGAGCCGGCCGCGGCGATCTCGTCGCGCTCTTGGCCGCCCTGACCCTCACCTGCGTCGTCGTCTTGTTTCTCTTCTGCGCCTGGAAGCGCTATCGCTACGTGGCGTTCGACTTCGCGTGCATTCTGACCGCCGGCGCCGCCTTGGACTGGATGCTGTCGGTACCAGTCAGCTTCCGGCGTTTGGCTGCGCACGGAGCGCGTTGAACCGCCCGCAGTCAGGCCCAACATCCAGCGGTTTCTTGGCCGCGGACGGGGTGGCCGATATATTCGGGTCCATGAGTTCTTCCCTGAAAGTCACTTTGCCCGACGGAACCATCTTGGACCTTCCGCCGGGTGCCACCACGCTGGACGTGGCCTCGAAGATCGGCGCGGGGCTGGCGCGCGCCGCCGTGGCCGGAAAAGTCACCCGTGACGGGCACTCCGAGATCATGGACCTTTCCCGCCCGCTCCCCGGCGACTGCTGCATTAAGATCCTCACCAAGTCCGACGACGACCCCGACGCGCTCTACGTCCTCCGTCACAGCACGGCGCACGTCATGGCCGAGGCCGTCTGCAAGCTCTTCCCCGAGACCCAGCTCGTGTACGGCCCGCCGCTGGAGGACGGCTTCTACTACGACATCGACCTGCCGCGATCCATCACGCCGGAGGACTTCGCCGCCATCGAGGCGGAGATGGCCCGCATCGTCAAGGAGGACCGCAAGTTCACCCGCCTCGAAATGAACCGCGCGGACGGCATGGCCAAGCTCGCCGCCGAGCAGAACCGCTACAAGGTGGACAACGCCGAGCGGGCCGAGGGCGACACGCTCAGTTTCTACGTCACCGGCGATCGCTGTGGGCAGGACTTCGAGGACCTTTGCCGTGGTCCGCACATCCCCTCCACCGGCGTGATCGGCGCCTTCAAGGTGCGGCAGGTCAGCGGCTCGCATTACCGCGGCGACGTCAACGACCAGCGCCTCCAGCGCGTGTACGGAACTGCTTTCTTCAAAAAGGCGTCGCTGGCGGCCCACCTCGAGCAGCTCGAACAGGCCAAGGCGCGCGACCACCGCGTCATCGGGCAGGAGCTGGGGCTGTTCACGATTGATCCGCTGGTAGGCAGCGGGCTGATCCTCTGGAAGCCGAAAGGGGCGACCATCCGCCTCCTGCTGGAGGAACACCTCCGAGGCAAGCTCCGCGAGCAGGGATACCAACCCGTCTTCAGTCCCCACGTCGGACGGCTCGAGCTGTACCGCACCAGCGGCCACTTCCCCTACTACCGCGATTCCCAGTTCCCCCCGCTGTATGAAACCGAGACCGCGCGCCTGCTCAACGAGTTGTGGATCGCGCTCTACGAGGCGGACAAGGCCGGTGCGGCGGACCCGCTGGCGGGCGGGGTCGCCAAGCTGCTCGACGAGCTAAGGATCGCCGATCCGCCCAAGCACGCCGAGCTGGTCGCGGACCCCGCCAAGCCCGACGCCCGCAGGCTCGCCTCCGGTCCCGGTCACGCGGCGCAGAACCTCCAGCTCGTCCGCGAGCACCTCCAGCAGTCGGACGGCTTCCTCCTCAAGCCCATGAACTGCCCGCACCACGTCCGCATCTACGCCAGCGAGCCGCGAAGCTACAAGGACCTCCCCATCCGTCTCGCGGAGTTCGGCACCGTCTATCGCTATGAGCAGTCGGGGGAACTTTCCGGCCTGACCCGCGTCCGCGGCTTTACCCAGGACGACGCCCACCTGTTCTGCACGCCGGAGCAGTTGCCGCACGAGCTGGACGCCTGCCTGAGCCTGACCCGCTACGTCCTCGATATGCTCGGACTGGGACAGTATCGCGTCCGGATCGGCCTGCACGACCCGAAGGACCCCAAGTTTATCCACAACCCGGAGGGCTGGCGCCGGGCGGAGGAGGCCATCCGCGTCGCCGCCGCCGCCAGCGGCATGGCCGCCACGGAGGAGGTCGGCGAGGCCGCCTTCTACGGCCCCAAGATCGACTTTGTGGTCAAGGATTGCATCGGCCGCCAGTGGCAACTCGGCACGGTGCAGGTTGACTACAACCTGCCGGAGAGGTTCAATCTGACCTATGTGGGACCGGACAACCGACCCCACCGCCCGGTCATGATCCACCGCGCTCCGTTCGGCAGCATGGAGCGGTTTGTGGGCATCCTGATCGAGCACTTCGCCGGCGCGTTCCCGCTGTGGCTCTCGCCGGTGCAGATGGCCGTCGTGACCGTCAGCGAGAAGAGCGACGCTTACGCCCGCGAGGTGCATGAGAAGCTGCGAGTGGCTGGATTCCGCGCTGAACTGGACCTGTCCAGCGAGAAGATCGGACCGAAGAAGCACCGCCACCGGCAGGCCAAGGTGAATTACATTTTGGTCGTCGGCGAAAGCGAGGCCGCCAAGGGCGAGGTAAACGTTAACGACCGTGATGGCAAGACGCTCGGCAACCGTCCGCTGGAGGCGTTTATCGAGGAGTGCCGAAGAGAGTCGGAGGAGCGGAAGGCCTGAGGCCAAGTGCCGAAAGTCGAGAGTCGAAAGCTGAAAGTCGAAAGTCGAAAGTCGAACGCTAGGAGCTAGGAGCTAGGAGCTAGGAGCTAGTAGCTAATAGCTAAGAGCTAACAGCTAGGAGCTATTCAAAGGATGGGTGGAAGTTCAGCGCATCGCCGTTTCATCGTGAAACGGCTCGCGCGGGGGTGGAAGTTCAAGGAGTTGGATCATCGTTAAGTCGCTTCGTCTGAATGAGCAGATTCGCATTTCTCCTGTTCGCGTCATCGATCAGGAAAACCAGCAGCTTGGCGTCATGCCGACGTCCGAGGCCCTCAGCTTGGCGCGCACGGCCGGAATGGACCTGGTGGAAGTCTCCCCGCAGGAAAGCCCGCCCGTCTGCCGCATCATGGACTACGGCAAGTTCAAGTACACCCAGAAGAAAAAGCAGAAGCAGTCCCACGCCGTCAAGGTGGACCTCAAGGAAGTGCGCCTCCGCCCCAAGACCGACGACAACGACCGCATGATCAAGGTCAACCACGCCCTCGAGTTCCTCGACAAGGGGCACAAGGTCCAGTTCACCATGCTGTTTAAAGGCCGCGAGCGCTTCAACATGGAGTTTGCCATGTCGAAGTTCCGCGAGATCATCGCGGCCATCGGCGAAAAAGGAAAAGTCATCCGCGCCCCGCTGTCCGAGGGTAAGCGCATGACCATGATCATCGTCCCCGCCAAGCACACCGGACCGTAGCAGCCGACACGGCTCCCGCCCGGCTCCCCATCAGGGCGCGGCAGGCGATTTCCCCTGAGGGAGAGTGACAATCTGCTGAGCGTTGCCGAAACGCGGGGAGGTCAGCGTGACGGCAATCGGGTCCCCGGGTTGGCCCAGCACGAGCCAGCGGAGCTTCTCGCGGCCGCCGCTGCCGGGAATGGAGCCGAAGCGGCTGAGGCGCTCGCCGCCGACGATGCGCTCCAGCGGCAATTCCAGCGTGACGAGCATGGGGCGGACGCGGCGGGTCTGCGCGCCCATTGCCGTGGCCGTGGGGAGGTAGCCGTCGTTGACGACGGCGGATTCGATTTCAAACACGTGGTCGGACAGCGCCTTGACCTTCAACTCTTCAAGGACGGGTTTGGGGAATCGGCCCAGAAGGTCGCTCAGGAATTCGGTTTGCTTGGCGGCCACGGCATCGAGTTGATCCGGCGGGGGTGTGGTCTGGAAGAAGGGGTCAAAACCGCCGATTTCGACCGGGCCTAGCTGCGGATGCTCAAAGGGCGTCCACGGCATGAAGCCCTGCCCCTGCCGCTGGGTGTCGCTGTAGGCGAGCCAAGCCACGGCCTCCTTGTCGGCCGGCTCGGGCTTTTCAGCGGGTTTGGCTGATGGGTCCGCAGGCTTGTTGGTCTGGTCGCTGGACTTGACTGGGGGTTCGGTCGGCGCGGCCGACGGCGGGGGAGGGGTTTCGGCCGGCGGAGCGCCCGTTGCGGCAGCCGGCTCAGGCTGCGCCGCCGCAGGTTCAGGCTGCGCCGCCGGAGGCTCAGGCTGGGTCGCGGGCAACGGCTCCGCAGGCTTCGGAGATTCGGGCGCCGCGGATCTGGACTCCTCGGGTCGCGTCCACACCCGGCAGGCGAACGCGGGCACGCCGAACTGCGCATACGCCCAACCGTGCAGCGCGCCGACCTCCTCGTCCTTCACCAGCTCCTTGACGCCGGTGATCTCCTTGTACCGCTTGCTGAGCTGTTCGTAGATCGCGGCATCGTCCTTGTGCAGGCTGACGGGGGCGCGCTGCGTCACGTCCATCCTGCCGGCCTCGGGGAGCTTGACGATGTTGTCGTAGCGGCCATACACAACGGCGACGGCGATGTTGGGATGGGCGAGGAAGAAGTCGATCAGGGCTTTGGACTCCGGCTCGCTGATGGTGTGCGGTCCGCTGGACGGCTCGTGCTCGGCGTAACCGTGAGGGAAGTTGCGGTTGAGATCCACGCCGCCGACGCCGTCCTCGTTGTACTCGCCATCGCCGTCGTCATCGATCCCTTCGGTGTAAACCTTGTAGATCGGCTTCTGCCCTTTCGCGCGATCGGGCTCCTTGAGCAGCCTCGGCTCGGCGGGATCCGGCAGGTGCGTCGCCTCCGGGTCGAGCTTGCGCATCAGTGAAATCTTGCCGTCGCAGTTGACGTCGTCAGGCCCGTCCTCATCCGCCAGACCGTCACGGTCGTCGTCGATGGGTCGAAGCGTCGTCCGCTGCGCAAGCTTGACGGGCGCGAAGAACGAGGCGCAGGCGTCGGGGTTGGCGCGCGGGATCAGGTAAATCGTTTGACGATCCAGCAGGTCGCCGTGGGTGGCCGAGGGCTGTGAGGCGTTCATCACCGATTCGACAACGCGGATGGCGACGTCGGTGGTGGAGAAGGTGTCGCCGTCGAGTCCCGCGATGAGCACGAGCGCGGGGCGCTGATCGACGTCCTCTCCGCGTCCGACGCGCAGCACCCACAGATCGCGCCCGCCGCGGCTGGCGCCGTAGGTGGACAACGCGCAGTCCCGCGGGTTCCGGGCGACCATCTCGCTGAGCCGACGGCCCAGCCGCGCCTCGTCCAGATAGGCGGACTCGGGCGACGAGGACGCCGCGGCTTCCTGTAGGGATGGAGAGTCCGGCGCGTGCAGGCAGACCGCGAGAAGGAGGAGGTTAAATCCCATCATGCGAACGGCTTAACGGGAAAACGCGCGATTGACAAGCGCGATCGGGAGCAGGGAGGGACGCCAGGATGGATGCGAAGAAGGATGCCCGCGCCGGTAGTCAAGGGAGGCCGAGGCGCCGGATGGTGCTCCACGCTCGCTGGGAAGTTCGAGGGGTTGGCGCTCCCTGCGAGTCGGCGCCTTGATGGAAGGCCCCTCGCTTGAGTGCGGGGTTCTGATGGCGGCGTCTTGGCGTTTGCGGCGCGGGGCGATCAGGAGCCTAAGGCGGGCTGGTCGGAGACCTGCGCCACGGATTCCTCACGGCGAAGGAAGGTCCAGTCGCGCGGCATGGAGAGCCAGCCGGTGGTCAGGAATCCCACGGCGTAGATCAGCAGAAAGACACTGAAGCCGCGATGCTCGTCGAAGAAGTAGCGGAAAAAGCACGCCAGCGAATAAACGCCCAGCAGCAGCTCCGCCATCCAGAGATTGCCCGTGGCCGCCTTGTAGAAGCTGCCGGCGGGCTGACCGGTGCTGCCCGACTTGGGCGTGCGCACGAACTCGCCGCCGCGCACGCACAGCCCGCGAAGCACGGCAATGGCATTGCTGAGACACAGCCCGCAGCCGAGGACGAACATGCCGGGAATCGACGTCAGTCCGCCCCACCGGCCGTCGAGGCTGTAACGCGCATAGGCATACGTCAGCGGCGGCGCGATCGAAGCCAGCACGACAAGCTTCCACGTCAGCCAGAACCACTCGCCGAAGAGCGGGACTTCGTCCATCGCGAAGATGATAGGGCGCGCCACCATCGCCAGCACCAGCATCCAAAGCGAGACGGAATAATGCGTCAGGTGCAGCGTGGCTTCGAGTTTTTCGCCCAGTCCGCCCGGTGAGCGCCAGATCCGCGGGAGCAGCTTGCGCGCCACCTGGATCGAGCCGGTCGCCCAGCGGCGCTGTTGGCTCTTGAGCGCCAGGATGTTGCCGGGCAATTCCGCCGGGCAGGGCAGATCGACGCAGTAGTCCAGCTTCCAGCCGGCCAGTTGCGCGCGGTAGGAGAGGTCCAAGTCTTCCGTCAACGTATCTCCACTCCAGCCGCCCACCTTGGGATCGTCGATGGCGGCACGCCGCCAGACGCCCGCGGTGCCGTTGAAGTTCAGCATCAGCCCGTTCCACGCGCGGGCGCCCTGCTCAATGGCGAAATGCCCGTCGATGCCCAGCGCCTGCGAGCGGGTCAGCCAGGACTCGTCGCGGTTGAGGTGCGACCAGCGGCCTTGAAGGCACGCGAGGTCCGATCGTTCCGCGAGCAGCGGGACGGCGCGGCGCAGGAAGTCCTTCGGCGGAACAAAGTCGGCGTCGAACACGGCGATGAACTCGCCGCGCGCGACGGAGAGTCCGTGCGCCAGGGCGCCGGCCTTGTAGCCCTCGCGGTGGGCGCGGCGCACGACGCGAACATCCAGCCCGCGCCGCGTGAGCATCGCCGCGACTCGATCCACCCGGTCCGCGGTTTCATCGTCGCTGTCATCGAGAACCTGGACTTCATGGCGCCCCTTCGGGTAGTCCATCGTCGCCACGGCCTGGATGACGCGCTCGGCGACGCCGGCCTCGTTGTAAATGGGAATCTGGCTGGTGACGACGGGCCAGCGTTCGTCCGGGGTGACCGTCGCGTAGGCTTCGATGACCTCCTTCTGGCGCGCGCGGTTCGTCGCCCGTCGGCGCAGGAAGAGAAAGAGCAGGACGTAGAGGTGCAGCCCGTAAACGGCCAGCGCCAACGTCGCCCCGCCGAAGAGGGTCAGGACCGCCCAACTAAAAATGGTTTCCACTCGCCGATCTTCCTTCGTTGAGAGCTTTTCGGGAAACCCGCTAGCATATTCGTTTGTCCCCGGATGTCACCTGCCCCGTGCAATTTCCGACCAAAGCGGCGCTGAACGAGCGGGATTCATGAACGGAACCGGCAAGGTGCGTGCCTGAGGTTGAGGCGTGGAACCTGTTCCTCACCCAAGCATAGGCGGCGAGAACCGCGATTTCCACGAAGGATTCGCGCAGGCTCAAGCCGCAGGCTCGGGAATGGCGAACCACTGAGAAAACTCGGCGCTTGCCAAATTGCCGCAACCTCCCAGTTTATCGCGGGAGCCGCGAGGCGCGTGAGTTCGCATGGGCCTCTAACTTCACGGTTGGATGCTGGAGAGGCTGCCGGGATTCGAGGCGGCAAAGTGCTTGTGTGGCGCGCGTTGATGCCGCCGGGCACGTTCCTACGGCATGGCGCGCCGGGATGCCGTCGCGATGGGGTGCCGGCGGCCGGGCGCTACGACGCTTGCATCAGGTCGAGCAGCCCGCGCAGGCTGCCCAGCAGCGGGGAGTCGTCCGCGGTCGAGTTGCGCTCGAACGGCGCCGCCTCGCCGCCGAACCCTCCCGACTCGTGTGCAAACGATTCCTGCTCGTGGTCGAACGTCGCTGATGCACGAACCACCGCATCCGACCCTTGTTCGAACCGCTCCCGATCGACGCGTGCGAACTCGACGTCGCGTTTGGGAGTAGACGCAGCGCACACCAGCGATTCGAGTTCTTCCACCGCGCGCCATGCTGGCTGGGTGGGAACGGCCTCGAGCGGTGAGTCGCAGGCAGCCGCGGCGGCGATCGCCAGATCGTCGAATCCATCCAGACCGGTTTTGTCGAGCGACAGCGCCAGCGCGTCGAGGGGATTGAATGGCGCTGACGAGGTTGGCCGGGCGGACCACTCCGATCGGGGCAGAACCTGCTCACGCGAAGCGGAGGCCTCACGCAGGATTTCGGGTCCGAGGTCGCCGGACTCGTGCCGCGCGATGGCGCGGCTCGCGCGCACGTCGGCGGCCTCAGCGGGGCGATTCGAGTCGGCGTCGTCCATCCGATCGGAAAGCAGGCGCAAATGCTGAACAACGCCGCGCACCAGGGTGGTCATCTTCAGGAGCGACTGCGACTGGCGGCGCTGGTGCTGCTCGTCCGCCGGTGGCCGCGACGGCACGCGAGTCGACAGATCACGATCGAACCTGCGGCTGCGGATCATGTCCGTGGCCATGTGCGAGAGGCGATCCTCGAGCATGTCGAGGCGGGCGTTCGCCAGCTCGAGTCGATCGAGACGGCTTTCGAGCGAGGGCGCCGAGGCCGCAGTCGGGCGGCCGCGTGCATCGGCATCGCCGTTGGGATCGTCCGCGGCACGGGCGGCGGCGAGGCTTGAAGCGGCGTTGATCCGCGGCGCGGGCGAGGTCCTTTCAGTTTGCGTGATTGAGCCTGCGCCGGGCGTCCGTGTTGACGCGCCACGAGCGGAGCGAGGGCGAATGGGCACGCGATCCGGCACGGCGGTGGACGGCGCGGAGGCATCGGGGAGTATCTGGGAGAGCACGTCCGCGACGAAGGGGCCGGTGATCCGCTCCTGGTTCTCGGCGTACGCGCTGAGCAGGGCGTTGTCGCAGGCGGTGTTGATCATCCGCGGCAGTCCGCCGGAGAATGTGTGGATGGCGCGGATGGCATCGTCGTCGAAAAGGTCTTCACGCGTCGCGCCGGCCACCTTCAGGCGGTGGCGGATGTAATCGGCGGTCTGGCGCAGCGTGAGCGCCTTGAGATGAAAGCCGCGGAAGACGCGCTGGCGCAACTGGCGGAGCCGCGGCGAACGGATGACGGAGTGCAGCTCCGGCTGCCCGAGCAGAATGACGTGCAGGAGCTTGGCGTCCTCGGCATCGAGGTTGCCGATCATGCGGATCTGCTCGAAGCACTCGACGGAGAGATTCTGCGCCTCGTCCACGACAAGGACGACCGAGCGGTTGGCGGCGAACTCGGTGACGAGAAAGTCCTGCAGCGCCTTGACGAGCGTGCCGCGCCCGCTGCCCGGTTCCACTTCGACGCCGAACTCCGCGCAGATCGCTTCGAGCAGGTCCGCCGGCGAAGTGCATCCCTGATGGATCGCGGCGAACGTCGCGCTGCCGCCGAAGTGCGCGACCAGCATGCGCGAGACCAGCGTCTTTCCCGTGCCCGCCTCGCCCGTCAGCAGCGCCAGGCCCTTTGACTCCCGCACGACGTAGATCAGGCAGGCGAGCGCTTCATCATGCTCGGGCGTGGAGAAGAAAAAGCGCGGAGTGGGCGTGTTGTTGAAGGGTGCTTCACGCAGGCCGAAGAAGTTCAGGTACATGCGATCGCTTGCTCCGTGCTCGCCGTCGACGGTGAGGTCGGCGCCCTCGGACGCGGCCGGAAGGACGAATCCGTCACCGGCGACATCAACGGAACGGGCTAAAGTTCGGGTGGCCTTATCGGGCCGCCATCGGACCTATCGGTCCAAGGCGCCGCGCGGTTAAGGCGCGCAGGCAAGCCTCGCCGAATCCGCGTTGATCCTTGCGCGGGTTTGGCTCGACGGACGCTTCGCGGGGGCCGATAACCGCCTTATCTTGCCGGACCGTCCCTTCAAGCCCGGCGGCACGCGTCCGCGGTTTTCAGATCGCCCCGTGCGCACCCGATAAACGATGCAGTTCGCGGACGATGCCGGCTCGCGCCGCGCCTGGACGGGCAGCCGGGCGTCGTCCGCAAGACCGTCGCGAAGCGCGCGACGATTCGAGAGTCATGATGAGCGCACTTACGGTCAGCACGATGACGCTTCCGGCGCAACGCCGCATCGCCCGCGCGGCGGCCGCGACGAAGCCCGCGCGGTCCGCGCTGCCCAGGATCGCGTGGTCCGCGCGGCGGAGGCTCGCGCCGCCCATGCTGGTGGGGCTTGCGTTTCTCGCCGCCACCGGGTGCTCGCACAAGAACGAGGACATCCTCGACTTCCTGCAGGCGCACGAGCATGAGACTTCCGCCATCGAGTATCGCGTGGGCGTGCCGGACTCCATCCTCATCAGCGCGCCGCGGATTCTGGAAATCGACGGCGAGGCCGCGCGCATTCAGCCGGACGGGAAGATCAGCCTGCGGCTGCTCGGCGACGTGAAGGTCAGCGGCATGACGGCCAAGGAGATCGGCGCCAAGCTGGAGGTGCTGCTCAACGAGTATTACGTGGACCCGAAAGTCAGCGTGCGCATCGCGGGGTACGGCAGCAAGAAGTACTACGTCTTTGGCGAAGTCGGCGGCGTGGGTCCGCACACGTACACCGGTCGCGACACGCTGATGGACGTCATCGCGCGCTCGGGCGTTTCGTTCATGTCGTGGACCAGCCAGGTGAGGATCCTGCGCCCCAGTCCGAACGAGAAGGATCGCCGCACCATCGTCGTGGACGTGGACCACATGATTCGCACCGGCGACGTGAGCGCCAACGTCCTGATCGAGCCGGAGGACATCGTGTACGTGCCGCCGACGCCGCTGGCGTGGGTCGGGCAACGCATCCGCGAAGTGCTGTTCCCCATCGCTCCGGTGATGGAGGCGTACAAGGCGCCGGCGCAGGTGATGGACGCGGCGGATGAGTACCAGGAAGAGGACGACGACAATAATCGGCCGAGATTCAGGAGGTTCTAGGTGCAGCGCCGCGGGATTCTCGCATCGGATGTTTTTGAGAGCCGCGCCCGTTCAGAGCCGCGACCGTAAGGGAGCGAGTTGTGCAGCTCAGAAGCGATTCTTCAGACGCAACAGGCAAGATGCAACAGAACCGCTCCCTCACGGTCGCGGCTCTGCAAGGCACGGTCGCGGCTTCGAAAGGCACGGTCGCGGCTCCGAAAGGCGCTGCAGCGCGGAAGCGGAAATCGTGATATCTGACGCGTCGCCGGCGCTGCGATCGGCGTGCTCTGGGGTGTGACGCGGCGGACGCGGACTGCCCGGCGATGGCTCGGGCGGCAGTCCGCTGAAAGTGGATGGCATATGGGCAGAATGGCGGAGGCTCTCAAACGGGCGGAACAGGAGCGCAAGGACGCCATGAGCCGCCGCGCGCAGCCGGCGCCCGGTGCCGCTTCGGCCACGGCCCTGCTCGATGCGCCGGCGATCATGCCGCCGCCGTTGCACGACGCCCCCGCGCAGCAGCCGTCCGCCCCCGCACAGGAACACGTCCCGCCGCCGCCGCCGGTCCCGGGCATGGCGGAGTCGCTGGTGGCGTACTACGAAAAATCATCGCTGGTCACGGAGCAGTACCGCTCCCTGCGAACCCGCCTGCTGAGCCAGAACCCGCAGGGCGAGCATCAGGTCATCGCCATCACCAGCGCCATCCCGCGCGAAGGCAAGAGCGTGACGACGCTGAACCTCGGCTGCATCATGGCCGAGATTCGCCACCAGAAGGTGCTCATGGTGGACGGCGACTTCCGCCGCAGCACGCTCCACAAGCTGCTGAACCTGCCCAGCAAGCCCGGGCTGACGGACGTGCTGGCGGGCGAGGCCTCTTATGAGGATGTGATCCAGCCGACTCCGCTGCCGAACCTGTTTTTCATTCCCGCCGGCGGCGCCAAGGACCGCTCCGCCGCGGAGCTCCTCAGCAACCCGTTGGCGCGCCAGCTCGTCCGCCGCATGAACAGCGAGTTTCACTACACGTTCGTCGATACGCCGCCCGCCACCACCGTCACCGACGCGGGCATCATCGGGCAGATGTGCAACGGCGTGCTGGTCATCGTGCGCCTCAATTACACGCACGAAAGCACGGCGCGAACGGCGGTTCGTCTGCTGCAGGCCAACAACGTGCCCATCATCGGCGGACTCGTGATCGGGCGCGATCGTCCGCACGCGGGGTATGGATACGGATACGGCTACGGGTACGGATACGGCTACGGGTATCAGAGGTACTACAACTACTACCGCGACTACTACCTCGAGGGGAAGGATTCCAAGTGAGCACGGTCGCGGACACGGACACGCAGGCCGGGGGTGCGGTGCAGCGCCGCGGCGAGAGGGTTGAGGATGGCTTTTCGCCGGCGCATTCGCACCCGCATGCGCAAGGCGGGACTCGCGCGGAGCATCCGCGCAGAGGCTCGACCGCGCTGGATGATTGCGCAGGCGGCTCGCCGCCCCATCCTTCGGAACCGCCGATCCTCGCGGACCGCGCGATCGTGTGCATTGCCAGCGACTACGACTTCGACCCCACGGGCAAACACCACATCATGCGCGAGCTGGCGCGCTCCAATCGCGTGCTGTGGGTGAACTATCACGGGTCGCGGCGTCCCCGCGCCACCGGCTCCGACGCGGGCAAGGCGCTGCGGACGCTGCTGCGCGCGGCGCGTGGCGCCAGCGCGGTGAGACCCGGCATGATGCAGGTGACGCCGATCATCGTGCCCGGCGCGCGCTCGCGGCTCTTCGACCGGATCAACCGGGCGCTGCTCGTGCGTCAGCTTCGCGCGCCGCTGGAATCGCTGTGCGCCGGCCGTTCTCTGCCGGTGCAGGTCTGGTCATTCGCCCCGGACACGGCCTTTCTGCGCGGCGCGTTCAACGAGGAAGCGCTGGTCTATTACTGCGTGGACGAGTTCAGTCAGTTCGAGGGTTACGATCCGTCCGTGGTGGCGCGCAAGGAGGTCGAGCTGCTGCGCTGCGCGGACGTGGTATTCGCTTCGTCGGAGGAGCTGGCGCTGACCAAGCGCCATCACCGCGGCGACGTGCACCTCGTGCGCCACGGCGTCGAGTACGACCATTTCGCGCAGGCGTGGCGCTCGCCCTGGCCTTGCCCGGCTGATCTGGCGGACTGGGACACGCCGATCTTCGGGTTTTTCGGGTTGATCCAGCATTGGGTGGACGTCGAGCTGATCGCGGCCGCGGCACGACTGCGTCCGCAGTACGCGTTCGCACTTCTCGGCGAGGCGCGAACGGACGTGTCACTTCTGGAGGGCTTGCCCAACGTCCGCCTCCTCGGGCGCCGTCCCTACGGCGACCTTCCCGCCTACTGCGCCCGCTTCAGCGCCGGGCTTCTGCCGTTCAAGCGGAACGAGCTGACGCGGAACGTCAACCCGATCAAGCTGCGCGAATACCTTGCCGCCGGTCTGCCGGTCATCTCGACCGCGCTACCCGAGGTGGAGCGCTACGCGCCGCACGCCCGCATCATTGCGACCCCCGAGGAACTCGCCCGCGCCTGCGACGCGCTGGCATGCCCCCCGGACCGCCACGCGCGGGAACGCCTCAGCCGCCGCATGGCGGACGAGTCCTGGCCCAGCGTGGTGCGCGAGCTTTCGCGCGTGGTTGTCAAGTCGATGGCGCCGCGAACGACTCACCGCGACGTTCTTTCGGCTCCAGACGCGGGCTGAGCGGATGCATCGCTGCGGCATCGAAGCGCGGTCTTCCCGACGATTCCTTGCAGCTCGACGCGTTTCTGAAGGGCCCTGCTCAAACAGGGATTCTGGTCGTTTCGCGTTGGATGCCGTTTCCGTAAAGTGGGGAGATGGAGGCCGCGCGATCCACATCTTGCAGACCATGAAATTCCGTCATTGCCTACCGGATTTTCATGGTGTATCCTCAAGGCATGATTGACCGGAAAGAGGAGGTGAGGCGGGTAGGGACGGCGCTGCGACGCAGCCCGATCGTGGCGCTGCTGGGTCCGCGCCAATGCGGTAAGACCACCCTCGCACGACAATTCGTCGCCGCCGATTCGCTCAACACGTTCGACCTTGAGGATCCAACGAGCCTCGCCCGGCTCAACGAGCCGGACCTGGCACTCCGCGGGTTGAAGGGGCTTGTGATCATCGATGAGATTCAGCGCCGTCCCGATCTGTTCCCACTGTTGCGCGTGCTGTCGGACCGTCGCCCGGTGCGCGCTCGGTTCCTGATCCTTGGCCGCGCGTCGCCTGAACTGCTCCGCCAGTCCTCCGAGACGCTGGCGGGTCGCATGGAGACGGTCCTGCTGCACGGCTTCCGCGTGAGCGACGTGGGGGCGTCTGCGCAACACCGGCTTTGGCTTCGTGGAGGGTTCCCGCGCTCGTTCACGGCCCGCAGTGAGAAAGACTCCTTCGCCTGGCGTCGAGAGTTCGTTCGAACTTTCCTGGAACGCGACGTGCCCCAGCTTGGAGTTCAGATTCCGGCCGCAGCGCTGCACCGTTTCTGGAACATGCTGGCTCATTACCACGGTCAGGTATGGAATGCCGCGGAGCTGGCGAGGGCGCTGGCGGCTAACGAATCAACCGTCCGGAGGTACCTTGACCTGCTGAGCGGGTTGTCCATGTTGCGCCAGCTCCCGGCGTGGTTCGAAAACCTCCGCAAGCGCCAGGTGAAGTCGCCGAAAGTCTACGTCCGTGACAGCGGGTTGCTGCACGGGTTGCTCGGCGTCGCGGGTCTGCGCGAGCTGCAGAGTCATCCCAAGGTGGGGGCATCGTGGGAGGGGTTCGCGGTCGAGCAAGTGTTGATGGCCGTGGAGCCGGATGAAGCGTATTTCTGGGCCACACACCAGGGGGCGGAGCTTGACCTTCTTCTTTTCAAAGGTGGCAGGCGGTTCGGTGTCGAGTGCAAGCGGGTCGATGCGCCGAGACTGACTCCCTCGATGCGCATGGCTCTGACGGACTTGGAGCTGGAGCGCCTGTACGTCGTGTACCCCGGGGAAAAGGCTTACACTCTCGCGGAACGCATAGAGGTGATTCCGTTGCACGAATGGGCGGGATCGACTGCGCGGGCGCGACGCGCGCTGGGGCGCGGATGACAGGATTGGAGTCCCGCCTGCGCGGGAAAGGCAATTGCGCAACGATTCAGCCCCGCGGCCGCTCTCGCTCCAGCGCCGCGACCGTCAGCGCTTCAGCGCCGCCGCCAGGGTCGCGCCGATGTCCGCCGGGGAGCTGGACACGGCCACGCCCGCGCGCTGGAACGCCTCGATCTTCGACCCCGCCGTGCCTTCGCCGCCGGAGATGATCGCGCCCGCGTGCCCCATGCGCTTGCCCGGCGGCGCCGTCTGCCCCGCGATGAACGCCACCACCGGCTTCTTCATGTTCGCGCGGATCCAGTCAGCCGCGGCCTCTTCATCGCTGCCGCCGATCTCGCCGATGACGATGACGCCGTGCGTGCTCGCGTCCTTCTCGAAGCGTTCGAGCAGCTCGATGAAGTTCAGCCCCTTGACCGGGTCGCCGCCGATGCCGATGCAGGTGGACTGCGACAGCCCGCGCGTGGTGCACTGCCAGACGGCTTCATACGTCAGCGTGCCGCTGCGCGAAATGATGCCCACGCTGGGTCCGCCGTTCGTGGCGGGCTTGTGAATGTATCCGGGCATGATGCCGATTTTGCACTCGCCCGGCGTGATAATGCCCGGGCAGTTCGGTCCCAGCAGCAGCGCTCCCCGGGCGTCGAGGTGCGCGCGGGTTTTCACCATGTCCAGGGTCGGGATGCCCTCGGTGATCAGCACGATCAGTTTGATCCCTGCGTCCGCCGCCTCCATCGCCGCCGCGGCCGCAAACGCCGCGGGAACGAAGATGAGCGTCGCATCCGCCCCGGTGGAGGCCACCGCGTCCTTGCAGTTGTTGAAGACGGGCAGCCCGTGCTCAGACTTTGTCCCGCCCTTGCCCGGCGTGACGCCACCCACCATCTTCGTGCCGTATTCGAGGCACTGCTTCGTATGGAAGGCGCCGGCCTTGCCGGTGATGCCCTGACAGATGACCTTGGTGTTCGAGTTGACGAGAATGCTCATGCGAGAGTTCCGCTGAAGTTGAAGCCGAAAGCCGCCGACGCGGCGCCGCGTCCACGCGGTTGGCGGCAGGGACGGAGTATGCCGGGGACGCAGGTGCGTGTCCAACGGCAAGAGTGAGGGAGCGGGTTGCGGCGTGTGCCCATCCCGTCGGGCGCTTCGGGTCTGCCAACCCGCCCGAAAACATGGGCACACCCGACGGTGCGCTGCGGCCCGTGCGACGTTGCCCGTGCGGCGTCGCGCGGCTAGGATGGTCCGCTCGCCGACGGCGCCCGCTGACGGCCAGGTCCCATGCAGTGAGCTGCGTGGGCAACGGGTCAGGCTGGAAACAGAGCAGCCCACCCATTCGGTTCAGGTGCCGTGGTCAACCTGGTCGTCAGCGGGCGCCGTCGGGGAGGAGACACAAGTTTCGAACCGTGTCTGCGGCACAGGTCTGCAGCCGTGCAGGTGGCACAGGTTTTCAGCCTGTGGGCAAAGCACGGGGCCGCGACCCGCGACGAAGGGATCACCCGACCGAGGCGCGCATGTCGTATCAGGTTCTGGCACGCAAATACCGCAGCGCGACGTTCGACGAGCTGGTCGGACAGGAGGCGGTCGCCGCGACGCTGAAGAACGCCATCCTCTCCAACCGGGTGCACCACGGCTACCTGTTCACCGGCACGCGAGGCGTGGGGAAGACCTCCGCCGCGCGCATTCTCGCCAAGGCGCTCAACTGCCTGGGCTTCGACCAGCCGACGGTGACGCCGTGCCGCGCGTGCGAACCGTGCCGGCGGATCGCGGAGGGCGAGGACATCGACGTGGTGGAGATCGACGCCGCGAGCAACACCGGCGTGGACGACATCCGCATTCTGCGCGGCAACGCGGCGTTCCGACCGGCGCGCTGCCGGTTCAAGGTCTACATCATCGACGAAGTCCACATGCTCAGCACGAACGCCTTCAACGCGCTCCTCAAGACGCTGGAGGAGCCGCCCGAGCACGTCAAGTTCATTCTGGCGACGACGGAAATTCAGAAAGTCCCCGCGACGATCCAGAGCCGCTGCCAGCGGTTCGACTTCCGCGCGCTGCCGCCGGCGCGCATCGGCGAGCAGCTCGACCGCATCCTTCAGTCCGAGCAGATCCGCGCCGAATCTGAAGTGGTGAAGCGCATCGCGCGGCTGGCGAACGGCTCCATGCGCGACGCGCTCTCGCTGCTGGACAAAGTGCTCTCCTTCGGCGGCAACGAGCTGACGGCGGGCCTGCTGGACGAGTTGCTGCCGCCGGCGCTGGACGAGTGGTCGTACGACCTCGTCGATACGCTCGCGGCCGGGGACGCCGCCGCGACGCTCCTGAAGCTGGACGAGGCCGTGGGCACCGGGCAGACGCTGGATCGCATCGTGGATCTTTTGATCGAACACCTGCGCAAGCTGATGGTCGTGCGGGTCTGCGGTCAGGACACCGAGTTGCTCGACGCGCCGGAGCATCTGCGCGCCCGATTCGCGCAGCAGGCGGCGGCGTTTGATCCGCCCGTGTATGTGTTCATGGTGACGCTGCTGGAGGAGCTTCGCCGAGCGTTGCGTTCCAGCGGCGCGGGGCGGTCGCTGGCGGATGCGGCCATGGTCCGGCTTGCCATGGCGCCGCAGTTTACGGACATTCGCAAGCTCCTTGCCGCCGCGCCCGCGGATCGTCCGGCCGCGGTCGCGGATCGACCGGCTCCGTCTTCTGATCGTTCAGCGGCGTCCGCACAACCTCCGACGAGGTTGGCGGGCCCGGCTGCGTCGACGGCATCCGGCGCCGGCGTTGCGGCGGCGAGCGCGGAAAAAAAAAACTGGACGCCCCGACCGTCGTCGCGGAGCGCGTAGCCCCTGCGAGATTCGTGGCGCCTGCAAGCGGAGGCGCCCCGCTGCCCGGGCCGGGTTCCCTCGGCGGTCGTCGGGATGCCGTCGCGCCGGGTTCCTCAGCAGAAGCAAGGCGGATGCGAGCGCCGGCGCCGCCGCAGCCGGTCGCCTCTGCGGGCGCGGCGTTGCTGCCTGGAATGCCCGACCCGGGGCCGGAGCGTCTATCTCCTGCAACGCCGGGGCGCTCGACGGATGAGCTGCGCAAGGCGGCGATGCGGGACCCGTTCGTGAGAGAAGCAATGGCGCGCTTCGATGCGCGGCTGGTGGATGTCACGGAGGCCCAGTCCGAGCCTGCGACGGCGAGCGAGCCGGCCGCGGAGTCGGAGCCGAAGGTCGCGCCGCTCGAGCCGGGAATGACCGCGGAGGCCGACGTCCTTCCGGTGATGGAAATCGAGGAATCAAGGGAGCTGGACTGATGTTTGGAGGCCTGGGAAATCTGACCGGCATGTTGAAGTCCGCGCGCGAACTGCAGGGCAACATGGCGAAGATGCAGGAGTCGCTCGCGGCGCGACGCTATGAGGCGGAGTCCGGCGGCGGGTTCGTCCGCGCCATCGTGGACGGGCGCGGCGCGCTGATGGATATCAAAATCGATCCGCGCGCCGTCGCGGACGTCGAGCTGCTCGAAGACCTCGTCAAGAGCGCCGTGACGGCGGCGGCCGCGCGGGCGCAGGAGGGCATGGCCGCGGAGATGAGCCGGCTCACCGGCGGTCTGAATCTGCCGCCGAACCTGGTGGAGATGCTCGGGGGGCAGGCGTCGCCGTGAAGGGTTCCAGCCACATCGAGTCGCTGGAGCGGCTGAAGGACCGGCTCAAGAAGCTGCCGGGCATCGGCGCGCGCAGCGCGGAGCGCATCGCCTTCTTCATCCTGCGCGGTCCGCGCGAGGATGCCGAGTCGCTCGCGGCGGCCGTGCTCGATGTCAAGGACAAGGTCAATCACTGCTCCGTATGCTTCAACCTGACAGAGACGGACCCGTGCGCGATCTGCGCCGACCCGCGGCGCGAAGCGGGCGAAGTCTGGGTGGTCGAGCAACCCAACGATGTCATCGCGCTGGAAGCGACGGGTCTGGTGCGCGGCAAGTATCACGTGCTGCTGGGGCACGTTTCCGGCTTGGACGGCATCGAGCCGGACGACCTGACCATCGCGCCGCTCGTGCAGCGCGTGAAGGGCGGCGGCATCCGCGAGCTGGTGCTCGCGCTCAACCCGACGCTCGAAGGCGACGGCACGGCGTTGTACATCCAGAGCCTGCTGGCCGACGCCGGCGTGCGGATGACGCGGCCCTCGCGCGGGCTGGCGGTCGGGTCGCAGATTGAGTATGCATCGAGCGGGATGCTGGAGGCGGCCATTCGCGGGCGCTCGCCGATGTAATCGCGCGTCCCAGCGCGGGCGCGCACGGATCGCCGCATGCATCGCGTGACCTGCGCCCGGCGGCACGCGCCGCGCGGCACGCGCCGGGTGGATCGCGCCGGCTGGCACGCGCCGGGTGGCACGGGTATGCCGCAGCGGACCCGTGGCGAGTGCGAGAGTGTGCTCGTATCTCACGCTCCACGGCCTGGCGAGTACGCCAGACCGTGCCACCCAACCGGCATGGGTCGAGCGTCCTTTCAGACGCCGACGGTGATCGTTGCGCGTGGCGCGGGTTCGATCGGCATGGGGGGCGGACGCGGAGGCGGGGATCCTCGCGGATCGTCGGCGAGCATGTGTGCAAGGCGGGCGAACTCCGCTTCGAGACAAAGGAACGCATCCACCACGTCGGGATCAAACTGCTTCCCGCGACCGTCCGTGAGAATCTGTCGGGCGCGCTCGTGGGAAAACGCCTTCTTGTACACGCGTTCGGTGGTCAGAGCGTCGTAGACATCGGCGACCGAGGTGATTCGCGCCGCCAGTGGAATCTCCGCGCCGCTCAGTCCCGACAGGTAGCCGTGGCCGTCATACCACTCGTGATGACAGCGGGCGATCTGCTCCGCCATGTGGAGGAACTGCACGCCGGGGATCTTGTCGATGATGGCGCGAAGGGTCTGGCTGCCGACGGTGACGTGCGACTTCATCACGTTCATCTCGTCCGCGGAGAGTTTGCCGGGTTTGCGGAGGATCTGGTCAGGGACGGCGACCTTCCCGATATCGTGCAGCGGGACGGCGCGCTCCAGCGCAGAGAGGAACTCCTCATTGATGGCGGGAGCATGGAGGGGGTTGCGCGCCAGCTCGCGGGCAAGGAGGATGGCGAACTGCGTGACGCGGTCGAGATGGCGACCGGTCTCCGTGTCGCGGTGCTCTGCAAGCTTGGCAAGCGCGACGACGAGCGAGTCCTGTGCGGCCTCGCGCGCGTGGCGCGTCATCAGATCGGCGAGCGCGGGCGCGGCGATGTTGCCGATCATGTCGAGGCATTCCATCTCCAGCTCGGAGAACGGAGTCGTCTCGCGCCGGCGCGCCGCGTAGAGAACGCCCGCAAGTTTGTCCGAGACGCGAAGCACTCGATGCTGATGCGGCCGGTCCTGATCGCCGAACGCTTCGCCCAGAAGCGCCGCGAGGTCCCCTGAAACGTCATCGGAGACCGCGTCTGCGCTCGCTTCGCCGCGCATCGCGAAGGGGATTCGCTCCGTCGCCGCCGTCCCGATCGAGCGGATCGTTCGCAAACCGTCTCGTCCCTCCTCCGGCATGAGCAGGGCGGAGCAGTCGGCGCGGAGCACGGCGCTGAGCGTGCGCACGAGCGTATCCGCGGCGGAGTCGATGTCCCGGGATTGCGCCAGTTCGCAGGAGAAGTCGAGTACCGCGGTCAGCGCCACGGCCTGCTCGGCGCGAACGCCATTGCTGCTCGCCAGCGCATTGCGGCTCGTGGCGTGTCTGAGCATGGATCGCACTCGAAGGGAGAACTCCCTCGGACGCAGAGGCTTGCGCAGAAACTCGTCCGCGCCCTGTTCCAGGGCGCTGAGCCCCGTGCGTTCGTCGTCGTCGTCGCCGGACATGAGGATGATCGGAGTTTCGGCGGTCTGCGGCATGGACCGCAGGCGGGCCAGCACTTCCAGCCCGTTCATGCCCGGCATCCTGAAATCCAGGACGACAACGTCGGGCGAACGGTCCTGCGCATGCCGCAAAGCTTCGACGCCGTCCCCGGCGGTTTCCGCACGCAGCCCGTCGCGCCGCAATATGCGCTCGCAGAACCGCCGCACATCCGGGTCGTCATCCACCACGAGCACGTGCGGGCTTCCATGATCTTCGCCGCTCGCCGTCGGCGCCGGATCTTTCAAGGGTCCGCTGCGATCCCTCGGCGCCTCGTAGGATCCGGCGAGGACGACGCGGTTGCGCCCGCCGTGTTTCGCGCGGTATAAGGCGCCGTCCGCGGCTTTGAGGAGATCATCAACCGAGCTCATCGCGGGGGCGCGCTCCGCGACTCCCAGACTCAGGGTGATGCCCAGGCGCTGGCCGTGGTGCATCAGGGGCGCATCCTCCACGGCGCGCCGCATGCGCTCCGCCGCAATTGCCGCGCCCTCCGCCCGGGTCTTCGGACAGACCAGCAGGAACTCCTCGCCGCCGACGCGGCAGGTGCGTTCTCCGCCGCGCGTGCACCGCTTCAGGGTCGCCGCGGTCTGCTTCAGCACTCGATCCCCCACGTCGTGCCCGTAGGTGTCGTTGAATCGCTTGAAGTGGTCGATGTCGATCATGATGCAGGACAACGGCTCGGAGTACCGCGTCGAGGATTCCCACAGTTCGTCAACCCGCCGCAGCGCCTCCCGGCGGTTGGTCAGCCCGGTCAGCTCGTCCGTCGTAGCCAGACGGTGCAGCTTGATGTTGGCGGCCTGAAGCCGGTTCATCGCGACCTCGAGCCGTGCGTACTGGAGGTTCACCTCCCGATTGCGCTTCCCGAGATCGTCCTGGAGCGCAATGAGGCGCTGCGCAGCGCGCAAACGAGCCCGGACTTCCTCGAAATCCAGCGGCTTGCGGATGAAATCGTCCGCGCCGGCCTCGAATGCGCCGACGAGATGCTCGCAGTCCACATGGGCGGTCATGAGGATGACGAAGGTGAAGCCGATGCCTTCGCGCGTGCGGATCTCGCGGCAAAGGTCCAGCCCGCTCATGGCGGGCATCTCCCAATCGGTGAGCACGATCGACGGCGACTGCGCGAGAACCTCGCGAATCGCCCGTTCGCCATCCGCGGCCTCGAGCACCTCGAAACCCTGGGTTTCGAGGTGGCGCGAGAGCAGACGACGGATCGAGGCGTCGTCATCAACGATGAGGATGCGTGAACTCATTTCGCCATCTCGTGCCAACCCGCCGTTGCGCCCGGCGCGCGGACCCTCTCCTTCCGCAAGAAGATCGTCGGGGGCAGGAGTTCAGTGGAATTGGTTTTCGGCTTATCCAGACCGTCCCTTGTAGTCCGATAATCAACGCATTCGGTGGAGCTTGGCTGAGCCGATGGGGGAGCAGGGGGTTGCCGCAACCCCCGGTCTTGGATTCTCGTCGCATAGCTCGTGAAAACGTTCCCACTTCCAGAAATCAGCTTGACTCCACCGGGGCATGGGATTAGGATGAGTAGCCAGTAGAGCAGTGTCCTGGGGGAGGGATACTGGATCACGTCGAGACAGGGGGAAGCGAGCTAATTCTGTCCTAACAGAGATTCCGTCAGGGCTTAGTCCCGGCGGTTGCGGTTGCGCCATCGCGCTGGCTCCATGCCGACGCATAGGCCGGCTACCCTGTCCGCTACAGTGGGGTCTGGGGCGCCGGGTTTCGGCGCTCGACAAAGGATTCGGGCGAAGGCGCTTGAGTTTGCGGTTTTCTTAGAGGAGTTCGGTCTCCGCTGCGGCGGCGACCGGCGTTCATCGTTCCTTGTTTTGTTGTAGGAGGATGTAGAGTATGGCAAAGGTGAGGTTCGTTCTTGCCTGTCTGGCCGCGGTCGCGTTTGCTGTCAATGCCAGCGCGAAGGAACTGCAGCCGATCGGCAACCCGGTCAAGGTCATGCCGGAGAAGGCAATGCAGGTCCAGTTCAACGCGGACGGCACCGTGACGCCGCTGTCGGACTGGTACTACTTCAACGGCAACAATGGCGGCGGGACCGGGACCGCTGCCAGCAGCTTGAACCTGTTTGACTCGTTCCAGAACGACGGCAACGACTGCATCACGGGCGCCGCGCCGGATGGCGGCACCGACTGCGGTCTGCCGGGCGGCGGCTATCGCTGGTTCTTCGGCGTCAGCTACTGCAACATGTTCACGGTGGGCAGCTTCAGCGCCACGTCCACCACGGCGGGCGATCGTCTCGAAGCCGGCTGGTACTGGTATTGCAGCGGCAGCGGCACGGAAGAGTGCTTCGTTGCCGTGTTCACCGGCACGCCGTTCGATGACACCTGCAACGCGGCCTACACGCTGGGCGCGGGCGTCGTCCTCGGCTTCGGCCCGTTGACCTGCAACGGCGGCGGCTACTTCTACACGGACGTCTGCCTGTGCGATTTCGGTCTGGCGCTGGACATGTTCACGGACACGTACGCGTCGATCGGCGGCGTTCTGGCCCAGGCGTTCGACGGTCAGAACCTGACGCTGGCCACCTGCGGTCAGTTCATGCTCTGGGGTGCGGATGGCGGCAACGGCGGCACCGACCTGGCCGGCTCGCATGGCGACATCAGCTATGACGACGACAATCCGGTCGACGGCACGCACACCCCGATCGACGAGTGCTACAGCACCGCGTTCGGCATCTGCCCGGACCCGATCCACTTCATGGTCGGCGTCGGCACCTGCGGCGGCCCCGCCTGCGACGCGGTGGTCACCAAGGTGAAACCGAAGAAGGGCCCGCCGTGCACGGTTGTCGTGGTCAAGGGCACCGACGCCACGTTCGGCGACACGTTCGACGTGACGCTCAGCACGGGCGCCACCAAGTCCGCGACGGCCAACGATCGCGGCAAGTGGAAGGCCAAGTTCACGGGCCAGAACATTGCCAACGGCGGCAGCGTCACGGCCTCCGCCTGCGGTTCGAGCAAGACGGGCACCTGCAGCTAATTGCAGCGTGAAGTCAGTCTGCTAGTCTGAAAAAGGGGGCCGCGGTGGGAACTTCCCGTCGCGGCCCTTCTTTTTTCGCGCCGACCGCCCGTGGTTCCAGGCAATCTCCGCTGGGGCACCGGTGACTCGGCTGGGGCACCGGCTTTCCAGCCGGTGATTCATCGGCGTCGGGCGGCGACCCCCGCTCGCAAGTCCCTCTTCTTGGCTTCCCCGATCAGTAACCAGGCCCTCCCTGGGCTCGCTCTCCTGCAGAGGCCCGAGTCCGGCGCCCCCGCGCGCACCCGCTCCGGTTCCCATAACTCAGCCTGCCGACCCGCGAGACCGATATACCTGCGGGACGCCACGCGTCTGCGCGCAAAACGCAGCCGCGCCGCCGTGCCGGGAAATGTCGTGTTCGACGGGGTGCGAGATGCCGGCGGAAATGAGAACAACCGCTTCGAATCTGAAGGTTCCTCCCGCGCCGGCGCCTGCCCCATCCGGCGCGGGCACAGGCGGAGCTGAGGCTTGCGGGGCTGAGGCGGACGAGCCCCGGCGCAGGGAAGTGCTCGTATCCGTGGGATCGAAGCTGCTCAAGGCCGCGCCGCTGATTCTCGTCCTTCGGCCGGGGAAGGCGTACGCGAGCAACCATTCCAGTTGAGTTGGAGCCGCTTCTGCATGGATGCAAGTCCCGGACCGTCCAACGCCGCCGGTTCTCCGCGCGGCCTGTCAGCCCGTTCGCGATTGCGCCATGCGCGACCTGCGATCCTGCGGGAACTGGACGGTGAGGCGGTGCTCTATGATCCCGCGGCGCACGAAGCGATCTACCTCAACGCGGCCGCGATGGACATCTGGCGCGCCGCGGATGGCGCCGCCGACGTGGAGTCCGTGGTCGTCCACCGCGCCGCATCGAGCGGCGTGGACATCGAGGAATGCCGCGCGGATGTGGTTCACGTGGTGGACGCCATGACGCGCCACGGCTGGCTGAAGTGGGAAGCGAGCGCCGCGAAATGAGCGAGTCGAGCGCGGCGAGCTTCGAGCTTTCGATACGCGCCGCAACGGTCGATGCAACGAGCGGCGGGTTGCCGCTCTCGAAGCTCGGCCGCCACCGCACGGATACCCGCGCGATTCCCCCGGCGCGGCGGACGGCCTGCTACCGCATCGGCGAGGTCGAGGTCGGGCTGCGGACATCGCTGCGGGACGTAGCGGCCGACTTTCACGGCCTGTACGGCATGCATTTCGTGGGCCGCGCGCTGCCCGGGGCGATCGAGGTCGAGGTGGACCGCTGCTGGAACCCGCGGTGCCGCGGCGCGTACCGCATCCGCACCGACGGCGAGGACCGTTTTATCGTGCGCCGCCGGCGGTCCGTGCTTCCGCACGTGGAGTGGGCGATCAACGCCGCCGTGGCGGCTTCGCTGCCGCGCTTCTACCAGGTTCACGCGGGCGTGGTGGCGCGGGGCGGGGCGGGGCTGGTCCTTCCGGCGAATCCGCAGAGCGGGAAATCGACGCTGGTAGCGCGGCTGGTGACGCGCGGATGGGACTACCTGTCAGACGAGTTCGCGCTGATCGATCCGCGGACGCTGCACCTGTCGCCGTACCCTAAGGCGGTGTGCATCAAGCACGGGTCGTTCAGCGTGCTGGAAGGGTTCGGGGTGCGGCTGGACCGCTACCCGGAATATGACAAGGGTGCGAAGGGTCGCGTGCGACTGATCCATGCCCAGGACCTGCGCCCGCATGAGACGCCGTCCAGCGTGCCCGTTCGCATGGTCGTCTTTCCCCGGTACGCGGATCGCGCGCAGCCCGTGATCCGCCCCGTGTCGCGCGCCTTCGCGCTGTTCCAACTCTTGAACGTCTCGTTCACACTCTCGCGATTTCGCGCCCGGGCGCTGGACATCCTCGGCGAAGTGGTCCGCGGCGCGGCGTGCTATCAACTGGAGACGGGCGGGATCGACGCGGCGTGTGATGCGATCGAGCGGCTGTGGGATGAGGCGGCGCCGCAGGAAGCGGGCGGGGGAGTCGATGCGAAAGGGGAGACAAGTCACGCGGTCGACTCGCCACGGGAGACGGCGCGCCCGGGGGAAGCCTGTGAGTGGATCCATGCGTAGCTCACGAAAGACCGGCCGTGACTCTCGCTGCCCGGACGCGATCGGGGCGGGGCTTGCCCTGTGCCTGTCCGGCGGCGGGGAGCGGGTGTCACATGAGTGGCACCGAAGGAAGCTGTGGGACCGGGCCGCGTGCGTCGCCTGCGAGCTGGGCGTCGGCGGATTCCTGGAGGAAGAGACCCGGCGCGGCGGCACGGCGATTCCTGATTCCGCTCGGGATATCCTGCTGGCCCATCGCGAGCACCTGCGCGCGGCCAACACCGAGAAGCTCTGGCGATTGCGCGGCGTGCTCGAAGCGCTGCGCGGGGCAGGCGTGCCGTGCCTGCTGCTGAAGGGCGCGGCGCTGAACGCGGCGCTGTACCAGCGCCTCGACCTGCGAGGGATGTCGGACGTGGACCTGCTGATTCGCGCCGGCGACGTCGAGCGCGCGCTGACCGCGCTGGAAGGCATCGGCGCGCGACCGGAGCGCGAGCCGCTGCACCGCGACCTGTTTCCCCGCTTCTACTACGAGCAGCCCTTTGTTACCGCGGATCGCCCGGCGCTGCGGCTGGATGTGCACGTCAGGCCGTTTCGACCCGTGCGGTATCAAGCCACGGTTCCCCGGGAGGCCATGTGGCTGGCGCCGCGGCGCATCGAATGCGGCGGCGTGTCCGCGCTGACGCCGGGGCTGGAGGAAACGCTGATCCACCTCTGCGTTCACGCGGCCGGGCACGGGCTGGAGCAGCTTCGCTGGCTGTACGACATCCTGTTCTTCTTGAGGCGGCACGGTCCGGAACTGGCGGTTGAGCGGATTGCCGCGTGGGTGACGGCGTGGCGGCTGGCGTATCCGATGCGGCTGGCGCTGCATTGCGTGGCGCGCGTGTTCCATGAAGTGCCCGTCGTGGCATCCGTGCTGATTGAACGACTTGGCGCGCGCCCCGGCATTCGGGATTGGCTGGCGATCCGGCAGGCGCCGCGGGATGCCGACGACCCGCTGGGGCACGTGCTGGTGGACACGATCTGCCTTGACGGGCTGCGGGATCGACTGGCGTATCTGTCCATGCACCTGCGCCCGTCGGATCAACACCTGTCGTCGCGAACGGGAGGTGGCAGACTCGGCTGGCGCTGGGCGGCGCAAGGGCGGCGACTCCTGCGCGCCCTGGCGAAAGCCGGTTGAGGTCTGCCCGGCTGATCATCTGAGAAACGGCCTGCCCGTCAGTCGCCGCAGCATCGCCAGTTGGCCCGCGTGGAAGGCCTCGTGGCGGGAGCAGTGGACGACCGCGCCGAGCTTGTCCTTGTAGTGCGGATGCGGCGCGCCGCCCGCGCCGAAGGCCGGCTCGGAAAGCAGGGCGTCGCTCATGCGCGAAACCGCCTCGAGCGTGCGGGCGTGGACCTCGTCCATCACGCGGCGCGCCTCCGATGGCGGTGGATACGCATGCTCGCCGAGGGAAAGCACCGGGCGCCCGATGGGGAAATGCCCGACGAAGGATTCGTCCAGCACGCCGCCGCCGAGGCATCGCACGTGGATCAGCGTGTGCTGCGAGACGGCCAGATGCCCGCACAACCACAGCGGATGCGCCAGACCCGGCGCCGGTTGAAAGCCCCACGCGTCGCCGTCGATGTCCGCCAGGAGCTTGAGGGTCCACTCGCGCGTGCCGTCGAGCTCGTGGGCCAGGCATTCGCCCAGTTTCATGAAGCCTCTCCGTAGCGCATGCGCGGCGCGCCGTGTGGAACCTTCACGCCGAGGCGCCGCTGTATCTGCGCAACCCGAACCTCCAGAAGAGCGTGGCGCCCGTCAGCGCCACCGCCGCCGCCAGCCAGCCCATCAGCATTCCCGAGGGCGTGCCTTTTCCCACCAACATTCCGGCCGGAAACGTGGTGAGAAACGCCAGCGGCACGAAGAACGTGAGCAGCCAGCGCAGCCAAGGCCGGTAGATGTCCACGGGATATCGACCGGCCTCGAAGACGTTCCAGAACACCATCTCGATGTTGGAAATCCGCGTCAGCCAGAACGCCAGCGTGGCGAGCGCCAGCCAGAACGAGTAGATGATGACCACGCCCGCGCCGAGCATCAGCAGAAACAGGGCCGCCTGCATCACGCCAACCGATGTTCCGAGCTTGACCGAAGCCGTGCCGGCCATGACCAGCCCGACGACGATGTCCATGCCCCTCCAGAGCACGAAGCGCCGCGCGCTGACGTAGAACTGGGGATTGACCGGCTTAAGCAGGACGAAGTCCAGCGTGCCGGAGCGGACGTCCTCCATCATGGCGCGCATGTTGGGGGCGATGCCCAGCCCGATCACGCCGCTCATTACGCGAAAGACGCCCATCAGCGCCAGCATCTGCCACGCGTCCCAGCCGTTGAGCGACTCGGTGTTGGAGAAGATGATCCACAGACCGAAGAGCTCCGCGCCGAGCTGAAGGAAGGCGATGACGGAGTGCAGGAGGAAGTCCGCGCGGTAGGCGGCATCGTCCTGAACGCTGACGCGCAAGAAGAGCAGGATGAGACGGAAATAACGGCCCACATGCGGAATTGTGCGATGAGGCCGGGGACTCGGCAATTGGGAGCCTCGCTTGTCCGCGTGGTCGGTCGCGCGGCGCGGTTGCCGCAGGCGGCGATTCCCGACAGAATAGCCGCATGAGCAGCGGCACCCGGTCAACCGGCGGTTCGGCGCGATCCACCCGCGCCGCCGAGACTGAACCTCACGCAACCCGCGGGGATCGTCTTCCGGACCGGCGCGAGCGGATCATGCTCCGCGCCCACGCCGTGTTGCGCGCCGAGGCCGAGGCGATTCTTGATGCCGATCGGCGGCTGGGAGATGCCTTCGTTCGTGCCGTGGAGATGATCCTCGACTGCAAAGGGCGCGTGGGCGTAACCGGCGTCGGCAAGGCCGGGCTGATCGGGAACAAGATTCAGGCCACGCTGGCGAGCACCGGCACGCTCTCGTATGCGCTGCACCCGGTGGAAGCGCTGCACGGCGACCTGGGCATGATCCACGGCGACGACGTGATCGTGGCGCTGTCCAAGAGCGGCGGGTCCGAACTGGTCGAGCTTCTGCCCGTACTGAAGAAGGAGGGCTGCCGCGTCATCCTGCTGACGGCGCGGATGGACTCGGCTTGTGCGAAGCTGGCGGACGTCGTGCTGGACATTGGGCAGACGGAGGAGGCTTGCCCGCTGGGGCTGGCGCCGAGTTCGTCGGCGGCGGCGATGCTGGCGCTGGGCGACGCGCTGGCGCTGACGGTGATGGAATGCCGCGAGTTCACGCCGCAGCAGTATGCCCGCAATCATCCCGGCGGCGCGCTGGGTCGGCTGCTGATGAAAGCCGGCGAGGTGATGCGCACGGGGGCGAATTGTCCGGTGATCCGCGACACGGCTACGCTGGCGGATTGCTATCAGGCGATCCTTGCGGCGCCGAAGCGAGCGGGCGCGGCGTGCGTGGTGGACGTGGCAGGGCGCCTCGTCGGAATCGTGACGCACGGAGATTTCTTCCGGATGCTCTCCCGCGCCGAACCGCTCTCAGGAATGAAGGTCGCGGAGGTCATGACCCGCAACCCCAAGCGCGTGGGCGCGGGGGAGCAGGCCGTCGAGGCGCTGCGCATCATGCAGCACTATGCCATCGACGACTTGCCGGTCGTGGACGACCAGGATCGCGCGGCGGGTTTGATCGACATTCAGGATCTGGTGTCGCGGGGGTTTGTGACATGAATAAAGCAATGGCGAATGCCGAATGGCGAATAGCGAATGATCATTCGGCACCTGATGTTTCTCTTGTGATCGTTGCGTATTGATATTCTCGAATTGGTGTTTGCCTCTGCCCATTCGACATTCGCCATTTGCAATTCGCAATTAGTTGCTTGCCATGCTGCTTTCCATCGTCATTCCTGTTTACAATGAGGTCCGCACGCTCGAGGCTTTGGTCGAGCGCGTGCTGTCCATTGACGTGGGCATGGAGCGGCAGATCGTGCTTGTGGATGACGGCAGCAGCGACGGCACGCGCGAGCTGTACCCGAAAATACAGGCAAGGTGGGCCTCGCAGCGCTTTGTGATCAAGCTCCAGGAGCAGAATCAAGGCAAGGGCGCCGCGATCCGCACGGGATTCCAACTGGCGGAAGGCGACATTATTCTCATTCAGGACGCCGACTTGGAGTATGATCCGGCGGATTACCCGTCGCTCTTGGAGCCGATCCTTGAAGGAAGGGCGGACGTGGTGTTCGGCTCGCGATTCGTCGGCAGCAAGGCGCACCGCGTGCTGTACTACTGGCACTACGTGGGCAACCGGTTTCTGACGCTGTTTTCCAACATGCTGACGAACCTGAACCTGACGGACATGGAGACGTGTTATAAAGTCTTCCGCCGCGAGGTCGTGCGCAGCCTCAACCTGCGCAGCAACCGATTCACCATAGAACCGGAAATTACCGCCAAAGTGGCGAAGGGCCGCTGGCGCATCTATGAGGTCGGCATCAGCTACGCGGGGCGCACCTACGCGGAGGGCAAGAAGATCGGCTGGAAGGACGCGGTCACGGCGATGTGGGCGATTGTGCGGTTCCGGTTGTGGGATTGAACTGCTGTAGTCGGAAGAGTTTAAGTGAATAGAGCCGCCATCGACAAATTGACCGTCAAGGGGTTCAAATCCATCAGATCGTTGGAAGAGCTGGAACTGCGACCTCTGAATGTACTCATCGGATCCAATGGGGCCGGCAAGAGCAATTTCATCGGGCTTTTCTCCCTCATCCGAGCCTTGGCGGAACGTAACTTGCAGGATTTCGTCAGCGAGCAAGGCAGGGCGAAGGCGCTGCTTCATCTGGGTCCCAAAGTCACGTCCGAGATAACCGCCCGCGTTCAGTTCGGGAAGAATCGATACTCCTTTACATTGAAACGAACAGTCCAGGGAGACCTAACGTTCAAATGCGAAGTAGTTGGATACCGCCCGCGGGGAATCGATTGGTATGAAGAGCGACTGGGCGCCGCTGGCGCACGCGAATCCAAGCTTCATGATGCGGCCAGGACAAGAGGCACGTTGGGCGGGCCACATGTCGCCAGATTTGTTCTGAAGGCCATTCGCGATTGGGTCGTTTATCATTTTCATGATACGACTCCCCAGTCGGGGCTGAGAGACTACGAATCCATCACAGACAACGACTTCTTGCGTTCCAACGCCAGCAATCTCGCTCCCTACCTGTTGGAACTTTCGAACAGACATGGGCACGCGTACACTCTTGTCCGCGACGTGGTTCGCCTTATCGCACCTTTCTTCGACGATTTCCGCCTGAAGCCGAGAAAGTTCGGAGTGCAGGAACAGGTGCGCCTTGAGTGGAGGCAGCGAGGGTCGGACTACCCGTTCGACCCCACTCAGCTATCCGACGGCACCCTTCGCTTTATCTGCCTGGCGACCGCCCTGCTCCAACCGGCCCCGCCGGCGACCATGATATTCGACGAACCGGAGCTGGGTCTGCATCCCCACGCACTCAGCGTGCTGGCGGGTCTGCTCCGGCAGGCCAGCGCACGGTCGCAGATCATCGTGTGTACGCAGTCCCCGCTCCTCGTGGACGAGTTTGAACCGGCTGACATTGTGGTGGTTGGAAGGGAAGGCGGCGCATCGACGTTTCACAGACTGAACGCGAAGGACCTGAAAGCATGGCTGGAGGAGTACAGCCTGGGCGAACTTTGGCAGAAGAACGTCATCCGAGGGGGCCCGGTCCATGAGTAAGGTCTGGGTGCTTGTTGAAGGCGAGACGGAACTGGCCTTTGTTGAGCAAGTCCTGGCGCCCTGTCTGTCCCCCGGGGGTGTGGAGGTCCAGGCGTCAAGGATCGGCGCTGGGCGTGGTCGCTCAGGCATAGGAACATATGATGGCCTCCTGGGGGAAATTACGAAAGTGCTTCAACGGAGGGACGTTCAGTACTGCACAACGATGTTCGACTATTACGGCCTTCCGGGCAAGTGGCCCGGTCTGGTTGAGGCCCGCAAGAAGACCGCCGTGGCTGACAAGGCCAAAGCGATAGAGGAACGGCTATCCAGAGAAGTCTCCAAGGCACTGGGAGCGGGTTGCGAAGACAGCCATTTTATTCCCCATGTGCAAATGCACGAGTTTGAGGCGATGCTGTTCAGTGACCCGAAGATACTCGCTGATTCTGTGGATCCAGGAAATCGCAAACTTGAACAAGAGCTCCTTGCGATTCGAAACCGTTACCACGCGCCGGAGAAGATTGATGACGGCAGATTGAGCGCCCCTTCGAAGCGGCTCCAGAGGCTGATCCCCACCTACGACAAGAGATCATCCGGTCCTGTCGTTGTCCAGCGTATTGGCCTGCCGGCGATTCGCTCGCAATGCCCGCATTTCGATGCGTGGATCAGGCGCATGGAATCGCTCGGCCCGAAATCAAGCGTCAATCGGAGGAGGAAGCGGAAGTGAAAAAGCGTAACCCCATGGGCGTGATGGTCGGTGGAATTACCCGGATCGCGGCGAGGCGCGCGAACTACGCAATTTGTGCGTTGCTCCTATCTATCACAGGCTGCCACGGCCCGCGCAAGGCGGCGGAGTTCGGCCGGGTGGAGCCGGTCCGCGCGGTGTGGGTGACGCGGTGGGATTACAAGACGCCGCAGGACGTGGCCGCGGTGCTGGAGAACTGCAAGCGCGCCGGGTTCAACACGATTTTGTGGCAGGCGCGGGGCGCGGGGACGGCGCTCTATCGCTCTCGGATCGAGCCTTGGGCGCCGGAGTTTGAGGGGAAGGACCCGGGGTTTGACCCGCTGGCGCTGGCGTGCTCGGAGGCGCATAAGCGCGGGCTGACGTTGCACGCGTGGGTCAACGTCATGCCCGCGTGGCACGGCAACAAGCTGCCGGCCGACCGGAGGCAACTGCTGAACGCGCACCCCGACTGGTTCCTGCGCGACGCGCAAAACCGCCCGCAGCCGATGGGGTGGTACCTCAGCCTCAACCCGTGCTTTCCGGAAGTGCGCGATTACCTCGTCGGCGTCTGCCATGAGATCGTCGCCCGCTACCCGGTGGACGGGCTGCACCTCGACTACGTCCGCTTCCCGAACGACTACCACAAGGGCTACGACGCAATGGGCGGCGTGCCGGATTACCCGCGCGACGCGCGCACGCTGGCGATGTTCCGGCGCGCCACCGGCAAGTCGCCGGATGACGACGCCCTCGCCTGGCGCAACTGGCGCGCGACGCAGGTCAACGTGCTGGTCAAACGCCTGCGCGACATGGTGGACCGGACGCGGCGCGGCGTGGCGCTCACCGCGGCCGTCGGCGCCGACCCGGACCGCGCGTTCAACGGGCACTACCAGGACGCGCGAAAGTGGATCACGCAGGGCTGGGTGGATGGCGTGTTCACCATGAACTACGCCTCTGCCATGGGCGAGTTCGAAGGCCGCTTCGCCAAGTGGCAGCCGTGGATGGCGCAGCGTCCCGTGGCCACGGGGATCATGTTCGACCAGCGCGAACCTGCGCTGGTGCAGGGGCAGGTCACGTCCGCGGTTCGACATGGCATGCACTTCGCGGCGTTTGCGTACAACTCGATGTTCGAGCGGCGCGACGCATCGGGCCGCCCGGCGATGGATACGCAAAGCCCGTCGCGGCAGGCGCTTCGGCAGGGCGTGTTGCCGCTGGTGCAGAACCTCGCGGCGGCCGAGAAACGTGCGCCGCACGCGTCCGCGCTCGCAGGGTCGAGGTAATGCAGGCGCGACACGGCGCGGGCGCGACACGGCGCGGGTGCGACACGGCGCGGGTGCGACACGGCGGGGGCGCGACACGGCGCGGGTGCGGGCGAGGGTGCGAGTGCGGGCGCTGGCTCAGATCACTTGCCGTCCCTGCTTGATGACGTGCCGCACGCTGTTTCGCCCCGGCTCGTAGAGCCAGCGGACATGGTTGGGAACGTCGAGGACCACGAGATCCGCCTGCATTCCGATCTCAATGGCACCGAGCCGGTCCGCCCGGCCCAGCGCCGCGGCGGCGTTGGCGGTGGCGGCGACCACCACCTGCGTCGGCGTCATGCGCATCTGCATGCACGCAATCGACATCGCCAGCGGCAGCGACTCCACCATCGACGAACCCGGGTTGAAATCCGTGGCGACGGCGACCGGCAGGTCTGCACCGAGCAGCTTGCGCGCCGGCGCCTGCGGAACGCCGAGGAAGAACGAGCACGCGGGCAGCAGGACGGCCACCGTGCCGGCGCGTTTCATCGCGTTCATTCCCGCGTCGTCGATGTGCTCCAGATGATCCGCGGAGATCGCTCCCACTTCCCCCGCGAGAACCGTCGCGCCCATCTGCGTGATCTGATCCGCGTGAAGCTTGGGGCGAAGCCCGAATCGCTTGCCGGCCTCGAGCACCCGCCGCGACCGCGCCACGTCGAAGGCCGTCTGCTCGCAGAAGACGTCGCAGAACTCCGCCAGTTTTTCATCGCGGAGGCGCGTCAGCACGGACTCGGCGAAGACTTGATCGAGGTACTCGTCCGGGCGGTTGGCGAACTCGCGCGGCGTGGTGTGCGCGGCCAGGTACGTTCCCACCAGCTCGACCGGCAGCGTTTCCGCCAGCCGCCGCACGGCTCGCAGCATCTTCAACTCGTCTTCGACGGTCAACCCGTACCCGCTCTTGATCTCGACGGTGGTCACGCCGTTGCGCGCCATGCGCTCCAGCCGCGGCCGCGCAAGGGCGACAAGCTCCTCCAGCGAGGCGCGGCGCACGGCGTCCACGGTGACGCGGATGCCCCCGCCGGCTTCGGCGATCTGGGCGTACGACTTGCCCTCGATCTTCATCACAAACTCGTGCTCGCGCGTGCCGGCGAAGACGGTGTGCGTGTGGCAGTCGATCAGCCCCGGCAGCACGCAGCCGCCCTCGGCGTCCAGCACGGTGCAGCCCGGCGGGAGCGACACGTCGCCGTCCGCTCCGAACCAGGCGATGCGACCCTCGGCCACCAGCAGCGCCGCGTTGGACAACGTCTCCACGCGACCCATCGCTCGGCCGACGACGGGTCCGCGCGGAACCCGCAGCAGTTCGCCGATATGGCGAATGGCCAGAGCAGCCTTCTCCCCCGCGTTGGTTGATTTCGGGATGCCCACCGGCGACATGATACGGCCCGGAATCCGCATGCCCAACCTTGGGCGGTTCGTCCCCGCAATCCTCTGGGAGGTCCGTCGAATGCGGAGTATCATCCGCTCGATCGGCCCAGGCCGATTCAGAAGGAGAGGATGCCATGGCGCTTCTGCGAATCATGCGGCTGTCGACGGGGGGATTGATCTTTCTGGCGGCTTGTCATCAGCCCAAGCCAACGGCCCGCGACGAAGCGGCACATGATCGCGAGTCGCCCCTGTGGCGCATCGCAGAGGCGGAAGCAGCGCGGCGGCTTGCGGCGATCGATGCGGAGATTGCGGCGTCGCCGGCGCATCCGTGGGCGGGGCGGTACGTGCTCAGCGACCAGCCGACGACCGACCGCCTCGCCGTCGCGCCCCTTGCGGGCTACGTGCTGATTTCCGGCAAGGCCGGCTCCTGCTGCAAGGACGCCGCCGCCGGGCAGAGCTGCGGACCGGACTGCCCCGGCTCGCGCGAGGCCGTGTTCGGTGACATCATCGTGACACCGCAAGGCCGGCTCCGGCTGGCGCTGGAGCTTTCGCCGGGCAACGTGATCTCCGCCGGCGAATATGCGCCGATCGCGCGGGGCAGCAACCGTTGTCTCGTTCCGGCGGATGGTCTGGAGGCGTTCGGGAAGGCCGCTGCGGAAGGGTTGCAGCCGCAGGAGCGGGTCGAAGGGGGGTTCTTCGTCCGAATCGACGGCCCTGCCGCCGGTGGCTCGACGCCGACTCAGTGATTCAAGGGCCCGCGGTGGACCCGGCAAAATCGACAAAGAGGGCGTCCACCGGCTCATCATGCGTGGAAGGGGAATATGAAAAGCAAGTGCATGCGCATCACGACGCTCGGATTGACCATCCTTCTGGCCTGTGCGTCTCAGGCTGCCGCACAAGATCAGTTCTTCGAATCCGCAGGCGTGAAGCTGCGCTACATCGAGCGGGGGCAGGGCGAGCCGGTGGTGCTGATTCACGGATTCTCCGGCAGCGCGGAGACGGGCTGGATCTTCAACGGCGTCCTGCCCGCGCTCGCCCCCGAATACCGCGTCATCGCCCTCGACTGCCGCGGGCACGGCGGCAGCGACAAGCCGCATGAGCCGGACAAGTACGGCGCGGAAATGGCCGAGGACGTCGTGCGGCTGCTGGACCATCTGAAGATCGAGCGGGCGCACCTGGTCGGCTACTCCATGGGCGGGCTGATTACGTTGAAGGTCGAGCTGACGCATCCGCAGCGCGTAATCAGCGCCATCCCCGGCGGCTACGGCTGGCCCGAAGGCGGCAGACCCGCGGGCAAGGAATTCATGACCCGCCTCGCCGAGTCGCTTGAACAGGGCAAAGGCGTGGGGCCGCTCATGGAGGCGCTCACGCCGGCGGACCGGCCGAAAATGACGGAGGAGCAGATCGCGGCTGTCAACACGATGGTGATGCGGAACAACGACGCGCTGGCGCTGGCGGCGGTGGTTCGCGGTTTCAAAGGTCTGGAAGCGGATGAGAAGTTGCTCCGCGCCAACAAGGTTCCGACGCTTTCCATCATCGGCGGCATCGATCCGTTGAAAGTCGACGTCGATCGTCTCGCGGGCGTCATGGGCAGCCACAAGGTCGTCACCATCGACGGCGCCGATCACGCGATGACCATGTTCAGGCCGGAGTTCCTTGCGTCGATCAAGGAGTTCCTCGCGCAGCACCGCCTGACGCCGCCTCCCGCGCCTTCGCAAGGTGGGGCAGGTCTCCGGCCTGCCACCGGTCCAACAGGTCTTTGACCTGCTGAACGCCGCCACAGCCGTGTGCCAAGGCTGCGCAGCCCAGTCATCGCCGTGCATGGAATCAAGCTTGCCCGCCGTCGTCCCTGCGGGGTAGCATTCCTGCATGACGACCTTCACGCTTGTATCCACCGCTTGGGGTCATTTCGCGTTCGTCGCGCGCGATGGGAAGCTGGCCGCGACGTATCTGCCCGCCTCGCGCACCGCCGCTCTCGCCGCCGTCCGCAGGCAGTGGGGTCCGCTCGATGAGAACCCGGCCGCGCTGCCGCAGTTCCAGAAGCAGGTCCGCGCCTACTTCGCCGGCGAGTCGGTCGAGTTTGACGTGGACCTCGACCTTGCCAAGGCCACTCCCTTTCAGCGCCGCGTGATGGAGCACTGCCGCCGCATCGCGCCGGGCCGGACAAAGTCGTATGGCGAGCTCGCCCGCGCCGCGGGTCGCCCGGGCGCCGCGCGCGCGGTCGGCAGCGTCATGTCGCACAACCGCGTGCCGATCGTCGTGCCTTGCCACCGCGTCGTCCGCTCCGACGGATCGCTGGGAGGATTCTCATCGCCGGGCGGACTGCGCGACAAGGAGCGGTTGCTGGCTTTGGAGAATCCATCTGCGCTGCCTGTACGGAAGCGATGAACCCTGCCGCAAGCGGCGGCCTGACCGGTCGGCAGGCGTTCACCGAAGCGAAGTGGATATTGGGTTCATTCGATGAACAAGCCGTTCATCGGATGAACTGCACAGGCATGGCACCAGGTCGGAGACCTGCTGGACCGGAGGCAGGTCACAGACCTGCCCCACCTGCGTCAGAGACCTGCCCCACCGCCGGCGGCTGGAACGCCGGGAGGTCCTTGCCCTTGTCCATCATCATTTGCCACTTCGAAACGGAGAACTCGATGCGCGAACCTTCCAGCGGCCAATCTACCACGATGTGAAACGGCACCCGCGGGCCGATGTCGCCGAGGGGCTGATGCTGCGAAAGTTGCGACTCCATCTCGATCCTGCCCATGCCGTCGCGAAAAACGATGCGCCGCACGAGGCGCGGATCCGATCTCGCCAGCCAATACTCCTTCTCCAGCCGCGGCGCGCCCGTGCCGTCGTAGTCGAGAAATAACAGTTGCTGATCCTCGCTTTCCACCCGTTGCACAGGCCTGCGCATCGGATGAAGCTCCGCCCCGACCGGCAGCGGCGACAGGCCGATCGCCTCGATGATCTGCCGCGGCTGCACGGGAAACTCGCGGTCTCGGCCGTTCACGAGGCGGTCGAGCGAGCGGACCTTGGGAGGCTCCTCCGCGGTCAGGTCGTGGAACCAGTACTTTTCGCTGTTGGCGCCGACGATGAGCTGGTCGCCGGCGAGGTCGTGCTTCAGCGTGAACCGAAGGTGATCCGTCGGGGCGTAGATAAGGATGCCTTCGAGGTCGAACGTGCGGACGCGGTCGCCGCTCGTGCGGACCCTGGCGATGACCCGCCCCTCGGCCTTGAGCACGCCGACGATGCGCCGGTTGTTGTCGTTGATCGTCTCAACGGCCTGATCGATTGGGAGCGGATCCAGCGGCGGCGGGCGGGACGGCGGCGTGCAACCGGCGTGGAGCAGGATCGCGAAGATCGCAGCCGCCGTTCGCAAGACTGGAGAAAGCACGGATGGAGTTGGGAACCTGCACCAAAGGTGGGGCAGCTCTCCGAGCTGCCAACGGTGGGGCAGGTCTCCGACCTGCCGAGGATGGGGCAGGTCTGAAGGGCCGCGGCCCGCGCGCCTCTGCGGCGAGGTCATGGGTCGCTTCCTGAAAGGACATCGCTTCCTGAGAGGGCGTCGCTTGGCGGGGAAGAGGGCGTCGCATCCAGCGCGTCGATCAGGGTGGTCGTGTCACCGTGGAGGATGGCCGTCAGCTCGCGGCTGACGCCTTCGATCTGATCATCGGTAAGCCCCGGGTTGACGACCGCGTGGCGCGTCTGGTCCCGGGGCATGAGCATGGTCCAAGTCTCCACGCCGTCGCGCGTTTTGGACGATTCGTATTTCAGCAGGCGCTTGCGCATCAGGATCAGCGCGAGCACGAAGCGGAACTGAACGCGGATCGGCTCGCGATCTTCGCTGAGCCGCTGGAAGAACGCCAGCAGTCCCTCGTCGTCGATGAGCAGGCGGCGACGATGTTCCTTGCGGGGAACGCGGGACTTGAAGAAGCAGAACGCGCCCGGCGGCAAACCGGTCCACGCATCCACGCCGTAATCGCGGCGCGCAAACGACTCGCCCTCCTCAAAGAGCGCGGCGTAATACTCCTCGCCCTCCGCCAGCGTCCGGCCCGTGACGGCGCAAACCCCGCAGCCGCGTTCGACTTCCCAGTCACGCATGGACTTTCACCGCCGTTGCCGGTCGATCACGCGCGTCATCCGATTGGGCGCGTCGCGTCCCGTCCGGGATGCAGGCGCCGCTCCTGGAACACCACATCCTTGCGAGCGCGGACCCGTTGCATGGGAACTCGCTCCCTTACGGTCGCGGCTCTGTCAGGTCGCGGCTCTGGCAGAGCGCGGCTCCGCAGCACGCGCAGCGCTTCCCTACGGGCTCGGCTCAGTGGCCGGTTTCGAGCTACGCCTTGGCCTTTTCCTCGATCATCACGGCCTTGCGCGAGAGCTTGACGCGCCCCTGGTCGTCCACGGCGATAACCTTCACGCGCAACTGGTCGCCGATCTTGCACACGTCGCCCACGTTCTTGACGTACTCGTCGGACAGCTCGCTGATGTGACACAGCCCGTCCTGGCCGGGGATGATCTCGATGAACGCGCCGAAGTCCTTGGTGCTGCTGACGCGCCCGGTGTACACCTTGCCGACCTTGACTTCCTCGGCGATGGCCTCGATGGCGTCGCGGGCGCGCTGCGCGCCGGCGGCGTCCATGCAGGCGATAAGCACGGTGCCGTCCTGCCCGATTTCGATCTTCGCGCCGCTGTCGGCTTCCAGACCGCGGATGCCGCTGCCGCCGGGGCCGATCACGCGGCCGATTTTCTCCGGGTTGATCTTGATCGTGAGGATGCGCGGGGCGTACTGCGAAAGCTCCGCCCGCGGCGCCTTAAGCCCGGTGGTCAGCATCGTGCGCAGGATCGAGAGCCGCGCTTCCCGCGCCATCTCGAACGACTGAACGATCGTCTCCTGCGGGAGGAAGTGCGTCTTGAGATCAAGCTGCACGCCGGTGACGCCCTTCTGCGTGCCGGACACCTTGAAGTCCATGTCGCCGAAGTGGTCCTCCTCGCCGAGGATATCCACCACGAGCACGCGGTGATCGCCCTCGCTGAACATGCCCACCGAGATGCCCGCCACCGGCTGGCGGATCGGCACGCCCGCGTCCATCAGCGCCAGCGTCCCGCCGCACACCGACGCCATCGAGCTGGACCCGTTCGACTCGAAAATCTCCGAGACCAGCCGCACCGTGTAGGGGAACTTCTCCGGCGACGGCAGGACGGCCTCCAGCGACTTCTCCGCCAGCGCTCCATGCCCGATCTCGCGCCGTCCCACGGCGCCGACGCGCTTCACCTCGCCGGTCGCCAGCGGCGGGAAGTTGTAGTGCAGGAGGAACTTCTTGCTGTACTCCTCGGTCAGCCCGTCGATGATCTGCTCGTCGCGCCCCGTGCCCAGCGTGGCCACCACCAGCGCCTGCGTCTCGCCGCGCTGGAAGATCGCCGAGCCATGTACGCGGGGCAGCACGCCCACCTCGCACGTGATCGGGCGGATTTCCTTCAGCCCGCGACCGTCCGGACGGATGCCCTCGTCAAGCACCATCTTGCGGACGACTTCCTCTTCCGTCTTTTCCAGCGCGCGTTTCACCGCGTTGCGCTCATAAGGCGGATTCTCGACGCCTTCCGGCGAAAGCTCGGCGAGGACCGCCTCGTTGATCTTCTCCATGGCGGCGTTGCGGTCCTGCTTGCCCTGGATGCGCTTGGCGTCGCGCATCGGGCGCAGCGCCCGCTCGCGGACCTTCGCCAGCAGCTCTTTGCCCCCCTCGGGCGCGGTCCACGTCACCGGCTTGCCCTTCTTCTCGCGCAGCTCGATCTGCATGGCGCAGATGTCGCGGATGGCGCGATAGCCGAACTCGATGGCCCCGGTGATGACGCTCTCCGGCACCTCGGAGGCGCCGACCTCGATCATGTTCACGCCTTCCTTGTGGCCGCACAGCACCAGCTCGAACGGGCTTTGGCTCACTTCGCTCAGCGTGGGAAAGAGCACGTACTCCCCGTTGACCTGCGCGACGCGCACCGTGCCCACCGGTCCCTCGAACGGCAGACCGGAAATCGTCAGCGCGGTGGAGGAGGCGATGGACGCGAGCACATCGGGGTCGTGCTCCTGGTCCGTGGCGAGGCACATGGCCTGGATGAGCACTTCGTCAAAGAAACCGTCGGGGAAGAGGGGGCGCATCGGGCGGTCGATCATCCTCATCGTGAGGACTTCCTTCGTCGTGGGGCGCGACTCCCGCTTGAAGAAGCCGCCGGGAATCTTGCCCGCGGCGTAGGCTTTCTCGCGGTAGTCCACGGTCAGCGGGAAGAAGTCGATCCCCTCCCGCGGAGGACCGGTCACCGCGGCGGCGAACACCACCGTGTCCGCGTACCGCACCAGCACCGCGCCGGCGGCCTGTCGTCCGAGTTTTCCTGTTTCAATCCTGAGGGTGTGCCTTCCGATCTTGCGTTCAACAACTGTCGGTTCCATTCCTGTCTCTCTTTGTCCGTCTTGCATTTCAGTTTCGTAATCGTTGTCGGGTCAGGGATTGGAGGAGCGTCGTCGCGCCCAAACAAAAGAGGCGCGAGAACCCTTTGCGGATCCGCGCGCCATCCTGAAGAACCGGTTCGCCGGACTCGTCGAACGCACTCCATCCCGGAGTCGCGCCGCCGGCGCCCACTCGCGGATGGTCCATGCGCTTACCGACGCAGACCCAACGCGGCGATCGTGTCCAGATACTTCTGGCGGTGGGTGCGCAGGAGATACCTCAACATGCTCGACCGGCGACCCACCATGATCTGAAGCCCGCGCCGCGCCGCGTGATCTTTCTTCGCGAGTTTCAGATGTTCGGTCAGGTGGCTGATCCGCGCGGTGAGGATGGCGATCTGGACCTCCGGCGAGCCTGTGTCCTTGGGCGCCCGGGCGTACTTGGCGACGATCTCATTCTTCGGGACGGCTAGCTGCGGCATCGGCGTTCTGTCACTCCTCGCGGGGACACGATCCCCGCTCTCGATCCTACCTTCAATCACTAAAGATGGGGCACTGTAGACCGCGTCTGTCCGGAATGCAAGTCCTGTTCCGGCCCACTTCCAAATCGCGGAACCGGGCGGCACCGTCCACAGACCCACAACCACTTGGCGAACTCACGCGCAGCGTAGCCGCTCCATCGAGCGACCCCGCACGAAAAGCCCGCACACGTTTCCTATATCAAGTAAAAATAGAATAGTCACTGAAGTATACGGAGTCGCCTATGGCCTAGCCAGGCTCGCTCATGGAGCTGTTGCAAAACCAGCATTGGAGTTCGGCCGTGCTTCAGAATCCACGGAGCGCTCGCGCGGGATGAAGCCCGCGGCTCAGGTCTTGAAACAGCTTCTTAGTGGCCCAGCTCTGCATCCATCAGCCGCGCGAAGTAGGCCGCCGCGTCGTCCACCGTTCGGCGTCCGTGCAGCACGTCCTCCATCAGCTCCCACCCAAGGTCCTCGACCATCGGGTAGCGCTCCACTCGGCTGCCCCACGGAGGCAGCGCGAACTCGACCTCTCGCAGGAAGGCCCGCTCGACCTCCGTCTTCGCCAGGGACTCCGCGGCCGCGCGGTTGCCGGAGATCGCCAATCCCGTGCTGTTCCGCCGGGTCTGTGCGGTTTGGCTGGTCATGTACTTGATGTACTCCCACGCGAGGTCCGGGTTTGCCGCGGCTCTCGGGATCGCCAGCCCGCACTCGTAGATCACGCTTACGCGGCGCGTCTTTCGCGGGATGGACGTCACCCCGACGTTGAGACCGTCGCGACGATACTCGAGCATCATCCAGTGCCCGGTCATCGTCATGGCGGCCATGCGGTTGCGGAACAGATCCTTGCCGATCGCCGCGCGCGCGGCCGGGCGCGGCGCGTAGCCGTGCACGAGAATCAGGTCCGCGAGGAACTGCAACGCTTCACGCGCGTGGGGCGAGTCAATGTGCCCCGACGCCCGGCGCCCGTCCGCGCTGATCACATCCCCGCCGGCGCTCCAGATGAACGGGAACCAGCCCGGCATCCAGTTGAAAAAGTCGAACGGATACCACGCGGCCGCGCTCGGCGGCGGATGCGCCTTGAGCGCCGCGCAGGCCGACATGAACTCATCCCACGTCCAGTCCTCGCGCGGATGCTCCACGCCGGCCTGATCGAACAAGTCCTTGTTGTACACGACGACCATGGGCGTGAAGTCGAGCGGGATGGCATACACGCGCTCGCCGCGGCGGGCGATGTCGAAGACGTTCTTGAAATACATGTCCTCCGCGATGTCGTCGTCCCGCGCGATGCGCTCGGACAGGTCCGTGAGCACGTCGTTGTCGATGAAGATCGCGGCGGAGGAGGCGTCGAGGTGCACCACGTCCGGCATCCCGCCGCACAGGTGCATCATCATCAGCTTGGCCGTGTACTGCCCTTCGCCGGGAATCTGCTCGATCATGACGCGGACGCTGCGGTCCGGGCGCAGGCGCTCGAAGCCGGTCTGGATCTCGCGGTCGAGCTGAAGGAATTCGGAGATGTTCGCGGGACCGCCCCAGTTGGCGACACGGAGGACGTCGGCGCGGTCATCCGCTCGCCCATCGCAGCCGATGGAGACCATCAAGGCGAGACACGCCGCTGCGGCCGCGAGCGCGCGAACGATGCGCCGATCAGTAGGAAAGTCCCGTCTTGCGGATGTGAACATACGGTGCATGGGACACGTCGCCCCGCGCGGATACGACCTCGGCCAGATACAGGTCGTGGTCGCCCGCCTCGACCCGGTTGCGGACCCGACACGCCAGCGCGACCGGGATCCCATCGATCGACGGCCCGAACTCCGTGGTCGAGTGCGGGATGTTGACGAAGGCGTCCTCGCCGAGCGAAAAGCCCTTGCCGAAATGCTTGAACAGCGGGCCCACGTCGTCCACGGGGATGACGTGCAGCAGCAGGGCGCCGCACGCGTCGATCAGTCCCGCAATGGGCCGGCTACTGCGCAGGGCGATGGCGATCATCGGCGGCTCGAACGACACCTGCTGAAACCACGAAACCAACATGCCGGTTGCGCGCCCGGCGTGCGCGGACGTGAGAATGCCCGCGCCGCCGGGGATGCGCCCCAGGGCGGCGCCGATGGCCTCTCGATCCGTTGATAAGGACGTCATGCGATGCGCACTCAATTGCGAACCCAGCCCGAATCGCCTCGACATTGTAGTGCGGGATTTGTCCGCCCACGTCGACAAACAGAGAAGGCATCGAGTTTAGCTTGCGCGGCGCGGAGTACAACCGGCATGGGGGAGCAGGTACTGTCTCAGTTTGCACGCGCGGAAGCGTGCCTTTGCAAGCCGCGCGCGTCCGGAGGCGGCTTGCGCAAGGGTTGATGCATCCAGCGGTCTCCCGAACCGGTTCCGGCACGGGGCGACGGCGGTTCGCTTCCTCACAGAGCAGCGGCACACCGGGAGACACTGCTTACAGAGCAGTGGCACACCGGGATACACTGCTCACGGAGCAGTGGCACACCGGGAGACACTGCTGACGGTCGCGGCTCTGTCATGCGAACGGATGCGCGACCGCCGGGCGGGCTACGCTCCCGTCGCTGGGCCAAGGGCTACCCTGACTCAGATTCGGCGGACTCTACGCCAGCGCGAAGAACGCTTCCGCGTTTCGGGTGGTCTCCGCGGCGAGTTGCTCGATGCCCACGCCGCGCAGCGCCGCCAGGAAGCTCGCCGTGTGCGCGACGTTGGCCGGTTCGTTGGTCTTCTGACTGCGCACCGGCACGGGCGCGAGGTAGGGGCTGTCCGTCTCGATCATCAGCCGGTCCGCGGGATACGCGCGGGCGATCGCCTGCAGCGCCGTCGAGTTCTTGAACGTCACGATGCCGGTGAACGAGATGCGCCAGCCGCATTCCGCGATGGCCGCCGCCTCCTGCTCCGTGCCGGTGAAGCAGTGAAACACGACGCGCCGGTCCTTGTATCCGTGCTCCAGCAGCAGCGAGCGCACATCCTCGAATGCCTCGCGGCTGTGAATGATGATCGGCAGGTCGCGCGCGGCGGCCAACTGCAACTGCCGGGCGAACACGGCTTGCTGCGCGTCGCGCGGCGCGAAATCGTAGTGATAGTCCAGCCCCATCTCGCCGAAGGCGACAAGCTCCGGCTCCGCCCATACGGCTTCCATCGCTGACCAGTCCGCCGACCCAACCTTGGCCGCACCGTGCGGATGAAACCCCGCGGCTACTCGAACGCGCCCCGGAAACCGCCGCGCCAGCTCCAGCCCCTTGTGCGCCTCGTCCACGTCGGTGCCGATGGTGATAACGCATTCCACGCCGGCCTCGGCGCAGTGCTGCATGACCTCGTCGATCCGCTCGAAAAGGCCCGGGTAGGTCAGATGCGCATGCGTGTCGATCAGTCGCACGGAAGACAGCGTAGGCGCGCCGCGGGACGCCGTCCACGATCGAGGCGCGCGGCGGTCAGCAACCTGTTCGTGGAGACGGCGCCGGCTCGTCCTTCCCGTCGTATTCGGCCCAGGTCTTCGGCGTCTCCCAGACTTTGACGCTCGCAATCCGCCCGCCGCCCAAGGCGCCGACCAGCCGCCGATAGATCACCCGCGCGATGTTCTCGACGGTGGGATTCAGGTCTGCGAAATCAGGGCAGTCGAGGTTGAGGTGCTTGTGGTCGAAGGCGTCGATGACCTCGCGGCGGACGATGGCGTTGAGCCGGTCGGTCGCCGCGGCGCAGCCCGTCGGCTCGTCCAACCTGCCCGCCACTGTGACTTCGAGCACATAGTTGTGCCCATGCCCGTTGGTGTTGGCGCACTTGCCGAAGACCTCGCGGTTCTGCGCTTCGCTGAAGGAAGGACAAGCCAGCCGGTGCGAGGCCGAGAACTCGAACGCTTGTGTCAGGCGGATCATGTCAGGCTCCGAAGTGAGCAGGGTCCAGCGGGTGTGCGGGGAGGTGGCGGCTGCCAGCGCGTGGAGCATCAATGGCGAAGGAAGTCCGCCGGCCACCCGCGCCGCCGCAGCGGGAAGTCCGTCTGTGAGATCGAACTCGGCGGCGTGTCGAGGCTCGCCGGGTCGCAGCAGAGGCAGCGATCCCATGAGCAGGTCGTCGATCAGCTTGATGTTGCACAGGAAGCCGGTCCGCGGATCCACCGGACCCTCGACCACGGCGCGCAGGCAGACAAAAACATCGCCCCATCTGCCTGCGGGAAACCCCGCCCACGTATTCCGCGCCGCGCCGTCGCACGGAGCATCGCCCAGGTAAGCCCGTATTTCCCGCGAGAGTCGCACGCCGGTATCTTAGCCGTCCGTGGTAAAAGGCGACGCGCGTCATTCCCGCGGAGGCGGGAATCCAGCCGGCGGCTTGCGAGGCGACAAGAACCCAGCGATTTCCTGGGCGAACTGGACCCCCGCCTGCGCGGGAATGGCGTGATCTACGTCTGATTTCGTGTTCCACCGTGGGCTGTCAGGCCCCCATGCCGTCGTCCGCGACGCATCCGCGAACTCCGGGCATCACCTGAAAGGAGACTTTGTGCCGTCGATCATGCAGCTCGGCTGTCTGCTGACGCTTTGTTGGCTGCAACCGCCGCCCACCGCGCAGCAGCCGGAACCCGTTGTCCAGCCGGCGGTTTCCTTCCTCGTCACCTTCGACGCCGCCCTTCAGCAGGAGGCCTACACGGGACGGGTTTACGTCATGCTCGCCCGCGAAGCCCGGCGGGAGCCGCGGATCCGCGCCAACTCCTTCGAGCAGTGGACCCAGCCGACGCCCGTGTTTTCCAAGGCCTGCGCGCAATGGGACCCAGCCACGCCGTTCGTCATCGACGCCTCCGCGGAGCACTACCCCTACGCGCTGAGCGATCTGCCGCAGCAGAAGTGGTCCGTGCAGGCCGTCGCGCGGCGGAACGCGGATCTGCCCAAGCCGGGCGTGGGTCCCGGCGATCTGTACAGCGAGACAATCGAACTGGACCTGGCGACGTACGCGGGCGGTCCTGTCACGCTGCACCTGTCCAAGGTCGTGGAGGAGAAGGCGCCCCGATCCGATCCGCGGATGAAGACGGTGGAGATGGTCAGCCCGCTGCTCTCGAAGTTCTTCGGGCGCGAGGTGAAGACGCGCGCCTGGGTGCGGCTGCCGGAGGGCTGGACGGAGGAAAGCTCGCGGAAGTATCCGGTGCTCTACTCGATCTCCGGATTCGGAGGGGCCGAGCCGCACGTCGAGGCGCTCTCCTTCATGTTTCAGCAGTCGCCGCTGCTCGACAAAGTGCTTTACGTGGTGCCGGATTCCCGCTGCTACCGCGGGCACCACGTTTTCGCCGACTCGGACAACAACGGCCCGCGGGGCAAGGCGTTCGTCGAGGAGCTGGTCCCGCTGGTGGAGAAGACGTGCCACGGCGCGGAATCGCCGAAGCATCGTTACGTCACCGGCGCGTCGTCGGGCGGCTGGTCGAGCCTGTGGCTGCAGATCACCTACCCGGACGCCTTCAACGGCTGCTGGTCGGACGTGCCGGACCCGGTGGACTTCCGCGACTTCCAGCGGATCAACCTTTACGAAAGCGGCGCGAACATGTACCGCGACGCGAAAGGCGACCGCCGGCCCCTCATGCGGATGCAGGAGCAGGTACTCATCTGGTACGAGGACTTCGCCAAGGCGGAGGCCGTCCTCGGCCCCGGCGGGCAGTTGCACTCCTTCGAGGCCGTCTTCAGCCGCAAAGGCAAAGGCGGCGAGCCGGAGTTGCTCTTTGATCGCACCACCGGCGCGGTGAGCGCCGAGGTGGCGAAGTCCTGGGAGCGCTACGACATCCGCTTGATTCTCGAGCGCCACTGGCCTGCGCTGGGTCCGAAGCTTTCGGGCAAGCTGCACATCCGCGCCGGCGAGTTCGACAACTTCTATCTGGAAGGGGCGGCGCGGCTGCTGAAGGAATCGCTGGCGAAGCTCGGCAGCGACGCGGACGTGGAGATCGTGACCGGCGCGGGGCACGGCACGCTCTACGGACCGGCCGCGGTGAAGATGCTGGAGACGATCGTCGGGAAGTTCGAGCAGGAGTTTCCTGCGCCGGCGGCGCCGTGATGAAACCATGTCGGACTCGCCGAATCCAATCAGACTCCCGCAAGTGAATCCGGGTGCTTCCGAAGCCGCCGAATCGCCGTCCAACCCGCTGCGGTCGTACCACGTCTTCCTGCTGTTGTTCGTGCTGCTGGCCGTGCTGGTGATCGTGGCGAGCGTCTTGACGCAGCACATGACGGCGGAGGCGTTCAACCGCGTGGTGGAGCAGACGGACGGCGTCATCCGTGCGCAGGTCTGGCTGGATGAGCTTTCGCGGTCGCTGCTGGAGGTTAACGCCGCGGGCAACAACATCTTCAAGAGCCAGGACGTTCCCACCGAGCGCGGCAACTTCCGCTTTCACCTCGCCGAGCTGCGCTCGCACGTCAGCGGCCTCTCGGGCGACTTCCTCAACCGACCGTCGTTCGAGCGCCACATGGACGACATGGTCGAGGCCGAGCAGCACATCTTCGACTGCTTCGACGAACTGTCCTGCGCGCCGATCGGCTCGCAGGCGGAGGAGACACTGCTGGCGGAAGCGGCGCAGTCGATGGCGGAGATGGACGCGGCGCAGGCGCGGGCGATGGAGGTTCTCGGTCACGCGCGGCGCGTGCTGCGCCAGCGCCAGCAGGCGATTCAGGACGAGGGCAAGCAGGTGCTCAGCGAGCGCTGGCTGCGCGAGCTGATGTTCATCGGCAGCATCGCCGTTTTTCTCGGCGCCGGCTACGCGCTGTGGCGCCAGTTTCAGCGCGTCCATGAGCAGGTCGAGCTGGCGCGGCGGCGCGTCGAGGCCGAGCGGAAGAACCGCCTCGCGGCCGTGGGCGAGGTGTGCTTCTCCGTGGCGCACGGGATCAAGAACCCGGTGGCGGCCATCGCCAGCTCGGCGCAGCTTGTGCTGGAGTACGGTCAGCTCGACGACGCCTCGAAGGAGCGCGTGCGGGACCTGTACGTGGTGACGCGGTCGCTGAGCGAGCGAGTGACGCAACTGCTGAACTTCTCGCGCGTCGGCGAGTTGCAGCGCGTGCGGCTCGATCCGCGCGACGTGCTCGAGCGCGCCCTGCGCGAGATCGAATCCCAGCTTGCGGCCGCCGGCGTTTCCGTCGTTCGCCGATTCGAAGCAGGCGGTGCGCAGCTCGAGGGCGACCGGAACATCCTGGTGCAGGCCGTGCTGGAGCTGCTTGGAAACGCCAAGGACGCCCTGCCGGCGGGAGGGGGCGTGACGGTGCTGTGCCGCGTGTGCGAGGCGGACGCCGGGCTTGTCGAGCTGGGCGTGATCGACACGGGTCCGGGCATGAGCGAAGACGTGAAGCGCCGCGCCTTCGAGCTGTTCTTCACCCGCAAGCCCAAGGGCAGCGGCGTGGGACTCGCCACGGTGAAGCGCGCTGCGGAGCTGCACAACGGCGCCGTCGTCATCAGCGACGCTGACCCGCACGGCGCCGACATCCGTATCCGCCTGCCGCGCGCGGAAGGGTCCACGGTTGGATCCGCGCCGAAGGCACAAGCCTGACGAACCGGTGTTCTCAGGCCTTGAACCCGCGGTGGAACTCGAAACCGGACAGGGCGCCCGCCACCCCCGCCCGCGCGCTGTAACGGAGGGAGAGGTGACCCTGCGCCTGGCGCGTAAACCCCATGCTCACGCGGAGTACCGCGAGAGCATGCCACCCGCCGCGAGAGCATGCCACCCGCCGCGAGAGCATGCCACCCGCCCGGATGCACAAGCCTGAAGGAAGGGAGTCCGCCGCCAGACTCGTTCCTCGTTGAATAACACGCGGCCGACGTTTGCGATCGGCGCGGTTTCGGAAAGCGAAGGCGAGTTCCCCTGGAATTCATCCGCAGCGGACGCGGATGAACGCAGAGAAAATGCGGGAGTCGTGGTGAGGCCTCCAGCATCCTCCAGCGCTGGTTTGGGGTCTCTGCATCCGCGTCAATCTGCGCCCTCTGCGGATCACTTCCAAATCGCAAACCCAGTGTTCCTAACCCTGAACCCTGTGCTCTGAACCTTCTGAATTACTACGTCCCGCAACGGGATCACGGAAGCCCATGCACTGAAGTCGCCGCTTGTCGTTTGGCCTGTCCGCCGCCGCGGGGACGCACGCAGCGCGCCTGGAGACGGTAGTCGCCCGACTCGCCTTCAACTCCGGACACGCGCACGAAGTAGTCCCGCCCCGGAATTACCGCGACGCGCCGCAGCCGCGAGGTGCGCTCGCTGACGCAGGCGGGCGAGTCGTCGCTGCACGCCAGTTCCGCGCCGCCGCAGACCTCGTGGATCGAAAGCAGCGTGTCGAATCCGCTCTCGCACAGGGAGATGTCCGCGTAGCTCCCGCAGTCGCAGTGCCAGAGGTACCACACGTCCCGGCCATTCTCGTTGCCGCAGGCGCTGTCCTGCCGCCCCGTGGCGTTCCAGGTGGATCCGACGACCAGTTCGTCGGTGGCGATCGCAAGGGCGGCTTCACACCGGTCGTTGACCGGTTGGGGTGAGGAGCAGTCCAGCCCGGCGCAGGACTCATCGGCGAAGAATCGCCCCTCGGCCGTGGCGCACTCTTCCCCGCTCATGACGAGGCACTCGCCGCCCGGCAGGCAGCAGGCGCCCCAGCCCAGCTCGGTGCAGGATGCGGTCAGCACGTACGGGCCCGTCTCTCCACTCGCGCCCGAAACCCGGATCCAGTAGCGCTCGCGATCGGTGACGGGAAATGCGGCAACGACGGAGTTGTCCTCGCGCACGCAACCTTCGGGTGCGTCGTTGTTGCAGGCAAGCTGGGCGCCGCCGCAGCCGTCATAAACGGACAGCACCGTGTCGAAGTTGCTCCCGCACAGCGAGAAGCGCGCCTGCCCGCTGCACGTGGCCCGCCATGTGTGCCAGACATCCCGGACATCGCCTCGACCGCAGGTGGAAATGTCCGTGCCGGTGGCGTCCAACGTCGAGCCACTGAAGGGTTCGTCCGTACGGATGGCGATCGCCGCGGAGCAGTCATCATTTGGCGGCGCCGCCCTGAGGCCTGCCGCGGTGGCGAGCAGGATTGCCGGACTCCAGAACCGTCGAATGAACTCACCCGGACCACGGAAGCGACCCGCCCGCAGACGGCAGGCACGCCGAACTCGATCGGGCCGCACTATCGCAAATAGGGCAAATGGGCAGCGCCAGAGCATAACGTATTCCCCCGGATTCCATTCTAGTGGAGCGAGCTGGAGCAGGCCAGCGGGTGTGGCCAGGATTCAGGGCAGGGCGCGGCGGAAGGTCTGTCCAAGCTGCGCGCTCCGCAGGTCATCGCCTTCGCTGCGGGACCGATAGGTGATTGCCTACTGGCGCTGCGGGTTCAGAACCCGAAGCGCACGCGAGGGCGTGAGAAGCACGTATAATGAGTGAATAATGCGTTGACCGCGGCGTCGATCGGGGTCGCTTGGAGCGAGGGAGAGCAACGCAGGCTGGGGAATTGACTCGATTTTCCACGACAATGCTTGACACAGGCCTCGTCTGGCTCTAACATAATGCCGCGATGAGGGAAGGTCCAAAGGTCAAGACACGAGCTGCATAATACGGATCCATAAGCTGAACGCGAGTCATCTGCTGAAATCCATTACCTGATCCGAACGACAGCCATCTTTGATTCCTTCGACCCTGACCTCGAATCTTCCTCACATCGCCAACGTGGAGGACGTCTGACCGGAGGAGGACCCTTTCGGTCTGGCGCGGGGCATCAACAGGGTTGAACGGAGAAACCAGCCAACGCACAAGCATCTCTTAGGCCAGTGTTGTTCGGAAGGACAGCAGGGGCTCCTCTGAATCACATTCCCGAATCCAGCGGCGTCGAGCTTCGGCAAGCGACGATCGGAACCCGCAATCTGTCATCTTCCGTCGCCAAGTTCCATTGGCGGGGAGCGATCGAACAGGCGTCCGGCGCGGCGGATGAGCGGGGGCGATTCACAAGGGGGAGCGGGATTTCCGGGCTTGAGCGCGATCTGAATGCGGACCATCCGCCCATCGTGCTGGCCTCGGAAGCAGGAAAGGTACAGAAAGGAAAACGTCTCATGAGTATGAGGGATCTGAAGAAACTTCGCATTCGCGGCTTTACGCTGATTGAGCTGCTGGTCGTGATTGCGATCATCGCCTTGCTCATTTCCATCTTGCTGCCGAGCCTGTCTCGCGCACGCGAGTTGAGCAAGCGCCTGGTGTGTGCGTCGAACCTGAAGGGCATCGCCACGTCCATGAAGGTGTACGCCAACGATCATCGCGAGTCCTGGCCGGTTCCGCCGTACTCCTCGAAGGAGTCCGTCGGCGGCGCGACGGCCAAGGGCATCAGCTACGTCGAGAAGGTCGGCGACATTGATCAAGTCGCCCGCCGCAGGCTCCCGACGCTTTCGGACACCGACACCACCACCGGCTCGACGGTGCTGTCCGTGACCCGCGCGTTCTGGATGCTGGTTCGCAGCGGCGACGTGACTGTCAAGCAGTACATCTGCCCCAGCAGCGGCAAGGAGCCGGACGATACGCAGGAACTTGACTTCTACTACGATTTCAAGGACTACCGGAACGTCTCCTACGGCTACATGGTTCCCTTCGGCCCGCGCGACACGCGCCCGACCGAGGCCTCGGACGCCCGCCAAGCCATGCTGGCGGACAACTCGCCGTTCTATCTCGGCGGCTCGGCGCCCACTTGGGGCAACCCCAAGCTGCGTCCGGAAGACTCGCCGCGCGAGTGGCGGTTGTACAACTCGCCCAACCACGGCGGTGCGGGCGTGGGCGAAGGCCAGAACATCGCCTTCGGTGACGGGCACGCGTCGTTCCTGAAGACACCGGTGCAGGGCATCGACAGCGACAACATCTACACGGTCATCGACTTCACCGGCATGGGCGGCGACTATGGCCGTTGGCACGGAAAGGCGCCGGGGCAGCACTCGGCGACCTACGACCCGTGGCCGGGCCAGTTCGCGTTCAAGGCCAACGACAAGGCCGCGTACTCGTCCACCGACTCGCTGATCTATCCGTAAGTCGGTCGGGACGCGCTGAGGTTTGATTCGAGGGAGCGGCGGGACAACCACCCGCCGCTCCCTTCTCGTTTTACCTGGACGGAGCAAGAGGCGCGGACGAAGATCCAACCGCGCCTTGATGGTCCGCATGCATACACGGCTTGGCAGCCCGTGGTGACGGATAACTCCGGGTGAGGCACCGGCTTTCCAGCCGGTGATTCGTCGGCATTTGGGCGGGGGCCACGGGTGGGGACTCGCAACCCCGATCGTTCACCACAGGCTGATGGAGGATCCGCCTCGGAGCCGGGTCATCCGCCGCATTCGGCTGTCCTTACGGACCCGCACACATCGCGCACGTGCGCGCCGGGGGCGACCTTCCTCTGCACGAATTTCCATTTGCCGTCGGCGCCAACCTGGGCGCAACCGACGTAGGCGCCGGCTCCGTCCCGAACGCACAGCGTGCGGTCCGCAGTGCCCGTGCCCTTCAGGATCAGTTTATTATGCGGCGGGGTGATTCTGCACTTCATGGATTTGAATCGGCAGTTGACCGACGCCCCGCAGCCGTGGTCGGCGCACACCTCCGGGTCGCACGTGCCCACGCCGACCATCCAGTGCATCGGGTCGGGGCATTCGAAATTGGTGCTGTAGCACTCGTCGAAGGGCGTGTGCTTGCCGTCGGGCGGATAGTCGTCGTCATACTCGAGGTCGCCGTGCGTGCCGGCCAAGCCACCGCCACAGCATCCGTCCGCGCCCCACAGCATGAATTGACCGCAGGTCGCCGGAGTGAGCGTCTCCCCGTCGAAGGCTTTCGCCAGAACGCCGCCGATCGTGGCGTACGTGCTGGTGAACATGTCCAGCGCCATGCCGAAATCGCACAGGCAGGCGTCGGTGTAGAAGTAGTCGCCGCTGTCGCAGGGAAGCGAGCCGAAGCCCAGAATCACGCCCATGCCGAGCACGTAATTCGCGGCGCAGGTGCTGTCGAACGGATCGCCCGTAAACACGCCCACGAAACACTCTTCCGCGCCGCTGCCGGTGCAGTACCAGTACCAGGCGACCTCGAGGCGATCGCCCGACGTGGTGGACGTGGCCGTGAAGCTCCCCACTGTAAACATGTTGCAGTAGCTGCGTCCGAAGAACCAGCGATAGCCGCCGCCCGGCAGCCCGCAAGCGGTGCCGCCCGTGGGCGTGCCGCCGACGATACAGTTGTTGCCGTCGTTCTCGAACGAGTCGAAGAGGTTCAGACTGCTGGATGCGATTCCCGGCTCGCCGCCGCGGCTGCTGTCTTCGAAATAGAACCAATCCGAAAGCGGCGTCACGGTCCCGTCCGCGTTGAACCGAACCTGCATCGCCTTCCGCGGCATCACCTTCTCCGGATGGCCGATGATCTGCAGCTCCTTCGCATCCGCATTCCAGCCCGCAAGCCCCATCGCCATCAGGGCAACCGCCGGAACCAGGCTACTGATGTTCGTTTGCATGATCCTGATCCTCCCAAACAAGCTCGCCCGCAGCGCCGCGCGCGGGGACTCCCCACGCCGCCGGGCCCTGCGGTGCGATGGCTCCCGTGATCCGCCTGTGCCGGCCTCGAGCCGCTTCGGGCTGCGGGTGACATCGAGCGGATCCCGCGCGGCAGGAATGGACGTCGCATGCGCGGCGCCGGACGACGTTCGCATCCTCGCATCGCGGCCTTCGATGACGCTGCAAACGGCTCGTGCCGAGCGCATTCACAGTTTACCACAACGGGATGGAGCAATCCAGAGATGCCCGATTCCGGAGTGAACGGTCTCTCCACCCGGCGCGCGCTGTCGAATCCCGCATCCGCTGGCAGTACGGGACTTGAGCCTCTAAAATCACCCCGATGGACGCCGAGAAGGGCGATGCCTTTCTGATCGACGGGATCAAGCGCGGCGATCAACGGGCCTGGCGGCAGCTCATCGAACGCTATCAGGGCCGCTTGCTGGCGTTCGCCCGCTCGCGCGCCCCCTCGCTCGCCGACGCGGAGGACGTCGTGCAGGAGGCTTTCGTCGGCTTCGCCGCGTCCATCGCCAATTTCGACCCGACGCGCTCGCTGGAAACGTACCTCTTTACCATCGCGCGCTACAAGCTTTTCGATCTCATGCGCCAGCGCAAGCTGCCCACGCAGAGCGCCCCGGCCGACGCCGAGGACTGGTGGGACCGCGTCTCGCCCGATGATGGCGAATCGCCCAGCCGCCTCGCCGTCACCGTCGAGGCCGCCGCGCAGCAGCGTCATCTGCTGGCCGACATGCTGCGCCGGCTGATCTACGAGATGCGCGACCGGCAGGCGTTTGACGACCTGCAGGTCATCGAGCTGGTGTTTTACGTCGGGCGGCGCAACCTTGACGTGGCGGAGCTGCTGGACATCGACCAAAAGGCGGTGGCGGGGATCAAGTTCCGCGCTATTGGAAAGCTCCAGCGCTATCTGGCCGACGCCTCGCCGGACGCTGTCGCGTGTCTCGATGAGGCGATGGCCGATGTGACGGTGGCGCAGGTATGGCGGGAGAACCGGTTGACGTGCCTGAAGCGAAGCACGCTTGGCGCGTATCTTCTGGGCGTGCTGGAAGAGCCGTGGAAGAGCTTTACGCAGTTCCATCTCGACGTGGTGGGCTGCCCGGTGTGCGTAGCCAACCTGCAGGACCTGCAGGCGGAGGAAGACACGCTTCGCACCGGTGCGAACACGGAGAGGATGTTCGCGTCGAGCGTGGGATTTCTCAAGCCGCAGTGATCACCGGCCGAGGTGTGTGGCACTGGTCTACAACCTGTGTGTGTGCGGCACCGGTTCTTGACCAGGGTGTGTGGCACCGGTTTTCAACCGGTGTGTGTGGCACAGGTTTTTAACCTGTGCGAGAATCGGAGTGGAGAGGCACGACCACATGTTGAAATTTGGCAACACGATCATCTGCGCAATATTGTCCATTCTGATGAGACCGGAAAGGACTATGGCCGCTCCGCAAGAGTCCACCTCGCCCCTTTCCCTGCGCGAGGCGTATGTCAAGCACGAATATCGCATTCCGATGCGCGACGGCGCGCAGCTCTTCACGTCCGTCTATGAGCCGAAAGACGAGTCCAAGACGTACCCGATTCTTCTCCGCCGCACGCCATACAGCGTGCGCCCCTACGGCGAGGATCATTACCCTGACCAGCTTGGTCCAAGCGATCTGTTCGATCGCAGCGGGTACATATTTGTATTTCAGGACGTGCGCGGCTGCTATATGTCAGAGGGCAGCTTTGCCAACATGACGCCGCACCGGGCGCGCAAGTCGGCGCCGACCGACGTGGACGAGAGCAGCGACACGTATGACACCATTGAGTGGCTTTTGGCGCACGTTCCGCGCCACAATGGGCGCGTGGGAATGTGGGGCATCTCCTATCCCGGGTTCTACTGCTCTGCAGGCATGATCGACGCGCATCCGGCGCTGAAGGCCGTCTCTCCCCAGGCGCCGATCGCCGACTGGTTCTTCGATGATTTCCGCCACCACGGCGCGTTCTTTCTGCCCCACGCCGTTAACTTCATCGCCGGATTCGGCAAGCCCAGACCGCAGCCGACACAGGACCGCGGCTGGGGCTTCGATTTCCCCACGCCCGATGGATACCAATTCTACCTGGATCTGGGTCCGCTGAAGAACGCGAATGCCCGCTATTTCAACAACGCCAATCCCATGTGGAACGACATGGAGCAGCACGTCAATTATGATGAATACTGGAAATCGCGCAACATTCTTCCCCATCTGAAAAAGGTGGCGCCGGCCGTGATGACCGTGGGCGGGTGGTTCGACGCGGAAGACCTGTACGGCGCGCTCAAGACGTATCGTGCCGTTGAATCACAAAATCCCGGCATCTTCAACATGCTGGTCATGGGCCCCTGGGACCACGGCGGCTGGGGGAGGCGCGACGGCGACCGTCTCGGCAACATCGACTTCGGCGGAAAGTCTTCGCTCTTCTACCGCGACAGCATCGAGGCCGTCTTCTTCCAGCACTTTCTCAAGAACGAAGGGGAAATGAAGCTGCCCGAGGCGTACATGTTTGAGACAGGGTCCAACAGGTGGCGGACGTTTGAGAGCTGGCCTCCCAGGGAAGCACAATCCCGCACAGTGTTTCTTGCCGACGGATGGCGGCTTTCGTTTGACCCGCCGGCGGCGCAGGTGGAGACAGGCGGCGAAGGAGAGTCCGTTTTTGTTGCGGCAGAGAATTATGATGAGTTCATCAGCGATCCCCAAAGACCCGTTCCCTATACGGAAACGATCACCACGCACATGACGCGCGAGTATATGACCGACGACCAGCGATTCGCCGCGCATCGGCCCGACGTCCTCACCTATTCTACGACCGCGCTGGAGGAGGAACTCACCCTGGCCGGACCGATCGTCGCCAACCTCTGGGTTTCCACCACGGGCACGGACGCGGACTGGATTGTGAAGGTCATTGATGTCTTCCCGCCGAATGCGCCGGACCATGCCGGACTTTCCCCTGGACAGCGCATGGGCGGGTATCAAATGATGGTGCGCAGCGAAGTCATCCGCGGGCGCTTTCGCAACAGCTATGAGAAACCGGAAGCGTTTGTGCCCGAGCAGGCGACCTTGGTGAAACTGGAACTGCAGGACGTCCTGCACACGTTTCAGAATGGTCACAGACTCATGGTGCAGATTCAGAGCACATGGTTCCCGCTCGTGGACCGCAATCCGCAGAAGTTTGTTCCCAATGTGTTCCTGGCCGACGAAACGGATTTCATCAAGGCGGCCCACCGCGTGTACCGCTCGCCGCAGCACCCGACCCGTTTGAGCGTTGGGGTGCTGCCGACGATGCCCTGACAAGCCAAGCACACCGGTTGGAAACCGGTGCCACAGCTCACCGGTTGAAGAGCAGTGCCACAGTTCACCGGTTGGAAACCGGTGCCACAAGATTGAGCAGGCATGCAACCTGTCTTCGGCCCGGCGAAGCTGCTCGCCGCGGCGACGATCGCTGCACATCCGCGGCGGCGAATCAGCCGCGCGTTGACCGGATTCGTCCGACCAGGCTCTGCGCCGACGCCTTGATGCCCTTCATCGAACTTTGCAGCGCCTCGCGGCTGGGGGCGTATTCCATCGCGGTATCGTAGTGAATGCGCTCCATTTCGATCAGTTCCACGAGCGATTTCGTGAACGACCTCATGCCTTCGTGTTCGCTCTGAGCGATGATCGCGGGTAGATCCTCGTCCTCCTCATTGCGAACCTTTTCCTTGACCACCGGCGAATTGATGAGCACTTCCGACGCGGGGTAAACTTTGCCTGCTTCGATGCCCGGGATGAGCCGCTGGCAGAGGATCGCCCGCAGGCCGTTCGACATGCTCGATCGGATGAACGAGTGTTCGTTGCGCGGGAAAAACTCCAGGATGCGGTTGAAGGACTGGACGACGTCGCCGACGTGCAGTGTGCCGAACACGAGGTGGCCGGTCTCGGCGGCCTGGAGCGCTGCCGTCAGCGTGTCTCGGTCGCGCATTTCGCCGATGAAGATAATGTCCGGATCCTCGCGGACGACGGAGCGCATCGCCGTAGGGAAATTCGGCACATCTAGGCCGATCTCGCGCTGCGAGATGATGCACTTTTTCGGGGTGAACGAATACTCGATGGGGTCTTCAACCGTGATGACGTGCATGGCTTCGATGTTGTTGAGATGGTCGATCATCGCGGCCAGGGTGCTGGACTTGCCGCTGCCCGTGACCCCGGTGACGCAGATGAGGCCTTCGCGGGTTTCGGCAATCAGCTTCTCATAGATCGGCGGCAAATTGAGTTCAGAGTAGGTGGGGATCTTGTTCTGGACTCGGCGGATAGACGCGTGCATTTCGCCCATGGAGCGGAACACGTTGCAACGAAAGCGGTCGCCCGTCGAGCCGTGGTAGGAGAAGTCGATCGACCCGTTCTGCTCATAGTCGTGAAGTTTGTGCGCGGGGATGATGGACTTGAGCATCGTCTCCATGTAATCGTTCTGCTCGATCACCGGAAACGCCGCTTTGTGCAGAAGCCCTCCCACGCGGAAATAGGGAGCGTAATTCACTTTCAGGTGAATGTCGGAAGCCAGAAACTGCGTCGTGCCGTTCAAGAGCGTCTGCATCGCCTCGGCCGGCGGCGGCAACTGCGTGATGGACATGAGTCACTCTCCGGTTCCAGGCGGGATTTTGTCCCGCGGCTTCCGCCAGGCTCACCCCCCAGGGTAAGTCCAAGACCTGCATGGACCGCAAACCCGGCGTCCTCGGCGTCGAAACTTCAGCTATTTCAAAACGGCCACCAATCCAAACACGGCAGACAGCACGGCCAGGGCAATGGCGCCCGACATGACGCGGGTAAGCCGGCGCGTGTGCTCTGCGAACAATTTCACCAGCCGATCCTCGCGGTCCACGGCGGAGGCGCAGAACTGCTCGGCCATGCCCATGGACGCGGCGCCCGTGCGCCCAAGGTTTTCGATCGGCGTCTTCAGCTCGCCGAGCGCCTCGGCGATGCGCGCGTCCGTGCGGCGCTGCGACTCCATCCATTCCGGAAGCTGCGCGAGATGGTTATCCAGCCGGCGCGTCCGCACGGCCGTATTCTCAAGCTGACCCGCCAGCGCCGTCACGGCCTCCGCCTGCGCCCGCGCCGCCCGCGGCAGTTGCGAGACGTGATCCGCCAGCCGGTCCAGCGCCTCGGCCATGCGCGCCGTGCGCTCCTGCTGCCCGGCGAGATGGGTCTGGATCGACTCGACCAGCCCGGTGACTTTCTCCTGCGAGCGCTGGATCAGGTCGAGCGCCCGCGCCTGCGCGGCGTCTTCCTCGCCCGCGGCGCCGATCGGCAGCGACGAAAGCACGACGTCCCCTCGCTTCATCATCGCTCCATTCCCCACCGAATTCGGCGACCACTCCACCGGCGCGCCCGAGCGGTAGTTGCGGATCCGCTGCGCCACGCGCGTCCAGAAATGCCCCTGAACCATCCGTGAGCCTCCCATGAGGATGAGCACACTGTTTCAGAACCCGCCGCTTCGGAGGGAAACCTTCGCTCCCTCACGGTCGCGGCTCAGTAATGCAACAGTGTCTAAGAGCCGGGTCTGCCACTGCAAACCCGGGCGCGACCCCGGCAGCCGTGCCGGGACCGGTCATTCACTTTGCATTCGCCGTGCCGCAGGCCGGGCTGAATGCGCAGAATTCGGCATCGCCACCCTGTCCCCGTCGCCACGGGTCCGCTGCTGCGGACCCGTGCCACCCTGCAGTTCCGTGCCACCCTGCAGTTCCGTGCTACCCTGCACTTCCGTGCCACCCTGCAGTTCCGTGCTACCCTGCGGCCCCGTGCTGCCCCGCAGACCTGTGCCTCCCTTCGCACGCGTGGCGGGTTGCGGATCCATGCCATCCGCGCATCATGTGGCGGGAAATAGCTCCGCCCGACTCATGGCTTGGCGACGGGTTCCTTCTTCGACGGGTGCGGCGCTTCCAGCGCCTTCTCGATCGGCCTCGTCAACTTCTCGTCGCTCGGCTTGACGCGCGGATCAAACTTCTCGATCACCTGCCCATCGCGCGCGACCAGGTACTTCTGGAAGTTCCAGGCCACATCGCCCTTGATCTTCTCGCTCGGATGGGTCGTGAGGTACTTGTACAAGGGCGCGGCCTGCTCGCCCTTGACGGCAATCTTGGCGAACAGGTCATACGTGCCGTGATATTGCTCGCGGCAGAACTGCTTGATCTGCTCGTGTGTGCCCGGCTCCTGCCCGCCGAAGTCGTTGCAGGGGAACGCGAGGATGCGGAAGCCCTTGTCCTTGTACTTCTGATACAGCGGCTCAAGCTGAGAGTAGTTTTCCTCCGTCAGGCCGCACTTCGACGCGACGTTGACGATCAGCAGCACGTCGCCTTCGAACTTCCGCAGCGGAACATCCTTCCCGTCCATGTCCTGGACCACGAAGTCGAGGACGGACTTCTCGGCGGACGATGGCGCGGCCGCGGTCTTGGCGGGGTCGGCGGGCTTGGCGGGATCGGCTGGTTTCGGTGAATCCTGAGCGGAAAGAGGCGACGAAAACAGGCCGACGGCCATGCCGGCCAGGGCGACGGTGAAACTGGATAGTGCCAATGGCGCGAGACGATGGATCATGACGCTAAGCTCCGGGCGCGGCTTCGAGCGCATTTCCCCGGCGCCCGATGATCGCGCAGGTCGAATCTCAGTTCGCCATCATATCCGTTTGCCTGCCCGGCAAGCAAATCCTATTCCCGCTTCTGCTCCCCCTCCTGCTTCAGCGCGGCCAGCTCCGCGCGGAGACCGCTCAAGCGCGCTACCTCCTGGCTGTGCTCCGCCTGCGCCTCCGCGTCGATGAGCCGGTCCAGCTCCTCGTCGCTGATCGCCTCCGACGCCGCGGCGGACCGTTCCACGTCCTGACCAGCCACGTCCTCCACCGTGTCGAGGAAGACAACTCGCTGCCGCCGCATCAGGTGTGCCTCGGCGCAAACCTCCCACGCCTGACATCACGACCGGCGCTGACTTCGTTGCGGGCAGCGTTCCTTCACATGCTTATGGCAGGCATTCGACCTCGACCGATTCGCCGCAATCCGGATCGGCCAGAGCGACGGTGTGCGGTCCCAACGTGCTGCGCGTGCGGAGCGTGCCCCTGCCGTCCTCCACCAGAACGGAAAACGCCTCCCCGTCGATGCTGATGCTGATGGTCTTTCCGTCGGCAACCGTTCCGATGAACCGCACCGCGGCGCGAATTCGGTTGCGATCCTTGCACTTGGCGGAAAGACGCTTGAGCACCGGACAAAGGCATTGAACGTTGCAGACCGTTCCGTCGCCCTGGAACACTCCTCCCTCGCCGGTGCACGCAGGCTCGCCGAGGAATTCGCACCGGCCATCATCGAAGCAGCACGCGCCCTGCGGTTCGGTGCAACCGCTCGTAGCAACACGCATCGCCAGGGTGCTCCATTGCCCCCCGTCAAGCTCGTCGGTGCGCGTCCAATCCTCGATACAGTCAGAATCACAATCGTAGGGGCAGCAGGGCGATTCATCGCTCCGGCGCACCCAGCCGCTGACCGCGGCATCACCGCCACAGGGCGGCCTGGCGGGCGAGCTTAGAGCATAACCCCAGTCGTCGCCGATCGGCTGCATGACTACGACCCAACGAGATGCCCGAAGCGGGCAGGCGATACGGGCGGTGATGGTCTTGCCGAGCAGACCAAAAAGCGTGTCCGAAAAACGGTGCACCTCGAAATCCGCGGTGCTGGCGGACCAGGCAGGCGCCTCTTCCGGGCGCCCCCCTTCGAGAAGCTCATAAAACGCCACACAGACCGCCTCGGGATCGCCGGCAATCCCAGGAACGATATAGCTCACGGTGACGGACGTGATGGTGCACGCGCTCTCGATCACGAAATCGTCGCCAGCCTCGTAGCTCTGATCCCGGCCATAGATGCCACGACCGCCGCACCAGTCATCAAATCCGCCGGTGTATCTTTGCTGGTCTGTGATGCAAAGACTGTCGTATATGATCTCCTCGCCGGCCACGCCGACCGATGCAAGGGCTACCGGGGGGACCGCACAATCCGCCGGACTGCCGGACCCGTGAAGATGCCGGACTGGCTCTCCCCAAACAACCAACGCACTCACAAGTACCATCGCTGTACATTTGTCGGATGACATTGCAACCTCTCCTCCTCCTCCGCGCGATGAGCGAATTCAAGCCACTCCGCAGGCGACGAGCCACCGATCGCACCCTCTGCTTTACGCCGCATTGCGTCGGTCAATCTCGGCGACTTCGCCGATCGCCACGTCGCCTGGATCCCTTCCTTCCCCCATGCGCAGCCCGGCGCGGGGCGGGCGGCTTCTACTCCCGCTTTTTTTCTCCCTCCTGCTTCAGCGCGGCCAGCTCCGCGCGGAGACCGCTCAAGCGCGCTACTTCCTGGCTGTGCTCCGCCTGCGCCTCCGCGTCGATCAGCCGGTCCAGTTCCTCGTCGCTGATCGCCTCCGACGCCGCGGCGGACAGCTCCACGTCCTGACCGGCCACGTCCTCCACCGTGTCGAGGAAGACGTTCATCCGCTCCTCCATCGTCTGCGACTGGACCATGGCCTTCTCCCAATCGGCCTGCGTCTTGACCAGGTCCGTCTCGCCGAAGAGCCGTCCGATCTCCCGCGCCATGAGGGACATGGACGAAGCGAAGTCCGCGGACGCCTCGGCCTGCCGCTTGATGAGCAGGGCGTTCTTCACCGAGAGGAGCTGGCGCTCGAGCATCTTGCGGATCGTGGCGGTCTTCTTCAGCGAGTTGCGGATGAAGAGGTATTGCGCGCTGTCGCCGATCTTGCGGGCCTGGTGCGCGTTCTTGATGAACTCGTCCTGGAACCGGGCCTGCTCGCGGATGGACTTCTCGATCCGCCGGATGCCCTGGCGGATGCGGATGTCACGCTCGATGCGACGCTCTTCGGATGATTTGAATAGACCCATGAGAAGCTGTTGGCTGCTAGCTGCCGGCTACCGGCCATGCCGAGTTCCCTTCTGGCTAATGGCTAGTAGCCAGTAGCTGGCAGCTTCCTAATAATACTCCCGCTTCGGAATCACCGCCCACAGGATGATATATACGATGATCCCGGGAAAACCCTTCGAGATCACGGAAAGCAGCACATACACCACGCGGAGCACCGTCGGATCGATGCCCAGAAACTCCCCAATCCCGCCGCAGACTCCGGCAATCCAGCGGTTGTGCACACTGCGGCGCAGCGTCGAGGAGCGACTCATGGCTTCGAGACCTCCGCGGAATCGGAGCCAAGATGGGTTATCCGCAGATTGCGCAGATGAATGCGAAGAGGATTGCGGGGGAGCGTCGATGCCGACCTCCGCTGATGCTGATCTGAATTCACGTGCGAAATCTGGCTCATATGCGGATGAAACTCTTCGCCCAGCTACCATCGCGCCTTCGCAGTGATAACCCGCTTCCAGGCATGGCGGGTTCGCTCCCTCACGGTCGCGGCTCTGATTTCGGCTTTCGACGCTTCGCTGTTTCGACCTTCGACGTTTCGACGTTTCGACTTTCCCTTTCACTCCGCCGCCTGCTGGCGCTCGCGGACGCGGCGGTCGGCTTCGTCGAAACCCGCCGCTTCGTCCGCGATCTCGCCGCGGTCGAGCTTGTCCCAGATGTCCATCACCGCGCGGCCCGCATCGTTGTGGGTTGCGGCGTGCTCATCCGCCTCGCGTCCCAGCGAGAGGATTTCGTCCAGCCGCTCCTGGTACATCTCGACCTTGACCGAGTCGGCCTCGATGAGCTTGCCAAGGCGCATCATGTCCTTGGCGCCGATCAGGCCCAGTTTGCTGCCGCCTTTCATGCGGTCGGCGTTTTCGCGGAGCATCCGCAGGCGCGAGACGGTGAGCAGCTCCTTGGTGCGGATGTTGAGCTGCCGCTGGAGCATGAGCTGCTCCGTGGTGCGCAGCTCGAACTCCTGCGCCAGCATCTGCCGCGCCTCGGGCGTTTTCTCCTTCGCCCCGCGCTCGAACAGGCCCTGCTTGTCCTTGGACAGCTTCAGCACCTTGTCGAGCATCTGCTTGCGGTCTTTTTCGAGCAGAAGCTCCTGCCGCCGCAGCTCCGAGCGGTTCATCTCGGAGACGGACTTCTTGCGCTGGGTGAGGTAGTCGAAGAAGGTCATAAGAAGCTGCTAGCTGCTAGCTCCTGGCCGTCAGCCAGATGCCGGAACGCGGAAAGTCGAAAGATGAAACGTCGAAAGTCGAAACGTGCAAAGTCGAATCGTCGAAACGTCGAAATCAGAGCCGCGACCGTGAGGAAGCGCATTCTTGAAGCCCAGAGGGTGCAGCGATCACAGAGGAAAAGAATGATCCGCAGAGGACGCAGAGAAACACAGAGGTCATTGTCTCGACCAGCCGGAATTCCCCTCAACTCGTCTTTCTCTGCGTTCATCTGCGTCCTCTGCGGATATTCATTTGCGTCCTCTGCGGATCAATCCTCTGCGAGGTTCAGCCCGCCTCCGGATTGCGCGACTTGGGATTCGACTCCGGACGCGCCGGCGCTCGCGGCTCCGGCGGCGCGGGCATGGAGGATTCGCGCTGCGGCGGAGCGGGTTCTTTGCGCGGCGCGATCGGCGGCGCGGGCTCGCGCTCGGGCGCGCGCGGCGCCGCACGTTGGGCTGAATCTCCGGCAGCCGTCCCCGCACGGCTGCCCGCGCGCGAGGACGACGCCTCCTGAAACTCCTTGAGGATGTCCTGCTCCTCGTCGCTCATCACGGCGTCACTCATGCCCGCCGCCAGCGACGTGACCAGGTCCGCGTCCGCCTTGAGCGTCTCGAGCATCTCCTCTGCCGCGACGGCGTGCTCCGTCAGTTCCTGCGAATCCGGCAGCTTGGCGATCTGCCCCTGCTGGATGAGCGTGAGGTTGTGGATGTCCGTGCTGATGATGTTGATCTGCTGATTGAGCATCCCCAGCGACGTGTTGACGCGGAGGATGTCCTTGCGGAGCTGCGCGACCTGCGCGGCGATGCGGCGCTGCGTCAGCGCCGAGCCGGCCGCGCGACCCTGCTCCATCAGCTCGTCTTCCTTCTTTTCCAGCTTGGCGATGTCGTCGTAGATGCGGTCACGGCGCTGGGTGAGCGCGGCGCGGCGCTCGGCCAGCAGATTGATCTTCTGCTTGTCGTCGCCCTCGCGGGAGAACATCTGCTTGATGCGCTCGATCATGCTCACGGTCGATTTATCCCCCGGCATTGCGGCCGCGCCCCGGTACAACAGGAATGTTCCGTCTTTTCGCGCCAACTTCAACTCCGGGTCGGATTTGACGACCTCTTCCAGCGCCGCCCGCGCCGTCGCCTCGGGCAGCCCCGTGCGCTCGACGACCTGATCCAGCGAGAGGCTGCCCATCAGCAGGTCGGCGCTGGCCTCCTCGACGACGCGCTTGGCGCGGTCGATCTTCTGCCGCGCGCCCTCCGGGTCAAAGATCGCCAGCACGCGCGCATCCACCGCGCCCGCCGGCGAGGATACCTTCCATCCGCCGGCGGCGTCCGGCTCGACGAGCACCAAGGTGACATTCGGAAAGTCCAGACCGCTATTGTGGACCTCGCGAGTAAAGCCCGTCGGGCTGCACACGCCGACCACATGCGGGGTTTTCGCGTCTCCGACGAGCCGCCTCACGTGATCCGCCAGCTCTCCCAGCCCGATCGCCGGCGCGTCCCCCGCGTTATCGGCCGCGAAGTGCTCCATGGGAGACAGCACCGACGCAATGGCCACGCCCGTCGCCCGCCTGCCGAAGATGAACCGCCGCTCGAACCCGCGCAGGATGACGCGCCGGTTGCACGGCAGCGCCTTCAGCGCGGCGCGATCGGGCCGGCCATGTCGCGCCAGCATCGCGCGCAACCGGTCCTCCTCGTCGTGGTGCGACAGGCGCCAGAATTTCCCGCGAAAGGCCTTTCCCTTGGCGGACTCGAAGTTGGCGAGCGCGCCGGAGAGGAAAGTGGTTTCACGCTGAAAAGCTTGTTCGGAGTTGGACATGGGAAGTCGATGATAAACTGCGAATGGCGAATGGTGAATGGCGAATGGGGAAAGCTTTCGTAACGTGCACTGGCGTTCTGCCGAACCGGTTCATGTGAAATTCGCTATTCGCTGTTCGCTATTCGCCATTCACTGCATCCTCGTCCCGCACTTCGGGCAGAACCGCGCCGCCCGCGACTCCGTGTGACCGCAGGACGGATTTCGACAGATGAGTCCATGCTGCGGCACGGCGCCGCGGGAGGAATCAGCGCCCCGGCGCTCATCGGCGTCCACCAGCCAACTGACGCCCCGTCCCAGCGCGCACAGCCCCTCCCACAACGCCCACAGCACCACGTACACCGTCGCGCCGACGCCCAGCAGCACCACAACCGCCGACACTACCGCTTCCGCAAGCATGGCTCACTCGTTGATCGTGCATCGTGCAGCGTCCATCGCGCAGCGTGCAACGTGAATCCCGTTTCGACGAGCCCATCAAGTTCCGACCGACTCCGCCGCCTCGTTCCCCTACCGTCGGCGCTCCGCCGAATTACGCCATCAACTGCAGCCGGGTTCCGCAGAAAATGCAGAACCGATCTGACGCTTGCACATATCCCCCGCATTCGCCACATCGCGGAATCACGCTCGCAAGCTGCGCCCCGCAGTGGATGCAGAACTGATCGTCGCCCGCCACCGTGCCTTGACATCGGTCGCAATGCGTCGCGGCCGCGCCCCTTCCGGCAAGCCCCCGCGCCGTGTCCAGGTCGCCGCAGGACGCGCCCGGCGGCGCCATTGCCTCGCGGCTGCGGCCCGGCAAGACCGCGGGCGCCGCCCGTCCGTCATATCGCAGCGCGCCCAGCGCTTCGTACATCTGCAGGGAGGCGGAATAGCGCCGCTCCAGTCGCGTGTACGCGCGGCGGAACACCTCATCCAGCGCGAGCGGAAGCCCCGGCCGCAGCAGGCTGGGAACCTCCGTGCCTTGTGGACGCTCGCCGGTGAGCATCTCAAACAACAAAATGCCGCAGGCGTACAGGTCGCTGCGCGCGTCCAGCGGCTGCCCCTCGCGCTGCTCCGGCGACATGTACGCCAGCGTCCCGCTGATGCCGCGCCCATCCTCCGTCTGCAGGCTGCCGCTTTGCAGCATGGAGTCGGTCGTCAGCGCGCCGGCGCGCCCCAGCCCGAAGTCCGTCACCTTCACCGCGCCCTCACGGATCGACGCGAGCTGATCCAGCGGATGCGCCAGCAAGATGTTCTCCGGTTTGAGGTCGCGGTGAATGACGCCATGCGCGTGCGCCGCGGTCAGCGCGCTGAGCACGCCGCGCAGAATCGTGATCGCCGCCGGCACGGGGAACGACGGGCCGCAATGCTCAATCGCCCGCCGCAGCGAAGGCCCGGCGACGTACTCCATGATGAGATACGGCGGGTCGGCATACGGATCGAGGTCGATGGCGCGGACAATGTTGGGGTGCTGCAACCCGTGAATGACCACGCCCTCGCGCTGGAGGTTGCGCACGAAGTCCGGGTGCGTGGGGACCTTGATCGCCACCGTCTGATCAAACACGTGGTGCCGCGCGGTCCAGACCTCCCCGAACGCGCCGGCCCCGATCCGCTCGACGAGCAGGAAGTTGCTGATTCGAGTTCCCTTCTGGAGCGATAGCATGATGCGGATCAGCGTACGATGTGCCACTGCTCTGTGAGCAGTGCTTCCACCTCTCCCCGTCGCAAAGCAAGGAGTACCGGGTACCGGGTGCAGCGAGTCACTGCTCTGTGAGCAGTGTCCTCACCCCGTCCCGTCTTCCAGCCGCGTAACCAGATAATCGCAAACCACGAAATTATAAACCGCTGCCGCGAGGAATCCAAGGATGAAGACCATCCACGTCAGCGTGCCATGCCCGCTCACCCCGCCCAGGAGCAGCGCCGCGGACACATCCAGCGCCGAGTAAAGCCCCAGCGCCCCCACCGCCGCCGCGTTCGAATCCCGCGCCACCAGCCATCTCGGGACGAAGATCAGCGCCCACGGCAGCGCCATCGCGATCCCCACCCACGCGCCCACGTGCCCCACCACGCTCCAAAGCCGGTCCCACTGCTCGGGATGCTTGTAGAACCAGATGATCCCGGCCGCGCTCGTGACGAAGAGCACCGCGGTCAGCACCTTCCCGCCGACGTATTCACCGATTGCTTTGAGCATGACGTTCGTCCACCCGCGCAGGAAGCCAGCGCGTCGCCCCCGCAGGCGCGACGGCGACTTCCGCCTGACATTTGTACCCTCTTCAACGATCGACGGCGATTACAAAGGCTGTCGCGTTCTGTAATTCGTTCGAGAGGCGGGATTATGCGAGGAGTGGGATACGCCAGGTCGTGAATGTCGGCGGCCGGGAAAGGTGAAGGAAGGGACAGGATCGGACTTATCCGCCCGTGGTCGAACTCGAAACCGGACGTGGGGCCCGTCACCCAGGGTTCAGGGTTCAGGGTTCAGGGTTCAGTGGTCAGGGTTCGGGGTGGAACTGCGGACTGGACATGCCGCCCGTCACCGCCGCGCAGGCGGGGGTCCAGAGCGCCCCGGAAGACCGCGGGATTCGCGCCTCGTCAGCGGCAATCAGATGGATTTCCACCATCGCGGGAACGGCGGAGCTGGATTCCCGCCTGCGCGGGAACGGCGAAGTTGGATTCCCGCCAGCGCGGGAATGACGAGCGTCGCCGCTCAGCACGGACCGTTACGCCTGCTGCAACGACGGGGCGCCCGGCGTGGCCCAGACGCAGTTCTTGCCGCCCCGTTTGGCGGCGTACAGGGCTTGGTCGGCGGCATGAAGCAGGCGGGGTGCTTCGCGCGGCGCCAGCCCCACGGTGTCGGTCAAACCCAAGCTCAGCGTCGTCGGCTCGACGACATCCGCCTTCGCCTGCAACTCGGCGAACTCCTCGATCACGCGACGAGCGAGCGTGCGCGCCTGCTCCCGGTCGGTGTGTGGCAGCAGGATCACGAACTCATCGCCACCGAACCGCGCGCCGACGTCGCTGACGCGCATCTGCCGGCGCAGCGCGCCCGCCAGCATCGTCAGCCGCCGGTCGCCCTCGGCGTGTCCGAAGCGGTCGTTGACCGTCTTGAAGTCGTCCACGTCGATCATCACGCACGCCAGCATGTGCCCGTAGCGCTCCGCCTCGGCGAAGCGCCGCTTGAGCATCTCGTCGAAGTAACGGCGGTTGTACAACCCCGTCAGCGAGTCGCGCGTCGCCAGGTGCCGCAGCAGCCGCGTGCGCCGCGCCACGCGCTTCTCCAGCTCGTTGTTGAGCTTCATCAGGCTTTCGTGCGCCCGCTGATGCTGATCGGCCATGAGATTGAAGGTGCCTGCCAGCTTGCCGATCTCGTCGCGGCGCTCTACGCGACTGCGCACGTCGAGGTATCCGCTGGAAAACGCGGACATGGCCTCGCAAAGTTCGTTGATCGGACGCACCATGCGCCGCACGACGAGAAAGCTCAGCGGGATGCCCAGCAGCAGCACGATGATCCCCACGCCGACGAGGAAGTTCAGCGTCTGCGCGGACCACAGGTGCCACGATTCGACCGACGTGGACAGGTGCAGATAGCCCAGCACGCCGGGTCGCTCCGCGGCGCCCGCGCCCCCGACGACGCCGGCAAGATCCCGCACGGGGTACACCACGCCGGTGAACGCGGGATGATCGCGCTGCGCCGGATAATACTGCGACACGCCCATGGGCAGATCGCCCGCGCCGAGCTGCCACGCGATGGACACGTCCGGCAGCCATTGCCCCGCGCGGTTGTGAGTGACCAGCGCCTCGCCGTCGCGCCCGAAAAAGCGCACGCACAGCACGGGATCGCGCGTCGTCAATTCGCGCGCCAGCTCCTTGAGGTTCGCCCGATCGTCCTTCAGCATCAGCGGCGCGGCCGCCAGCGCCGCCGTCTCAGCAAGGCGCAGCGTTTCCTCCGCGTGCTGGGACTCGAAGAGGTTCGTGGAGGCGCTGAACAGGAAGAGAGACGCACCAAGCGAAACCGTCAGCGCCACCGCGACCACGAACACCGTGGCCCGGCATTGCAGACCGAGAATGACCTGCCGCGAGCGCGAGATCGCCGCGCCGCCGTCGCTCTGTCGGGTTTCAACCTGCTCAGCCATCGCAGGTATATCGGAACTTCGTCCGATGGAATGGAGCAGATCTTGCGGTATGCGGACGCCGGACCCGCCGGCAGGAGCCGCGCCCGTCAGAGCCGCGCCCGTAAGGAAGCGCGATTCAACGCGCCCCAGGCGGCGACGAATGGATGCGGGTCACCCGCAGCTTGGGCAGCAGGGTTCGCTCCCTTACGGTCGCGGCTCAAACAGCAACGCTCGCGGCTTCCACGGGACCGCATCGCAGCGCGTCCCCCAGCAACGCCAGCACGTCCTTCATTCTGCGCCTGTAGGTATGTTCGCCCAGCGTTCGCCTCTGACCGGCCGCCGCCATCGCCGCGCGTCGATCCTCGCGGCGAAGCAGCTCCGCGATCACCTCGACGCATTCCCCGGCGCTGCGATACGTCGCCACCTCGACGCCGGGTTCGAACATCTCGCCGAGATTCTCCTTATCATCCGTGACCAGCGCCGCTGCCACGCCGGTGGCCTCGAACAGCCGACAGTTGTTCGCGTAGCGCAGCGGGTCGTGCCCCGCGACCTCGATCGCGCCGTGGCAGTTGACCGCCACCTTCGCGGCGGCGAGCGCGCGATACATCTCGATGCCCCAGCGCTCCCCCCCGTGGCACGCGCGAATCGCCGAATCCGCGGGCAGCGTCTCCGCGCCGTAACCGAAGACCCGCATGGGAACCGCCCGGCACAACGCCTCCAGCAGGCGCATCCGCTCTCCATGCACCGGCGACAGGCCCCCGACGAAAACGACGCCGTCCCGGCGCTGCGATTCTCCCAGCGCCGGCAGCACCGCAAGATCGAACGCCAGCCGAAGGTGCGCGGCCGCCTTCCCAAGTTCGCGGAAGTGGCTCACGATCGGCGGCCAGGAGGACAGAATCAGGTCGTGGTGCGCGAAGGTGCGCGCCGCGGGCAGGGAACAGGCGACCTGACCCACCAGCAGCCGCGTGTGCTCCTTCACCCGCCGCCAGACCTCGTCGCGCGCGATGGAGAGTTCCTGGACGTACACCACGTCAGGCCGAAATTGCCGAACCTGCTCAAGGAAGATCAACGGCGACCACCGGGACTTTCGCGCAGGGGACGCGGACGGGTTGAGGATTGAGGGCGCGTTGAGGATTGAGGGCGGGTTGACGGTTGCGGGCGGGTTGACGGTTGCGGGCGGGTCGAGGGCTGCGGACGGGATAGCAGGCTGCTGCGAAAAGGTGGCACGGACCTCCGGGGCGTGCGTTCTCCCGGGGAATTCCTGTGCCGAACCACGCGATTCGGAGATTTGCAACGGGCTGACAGGCGTTGCGGACGCGGATCGACCGCGCTCGGCGCCGAATGATTGGACACGCCCCGGGTCCGCGCCTTCGTCGGGATCAAGTCCGTGTTCCAGCGCCCAGGCACGCTGAAGCGAAGCCGCGTTGAGCACCACCGTCCGCGCCTCGCACCCCAGCGCGCGCAGCCCGGCGGCCGGCGCGTCGCCGGTGCCGAAATGCTGCGCCATGAGGTGCGCGTGCTGCTCCTCGTATCCGCAGCGCGCCACATCCGGGTGACGCCGCCGGTAGTCGTCGAGGAATGCTCCGTAGTACGTGTCGGCGATGAGAATGCGCAAGGATCGTCCATCCTTCCGAAGGAGCGTCCACCCTTCCGAAGCAGTCCGAAAGCGCGCCCCCTCCTACATCGGTCAGACGAGCCATTCGTTCGCAGCCGGATTGAGATGGCCCCTGCCAACGCCATTTCCCTGCGGAACAGACCCGCCCACCCTGCGGCGAGCACCCCGCAATGCTGCTGTGCCTGAATGGAAGCTCGGTAAGGAGACACGGGGTGGCAGGGTCTGGCGTAATCGCCTGACCGTGGCGAACCGGGCAGAACCATGGCCAACGGAGTACGGTTGACCACGCCACCCGCTCTCCGACATGATCGGAGTCCAACCCCGGGCGATTCAGGATTCCTCGCGGGTCAACGGCCCCCTTGACTTTCCTACTCGTTTATGTCATAATCCTACATCGTAAGGAGGGTAACGTGCGCCGCATCCGTTGCCACAATGCCTCTGCGCCTCTGCGCCTCTGCGTCTCTGCGCCGCTGTGCCTTGCGGCCTCGTTGCCTCGTTGCCTCGTTGCCTCGATGCCGGTCTCTCGCTGACGACGCGTTTCTGCTCGATCGGCCTGTACGCCCGGGCAGCGCTGATTCGCCGAAGCCCTTCCCCGCTTCTCGCTTGCCATCCCGCTGTGTTTCCGGTCCTGCTCTGCGGCGGGTCCGGTTCTCCTTTCCCTTTTTTTTCAAGGAGGTGCGAACATGGAACGTGGTACACTCGTAGGATTGAGAGCGGGGGGCGCGACGCTGTGTGGCGTCGCGGCAGTGGCGGCGGCCGCGGCGTTGATGGCCGGGGCGGCGCCCGGGCCGACGGAGGGGATGGTCGCGGTCGATCCGGTTGTGGTCGATCCGGTTGTGGTCGATCCGGTTGTGGTTGGTCCGGTCGCGGTCGGTCCGGCGATTGCATTCGTGGCCTCGCCGGGGATGCGCGCGTCGTACACGTGGACGGGCAACGGAGCTACCGATGACTGGAACGTGACCGGCAACTGGTTCTCCAGAGGCATCGGCTATCCCAGCAGTTCGGCGGACGACGCCAACTTCACCAGCACGGCGGTTCCGGTCCTCGAGGCCAGTCACACGATCGACGATCTGAGCGTCACCAACGCCGGCGTGACCTTCGATGCGTTCGAGAACGACCGGAACCTCACGTGCGACACGGTCACCATCTCCGGCGGCGCGGGCGCCGCCGAGTTGAAGGCGACCTACCGGGCGGGCGTCGAAACGGACTGATCCACGAAGCGGCATTCGCGATCCCCTTCGTCCGGTTCCAGAGCTTGGATCGTGCAATGTTCGCGGGAAGGACGCATTCAATGATCTCCAGATGGTCAGTGGTAGCCTGCCTTCTCACAGCCAAAACGCTGTTGGCCCAGGTCAACCTGCCGCCGGGATTTGAGGTCGTAGAGATCGCGGAGAACGACTACGGATCGACCAATGCGGACATCAATGATTGCGGCCAGATCGCATTTGGCCAGCGACAAGACTTAAATGGGCACATTGAGGTATTCGTTTATGATAATGGGTACATCACCCAGATCACGAACGGAGATGATCGCAATGTGATTCCCCAGATCAATAACTCGGGCCAAATGATTTGGGGTCGCGGGGTCCATCGTGCAACAGTCACGCAACTGATTTTCTATGACCAAGGCGTCGAAACCTTGGTAGAGGAGTATTCAAATGCGCCTAATGGATGGAGTATCAATAATCTGGGTCATGTTTGTTGGGCACGCAAGGTCAGCTCGCGATGCCCGAGGCAAGAGAATTTGTTCCTTTGGGACGGCTCGACTGCAAATCAGCAGACTTTCGACGCCGAGCTGAGCAATGTGGGTCCGAGCCTGAATGACCTTGATGCTTTTGCCTGGACCTATGCTCAGTTCTGCGACAATCCTTGGAGATCTGAGGTCTTGGTCCGGTTCGCGGACAAGGTGCTTACACTGCCATCACCAGGTACCCAGAATCAGACGCCGGAGCTGACCAACTCCGGCCTCGTCGTCTGGACATCGAGCTCGCGGCTGCTGCTATGGACAGGCTTAGAATCGCGAGAGCTTCTCGAACGAGGAGGTAGGGGGAGCCTGAATGAATGGCCGCGAGTCTATGTCCCGGTTTTCGACTTCTCCACCAACAGTTGGCCGGCGTGGATACTGGATGTCCGCGACAAGGATATTGCGCGCTATCTCATGACGGATAACGACTTCTGGTATTCGAACGGATCAGTGAACAAATGGGGGGAAGCCGCGGCGGACTGGTCTGAGGATCCGCCCAACAGTCAATGGCGCGGCGGCGTGCTGTTTCTTCGTCGTATTCGTACGGGCGATAGTGAATTCGATGGCGACGTTGATCTGCGCGACCACAATCGGTTTGCGCAAGTTATGACAGGGTCTGTGCGGAAAGACAGGCTTTGTGAAGATCGTTTTTTGGACATCGATTACGACGGCGATCTGGACCTTGGCGACTATGCAAAGTTCCAGAACGCATTTACTGGCGCATCTCCATAAGATGCACCGAAGGAGTTGAAGACATGAAGAGTCTGTTGACGTTCATGATTGTGGCGTTGCTATGTGTCACATGTGTGAGTGGAATGGCGTTAGCACAACTCACTCAAACAACATGGCAGGGCGACGTGGATGACGATTGGTTCGAAGAGAATAACTGGACTAGTGGCCAGCGCCCCGACGAAGGCTACGAAGCGATTATCCCCTACAACCCTGCGGGAGGAAACGTGTGGCCAGTCATTGATGACGATCAGCAGGTCGCCGAAGCTGGTAAGCTGACGATCACAGTGAGCGGCGCGACTCGCGGGTCGCTGACGATCAAGGGTCAGTCGGTCCTAGTGCTTGGCGACGGCAACGCCCAGACGACAACGATTAACGGTGACGTGTATCTGGGTCAGAATGGTGGTTCGGATTATGCCACGCTCAAGATCAACGGCAGCCACGTCATCCAGGGCGAGGGCGGCACGATCACCATGCGCGATTTCCAGAATACGAAAATCCTGGAAAACGACGGCACCGGCGACTATCTCACGCTCCAGTCGAGCAACACTTCGTGCACCGGCTGGCCGGCGGACCGCGACTGCACCGTGCTTATGCACGGCTCGGCCGAGATCCACGTCGGACTGGACAACCGCGCGTATGTTGTTTCGGACGACAGTTGCCTCAAGCTCAAGACCGACGCCAAGACCGGCACCAGCGCGGGGTACTGGCAAGTGGAAAATGGGGCCGAGTTTCACGTCGAGACGGGCGTAACCGGGGCGTGCCCGTGGGAGATCACCGACCTGGACGGCGGCCAGTTCATTGTCGAGGACAACGGCTGCGTCAACGCCACAGGCCCGGTGACGCTCAACGCCGGGGAGCTGCTCTGCTACGAGCAGTTCTGCACGTCGGGCAAGCTGATCCTGAAATCGGTCTCCAAGGGGGGAGGTCAGTACACCGGTCCCAGAATCTACGTCGTCGGCGGGAAAGAAGCGAAGTTCGGAAGCGCCGTCACCTGCGGCTCATGCCCGTAGAAAACGCGGCGCGGGTCCTTGCAGCCCGACGGTGAGCGCTGGACCGACGGTGAGCGATTAACCGACGTTGAACGATTAACAGTCCGTGGTGGAACTCGAAACCGAGCATGGGGACCGTCACCCCCGCGCAGGCGGGGGTCTAGTCCGCACAGGGCAACTCCTGGATTCCCGCCTGCGCGGGAATGACGGATGGGTTCCCGCCTGTGGGGAATGACGGATGGGTTCCCGCCTGTGGGGAATGACGGATGGGTTGCCGCCTGCGCGGGAATGACGAACGCGGGCTTTCATCACGGGCTGTTAACCGATGTTGAACGCGCGGCGGCCGGGATGAGCCATCCCGGCCGCCGCTTCGACTTGGGCCGAAGACCTCTTCCCGGAAACAAGCCTTAGCTGAGCCGTCGCTCCAACGGGGCACGCCTCAAGGCGCCGTCAAGATCTTCTGCCCGACTTCCGGCGCGATCTGAAGGGGGCTGCCGGCGGCGGGTTTGGACTTGGCCTCGAACTCTCCCGCGGTCATCAGCGCCACCAGCTCCACCTGATACACGACCCATTCGCCGGGCTTGAGCCCCTGCTTGCCGGGACCGAACGGATCCTGCACGTGGAGGACGCGGACGCCGCCGACTCTCATGTCCGGCAGCGCCTGTTTCAGCGCCGGCATGAGCGCCTTGAAGAGCTGCTCGAAGGGACGATCGCGCATGATGGTGCTGTCGGCCAGCAGCTTGCCCCCGTCGCGCCACATGGCGTAGTGCAGGACGACGGCGCCGTCCGCCGCGGGGGGGGGGCCTTCGCCGATCTTCACGTCGTACACCTTGAGCTTGGGATTGACCGAAACGAGCCGGTCCTCCGGCACGACCGGGAAGTGCGGGGGGGCGGGCGTGGGCTTGGCCTCCAGCAGCTTGACGTGAAAGACGATATCCTCATCGGGCGTCATGCTGGGCAGGATCGTGTTCCCGAACGCCGCCTTAGCCGGCGCGATGATGAGCCGCTCGCCGCCGACCTTCATGCCGCGGATGCCGGCGGGCCAGCACTTCGCCGCCACCGCGCTGACCGCGGGGTCGCCCAAATCCTTGAGAACGCCGCGGTCCGGATTCTCCACCGACTTGTAACGGGACAGATGCCCCGAAGCGGACCAGAGGTTGTCCGCGAACGAAACGAGCCAGTCGTCCTGCGCCGCAGGCCCTGTTCCCTCCGTCAACTCGACGGTGCGCACGCCGTCGGCCACGGTCTTTTCCCGCGACGCGTTCCACTTCGGTTTGGGAGGAGGCGGCGGATCGTCCGACACGGCGACGAGGAAGATGTCCACGGTCATCGTGTCCTCCTGCCCGTCGAGGACGGCGTCGGGAGCGGGGCGATCCGCGGAGGGCGACGATCGCTTCAGCAGCCTGGACGGGATGAACGTCTTGCGACGCCCGCCGGGTTTCATCGTCGAAAGGGCTTCGAAAACGCCATCGGTCAGCCCATGATCGAGCGGGAATCTCCAGTTGATGTTCATCGCGCCGGGAGGGGACACGTCGCGTCCGTCGCGCGTGCGGAAGCGAAAGCGCGCGGCCACCGTCTGACCCGGCTTTGGCGACGCGCCTTCGCCGACGATCTGGTCGATGTAGGACAGGCCGGAGTCCGTCTTCTGCCGCGTTTCCGGCGCAATGTCCCGTCCGGCGCGTACGTCGTCGAGGAAGGTTGTTATCTTGGCGGCGACCGGCGCCGCCGCGGTCTTGAGGATCGGCGCCTCGCTGTCCACGCGGCGCACGCGGACGCGCTCGGCGGCATCCAACCCGGTGGCCTTGAGGTATTGCCCCGCGGAGCCGACGCCGAGCATGAGATCGGCGCGATACAGGGCGAGCGTGGGCGCGGTCAGCTTCGAGAGCGTCGCCTTCCAGGCCGAGTCTGTGTCGTTCTCGCCTTCCGCGGCAACGTCCTCCGGCCCAGTGAGGTCCACAAGCACGAGGGCTTTGATGACCTCCGGCGCGGCGACGGCGGCTTCGACAGCCGTTCGCGCGTCGTCGCCCATCGCCAGCAGCGTGCAGTTCGTCAGCTTGCGCGAGCGCAGCGTGTTGAGCAGCGTTTCGCTGGGCCGCGGCGGTGGCGCCTTTTTCGTCTGCCCATTCTGTTTCGCGTCCGGCGCGGGCTTTGCGGCGGCGGGGGGCAGAATCACCACGCGGTAGTGCTTGCGAAGCGAAGCCGCCACCGTCGCCCAGAGATCTTCCTTCACGCCGGCGGGCTTGAGCAGAACGGCCGGCGGCTTGAGTTCGTCGGCAGGCGTGGTCGGTGGTTGTTCCTTCGGGGCCGGCGGCTGCTCCTTACTGGCAGGTGGTTGCTGGTTCGTGGGGTGCGGCTGCTGTTGGGCCGCACGGGAGGTGACTGCGCCCGCGGCAAGAACGGCCCCGCAGAGGCAGGCGAGTCTCAGCGCTGCCGCCGCGCGGCGTTTTAAGGAGTCGAGCTTTGCAAACACGCGTGATCTCCCCTCGGCGCCCAGAGCCGCTGCGCCAGCATGGAACCGATCAGCAGCGCGCCGACGACGATGAAGATAAGCTCGTCGTTGTTCCATCGCCAGCTTACGAACTGGCGCACCTCGTGCAGCAGCAGCAAGCCCAGCACCGTCCCGCCCAGTCCGCCGCGGCCCCCGAACACGCTCGTCCCGCCGAGCACGACCGCCGTAATGACATCCAGCTCCACGCCCAGCCCGATGTCCGCCTTGGCCGTGTTGCGCCGCGCGACGAACATCGCCGCGGCGAGTCCGGCACACGCGCCGCTGAACGCGTACAGCGCCATCTTGACGCGCGCGACCGGCAACCCGGAAAACCTCGCGGCTTCTTCACCCGCGCCGACAGCGTAGATGCGGCGACCCGTCGGCGTGGCGCGCAGAACGATCCAGGCAACCACCCACAAAACGATGAACGTCCAGCCCGGCAGATTGATGCCGAGCAAGGTGGAACGCGAAGCGCCGGTGAACGACTCAGGGAAGCCGGAGATGGGTCGCGCAAGGCTGATGCCTTCCGCGATGCCCCGAAACAGCGACAGGGTCGCCAGCGTCACGATCAACGGATGAATCCTCAGCGCGCCGACGCATGCGCCGTTGATCGCTCCCGCGCCCAACCCGACGAGCAGCGCCGCCCCCGCGCCCCACCAGGCCGAGCCTGTGGCCTCGAACGTCATGCCCAGCGCGACGGCGGCAAGCGCCATCGTCGAGCCGACGGACAGGTCAATGCCGCCGATCAACAGAATCAACGTCATGGGCACGCAGAGCAGCGCCGTCTCGACGACCTGGGTGGCCAGTTCGAGCTGCGTCGTGGCCGCGACGAACGCGGGCTCCAGCCGCCATGCCGCAAGCAGGAAGGCAAGCAGCAAGACCGCCAGCGCGGTCGGGTGCGAGACCGCCGGGATTCGTCGGGGCGGACGCATCAGGCGCCAGCCTCCCGCGCGGGCGGGCGTTGCGGATCGACATCCGCACGGCGCAAGCCGCCGCCCGCGCCGCCGACTGCGCGCCGGGGCAGACGTGCATGATCCCACATCACCGCCGCCAGGATGAACACGCCCTGCACCGCGCGCTCCCAGTACGTCGCCGCGTCGCCGAGCTTGAGGTGAATCAGCACCGTGCCCACACTGCCCAGGAGCAGCGCGGCGAGGGCCGTGCCGGCGATCGTGCCCGTGCCTCCGCGGATGGACGTCCCCCCGACGACGACGGCCGTCACCACGAACAGCTCGAATCCCGAGCCGTATCCCGATTCGATCACCGAGAGCTGCGGAACCGACACCAGCGCGGCCATTCCTGCGAGCGCCCCCGTCAGCGCAAAAGTCATCATCCGCACCGCGCCGACCGGCAGACCCGCCAGCCTCGCCGCGTCAACATGATCGCCCACCGCGTACACGCGCCGCCCCATCTGCGTGCCGTGAGCGAGAGTCATCATGCACGCGAGGCACCCGCCCGCCACCCATACGCTGATGGGGACGCCGATCCAGTCGCCCCGGCCCAGCTCGCGCAAACCCGGCGGAAGGTCGGTGATCCACTCGCCGCCGAGCAATTCCTCCGTTACGCCTCGCAGCAGCGTCAACATGCCCAGCGTCACCAGAATCGAGGGCACGCGCCCGACCACGACGAGCAGCCCGTTGACAAGTCCCACGGCCGCGCCGGCAGCGAGCGTCGCGGCGATTACGGCGGCGATCGGCCAGTTCATCCGCTGCGGCGAGGAGAGAATGCCCATGACCGCCGCGAGAAAACCCATCAGCGAACCGACGCTGATGTCAATCTCGCCGGCCACGATAACCAGCGTCAGCCCAGACCCGACAATCAGCGCGGGCGCGCTCTGCACGAGCAGGTCGCGCAGCGTCCCGGGCGAGAGGAATCGCGGACTGAGGATGCCCGCGGCGACCACGGTGATCAGCAGCAAGCCCGCCACGGCGATTTCACGTCGAAGGAGTCTCGTGTTTTCAGGTCGGCGCCGGCTCATGCAACGATCCTGCACACCTGCACCGCATCGTCAAGGGAACCGCACGCGCGAGAGGACATGAGAGCGACATCAGAACCCGTAGCGCCAGTGAGGGAGAGCGCGTGATAGCGAATGGCGAATGGCGAATAGCGAATGGCAAACAGCCAATAGCGAACAGCAAGCAATGTAATCAGAACCCTCACGCCATTGAGGGGCCTTGCAACGCCTGCGGGCGCGGTTCTGTTCCCAATTGCCCGTTGGCTCTTGCCTGTCCCCTGTTGCCTCTGAAGCACCCCTCCCTCACAGAGTAGCAGCGCACATGCACTGCTCACTGAGCAGTGGCACACATGCACTGCTCACAGAGCAGTGGCACACGTGCACTGCTGACGGGCGCGGCTCAGTAGGAGCGGGTACGACCGGACCTAGAAATCGAACTTGTCGATGTTCTCCTTCGTGAAGCGCAAGATGTCGCCGAGCAGGATCTGATCGCCCTCGATCTTCTTCTCGCCCAGCCGGCCCGCCTTGAGCGAGGTTGCACCGGGCTTGAGCTTCCCTGTCGCCAGCGCCTCCGCCGCGTAGATCGTCAGGTAGCCGAGATCGACCGTGTTCCACAGGACGACCGTGCGCACCGTGCCGTCATGCACAAACGCCTTCATGTCGTTGGGAGTCGCCAGGCCGGTGACCAGCACTTTCCCAGTTTTCCCCGCCTGCTTGACGGCCTCTGCGGCGCCGGGAAACGAGACGGAGCTGATGCCGAATACCCCCCGCAGGTCGGGATAGGCGCTCATCAGATCTTTCGTCACCTGAAATGCGAGCCGCTGGTCCTCGTTGGACGGCTTGACTCCCACGAGCGTGAGCTTGGGGTGCTCCTTCAGACGCTCCGTCATGTGCTTGATCCACTCGTTCTGGTTCGCGGCCGTCAGGGTGGCGGTCACGATCGCCACCTCGCCGGATGCTTGCTCGCCGCCCAGATCGGCCACCATGGCGTCTACCAGCGCGTATCCGATGTCCTTGGGGGTGGCCTGGTTGACCATGAACTCGCGCGTATCGGGCAGCCCGTCGGCGTCCCAGGTGATGACGTGCACGCCCTTCTCCCGCGCCTTCTTCATCGCCGGCGCCAGCACGTTCGGATCATTCGGCGACACGGCGATGACGTCGACCCCTTGCAGGGTCCACCGCTCGATCATCGACGCGGCCTTTTCAGGCGAGCCGTCGGTCGGACCGTCGTAGATCAGCTCGATGTTCCCCAGCTCGCGCGCGGCCTCTTCCGCGCCCTTGGCGCAGGTCGTGAAGTACGGAAGCCCCTTCTTCTTGGGAAGGAGGCAAACCTTGAGCTTCTTCGCAGGCTGCACCGTGGGAGACTCGTTGCCTGCGGTGGGCCGATCCATGGCGCCGCGGGCCGGATGCTCCATTGCGCCAGAGGCCGACGGCGCCGTTGCGCCAGGGACCGACTGCGCCATCGCGATGGGCAGGCGACTTCCGAGGAGACCCGTAAGCCCGATGGCCGCAGGCAGGAAGGCGATGCAGCTCTTTCTCAACGCACGCATGTTCCAACCTCCTTACGTTCCAACCGTTTCAGCCGAGCGCGATCGCACAGAGTACCCCGCCGCTGGGCGGCGAGAACTGCCGGTGTTGCGCCTCGTGACAGTACAGCTTATCCGAGTTGCGACCGTAAGGGAGAGTTGCCGCTTCTGGGCGTCAGAACCCGCGGCGCGAGCAAGGGCATTCAGAATTCGCGGCGCAAGCAAGGGCAAAGTGGGTGCTTGAGCCGCACGGACGTTGCGCCCTCGCTTGCGCTTCGGGTTCTGAAAGCGGGGTCGCTCCACTCGCAGAAGCTCGATCCGCGCCCCCACGATGCAATCCTCCAGAAAAACGAATCACGAATCCCCGCCGGGAAGGCGCCGCCTCTGGATATTCTCCGAGCGTTGCTTCTTCGTTTGAATGCGCCGCCGTCTTGACGCTGCGGTCGGACGCGTCGCGCGCCTCGGCCTGGGCGCGACGGCTGCCTTTTCGAGCCACTCCAGCAGGCGCAATGCTGCGATCTCGCGGTTGCCGCCTTGCGTTCGCTCGCTTTGGGCAACAACCCGGAGCCGGCCATCCGCGGCAAGCCGCGAGGCCATGCGGCGTCGCAGTCGCGCCTTCACCTCATCCGGGAGCAACGGACAGGACTCGAAGTCGAAGAGCAGGGTCACGCGGGTGCTGAGTTTGTTGACGTTCTGGCCGCCCGGACCGCCGCTGCGCGAGAACTGATACTGGAGCCACGGACGCAAGTCTTCAACGGTCACGGCTGGGGCTCAGTCAGGAGGGGGTTGTCGCGGACGCACGCCCGCGAGCTGTGCCCGCCCGCGAGCCGAACCGAGATCTGGCTCGAATGGGCGGCGAGCCATGCGGATGAGAGGACTCGAACCTCCATGGAGTTGCCCCCACTGGTACCTGAAACCAGCGCGTCTGCCAATTCCGCCACATCCGCGTCACGCCCGCCCTGTGCGACGTCGGTCGCCCACGCGGGTGCGACATCCTAGCCGCCACGCGGGGATTGTCCAGTCGCCGTCTCTGGCCCAAAGAGCCATTCACACCTCGCCAGGGTGACAGGCCGCCAGGGTGACAGGCCGCCAGGGTGGCATGCCGCCAGGGTGGCATGCCGCCGGGGTGGCATGCTCTCGCTGTACCCAGCGTGAGCATGTTGCCACGTGCACAAGCATGTGACCAAGGGAGGCTGTCGTCCTGAGCTTGTCTGCGGCGCCCTTCCATTCTCTGTCGCTGAGTGGGCGTAGCTTGCTTGCCGCTTGAGAACACAGGGACGAGTCGATCGCTGTTTCCGGGAAATGGGATCTTGGTTAGGCCCTGCTCTGGCCCATGGAGATCGGGTGCGCCCCGAAATCCGGGCCGGTCGCCGGCAAGTTCGGTGTCACCCACGTCCATGGCAGGGCCGTTGGGAGGCACCGCATCGGTCCTGACGACTCGCCGGACCGCATAGGGGGCCCTCGGCGGAAGCATCCCCGGAGGGACTCTGTGTAAATATCCGTCAGAGGTCTTGCCTGCACCCTGTGGACCCCGTATGCTGTTAGGATAGAGTAAGGATATGAGGCCCGCAAGGCCGCGGCGCGCCCGGCCGCGAATCGGGCCTGCGTCTTCGCAGCGCCAAGCTGGGGCGCCGCGGGTTGGAGAACGGGGCGGAAGAACGGCCGGCGTCTACGGTTGACGCCGGGTTCCAGGTTTTTTCAGGCTGAAGGAGATGGGTATGGCCGGCAGGGTCAAAGCGATTCCGGAAGGGTTTCACACCGTCAGCGCGCATCTGGTGGTCTCCGGTGCGGCGAAGGCGATCGACTTTTACAAGAAGGCGTTCGGCGCAGAGGAGATCTTCCGCATGCCCGGTCCGGACGGGCAGAGCGTGATGCACGCGGAGCTGCGCATCGGCGACTCGATCATCATGATGTGCGAGGAGTTCCCGCAGATGTGCAAAAGCCCCAAGTCGCTGGGCGGTTCGCCCGTAACGCTGCACCTGTACGTCAACGACGCAGACGCGGCCCTTGCGAAGGCGTCCGCCGCCGGGTGCGAGGTGACCATGCCGTTGGCGGACATGTTCTGGGGCGACCGTTACGGCAAGGTGCGCGACCCGTTCGGGCATGAGTGGAGCATCGCCACGCACGTCGAAGACGTTTCGCCGGAGGAGTGCGCCAAGCGCTGCGCGGCGGCCTTCGGCGGCAAGTCCTGCGGTTGAGCACTCAGTGCGATGCGCAGGGCGCGACGCTGCAAAAGGCGTGACTGACGGGTAACACGGTCTGGCGTACTCGCCTGACCGTGGCGGAGGGGTAATTTGCGCGCTGCCGTGCGCCAACACGGGTCCGCTTCTGCGGACCCGTGGCACGCGCACGCCCCCCCGTTGGTGGATGCGGTCGCCCTGGCGGAAGTGTCCGAGGCCCTTGCCATGCGCCCATTTGGGCCGACAGTGTCCGCATGTTGGATCCGAAGCTTCGGCAAACGTTGCTGGAGCGGCTGGGGCGAATTCCTGTCTTTAACGCGCTGGGCTTCCGCGTGGAGGAACTGGGAAGAGGCTCCTGCCGCGTCGTCGTGCCGCATGACCGGCGGTTTGACGGCATCTTTGAGTCGTATCACGGCGGGCTGCTCGCCACCGTGGCCGACTCCTGCGCGTGCATCGCCATCCTCACGCTGACCGGACCGGACGAGCCGCTCACCACGACGGATTTCAACATCCGCTTCCTGGCAGCCTGTTTGACGGAAGTGACGGCCAAGGCGAAAGTCATCAAGCTGGGGCGAACGCTCTGCCCGGTTCACGTCGAGCTGTTCGACGCGGCCGCACGCATGGTGGCAGTTTCGCAGGTGACGTACATGCGCCTTCCCGCGCCGCCGCGGCACGCCGATCGACGGACGGGAGAGAGCGCGGACCGATGAAGCGCGCCGGAAACGGGGCATGGTGAAACATGCCGGATGCGGCGCATGAGGAAGCGCGCCGCGGACGGCGCGTGAAGGGAGTTGCCGGATGAGCGACCATCCATCGAGCCAGGTTGCGGCGGCGGCACCGAAGCGGTCGGCGCTGTACATCCTCGGGCTGCTGCTGACGCTCGCGGCCGTGCCCGCGTACCTGCTGCTGATCAACGTGCCGATTCTGCGCTCAACGGGTCTGGTCGCGTTCATCCTGATGGGCGGCGGGCTGCTGGTCGGTGCGGCCGGCGCGAAGCGCGACGCTCGCCTGCGCACGCGGATCGTCGGCGGCATCAACGCCCTGCTCGTCGCCACCGGCGTTTACATGTTCATCTGGGGCGCGATGCTGCCGGCGTCCGAAACCGCGGCGGACATGGACCGCCTCACCGACTTCACCCTGCCCGACCAGAATGAAAAGCCCGTGCAACTGGCGTCGCTGTACGCCAAAGGCCCGACGCTGCTGGTCTTCTATCGCGGGCACTGGTGACTGACCTGCATTTCAGAGCTCCGCGGGCTCGGAGCCGTGCAACGGGAACTGGAAACGAAGGGCGGAACCGTGGTGGCCGTGTCCGTGGATTCTCCCGGGGAGTCCCGCGAGGTCGTCGAGAAGTTCAGCCTTGCCTTCCCCATATTGTCGGATTCGCAGCGCTCCGTCATACGGCAGTACGGGCTCCTGCATGAGAAAGGCAGCCCGACCGGGGAGGACATTGCGATCCCGGCGGCCTTCCTGGTGGACCGCGACGGGCGTGTGCTCTGGCGGCACGTCGCGCAGCGGATTCAGGACCGCGTCGACCCGCAGGCCGTTCTGGACGAGGTCAAGAAGCAGTTCAGCTCGCCGTAACGGCCCGCGGCGGAATCCGAATCCGGACGCGGGGTCCGTCACCCCCGCGAAGGCGGGGGTCCAGACGACTCCGGAGAACCGCTGGAATCGTGCCTCCTGGCAAGCCACCGGCTGGATTCCCGCCTTCGCAGGAATGACGGCTTACAGCCCACTGCTCACAGAGCAGTGGCACACACGTTGCTGGCTGGATTCCCGCCTTTGCAGGGATGCCGGATCCGGATTCCCGCCTGCGCGGGAATGACGGGCGTCGCCCTTCACCACGTTCCGGCAAGACAGGGCGCGAAAGCTGCCGATGCCCCCGCTCCGATTGAACGGGTCAACCGTCGCCACCCTCGGCGACGATATCCTCAACATGAACCACGCCGGCGCTGGAAACTGCTATGCACGAGCCTGGCCTCACAAGCCGGCGCGCCGGATTCAAGCCGGACTCTGGCTCGCGGCCGTCCTCTTCAGCGGCGCCGCCTGCAACCGGACTGATCCGCTCACGATTTCCTTCGACGGCGACGAGATCACGCACCTGGAGGTTCTGGCCGAAGGGATGACCGGCCCGCCTTACCCCCGGATCGGCGATCCGAAGGAGGTGGAGCGCTTCACAGCGATCATGCGTCTCCCCGCCGGCGTTGCGGACGCGCGCGTCGCCGCCGACGAGCGAGGCCGGCCGCCGATGTTCTGGGTCCGCTGGGCGAGCGGTCGGGAATGCCGGGTCCGCATCGGGGACGACAAGAAGCTGCGCTTCTGGCATCTTGAAATCCCGTTGACTGACGACGATCATCAGCATCTCGCGTCGTTGGTGCACCATGCCGGAGATTGGCCGCTCGCCAAGCCGTAGCGCCCTCGGCACGCCCGCGGCGCTCCGGGCAGTGCCAATGACACCGCAGCCAGGTTCGATCCGCATCCGTCCCGCAACGCCGCCCGACGTGCCGCTGATCGGCGCGCTCATCCGTGAGCTGGCCGAATACGAACGGCTGCAACATGCGTGCTTCGTGAATGAGCAACGCCTGCACGCGCACCTGTTCGGACCTTCGCCGCGCGCGGAGGTGCTGATTCTCGAGCATGGCGCGCCGGTGGGATTCGCCCTCTTCTTCCACACGTTTTCCACGTTCGAGTGCGCGCCGACGCTTTATCTCGAAGACCTCTTCGTTCGCCCGGCCTTTCGGCGCAAGGGCGTCGGCGAGCGGGCGCTGCGGCACTTGGCGCGCCTGGCCGTCGAGCGAGGCTGCCGCCGCTTTGAATGGGCGGTGCTGGACTGGAACCGCCCGGCGATCGAGTTTTATGAGAAGCTGGGCGCGAAGCTGTTGGATTCGTGGCGGTTTTGCAGGCTGGACGGCGAGGCGCTGAAGCGGTTGGCGCAGGAGGAAGGTCTGCCTGACGCGCGCCGTTGAACGCTGCCGGGGTGGACGATGTGCGCGGGAGACGCACGGTTGAGCGATGCACGTGGCAGATGCGCGCGGGCGATTCGCGGGTAGCACGGGCGGGTGGCACGGTCAACGGTACTCCGTTGGCCGTGGCCGTGCCCCGCTCGCCACGGCTTTGCGAGTACGCCAGACCGTGCCGCCCGGTTTCGCATCAACGAGCTTTCCACCGGCGCCACGAGCAGTCTGATAAAGGAGTCAATACATGTTCGCCAGCATCGCAGCGGCACTGGTCTTAGCAGCCTCCCCATTCGGATCCGGAGGCATCGCGCCAGTGACGCAGACACCGCCCGCAACGCCGCCGCCCGCTGCCGTGCCTTCGCCCGCCGCGCTGCCTTCGCCCGCCGCGCCGCTGGATCAACCCTCCCAGCCTCGCACCCAGTCGGAGCTGGAGAATGAGTTCCGCGACTTGCTCAACGGCGCCGTCCTGACCGGCAGCTTCCGCATGATCGGCAAGGGCATGGGCCGCGAGGACGCCACGCTCTCGGAGCCGATCGTCGAGCGCTACGTCATCGAGGAAGCGAGCAAAGTGCTGGAGGATTCATGGATGATCAAGGCGCGCATTCAATACGGAGACAAGGACGTCACCGTGCCCGTGATCGTGCGCGTCGTCTGGGCGGGCGACACGCCGGTCATCACGCTCGACCAGGCCTCGATCCCGCTGATCGGGAGCTACTCGGCGCGCGTGATGGTGTACCGTGGCTTCTACAGCGGCGCCTGGTTCGGAGCCGGTTACAGCGGCGTCATGTCCGGGCAGATCACCCGGCTCGCCGACGAGCCGCGCAAGCCGGCGACGACAGGCGCTGGCGAGCGGTCGCCCGAGCAAGCGCCCAAGGATTCAGGGCAACCGCAATCGGCACAGGACGAGAATACGGGGAGGCATGGATCTAGAGCAGCGGTTGCGTGGCACGAATCCAAAGCGGCGGTTGGGTGGCACGAATCTAGAGCGGCGGTTGGGTGGCACGAATCCAATGCGGCGGTTGGGTGGCACGGGTCCGCAGCAGCGGACCCGTGTCGCGCGCGCATGAGCCTGTTTTCCCCAATCGCCACGGCCTGGCGAGTACGCCAGACTGAGCCACCCGCTGGCAAGCTCGACGTGCCACCCCCTGTCGATTTCGATACGCCGCGCCCTGCCGATCATGGCATGCTGCCACCCTGTCGGCAGCGCTACGCCCGTCCCACTCACGACCGCAAGTTGAAGCCGTGATGCACACTGATCCGAGCATCGTGACCGCCTCGCACGCGACGACTTCGCGCGCGACGGCCTCGCACGCGACGACCGGCGAGCCTGCGCATTCGCACGCGCCGCGGCTCAACCGACGACGCCTGCTGAAGCTCGCGCTGGTCGCGCTGCCATGCCTGCTGCTGGCGAGTTTGCTCGGTCTGTGGCTGGCGCTGCATCGCATTCCCGCCTGGTACCGCCCGGCCGTGGTGGAGGAGGCCGTCCTGCCCGGCGTACGCGCGGACGCCGCGCGACTCGTGGATTCCATCAGCGATCAGATGGTTCGCGGGCGCCGCTTCACGCTGGAGCTGCGGCAGGAGGAGATGAACGAGTTGATGTCGTCGATGGGGCGCATCTGGCCTGATGCACTGAAGGATTGGCCGCCCGCGCTGCAGCAGCCCGCGCTGTCGTTTGACGCGGACGGCCTGCGCGTGGGCGTCACGCTGATGCGATCGGAGGATCGCGCCGTCATCAGCGCCGCGCTGAGCGTGAGCGTAGCCGAGGACCGCAGCACGCTGCACGCGCAGCTCATCTCCGTCCATGCGGGGGCGCTCCCCGTGCCCGCGTTCCTGATCGACTCCGCGGCGCAACCCTACCTCGGACGCATGGGTGATGCGTCCGATCGCAGTCGCCGCCTGCGCTCGTGGGGCCTTCAAGGCGCGGATGCCCCGTCCGCCCGGGCGCTGATGGACCAAGGAGTTCGCCTGCCCAACCGCTTCACCTGGCCCAACGGAGAGCGGGAGTTCCGCATCCTGAGCATGGAGTTCCATCCGGGCGTCGCTCGCATCGAGATCGAACCACTTTGAACGCGACAAGGGCTGAACTGCGGCGAGTGCCGGACCACGCCCAAGGCTGGACCGCGCTCAAGGCTGAACCGCGCTCAAGGCTGAACCGCGCCCAAGGCTGAACCGCGCCCAAGGCTGAACCGCGCCCAAGGCTGGACCGCGCCCAAGGCTGAACCGCGCCCAAGGCTGCACCGCGCCCAAGGCTGAACCGCGCCCAAGGCTGGATCGCGCCCAAGGCTGGACCGCGCCCAAGGCTGAACCGCGCCCAAGGCTGGATCGCGCTCAAGGCTGGATCGCGCTCAAGGCTGGATCGCACTTCGGACTGCGGCAGTTCCGAAAATCACGCCACCCCACCAAGAATCATGCCCCGGCCGAAAACCACGCCGCCTGCCGAAGGCCGCGTCATTCCCGCATGACAGAGCGCAATGCCGCCGTCGTTGCCGCACGGCGGAGCCGAAGGCCGCCCTTGCTCCCGCACCGCTGTGCCGAATGCCACGGCCCGCGGGGGCAAAAACGCGGCAGCAAGCCGCGCCCCGAGCTTGACCTTGCCCCCTTTCGGGGTAAAGTCCCACATCCCAGAGCGGGCAAGCCGCCTGATCCCCGATAGCTCAATGGTAGAGCGTCCGGCTGTTAACCGGCAGGTTGTAGGTTCGAGTCCTACTCGGGGAGATCAACGGGTTTTCTCGAAAGAGATGACCCGTTTTCGTTTACACCCACGCCGAATCGCGGCCCTTTCGCATGGTCGCCCCAACCCGTTGCCCGCAAAGGTTTACGGCGATTCCGCCGTGACGGGCCGCGCTCTCGGTTCGTAGCCGTGGCGTTCGGGGTCCGATCGAAACGGTTCTCCCGCAAACTTGGTGATTTGTGGCCCAGCTGGGTGAGCGGCCGGTCGAAAACGGATCGTTGCCATCATTGCCACGTCGGCATCGCCACGTCGGATTCTGTGACCGGCTACAGAATCCCGTTGCCGCCGACCGGTGATAGAGCCTTCATCCGGTGTACAACACGCGCTGGCGAAGCAGGCTCGGCCATACATCTGCCGCTTGATCAGCTTGAGACGGTTGATCTGGCCCTCGACTTGCCCATTGCTCCACGGCAAGGTCAGCGCCGCACGGACCGCGGCGTAGTCGGATTTGACCACGGCGCCGAAACTTCGCAGCTCACGCGGGACGCCGGGTTGCTGCGAACGCTCCAGCCCAGGATCAAAGGCCTCCGGTTGGTGTCGATGAACGAGGCTGGCAAACTCCCGGGCCAAGCGGGCCGCCTTTCCCACAGGCGGACATCGTCCGCAAAGTGTGCGAACCAAGACCGCGTCATGGGGTTCAAGACTCCTGTTACTCTTCAGCAGCATCGCCCCGACCCGCTTCGATGATGGCGTACGCACGCACGGTGGCGCTCCAGCGCAGCCGGCTGAAGATCCCGTTGTTTCTAACACATCGGTGCGCCAGCGGGCCACATACCGCCGCACCATAAGATAGGATCCGTCGAATCCGCGTGGGCGAAGCTCACCCGTGAGTTGCCGGGCGTTGTGGCAGCCTTCGGTCCATCTTTGCCGGAGGTAGCCGGCGTACGGGTCGATGCGGCTGCGATATTGGCGACTGGCGCGTTCGGGGAACGTGTCGGCGCGAATGTAACGTTCGACCGTCTCCCGGTTCAGACCAATTTGCCGGGCAATCGTCCGTTGGGACACCCCTTGGCGGTGAAGTTCGAGTACCTGCTCGTACCGCGCCAACCGGCGGGATCGACGCGCCTGTCGGAGTTGCTGGGCCGCTGTAGAGGGTCGATGCCGCCGAGGAGATGGGGACCGCTTCTCCGGAGGCGAAGCCTGCGGGGATGCCGCCGAGGCCACCAGACGCGCCGCCTTTTGGACGTCACCGTGGCGCCGATCCAACATCCGCACGAGCGCGTCGCGCAAGTTGTCCAGCAGATGCCAGCGATCGGCCACCTGCGTCGCTCCGGGGGCGCCCTCGCTGGCCCCCTGGGAGAAGCAGCCTGCACGATCCCGGCTGATGATCTGGATCCCGGCGTGCTGGCTGAGCCATGTAGAGAAGGACTTGGCCGAACACTCCTCCAGCAAGTCCACCGGCTGACGCCGCTCCAGGTCACACAGAATTGTACCGTAGTTCCCGTGTCGGCGTACTGCCCACTCGTCAACGCCCAGGACGCGCGGTGTTGAGTCCCGATTCAGCGAGACGCCTCGAATCCGCCGCAGCAACGTATCGGGGCTGGTCGCCATCCCCGGTCGTGCGGCCAAGCGGGCACCCCCTTCGCCACCGCAGGTGAAGGCGATGGCTTCCAGCGCCGCGGATAGGCGGCACGTCTTTCGTGCATGTACCCCCGTCACGTTGGGGATGCGCTCAGCGAAGATTCGTTGAGGACAGGCGGTCGTCTCGCAGAAGAACCGACGCACGCGGAGCGTCAATTGAACGGTCGTTCCCTGCCAGGGCAGATCGACCGGCGTGCGGCTGTATCGGCCATGAACACGGTCGGAGGGCCGACCGCAAAGCGGACAGATGCCAAAGCGTCGAGTAGCGTGCAGGATCATCGTGACCCGACCGGGCGTGACCTTGACTTCATCACAGGCCAGCCCCTCCGAATCCGGCGGCAGCGATGTGATTCCCATGGCGGACTCCTTTCCGCGGGCGTTACCGGGTCCCTCCATAGACCCGCATCAGCCCTATTCTACCACCACGCCTTCATCAGAAGTGCGGGAGAACCGTTTTCATCGCCCGATGACAAGTCATCCCCATTTCCGTCCCCTCCCCTCCTTCAAGGCATTTCGCTTTAATTCAGAGGTTCCATCAATCGTTATGACCTTTGAGCGTGATCCTCGTAACCAAGTTCGTGTTATCATAATGAACTTGCAAGTACTGTTGATCGACTCGAACAAACCCCGCCTCAAGCCCCAAAAGATAAACATCGCAATCTATACAAACATCTGGAGTTCCCAACAACATTCTGACATCTTGCTTGCTTTTTCCAACCAATCGGTACTGGGACAGGAGGTCGTCGACCATGTATCGTCTAATATTGCCGTCTGGATCATGTACGCGCGCCTCCTTCCATGCCATGCTGTGAAACGTCGAAAACCTAAATTGACCTAAAGACTCTTTGAGAGCATCGGAATAGACGGCAACACTGTAGCATATGTTCGCGCTTACCATCATCGCCAGAGAAGGGCCAACGCATATAACACCAATCAGGAACGCTAGGAGAGAGCCTGCTTTACTAGCGTCTTTACGCCCACTTTTGACCTCTTGGATCGTGACGCCGCACTCCGGACATCGATCGGGAGACGCCCTCAAATCATAACCGCACAAGCACCGGAACTCGTCCTTACTTGTTCTGTTCAGAGCACGGCGCCTTCGAAACCAACCAACAGCGAAAAGAACTCCTGAAGCGGGTGCCAATATAAGTATTATTGTTTGGCTCCAATGAGCATACGAGCGATGGAAGCCACCACCTCCAAAATGTATCCACGTAGCGATCACATACGATGCGTACAAGACAACCAGTGAAATAGCGACACGGACACCCGCCATCCCGACTGCATATAGCAGCCGACGCCGAGATTGCTTTTGCAAGGGGACACGCATTGTAACTTCATTTAGAATACGCAATCATCACAGCAGTCTATTCCGTAGTTTGGAGTGTTGCCTGTTCCGGGCTTACCCCCTGAACAGGTCTGGGCTTGGTTCGCTGGAATGGGTGGCGGGGGGCAGTTGGCGCTACCCGCGGCAACAACAGCATTGTAGCAACTACTGTAGCAGGTTGCATCTGTCGCTCCGGGAGTAGCAAAGGATATGCCCAATCGGTCATTGTGAAGATCCTGTGCATCCTGGTCGTCGGGCCCAGCATTACACGCCTCATGCGCGTTTACACACTTGCGTGCGTGCTCGGGGTCCATCCGCAATGCAGTAATGCAAGCCCAATAGCAATGTAAGAACGCGTTGCTTTGGCCTGTTCCACCGGGGTTAGGAAGTCCTGTTGTCTTCTCGGCTCTCCTTGCGGCTCTTGCCATGAGTCGGCAAGTCGCGGCGTCCTTTGCACCGATGAGTTCCGTTGTAAACTCCTGTTCTCCTGCAGTACAGCAATGATCGTAAGGAGAGTCACATTGGCGATTACCGAACGGGTCCAAACCGCTGATGCAATTCGTTCTCACACGGATGTACGCGTTCAGAGACTGCTGAAGACCCAGTGGATCTCGCTGATCAAATCGTTCGAGTAAATCGCCGAGGCAGCGGAGCCGATTGTAGTATCGGTGGCATGGAGGGTCCCAAATCAGCCCTTGATGCAGAAACGCCATCCCAATCGAGGAAACGGTCCGATTCTCATGCCTCTTATTCGTCGACGCCGCTGCCACGAGCGCCGTCATGGTGGTCTCGTCGGACGCGTTCAACGTGCCGTCGCAATTGAAATCGAACACGCGGCAGGCGCTAGTCGGCGAGCTTCCCCAGCAGGTCTGGCCGCTGCCGAGGAAGCCGTCGTCGGTGGAGTCCACGTCGCCGTCGCCGTCGTAGTCGCCGAAGAAGGTTTCGGGTTCGATGATCGGGGAGCCGTAGGGCGTCGTGAAGACGCGCTCGAGGACTCGGCCCGCGAGGTCGCAGGTGGCGAGGGTGTTCCAGTTGGCGTCCTGGTACACGACTGCGTAGCCCTTTTCCAGTCTCATCGCCACGATCTCGTCGATGTATTGCGTGCCGTGGTAGACCTGCTGGAGGACGTTGGCGCTGCCGTCGCGGATTTCCACGATGGACCAGCCGCCGGGCGATGCGCCGCCCATTGAGCCACCCGCCTGGGTATCGGCGTAGTAATACACGTATGTCCCGTCGAGGTCGCCGCTCTTGGTGACGACCTTGCTGACTCTTCGTCCCAACCCATCGTATTCCGCGGTTTGGATCACGATATCCGTGTCCTGCTTGCGGGTCACCTTGACCAGCCGGTTCCACGCGTCGTAAGTGTACCGCATCTGGCCGTCGTCTACAAGGTTTCCGGCGCGGCACCAGGCGTCGTTCGTGCCGTCGGAATGATCGCTATTGAGCGTGTAGGCCGTGCCAGCGAAGGTTTCGCTGATGGCCAGGTCGTCGCCGGCGTCGTCGAGGTCGCCGTCGGCATTGTTGTCGTAACCCACCTTGATGTTGGAGAACTTCGGGCTGCGGCCGCTCAAAGCGACCGTGCCCCAAGGGAGGTCGCCGTCGGTGGTGCTGATCTTCTGCGTACCGTCCACCCAGATCGTGTAGGTCGAGCCGGAGGCTTTGATGCGGACGGTGACGGTCGCGGCGGTGGTGTAGGTGTTGGAGGCGACGTTGGTCTCGCGGCCATCGAGGCACTTGACGAGTTTCACCGAGCCGTTGCTGCGGATCTCCGCGGCCATCCAGTTGTCCGGGTCGAGATAGCGCACGATCAGGTGCGCCAGCGCCCCGCTATTGAGGTTGATGTCCGCCTGGGCCACGTAGTCGTCATCGCCGGCCCACTGCGAGATCGCCGCGCCGCCATAGGTGTTGCCCGTCACCGTCAGCGTCCCCGCGCCCGTGTCGAGCGTGACGGCCGCGGTCGTGTTCCAGCCCGGACAGGCCGGGTCGTGCGGCGTGGCGCGCAGGTACGTGAAGTCATCGAAGCAGGTCGATGCCGTGTCGCTGGCGCAGCCGACCTTGCCCGCGCCGAAGAACGTCGTCGAGTGGTACGTGAAGTCGGCGTTCTGCCTGTCGAGTGAAGAACCCCAAACACAACCGTTATCCCCTCGAAGGGTCAGTATTTGGATTCATCTATTCCTCTTCCAGTTGTTTCGCACAGTGGCGTTCTGCTTCATGCTCTTGAACTCCTCCAGCAAGGGAACGCCACATTCAGGGCAAACGCCGGAAACATTGCCAGTCAGATCATAGCCACAGCGACAGCAGGGATGCTGCCTCGCTTCTTGGACGCTTCTCATGACATGCCGCGCAATAAACGTCAATACCAGTGGAAGGAATGCCAAAAGGAATGGTATCCAGATCGCAATCTTGAGTCCTCTTGTGAGACCAATCGCGATTTCCCTCGTTGCAGGAACAGATGCTCGGGTCTCCACTTCGAAGTAGACAATGCCGGGAACAATTCTCCTGTTCCGCCAGATTGGAAACCAAAGACCAATACCAGAACCGCCAATCGATCTTTCGCAAAACAAAGACAAAACTAGGTTGTGATCCTCGATCGCAGCTTGAACGTATGATTCATGTTCACTCTTGTTTGAGGCGCCAAGCCAGCGGTCACCGCCAATTGTGAAGGGTATTGAAGGTGATTGGCTGGATACGACAAGCAAAGCGACCGCAAACACCGCAAAGCATGTATAGACGAATATTAGCAGGAAGATGGTGACCATCTTCAGTTGTTTGCACGTAATCACTTTGGAACAACACCCCCACACTTTCTTGCGCAAGAATCCTTGACCAGCCTCGCAGGAATGTGCCCGGCACATACTTGGTTTTTGACACACGCCACATAGCACTTAAATCCTGCTGGCCCAGCCCAATTCTTACATGCTCCTCTAAATAGGCAACTCCAGCTCTCTGACCATGCTTTACAATCTCTGGTGGCTTCATCTTCAGCATAATCGTCCATACATGTCAGGCTGCCGCATGGATCGAATCCGTCCGTCAAGCATCTGATCTGCCGCAGTCGCTCGTCTTCATGCTCTTTCGTGCAAATACCCGGGCAGGTGGTTGGGTCATCGCACATGCATGTAATCTTTCTGCACTTACATTTGCAGCCACGAACCCTCATGCAACAATTGGTGATGGCATTACCTTGGGAGCCTGGCGTGCAATTCTGAGCCTTCCAGTCACCACAATAGTCATCGCAATCTGCAGAGTTTGTGGTCAAGCCATAGGGGTCAGTGTTTTGAAGTGGCGCGCTACGTGTGTATTCATAGTCATGCTCGATCATGACAGGGTCTGGTTGTGCAAAACGGTATTGCGACGGACAATGAACACGTGCGCGATTATCGTACGAAGCGATCGAACAATCGAGCGGCAATCCTTGATGCAGGAACTCGACCCCGATCGGCGACAACGTCCGACTCTCATGCCTCCGATTCGTGGACGGCGCTGCCACCAGCGCCGTCATGACGGTCTCGTCAGACGCATTCAAGGTCCCGTCCTGGTTGAAGTCGAACACGCGGCAGGCGCCGGAAGGCGAAGCGCCCCAACACGTGACGCCGGAGCCGAGGCTGGCGTCGTCGGTGGAGTCCACGTCGCCGTCGCCGTCGTAGTCGCCGAAGAAGGTTTCCGGCTCGATGATCGGCGAGCCGTAGGGCGTCGTGAAGACGCGCTCCAGCACTCGGCCCGCGAGGTCGCAGGTGGCGAGGGTGTTCCAGTTGGCGTCCTGGTAGACCACGGCGTAGCCCTTCTCAAGCCGCATGGCCGCGATCTCGTCGATGTATTGGGTCCCATGATAGACCTGTTGCAGGACGTTCGACGAGCCGTCGCGTATCTCCACGATCTTCCATCCATCGTAGAAGTAGGCATATGTCCCGTCGAGGTCGCCGGACTTGGTGACGACCTTGCTGACCCTGCGTCCCAGCCCATCGTATTCGGCGGTCTGGATCACGATATCCGTGTCCTGCTTGCGCGTGACCTTCACCAGCCGGTTCCACGCATCATAAGTATACCGCATCTGGCCGTCGTCAATCAAGTTTCCGGCGCGGCACCAGGCGTCGTTGGTGCCGTCGGAATGATCGGCGTTCAGCGTATACGCGGTGGCGGCGAAGGTCTCCGAGAGGACGAGGTCGTCGCCGGCGTCGTCGAGGTCGCCGTCGGCATTGTTGTCGTAGCCGACTTTGACGTTGGAGAACTTCGGACTGCGGCCGCCCAAAGCGACCGCGCCCCAGGCGAGGTCGCCGTCGGTGGTGCTGATCTTCTGCGTGCCGTCGACCCAGATGGTGTAGGTCGTGCCGGAGGCTTTGATGCGCACGGTGACGGTCGCGGCCGTGGTGTAGGTGTTGGAAGCGACGTTGCTCTCGCGGCCATCGAGGCATTTGATGAGTTTCACCGAGCCGTTGCTGCGGATCTCCGCGGCCATCCAGTTGTCGGGGTCGGTGTAGCGCACGATGAGGTGCGCCAGCGCGCCGCTGTTGAGGTTGATGTCGGCCTGGGCCACATAGTCGTCATCGCCGGCCCACTGCGAGATCGCCGCGCCGCCATATGTGTTGCCCGTCACCGTCAGCGTCCCCGCGCCGGTGTCGAGCGTGACGGCCGCCGTCGTGTTCCACCCCGGCGCGCCGGGGTCGTGCGGCGTGGCGCGCAGATACGTGAAGTCGTCGAACGTCGAGGACGCGGTATCGGCGACGCAGCCGACCTTGCCCGCGCCGAAGAACGTCGTCGAGTTGTAGGTGAAGTCGGCGTTCTGTCCGTCAAGCGCGGCATACACCGCCTTCTGCCGCACCCAGCCGCGGATCGTGTACTCCGTGCCGGCCGTAACCGTGGCGCTGGCCGAGTCGAGCGTGGATCCCCAGCCGCTGCCGGAGGTGACCTTCACCAGTTCGAGAGTGTCCGTGCCGCCGTTCTTGCGTAGCACGACGGCGTGGAACGTGTTGCTGCCGTCGTGACCGAACACAAAGCCCGCCCGGCCCGTGCTCGTGCCGCTGGGCAGCTTGACCTTCAGCACGAACGAGCCGTCCTCGAAGGTGTTGTCGCTCATCACTTCGACGCAGGTGTTGGTCGTGCCGTCCAGCGCCGAAACTTTCAGCTTGTCGGGATCGGTGCCGTCGGTGACGGTGACCGTGCCCTTGCTCGTGGACCAGGTGTCGTCGAGCGTGTCGGCGCTAAAGTTGTCGAACACCACCTTGGGCTGGCCCGAGGGGTTGGCCGTGGCCAGCGAGCTGATCTCGTTGGTGGCGTTGGTGGTGTGCTGGATGACGTTCGACGTGCCGTAGTACGCCAGGCCGGAGATGTTGCCCAGGTCGTCGAGCGTCCAGCCCTCGCGCGCCGCGGGAGCGGTGGCCGGCTGCTTGGAGGAGTTGAAGATGCCGGTCCTGGCCTCGGTGAGGCGGTTGAGCCGGTCATACGTAAACACCTGCCCGCGCGAGGGCGTCACCGGGCGGTCCAGCGACGTGCGGTTGCTGTTGCGGTCGTGAGTGTAGGTCGCGCGGTCGAAGTTGGTGGCGCTGCCCGCGTAGTTGACGAACTTCATGTCTACGACGCGCCCGAAGCGGTCCAACCCGGCGTAGGCGCCGGAGGTGCCGTGGTAGAGGTCGACCTTGGTATCGTTGCCGTACCAGCCGTTGGCGTCGTCGTGGTTGCGCAGGACCATACGCGACAGTCCATTAAAACTGTACTCAGCGATGATGTTGCCGATAGCGCCGGAGTTGTCGAACGCCAGTTGCCCAACCCTTGAGAACGTGTCGTTGATGGTGTCCTCGAAGGTGTTGGCCGTATCGGTGTGCGTGTAGCCGTTCCAGAGGACCTTGGCGTCGGGGTAGGTCATCTTGCTGAGGCGGGCGTAGTTGCCCGTCGAATAGTCCGTCCCGTAGGCGTACTGCACGCTCAGCGTCGAGCCGTCCACGGCGCCGTCGGGTTCCTGCTCCTCCTCGAGGAGGCGGTTGGCGGCGTCATACGTGTATTTGACCTGGTTGACGGCGTCGGTCCAGGTGGAGGTGTCGGGCGTGGTGTCCGAGTGCGTGGTGACGAACTCGGTCAGGCCGTCAGAGGTGTAGGTCCAGGTAACGGCGCGAACGGCGTTGTCCACGTTGTAACCCGTGGCGCTGCCGACGGTGGTGACTTCCTCCTCGGTCTTGCGCCGCAGGGCGTCGTAGGTCCAGGTCAGCACGGTGCCGTTCTGGTCCGTGCGCGTGGCCAGCGTCCCGTCCTTGTTGTAGGTGAAGGTGATGCGGTCGTAGGTCTCATCGGAAGGCTGACCGAGCGTCTTGCTGTTGGCGGTGTCGGTTGCGGGGTATTTGATCTTGGACACCCAGTGGGCGTCCTGACTGTCCTCATACATGTAGCCCGTGACCTGATCGGTGGAGACGTCGGCCGTGATGGTGGAGAGGCTTCCCAGGCCGTTGTAGGTGTAGAGCGTGAGGCGCTCGTCGGCGCCGCCGTCGTCCTCGTCCTTGCGCGTGACACGATTGAGGTCGTCAAACACGGAGGCCGTGATGTAGCCCTTCGGGTCGGTGACCGAGGTCTGCCGACCCGCGGAGTCGTAAGCATACGTGGTAACCAGGACGGTATCGCTGCGTGACGGCGCGGAGGCGCCGTAGCTCGGCGCGCTGGAGTTGTCCTTCCAGCCGTCGGCGTTGTACGTGCCGTAGTTGGCGGTGTCGGTC
>JADZBE010000024.1 GCA_020852275.1 Phycisphaerales bacterium
AGAGTCTGCGGTCGGTGCTCGGCGAAAACGTCCGGCGCGTGAGCGAGTCCAGCAAGCTCCTGGCCATCCGCGCAGACCGCAGAGCGTTTGAAGCCATCCGGGAGACGGCGTCCATCAAGCGCGTCAGTTTCGACATGATGATGGGGCCGATGCTGGACAAGAGCCGGTTGAACATTAAGGCCGACAAGGTTCATTGCCCAAACAGCGGTACGCCATACACCGGCGCAGACGTCAAAGTCGCCATCGTCGATTCCGGCATTGCCTATAATCACCCTCGGCTCCCCGCGGCCACAACAGGCCATGATTGGGATTTCTCAACTGATGACGACGACTGCAGGTTTCCTGGGAATTCCTGCGTGTACCAGGGGCACGGTACTCAGGTGGCGGGCGTGATCTTCTGCCAACCGGACGCTGATCCTTGCGGCAACGAGGGCGATGGGCTTGTCGGAATCGCCTACGGGGCCACGCCTGTGAATGCAAAGGTCGCATACGGCAACCCGGGTGGACAGGGTGGGAGCTGCTTCTTTTTCGACGGCTATTGCCCGCCCGAAGGCTGCTCGGGGCAGTACGAGACCGAGTCTTGGGCAAGGACCCTTCCAGCCTTTTATTGGGCCGTGGCCGACGCGCAGGGTCCACAATCGCATGTCATCAACTACAGTAGAGGTTTCGTTGCGATTGGGGATCCCGACGAGGGAAGCGATACGTCGCAGGACAGTCCAAGCGCGTTATATGTCGACTGGCTTGTCAGCACGACCGGAGCATCGTTTGTACATTCCTGTGGGAACGCGCCAGCCGCTTCAGAACTTTCTCCTCCTTCTGGCGCGTTCAATTGCATTTCTGTCGGCGCCTACGACGACATGGACCTTGATGCCGACGGTCGGGATCAGGCAGTTATTGCGGATTTCACGTCACCCGGACCAACTGACGACAATCGCCGCAAACCCGATTTGTGCGCCCCAGGCGTCGATATTTACACGACAACGTGGGATTATGTTTGCGACGACTACGATCCGCCGCCGTGCATAAATTGTGAGGAGGTCTTCTACTTTACGAACAAGAGCGGCACGAGTTTCGCTGCCCCACACGTCTCTGGGACGGTGGCGTTGCTGCTTGACGCTCGCTCCAGCCTGACTCCAAACGAGATTCATGCGATCCTCGTAAACGCATCAGACTTTGCGCTGCTCCCCGAGCCCCAGTACCCGCCTCAAGAAGGATGGGACGACCAGGGTGGATATGGGATGCTAGCGACGAAGCGCGCCGTCCTCAATCGCAACGAGTTCCTCAACGACCAATTGGGCGTCAACGAAAGTGAAACGTACTACTTGGAAAGACCTTCCGCCGGTGATGATGTCGTCATTACGTGTGCATGGCTGCGCGCCATGATCAACGAAGATACACCAGTAGCCGACTCCCCGGGGAATCTGGACATCTTTCTCGAACGCCGACCCGTCGAAGGCGGCGATTGGGTTGAAGTGGCTTCCTCTGATTCTGATCTCGACAACATTGAACAGGTGAGGTCTGAACAGCCATCAACTGGCCAGCAGTACGACTTTCGTGTTCGAGTTGAGCGGGTTGATGGCAGCTCGTCGCTTTCCCAGCAGCAATTTGCGCTGGCCTCGAGGCACGACTTTGTTTGACAATGGCCGGATGAAATGGACACTCCGATCACCGCGCCTATTGAGTCTGGCACTCAATAGGCCCTTCTACGGGGAGACAATTCTTTGAAGACCTTCATCATACAAGCCATCCTGCTAGGTTTCTTAGGCATCGCAGCACCGCAGGTGTTCTCTGAAGTGCTGTTGGACAACCTGTGCATTGTGGATGCTCAGATTTACGATCGGCACTATATCAGCTACTGCGGGATGCGGGAATTCTTTGGGCTTTCCTATAGTTTGGAGGCCGCGGATCGCTTCTCAATCCGACGCTCTTACTTCATCACCAGGGTGACTGTCGATCAACTTACGGCGTATGGACGGCGGGCCGATTCGGTTTGCATCAGGTTCTTCGAGCAGCTTGGGCCAGGCTGCACTCTTAATGAGGAGCCCTACTGTGCGCACGATGTGGGCGCTGATGCAATCGAATGGGATGTCTTTGAGGACACCGTGTATGGAGATTACATGGGGCTTCGACTGCGGCATGCGTTTTCTGGTCCTTGCCGCCTGCCTGCGAACTCTTGGTACCTGTCCGTGCAACCAGCAGGCGACAATGAGTATGGTGCGATCCCGGGAATCTCCTTTGACAAGGCCCTTAATTACGAATGCGTATCCATAGGTAACGTACAAACTCGAGAAGGCCGCGACGATCAGCCGTGTTGCAGCGCCGATGGAGACTTCGGCTTGTGGAAGGACTGGACATGCGACGGTGCTTTCGAGACAGACACGTTGTCTATGCGCATCGAGGGCATCCCTGCCGGTGACTGCGCGGACGGTGAGCGGTTGCGGGCGAAGTGCAAGGTGCGCGATGGGGAGCGGGTCGGCGACGTGGTTGTCAAGGTTCTCGGCGGGCAGCCGAACGGGGGGGTGACGGCGCTGCTGGATCCGCCCGATCCGCGGTCGATGAGCATTTCGCTGGATGGCGCCGGCCGCGGCAAGGGTAAGTTCAGGAGCGTCCCGCTCGGCGAGCATCGCGTCTTCGTCTGCGATTCGATCGTGGACGTGACGTGCGCGCCGTGAGCGTCGAACGCTGCGGGACCCACGGAGTTTCCAGCACATCTCAAGCTCTATCTCGAATTCAAGCCGGTGGGCAGTCAAACATGGGAGTTTTGTGCATCGTCAGAATCGGATGTTGACAATTTGGAGCAGGTAAGAGGTCAGCAGGCCGCTGGAGGGCAAACCCAGTACGACTTCCGTGTTCGAGTTGAGAGGTTGGACTCGTCGCCGAACTTCCTGTCGCAACCGTTTGTGTTGGCGTCCCGGCACGCCTTCCAATAGAAGGCTTGCGAATTGCAACTTTCCCCATGTCGCTGTATTGCTGGAGAAACTGACCATGTTCAGATTATCGTTTCGCGAGTTTTGCTCGATTTCTGGGATCATATTGGTATGCGCCTGGATCCCTGCGACGGCTGACACTATTCACGACAACACGTGCATCACGGACATGGGAGCCTACGATCTCGTGTGGCCAAATGTGTGCGGAGGAGAAGGTGTGATGGGCGAGTCGAGCAATTACCAGGTCGGTGGCACCTTTGTCGTGCTAGAACCGATTTGGATCACCGCCGTTACGGCGGATTTTTTGACCGCTAATGGCAGCGCCCCTGAGAAGCTGTGCGTGCGGTTCTACCGAGGCTGTCCGCCGTTGGAAATCGAGGAGATCACCCTTGACAGCTATCCCACAGATTTTCTCTGGCAAGCGTTCGATGACCCTGTTTATGGACTTCCAGGCCGCCGCGCAATCGTTCTGTTGGATTCGATTCCTCGTTTGGATGCCCGGTGCTGGGTGCTTTCAATCCAACCCGCTACCGAAGGGGAAGCCTACCTTCAGACCGGCGCCACGTATGGTACGGCTTACAGTTTTGGTTGCGCTGCGGGGGGTCATACGTTTATTCGCGACGGGAGAGATTACAATCCGTGCTGCGTGGCGGGCAGCGAAAGAGGCTACTGGAGCCGCGAGTGGGAGGACACAACGGAAGGCACCTTTGAACCGGACGCATTGTCGATGCGCATCGAAGGCATCCCTGCCGGCGACTGCGTCGGCGGCGAGCGGGTGCGGGCGAGGTGCAAACTGCGCGATGGCGAGCATGTAGGCGACGTGGTGGTCAAGGTTCGCAGCGGTCAGCCGAACGGGGTGGTGACGGCGCTGCTCGACCCGCCCGATCCGAAGTCAATGAGCATTTCGCTGGACGACTCTGGGCGCGGCAAGGGGAAATTCAGGCGAGTTCCGATCGGCGATCATCGAGTGTTCGTCTGCGACGCGATCGTGGACGTGACGTGCGCGCCCTGAGGCGCGGCTGATTTCCTTGAGCGGGAGAATGGGACCCCCGGCGCGCCGCTGGAGCGCCACGCGAAACACCGGCGGCGCTACGCCGCGGCGAACAGGGATCCTGAAGCCGTCCGTCAAGATGTCTCTGGGTATCGGCTGGCTCGAAGGCATTCAGGATGCACTTGCGTATTTCGAGGGCATTCAGGAAGCGTTTTCGCCTGAAGAGTACCCGCGTGCGCGGCTGCCTTAGGTCAGGGAACATGCTCACGCGGAGTACCGCGAGAGCATGCCACCCGTCGTTGACAGTGCTGTTCCCGCAAACGCATGTGTTTGCGGATTCAAGGAGACCTAGCCATGCAGGTTCGACCTTACTTAATGGTAGGACTTTTGTTTGCATCTTCTAGTACCCATGCCGCAGATGTGCTCCACGATACGTTGTGCATTGTGGATGATGGCTTATATTTGGGGAATGATATGCCGTGTTTCTGTGGCGGTCGCGACATCTATGGAGAGTCGTATAACTTCCAGGTTGCGGACGCGTTCAATCTTGAGGAGTCATATTGGATCACCGTCATCGCGGTGGATTTTTTGACGCTCAATGGATCGATGCCCGATCAGGTGTGCGCGGCACTGTACCTGGGAGCGCCGATGTGCAACGACAGCCGCAGCCCGTATATCAGTGATGTATTGTACGACGGTCAATTCAGTTGGACCGAATTCCATGACACGGTGTACGAGACCTACCTCGGTCGTCGACTCTGGGCTGATCTAGAATTACCTTACAGGCTTCCTACGGGGCGATGGTACGTGTCGCTTCAACCATCCACCGACGCCGATGTCTCCAGGGTTCCCGCGGCGCGGTCGCCTTTGGGATCTTGTGAAATCGAAGGAAATGCGATAACTCGCTGGGTGGTCGACGACCCCGAGCCTTGCTGCTTTGCGGATCCCTTGAATGAATGGGACTGGTGGTGCGACGGCTCGTTTGAGCCCCCGATTATCAGCATGCGCGTCGAAGGCCTTCCCGCCGGCGATTGCGTGGGCGGAGAAATCGTCACTGCCAACTGCAGGCCGGGCGATGGCGAGCGACTGGGGAAAATCATCGTCAAGGTGCGCAGCGGTCAGCCGAACGGGGCGGTGACGGCGCTGCTGGATCCGCCCGATCCGCGGTCGATGAGCATTGCGCTGGACGATCGCGGCCGCGGCAAGGGTAAGTTCAGGATCGTTCCCCTCGGCGAGCATCGCGTGTTCGTCTGCGATTCGATCGTGGACGTGACGTGCGCGCCGTAACCCAGGGAGACGCGACGAATCGCTTTGCGCACAAGCCCCATGCACACGCGGAGTACCGCGAGCGCATGCCACCAGCCGTGAAAGCGTGCCACCCGCCGGAAACGCGGTCGGTCTGCATCCCTCTCAATTGGGCGTGTCCGGCAGGATCGAGAGGACGCTTGCAGCGGCGCCCTCCCGCGGCATGATGCGGCGCATGGACGCGAAGCGCATCGGCGTGGACGTGGATGATTTCCGGCTGCCGGTCAGCGACGCCGTGTCGAAAGCGGCGAAGCTCGGGTTTCGCGCCGTCGAGCTGGGGCTTGCGTATCCTGAGCTTGCGCCCCGCGAGCTGAGTGAAAGCACGGCGCGGCATTTTGTGCGGTTTGTTCGCAACCTGGGGTTGGACCTTGCGGCGCTCACCGCGGATTTTCCCGGGCTGCGCCTGACGGACCCGGCGCGCGTCGAGGAGCGCGTGGACCGCACGCGGGCCGTGCTCGACGCCGCGGCGAGGATGCGCGTGCCGATCGTCACCGCCGCGGTGTCCGCCCTGACGCATCCGCAGTCGGGCGAGCCTTCCGCCCACGCGACAGAGGCGCTGCGACAGATTGCCGCGGACGCCGGACGGCGCGGCGTGGTCTTCGCCGTGCGTCCCTCCGCCGATACCACTGAACACACCGCGCGAATAATCCAAGCTATCAACAGCGCGTCTGTAAAAATCTGTCTCGACCCCGCGGCCCTGCTGATGTCGGGCAACGACCCTTCAAAACTGCTGTCCGCGTTGCCGCAGGAGATTGTGCTGTCGCACGCGCGCGACGCTACCGCCGGTGGCCCGCAACGCAGCGGCGTGGAGACAGCGCTCGGCGAGGGGGACTTGGACTGGCTCGGGCATTTAATGCTGCTCGAGGCCGCGGGCTATCACGGTCCGCACATCGTGCGTCGCACTTCGTCGCAGCGCCCGGCGCATGACCTGGCGGCGGCGCAAGCCTACCTGCGATCCGTCGGCGACGCCTGATCCCAAAAAACAGGATGCAAGCGACGGCGTAAGCCGATAGAATGGTGACTCATGCTTGGCGCGGGCTTGCCGATCGAACCCCTCTGATCTCGGCAGGTTCGTTCGATCGGCGACGCGACGCCCGTCTCTTTTGCATCGAGGCGACCATGACGAAGGTCAAACTTCTGCTCGTGGACGATCATGCCCTGGTTCTCGAAACCCTGCGGGAGCGCCTTTCGCGCGACGCGCGATTCACGGTGGCGGCCACGGCGTCCAACGGGGAAGAGGCCGTTGCCGCAGCGCAGGGCGTCCAACCCGACGTGGTGGTGATGGACGTGGACATGCCGGGACTGTCCGCGTTCGAGGCGGCGCGGCGGATCATCGCCATCAGTCCCGCGTCCCGCATCGCGTTCCTCAGCGCCTATACCTACGACCAATACATCGAACAGGCGTTGTCCCTGGGCGCGCTGGCCTACATCGACAAGCGCGATCCGCCGGAGGCGTTGGAGCAGGCCATCGTGGACGTGTCCGAGGGCCGAGCATGCTTCTCCCGGCAGGTGCGCGAGCGGCTCATCCTGGATGAAGCCGGCCCGCGCCTGGGCAAGCCCGGACGATCGAGGATTTCAACTCTGACCGCGCGGGAGCGCGAAGTGTTGGTGTACATCGCCGACGGGCTGGCGAAAAAGGAGATCGCCGAGCTGTTGAGCCTGAGCCTTAAGACCGTGGAAAAGCACGCGGACAACCTCATGGCCAAGCTCGACATCCACGATCGCGTCACGTTAACGCGGTTCGCGGTGCGCGAGGGGCTGGTGAGCGTGTGAGAGGCTGACGGCGCGACCCTCAGGCGAGTTCAGGATCAGCCCCAAACCGGAAATCCGTGCTGGACGCTGACGCTCCGTTATTCCCGCGCAGGCGGGAATCCAGTCCTGCCATTCCCGCGCAGGCGGGAATTCAGTGAGCACATGGCGCCTTCTGGACCCCCGCCTGCGCGGGGGTGACGAAGCCCTACGTCATCCCCGCGCGATCGGGAAACCAGTCTCGTCGCGGAGCGACGAACTACCCGGAGCCCCGCCGCGAGGCGACGCACCACCTCCGGCATCGCCTCGGAGGAGTGATGAACAACCCGAGGCCCGGTCACGGTCCGTCGAACGCCGTCTGGAATGCCGCGATGTCCTGCAGGTCGATGTCGCTGTCACCATCGAAGTCAAACGGCAGGCACGCCAAATCAATCGTGCTCGCGGCCGGACCGGTCAGGCAGTCGTGCAGGTCGGTGAAGTCGGCCAAGTCGATCCCGCCGTCGCGGTCGCTGTCGCCGGGCATGGCCTCATCGAGGGTCAGATACGGCTTGCTCCCGGACTCCGAGTCCAGCGCGTCGATGAACGCCTGCTGGCGGTCTTCCGCCGTGTCGGGATCGATCTGAAACCGCAGCGCGAGCCGGTCGTTGCCAAACTGAACGACTTCATTGGCGATCGCGGACACATTAAGCGTGTGCTCCCGCGGATCCTCGTACGCCTCAAGCCTCACGTATCCAAGGTATGTGACCGGACCGGCGGAATAGTCGGTAGTGGCCTCTCGACCGTCGGCGGGATAGGCGTATACGTGAACGATGGAATCCGGGAACGGGAAGATGGAAGGTCCGCGGAGGGTGAAGGTCAGACCGGCCTGCAGCGGAGGGATGGAGCGAATTCGGGTCAGGTCGTATTCCCAGACAACGCGGGTTTCGAGGCAGGACTCCTCGCGCTCGCAGGTCAGGGTGATGGCGCCTTCATAGCCGGACTCGTTGAACGTCCAGTCCCAATCATCCGCCGTGCCGTCGAACTGTCCGTAGGGCAGACCGTCCGCCAGGGTTCCGTCCGCGCCGGGGCGAACGACGTCCTGCGCGAGGGCAGGGAATGCGCCGACGGTCAGGAGGGCCACCGCTCCAAGGGCGCGCCCAATCCACGCGGGTCGCCCAAGGATGAATCGACATGCACGGCGAGAACGCAAGGTGAACATGATGGCCACTCCGTCCCGGGCGTCTGTGTTTGGTCTCCAGCTCCCCATCAACCGCCAAACTGAGAAAGCAGCTTCGCGGTTTCGAGAAATACCTTGCAGACGGCGTGCCAGGGGTCTTCGCCAGGTCCCTATTGGTTTCTCGCGCAAGCTCTAGCGATGCGGACGTCGGAGCGGGCCGATCGCCGCGGGTCATCCGCCTTGCATTCCGGTGTGGAATGAAAAACGGCCCTGCGGGGGTTTCCCGCAGGGCCGATCGGTTGGACTACGCGTTGCCGAATCGCCGGCTGTCTGCCTGGCTATTCAGGCGGTCTATTTGCCGATCGAATCCAAGAGTTCGTCCGCCTTCACCAGGATGGCGCGAGCGTAGCCCGGATTGTGCGCTCCATAACTCGAATCGTAGAGCAGGTAGTAGTAGAGGAACCGGATCTTCTTGATCTCCGGAATGATGCCTCCCTGCTTGCCTTGACCCTGGCCCTCCGGCGGACCGCCGCAGCAGGAGTATTCCCACTCGCTGGGCGGACCCAGTCGCGTATAGACGTCGAGCAGTCCCGCCTGCATCTCGGTTTCGAGATCCTCGAAGCTCGTCTCGGCGTCGTGCGGAGTCGCATGGCAGCCGCTTCCGCTGCAACCTTCAAAGCTGAGGGCGAAGGTGTGTCCGGTGATGGCCGGGTCCTCTTCGCTTTCATACTCCTTCTCATACTTGTGGCACGTCACGCATTGCACCGGCACGCTCTCATGGATCGAGTCGGTGAATTCCACCAGCCGCGTCGGGTCGTCCACCGGAAGCGGCATCTCACCAATGTAGAAGTTCGCCTGTCCGCTGTGGTGCGGCGGGCGACTCGTCGTCTTCCACGTCGTGCTGCGGTTGTGGTGGCAGTGTCCGCAGAGGTTGAAGCGGTTAGGATCTTGGTTGGCAGTCAGGTCGTCCGTTGGCTCCGGATAGGCCGTTTCGGTCCACTTCAACTGGTAGTCACGCCCTTCCTCGGGTGCATACGCATTGTCCGTCTGCTCATGAGGATCGTGACAGGCAACGCATTCCACGCTCAGATACACCGGCGGATCACCCTGAGTGCCCAGCGGAACGTGACAGACATAGCAGGAACTGGAGTGTCCGTTTTCCTGCGAGAAGGCGTGGCGGGACGTGCCCCACTCGTCATAGGTCGGGTGGTGCGAATCCGTATGGCACGTGCCGCACAGCGAGGCGGCCTTGTCCACGGAAATCCGCGACGCCGTCGGGCGGTTCAAGTGGTCCGAGGCTGGACCGTGACAATTCTCACACTGCACGTCGGCCAGGTGCGGCGTGGTCTGCTGATCCACATAGCCGCTGGACTGGCCATAGCCAACCGTATGGCACGGCAGGCAGGCCGGATTGGCGCCGAAGCCAATGTTGTTCAGCGTCGCCCAAGCGTCCTTGTGCAGCGTTTCGCCCCATTCTTCGTGCTTGTCGGTATGGCACACGCCGCATTTGTCGGCGCCGACGTACTCGCCCGAAGGCAGATTGCCCTCCTCGAACTCGAAGCTGTTGTGATGCTGGTGGCAATTTGTGCACTTCGGCATCCACGTCAGGCTGTGCTTCGGCTCCAGGCCCGTGTCGTCGGACGGATAGGCATGGCAGGCCTCGCAGACTCCGTACTTGTTGGGATCCGGGTCCACATAGGCGCCCGGCCCGACGCCGACACTGCTATCCGTAAAGACCACGGTCCGTGGACCGAACGCGTCGATCTCGCCGCGGATCAGCCACAGGTTGTCCGTCTCGCCGTGCGCGATGTGGCAATTCGTGCAATCGCCGTCGAACAGCTCGCCGTGGCGCTTCGGCGCGTCCGCTCCCATGTGACAGCTCTCACACAAAGTAGCATCGTTGGTTGTGCGAAGCAGCTTTCCGTCGCCCAAGCCATTGTTGGCCCCGCCGGAATCCGCGTCGTGCAGATCGTGGCAGGTCATGCACTCCACGCGCCCATCCTTGAGCACCACGTGCTCGAGGATATCGTCCGCCACGAACTCATCGAGATTATCCGGATAGGCGATGCCCACCGGGTGCGAGCCGCGGTTCTTCACCGGGTCATCGCGATACAGCCCCTTGTCGCGCGGCGTGTGGCATTCCTTGCACATCTGGTCGTGGTCGTTCTTCACCCGCAGATAAGGAGACCCCTCTTGATTGTTGTGTTGATTGTGACAGGTGGCGCATTTCATGTTGCCGGTGTCGTCGAGGTAGCGGTTCACTTGTCCGCCCGTTTCGGGTCCGTCCGAACCCGCCTGCGCGTTGACCGCGGGCACTCCCCAGGCATGGGAGCGACCCATGAAATCCTGCGCTCTGGGATTCGTGCCGTACGGATCAGCCAGATCGGCTTCATGGACCGGCAGCTCCAGACCCTGGCCACCCGCGCTATGGCACGACATGCACAGCACTTCCTGACCTTCGACCAGACCAACATCGCCGCCGGGTTGGCCGTCGATGCCGTGGCAGCGACCGCAGATCACGCGACCGTCCACCATGTGCGGGCCTTCGTAGTCGGAGTTGGCGATCTGCTCGTAGTCGTCGCCCCACTCATCGGAGTCAAGGTTCTTGGGAAGGACAAGCTCGTCGCCGCCGACCGTTCCATTCTTGCCGTCACGGCACTTCCTGGCATGGCGGAAGAGGATGTCGTATACGGAGTCGTTCTTCACGCGCTCGCCGTCCTCGAATGCGCCGCCCTTGCCCTTCAAATCCTTGTCGCCGCCGTCGAATTGTCCCCAGGACGGCGTGGCGTAGATTTCCACGCTCGACGTGTTGGTGCTGACGACGTAGAGGAAACGGCCGTCCGGGCTGAGCGCCATGTCACACGGAATGCGCAGATCCCCGGCATCGTGCCCGTACTCAACGACCTTGCCCAGCTCGCGCCCGCGATCGTCGAACACGCGCACGGTGCTCATCAGGGCATCGGCCACGTAGATGCGTCCGGCTTCGTCCGCGACCACGCCCTGCGTGCGCGGCATGAAGCCTTCTTCATCCCCGCCGCCGTATTTCATGCGGCTGCCGAAGCGCTTCAGAAACACGCCGCCGGTGGTGAACATCTGCACGCGGAAGTTGTCGTGGTCCCCCACGAGCAGGTGCCCGCGGGCCTCGTCCACGCTGATGGCGCTGGGGAACTTGAGCTGTCCCACGCGCTCGCCGCGGATGCCGAAAATCAACGAAAGCACGCCGCCGGCGTCAAAGCCGTACACTCGGTCGGCTTCCGCATCGACGACGTACACGTGCCCCGTGCCCGCGTCGACGTCAATGTCGGTGGGCATGACGAAGGTGACCGCGCCCTCGCCCAAGAACTCCATGAACGTGAAGTCGGCGGCGTACACGCCGACCTGCGCGTCATCCCGGCGGGACACGAAGACGCGTCCGTCGGGGTGAACCGCCACGCCAATCGGACTTTCCGGAACCTCCCACGTGCCGAGGAGCGCCCCGGCCGAGTTGTAGCGGGCGATGAGATTAAGGTCCGGATCGGTGACAAAAACGGTCCCGTCCGCGGCGATGGACAGCCGCGCGGGACTGTGCAACGGGTCCGTCAGCGAGCCGACGTGTTCGAGCGGATTGATCCCATAAAGGGCAAGCCCCAGAACCAACAAACAACCCGGATTCATTGGAATGCCTCCCGGCAAAATAGCTGAACCAAGTCCTCGTCCGGGAAGTTGGGCAAGGAGTGTGCCATCGCACAATCAGGAGCGCGGCGCCTGCCCCACCCCTATCCTCGAATCTGTATCCTCTTGAAAGCCTTGAAGTTACGCCGACTACGTCCGAGACACCGCTGGGCGTATTCTCGCTCTGCGTTCTCATTTCTCAGACAACGTCCTCCGATTTCCCCAACCTCAAGAAGCCCGCCACCCCCTCCGATCCGTTGCTGGAGTCCTTGCGGCATGGCTGCCGAACACAGGCGGCAGCGGCGGCAAGACGCGGCTCGACGCCGGGTTCCTGACGGGAGTCACGATGCGACGAGCTGCTTTGACAGTCCTGTTCCTGCTGGGCGCTGCGGCATCCCGCGCCGGCGACGAAGCGGGCCACCCGGCAGCGCCGTGGTCCGCGGGGCCTGGCGACATCAACCATCCCGTGGGCATCGTGCCCAGCGCCGCGGTGCGCATCCCCCGGAATTGGCCGCTCGATGGCGGCGGCGCGATCACGTGTCGCACCTGCCACCTCGAGTTCCCTTCGCGGGAGCGCGGCGCGAGCCTTCGCGGCGGTTTCGCCGATCAGATCGGCTCGCATGACGACGAGGACCTTGCGGCGGGGAGCTTCTGTCAAAGCTGTCATGAATCGGCGTCGCGCGGCTCGCGCGTCGGGGCGCACTGGATGGCGATGGAGGGCGCTCATATCCGGGTGGGGCGCGACGCCGCCGCGAAGTCCGCGGCCTACTTGGATGAGATTTCGCGGCGCTGCCTCGAGTGTCACGACGGCGTCAGTGCGGGAGATGCGCCGGGCATGAAGAGCGCTTCATGGAGCGACGTGGACGATCATCCGGTGGGGATGCCGTACGCGACCGACGGCGAAACTTCTTCAGATGTCGGCCTGCGTTCAGTCTTGTCGCTTCCAAAGGCGGTTCGACTGCCGGGCGGCCAAGTCAGTTGCGTGTCGTGTCACAACCTCTATTCGGGGACGAAGGGGCTGCTCACTGTGTCGCTGCAAGGGTCGGCGCTGTGCTTCACGTGCCATGAAATGAAGTGAGCGGGCTTGCGAACCGCCGCGCTTCATGCGCGGCGAGGGGCGCCTTGCGCGGGACCGGAAACACCGCTCAACGATTTCCCGTGTCCGTTCGGATCTGATCAAACGCGAGCGTCAGCGCGCTGTCAAGGATGCTGCGGGTCGCCGTCTCGAAAGCGTCCGCCGTGGCGTTCTGCATCTGCTCCGGACAACCGCCCATCAGAAGCGGCAGCAAGGGCAGGATGATCAGCCCGCAGCCGACCCGCATGCCCCTGGCGGCTGACGCAAAACCGAGCCGCGACCGCAAGGGAGCGGGTGCTTCCCAGCGACCCGGCGGGTTCCCTGACAGCGCGTTACTCCTGACGCTTCGTCTTTTCATATCGGAAAGCCTCCAGGCGAACGACTCTTCACGGTCCGCCGCCCCCTTGGACGCGTCACGCCACAGAGCGGCCGGGCCGGACAAAGTCTGCCCCCGAACGCCTTAATCATCGCGCGAATGACTTACAGTTCAACCCCTGTCCAGCGCTTGCCCTGCATGATTCGTACCCAATCGGGTCTGCAAAGGCATCGCATCCCCTCCATGTCCGATTCGACGCCTGCTTGCTCCAATCCAAGCCCTCCTCCAGGCCGCTCTCCTGAGGCGGCACGGAAATTGCCGTCCGTGTGGGGCAACCGCCACCCCAAGCTGTGGCGGAACGGCGTTGACCCCGCCCACGCGGCGTGTGACGGGCGACCGCGGTCATGCAGCAGCGAGTCGAGCGACCCATGAATGGCGATGCGGCAAGCCTGACGAACCCGACGACTGAACTGGAAGTTCAGTCTCACGTCTGCTGCCGCCTCGCGGCCGAGCGGGCTGCGTCCGCCTCCCCTCCGGGAGCAGCGCGCCGTGGCGAATCGCCGGCGACGCAAGCGGGGCTGAGAGACCGGCTCACACGGTTCTTCACGTCTCGCAGGCAAAAAGGACGGGTCTCCGCGCTATGGGCGCCGCTGTGCTTTCTGACCCTGCTGCTCGCGCTGCTGGTCGGCGCAGAGGTTATCGAACGTCGATTTCTCCCCGATCTCGGCATTGGCGGGCACCACGCCATCCTCACGATTCAGGCATGCCTGGCGACCGCCGGCGTGGTCGGGACGATCTACCTGTCGCTACGGCACGAACACGCCCAGCTCAAGCGGACCGCGGCGACCCTGACGCGCGCCCTGGAGTCATACCAGGGGACGCAGTCCTTCCCCACCCGGTTCGAGAACCCCCACCTGAAGAATTGCGGCGACGTGCTGGACTGCCGGCAGGAGGACTGCCCGATGCACGACCTGCCGGGCGAGCGATGCTGGCAGGTGATGGCGCTGCGCCGCTCCGCGCATGGGCACACGACGGTCATGGATGAACTCAAGAAATGCCTCAGTTGCGAAGTCTATCGCCAGTCCTGCCCCGACGCGCTGACCGAGCTGGGAGAGAGTTTCAACAACCTGATGTTCCTGCTTGAAGAGGAGTCGCGCAAGGTCGGCGCGATGCGCGCGCACCTCGTGGAGAAGGAGAAGATGGTGGCCATCGGGCAGATCGCCTCGGGGATCGCGCACGAGATCGGCAACCCGCTGTCGAGCATCTCTTCCGTGGTGCAGATGCTGAAACGCTCTCACGCGCCCGCGCTAAAGACCGAGCAGCTTGACCTGATCGAGACGCACATTCAGCGGATTTCGGCCATCGTCCGCCAACTGGTCACGCTGGCGCGACCCGCGCCGGCGAAGTGGGATCTGGTGGACCTCGGGCAGGTTCTCGACGAGGCCATCCGGCTGATCCGTTTCGACCGTCGGGCGCGCAACGTGGAGATCACGCTGGACCGTCCCTCGACGCTGCCGCGAAGCCACGGCATCGCCAACGAGCTTCAGCAGGTGTTCATCAATCTGGCGCTGAACGCCCTCGACGCCATGCCCGACGGGGGCAAGCTGGCGCTCCGCGCGGTCAACCGCGGGCGTCACCTCGTGCTCCATGTCGAGGACACCGGCTCGGGCATCCTGCCGGAAGTCGGCCGGCGCGTGTTTGAGCCGTTCTTCACCACCAAGGAGCCTGGCTCGGGCACGGGGCTGGGGCTGGCGGTCAGCTACGGCATCGTTCAGAAACATGGAGGCACGATCGGCTTCGAATCCGTGCCGGGAAACGGCACGACCTTCACCGTCCAACTGCCGATCCTGGACGGGCCCCCGGAGACATGACCATGAGCCCGAAGACCATCCTGCTGGCGGACGACGAGCAGACGCTGCGCATGAATTTGGCCGAAGTGCTGCGCGAGGAGGGCTTCGACGTCATCGCCTGCGCAGACGGGCAGGAGGCGCTGAAAGCCCTCAAGGCCAACTCGATCGACGTGCTCATCACCGACCTGCGTATGCCGGGGCTGAGCGGCATGGACCTCATCGACCGCGCGCGGACGCTGGCGCCCTCGGCGGGCATCATCGTCATCACGGCCTTCGGCGAGGTCGAGACGGCCGTCGAGGCCATGAAGAAAGGCGCCAAGGACTACCTCTGCAAGCCGCTGAACTTCGACGAGCTGATCTTCAAGCTCAAGCAGCTCCTGGCGCATGAAGACCTCGCGCGGCAGAACGAGCTGATGAAACAGCAACTGCGGCAGGGCAGCGACTCGACGGAGATCGTCGCGCGATCGTCCGTGATGAACGCCCTGCTGGAAACGATTCAGCGCATCGGGCAGACGATGAGCAACGTGCTGCTGTGCGGCGAGAGCGGAACCGGCAAGGAGGTGCTGGCGCGGGCGCTGCACTACGGAGGCATCACGCGCGACCGCCCGATCGTCACGGTCAACTGCGGCGGACTGACGGAGACGCTGATCGAAAGCGAGTTCTTCGGCCACCGCCGCGGATCGTTCACCGGCGCGGAAAAGGACCGCATCGGCTACTTCGAGGCCGCGGACGGCGGGACACTCTTCCTGGATGAGATCGGGAACCTGCCGTTCAAGAGCCAGTCGGTGCTGCTGCGCGCGATCGAGCAGCGCGCCATCATCCGCGTGGGCGACACGAAGTCCCGCCGGGTCAATCTGCGCATCATCGCGGCGACGAACACGGATTTGGAGAAGGCGATCGCCGTGGGCGCATTCCGGGAAGATCTCTACTTCCGGCTGAACGTGGTGCGCCTCACCGTGCCGCCGCTGCGCGAGCGTCCTGAAGACATCCCGGCGCTGATCGAGCATTTTGTTCACAAGTACAACGCCGAGTTGTCCACGACCTGCCCGGGCGTGGACGAGGAGGCCATCGAGGCGCTGTGTGCCCACCCGTGGCGCGGGAACGTGCGCGAGCTGGAGAACGTGGTGGAGCGTGCGCTCATCTTCGCCGGCGGGCGGCGCGTGGGCATCGACGACCTGTCGTTTGTCGTGGGCAAGGGTCCACCCCGTGCCCCGGTGGCGCTCGACCTGCGCACCGCTACGCGGCACTTCGAGAAGCAGCACATTGTCAAGGTGCTGGCCAGCTTCGGCAACAACAAGAGCGCCGCGGCGGACGCGCTGGGGATCGGGCTTTCGAGCCTATACCGGAAGATGGACGAACTGGAGATCGCCAAGACGCTTTGCGAGGCGTCGAGCGGGGTTTAGCAGACTGCGGTGAGAACCTTCTCAGGCTGGGGCACCGGCTTTGCAGCCGGTGATCCCAGCAGCATCGTGGGGCTTGCCGGGCTTGGAAGGCGTTCCGAAGGGACCTCAAGGGAATGAGTCAACGCATGATTCCAGTAGCTTCAAGGAGAGTAGGCACCGCTGTTCTCACCTTGCGATGCCTGTCGGCGTTGGCGCTGCCCGCTACAACGGCGCTCGCGCAACCCCCACAAGGCCATGGCGCTCCGCAGGCGCCTCAGCCCTTCTACCTTCGCTGCGTATCGGAAGCGGCGCCCGCGCCCATTGAGGTTGAACTTTCGATCCCGCGGAAGCTGTCCACGGCCCCGGTTGAACTGGATCAGCGACTTTCCCTCCCCTCCGGTTGGCCGAGCATTCGAGCGACTCGATTCCTGCCGCGCGCCACCGTGCGGCAATCGGCCGTCGCCGACGACGGAGAGCACGCCAGACCCGCGGTTTCGCTGCTGATTGAAGGACCAAGCCAGGAGATCAACCGCTGGCTGGTGGCCGACGATCCGGCGCGCAACAAGCTCACCAGCTTCATCGCGATGTGGCGTTACATGGGCGTGGCGGACCGTGCGGCGCGCGACGAGCTGTTCAAGCAATTCACCGAGGAACTTACGCGGGAGCCGCGACTGGGCATCCGCGGTCTGCCGGACGGCGGCATGCACGAGTTTCCGCTGCGAACCGGCGAAGTTCAGACCCTCCAGGAACCCAACTGTCGGTTCACCGTGCGCGAGTTCTTCCCCCACTTTGCACTCGAAGCAGGCACGAGCACGCCGATCAACCAGTCGTCGAAGAACGTCAATCCGGCCGCGCGTGTTGCGATCGAAAAGGACGGTCGCTCGATCGACGTCTGGGTGTTCGCTCGCCATCCGGACCGAGGCGCGCGGGCCGCCAACGAACTCGGGCTGGAGCTGCGCCTTGACTGTCCCGCGGACGACCAGGCCAAGAGACCAGACTACGTGATCGTCACGATTGCGGGCGGCGATCACGAAGCGTGGAGCCGCGTGGACGGCAGGGTCAACTCGGCGCCGATCAAACCTGATGAAAAAGTGGTGATCCCAGGCTCAAAGTACACGTTCCGCCTGGCTCAATACCTGGCGAAAGCCCGCCTCGTGGAGGATTGGCTGCCCGGTGGCGGCGCGGAAGCGACGCCCGTGCTGTGCGTCGAGGTCGGGGATGGCGAGACGGCGCCGACGCCGGCCTGGTTGCCCCTGAACAAGCCCGGCCGCATCCCTCTGACCTCCCGGACGCTCACGTTGACTTTCACCTCACAGTCCCTTGCCGCGCAAGGAGCACATCCATGAAATCGTCATGCATCGCCGCGATTCTGCTGCTCGCCTTTGTCGCGCCATCGCTCGCGCAGCGCACCAAGCCGCCGCCGGACTACAAGGGCACGTGCTCCGACGCGAACTGCCACGACGGCTACGCGCGCCGCACGTTCGTGCACGGACCCGTCTCCGCCGGCGCCTGCGAAACCTGTCACACGGAGGAGAACACGACGGACCACACGTTCAAGTTCAAGGGGGCCACCGCGGAAATGTGCTCGTTCTGTCATGAGGAAGGCCACCCCGGCAGCGTGCAGCACGGCCCGTTTTCCGAAGGGCAATGCACGTCGTGCCATGATCCGCATGCGGCCGACGCCGCCTTTTTCCTCAAGGCGGAAAGCACTTCGGCCCTGTGCGCGGACTGTCACGCCGACGCGCTGGAGGGGTTGACGCACCTGCACGGACCCGTCGCCGCCGGCGGCTGCACCGCCTGTCACGACGCGCACGCCTCAAACTTCGAGGCCATGCTGTTTGCGCCTAAGACGGAAACGTGCAACAAGTGCCACTCGGAGGTGCGCGATCAGGTCATGGACCGAGCGTACATTCACCAGCCGGTCAAGGAGGATTGCACCCTGTGTCACAACCCGCACGGCGGAGCGAGCCGGATGCTGCTGAAGACTTCCGTCCCGCAGCTTTGCTACGAGTGCCATGAGGAGGTCGCCACGCAGGTCAAGGACGCCAAAGTCCCGCACGGCGCGGTGACCGAGGGACAGTCCTGCCTCAACTGCCATGACCCCCATGCGTCCGACTTCCAGTTCTCGCTGCTGAAAGACCCGATGACGCTCTGCCTCTCCTGCCATGACAAGAAGATCGACACGCCGCACGGACCGGTGGCCGACATGAAGAAGCTCTTCGCGGAAAACCCGTCCGTTCACGGACCGATCGCGCAGCAGCAATGCTCCGGCTGTCACGTGACCCACGGCAGCCCGCATTTCAGCCTGCTCAAAAAGGAATATCCAGAGAGCTTTTACACGTCCTACGCCGAGGAGCAGTACGCCCTGTGCTTTGAGTGCCACGAGGCTGACATGGTAAGGGACGAGCGCACGGAGAAGCTGACGAACTTCCGCAACGGCGATCAGAACCTGCACTACGTTCACGTGAACAAGGACAAGAAGGGGCGGACGTGCCGCGCGTGCCACGAAGTGCACGCCAGCAAGCAGCCGAACCACGTGACGGATTCGGTCAAGTTCGGCAAGTGGGACCTGCCCATTCACTTTGACAAGACGGAGACCGGCGGCTCCTGTCAGCCCGGCTGCCACAAGCCTTACAAGTACGACCGATCCTCCGCCGTCGTGAACGTCACCAAACCCACGACGGACACCGGGCGATCCGCCAACCGCGAGGGAACTTGATGAAACTTGGGGCGATCCTTCCCACGATCTTCGGGTTGGCGCTGCAGCCCGTGCTGGCGTGGCTGCCGCAGCCGGTGGAGGAGCTGCGCAACGTGAAGACGGGCGACCCGCTGCCCGCGTTCACCGCGCAAGGATTAGACGGAAAACCCTGCGATTCCGCGGCTTTCAAGGGCAGGGTTTTCATCCTCGCGTTCGTCCGTCCGAATCAGAAGCCCTCCGAGAACACCCTGGAAATCATCCAGCGCGTCCTCGACGCCTGCCCGGAGCCCAAGCCCGCGGCGCTGGCCGTCTTCTCCAATCATGATGCCGCGGATTACGCCAAGCGCGTGGTTGCGGAGAAACGCCTCACCTTCCCCGTCGCGCTCGACGCAGAGCGGAAAATGTACGGCGACTTCGGCTTGATCGTCACCCCCACGACGCTGCTGGTCGATGAGACCGGCATCCTGCGCTTCGAGATGCCCCACGTGCCTCCCGAGTTCGAGCGTCGGCTGAAGCTGCACCTCGACCTGCTCATGAAACGCATCAATGCGCAGCAGCACGAGGAGGCGCTGAAGCAGACGGAGCAAAGCCCGTCGGGCTGGAACGACGCCTACCGTTCGCAGTTGACGCTGGCCCAGACGCTGATCGACCGCAAGTCGTTCGAGGAAGCCCTCAAGATGCTCCTGCAGCTCAAGGCGGAAAAGGAGACGCCGCAGGTCATGATCCTCCTGGGTCGCACCTGTCTGGCGCTGAACCGCGTCGAAGAAGCCGCGCGCTACCTCGATCCGCTGAAGGACGCGGGACCGCTCGCGCCGACGGCGCTGTTCGCCCTCGGCCAGCTCGAAGCGCGCCGCGGGAACGAGGACCAGGCCGAGGCGTACTTGGCGGAGGCGCTGAAAGGCTATCCCCAGAAAGCGCCGGTGCTCTTCGAGCTGGGTCGCCTGCACGAGCGGAAGGGCCGGTGCGACAAGGCCGCCGAGTGCTACCGCAAAGCCCTGGAAGAGCTGTTCCCCGTCCCCTGAAGGTTCCCGCCGGGTGGAAAGCGCGACGAAGTTGTTCCCAACAGCGAGAATGACCGCGGCAACCGGGTCGATAACCCCGACCCCCTTCCGATGCCGTGAATCACACCTAAGTTCTTGTGCCTAATAATGTTGCGCAGATTCTGCGCCAACCCTGCTGCAATTCTCATTCTTCGACTTTCTACCGGACATTCGCGGCACACGGTGTGCTTTGATTTCATCGCGGAGGATCAAGCCTCCAGGCAAGACTGCCCATGTTCAAGGGCGGCGATGAGGCGGAACGCAGCAAGATTCTCCCGTAGGCGAGGTGAGGGCGACCAGGACGGCAAGGCGTCATGACGGGCATATCCCGAGGAGGAAGTCATGAAACGGGCATGGGGTTTGGCGGTGGTGGCGGTGGTGGTGGCGGCTTTCACGCCGGCGGCGCTGGGGCAGTACGATCCGTATGACCCTAACACCTGGCCTCTGGAAAGCATCGTGAATTCAGCGCACAACCTGAACAACTATCCGGGGATCGACATCCCGCTGAACCAGGTGTGCCTCCCCTGCCACGTTCCGCACAACGCGCTGCAGGCTGGCGAGGAGAACGTCCTTTGGAACCACGCGGAGACGGGGCAGACGTTTGAGATGTACTACAGCGGCGCGGGGCAGCCGGAGGGCACGAGTAAGAAGTGCCTCGGGTGCCACGACGGCGTCACCGCTCTGGACAGCTACGGCGGCACGCAAGGCTCCGTGGTCATCGATCCGGATTCGAAGGCCAACATGGGCACCGATCTTTCCAACGACCATCCGATTGGAATTGAGTATCCTGCGCCGGGTGACGACTTCAACGACCCGAACGAGTTCATGTCGCGCGGCAACTCGCTGGGCGTGCGGCTGGTCAGCTTCAGCGGGGTGGAGCGCGTCGAGTGCAACTCCTGCCACAACCCGCATAACCCCGGTCTGGGCAACTTCCTCCGCGCTCCGCTGGAGGAGAGCGTGATCTGCCTGGAGTGCCACAACAAGTAATGGAGGCCTGCCCGCTCAGGCGGCTTGCACGAGCCTTGCATCGTTTCGAGGAAGAGGGGAGTGCCGAGAGGGCGCGTCCTGAGCGGACGCGCCCTCTTGCGTTTCTTGCTGTGATGGTGTGCAGGGCGCCCCTACGACGCGTGGCACGCGACTGCAGCAGCGGATGCGTGAGGCGTCTGCGGCAGTCTTTTCGTCCAAGCAGACCTCGGCTTGGCAAGCACGCCAGGCCGGGCCACCCATCGGAGCCTCGTTCCATGCTCCGGCCGATCTCCGCCGCGGCTGTCGGGCGAGTGGCGCTGTCGCTGGGCGCCCCCTCGCTTGGCGCGCGACTTGCCCAAACTCATTGAAGGAGCCGACACGGCTCGATACCCTCCCCTGCGGAGATTGAAACCATGCACAGAGTCATGCGCGGAATCGGCGTTGGGCTTGTGTTCACCTCGCTCAGCGTTTTGAGCGCCGGCTGCCGCACCGCGCCGACCGAAACTCGGCAACTCCTGTTTTTCCCGTCCCCGCCGCAGGAGCCGCGCGTGCAGTTCCTCACCTGGGCGAGCGGCGCCGAGCAGGTCGAACCGGGGCGCACGTCCTTTCAGGAGTTCGTCCTCGGCGACGAGCCGGTCGTTCAGCGCGTCATCAACAAGCCCTACGGGCTGGCCGCGCGCGACGGCGTCGTGTACGTCTGCGACACCAAGGACCTGAGCATCTGCAAGCTCGACTTCCGCAATCATGCGTACTCCGTCTTCGGGCATCAGGGTCCGGGGCGCCTGCGCAAGCCCATCAACATCAGCATCGACGCGCTGGGCTACAAGTTCGTCGTGGATCCCTACCGCAAGCAAGTGGTCGTGTTCGGTCCCGACGATCATTATGTGACAGCGCTGGACGTGCCGGAACCCTGTCACCCGGTGGACGTAGCGCTGTTCGAGAACGAAGTGTTCGTACTCGACAACGACGAAACGTGTCAGGTCGTTGTGTTCGATCGCACCACGTCGTCGGTCGTGCGGACGTTTGGAAGCCCGGGCCGCGAGCCGGGGCAGTTCAATCGCCCCAGCAGCCTGGCGATCAGCCCGACCGGCGAGGTGTACGTCAGCGACACGCACAACTTCCGCATTCAGAAGCTCTCGCGCGCCGGCGAGGTCATCTGGGCGAAGGGGGCGCCGGGCTTTCGGCTCGGCGAGTTCGGCAGACCCCGCGGCATCCGCGTGGGACCGGACGGCGTGGTGTACGTCGTGGATGGTGCGACGGAACTGGTGCAGATGTTCGACCCCCAGGGGCAGCTCCTGATGCGGTTCGCCGGTCCCGGGGACGTGCCCGGGGCGCTGGTGCTGCCCTCCACGCTGGCGATCGACGCGTCCTCCTTTAACGAGTTCTCTTCCTACGTGCACAAGGACTTCAAGCCCGCCTATCTGCTCATCGTGGCCAGTCAGTACGGCCCGCGGCTCGTTAACGTGTATGCGTTCGGCTCGTTTCCCGAGGGGTTCAAGCTGTCGGAATCGTCACTGGCAACGCTTCCGCCCATCGAACCGAGCAAGGAAGTCGAGATCCCGGCCTCGGGCATGCCGCCGATCGTGACGCCGGTTGAGCCGACGGAAGAGGCCGGGCAGGCCGATCCGACGAAGAGCGAACCCCGGACATCGGAAGACCTCCCCCCGGAGGTCCGATGACCGTTCATGGACGCCCCTTGGCGGCACGCGGGTTGCAATCACCCTAAGAGGCATCAGGCTTGGAGCCGTACGCAGAGCGGAAGGGTGGACGCGAGTCCGCGGGCAGCGCGGCGGAAGAACCCAGTTGCAAGGCGGGCCGGTCCATGACGCGGCGGAAAACCAAGGCCGTCCTCATCAACCTTGCGGCGCTCGGCGTGCTGGGCGTCGCGTGTTCGCAGCCCGCTCGCTACCGCGTCCTGAACTTCTTCTTTGACGGAGTTCCACAACCCGGCGCGCCCCCGGCGGAGGCCGTCGGACCCTACGGATCTCGCGCGGAGCGAAAGGCCCAGACCGATGCGCGTCGCGCCAAGGTGCAGAAGCCCGTCTCGGTTCATGCGCCCTACGCGATCGAGCGCTGCGATTCCTGCCACGACACCTTCAGCGGGCAACTCCACCGCACCGTCGAGGCCGGGCTGTGCGCGAGCTGCCACCCGACAATGCCCGCGCCGACTCCCTTCCTCCACGGGCCCGTCGCGGCGCGGGCCTGCCTGCAATGCCACCAGCCGCATTCGTCGCAGTTTGCAAAACTGCTCACGGCGGAGGATCCCGCGCTGTGCCTGCAATGCCATCAGCAGACCGACCTGTCCCCCGATCCTCACGGCACGGAGGAAGCCGCCGGCCCCTGCCTGATGTGTCACGACGCGCATGGCGGCAACGATCGCTATTTCCTGAAACTCACGGACCTTGATGACGGCACGGACCCAGGCTGATCGAAGTGCATCCCCGTTTCGATTCCGCCGCGCGGGACCGCCGTCGCGGACGCGGATCGTGCAGGGTCTGGTCTGCGGTTCCGCCGTGGCGGTCTCGCTGTCCGGCTGCGCGAGTCAGCCCCCCCCCCGGCGCGATGTGCGCGAGCTTCAGGTGACGGACGTCGAGGGGTACATCGAGCTTGTCGCGCGCCAGAACGAGCGCGACCAGCGCTCCAAGGTAGGAGGCACGGACGTTTCCACGAAGGAGACGATCCTGGAGGAATCGCTGGGGCTGGAGGTGGACGGCTACGCCTACCACCCCAACCTCTTCGAGTTCACGCTCGGCGGCGTTTTCGGGCTGCTGCAGGAGGACTTCGAGCAGCAGCGCGACGGCGTCAGCGCCTCCAGCAACGAGGACGGCAGCATCCTCGAATTCGACCTGAACGGCACGTTCCTCAAGAAGAAGAAATACCCCGGCAACGTGTACGCGCGCCGTCACCGCTCCGTCGAACCCAGACCGTTCCTGCCCAGCCTCGAGTCCACGACCACCAGCTACGGACTGAAGTGGGAGTACCTCGACGAGAGGATGCCCACCAGCATCGAGCTGGATCACACGGAGACGCTCTTTAATTCCCTCGGTTCCTCGCAGCAGGAAGGCTGGCAGCAGAGCGACTCCGCCCGCTTCGACACCTCCTATAAGTTCACGCAGTGGAACGTGCTGTCTTTTCATTACAGCCGCCAGTCCGTGCAGCAGGAGCCGTTCGGCTTCAACTACGATTCCGACACGCTGACGCTCTCGCACCGGCTCCAGTTCGGCGAAGGGCACAAGCACCGGCTCAGCAGCGAGTTAAGCTATCTCGACCAGCGCGGCACGTTCAACCTTGAGCGGCTGCAACTGCGATCCCGGCTGGAGCTGGAGCACCTTTCCAACCTGCGCTCCTGGTATGAACTCGAAGCGCGCGACCGTACGCAGGGGAGCCTTTCCGGCGGCGACCCGATCCAGGAAAAGTCGCTCTTCCTCTCCGGCGCCGTCGAGCATCGGTTGTACGAGAGCCTCACGTCGCAGATCAACGCCAATGTTCAGCGGCAGGAGTTCGAGCCGGACGTGACCATCGACCGCCTCGCCTGGAGCGGCAGCCTCGACTACCGCAAGAAAAACCCGTGGGGCACCTTGTATTCGAACTACCGCTTCTCGTTTCAGCAGCAGGAGCGCACGGGCGGCGCGCAGCGCACCGACGTGGTGGATGAGCCGCACACCTTCCAGGACCCTGACCCGATCGTCCTTGTCGGGACGGCCATCTCCACCGCCTCGATCATCATCACCGACGAAAACGCCGTCACGCTCTTCCGCCCCGGCGGCGATTACCGCATCCGCACCATTGCCGACCGCGTCGAGATCGAGCGCGTGCCCACCGGGCGCATCGCCGACGGCCAAACCGTGCTGATCGACTACGTCCTCGACCAGACTGGCGATTTCACGCTGGACACGGTCGGCCATGTCTTCGGCCTGCGGCAGGCGTTTCGCTTCGGTTTGACGCCCTACTACCGCTTCCGCACGCAGGATCAGACGCTTTCGCCCCTGACCGACAACGGCGTGACGCCGGAGGACGTCACGGCGCACATTCTCGGCGTGGAGTTCAACCGGTGGTCGCTGCGTCTGACGGCGGAGTATGAAACGCAGGAGTCTTCCATCCTCCCCTTCGACGCGCTGCGCCTTTCCGCCGGGTACAGTCACAAGTTCAACTTCGGCGGCACGGCGAGCGCCTCGGTGCGCTGGTCGGACACGCAATTCGACGCGCCGCGGCAGCGGTCGACCGAGTTCTTCACGGTCGAGGGGCGCTACCGCCAGCCGCTGACGCCTCGGCTGAACGTGGAGGGGGCGGTGCTGTACCGCACGCTTGCGGACACGCTCAGCGGCGACGACGAGGGCGTTGATGTGGACCTGTCGTTGGAGTATTCCGTGCGGCAGACGACGGTCATGGTCACCTACGAGTTCGGCACGTTTGTCGATGATTTCTCGGACAACGAGCACTCCTCGCTGTTCGTCCAGGTGCGGCGGAGGTTCTGACGACATGAATCCCAAATGCACGCGGAACACCGGGTTCACGCTTGGCGAGCCGCGGGCTGCAGCCCGCGCGAACTCGCCCGAGAGCAGACGGCGACCGCCGCGGAACGCCTGCCATACACGCTTTAGTCGCGTCGTGTCGGCACGAGAACGTCTCCTTGCACGGATACACAGCCGATGCCTCCGCGCCTTCCTCGCCCTGCCGGCGGTGCTGCTGATGGGCTGCTCAGGCGCGCTGCGCCCCATCTTCGCGCCGGTCCCGGACGCGCCCACCTGGCCCGATCCGCCGGAGCCGACGCGCATCCGCTACGTCGGCGCGCTGAACACCTCCGCGGATTTGAAGCCCGCGCCCAAGCCATTTTCCGGATTGAGCAGCTTGTTAGTCGGTCCCGCCAAGCCGGACCCGCTGTACGGTCCGCGCTCAATCGCGAGCACGGACGACGGGAAGCGCCTCTGGGTGGCGGACGTGGGCGGGCGATGTCTCCACCTGCTGGACCTTGATCGGCGCGGGTATCGAAAGGTGACGCGCGTCGGCGACGCGAGCCTGCTTGCCCCGGTGGACGTGTGCCGCGGACCGGCCGCGTCCATCTTCGTGTGTGATTCGGAGGCCGTCGCAGTGCACCGCATCTCGGCAGAATCCGGGGATGGGCTTGGGACGCTGCGGATTCCCGAGGAATTGCAGCGCCCCGCGGCGGTGTACTGGGATGACGCGGCGCGCGAGTTGTACGTCGCCGACACGGGGGCGCATGACATCAAGGTCCTCGACGAGAACGGCGCTCTGCTGCGCATCCTGGGGCGGCGCGGCGCAGGCCCGGGCGAGTTCAACTTCCCCTGCGACATCACCGGCGACGGCGAATCGCTCTGGGTCGTGGATGCCGGCAATCACCGCGTACAGCGCATCAGCCCCACGGGCGAAGTCGTCGGGGGCTTTGGACAGGCCGGCGACGCACTGGGCGATCTCGCGCTGCCGAAAGGTGTGGCTCTGGACGGCGATGGGAATGTGTACGTCGTGGACGCGCGGTTTGAAAACGTGCAGATCTTCGATCGCAGCGGGCAGCTTCTGCTGGCCTTCGGCGAAGAGGGCAACGAGCCGGGGCAGTTCTGGCTTCCGGCGGGGATCCACATCGACGCGCACAACCGCATCTGGGTGTCCGATACATACAACGGACGGATCCAGGCGTTCGACTACCTGCGGAGCGACACCCCATGAGGCAGAGGAAAGCGCACACTTCGTCACGCCCGCCGAGGTCGGCCGAGTTGGTGGCAGCAAACCTGTTTCAACCTCGCCGCCACGCCATCGCCCGAAGTTCGGTGCGCCTGGTGGGACGGCTTGTCGCCGCAACCGCACTGCTGAACCTCGGGCTGCCCCGTCCATCGTCAGCCCAGGAGTACGTTTCCGAAACCGTTCACAACCTGTCCGTCAGCGGACCGGGCGGGATTCGCGCTTCGTCCGAGCGGCAGGTCTGCATCTTCTGCCACGCGCCGCACAACACCGGCGGCATGCGCCCGCTGTGGAACCGGCAGATGCCCGTTTCCAACTACCGCATCTACCGCTCTTCGACCCTCGACGCGCGCCCCGGACAGCCCACCGGAAGCAGCAAGCTCTGCCTGAGCTGCCACGATGGAACGATCGCGCTGGGCAGCGTGCTGAGCCGCGCGGACCGCATTCAGATGCGCACCGAGGACTTCATCCCGGCCGGTCTGACCAACCTGGGCACGGACCTCTCCGACGATCATCCGGTCAGCTTCTTCTACACCTCCGGCATCGCCAACACGGACCGCCAGCTCGTCGATCCGCACGCGATCCCCGACCAGACCCGGCTCGATCCCTCCGGGCAGCTCCAATGCACGTCCTGCCACGACGCGCATCACAACCTCTACGGGAACTTCCTCGTGTTGCCCGAGCAGTTTGGCGAACTCTGCCTCGCGTGCCACAAGATGGACGGCTGGGAGCAGGGCGCGCATCAGCACTCTTCCGTATCCGTCGCCGCGACGAACACGGTGGACTGGCCCTTCGACAGCGTGGCGGCGAATGCATGCCGGTCGTGCCACCGCTCGCACACCGCCGGCGGACATGAGCGGCTGCTGCTGCACGAGGAAGAAGAGGCCAACTGCCTCAACTGCCACGACGGGCGCATCGCCGCAAGCAACCTGCGCGGAGAAATCGACAAGCCCAGCGCGCATGATCCGCGGCGGTGGCTGCGCGTTCACGATCCGGCTGAAGGAGCGCTCGTGGACGCCGAGCACGTCGAATGCGCCGACTGTCATAATCCCCACGCCGTCGAGTCCGCGCAGGAGCAATCGCCGCTGACCACCATCGGCGGCACGCTCTCAAGGGTCGCCGGCTTCAGCGCTGAAGGACTCCCCGTGGCGACCGCGCGCCACGAGTACGAGGTCTGTTTCCGGTGCCACGCCGAGACGGCCGTGCAGGTCCGCAGGGGCATCGCGCGGCAGGCGCAGTCGGCCAACCTGCGGCTGAAGTTCGGCCCGACCAGCCCCAGCTTTCACCCCGTCGTCGTGTCCAGCGGCGGGACTGAGACCGTCAGTCTTGCGCCGGGAATCTCGCGCGGCACGACTCTGCGCTGCACGGATTGTCACAACAACGACTCCGGCCCGCGCGCCGGCGGCAGCGGACCCGACGGACCGCACGGGTCCGTCTATCCCTTCCTGCTCGAACGAAACTACACAACGACCGACGACACGGTGGAATCCGACTTTGCTTACGCGATGTGCTACAAGTGCCACCAGCGCAGCAGCCTCCTCGCCGACGAGAGCTTTCCGCTTCACCGGCTGCACGTCGTGGAAGCGCGGACCCCCTGCTCCGCCTGCCACGATCCGCATGGAATCGCCGTCGCCTCTCAATCCGTGGGCAGCGACCACACGCACCTGATCAACTTCGACACCACTCTCGTCCGCCCGGCCGGTCCGAGCCGGCGCATCCAGTTTCAGGATCTGGGACGGTTTGCCGGAAGCTGCACGATGACCTGCCACGGGAAGACCCACATCGAGACGGCTTACGGCCGCTGAGCGGATCAGGCGTTGGGTTCCGCGATGAGTTCCACGGCGATCTGCCGGAAGCCGGCGGTGGACGCTGGGGCCGATCCCAACTTCGCCGCTGCGTCATTTCCCGCGCGTGAGAGCGTGGATTCTCGCCATTGAGAGCCTCAGCCCGTGATCTGGCTCGATTGACTCGAAGCTGGCCGTCGCCTTCCCCGAACCGGCTGATGCAAACGACCTGCCGCCTGTGGTATGCCGTCTGCAATGACTCCCCGCAAACGGCAGCGAGAACAGACATGAACGACTCGAATCACCATCCGCATCGAATCCCGCGGGGGCTGTTTATCTTGATCAAACCGCTAGGTTCGCTGTGGTTCGGCGGACTGGCGCTGATGGCATGGCTCGTAGCGATGGCCTGCGCCACGATTTATGAAACGCGGCATGGCACGGCCGAGGCGCTCGAGGCCTTCTACCTGGCGAACTGGTTCCGGTGGATTCTAGCGTTTCTCTGCCTCACGGTCCTCGCCACCGTCGTCCTCCGTTTTCCCTTCACGCGGAAGAACTTGGGGTTCGTCCTGACCCATGTGTCGGTGCCGCTCATCTTCGCCGGTGCGATGATCACGCACCTCTGGGGCGTCAACGGACAGATCGGCGTGTCGGAAGGGCAGACCGTTTCCCAGTTCAGCACGGACCAGGATGCCCTCATCGTGAAAGGGCCCTCGGATTCGACGCCGGTCTCGCTGGAGCTTTCCGACGACGAGCTTGCCCGATTGGACGCCCATGCGGGAGACACCGGGCCCACGCTGCCCGTCGGGGCGCTTCAAGTCCAAGTTCTCCAACACCTCGTAAGCAGCAGGTTTGAGCGCTCCGTCGTCAACGACAATCCGCTCCTCCACCCGGCCCTGGAGTTGTCCGTCGGCCCCGGTTCCGCCGCTCACACGGAGTGGCTCTTCGCCGATCAGGAGCTTGAGATCGGCGAATCGAGAGTCGCCTTCAGGACCGTCGCCGATGCGGCCGAGTGGGAAAAACTGCTGGCTCAGCCCGCAGACAACAAATCTTCCGCAACCGATGGTCTTATCAAGATCACCCTTGCTGGCGTGGTGCACGAGGTTCGGCTGGCGGACTGCACGGGCAAGGCGGTCGCAGTGGGCAACACGGGTTTGACGGCGCAGGTCCTGCGCTATTTGCCCCACGCGGTCGTCGGCCCGGACAAGAAAGTTGTGAGCGGATCGGATCAGCCGGTCAACCCGGCCATTGAATTGGAAGTCGCCGGTCCACAGGGAACGGATCGTCGCTTTGCGTTCGCCAAGTTCCCGGATTTCCAACATGCCAAGTCGGCCATCGAGGGATTGGAAGTTCTCTTCATCGCGCCGCAGACGGGCGATGGCGCGGCTGTTCAACTCCTGGCCGACCCCTCCGGTGAACTTTATGTGCGGTTCAACCCCAAGTCCGGGCCGCAGGTGACGAAAAAACTGACACTGGGTGAGCTGGTTGTATTGCCCGGCGCCGCCAGACCGTTCTCCGTTCTTCGCAAGTATGACCATGCGCGCATCGACTGGGCAATGGTCCCTGCCGATCCGGATTCCAAGCAGCAGAAACCGGGCATCCAAGTTGCGCTGATTGCCGGCAGTGAGCGGCGAAGCTTGTGGCTTCAGAAATATTCTCCGCGCACGGAGTCGATCGCCGGCGCCTCTTATGAGTTCATGTACGGCGACAAGCCGACTTCGCTGGGTTTTGACGTCAGGCTGGAGAAGTTTCGCATCGGCACCTACCCGGGCACCGGCAGACCTCGCTCCTTCGAAAGCCACGTCACGTTCATGGATCCGGCTTTCGGCGGGCAGCAGAGCCGCGTGATCAGCATGAATCACCCGGCGAAGTTTGGGGGTTACACGTTTTATCAGTCGAGCTACCGTCAGGAGGAGGGCAAGTCGATCAGCTTCCTCAGCGTCGCGCGCGACCCAGGCCAGCCCGTCGTGTTCGCGGGTTACATTGGATTGCTTGCGGGCATGCTTCTGGTGATGCGTGCCCGCATTCTGGATCATCGCCGCCCGTCGGCGTTCCAGGTGGCTCGCAGGCCCGTCAAGCGCGATGCGCCCAGTCACGCCCGTCAGGAGGAGTTGGTGGCGGTATGATTCTTACTTGGCTTCAACTTGTGTCCGCGTGCTTGTGGCTCCTGCCCTCTGAAGACGGCGCGGCGCCCGCCCTGGACCTCACCGTCATGGCTCAACTGCCCGTGCAGCACGACGGGCGCTGGATGCCGCTGGACACGCTGGCGCGCGACGTGGTGGAATCGACCACGGGGACGATGCACTATGAGGGGCGCGATCCTGTTTACCACCTCCTGGCCTGGACCTTCGATCCGCAGACGGCCATGAAGGCGCCGCTGATTCCCATCAAGAATGCCGAGCTGCGGCGGGAACTGCAACTGTCCGACTCCGCCACCTGGTTCTCCTATGACGAGCTGATGAAGCACAAGCCTCTGCAGGACATTATCGCCGGGCTTTCCAACATGGAGGAGGGACACAAGCCCGATCCGCTTGAATCCAAGGCCGGCGATATCAGTGAAAAACTCGAACTGCTTCGCAGCGTATTTCGCGGCGAAATGATACGGCTCATCCCGGATCCCAAGAACGCGGGCGGCGCGTGGCGCGCCATCCGGCCGCCGCAGGCACAGGCTTCCGAAACCCCGCGCACGCCCTCCGCCGTATGGGGGGATGTCAAGGCGTCTTTTCTGGCGGCTGAGCCTGCGCGTTTCCGCGCCGCCTGTGACGAATTGGCCGCCCTCCTGCGCTCCATGCCCGCTGCCTATCGGCCCGACCCGGCCCTCCTGGCCCGCGAGATTCAATACAACAAGTTGCACGCCTTTCGCTATGCGTGGATCATCATGCTCGCGGCGGCACTTGTTTCAGCCCTGTCGCTTCGAATGCAAAGCCGCTGGCCCCGCGCCGTGGCGCTGATCGCGCTGCTGGCCGGCTTCGGAGTCTTGACTCTGGGAATGGCCATGCGCTGGCAGATCGCGGGGCGCATTCCGGCTTCCAACATGTTCGAGTCGCTGTTGTTTCTGGGTTGGGGCACCGGCGCTTTCGCCATCCTCTCCATGCTCGTGATGCGGGATCGGCTCGCACCTCTCACGGCCTCGGCCATGGGCGCCGTCGCGCTGGTGCTGGCGGACGTGCTTCCGCTGGATTCCTTTGTGCGACCCATTGCCCCCGTCCTCCTCGATACCGTCTGGATGTCCATTCACGTCCCCATTATCATGCTGTCGTACTCCGTGCTCGCGCTGGCCGTCCTCATAGCCCATGCGCAGTTGATCGCTCTGGCCTTTTCACCTTCCAATACTGAGCTTGTCCGGAAGATCGACACCTTGCACTATTGGTATGTTCACGTAGGTTCCATTCTCCTCACGGCTGGCATCATTACGGGAAGCATGTGGGCGGCGTCCTCGTGGGGGCGGTACTGGGGCTGGGACCCGAAGGAGGTCTGGTCGCTGGTGGCGCTGTTGGGCTACCTCACAATTCTGCACATCCGAATCCCCCATGACCGCATCCCCGCGTGGGGCTATGCGGTGGGCGCCCTGGTGATGATAGCGCTCGCTTTTGGAATTGCGATGACATTCGCTTCCATTACTTTGACGCTGATAGGCGCATTGGCCGCGACCGTGCTGGCTGTCGCGTATTTCATCGTCGCATCGGGGTGCTTTGCCACGGCCGTCAAGAGCATTGCGGCATTCTGGCTTATTTTGATGACCTACGTCGGCGTGAATTACATTTTGGGAACCGGGCTCCACAGTTACGGATTTGGCACCGGCGCGATGGCCCGCTTGATGCTCATGGCGGGCACGGCGGACCTGCTCCTTATTGCGGTCCTCTGGGTTGTGCATTTCTGGAATATTCGGCGGCGCGGCAGTGGAATGACTCTTCCGCGATCCGACGCGGCGCATGCGGTTGCGTGAGGAGGGATTGCATTGTGCATCGTGCATCGCTCAATCCTCAACGAAATGAGACCGGCGCCGGCGATCTGCCGTGACGGCCTGGCAGCGCTGCACGCCTGCGCCTTTCTCATCCTGCTTAGCTCGACTTTATCAATCAGCCTTGCCGTGCCGACGAACGGCGCTGTGCCTGCCGCCTTGACGGTCGCGCCGACCGCTGGCGAGCGTCTCACGGGGCGCATCATTCAGACGTTTGAGGCGCCGGCGGGCGATCTCCTGCTGATGCCTTCCGACGTGGTCGCCGAGCCGGATGGCGGCGTGGCCGTGGCGGACGGAGTCAATGATCGCGTCGTGCGGTTCGACTCTAGCGCTGCCGTGCGAGGCGTGCTCGCGGCTTGCGACTCCGGCGACCTCAAGCGACCCATGGGCCTGACCGTCGATCGCGCGGGAAACCTCTGGATTGCGGATACGGGGAACGCCCGCATCGTCGTCTGCACTCCGCGGGGCGAGTTCGACCGCGCCATCGCCCTGCCCGATGCACCCGCGGGCGCCGACTACACCGACCTGGTCCTCAGCAACGACGAGCGCAGCGCGTGGGCCGTGGACAATGACGGTCACCGACTTGTCAGGATCGATCTTTCCTCCGGCACGGCCGTCTCGCATGGCTCACAGGGGTCGGCGGGCGACCAGTTTCATTACCCCTTTCTTATTGCCGCGGACGCGAGCGGCCACCTTTACGTTTCAGATGTGGCAAACGGCCGCGTGAGCGTCTGGCTCGACGACGCCAGACCGGCCGGGCATTTGGGCGCGTACGGCGTGGACCTTGGCCAACTCTATCGGCCCAAAGGGATTGCCTGCGATCCGTCGGGCCGTGTCTGGATCAGCGATGGGCGACTGGGAGTCATTCAGGCGTTCGCGGCTGACGGAACCTTCATCGATGTATTGCGCAACGAGGAAGGCGAACCGCTGCTCTTCACAACTCCATCGGGATTGGCAGCCGGCGAGGACGGCGATCTTTACGTAGTTGAGGTCAAACCGGGGCGCATACAGCGCGTCCGCATCACCACCGCGCCCGCGACGGCCGTGCGCGCGAAAGCTGATCCGGTCTTTAGCGGTCAGCAACCGCAGGCTTGCACGGTCTGCCACATCGAGTGGATGAAACCGCTGGTGGACGGCCGGGGCACGGAACTGATCGACCGTCCTGAGAATCCGATCGACCATCCGCTGGTCAGCCGGGAGGCGAACTGCTTTTCATGTCACGACGGCTCGATCGCGGATTCGCGACGGCGCATCTGGATGCAACATGGCCACGCGTCCGGCGTGACGCCTTCGGAGCACATCGCCGTGCCGGCGGATCTTCCGCTTTCGCAGGGACAGGTGGTCTGTCGCACGTGCCACACCGCGCACACGCGCGGCGGATCCGGCAACGCGATGAAGGACGCCGTGTTTCTGCGCGTGCAGAGCGAGCCCGGCGAGTTGTGCACGCGCTGCCACGCGGACCTCGCGCTGGGACCCGGCGCGGGCATGCACCCCATCGAAAGTCTGAGAGCGGGCACATCCAAGGGGGCACGCCGCCGACCGCGCCAGTCAGCCGAGCAAAGCCCGCAGTGCCTCACCTGCCACAACCCGCACGGCTCTTCGCGCAATGCGCTCCTGACGCAGGCTGCTTCGTCTCCGCAGGGGTGCATCCAATGCCATGCGGGCATGACGGAGCTGGACGGCTGCGCGCCGGGCGAGACGCCGCATCCGGTCACTGGCTTGCAGGTCGCGGCGCGCTTCAGCGCCGGCGGGGACAACTTCGGGATCCACGACGACGAAGCGGGCGCGCCCAGTTGCCTTGCGTGTCACACCATGCACCACGCCGCGGCGACGGATAACCTCCTGGTCGCCGAGCAGCAGGACAGTTCGCTGTGCCTCGCCTGCCACGCGTCGCAGGCCGGCCTGATCGGCACGGCACACGACCTGCGCGGCTCCCGCCCGGACGAGCCAAATGCGCGCGGAGAACTCAGCGACGCATCGGGCCCATGCGGCGCATGCCACGGCGTACACTCCCTGGCGCGCCCCATCGACCTGGCAGTGCCGACCGAGAGCAACTGCACCACGTGCCATCGCGAGGACGGCTGTGCTGAGGGGATGGGCGGCCAGCCCTTCGCGCACCCCGTCGAGATTCCGGAGGACCAACTCGCAGCGGCGCTTGCGAAGATCGCCCCGGCCGCGGAAGGCCTCCCTACTGACCGGCTCACATGCGTCGTCTGCCACGACCCGCATCAGACCGCGCACAGCCACTATCTTCGCGCTGCACCCTACGAATTGTGCATTGCCTGCCATACCAGTTTCTCAACTCGACGGGATTCCCAATCCCTGACGCCTTGAGTCGAGTTCAGCTCGCCGCTGACTCCTGTTTCTCAAAGCAGAGAATCTCGCGGGGTCGACCTCTCCCGATTGCGAGAATTCACTGCTCCGGAGCCTCCGAAATGTGCTGGTGCGGCTGAAGCACGGCTGGTCCAGGTGCGCTTTTGCACTGATTCAATCGCCGCAGGCCCCAGTAAAGGTAATCCAGAAACGCCCCGTCGGCGGCGCGCAAGACCTGCAATCCTCTGGTATGCGGGTTGCCCGACGTGAGGTCAATGCTCAACAATGGGAATCTGTGGTGGATCGTGCCGTTTGCGAGTCTCGCGGGCCGGGCGAGCGGGCAGGATTCCCCCGCCCCGCCGCCCGCCACCGCACAAACCGGATGCGTCAGCGGCGACTGTCATGGTTCGGTCCTGGGGCGATCGTTCATGCATGCCCCGACCGCCCAGCAGAAGTGCGCTGCGTGTCACGTCGCCACGGACGCAGCCAAGCACGAATTTCAACTTGCGGCCGCCCCGGATCAGTTGTGCGTGACGTGCCATTCAATCAAGAAGTTCGATTTCTCCCACGAACCGGTCAAAGCCGGGCAGTGTATCGGGTGTCATGACCCACACGGTTCGCAGTTCCGGTCGCTGCTGAAAGCCGATCCGCTCGGCGACCTCTGTCGCTCGTGCCATGACGCGGGCGCATACTCCGATCGCCGCTTTGTACACGAGCCGGTTGCCTCGCAGGCGTGCATTCTGTGCCATGAATCGCACGGGTCGTGGAGGCCGCACCTGCTGGCATCCGACACGCGCTCCCTGTGTCTTTCCTGCCATTCCGCCGTCGCTGAAGGCGTCTCGTCGGCACGGCACGTTCATTCGCCCCTGCTAAATACCCCGTGCACGCGATGCCATGATCCCCACGCATCGGACCATGCCGCTCAGCTCAAGGAGAATCCGCAGAGCCTCTGCCTTTCCTGTCACACGGGCATGGCCGAACAACTCAGCACATCCTCCACCGTGCATGGGGCCGTCGCGCAGGAGCAAGCCTGCCTCAATTGTCACTCCGGTCACGACGCTGAGTTTCCGGCGCTCCTGGAACGCCGACCCATTGACCTGTGCCTTCAGTGCCACTCGCAGCCGCTTTCCGACGCCAAGGGTCGCACTCTGCCGAACATGGCGGCTTTGCTCCAGGATAACCCCTTCCACCACGGCCCCATCCGGGAAGGCGACTGCACCGCCTGCCACGACGCCCATGCTTCATCGCACTTTCGACTGCTCGAACACGAGTACCCGCCGGAATTTTACGCACCGTTCACGCTCGACCGATACGCGCTGTGCTTTAATTGCCACGTCCGTGAAATGGTGCTCCAGCCATTCGGCGCCGGCATTACGGGCTTTGCGCAAACCACACCGGATGGTCTGCTCAATCTGCACTATGTGCATGTTCACAAAGAGAAAAAGGGCAGAACCTGTCGCGCGTGCCACGAAGTCCACGCCTCCCAGCGCCCCTTTCACATTCGAGAGAGCGTGCCCTTCGGAGAGGAGGGGTGGGCCTTGGAGCTTAACTTCACACAAACGCAGACGGGCGGGAAGTGCGCGCCGGCGTGCCACGATCCCCAAACCTATGTTCGCCCCGGCAAAAGCTTGCTCAAGACCGATTCGGAGGACCTGCCGTGAGCAGTGTACTTGTCGGACCATGCAGCTTATGGATACTGCAGAATTGCAGGCACACCAAGGGAAGACGCCTCAGCATCGTGCTCGTGGCTGGATTGACCACGAGCCTGGCAGCCATGGCGCAAACCTCTCAAGAGCGGCCCCAGTTAGAAACCGGAATACCAGCGCCGGCGCTGAGCTGCACCGCATTGAACAATCAGATTCCTGACTTGCGCGCCGCGCTGGGGCACCCGGTGATCCTGTTGTTCGGCGAGTTGTACAACGATCGAAGCGTTGCCGCGGCGTCCGATGTGGCGAAAATCGCTGCCCTTCAGGAATTTGCTCAATGCACACCGCAGGTCTGGATGATTGCCGCCAATCAACCCGCCGCAACGGAGTCTGGTGACGCAAACAAGGCGCAGCGGCCAGAACTTCCCATCTGCAGGGATGCCAAGCGCCAGACCTACGCCGACTACGGTGTTCATGTCCTTCCTACAACCGTCGTCATTGACACGGCCGGCAAGGTGCTCTACGTGCTTTCTGGCAAGCCATTCAATTATGCAGACCTTGTGGCGGACGCCTGCCGTGCCGCGGCCGGACTCCTCTCTCCTGAAGCGTTCAAGTCTGCGCTGGCCGCGCAAGCCAACACGAAAGCACTGGCGGCGCATCAACAGGCGGAGACCCTTGCACAAATGGCGCAACGCCTTCAGCGTCTCGGCAAGCACGGTCTGGCCGAGGACAAGTTCAAGGAAGCCCTCAAGCTCGCGCCCGCCTCCCATGCAGCCCGAAGTGGTTTGGGCAGGTGTTACCTTGAACAGGCACGACTCGCCGAAGCCGAGGAGCAGTTCCGCCAAGTCCTGGCTTCCGCGCCGGAGGACGCTGACGCAAATCTTGGGCTGGCCGCCATTGCTCTCGCAAGAGGCGGAGACGAGGTCCCGCGGGCGGGCACAGCCCTCGCGGCGCTATTGGCGCGCCGCCCCCGCGATGCGGAACTCAATTTTATGATGGGGCGCATCGAGGAGGTGCAAAACCACACGGCGGAGGCGATGGAATTCTATAAGAGAGCGGCGCAGGCATTGCTGGAGCAACCGAACACGCCCGAAATCGGCGGTCGATAGGAGCGCCCGCCCGGCGCCCATATGGATCCGTCGAACGACCGGGTGCATGTTCAATGGTTACATTTGCGACCTTCCAACATGGGAGGCGCCAAGCGAGGCAGAATCCGGATGAACCGAGCACCTCAACCCACACAACCCGGCGCGCCTGAGGAGGCGGCCGCCACCGCGCCGGACGATGCAGGGCGCCGCTGCTTTTTGCACGCCTGCATGGGCGGCATGTCTCTTGTGTCGGCGGGAACGGTCGCCTACCCGATCGTTTCGTTCATGCGCCTGCCGTCCACACTCGCCGAGTCGCAGGTCTTGCGCATTCCGCTTGCTTCGCTCAGCGAGGACCAGGCGCTCTATCACGATCACATGGGGCAATCCCTTGTGGTTTTGTACACCAATAAGACGCCCAAAGTTTTTGACGCGGCCTGCACGCACCTGGGTTGCATTGTCGCCTGGGATGGGGTTCAACGCACGTTTCGCTGTCCCTGTCATGGCGCCATTTTTGATGACGAGGGCAAGCCGGTCAGCGGTCCTGTCAGCCGCCCGCTGGTCCGCGTTGGCTTTGAGATTGCCAATAATGAAATTGTCGTGTCTTGACAAACCGTGGTGGAACTTGAAGCCGGGCAGGGAACCCATCACCTTCGCGCAGGCGGGGGTCCAGTCCGCGCCAGAAGACCGCTGGATTAGCACATTGCTGGAAACCGGTGGCGGGGTTCCCGCCTGCGCGGGAATGACGAACGCCGCCCTTTACCATGGACTGTTTACAGGTTGCCGCCTTGCTCGGGAAAGCTGGAGCTTTTCGTAAGGCATGTCGCATCGCCGGAGGCCATTGCATGCTCGTCCTTCGAAAAATATATGACTTCTTTGACTCGCGGTACCACGTCACGCCGGCGCTTGAGGTCAACGTGACGAAGAAGCTGGTGCCGCGCACGCTCGGGTGGGCAGGCTGCTTCGGGGGGCTGGCGCTGTTTACGTTCCTCACCCAGGTGTTCACCGGAGCGCTTCTGCTGATGTTCTACAAGCCGGACCCGGCGCGGGCCTGGGACAGCGTGATGTTTGTAAAGTCCAACGTCAGCATGGGATGGCTCGTGCAGCGCATTCATGCCGTCGGCGCGAATGTGATGATCCTCCTTGTCTTGTTACACATGGCGCGCGTGGCGTATTACCGCATCTTCAAGCCTCCGCGTGAGCTTCATTGGGTCAGCGGCGTGGTGTTGTTTTTCTTGACAACCGCGCTGGCGTTCACCGGATATCTGCTTCCTTGGACGCAACTGAGCTTTTGGGGTGCGAAGATCGGGACTGAAATCCCGAGAGCAGTTCCTGGCTTTGGCCCCATGCTCGTCGAATGGGCCCGCCGCGGCAAGACCCTGGGCCCTGAAACGCTGGGATTCTTCTTTTCCCTCCACGTTTGGGTGTTGCCCGCCATTATCAGCGGGTTTATGGCCATGCACTTTGTTATGATCCGGCGCACCGGAATCAGCAAACCCTTGTGATTCTTGCCATGGGCGTAAATTATCGCGAACAATATGAGAGGCGACAACTCGAGCCGTTCTGGCCCAACGAGATCATCAAGATGACTTGCGCCGTCCTGTTCACAATGGCGGTCATCATGTTCTTCGCGGTGCTGCCGGTATTGCTTGAGCTGGCCAGCGTGCACGGGGTCATGGAGCAGGAGGAGCCGGCGAATGCCCGGATTACGCCGCCGCATATTCGACCTGAGTGGTACTTTCTGTCTGTTTATCAATACTTGAAGCTCATGCCCGCCCAGCTTGTCGGCATTGAAGGCAGCGCGCTGGGAGTGCTTACGCAGGGCGTGGGGATCGTCGTGCTGCTTCTGCTGCCGTGGTGGCATCAGGTCGCGGATGCCGGACTTGACCGCAGGGATCTGCGTCGTGCCGTGGCCGCGCTGGCGGTTGCCTTCGTGACGTTTGTCGTTGCATCCACCGCAGTCGTCGGAGCTTACCAGAGATGGTCCGCCAACATCGGTCCCTGGCTTCACCCGGCGTTCTGGCTGCCGGCGCTGGCGGTATTCAGTTGGGCGGGCGTTTACCTTGCTTTCCGGCGCGCGGGCTTTGTTGCCGTCGGCTCGTGGTTACGCGTGCTCTCCGTGGCGCTGCTGTTCGTTGTGTTTCAAGGGGTCGTATATCTGATCGTCCTGGGCCAGGGGCTTTCCCATGTGGTGGGCGCGTGGGCGGGGTACGGACTGGGAACCGTGCTGTTCCTGACCGCCTGCGCATGGATGCTGTCGCAGCTTTCCGCCCAGTGGACCCCGCGGGCCGGAGCGGGCAGGACGTTGTTGTTCTGGTTCGTGGTTACCGAGAACATTGCGCTGTTCCTGGGTCTGATGTTGTGGGCGCGTTGGCCGCAGGGAGGGTGGCTGGACGAAGCCGGAGCGCTGACGCACGAGGCTCGGCAACTGCTGATGATGGGCGCCGTCGTCTTGATTGTATTGCTCGTTTTTTCGCTGCTCATTGCCATGGAGCGGCGCAGCATTCGCCGCGTCCTTGGCGCTCCCACTGCAACGGGGAGGGCCAAGGGATGACGCCCATGATTTACATGGTGAGCCATGCCGTGTGGCTGCTCGCTTCTCCGCAAGCCGGCGACTCGCCGGATGTGTTCGCGCGCAACGCCTGCGTGCTGTGCCACCGGGATCTCGCGGGCCGCTCCAGCGAAATCGTGGATCTGGAATGGAAGCGCAGTGTTCATTACGCAAGCGGCGTGGGCTGCGACGGATGCCACGGCGGCAACGCGTCCGTGCTTCGCGAGCAGTTTGACGACGAGGAGGCCTGGAAGACTGCCGCCCACCTGGAGCGAAACCCCGAGTTCCTCAGCGTCGGTCCGCGGGAAGACCGGTTCGTCAGCGGCACGCGCGGCAGGAGCGTCTCATACTTCTGCGGGCGCTGCCACGCGCTGATCAAGGAAAAACACCTCGGCAGCCCGCACGGCGACTTCGGCGACCCCAGTTGCCTCTACTGCCACGGACAGGGATCCCACGCCATCCTGCCCGCGTCGCTGGACATCATCGACACGCGCCCGCGACTGGAGAGCGGGCGGTGCTCTCCCTGTCATCAACAGAGCACCATGACCGCGGTCGCCTCCATACGCAAGACGCTGGACGACACGTCGCGCCTCATCGACGAATCCGGCCGCCAATATCGCGAGTTGGAGGAGGCCGGATACCACAATCTTGAGCTTGAGTCCATGCACCACCACAGCGGCGAGGTGCATTCGCAACTTCGGAGGGTGTTCCACAGCTTCAACATGCGCGAGATCGGCGACTTTGCCGGGGAGATCCGCTCCATTGCCGAACGCACCTCCAGAACGCACCAGCTCGTCTCGCGTTTGCGCGAGGCGCGCAACCACCAATCTCTGATCGGGCTGCTCGGCGCTGTCTTTCTCGTGCTATTCGCCACTATCCTGCTCCACTACAAGCGCCGTTTTTGCCGCGACGAGCACGACGGCGCGGTTGACGCCTGACCCGCGAAGGCTCGACATCGAGACTGGAGAATGTTGGAAGCGCGACGTGGTGCGAACGCTCGGTGGACTGGCACCTGCTGCTTACAACATAATGGCCGGAGGGGCTGAGGAAAACCGTTTTCGCGCGGGATGGCGTCGGGTCATGCGGATCCACTCCCATCCGGCGGATGCGCCGTGGACGGCGCGAATGCGTAGTTTCGGCTGAAGTGGAAATTCGCCATCGTGCCCGCCCCAATCCCCGCGGCGCAAAGCAGGGCGTAGGCGCTTTGCCAAGCCGGGAACGCCCAATACAGCGCATTGGAAACGGACCAGCTCACCAGCAATCCGATCGAGCAAGCCCCCACGAAACGAAGGAACTGCGCCCCCACCGCGCCGATGCCCGCGCTGCCGCAGCCGCGGAACGTCCAGCGCCGGTTCAACAGGAAATTCACGGGCAGCGCGGTCAGAATGCTCCACGTGCGCGCCGCGGGAAAGCGCAGCCCGATGGAGACGAGCAGCGCCATCATCCCAAGATCGACCAGCATGCCACACGCGCCGACGCAGCAAAACCTCAGAAACTGCGTCAGCGCGCCGTAGCGCCAGCCGTACAGCCGAGCGAGGTGTTGCACGTACTTGCCCTGCTCGCGCAGCGTCATCTTGCTGGCGCCGGCGTGACGCGCGCCGAAGGTAATCGGCGCCTCGACAACCCGGACGGGGTGCGTCTTCACCAGCAGTTCAAGCCCGATCTTGTATCCCGTGGCGCGCAAGTCGGCGGCGACGGCCGCTTCGCGCAGGCAGCCGAAGAAGCCCGACATGGGATCCGTCACCCGCGCATGAAGCAGGGGGCGACACAAGAGCGAGGCCCCCCAACTGTTCAGCCGCCGCAGTGCACTGAACCGCGGCGCGCCTGCCCCAGGCACATGACGCGATCCGATCACGAAATCCGCGCCCTCGCGCAGCGCGCGGACCAGATCGGCAATCGACTCCGGCGGATGCTGCAGATCCGCGTCCATCACCAGCACGAACCGCCCCCGCGCCTCGCGAATCCCCTCCATGACCGCCTCGGACAAGCCCCTTGCACCCGAGCGTCGAATCGCGCGCAACGGAATGGACAGCGGCGCGGCCCGCGCGGCCTCGACCGTCTCCGCCGAAGGGCTGTCGTCCATCACGAGGATTTCGCAGGCAATCGCTTTCCCCACGACCGCGGCCTCGATCCGCCGAAGCAGCGGCCCGATGCTGCCCGACTCGTTGTACGTCGGAACGATGATGGACACCTCGGGGCCGCCGCGCGTGGAAGCCGCGTGAGGGTTTGCAGCAGAGGCCGCGCCCGACAGGTCTTCCGTCAACGTGCTGTTCACGGCGATTTCGCTCCCACTTCAGGCGTCGCATCGGCTCGCACGAACACGACCGCGACCGGGTCCGCATACTCCACGCGCCAACCGTTTTGACGCGCCAGCCAATAAGCCATCGGTTGCCCCGCTCCGATGATCGCCGATTGTATCCCGTTCCGATCCAGCAAGGCCTCCGCGTGGTCTTGCGGTTGGCTGACGGCCTCGGCGTATTCCACGATGAACGCGTCGCCGTACACCTCGAAGCGGTCATCCACGAAGACCGGCGTGTCAGGCGTTTCGAGGATGAGCTGCCCGCCGAAGTTGATGTCGTTGAAGACCGGTTGCGGGGGTGGATTGCCGCGCAGGTGAGCGATCAAGCCCGCCGAGTACCGGTCCGACGGCGGGCCCGCATCCGCCAGCCCAAGGGCTGCGCCCGTTGGATCAAGCGCCAGCATGGCCAGCGCGGCGAGCGCCGCCACCGGCGACAAGCCCTCGCGCCGCGCCTGCCGTTCGCGTGTGCGGATCGCGTCGCTGAAGAGCGGCAGCCGCGACGCCCACTGCCACAGACCGCCTTCGCGAAGCTTGACGTCCTTCAGCAAGGGCGCCGCCTGCATCGCGACCAGCAAGCCGAGGATCGAGACGTGCCGCCCGCTGCCAATCGCCTGCACCAGCCAGAACCCCGTCACCAGCACGATCACCGCACTCGGCTTTTCCCGGCGCAGCACATGTGCCATCGCCAGCAGCGCGAGCAGCATCAACGCCGCCGCCGCGTCAGGTTCGGTCCAGTCCGTCGGCCGCCATTCGTCCACCAGCGAAGAGAGCGCCCGCATCTGCATCAGTCGCCATATCCACCGATGCCAGTCAATCCCATGCGGGTTCAGCAGCGTCGCCGCGCCCATGAGCGCCGCCACGAAGAGCAGCACCAGCGAGCGCCCCGCGTGATCGAGCTTCTGCTCGGAGGAAGCCTGCAGACGAATCGCGTCGATCACCCCCCAACGGCCATCAGACCCACGGTTGCTATGCCGCCCAACACACCCGGGTGAATCTTGATCCAGATCATCGAAAGGATCGCAAGCAGCGCGATCCGCCGGCAGGACAGCGCGCCTTCAAGGAACCGCCGCGCAATCGCGTAGCAGACGGGAATCCCCACCAGCGTCATCAGCAGCGGCCGAGCCAGGAACTGCGCCGACGCCGCCGACGCCGCGAGCATCGTCGTCACGATCGCCCAGATCGGCCACGCCCCGGCCTCCACGCTCGCGCGATACATCCATCGAAACAGCGCCGCCAGACACAACGCCCAAAGGAACGCGATGAACGCGTACCCCCCCCACTCATACGCCGCGGCCAGCACCTGATCACCCTGAAACTGCGTGGCGACAAACGGCTCGCCGGCGCGCGTCCAACTGAACGACTCCACGCGGGACGGCACCGCCGCCGCCAGCGAATCCTGCCCAATGCGGATGTGCCAGCCGGTGCCGGGATCGTTGAACAGCGCGGAGGCGCCCAACTGCATCACGCGCAGGAAGATGAGCACGAACACCGCGTCCGCCAGCGTCGGAGCAAATCGCGCCAACCCTCGAACGGCAGGCAGCCCGTGGGCGCATGCTGCACGGTTTTCGGACGACGGAAGGGACGCGGCTTGGCTCATGTTGGCACCGCGTAACCCATCGGCAGCCGCTCCCTCCAACATGGCGAAATGTGCAGTGATCGGAGCCGAGCCGAACTGATCGGACCGGAGTTGCGCTAAGTCGCGCGGTTTGTCGTGGGGTGGCACGGTCCGGCGCACTCGCCGGGCCGTGGAGGGTCGGCCAGCGGTGCCTCTCCTCGCACCCCACGGGTCCGCTGCTGCGGACCCGTGCCACCCGGCGCGCCGCCTGTGCCTCGACGCGCCTCTGCCTCGCCGTCCCACCCATGCCTCACTGCAGGCTTGTCGGTATCATGCGCGCGGCATGGCAACCCTGATGGCAGATCCACCAGTTGCGGCGCGGCGCACCTTCAACATCGCCTCGCACCTGCCGCGCATGGCTGACCTCGTGCCGCAGCAGGCCGCGGTCATCGTGCCTTGGCAACGCCATCCTGACGCAGCGCCCGGCTGTGCCGCATGGACCTTCAGCGAGCTGGAGCTTGAGTCGAACCGCATCGCCAACGGCTTTGCGTCCATCGGCATCGAGCGCGGTACGCGAACCGTCGTCATGATCCGCCCCGGCCTGGAGTTCACGGCGGTCGTCTTCGCCTTGTTCAAGGTCGGCGCGGCGCCGGTGATGATCGACCCGGGCATGGGCGTTTCGCGCATGGTGGATTGTATCGCGGAAGTCGAGCCAGAGGCCTTTGTGGGGGTTCCGCTGGCGCAGCTTGTCCGCGTGCTGAATCGGCGGCGTTTTTCGAAACTCCGCGCCATCGTCACCGTGGGTCGGCGCTTCGGCTGGGGCGGCGCCACGCTCCAGGAATTGCGCTGTGCCGGTTCCCCCCGCTACACGATGGCCGACACCGCCGCCGACGAAGTGGCCGCCATACTCTTCACCACAGGCAGCACGGGCCCGCCCAAAGGCGTGGTGTACGAGCACGGCATGTTCGACGCGCAGGTGCGGCTCATTCAGGCGTGGTACGACATGCAGCCCGGCGAGATCGACATGCCGGCGTTTCCTCTCTTCGCCCTCTTCAGCACGGCCATGGGCATGACCTGCGTCATTCCTGAGATGGACCCGTCGCGCCCGGGCCGATGCGACCCGGCGAAGCTGGTGCGCGACATCGTGGCCCATCGCGTGACGACGAGCTTTGGTTCACCGGCGATCTGGCGGCGGGTCGGCGAGCACTGTGTTTCGCGCGGCATCCGGCTGCCGACGCTGAAGCGCATCCTCACCGCCGGCGCGCCCATTCCCTGGCGCGTGATCGAATCCCTGCATCGCGTGCTCCCGGACGACGGCGACGTCCACACGCCGTACGGCGCGACCGAATCGCTTCCCGTCGCGTCAATCAGCGGGCGTGAACTGTTCAGCGGCGGGTTTATTGCGCAATCACGGCGCGGCGCGGGAACGTGCGTCGGCAGGCCTTTCCCCGGTATCGACGTGCGCATCATCCGTCTCAGCGATTCCAAGATTGCAACCTGGTCCAGCGCTTTGGAAGTTCCCCCCGGGCAGCACGGCGAGATCGTCGTCGCCGGCGACGTGGTGACCCGGCGCTACGACCACAACCCCGGCGCGACCGCGCTGCACAAGATTTACGACGGCGCTCGCGTCTGGCATCGCATCGGCGACGTAGGATACATGGACCGGGAGGGGCGGCTGTGGTTCTGCGGGCGCAAGGCGCACCGCGTCGAAACGAGTGAACGCACTTTGTTCACCATCGAATGCGAAGCGATCTTCAACGAGCATCCCGATGTCGCCCGCTCCGCACTCGTGGGAATACGGCGAGCCGCGGACTTGAGTCCGCGCGGACCGACCCCCCCGCCCGCGGCGGACGTTGGACCCCACTCTCCCTGCACATCTGAACCGGTCATCCTCATCGAGCCGAAGCCGGGGCGCATGCCGCGCGGCCGCAGGAGGGCGGAGTTCGTCGCGGAGCTTATCGAACGGGCGCAGGCCGACCCGCGCACCCGCCTGATCCGCACCGTGCTGTTCCATCGCGCGTTTCCCGTGGACATCCGCCACAACGCCAAGATCTTCCGCGAGAAACTGGCCGTCTGGGCGGCGGAGCGACTCGCATGAGAGCGCTCATCACCGGCGGCGGCGGGTTCCTCGGCGGGCGCATTGCACGAATGCTGCATGAGCGCGGCGACGAGGTCACCGTGTTCGGGCGCAGCGCCTATGCGCACATGGCCGCGCTGGGCATCCGCTGCGTGCAGGGCGACGTGCGCGACGGCGAGACGGTGCGCCGCGCGTGCGCGGGCATCGACGCCGTCTTCCACGCAGCGGCGCTTCCTGGAATCTGGGGGCCTGACGACCTCTACTATCAAACCAACACCGTCGGCACGGAGAACGTCATCCGCGCCGCGCAAGCCTGCGGAGTCGGAAGGCTGATATACACCAGCTCGCCGAGCGTGGTCCTCGGCGCCGCTGCGGTGCGCGGGGGGAACGAATCGCTGCCGTACCCGGGGCGCTACCTTGCCCCCTACCCGCGAACCAAGGCGCTGGCGGAGCGCAAAGTTTTGGCGGCAAGCAGCGGCCACCTGCGCACCGTCGCCATTCGCCCGCACCTGATCTTCGGTCCGGGCGATCCGCACCTGCTGCCGCGCATCGTCGCCCGGGCCCGGCGGCATCGCCTCGTGCGCATCGGCAACGGCGAGAACCTCGTGGACATCACCTACATCGACAACGCGGCGCAGGCGCACGTGCAGGCCGCGGATGAGCTTAGCAGCCCCGGGCGCTGCGCGGGCCGGGCGTACTTCGTCTCCCAGGGTGAGCCGGTGAAGTTGTGGGATTGGATCGGCGAAGTCCTCGCACGCATCAGCGCGCCGCCGATCCGCAGACGCCTGTCGCACCGCACGGCGCGCTGCGCCGGCGCGTGCATGGAAGGCCTCTACCGGATGCTCCGCATTCGCGCCGAGCCGCCCATGACCCGCTTCCTCGCCGATCAGCTCGCTCACGATCATTACTTTGACATCAGCGCGGCCCGGAGGGATTTCGGCTACACGCCCGTCGTGTCAACCGCTGAGGCGACCGATCGCCTCGTGGAGTGGCTCAAGGCATTGAATCTCTAACCTCGACTCTTTGCCAATTTTCCAGAGAGGATCAGACTCCGCGAGCCATCCCCGCAGGGGATGCACATGAATAGCCGCGGGCGCAGCCCACGGAAAGCGGAGGGTGGATGCCCCAACCCCGAAGGGGTTGTACGATTCCCGCAGCGGCGTTCAAGCAGGCCCACCACGTCGTGGGACCATTTCCATCGGTTCGCGATGGAAGCAGGGCGAACGCGGGTACGACCCTTTCGGGGTCGAATGAACCTCAAACAGCTTCGCCCCGTGGGCTTGCGCCCACGGCTACCCACGTGGTTCCTCATCGGGGAACAAGCCGCGACCTCCCCGGATGAGAGTCGAATGTCCCGAGAAGGTTCGCGGTTTCGAGACAGCCGGCAAAACACGCGGGTGACGCGCTCCGTAGCTGGTTTCGAGTTCCACCCCGGGCTGTCACGGTCGCGGCTCTGCAGGTGTCGCCTCGCGGCGAGGCGATTCGGGCTTCTCGCCGTCCAGCTTGCGCGGCTTCTCGCTGGAATCCACCTTGTCGCCGGAATCCGCTTTGCCGCCGGAATCCACCTTGCCCCCGCGCTCGGGCTTGTCGGAGGTTCCCGCGGGATTCAGCCGCGCTTCGACTTGGCGTTCGATGATGCCGTCGCGGTTGCGCGACTTCTCGTCCATGAGCTTCTTGAGGGAAAGCAGACGCTCCTCGAGGCGACTGATGTCCAGTCGCCGGCGCTCCTGCGCGGCGTCGAACTGCTTGCTCATCAGCTCGCGCAGCTTCTGACGGAGCTTGTCGCGTCGCTGCTCGTCCTTGTTCTGCAGGAACTCGCCGACCAAAACTTGAATGCGGTACTCGAGTTGCTTTTCGCGGATCAGGATTTCCGTGCGCGGCGCGTTCTCGGCCTGCTCCTCCATGATCGGCACCAGCTCCACCGCCAGCTTCTCCATCCGCGTGTTGTACGCGCGGTTGTCTCCCGCCTGCAGCGGCTGCACCTCGTTCCACACTTCGGGGAAGTTCTGCTGGATGAACGCCTCCAGCGCGCGACGCTCGCGCGCCGCCATATGCCGCCAGTCGCGCACGCTCGGCACGAAGGCCCCGTCGGCGTAGCCCAGCTTACGCAGGGTTTCTTCCTGCACGCTGGAAGCGCTCGATTCCGGCGCCGCCGGCGGCGCCGGCGGACCTGTCGATTCCTGCGACCAAGCGGTCCGCGCCGGCAGCGCGGCGAGGCTCCATCCGGCAAGAGCCATGACCATCCACGCGCATCGGGCGATCATCTTCGGTTCCATCCTCGCTTGCCCCCGTAAATCACGTGTCGACCTCGTCCGCCAATTCATCCATCAACCGGTCCAGCTCATCCGTCACCCCGTGCAGCATCGCGTCGTCCGCCGGCAGGGCATCGGGCTCTGCGAAGCTGCTTTCCAGCGCCGTCATCTCGCGATCAAGCGCTGAAAGATCAAGGTCGTCCTGCGAGGGCCTGACCTGAAGCGACGCGATCAGAAGTTCGCTGGGCGCCACGCGCGCCGCGGAACCCGCCGAGGAGCCTCCGCGGTTGCGCAGCGGCGATTGCACGACGCACAGGAACGCGATCGCGGCCGCTGCGGCGAGACCCTTACGCATCCACGTGTTCCATCGTGCCAGCGCCGGGACCGGGCGAACGGGGATCAACGCCTGCTTAGTCGCAGCAGGCTTCAACTCCTCGCGCATGCGTGACTTGATCCGGCCGGCAAGGTCGGCCGGCGCCGCCATATCGAGCCTGGAACCGAGCCACCGCTCACTCAACTCGACCCGCACGCGCAGCTTGATGAGCTGCGCGTCCGCGGCCGGGTCGCACAGCCGGTCGGCCAGCCATGCCTCGTACCGCGCGATGTCCGGTTGAATCTTGTCGTCGTGCATCAGGCGCCACCTTCCATCCACTCGCGAAGCTTCGCCAGCCCGCGGTGCGACCGCGCCAGCGCCGTTCCCAAGGGTGTGCCCATCATCTCCGCTATCTGCGCGAAACTCATCTCCGTGTAATGCCGCAGCAGAATCACCTCCCGCTCCGGCTCAGGAAGCCGGGCCAGCGCATCCGCAAGCCGACCCATGTCCTCCTTCAACTTCATACCGGCGTCCGGGTCCGCGGCATCATCCGACTCCGCCCGCTCCAGCCCGAACCCGCCTTCGGATTCCCCGTCTTCCCCCCGACCCGCCGAGAACGAGGTCGTGCTGATTGATCGCTTCACCCGGCGGATCCGATCCCGAGCCAAGTTTGTGGCGATCCGGAACAACCACGCCTCGAACCGCCCGTCGTCCTCGTACCGCTCCAACGTCCGAACCAGCCGGACAAAGACCTCCTGAACCAGATCCTCGGCCTCTTCTCGATGCCCTGTCAACCTGTAGAGGAATCCGTACAGCCGTGCAGAATACAGGTCAACCAGCTCGTCGAACGCCTCGACCACGCCGGCCTTGGCGCGCAAGACCACGGCCGACGGGTTTGCCTGCGCGATCTGAGGCATCCTCTGGTTCAACGCCACGATGACACGTCCATTGCCGAAGGAGCGTCCGATCAAGCGGACTGCAGGGTCAGGTTTGAAATCCTTCGCGCATCGAGGGATGACATCCGCACGCCGACTTCAGGCCGACGCCCCGCATATTCTAGCTCAAAGCTGAGCGACCTGCGCCCACCGGACGAGGCGGCGCGGTGTGCGTCATTCGCCACGCCCGTCCGCGATGAACTGCGATGCTTGCGTCATTTCCGCGCAGGCGGGAATCCAGACGGCGCCTTGTGAGGAGGAATCTATCAGGCGGGTCTCCTGGGCCGACTGGACCCTCGCCTGCGCGGGGGCGACAGGGTCCACCTCTGGTTTCGAGGTCCAGCACAGGTCGCTACGGGTTCATGCCCTGGTCCGTTCGGAATTCGAATATCCGCCAGCCCTGGGAGCAAGTTGGCGGGTCGCGGGCAACAAGGTTGAGCCGATCCACCACAGCAGCCATGTCTGGCTGCCAAGCGCTTCGCCAGCGATTGTCGGGATCGAAGATGAAAAAGACCTGGTCCTGCGAGATGCCGCGGTGATCGGCGATCGCCGACACCCATCGGCGGGCTGTCTCCACATCCGGCGGCAGCGGGTATGTCGGCAAGTGAGTTTCGAAGCTCAGGAACTCGTGGAAATTGCTGAACAGGATCAGCTCGTGGGGATCCTCCTGCGCGAGCCGGGCATAAAGCGATGGCGCGCCAGGAGAGAACGCCTGCGCCCAAGCGCCCGAGGGTCCGTGCTCCTGCGGCGTGGCGCGCCACTTCCGATAGCTTTGCGGCCAAGCATGGGTGGCATTCCAGTGCAGAAGAACGACCAGCGCGGCCAGGATGGCCGATCGAAGCCCCATGGCATAGCAGCCCTTAAAGGAAGGCGTTCTCACATGGGGCGCCGGCTTTCCAATCGGTGAGTGGCGCACCGGCTTTCCAGCCGGTGACTCTCCTGTGCCTAAGCGGACGCATTGATCCGGTTCACGCCGGCAGAGCGAAACGGCGCCCGCGATGCACAGGGAAAGCAGCAGCGGCCGCACAGGCTCGTAATAGCGCCCCAGCGAAACATAGTCGTACTTCGTGCCGAACAGCGCCGTGGCCAGCACCAGCTCGACGAGCAGCGTGATGACCAGCCCCAGCCCCAGCGCCACCTCCACCCGCCCGAGCACCTCCGCAAGAAGCCGACGGCCGCTGCGCAGCGGCAGCCAGATCGCCAGCGCGATCGGCAGGCCCGCGCATAACCAGCGCGCTTCGGGTCGATGAGCGTAGAACCCGAAGTCCGTCAGCGTGCGCCAACCGGTGAGCAGCAGAGCAGGGTCCATCCGGGCGCGAACGCCCTGCCCAAGATTCAGACTCGACTGCACGCCTTCCGCGACGCCCCAGGCATGGTTGATCGCGAGCAACGCGAAGATGGGCGCTGCGCCGCCCATGATGAATGCCACCGCCGGGCGCAACGTGCGACCATTCCGCCACGTCATGCACACCACGATCGCGCCGGCGCCGAGCGGCACGAACACCGCCGCGTACCGGATCCACACCAACGACCCGCACAGCAGACCCAACAGGCCGTGCAGCGCGACCGCGTGATGTCGCGCACGGTGATTCGACTGCTTCGGCGCAGTCGAACCCGAGGCGTGGTCAAGAGCGGATTCCGTTGAGCTTCGCAACGCGCCAGCGGCCAGCAGCAGCAGCCAGGGCAGTGCAGCCGTGACAATCGTGTCGGTGCGCGGATGAAGCAGCCCGCCTGCCGACACGCTGCACGAAGCCACCACCAAGCCCGCCAGGATCGACGTCCACCTTCCGCTGGTTGAGACGCTGCCGCACAACTGAGCCGCGACCGTGAGGGAGCGAAGGTTTCCCAACGAACTCGCGGCTTCCGAAACAGTGTGCAGGCGCCAAGTCCACGCAAACCAGCCCACCAGCGCGCTCGCGCAACACGCAACCGCCAACCAACTCGCGGCCTGCAGCGTCGTGCCGCCGACGAGCAGGCGGACCAGCCAGACCAGCAGCGGATATCCCACGGGCCACTTCGTGAGGAACGCAAAGTCCGCGCGATAGTCCCACGGCTGGAAAGGCGCGACCGGATCGAGACTGGTCAAACCCTTCCCCTCCGCGAAGCGCTCCGCGGCCAAGAGGCTGTAGCAGTAGTCGGACTCGACCTGCGGAGCGATAGCGGTCCTTCCGGGGAGGAATGCCAGGAGCGCGAACACGACGAGGAGCGCGAATGCATGTGGGAGTGCGCGTGAGAATGCACTCGGGACAACCAGAAGAGAGGGATCCGCAGATGACGCAGATTGCGCAGATTCAGGCTTCGCGGCGAGAACTTGGCACTGATTCTGGATTGCTGGTACGCAGGCTGCCGATGCCGCGCGGATCGGAGCGGACTCGATGACCGCGAGGGCGGCCGGGAATGAAGCCGGCGCTGCGAGCGGAACCTCATCGAGAGCAACGCTATGCGGTAGTGCTTTCACCGAATGGAAGCTCACTGAAGGGAAACTGGGTGGCATGGCCTGGCGTACTCGCCTGGCCATGACGGACGAGGCAAGACCGTGGATAACGGAGTACGGTCAACCACGCCATTCACCGCGTCCAACGGCAAGCTCCGTCATTCCCGCGCAGGCGGGAATCCAGTGCCCTGCCACTGCGCCCTGGACCCCCGCCTCCGCGGGGGTGACGAAGTCGTCCGTCATTCCTGCGCGGGGGTGACGAAGTGGTCCGTCATTTCTCCGCGGGAGCGACGGGGCCAACGCACGTCTCCGAGTTCGATCGCAGCCCGCCACGTTCGATCACAACCCGCTACGAGTTATCGGCCCATTCGCGATGCGGATGCAGGCATTCAACCCGCCTTCGTCGCAGGTCGATGATTATGGGAACATGCGCTTAACCATCGTCATCCCCGCCCTCAATGAAGAGGACGCCATCGCGGACATCATCGAGCGGACCGTGGCCGCGCGCGGCTTCATCTGCGAGCACTCGCCGGTTCGGGAGGTTGAGATCGTCGTCGTCAGCGACGGGTCCACCGACCGCACGGCGGATATCGCCGGCGCGTACGCGAAGGCGGGCGCGATTCAGCTCATCATCTTCGAGCACAACCGCGGATACGGCGCGGCGATCAAGGCGGGTTTTGCGCGAGGTCAAGGGGAACTCGTCGGCTTCCTCGACGCCGACGGCACGTGCGAGCCGCGCTTCTTCGCGGAACTGTGCCGGTCGCTGGTTGCGGGGAGCGCGCACGTGGCGATCGGCTCGCGTCTGCACGGCGAAAGCCGGATGCCGCGCGTGCGGCGCTTCGGCAATCGCGCGTACGCCGCGATCCTGGGGATGCTTTCGAACCGCCGGGTCACCGACACGGCCAGCGGGATGAGAGTGATCCGCCGGGACGCGCTGCCGAGGCTGTATCCGCTGCCGGATCGGCTGAACTTCACGCCGGCGATGAGCGCTCGCGTGCTGATGGACGATTCGCTGCGCATCATCGAGCGCCCCATGCCCTATCGGGAGCGCGTGGGTCGATCGAAGCTGTCGGTGCTGCGCGACGGCGCGCGATTCCTGCAGACGATCGGACAGATGGCGCTGGTATGGAATCCGCAGCGCGTGTTCGGCGCCGGCGCGGTCGCGTGCTTTGCGGTGATGATGCTGCTCGCGCTGCACCCCGTGGAGCAGTGGATTCGCGCGGGGCGGCTGGGGGAAGACACGATTTACCGGCTGCTTTTCTGCATGTGGTTGGGCTGCGTGGGCGGGACGCTGCTGGCGGGAAGCGCCGTGATGCGCACGCTTGGATCGTGGCTCGGCGCGGAGCCTGCCCGCGATTTCGATCATCGGCGGGAGAGCGTCGGGCCGCAACCGACGGAAACCTATGTCGGCCATGTCCTCGACCGCCTGTACACGTTTCGCACCGTGGGCACGCTCGGCGTGCTGTCGATCGTGCCGCTCGGCTGGCTTGTCGGGCCGGGGTTGTGGACGCGGGTCACTTCGGGGCACATGGAGATTCACTGGTCGCGCGTGGTGCTCGCGGGGCTGATCGCTTTCACGATGGTGCAGTTGCTCACAACGACGCTCGTGGCCAACGTCGTCCGATTCCACCGCCATCGCCATTGCATCACGGACGAAACGGCGCGTGCCGCCATGGATGCGCCGCCGGCGAACATGAGTACCTCCGAAGTTTCATCGCCATCACGATTCGCGGAACCGATGACCCTGCCAGCAACCGGTCTGCCCTCAACCCTTGTCACTCCGCAGCTCCGCCCAGAATAGCCGTCAGCCGCTGAACGGTTCGCGCCGTGGCGCCCTGCTGGGCGAGAACGACTTCGCGCCCTCGTTGCCCAAACGCGACCGCATCCGCGCTGGATCGCATCAGAGAATCAATCTCCCGGCAAAGCTGCGCGGCGTCGGTCACGGTTCGTATCGCGCCGACGGCGCTCAAGGCGCTGACCGGCTCCTGGAAATTCTCCATGTGCGGTCCGCAGAGCATGGGCTTTGCGAGGGCCGCGACTTCGATCGGATCGGAACCGCCCATGGGCACCAGCGACCTGCCGACAAAGACGATCGCCGCCAGCGCGTAGATCTTGCGCAGCTCGCCGAGCGTGTCGCCGAGGATGACGGAGTCCGCAGCCTGGCCGGCCCGGTTCTCCTTCTGGGCCTTGAGATCCTCCGCTGCACCGCCCATGAGGACCGGGTTCGAGCCGTCCGCGGTCCGCGTCGCGCTGTCCGGGCATTGCGTGCGTCGCAGGCATCGCAGGCCTTGCGCTTCGATGAGCCGCGACACTTCGTCGAACCGCTCCGGCTTGCGCGGCACGATGACGAGCCGGAGGTTTTGACCGTTCTCAAGCAACATGCGGTACGCGTCGAGGAGAATCTCCTCCTCTCCGGGTCCCGTGCTGCCGCACACCCACAGCGGGACGCGCGGGTCGATCCGCAGGGCGGCGCGGAGCGACTCCATCCCCGGCACGTCGTCCGTCACCGCCGCCGTGTCCCACTTCAGCGAGGAAGTGACCTCGACGCGATCCTTGCTCGTACCCAGGGCGAGGAAGCGAACCGCGATGGCGCGGTCCTGCGCGCCGACCCACGTCAGCCGCTCGAACATCGACCGGGCCAGCCCGCCCAGCCAGGCGAGCCGTCGCGCGCTGCGCGGCGTCAGTCGACCGTTGACGACCGCCACGGGAATGCCGCGGCGATGCGCCTGATGCACGAGGTTGTACCAGACCTCCAGCTCGACCAGCACGATCAGCGTCGGACGAATGCGGTCGAGGGCGCGGTTGATCGCCACGCTGAAGTCGAGCGGAAAGCGGAAGACGCGCTGCGCTCCGTAAAGCTGCGTCGCGCGCGCACAGCCGGTGTCGGTGGTTGAGGAAACGACGACCTCCACGTCGGGGCGCGACTCCGCCAGACCCTTCACCAGCGACGGCGTGCAGTTGACCTCGCCCAGGGAGACGGCATGAATCCACACGCGAGGCCGCTCCGGGGCAAAGCGCGGGACGCCGCCGAACCGCTCGCGCCAGCCGTGCCGGTTCTTCTTCAGGGCGAGCGCCTGATACAGGGCAAACGGAAGATAGAGCAGCCCCGCAAGGAGATAAACGAAGTCCGCCAGCCAGCGCATCGCGACATCCTAACGAAGCCGCACAACCGCAGGCAACCGCGGCATGTGACACCGGTTTCCCAACCGGTGTGTGTGGCACCGGTTTCCCAACCGGTGTCTGTGGCACCGGTTGCCAACCGGTGTCTGCAGCACAGGTTTCCCAACCTGTGCGGAATCAGGGCAGCTTCCCTCAGTCGCGGCGTGTGGCACCGGTTTTCCAACCGGTGTCTGTAGCACAGGTTTCCCAACCTGTGCGGAATCAGGGCAGCTTCCCTCAGTCGCGGCGTGTGGCACCGGTTTTCCAACCGGTGTCTGCAGCACAGGTTTCCCAACCTGTGCGGAATCAGGGCAGCTTACCTCAGTCGCGCAGCTCCGCCCCTCGTTGCTCGTACTGCCGACGCAGCGGCGATCCCGGCTCGCACCGTCCCGCCAGTTCCTCGAACAGCGCCGCCGCCTCCGCCGACCTGCCGCAGGCCGCCAGCACTTCCGCGAGATTCACGCGCAAATCCCAGTGCGCGGGGTTGAATCCGACGGCCTGGCGGGCATGAACGACCGCCGCATCGCAGTCGAAGTGCTCGCGATCCGTGCGGTCCATGAGCATCAGCGCGAGGTTGGCATGCGCGGCGAAATCCTCCGGCCAGCGAGAAAGCACGTATCGCGCCGCAGTGATCGCCTCTGCACGATTTCCCGCCATCTCGCAAACGCGCGAAAGCTCGTTCCACGCCGCCGGGTCATCACCGTCCAGCTCCGTCAGGCGACGATGCGCATCCACTGCCTCCGCCAGGTCCACGGCCTCCGCCGCATCCGCCCACGCCCTGCAAAGCTCCGCATTTGACGGATCCGACTTTGCTGCAAGGCGCGCTGCGACCAGACTCTCCACAGGATTCGCGCCGGCGAGCTGCTGACGCGCCCTCGCCAGCGTCATCGCCGCGTCCGCTCGCCTCGGGGCAAGTTCTCTCGCTCGCTCGAGCGCCGTGACCGCCTCGCGCGTACGACCCGCCTCCAGATAGGATTCGCCCAGCGCGAGGTAGTAATCCGGGTAGTCCGGAAACAGGTCGATGGCCTCGCGCAGCAGTGCTTCCGCCCGCGCGGCGTCGCCTTCCTGGGATGCAAACTGTCCGACGAGGTAGCACAGGTGCGCGCTGCGCTGCCCGGGCGCCATGCTGACCAGGTCGTGCTTCGCCAGGGTCGGCGTGTCCTTCCATTGGGGATTGCGCAGAGCCGTCCGCGCGGTGAGCATCGCCACGACCCCCGCCAAGGCGGCAAGCCACGCGCGACGCCGCGTCCAAGGTGCAACCGCATCCGTCTCCACCGCTCCCCTCCAGGCTTGTGCCCCCGCGCCCATCGCCAGGCACACCCACACGGAAGGACTGTAGAACAGCCGTTCGGCAAGCAGCACGTCAATCAGCACGAGCGTGTTGCTCGCGAGGAAGTACGATGCCGCGAAGCCGACAACGAGAAATGCCGCGAGGCGCTGCCGCCGGATCGAGCGGGCTGTCGCAATCACACCCGCCGCGACCGCGGCCGCGCCGATCATCGCATACGGCTCGAAAGCGGACCGCACAGGAGAGATGACGTTGATCGAGTAGTCGGACAGCAGCCGGTCCGGGTACGCGATGAGCGCAAGGTACCTCCCCAGCACCGCGAATGGCGTCCATAGCCGCACATCCCAGCCCGCCTGCCGAAGCAGATTGCCGGGTCCATACCGGCTCCCTTCAGTCCAAAGCCTCCCGGCGCAAACCTCGTATCGCATCAGAAGGTACGCCGCGGCCAAAATCACGAGGGGAACGGCCGTTCGGGCCAGCGTCGCTCGAAACCACCGGACCGGGCGATTCACCGCATCACGCGAGACCGCGACCTTTGCGACCAGGAGCTGCCGCCATCGACAGGCCGGCAGGATGACAACCGCCGCCAGGCCGCTCTCCTTGCTGAACATGGCCACCCCCGAGGCGATGAGCATGACGAAGGTCGTCAGCCCATACGCCGGCGAAGTCGCGTGGTGCGAGGCTTCCATGTCCACGCGCCGCTGCTCCGCAATCATGGCGACCAGCAGCCCCAGCGCGGAGAGAATCTCCGCGCGGCCCACCACGTTGGCGACGGCCTCTACGTGGATGGGATGCGCGGCAAAGACCAGCGCCGCCGCCGTCGATCCGAATGCCCCCAAGCCCATGCGTCGCGCCGCCGCCCAGAGTGACGCACCCACGAGCGCGTGAAGCACGATGTTCACAACGTGCGGCGGAAGGGGGCTTAGGCCGAAGAGCCGGCGCTCCCACGCGTAAGTCTGGACGGCCAGCGGGCGGTAGAGCACGTCCAGCTCATCCCGCTGGTTGCTGCCGGGCCAGTACGGATGGGTCCAAGCCGCCCACCAGGGCTGATCGTCAGCAAGGATCGGGTTCCGCCCGATGATCGGGCCGTCGTCGTAAGTGTACTCGTTGCCCAGCGCGGACAAGTACGCCGCCGCCGAGACGGCGAGGATGAGCGGGATGATCCTCTTAGCGCGCGGACTCAAACCGTGGCCCTCGGAAACCTGCAACATATCCGAGCCGCGCACGTAGGGAAGTGGGTTCCGCACGCACAGCCGAGCCGCACACGCAGGGAAGCGGGTTCCGCACAAACCACCGTAAAGCGCCCCTAAGATGAGGCGGGTTCCGCACAAACACCAGAGCCGCGACCGTGCAGCCGAGCCGCGACCGTGCAGCCGAGCCGCGACCGTCAGCAGTGCATCCCGGTGTGCCACTGCTCTGTGAGCAGTGTATCCCGGTGTGCCACTGCTCTGTGAGCAGTGCATCCCGGCGTCTCCCTGGAGGAAACAGGCGACGAGCATCGGCACTGAAAGAAGCGGTGCTTCACCGAGCCGCGCCCCTGCCCGACCCCGGTCAGCGGCGTGCAGCCGCCGTCAGCGCCCCTTCTTGGCCATGCGGCGATTCTGCTGCTTCTGCTCCTCGCGTTCTTCGAGGGTGAGCAGGCGGGTGACGGTCTTGATCTTCTGCTCGAGTCGCATGGGCACGGCGCTGCCCTTTTCGTCACCGGGGACGGTGAGCTGCATCACGCCTTCCTCCTTCTCATCCACGTATTGCCCAAGCTTCGAGTCGAATCTCGCCTTTCCTCGAAATGTACCGGAGAGGTTGGAGGCGAAGTTCGCGGGAACCGGCGCGCCAGGCTTCGGGGGTTTCTGGGAAAAACTCGCCTCGTACTCGACATGGGCGACTGCGTGGTCCTTCCGCGCCTCCACGTCGCTCAGCTTGCACTGAAGTCGCATCTCCAGGTCACCCGTCGGGAAGGGTTGCACCATCGTCCGTTGCCACGCGTCTCCAAGGTTGACCTCCTTGAAGGCATACATCGCCAGCCGCGCCTCGCCCCACATGACCCTCGCGGATTCGTCGCCGAACGTGTACTTGAGCCGCTCCAGCTTCCCGAGCAGCATCTCGCGCGAAGGATCCTTCTCGATCTTCCGCGAGATGTCGTCAAAGACGGAGCTTAGCCCTTGAAAGGCGACAATCTTGCCGTCGCGGTCCACTGTCATGTGCATGGACGCGCCGACCAGCGGACCGTAAAGCTTGGCCATCGGATGTTCCGACCGGCCGGATTCCTCCACGTCGCTGTCAAACCTCTGGATGATCGTCCCGGCCTCGAACTCGTGGAACATGCGGTCGATCGTCAGGCGGATCTTCACCTGCCCGTCTGGAGCGACGGACTCAACCGTTTCGAGGATGCCGACAATCTGGCGGAACTTGCGCGTGGCGTCCTTCTCCGCTTTGGCATCGACGCGCGTGGAAATCGTGGCCTGATCCCACTCGCAGTAGTGCGCCACGCCGGCCTGGAAGCGCGGAGCGATCAGCACCTTCTCGTCGCCCGCGTAGGCGCCGCCGGCGACGACGGCGATCCACGCAAGGGCCAGAGCTTGATTGCCTTGATAGCGATCCCGTAATGTCATCAGCCTTCGACTCCCCCCGACCCACGTTTCGGTTCAGCTCGCCGCTGCACAGTCGGCCCGGGCTTGCCAACCAGTAGATCGTAAGGGAGAGCAATGGCGAATGCGTGTAAAATGTTGTGACAAGAAGGCTCACCCCACGGGACATCGGGTGCGGGCCTTACTGAGGCTGAGTGCGGGAAGCGAGTTGCACCTGGCGGAAATCGAGCATGTCCACGTCGCCGTCCGAGTCGAGGTCGAACGCGGAGCAGCCTTCCGACGCGGTGGCGCCAGGACCGGCAAAGCAGTCCTCCAGACCCACCATGATCTCCAGCGGATTCGTCCACGGATCCGCGGCAGGATCAGAGGACAACCGCAAGCGCCCTTCCTTCCAAAACGGCAGCAGGAGCAGCGCGACCGCCGCCGCCGCCGCGAGCCATGCGAGCGAGGAACGCTTGAGGCGCGATTCCGAGGCAACGAGTGACCCGGGCGAACCCCGCCGAACAGCCTCGACGGGGGTCGGCCGAAGAACACCCGCGCGCACGGCCTCCTCATAGGCCACAAGTCGCTGGTCTAAAAGCTCTTCCTTCACGGGCTACCTCGGTTCGCGCTCAATTGCCTGCTGATTGCCGCGGAGCAGCCTCCGAGCGGCGATTCGTTCGCACGCTTTCCAAGAAAGCAGTCGCCCGCGACCGCCCCGGGCGCGAGGCGCCTCCCGAAATCCACGTAGACGCCCCTCGGCCACGCGTGAGCGATGCGGCCGATCATGGGTCGATTCCCATCACCCTGCGCAGGCGTTTCAGTATGCGTTGCCATTTTGAACGGAGGGTGGATTCTGCCATGCCCAACACCCGGGAAGCCTCTTCCCAGCGTTTGGCCGTGACAAGGGTGGCCTGCGCGAGGATTCGCTGGTCCTCCGGGTCGAGTGAGCCGACCGCGGCATGAAGACGCTCGATGTCCTCCAGTTCGACCAACAAATCGGCAGGGGCCGCTCGATCGTCTGCTTCCTCGGGCTTGTCGGTGGTCATCGCCGGCAAGGTGCGCTGGGCCGCGCGGATTGCGGACACGGTCTTGTGCCGCGCGATCGAGACGAGGTAGCTCTTCAGCGCTGAGTCCGGGCCGCGTCCGATCGTGAACGACCGCAGGAACGCCGTCCATGTGTCGGCGGCGATCGTATCGAGCCAGTCGGGATCCCGCAGACTTCGGCTTCTCGACGCGCGAAAGATGGCGAAACGCACCAGCCGATCGTATCGCTGCATCAGCACGCGCAGGGCGTCGTGATCACCCCCGGCCGCCTTGTGCGCAAGCTGGATGTCCGCGGGGTCGATTCCCACGAAGGCGATTCTAGTCGTGCGGCGCGCCGGTAACTACCGGCAGCAGAACCTCGCCGCCCGCCCCACGGCCTGGCGACCAGGCCAGACCGTGCCATCCTCAAATTTGGACCGTTCCGCCCTCAGATGATGCGATCATGCAGGCACCCTGCCCGCCCCTTCCTCGCGCCGGTGCAGAGCTTTCGCCGCGTGCGCATTCCGGATAACCTACGCGTCGGTTGCGTTGGCGCGGGCGCTCCGTCTTCGTGGGCGCGGGTCCGGGCGCGTGCGTCCCGCGCAGCCCGGCGGGGCGGTTCCGTGAGCAGGGTTGTGCCTCTCAAGCGGGCAGGCGCTCAACATGATCAATTGCATGGATTTGACGTACAGGAGAAGAGCGGGCGTGGCGCTCATGCTCGGGGTCACTGCGTGTCTCGCCACGGAAGCGTGTCTTGCAGCAAGGCTCTCCCTGGATCCGTGGCTTCCCGCGCAGGAAACGCGATCCCGCACAGTGACGCGCGATGCAAAGACTGGAGAGTGGACGGAGGAGCGTCCGCCTGAGCCTGGAACGTCCACCGGCGATCTTCATTTTCTCCGCGAGGCCGTGAAGGACGGTCTGTACCGGCAGGCGCTGTCCGGCGCGAAGCGCTGGGAGCAGACCTATGGAAAGGGCGACGTGAATTACCCGGACGCGGTCCTCGTGCGAACGCAGGCGATGATCGCGCTGCGCCAGTATGACCCGGCGCACACAATCCTGCTGGAGTTCCTCAACGAGTTCGACGGCACGTCCTATGTGCATGAAGCGCTGCGGCAGGAGTTTATGATCGCGGAAGCGTATCTCGGCGGTGCGAAGCGCCGGTTCCTGTGGATCAAGATGCTGCCGGCCGAGGACGTGGCGCTGAAGATCCTCGACGACCTGTCCACGGGCTTTCCGGATGACAAGCACGCGGAGCTGGCCATCAAGACGAAGGGCGATCACTTTCAGCGCACCGGCGAAAACGAACTGGCCGAGCTGGAATACGTGCGGCTGATGAACGATCATCCGCAGAGCCGCTACCTGCAATATGCTCTGCGCCGCGCGGCGGACTCTGCCGCGGCGACGTTCGGCGGCGTCGAGTACGACGAATCGCCGCTGATTGAAGCGGAGAATCGGTACGAGGAGTACGCCAGGCGCTACCCGGACGCCGCGGAGGAGGAAGCCGTCAGCGCGATTCTCGAGACCATGCGCGCCAAGCGCGCGGACAAGGCGCTGAGCATGGCGCAGTACTACGAGCGATCACGCCATCCGCGGACGGCGATCTTTTATTATCAGCTCGTGGTGCGCGACTGGCCGGGAACCCTCGCCGAGCAGAAGGCGCGGGAGCGGCTGAACCTGCTGGGGGCGCCGCTGGAGTCGCAGGCGGCCGTGGAAACCGGAGCCGTCGGACAATGAGACGCATCAAGACCGTCGTCTGGCAATCGTCAGGTCGAGGGACGCTCCGCGGATGCGGCGCCGCCGCGGCATCGAGCAGGCTGCCCGGATGCGCCGCTCGCGGCCACCGCTTCCTCACAGAGGAGTGGCACACAGGGATGCACTGCTCGCAGAGCAGTGGCACACCGGAATACACTGCTCGCAGAGCAGTGGCACACCGGGATACACCGCTGACGGGCGCGGCTCTGACGGGCACGGCTCTGAAAGAAAACTGTTTCCTTGCGGGGGCGGCGCTGATGGTGGCCGCGTGCACTGCGTTGCTGGGCGGGTGCCGCTACTCCACGGAGAGGCCCTTCTCCCGCGAATTTCAGACGATCCACGTGGAGATGTTCGACTCGCGGGAGTTCCGCCGCGAGCTGGAGTTCCGCCTGACGGAGGCGCTGGTCAAGCGGATCGAGATGGACACGCCCTACCGCATCTCGGAGCGTGAGACGGCGGACGTGCTCCTCACGGGCGAGATCCTCAGCGTGGGCAACCGCACCTTCGGCACCGACTTCGAGACCGGGCTTCCGCGCGAAATCGGCTCCAGCGTGGCCGTACGCTTCCAGGTGAAGGATCTGCGGACCGGCGCCATCCTCGTGGACCGTCCGCGATTCGTTTATCAGACCCATTACATCCCCCCCGTCGGCGAGTCGTTCGATAAGGGAATGGTGCGCGGTCTGGACGGGCTGGCCGAGGCGATGGTGGAGACGATGGAAACGCCGTGGTGAACGTCCTAGAATCTACCAATCTGAAGCATGACCACGATGCACTCGCCCTCTCGCGGACCCAGGGGCCGCTTTGCGGATGACGAAAGACAACGGATCGCCATCGAAACCGCCGGAAGGCAAGAACCCGGAGCGCCCGGGCGCGCCGGGGTTTCGCCCGTCGCGCAACCTGATCAGTTGGCTGGTGCTGATGGGCACGGCGATGGTGCTGCTGATCTTCCTGCAGCAAAGCTCGCAGTCGTCCAAGCCGGTGCCGATCAGCGAGTTCCTCAAGTACGTCGAGGATCAGCAGGTCACCGCGCTGGTGATCCGCTCGACGGAGGGCAAGCTGGAGGGCGAGCGCAAGCCGAACGCGACGGATCCGCCCGGGGTCCGCGCCGTGTACTTCACCGTCGCCTACCCGGCGGCGGCAATCGACCATGCCTTCATTCAGCAGATGCGCGAGAAGCTGCCGGACGCCAAGATCGAGGAGAAGCAGCAGAGCCTGTACCTGCCGATCCTCATGAGTTTCCTGCCGTGGCTGCTGGTGTTCGGGTTCATCTGGTTTTTCATCTTCCGCCAGATCCGCAACGTCAGCGGCGGCGCGGGGATGCTGGGCAGCTTCGGACGCTCGCGTCACCGCGTCACCACGAAGGAGCACACCAACGTCACGTTCGCCGACGTGGCCGGCATCGAGGAAGCGAAGGACGAGGTGCTCGAAATCGTCGAGTTCCTGCGGTCGCCGAAGAAGTTCTCGCGCCTCGGCGGGCGCATCCCGCGCGGCGTGCTGCTGATCGGCGAGCCGGGCTGCGGAAAGACGCTGCTGGCAAAGGCGATCGCCGGCGAGGCCGACGTGCCGTTCTTCTCCATCAGCGGCTCGGATTTCGTGGAGATGTTCGTGGGCGTGGGCGCGTCGCGCGTGCGAGACCTGTTCAAGCAGGCCAAGGACAGCTCGCCGTGCATCATCTTCCTGGATGAGATCGACGCGGTCGGTCGGCGTCGCGGCACGGGCTTCGGCGGCGGCGGGCATGACGAGCGGGAGCAGACGCTCAACGCCATCCTCGTCGAGATGGACGGCTTTGACACCAACGATCAGGTGATCGTCATCGCCGCCACCAACCGGGCGGACGTACTGGACCCGGCGCTGATCCGCCCCGGCCGCTTCGACCGGCAGGTGTACGTCCCGCTGCCGGACATGAAGGGCCGGTACGAGATTCTGAAAGTCCACACGCGCAAGGTGAAGCTGGGTCCGAACGTGGACCTGAAGCGCATCAGCCGCGGCACCCCCGGCTTCTCCGGCGCGGAGCTGGCGGCGCTGGTCAACGAGTCCGCGATCATCGCGGCAATGACGGACAAGGACTACATCGAGCACGAGGACCTTGAAGAGGCCCGCGACAAGGTTCGCTGGGGTCGCTCCAAGCGCAGCCGCATCATCGACGAATCGGAGAAGAAGGCCACGGCGTTTCACGAGGCGGGTCATGCGCTGGTTCAGGCGCTGGAGAAGCACGCCGATCCACTGCACAAGGTCAGCATCGTGCCGCGCGGTCCCTACGGCGGCGCGACGTTCTCCCTGCCGGAGCGGGATCGCACGTCGTATGGGCTTCGCTATCTGCAGGCGCAGCTTCGCATCTGCTGCGCCGGGCGCATCGCCGAGGAGAAGTTCTCCGGCGACGTCAACAGCGGCGCGGTCAGCGACATCCGGCAGGCCACGGCGCTGGCGCGCAAGATGATCACCGAATGGGGCATGAGCGCGCGCGTCGGGTTTGTGGCGTATGGCGAGGAATCCCGCTCGACCTGGTTCGACTGGCCCGGGGGGAAGGACTATTCCGATGAGACGGCGCAGGCGATCGATGAAGAAGTGCGCAAGCTGATCGACGCCGCGTACGAGGAAACCGGGCGCATCCTCGACGAGAACCGCGACCGGCTCCGCAACATCGCCGAGGCGCTGCTCAAGTATGAGACGCTCACGGGCGACGAAGTCCACGCCATCCTGCGGGGCGAGACGCTGGACCGCTCCACCGTGGCGGACCTGCTCGACGACGACGATGCTCTGCCCGCGCCGGTCGGCGTCGCCCGGCCGGTCAAGGCCGAGCCGAAGCCCGATCCCGGTTTCGGCGGAGGGCCTCTGCCGCAGCCGAGTTCGTGATGCCGCCGCCGGGTTCGCGACGCCAAGGCGACCCAGTTCGTGACTCCGCTGTAGCCAAGTTCCCGACACTGCCGACGTCAGCGCGCAAAGCAAAATGCAGATTGAGCAGCCCCGAGCGGGGGGCCCCGTGCGGATGGCCCCGTGCGGATGGCCCCGTGCGGGTGGCCCCGTGCGGGTGGCACGGGTCCGCAGCAGCGGACCCGTGGAGTCGTTCCACACGCCCCGCACAAAGCCTGGCGAGATGTTCAAGGGGCAACTCTTCGTGTGGTCCGACTTCGCGGAAGTCGAGCCGTAGCCTCACGCCTTGTAGATGACTGTTGCGCCGTCCTCTGCCGTGACGGGAGTTATCCCGAACGGTTGCGCGAAGCGGCGGGTGCATCTACTCTGTATGGTTGCCGAGAAGGCCGAGAGGCACTCGCGTTCCAGGAGCACGATGGCGCATCCGCCGAATCCGCCGCCGGTCATTCGCGCACCGAGGACACCCGACGTCGCCCGCGCCGTATCCACCACGGCGTCCAGCTCCTCGCAGGATACTTCAAAGTCGTCGCGCAGCGACGCGTGCGAGGCGAACATGGCGAAGCCGAATGCCGCCGCATCACCGCGATGAAGCGCCCCACATGCCTCAATCACGCGGCGGTTCTCGGTCACAATGTGCCGCGCGCGGCGCCGCTCAACGCCGCCAAGCCGTGCCTGAAGGCGCTCCCACACGGCCTCGTCCACGTCGCGGAACGATACGAGTTCCGGGTCCGCATCCCGCAACGCCGCCAGCGCGGACTCGCACTCGCTACGGCGACGCGCATACTCCCCGGCAGCGATGGAGTGTCGCACGCCGGTGTCCACCACGACGAACCGGGTCTCCGGCAACCTCAGAGGCACGGGGTGCAGCGACAGGTCGCGGCAGTCGATGCGCAGCGCGCAGCCGGCCTGGCCGCAGGCGCTGATCGCCTGGTCCATGATCCCGCAGGGCGAGCCGGCATATTCGTTTTCCGCCCGGCGGCACGCGCTCGCCAGTTCAATCGGCGGCATCTCGGCCTCCGCCAGCGTCACCATGGCGAGTCCGCACGCCACCTCCAGCGACGCGGAACTGGCCAGACCCGCTCCGAGCGGCACGTCGCCGACGATGTACAGGTCCGCATCGGGCATAGCCACGCCGCGCGAGCGAAGCACTTCGCGCACGCCGTACACGTAGCGGGCCCAATGCGGCAGGCTCAGCGGATCCACCTGCTCCGGCGGAAGCTTCGCGCCGGCTTGGTAGGCGTTCGCAAACACGGACATTCCGGGCGCGGAGCGTCTGCCCGCCGCGACGATCGTCTGGAACTGAATCGCCATGGGCAGCACGAAGCCGCCGGTGTAGTCGGTGTGATCGCCGATGAGGTTGACGCGCCCCGGCGCCCGGACGGCGACGGTCGCCGCGCGGTGATGCAGGCGTCGAAAGCCTTCCATAGCATCCGCAACGAGCCGCGCGTCCGCCCTGTCATGCCAACCGGCCATGTCAGCCAACCCTTCGCGGAAAGCGTCCCCGTGTGTTCAATCCCTGGCGAAAGTTCACCGAAGTCCGCAGTCGCCGCGCATTCTACGGCGGATCAGCGGGCACCCCACGATCCGCCGCCGTCGTTCGCGGATGGGTAGTGTATCCGCTTGCATGGCAGGGCCGCGACCGTCAAACAGTGAATCCCGGTGTGCCACTGCTCTGTGAGCAGTGTATCCCGGCGTGCCGCTGCTCTGTGAGGGAGCGAACCGTTAGCAAGACAGAGCCGCGACCGTCAGGGAGCGAACTGCCGTCGCGCCGTGCGGGAACCGGTTGCTGAGACCGCCGGATGCGTCAACGCTCGCGATCGCCGCCGGCGGACGCGCGCAGCTCTCGAGATCACGTCCATGCACGTCCGAACTGAGGCATGACCCGCGCATGCGTGCCTGTTGACACTCGCTTTCCCGCGACGCAAGCTTGCGGCATGGCTGTATCGACACGCAAAGGCGCTCGGCACGCGCGGACTCTCAAGGCCCGGATTCTGCCGCTGACGCCGCAGCGCTGGGGCGATCTGGAGGCGCTGTTCGGAGCGCGGGGCGCGTGCGGCGGGTGCTGGTGCATGTACTGGCGCGAGCCGCGCAAGGAGTTCACGCGCCTCAAGGGAGAGGGCAATCGCCGGGCTTTTCAACGCCTGGTCGAGGGCGGCGCGCCGACCGGCGTTCTGGCGTATGTGAAGGGTCGGGCCGTGGGCTGGTGTGCGATCGCGCCGCGCTGCGACTACGTGGCGCTCTCACGGTCGCGCGTGCTCAAGGCGGTGGATGAGCAGCCGGTCTGGTCGGTCACCTGCTTCTTTGTCGCGCGGGATCAGCGCGGAGGCGGGTTGAGCGCGCAGCTTATCGAGGGCGCCGTCCGATACGCGAAGAAACTCGGCGCGAAGATCGTGGAGGGCTACCCCGTCGACCCTCGCGCCGGGCGGCAGGCGGACGTCTTCGTGTACACGGGGCTGGCCTCGGCGTTCCGCAAGGCCGGCTTCCACGAAGTCGCGCGCCGTTCTCCGACGCGCCCGATCATGAGGCGGCTGCTGACGCGGCGGGCACCGCTGCGGCGGACGCCCCCGCGCCGATCGCCCGCGTAACTCCGGCGGCCTGCTGCTGAAAGCCGCGCACCGCAGACAGGTCCGCCGCAAGGTCATCCAGCACGCGGCCCACCTGCCGATCGCGTTCCCCGGCGTCCCAGACCCTCAGCGGCGCGATGTGCTCCACGATGCGCCGCAGGACGCGACCGTCCTCCAAATCCGCAAGGAAGTACAGGGGCGTGCGCCGCCGCACGAGGTCTTCAAGATGCCGCACGCTTTCCGTCCGGCAGAGGTACTCCATCTCCGCCAGCGTGAAAGGCAGCCCTTCCACCAGCGGCTCCGCCGATGACCGATCACGGAACATCCTGGCAACAATTCCCGCGGCGTTGACCCCGTAGTGCCGGATGAGGTGCGAGATCGTGTCTTCGTTGACCTCGGCGGAGCGCGCCTCATGCGCCAATTGGTGGTGCAGATCTCCGCGCCCCCCGCGCACCAGTCCGGGCCACAGCGCTTCGCCGCGGAGGCGCTGGCGCGTGCGGCGGTTGATGGGCGGGAGGGCGAGCATCGTGACGACCTGATCGACGGCCTGCTCGGCCATGCGCCGAAACGTGGTGAGCTTTCCGCCGCTGATGGTGATGACGCGGCAGGCGGCGTCGGCGTCGATTTCGTGGTGGCGCGACAGCGCGCTGTCCAGCGCCCCTTCCTGCTGGATAATGGGTCGCACGCCGGCAAACGACATGCGAACGTGATGCGGTCGCGCGTGAAGGCCAGGGAAGGCGTCCGCGAAGCTTGAGAACAGGTCGGCGACTTCGTCTGCTTCCGCGCGCACCCGGCGCAGGTTTCCCTCGTAGAGCGACTCGGTGGTGCCGAGCAACAGGCGGGATTCCCAGGGCACGACCCACAGAGGCCTCCGGTCCCGCAGGCTGCGGATCACGATCGCATCGTCCCCGAATCCGGCGAGGCGATCCAGAACGATGTGCGTCCCTTTGACCCACATCAGCGGTTTGGGCGGCTCGCTCAGCAGCTCGGCCGTCAGCGGCGTCCACGGTCCGGTCGCATTGACGATGGATCGCGCCCGCAAGGCAAACGTCACGCCCGCGTCTTCGTCGTAGAGGTGCACGTTCCAGGCGCGGCCGTCGAAGCTGGCGGCCTGCAGGCCCGCGTAGTTGAGGATCGTCGCACCGGCCTCGACCGCGGTGCGGAGCGTCGCCAGCACGAGCCGCGCGTCGTTGGTCTGCGCATCCCAGAAAGCCAGCGCCGACGGGAACGACCGCAGGGCCGGACACGCTTCCGCCAGCGCGGCCTCGTTAAGCGTGCGCGATCTTCGCCCTCCATCGTACAGACCCATCAGGTCGTAGAGCTGCAGCGCGCTGGTGGCCAGCAGCCATCGTTTCAGGTCGTGCTCCTCCAGCGGAATAATGAACTTGAGCGGGCGGACGAGGTTCGGCGCGATGAGGTTGAGCAGGCGGTTGCGCTCGCTGACGCCTTCCAGCACCATGCGGAACTGGCCGTATTCGAGGTAGCGAAGACCGCCGTGGACCAGCTTGGAGGTCAGGTGGCTCGTGCCGGAGGCGAAGTCGTGGCTGTCCACGAGGAGCACGGACAGCCCGCGGATGGCCGCGTCGCGCGCGACCCCGGCGCCGGTGATGCCTCCGCCGAGCACGAGGCAATCGACCTCGCGTGGTATGTGAGCCGGCGCCTGGATCATCCGTTTCTCACGCAGCGGACACCCTCCGCGACCGCGGCGCCTTCGCACCGACGCGATTTCCGGGGTCGTCCGGCACTACCGTTTCATTCCGTCCACGACGATGCCGACCCACGCGTCGGGCTGGAGGATGCCCTTGCCCCATTTCTCGTCGAGGGCTTTGGTCGGATGCGCGGCGACGATCTCCTCCTTCGACTTTCCCGCTTTCACCAGCGGGCTGATCGCGTCGCGCGCCTCAACGAGCATCTGCCGATAGGCGCGAAGCTCGGCAACGCCGCTCATCTCGCCGTGACCGGGGATGAACTTCGCGTCCGGCGAAGCCTCCTTCAGCACCAGGTCCACGGCGGCGATCATGCCGCCGAGGCTTCCTCCGCGCGCCGTGTCGATGAACGGGTACATCCCGTTGAAATACGTGTCGCCCATGTGATACACGTTGGCTCTGGCGAAATGGATAACGCTGTCGCCGTCGGTGTGCGCCGGCGCGACGTGGAAGACGCGGATGTCGTCGCCGTTGAAGTGGAACGTCACCGTCTCCGTGAAGGTCACGATCGGCAGCGCCACGGGCGGCGCGGCCGGAACATTGGCGTTGAACGCCTCGATGAACTGGTCCTTGCTCATCGAGCGGCGGACGTTTTCATGCGCGACGATGATCGCGCCGGCTTTGCCGAAGTTCTCGTTGCCCCCGGTGTGGTCGAAATGCCAGTGGGTGTTGACGAGGAACTTGACGGGCTTGGGCGAGAGCTTTGCGACGGCGGCCTTGATCTTTTCCGTGAGCGGCGCGAACTGGTCATCGATGAGAAAGACGCCGTCCTCGCCGACGCAGACGCCGATGTTGCCGCCCTGTCCGACGAGCATCGACACGTTCCCCGCGACGGGGACGGTATTGATTTCAACCGGTTGCGCATCCTGAGCCCGGGCGGCGGCGAAGGAAGCAACGAGGCAGACCGCGGCAGCAAACCCGCATGAGCGACTCGAACCGCAGCGCGAGAACACATGCTTCAACATTCGGCGGATTCCCTTGATAATGGCGGCACACCCCATCGCCCTGAGCCGATTCCGCTGGTAGGGCGAAGCTCGGGCCGAACCGTCCGGCCCGGCGGCGGACCCGCGGACTATGACCGCTGCACGGCACCCGAAAGCGAGAGGATCTCCCGCCGCACCTTGTCGTAGGTGACGCCCAGCGCGCCGAGCGCCCGGCACGCGATGCACCCGCGCTCCTTCAGCAGCGCCAGCAGCAGGTGCTCCGTGCACAGCTCCTTCGCCTCCAGCTGCTGGCACTGCTCGACGGCGACGGCCATCACGTTCTTGAAGTGCGGCGTGCCCGGCAGCCGGCCGAACACCCAGGTCTCCTCCATGCTCTTCTTGACGAGGTTGTCCACTTCCTGGCGCAGGGCGGCGGGCGTGACGCCGAGGCGCTTCAGAGCCTCCGCCCCGCGGCCGGCGTCCTCCTCGA
>JADZBE010000025.1 GCA_020852275.1 Phycisphaerales bacterium
ACGGCGTGACCACCACGGTCACGCTGGACGACGCTGGGCGGACTTCGACGCTCTCGCGCGACGGCGTGACGGCCGAGTACACCTATGACGACCGCGGGCTGGTGACGCAGGTGGATTACGGCAACGGCGCGCGGGTACAATACGCCTACGACGACGATCAGCGGGTCGTCCGCATCGAGCATTTCGACGACGCGCCGCAGACGGTGCTGAAGCTCGAGTATGAGTACAACGACCGCGATCTGCCGGTCTCGCTGACGGAAAGCGACGAAAGCGGCCTGTTCGCGGAGGTCGCGTTCGCCTATGACGACCGCGGGCGGCTGATGGCCGAGTCGCGGATGGTGGCGGCGGGGCCTTCGCCGGAGTATGATCTGGCGTACCAATACGACCAGGCCGGCAACCGGGTGATGAAGATCGACGCGCTCAACCAGATCGAGACGGCCTACGTGTACGACGTGGACGACGCCGGCGTCTTTCGCAGCGACAACAACCGGCTCATGCTCTACGAAACGTGGGACACGAGCGGCGAGTCGAGCGTGCTCGTCTCGACGACGTGGTATGTGTACGGCGACGACGACGCGGGCCACGACGAGCGCGAGGGCAACCCCGCGTGGATCATCACGGAAAACGAGTCCGACCCCGGCCTCTACACTGCGACGCACTTTGTCTATGACCTCGCGCAGCGCGTATGGCTGATGCTCGGCGAGACATGGCAGGCCGACGGCGCGGACGAAGGCGACTGCCCGGATAATTATGATGTCGTCTGGGCGCGCGAGTTCCGCTATGACAGCGCCCGCGCGCGCTATTTGAACCGTGAGTTGGATCCGGAAGAGTTGGAAAGCGGCGAGCTGGTCACGCTCACGGAGACGTGGACGGACTACGACGGCGACTCCTTCGGTGCCGGGCCTTTCGGCGACACGGCGTATGGCGACTTCACCGTGGAAGCCGGCTCGCCTCCGACGCTGACGGACCTGCGCAGCTTCGAGCCGGGCCTGGCGATGAAGGACCCCATCGACGAGTCCACCGGCATCAGCTACACCCACGGCGACCTCATCGGCTCGACGCGCGGCACGACGGACTCCACCGGCGCCCCATCCACCGGCGCCTCCGGCTCGCCAGTCACCTACACCGCCTTCGGCGAACGTTTGGATTCGGATGACAACCTCCGCTACGCCTACGCGGGAGCTTGGGGCTACCAATCCCATGACTTCCCATCCGGCGAGGGCGTAAACCCGATCCCATTCCTCCACATCGGCTGGCGGTACTACGATCCGGGAACGGGCCGGTTCCTGCAGAGGGACCCGATTGGAATCGGTGGGGGAGTGAACACATATGCGTACGTCCGTTCAATTCCGACAGCTTCCACCGATCCACTGGGACTGATTCCTCCTGGGAATATTGACCCGGACGATATTGACTGGACTAGGATGCCCCGACCTTCCGGGCTTCCCCGTGGCTTGCCGGGACCAGCCAATGGGATACCAAATCGACGACCGCGCCCAAGTCCAACACCGCCCGCGAAGTCGGGTCCAGGAATCGTTTATAACGTGTCTGGCTTCTGCTACTCGTGTGTTCACGCTGGCCATATCCTTGCACCCGCTATCCCTGCTACGGCTGGAACCGTTGTCGGCGACATCGTATGCACTTTGTTTGTTGTACCTTGGGCATGCGGAGATTACACCCCCGGAGAGTATACATACACGATGTGGCGCGACGCGATACGGAAGGTAAGGGAGGGCTTTCATGAGCACTAAGCCTAGTCAGCCTGGTGATACGCTCGCGATAATTCGGCGTACTCGCTGGACAGTAGGTGTATTATTGCTGTTCCATTGTTGCCATATTGCCATCGCGGTCGCGGCGGCGCCGTCCGACAAGCTGGTGGCCAAGAATGTAGTTCCTGCGACGGTTCTCAATTGCATATTGGTGGGATATGGAATATGGGCTACGATTGGGGCACGTCCACGCACGTTGGCGTTGAGCGGGTGTGTGTTTGGCTCGCTTTCGCTCATTGGCGTTCTCGTTGGGATCGCATTCCTTATGAGGAGCAACGGGACGCGAGAGATGATATTGATTGGCTTGGACGCTGGCTATTTTGCATGGGGAATATTGACCATTAACATGAGTATGAGGCTCATGAGGGAAGAAAGGGTGGGCAAGAAAGAGCTGTTTTCTTCCTGCATACGTTGATAGGATGGGATGGAGATAATGCTCCCTGAACTTACAGTCGCTGATTTCCGGTTCACCAATGCAGACGCCGCCGGGCTTCCCCGCTCCGCCATGCTCCGTCGATCCGCCGACGCTGGCGGGATGCTGGACGGCCTCGTACACCAAGATGGGCCAGATGACCGACGTGTCCGTCAACATCGCCTCGAACTGCAACGATCCGCAGACGCGGGATTTTCACAACGAGTTCGACAAGCTCGGTCGCACCACGCTGTCGCGCATTACGTCCGAGGAATGGCCTTCCGGGACGCCTTCGCGGCAGTTTTCGTACAGCCCCGAATGGGCCGATGACGGGTCCGTCACGCGCACCGGCCCGGACGGCGTGACGACCACGGTCACACTGGACGACGCCGGACGGCCTCTCATCGCCACGCGAGGGTCCGGGGCTGCCGCGATCTCGGCCATGTACACCTACACCTCGCGCGGGCTGGTCGATCATCTCGACTACGGCAACGGCGCGCGGGTACAATACGCCTACGACGACGACCAGCGGCTGCTGTGGATCGAGCACAAGGCCGCGGGCGGCGGGACAATCATGAAGCTGGGGTACACCTACAACCCGCGCGACCTGCCGACGCAGATCGTCGAGAGCGACGCGGGCGGGGCGTATGCGACGGTGACGTTCACCTATGACAACCGCGGGCGGCTGATTGCCGAGGCGCGCAGCGTCTCGCGCGGGACGACGCCGGCGTATGACCTCGAATATGTGTACGACCAGGGCGGCAACCGCGTGGCCAAGCTCGACAACATCGCCAATCGCCGCGTGCTCTATACGTATGACATCAGCGCGCCGACGACCTATGGGTCCGACAACAACCGGCTGATGTTCTACGAAACGTACGACACCAGCGGCACGCCGTGGGTGCACCTGTCCACCACGTGGTACAGTTACAACGCCCAGGGCAACGCTACGCGGATCGTCACCGAATCCGCCGCCACGCCGGCCGATCCCGTGCAGGCCACGCGCTTCGTGTACAACCACTCCCAACAGGTGTCCTACATCGTGGGCGAGCAGTGGTACAGCGGCAATACCGATTGCAATACGTACACCATCACCTACGCGCGCGAGTTCCGCTACGACGCGGCCCGGGCGCGGTACCTCAACCGCGAACTGGACCCATCGCTCTTCCGCCAGGGCGTCTTCCAGTCGGTCACCAATGGCGACACCTGGTCCGACTACGACGGCGATTCCATATACAATGATTTCCAAGTCACCCCCGGCACGCCGCCCACAGTCACCAATCTCCGCAGCTTCGAGCCGGGCTTGGCCCAGCAAGACCCGCAAGGCCAATCCACCGGCACCAAGTACACCCATAGTGACCGCCTAGGCACATTGCGAACCCAAACCGATTCCGGCGGCTCCGCCCTCGCCACAGCAACCTTCACCGCCTTCGGCGAACGCATCGACAGCGGCGCCTACCAGCGCTACAGCTACGCAGGGGCATGGGGCTACCACTCCCACAACTTCCCAAGTGGAGAAGGCGCGACCCCCATCCCCTTCCTGCACGTCGGGGCCAGGTACTATGACCCCACCACTGGGAGGTTTCTGCAAAGAGATCCAATCGGAGTTGGTGGCGGTTGGAATGTGTACCTCTATTGTGAAGCGAATCCGGTGATTCGTATCGATCCGTCAGGTCACTTCTCGAGCGTTGAAGGATCGGTTCTCGTTGGCGCGCTCACGGCTGCCGAAGTTGCGGAGCTCTTGGGCTACACTGTGGCGACCGTCGCCGTCTACAACATAGGCGTCGCAGCGACTGCACTGTGTGCCAAAGCGGCAACCGATGTGCTGGTCGGACCGGGACAAGGACCACCAAATGGACCAAGTGGCAAACCGAAGCGCCACTGGCCGCGATTCCCATCTCGCAGCAGAGCCGAAGACGCTGCTAGAGAAGTCGGAAAGGGCAACCCGCCGATCGAGCATCCGAACCCCACGAAAGGCCCGCCTCATTTCCATCCGGCACGTCCGGACGGAACCAAGGTTCCAGGCCCACATTTTGAATATCCGAAGGGCTTTATTCATCCGCTTCCCGGCCCTGGCTGGGAAGAGGATATGATAAATCCATGACCGCGTAGTCTTACTTATGACGGACTCTCGTGCGACATCGGAGGAGTACATTGAGGAGCTAGCGCACCTGGTAGCAAGCTTTGTTCTGCCGGAGCGACGTTCACGTTGGTTGAATCTTGCGCAGACAGCCAAGGGCTTGAAGAAACTTCGTGCTCGCTGGGCCCACCTGATTACCGACTTGGAGCTTGGCTGCTTCCAACAGGTGATGCCATCAATGCAATCGCCGTTGGGTATCCTCACGTTGCTCGACCGTCTTAACGCGCCGAGGAGATGTTTTGTCTTGTCTGAGAATCCTGCGATTGATGGTTCCCGGATGCCATTGCAGGAAGCACTCAAGAGCGTCGTGGGTGCTGGGTTTGGCTCTTTCGTTTCTTGCATTCCGGGCCAGTTGGTTTACTTTGAAGGAGAAGACGTGGGTGACCGCCTGATCGGTAGGGCGCGCGTTCCAATTCACCCAAGGTAAGGCCGAGAACTTGCTGGAGCGGGTCAATTACGGCAACGGGGCGCACGTCGAGCATGAGTACGACGACGACCAGCGGCTCCTTTCCGTCGAGCATTACGACGCTGCGGCGGTCTTGATCCTCGGGCTGGGGTATCAGTACAATACGCGGGACCTACCTGTTTCGATCACCGAATCGAACGGCGGCGGGACGCTGGCCGTGGTGGGATTTGAGTACGACAACCGCGGGCGGCTGATCGGCGAGTCGCGGACGGGGGCGGTTCCGTATGATTTGGAGTATTCCTACGACCAGGCCGGCAACCGCACGAGCAAAATGGACAACGTGGCCTCGCTGCTGACGCTGTATGAGTACGACGTGGACGACCCGGTGAGCTACCAGTCGGACAACAACCGTCTGATGAAAAGCGAGACGTATGACGTGGCCGGCACGCCGGTGCTGGTGAGCACGACGTGGTATTATTACGTCGTGGACCGCAGCTCGTACAGCTATGATGAGGGGAATGTCAACCGCATCGTGACGGTGGACCACACGCTCTCTGGAACACCCCACTACACGTGCGTGCGCATGGAATACGACAAGGCCCAGCGGGTGTCGTTCATGCTCGGCGAGGAATGGGACGAGGACGGCCCCGACGGCGACTCGTGCCCGGATAATTACACCATCACTTGGGCGCGCGAATTCCGTTACGACGCGGCCCGGGCGCGCTATCTGAACCGCGAACTCGACCCCGGCGCCAATGGCCTGATGCACACGCCGTATCCCGAATACGTCGCGCTCTCCGAATCGTGGACGGACTACGACGGCGACGAGTCCTACAACGACTTCGAAATCGCCGCCGGCAGCCCGCCGACGATCGACAACCTGCGCAGTTTCGAGCCGGGCCTGAGCGCCAAAGACCCCGACGACCAGCCGTCCGGAATCTCTTATTATCACTCCGACATGCTCGGCACTACGCGCACCATGTCCGACTCCGCCGGCACCGCATCTAATGCCGTGGCCTACACTGCCTTCGGCGAACGCATCGACAGCGGAACCTCCCCGCGCTACGGCTACGCCGGAAGCTGGGGCTACCAATCGAATGACTTCCCCAGCGGCGGAGGCGCAGAACCCATCCCGTTCCTGCACGTCGGCTGGAGATTTTATGACCCGGGCACGGGGAGGTTCCTCCAGAGGGATCCGATTGGAATCGCCGGCGGATTGAACATATATGCCTATGTGAGCAATGTAGTAACCTCTATGGTCGATCCATTAGGGCTGGAGGATGAGGGCGCGGTGCCGTGGCCATGGGGTCAAGGACCATATCGCCCTGGTGCTCCACCTGAGGAACTATCCGCCGCTGAACCCGCTCGGCAGTTCGCATTCGTGGTGTATGGCTCAATCTTCTCTTGTGGTTGTGCAGGAAGAGTTTTGCCCTACGCCACGCGATATCTGCCATTGAGATACCAAGCAACCCATGCGATCCCCCGACTTGTGCAGAACAATCTTACCCATACTGTCGTTCAAAATGCGGTGAGGCATGGAACTCGCATCGCAGGCAACCAGCTGGGCCGTTCGCTGTGGTGTTATGAGAATGTTCGAGTCGTAACAAACTACGCGAACTTGGTTATCACAGCATGGAAGACCAGTCACTGAGTAAGGAGCGCTGGCTTATGCATCTACCTTACATCACTTATGAACCACGAATCGACGCGGCACACATCTACCTTGCTGATCCTGCGCCAGGGATAGTGACTCTTTCCATTCAGGCAATCTCTCAAGAAGTGCTGCTTGATTTGGATGCAGAAGGCCGCTTGGTGGGCATCGAAGTTCTTTCCGCCAGAGAAAGATTGCGTCCGGAGCTTCTGGCATCCGCTGACCCAAAGACATAGCGGCCCTTGCGATTGGCGGGCTGGTCGATCATCTCGACTACGGCAACGGGGCGCAGGTACAATACGCCTGCGACGACGACCAGCGGCTGCTGTCGATCGAGCACTAGGCCGCGGGGGGCGGGACGATCATGAAGCTGGAGTACGCGTACAACACGCGCGACTTGCGGACGCAGATCGTCGAGAGCGACGCGGGCGGGGCGTATGCGACGGCGACGTTCACGTATGACAACCGCGGGCGGCGGCTCGGAGAGCCGCCCCACCGAGCGGCTGATCGCCGAGGTGCGCAGCGTCTCGCGCGGGACGACGCCGGCGTATGACTTGGAGTATGTGTACGACCAGGGCGGAAACCGCTTGGCCAAGATCGACAACATCGTGAGTCGCCGCGTGCTGTACACCTATGATATCAGCGCGCCGACGACCTATGGGTCCGACAACAACCGGCTGATGTTCTACGAGACGTACGACACCAGCGGCACGCCGTGGGTGCGCCTGTCCACCACGTGGTGTGGCTACAACCCGCAGGGAAACGCCACGCGGATCGTCGCCGAGTCGGCCACGCCGGCGAAGACCGCCGCTCAACCGGACGTCAGCAGGAACGTAATGAATGCCAGAATTGCCGCGAATAACCAGACTGAATCCATCGCCAAGCTCCTGTGTTCCCGTGTGTAAGCCCGCAAACCCTGTGCGAACACCAGTTACCCCGCAGCGCGCCAACGCAGGCCGCTCACGCAGCGGGTCCTCGCATCGAGCTCACGCAGGCCGCCCACGCAGCGGGTCCTCGCATCGAGCCCACGCAGGCCGCCCACGCAGCCGCTCCTCGCATCGTGCCCACGCAGGTCGTGCATGAAGCGCATTCGAGCAGCGGGTTGCGGCCTCCTGCCCACGTCGCCCGTTCACGAAGCGCGTCCACTCGGCGCGCTTCCGCGGCGCGCCCCGCCGGCGGGGCGCTACTCCGCAGGCTCCAGAATGCACGTCATGCTGCCTTGGCAGCGCGAAAGGCGTGCGTCGCGACCAAAGGCGTGAATCTGATCCTGCTTGAACTCCGCTCGTTCACGCGTCGTCGTCTCGATCTTCCCCCGACCCGCGGCGTCCACCTCGATCGCCGTCGCCATGGCCTGCTCCCGAGGGAAGCCGAACAAGCGGTGCAGCATGTCCACGACGTAATCAAACGTGTGATCGTCATCGTCCAGCAGCACGATGTTGAACAGCGGGATGGGTCTTGGCCTTGTTTCCCCGTGACCGGTTGTGCGAACCTCATGGCGCACGCCCGGCGCTGATTCCGCGACCATGCCAATCTCCTCCAGGGGTTTCCGTGCTTCTTTCTCCTCCTCCGGACCGCGGGAACACGATAGAGAACGAGCTTCGCATTGGCAACCGGGCCACCGCCCCGGCTCGCGCGCCCGCTCAGCCTGCCGCGCGTTCGAGCGCGACGAGGTCGTCATACGTTTCTCGCCGGCGGATGACGCGCACCTGGTCGCCCTCCACGAGCACTTCCGCGGGGCGCGGACGCGAGTTGTACTGGCTGGCCATCACGAAGCCGTACGCGCCGGTCGTGAAGATGCACAGCAGGTCGCCGCGGATCACCGGCGGCAGCCAGCGCTCCTTGGCGAGGAAATCGCTGCTTTCGCAGACCGGTCCGACCACATCCACGAGCATTCCGCCCTCCATCTTCAGCGAGGCACTGCGCTGCGGCGGAACCGCTCCGCCCGCGGGCTGCACGGGCCAGACAAAGTGGAACGAGCCATACAGCGCCGGGCGGATCAACTCGGTCATCGAGCCGTCCACGATGAGAAAGTGCTTATCGCCGGACTGCTTGGTGTACAGCGTGCGCGTCAGGAGGATGCCCGCGTTGGCGGTGATCATGCGGCCCGGTTCGAGCATGACGGTCAGGTCCGCACCCTTCAGCAGCGGGACGACCTGCGCGGCGTAATCCAGGGCGGACGGCGCCTGATGGTCTTCGTAGTTCGCCCCGTAGCCGCCGCCGATGTTGATGGCGCGCAGCGCGAAGCCCTCGCGGCGGAGCTGCTCGATCAGCCCCAGGCCCTTGGTGATCGACTGGATGTAGGGTTCGACGGTGTTGACCGGCGAGCCGATGTGCAGGTGGATCGCGCAGAGGTCGAGTCCGGGGCGGCGCGCGAAGTCATGAAAGACGCGGCGCGCCCGCTCGAGATCCACGCCGAACTTCGTCTCGCGCTTCCCCGTCGTCGTGTACACGTGCGTCTTGGGATCGACGTCCGGGTTGACGCGCAGCGCGGCCGGGGCGCGCCGGCCCATCGACTCGGCGATGGACGCGAGGTTGTCCATCTCGGCTTCGCTCTCGACGTTGAAGAAGCCGATGCCCGCGCCGAGCGCGTCGCGGATTTCAGCGTCGGACTTTCCGACTCCGGCGAAGACGATGCGCGAGGGATCCGCTCCGGCCTCCAGCGCGCGGGCCATCTCGCCTCCGCTGACGACGTCGAACGCCGCGCCGCACTCGCGCATGATGCGCAGGATGTGCAGGTTCGAGCAGCTCTTCACCGAGAAGCACAGCCATGGCGCAACGGGCGTCCACGCCTCGCTGAGCCGGCGGTAGTGATCGATCAGCGTCTGACGCGAATACACGTAAAGCGGCGTGCCGAAGCGCTGCGCCAACTCTGGCAGCGCCAGCTCTTCGCAGTGCAGAACGCCCCCCCGATATTGAAAATGGTCCATCCGGGGATGATGGTCGAGCGCGAGGCGGCGCTCAAGGGCGAAGCTCACGCGCCGTTCCCTCGGAGCCCGCCATCGTTGGCGCTGCGGGCTTGGCTTGACCGGCCTGAGTTGCGGGTTCAGAACCTGTAGCGCCAGCGAGGGTCCACGGGGTCCTGATGAGCGCCAGCCTTGCGCGCAAGCCGCGGCGCTATCAGCCCGTTGCGAAACTCCGAATCGCATGATTCGGCGCATGAGGTTCCCGGCAAGAGCACGTCCCGGAGGTCCTTGCCACCCCCTGCTGCACGTCCCGGAGGTCCTTGCCACCCCCTGCTGCACGTCCCGGAGGTCCTTGCCACCTCTTCTGCAACGGCCTGCTACGCCGTCCGCTTCCGCACCCACTGCGCCAGCGCCAAGCCCAGCAGGCCCAGTCCTGCCGCGGCGGGCACGGGCACGAGGGTCAGCGTGACATCGTCGATGTAAGTCTTCTTTCCGGCTTTGCCGACGAACTGGATCGAGTGCGCCACGCCGGTAAAGGGGACGAGGATCTCATCCCATTCCGTGTGAAAACGATCGGCGTTGCGCGCGATGTCATATGAGGCGAGCAGGTCACCCGTTGCATTCTCGCCCGACCAGATGTTCAGGAGCGTGTGCTTCTTGCTGGAGGAATAGTGCAACCCGACGGCGTCCACGAACCCATCGATCGAGCTGATGGCCGCGCGGCGCGGACCCACCCAGCCCGCCACGCCGATGCCGGAGGGGTTGTGCTCGAACTTGCCGGTGCCGCCGAAGTCGGTGTGCACGATGCTGCGAAAGTTGTGGGAGAATGAAAACCCCATCGAAGCGTAGGCCGAGCCGATGGCGCTTTGGCTGCCCAGTCCTTCGAAATCCAGGGTGACTTCAGCGCGGACGGCGCCGGCACAGGACGCCGTGGCAACGAACAACATGATGCTCCGCACTCTCGGTCTCATACACATCCTCCTTCAGCAGCGACGAGAATCGCTTACCGAAGCTTAGGAATCGTGCGACGCGGAATTCCAGCCAGAGCTGCCGCCGCGCCGCAGTTCGTGTTTCCGGACCGTGGCGTCTGGCGTGCGGCACAGGATGCGTGCGGTTCGTTGCGAGTGTTATCGGCGAGTCGATGGCGGGATCGCGCCAGTTGCGGCGCGCCATTAGTTTGTAGCGAAGGGCCAAGCCCGTCATTCCCGCGCAGGCGGGAATCCAGCGGACACGAGGAGCCTCCTGGCCCCCCGCGTGCGCGGGAGTGAAGATGCGCATGCCCTGTTCGGGACGATGCGTATGCAGCGTTCTCAGCGCGGGCAGAGCTTCCCATTCCCACCCACCGCCGAAGGTCGTCGCGCGGCCGGCGCTTCCGTGTGCCTGGGTATCTGCGAGAGTTGCAGGTGCGGGATACCCTGCAGTCACGGCGGCTGCTGCGTCAACCGCCCGGTTTGGGCTCCGCGGGAGGCGTCACAACCGGCGCAGGTTTGAGGCGGGGGAACTTCTCGTCGAGTGCCTTGTTCCACTCGGCGAGCCGGTCTTTCAGCTTGTTCAGCAGCACGGCGGGATCGCCTTCGACCCGGACGGATTCAATCTTGTCGCCGGGTTCGAGCTTGCGCACCACGTCCATGCCCGAAGTCGCCTTGCCGAAGATCGTGTTGCGATCGTCCATCGCGGGCATCGCGCGCAGCGTGATCGTAAAGCGGCAGCCGTTGGTGTCCGGGCCGGCGCCGAGCAGCGACACGACGCCGGCCGCGTCGTGGCGCAGCTTCGGGTCGAACTCGTCCTCGAACTTGTAGCCCGGGAAGCCGATGCCCTTTCCGAGCGGGCAGCCGCCCTCGACCGCGGTTTTGGCGATGATCCGATCAAACGTCAGCCCGTCGTAGAACCCGCGCAGAGACAGGTTCACGAAGTTGGCCGCGGCCAGCGGGGTCTTGTCCGCGAACAGTTCGATGCGCACGTCGCCGCGCGCGGTCTTGATCACGGCCGCCAGCGTCGAGGGCTTGCGCGCCGCGTCGACCTGCGGTTGGGCGCCGGGCGGAGGCGAGGGCTTGTCCTGCATCGCGGTTGCCATGCCCGCGCTGAACCACAACAGCGCCAGCGAGAAGAGCACGCAGTCCCCCATCCTGCGCCCCCCCGGCCACGTCGCGCACATCCGCCGGGGGTGGCACGGGCCCGCAGCAGCGGATCCCTGGCGTGTGTGGTGCAACCTTGATTCCTTGCGTACCACAGTCTGGCGAGTACGCCAGCCCGTGCCACCCTGAGGAGAGGATTGAGTGCGTTTGTTTCGACGAATTGCCCCGTTACCTGCCGGCACGCTTGTCAGCATCCGTGGTCATTCCGAGAATGTCAACGCATGTTCGACCTCGCCAGCGACAACGGCTTTTGCATCTTCTGCGGATACCCCCTCCGCGGACTGCCCTCGGGCATCTGCCCGGAGTGCGGGCGGGCGTTTGATCCGGAGAACCCCAAGACGTTTGATTCCTCCGCGCGACAGTCACACCGTCGGCGCTGGCGTCGGGCCGGGATCGCGCTCCTGATCCTCGCCCTGATCGTCTTCGCATTGTGCCCCCGCAGGATGCACACGATGTTCGTCACCTTCGGTTGTCCCAACTGCCTTGAGACCTTGACCGTGCGGCGGACGCAGCCGCAGCCGGCCCCCTGGCTGCCGATCCAACTGCCCGGCTGGGTTTCGCGGCAGCGGGGCGAAGCTCCGCCTTCGTCCGATTCGCCGCACATCTGCACGGACCACCACATGGGCGACTCGCTCGTAGGCATCGACCTCGGCCAGATTCGCATGGGCGGATCGGCGCAGAACCCCATGAACCGCCGCGGGGGCATCATCATCAACGGCATGTCCGTCACGCCCGAAACCGCAGCCGATGTGATGCGGAAGCTCATGAGCCCCCGCCAGTTCAACAGGGGCGCGACCCTGCAGTTTCGCCCGATTGCAGACGCACCCGCCGCCCCATCCCCGGCCGGCGCCAAGTAAGCATCGCTCCTTCGTTCATGCGTGGGCGGCCTGCCGATTCTGCGCACCCGCGCGTTCACGGCGTCGACCGGGGTCGTGGTGCTCGCGCGGCGCGCCGTGTCGAAAAAAAACAACAATGCGCTCAAGTCGCGGCCTCAGCGACCGATGTTGGAAAGGGCGCCGCGCCTGTGTAGTCCTCGTGCCACGTCGCAACGGCAATTGCTGCGCAGCACGGACCGCCGCGCGCTGCACATCCCCGCGCAGGCGGGAATCCAGAGGTCTTGCGGGGCGGCCTGGACCCCTGCCTGCGCGGGGGCGACGGGCGCCGTGACTAGTTTCGATTTCCGCCACAGGCTGTCGGGGCTGCGCAGCCCGCCAAAGCACACATGGACGCAGATCGAATCACCTCCAAGGCAAGCTCGCGTCGCGCTTCCGCCGTCAGGGCGAACTCAACCGAGTCCGCGGCTGACTCGTCTGACTGGACGGGCGTCCTGGCCGCGCTCGAAGCCGTTCCTCATCCGTGCCTCGCCGCGGATATCGCCGGAAATCTGCGCGGCCGCAACGCCGCCGCCGCCGAGTTTCTGCCGCCCCGCGCGACGGTGGAGTCGGTTTTCGCCGCCTTCCAGCCGCCCGCGCCGTTCGCCGGGTGGGAGATCGAACTGCAGCGCGCGGCACAGGACGGCAGCGCCGTGTGGCGTCGCGTGCCGCACGTGCCCATCGCCGGCGCCACGAGCACATGGGACATCCACCTGCGACGGCTGCGCCCCGCCGCGGAGCGAGAAGGTGAAGGCGTCGCGCCTGCCGGCTTCATCCTCACGCTGATCGACGCAACCGCCCTCGTCGAGCTGGAGCGCCAACTGGCGGCGCACGAGCGCTTGCTGTCCATCGGCCGGCTGGCGGCCAAGGTCGCGCATGAGCTGAACAACCCGCTGGACGGCATTCTGCGCTACCTTGGCCTGGCGCGCAAGCTGGTCATGACTGAAGGCGCAGGGGCCGCGGGTCCGGCGCCGGCCGGCGCGGGAGGCCCGTCTCTCCCCGCACGCGTCGAGAAAGCCGCGGCGTATCTGGACGAAGCGCGCGCGGGACTGCTGCGCATGGCGAAGATTATCCGCGAGCTGCTGGCGTTCTCGCGGCGCTCGCCGGGCGGCGCGGAGGAGCTGGGCGTCAATGAAGTCGTCGAGCAGGCGATCCGCGCCATCTCGCCGCGCGCCGACGATCAGGGCGTGCTCATCGCCGCGGACTTTCAAGACCGCGACATGCCCGCGCTCCCCGGCGGAAGGCTGCTGCAAGTGTGCCTCAACCTGCTGAAAAACGCGCTGGACGCCATGCCGCGCGGCGGCCGGCTGATGATCAGCACCGGCGTCGTCGGCGACGAGGTCGTGCTGCGCTTCGCCGACACCGGGCCGGGCCTGCCGGCGGATGCGTCGCGTCTCTTCGAGCCGTTCAACACGACCAAGCCGCCGGGCGAGGGAACGGGGCTGGGGCTGGCGATCTGCAAGGACATCGTCGAGGGCATGGGGGGGGGGATCGAGGCGGCGCGCGGTGAGGAGGCGGGGGCGGTGTTTACGGTGAAAATTCCACGGGCGCGCGGCAGGAGGAAGGCAAACGGCGAAGGGCAAATGACGAATGGCGAATAGCGAATGGCGAGTGCCGAATGCCGAAAGCTGAATGCTGAATGAAAGACGCTGGGGGGGTCGTCCGGGGCCACGCTGGAATGGCACGGACTTCCGCCGGGGTGGCACGGGTCCGCAGCAGCGGACCCGTGGGGCGATGAGTGCGTGTGCGGTCTTGTGCGAGCACGAACATGGCGCGATCGGCGGCGCGAATTCTGATTGTCGATGACGACCGGCTGATTCTGGACTCGCTGGGCGAAATGCTGGCGCAGGACGGATACGCCGTCGAGCGCGCGGCGTCCATGAAGGACGCCCTCGCGCTGCTCGAGCAGATGCCCTTCGAGCTGGTGCTCTCGGACATCAACATGCCCGGCGGCGACGGCTTCGAGCTGCTGACCGCCATCCGGCAGCGCTGGCCCGCCACCGTCGCCGTGATGATGACCGCGTACGGCACGATCGACAGCGCCGTCGAGGCCATCCGTCTGGGCGCCTACGACTACCTCACCAAGCCCATCATGGACGACGAGCTGCGGCTGGTGATCGAGCGCGCGCTGGCGCAGCAGCACATCCTCCACGAGAACCGTCAGCTCAAGCAGGAGCTTCAGCAGCGCTTCGGACTGGAGGCGCTGATCGGGCATGACTACCGCATGCTCAAGGTCTTCGAACTGATCGAGACCGTGGCCGGCTCAAGCGTCACCGTGCTGATCCAGGGTCCGTCCGGCACGGGCAAGTCGCTGACGGCGCGCGTGATTCACCGGCTCAGCGAGCGCGCGGCGGGACCGTTCATCGAGGTCGCCGTCGGCGCGATTCCGGAGACGCTCATCGAGAGCGAGCTGTTCGGGCACGTGCGCGGCGCCTTCACCGGCGCCGTGGCGAACAAGACGGGCAAGTTCAAGGCCGCAAACGGCGGCACGATCTTCCTCGACGAGATCGGCACCGCCAGCCCCGCGCTGCAGGTCAAGCTGCTGCGCGTGCTGCAGGAGCGGCAGTTCGAGCCGGTCGGGTCCAACCGCACGGAGTCGGTCGATGTCCGCGTCGTCTGCGCGACGAACGTCAACCTCGAAAGCGAAGTTCGCGCCGGTCGCTTCCGCGAGGACCTGTTCTATCGCATCAACGTCATCACGCTCGACCTGCCGCCGCTGTGCGAGCGCATCAGCGACATTCCGCTGCTGGCCGAGTGCTTCCTGCGCCGGTCGCGCGGCGACCACGGGCGGCAGGTCAAGGGCTTCACCATCGAAGCGCTGACGGCGCTGCAGGCGTACGCCTGGCCCGGCAACGTGCGCGAGCTGGCGAACGTGGTGGAGCGCTGCGCGATCCTGTGCCGCGGGGAGCACGTGGGCCTGTCAGACCTGCCGCCGAAGATCGCCGAAGCCGCCGCCGAGCCTGCCGCATCAGCTCACCTTGGACACGTTCGCCCTCTGCGCGAGGCGCTGGAGGAACCGGAGCGCCGCATCATCGAGGCCGCCCTGCGCGCCCACGGCTGGAGCCGCAACCGCACAGCGGCCGCACTCGACATCGACCGGACCACGCTTTACAAGAAGATGAAACGCTACGACCTGCTGCGCCCGACCGTCGAACTGGCGGCGCGGGGCTTGTAACGCGTGGTCGAGTCGAAGCCGCGTTATTCGATCACCGTGACGCCAGCGGCGCGGTCCGCCTGCGGGGAATCTCCAGGAGAGCGTGGAACGATCTCTGCCGACGCCGTGCATCCGCTCGCGATGCCGTTCTAATCGCAATAACCGGCCCGGCATGTCATCCGGTGTCGGGCCGGTTGGGTTGTAGCTGTTTCTCAGGGCAACGTCGCTCAGCAGTCGGAGCCGTCCGATCCAGCGCTCCCCGCGTTTCCTGGAAGCGCGCTGCCATTCGTGCCATGCTGCCCATGCGGTCCATTGATGCCCGAACCTCCGAACCCATGTCCGCCCGCACCACCGGCTCCTCCCAATCCTGCAACGCCGACACCGGCGCCGCCAACTCCACCGCCGCTTCCTGGGGGCACCCCGGCGCCGCCGCTGCCGCCGCTGCCGCCATTGCCACCTACCCCATTGCCTCCCACGCCCCCATTTCCACCGCTACCTCCGTTCGCGCCGACTCCGAATCCATTTCCACCCTGCCCCCCCACTCCTCCATCCCCGCCGTAGCCGTATCCTCCGGTCGCGCCGGCTCCGCCGTGCCCACCCGGACCACTGGTTTCGATGCCTCCTCCATCGCAACAATCCCCACCATCACCTCCACTCCCGCCGCTCCCCCCGACGCCGGTTCCTCCTGCGCCTCCGGCACCCCCGTTACCGCCGTTTCCTAAGGGAGATGTCCCGTCCCCACCGGGTCCCCCGTCGCCGCCCGGCCCGCCCATGGCGCTGCCGCCATCGCAGCCATCCGCCCCGTCGGCGCAAACGTTTCCAGCGTTTCCATTGTCGCCATTCTCGCCTGCATTTCCCGAACCGGGTGCCCCTGAACCTCCGTTGGAGCCGTTGCTTACCGGTTCCGCATCTCCGTCGGGATCCCAGAACGGCAGGATGCTCACGTTGCCGCCGTTGCCGCCCGGTCCACCGTCGGGCAGCATCCCCGGCGCGCCGCGTCCACCGTTACCGCCTCGCCCGCCAACAACCCTCTGTTTCACGCGTCCGCGGATCGCCACGTCACCCCCATGGCCCCCTGCTCCGCCCCCGCCGCCTACTCCGCCGGGCGCGCCGAGAATGGGTTTCGCCGCTTCAATTTGCGGCGCGATCAGCAGAAGCTTGCCGCCCTCGCCGCCCGTCTCGCCGGTCTCCCTGCCATCCTTGCCCGCGCCGCAGCGGATCGAGCCATCGATTCGGATGGCTGTCGTGGAATGCAACTCGATGCCCGCGCCGGCGCTGCGCTCACTAGCTCCCCGGGCGCGCCCGCGAAGCTCGCCCTCGATGATGATCGACCCGCGGGAAACCACTACGAGGTCATCCGTGGCCTCCACCACTTCGTCCTTGCCGACGAAGAAAGCGTCCGTCGCAACGCGGCCCGAAATTCGCCGCGTCGGCGCACGGTCCTTCCCGGGCGCCTGCACAGCGGCGGCGCCCAAGCACCATGCCGCGACGCTCCCGACCCCAACCAGAAGCTTGTAACTCGCCAACCCCAACCTCCAGTGCGCGTTCATCCTGCTGCTCTCCTTTCGAATAAGGGATTTCGAAACAGAACAACGAACGCTACCCTTGCGGTTAGACAACAACTGCGGGAGGAGAAGGGAAGGGAAGGGAAGGGACCGACGGGGTGCCTCCCGCCCTCCCTAAGTTTGCAACTTCATTCCTAAATATACCACACGTTTATCGGTCAATCAAGGCGAGAACAAGAAGATTGCAGGAAATCGCTTCCGGCGGGTGTGACCGCCGATTAGGGCCGCGCGGGTGGCAGGCCTGTCGGTCGCACCGCTCAACTCGATTCGCCGGCGGATCACCCCGCGACCGCTTGGCCCTGCGCGGCGCATTCGCCCGGCACCGCCACAAACCATGGCCACACCCCTTCCGGCCGCAGATTGCCGACCGCGTCGCAGGCGCGGCACGCGCAGTCCAGGCAACACGCAGACGAGGTTTGTTGCCGCTGCTGCGGCACATTGCCCGCGCGGGCCGGACGGATATTGTTTCAGGTGACCGCGAGGAGTCCGCGGTGAACTTTCGTGCGCGGGCGAACATGAGCGAGCTGATTTCTTTTACCATGCTGACGTTCTCGGCCGTGTTCTTCGTCGTGGATCCATTCGCGGTCATCCCGATGTTTCTGGCCGTGACGGCGGGCGATTCCACGGAGAAGAAGCGCGCCACCGCGCTGCGCGCCTCGGCGGTGTGCACGGCGACGCTCGTCGTGTTCGCGCTCGCCGGCAGCCTGATCTTCAAGTTGTTCGGCATCACGCTGCCGGCCTTTCGCATCGCGGGTGGGACGCTGCTGTTCCTGATGGCGCTGGACATGCTCCGCGCGCAGCGCTCGCGCACCCGCTCCAGTCCAGAAGAAGAACGCGAGGGCGTGATGAAAGACGACGTGGCCGTGATCCCCGTGGGCATCCCCATGCTCGCCGGACCTGGCGCGATCGCCACGGTGATCGTGCTGATGGGTCAGGCGAAAGGCTCGACGCTGCATGGCGCGGTCGTGCTGGCCTGTGTGCTGGCGACCGGCGTGCTGACGTACCTCCTGCTGCGCTCCGCGGCCGTGCTCGAACGGGCGCTGAAGCAGACGGGTTTGAACATCCTCAACCGGCTGATGGGCCTGCTGCTCGCCGCGATGGCGGTGCAGTTTGTGATCTACGGCGTCAGGGACGTCATCCCGCAGGTGATGGAGCGAGGCTAGCGCGCCCTCAAGCAGATCGCTCCTCGCCGGTTCCGATGCCGCTGGGGCGGCGCGGCGACGGCGCGCGAGGCTTGTCATGGCAACGGCGAATCTCCCCCCTGCGAGAAGCTCGTGCCCGCGCTTTCAGGTGGCCAGGAAGAAGCGGTCGTGCGTGCCGCCGGGACCGACCCGGACGCGCATGGCCTTGGCGCACTTCGGGCAGCGCCCCGCGTAGAGAAGCCCGTCCGCGCTGCGGTAGATCCGCTGATACACGCCGCAGCACTCGAAGCGCACGCCAATCCAAGCGCGGGACTCAACGGGTCCGCAATTCGGGACGGTGACGCTCGGCTCCGGCGCGGATGGATGCCCGCGTGTTCGCAGGTCCAGGAAATAATCCGGCTCTCCACTCACGTCTTGAGCATCGGCGGATTCGCAGGCAGTGCTTTCGCGGACCCGTCGTGCTGCGGGAAAGTTCGAGACCGAATCGTCGCCACCGCCGGGATCGCAAAGCGGCGCGGACGCAGGAAGGGCGACGACACGTTTCGCCGCGTCTTTGCGATAACGCCCGACTGCGCCGCCCCTGAACCACGCAACGCACCTGTGCGGCCACCCCGCAGGCTCGCGCCGGTGAGGTGCGGCTTCCCGAAGAACGCGGCAGGTTCGGCTGCACACCGAGCGACGCGGAGCGCAGAGCCTGCCTCTCGACGGGGTCCTATCTGGACGATATTATTTCATGGAGGTGTATTTTTCGTCGGAGCGCGTATGCCTGAGCCGATTGTTTCACCTGATAATAGATGCCATGGCCGAGGAGGTGCTGGCGCTTTCGCAGCTCTCGGCGGTCGCGCGGACGCGGAAGTCGGCGGCGACGGCGGAGCTGACCGAGCCGGAATTCATGGCCCTGGATGCGGTCCTGCGCGAAGGAACCATGACCGTCGGGGACATTCAGCGCCGGGTGGGGGTGCTTCCTGCGCAGATGTCGCGCATCTTGCGAATCCTTGAGAAACACCCGTCTGGGAAGCCGCTTGTCGAGAGCAGAATCAACCCGGATGATCGCCGTCGAGTTGACGTAACCATCACAGCCGCAGGACGTTCCGTCCATGCCAACTATCGTCGCGGGCGGATCAGCTTCATCTGTGATTTCCTCGCTAACCTGCAGGAAGCCGAACGTGTCACGTTCATGAAGATCGTCCGGGACTTCCAGGGCCGGGTCGAGTCTTTGATTGGCGGTAAAAAGTAAACTTATGGTTTATGAAAATAAACTTGCTTGCTGCTAACAATCTCGCGATGTAAAATGTCTTGTTGAGTGAAATGATCTCAGCCTCCAGCCGTTAGAGAATGCAGTGGACCTCGGCCAGACGCCGAGATGGGCTTTTTGAAGGAGATGTGCCATGACGATGCGAACGGGCAAGCTGATGGGCGCCATCTTCGCGGTGGCGGTGGTGGGCGTGGTGCTTGGCAGCGCTTCGGAGGCGCGTGCGGATCATTACTACTCGGGTGGGTACAGCCGGGGATATTCGTACTACCGGCCTGCGTACACATGCTACTCGACGCCGGTGTACTGTGCCCCTCGGCCGGTGTACTGCGAGCCGCGTCCGGTGTATTACGCGCCGCCGCGCGTGTATTGCGAGCCGCGTCCGGTGTACTACTCCCCGCCGGTGTATTACAGCCGCCCGTCGTACTCGTACGGCGGCTACTACCGGGACAGCGGGTTCTCGATCGGCGGCAGCTATAACCGCGGCGGGTATGGCCGCGACGGCGGAAGCTTCTACTTCAACTACCGCAGATAGCCGGTCGTCGTTCTGATCGGCCGTGCCGAGGCGTTGATTGGTCAGGCCGAGGGTTGGTCGCCCAGGGCAGGGGTTGATCTGCCACGTCGGGCGCGACGGGAGGCGTAAAGGTTTCGGGGCGACATGCCGGGTTCCACGGGGGGTGGGACCGGGCATGTCGCCCTTTTTTTTGTCGGCGGGGTCGAGCGTCAACAGCGTGGCATTATCGGGGCGGCGCGGGCGTTACGCAGCAGATCGGGAACCGACTCCGAGTTGAGGAGTCTAAACCGATGCGACGGGGCGGCGCGACATGCCCGCCGGCGCACGGTTGGTTTGATGATCCGCTGTACTCCCCTTGGAGCGACGCGCATGTCCACCCGCATGAATCGCCTGATCTGCTGCCTCGCGGCCTCCTTCGCCCTGATCCCCGCCATCTCCTCCGCTCAGACGATCATTATCGAACGGCCCATTCCGCTTCCGCCGCCGCCGGATCGTCCCCTTCCTCCTCCCGACCGCCCGGCGCCGCCTCGGCCTCCGCAGCGCGGGATCAAGATGGAGGTCCGCGCGCTGGGGATTGAGACGAACATCACCGACGGCGCCGCGGTGACGAAGGTCGACCAGACGTTCCACAACCCGCACGACTTCGCCGTCGAGGGCACGTACATCTTCCCGCTCGACGACGACGTGGCCGTGTCGCGGTTCACGATGGATGTCAACGGGCAGGAAATCGAAGGCAAGCTGCTCGATGTGAAGGAGGCGCGGCAGACGTATGAGCAGATTGTGCGGGGCATGAAGGACCCGGCGCTGCTGGAGTACGTGGGCACGAAGATGTTCAAGGCGAGCATCTTCCCGATCAACCCGCACAGCGACGTGCGCGTGCGCCTGTCGTACACGCAGATGCTCGAAACGCAGGACGGGCTGGTGCGCTACCGCTACCCGATGAACACGGAGAAGTACCTTCCCTCGCCGATTCAGCGGCTCAGCGTGCTCGTCCGCGTGGAGAGCAAGACGCCCATCAAGAGCGTGTTCTCTCCGAGCCACGAGGTCGCCGTGTCGCGCCTGTCGGAAAACAAGGCGACGGCGAGCATGGAAGTGAGCAACCAGTTCCCCGACCGCGACTTTGAACTCTTCTACATGCTCTCGGAGAAGGAGTTCGGGCTGACGGTGATGACGTATCGCGAGCCGGGCGAGGACGGCTACTTCGTGGCGCGGATTTCGCCGAATGCCACGACCAGACCGGAGGACGTGATGCCCAAGAACGTCGCGTTCGTGCTGGACACGTCGGGCAGCATGAGCGACGAGGGCAAGATCGGACAGGCGCGGTCGGCGCTGAAGTTCTGCCTCGATCATCTCAACGAGCGCGACGCCTTCACGATCATCACGTTTTCGCACGAGCCGCGCCGCTTCAGCGAAACGCTCGTGCCCGTTTCCACCGAGAGCCGCGAAAAGGCGGCGATGTTCATCGACGGCATCGAGGCCGTGGGCGGCACGAACATCCACGACGCGCTGCTTTCCGCGCTGAAGGACGCGCCCCAGGCGGACCCGACGCGGCCGTTTTACATCGTGTTCCTCACGGACGGTCAGCCGACGGTGGGCGTGGTGAGCGAGCCGGAGATTCTCAAGAACGTGCGCGAGGCCAACACGCAGCGGACGCGGCTGTTCGTGTTCGGCGTGGGGCATGACGTGAACACGCGGCTGCTGGATCTGCTGGCGGAGCAGAACCGCGGGACGCGCGAGTACGTCGAGCCGGGAGAGAACTTGGAGCTGGCGCTGTCGAGTTTCTACCGGAAGATTTCGGATCCGGTGTTGTCGGACTTGGCGCTGGCGTTCGGCGGGCTGGAGGTACACGACGTGTATCCGCCGCGGCTGGGCGACCTGTTCGGCGGGATGGAGCTGGTGGTGGTCGGGCGCTACAACGGCTCGGGTCATCGCGCGGTGGAACTGGAGGGGACGCGGCGCGGGGCGCAAGAGAAGCACATCTACGAGACGAAGTTCCCGGACGATGACCGCACGCACGAGTTCCTGCCGCGCTTGTGGGCGACGCGCAAGGTCGGATACCTGCTCGACGAAATCCGCCTGCACGGCGAGAACGCGGAGCTGAAAAGCAGTGTGGTCATGCTGGCCAAGAAGTACGGGATCATCACGCCGTACACGTCATACCTCGTGACCGAGCCGGGGCGCGTGGCCATGCGCGAAGGTCGCGGCGGCGGGGCGTTCGACTTCGGGCAGCCGCGGCCGCGAGCCGGACTGGATTCGGAAAGGGTGAAGGCGCTCCGCGCGATGGGGTACATTGATGATGAGGGAGACGGCGAGGTCGGCCCCGGCGGCGGAGGCGGCGACGCGGACGCGGCCGAGGGCGTGTTCCTGGTGGAAGCCGAGAAATCAGCAGGCGAAGACGACCTCGCGGCGCGGGGTCTCAGCGGCGGCGCACCGGCCGCCAGTGAGCCGGCCCTGCCCAAGCCCGCCGGTGGGGATTCCGCCAGTGGGAAGCCCGCACATGCGAAGCCCGCAAAGCCCGCCGCGAAAGCGCCCCCCAAGTCGGATGCGGCGCCGAAAGTCGCCGGCCGCGCGGCGGTGGGGCAGTCGAAGGACGCCAAGCAGCTTCAGGAGCAGGACGCGGCGAAGTCGCGCGAGACCGGCGCCGGCGGCAAGAAGGGCGCGGCTGCGGACCTGATGCGCATCGTCGGGACGCGGACGTTCTACAAGTCAAAGGATTCGTGGGTGGACAGCGCCTACGACAAGAAGGACGAGACGAAGAAGATCGAGCTGTTCAGCGACGAGTACTTCGAGCTTCTCGGCAAGCACAAGGACCTCGCCAAGTGCTTCGCGCTGGGCGACCGGGTGATCGTGATGGTAGAACGCGTGGCCTACGAAACCGTGCCCCCGTCCGAGAAGAGCGGCGAAAGCCCGAAGGAGAAGGGCGAAGGCAAGGACGCGGGGCAATCATGACGGCGGCGGCGCTGCGCCTTTTGCGACATCTTGGCTCACGGGTCATTTTGGATGTTCGATTCGCGGGTTTCTGCGGTGTCGCGTGAGCTTATCCCTTGCGCGTAGCTGCTGCGCTCAGCATTTCCTCAACGCGTTCCATGCTGAGGACGCGGGCGATCACGTCGGGTCCAACCTGTGATTCCTCCAGTCGCAGCGCCTCGCGCACGTGAAACGGACCCACCGCGAGCCGTTCGAGCGCGACGAGACATCCGCCGGTCCGCAGCCGCGTGCCCACGTCACGGATCAACGACCGCACATACGTCCCGCGGCCGCACTGCATCTCGAACGTCACCGCGGGCCAGCGATACTCGAGCACGTCGATCCGGTCGATCCGCACCGGGCGCGGCTTCAGTTCGACCGGCGCGCCCCGGCGCGCCAGCTTGTACGCCGGTCGCCCGCCGACCTTGATGGCCGACAGCGCCGGAGGGACCTGCTCGATCGTCCCGACAAAGGCGGCGAACGCTGCCCGCACCTCGCGCTGCGTCGGCAGGATATCGGTCGCCTCGCGCTCCGTCGGCACGAGATCGGTCGCGTTGCGCTCCGCCGCCCCGTGCTCCACCGGCACGCGCTCCGCCGGTATGCGATTCAGCGGCACCTGGATGAGCGGCTCGTCGCTGTCGAAGCTTGCGCTGGTCACGTCCAGCCGCGCCTCCGCCCGGTACACCTTTGGGAGATCCATCAACCGCTCCACCAGCTTCGTCGCCTTGCCCAGACAGATGATCAGCACGCCCGTGGCGGCCGGATCCAGCGTGCCGGCGTGTCCGCTCTTGCGCTGCCCGGTCAGCTTGCGCAGGCGGTACAACGCCTTGGCCGACGTGATGCCCGCGGGTTTGTTGATGATCAGCAGGCCGTCGAGCGAGGTGGATGCAGGGTTGTACACGCGGGTGGAATTTCGGATTTCGGATTCTAGATTTGAGATTTCGGATTTGAGATTTCGGATTTCGGATTTCGGATTTGAGATTTCTGATCTCAGATTTCAGATTTCAGATTGCAGATTCGAGGTTCCGGCCCCAAGGTGGGGCTGCTCTCCGAGCAGCCACCGGTTTGCCGGCTCTCCGAGCCGGCGAACAAGGCAACCGAAACAATCCAAGTAGAACCAACACGTTGTTTCAGGATCGACAGGCCTGGTTGGCAACACCCACTCCCTCAAGGTCACAGTACGGTTGTGCAACCGCGCCCGATACCCGATACCCAAGCACGCGAGCACCCGAGGACCCGATACCCGAGTACCCGATACCCGAGTACCCGACTACCCGATGCACGACGCACGACGCACGATGCACGATGCACGATGCACGATGTACGCCACACGCCCCGCCTACCACTCCCACATTTGCGACACATCGTGCCGGCTTGCGTGGTGCACCGGGTACATCCGCCCCACCGCCCGATGCTGCGCCTCCAGCGCCAGCTCCGGCAGGTTGTTCTCCTCGCTTAAGTGCGCCACCGCCACCCACTCTGGAAGACTCCGCCCGCACTGCGAGAGCAGCTCCGCGGCCTCGTCGTTGGAAAGATGCCCGCCCGGACCGGTGATGCGGCGCTTCAGGTGCTCGGGATACGGTCCGCTCTGCAGCATGTCGGGATCGTAATTCGTCTCCAGATACGCCGCGTTCACCGATGCCAGCAGCGCCCACAATCCGGGGAAGCAGTGGCCCAGGTCCGTGAAAATGCCCAGCCGCCGCCCGCCGCATTCGATCACAAACGCCACGCCGTCGGCCGCATCATGCGGCGTGGGGATCGTGTGTACGCACACGCCGTCAAACCGCAGTGCCTCGCCGGAGCGAAAGTAGCGCACGTCCGACAGCCGCCCCAGATCGCGGGGAATCGCCTCGTGGGTCTTGCGCGTCATGTAGATCGGCAGCTTGAACTTCCGCTGAAACACGCCGGCCGCGCGGATGTGGTCTTCGTGGTCATGGCTGATGATCAGCGCGTCCACCTGGCGGATGTCGCGCCCATGCCGCGCCATGCGCTGCTGCGCCTGCCGCCCGCTGATGCCCGCGTCGAAGAGCAGGCGCACGCCCTCCGCCTCGACGTAGATCGAATTGCCGTTCGAGCCGGACTGAAGCGAAAACGTGATCACGGCGATATCGTCGCGGGTCCGGCACGCGGGCGTCAAGACCACGCGGGCGTCAAGACCCCTCAGAGCCGCGACCGTAAGGAAACGCATTCTGAGGCTTCGAAGCGGAAACGCCCCTTGCGGTCGCGGCTCGGACAATCTGTAGTTTCAACAAGGGGCCGCAACAGCCGCCGGGCGCGCCTCACCGAGTTCTGCGGATCGGCGCATACGGCGAGACGCGCGTCTGCGGCGAGTAGAGCGTCGGCAGCTTGTTGCGCGGCTCGAACTCCACGGGCCTGATCGTCTCCGCGTGGAAGTCGCAGAACACGACGTTCATCTTGCTCTGCGGATGGCGCTTGCGGGCGAGGCGGTCGGGGTTGCGCTGCTCGAAGTCGGCCAGGTACGGTCCGCTCGCCCCGCCGCTGTAGATGAGATTGGCATATCCGCCGCTGCTCTCGTCGTCGCGCCCCGCCTCGAAGAGCAGCCCGACGTCGCCGGGGCGGAACACGCGATCCAGCTCCCCCTGTAGGCGCCGCCCCTGCTCGCCACCGCATACGTGGCTGTCCGGATATGAGCCTTCGCCGATGCACTCCGTCGGACCGCTCGAACTGTCCACCGACCGCCAGCAGGCGGGGTTCCCATTGCTCTCGGCCGACTCCGCGCCGGCGATGTCCTCATTGATGGCGAACGATAGCAGTCCCCAGTAGGCCATGTTCTGGCTCGGCGGCTGCGGATCGTGCGGATCGCCGTCGCCGCGCAGTCCGTTGTTGTTGCCGTTCTTGTAGCGCGGATAGAACGACGTGGCGATGTTCACTTTGTCCGCCGGGCAGACGAGCATCTCCAGCTCCTTGCTGATGAGATTCAGCTTGCCCGAGGCCTTGTCGAAGTCCGTCGCGCGCACGCCCCAGTTCCAATTGTTGGAATAACCGATGCCCGCGCCCTGCGCGAACGCCACGGGCCAGGCCAGCAGCTCGCCGTTCTCGTCATACACAAAGCGGTTGCGGCTCGGGTCCGCATAGGACACGCCCACTTCGTCGGTGACAAGCTGAATGCGATTGTGGTGATCGCCGGCGAAGACCAGTCCGGCCTGCGCGGTGGCGCGCTGGCTGGAAAGGCACTTGGTGAGCTTGGCCTGCTCGCGCGCCGAACGCAAAGAGGGCAGCAGGATGGAGATCAGCAACGCGATGATGGCGATGACCACGAGCAGCTCGATCAGCGTAAACGCCGATCGCCGCACCCGGTGGAAGTTGTTATTTCCAACAACAATCATAAGCGTGCCTCTACTTCGCCTGTCTGTCATTTCAGAAGTCCGTCATTCCCGCGAAGGCGGGAATCCAGTGCCACGGTCACGGGCCGGTAAGCTCGCCCGCGAGGCGCTGCCAGTCAAGCAAATCCACGCGGCCGTTCTCGCCGAGGTCCGCCGGCTCTCCACAGCCGCGCGCGCCGAACTCCCGTTGCAGGCGCGCCGCGTCGCGCAGGTCCACGTCGCCGTCCGCGTCGAGGTCGGCGGATCGCCCGATCGGCGAACCGTGGCGAACCACCAGCACACTCATCTGAGGGAGGGTGATCGTCGCCGTGTGCGGCGGCGCCTCGCCCGCGGAAAACGCGCCGCCGTTGCCCATGCCGTTGCCGTCGTATTCCGTGGCCTGGCTGTTGAGCAGTTCATGCCACGTCCCGCCCGCGGGCATGTCGATTCGGTATCCCGTGTAGTTCGTGTTGCTGAAGTTGGCGATGACGGCCACGACCGTGCCGCCGTCGTCCCAGCGCTGCCAGCCGATGACGTTGCCCGATTCGCTGAGGTGGAACCCCTGATGCGGCGCGTCGGCGCGCATCACGCACAACCCGCGCCGCAGACCGATCAGGTCGCGGTAGTAACGAAATATCTTTGCATAGGTCGTTTTCTTGGACCAGTCGATGCGCCGATCGCCGCGCGAGTTGCCCCCGCCAAACGGCTCGTCTTCGAGCCACTCCGTGCCCTGATGAATCATCGGGATGCCCGGCGCGAGCATCACCACGCCCTCGCCGAGCTTGGTCCGCCCCTTCGCATACGCGTCGTCGTGCGGGAAGCTCGTGTCGATGGACTTGACCAGGCGCTGCCCGCCGCTTTCGGGCCAAAGCTCGTCGTGCAGTTCGAGGTAATTCGCCACCTTGGTCTTTGACAGGTACGGTCCGCTGCCCGCCAGCATGTCGCGTATCCTCCACATCTCGGGATCGCCGAACGCCGCGTCGAACAACTCCTGCCGCAGATCATCCACGAAACGGTCATGCCACTGGCTGTCGAAACCGGCCCCGCCCAGGCTTGTGGGCCGAGTGACCCAGTCGTCGTTGGGGAGTTGCTCGGCCAGGGCGATCTTGTCGCCGGCGCGGCGGTCGATGAAGTCATTGAACCGCTGCATCAGCCCCCAACCGGAGCCTTGATACATGTTCATGAAGTCGGTGGCGTCCATGCGGAAGCCGTCGAAGCGGAAGGCGTCGAGCCAGTAGGCCACGCTGTCGGCGTAGTAGTCGCGGACTTCGAGGCGATCAAAGTCTGCCTGCGCGCCCCACGGCGTGTCAATGGCCGGACTGTCGAAATAGACCTGCCCGCTGTCGTAATACCACAGGTAATTGTCCGACGGCGAAACGTGGTTCCAGATGATGTCCTGAATCACCGCGATGCCGTGCGCGTGGAGCGCGTCGATCATCGACTGCACGTCCGCCGGCGTGCCGTACGCCCACTCCGGCGCCCAGACGCTGATCGGGTTGTACCCCGCCGAGAAGTCCGTGGGGAACTCGCACATCGGCATCAGTTCGACGACGTTGATGCCCAGTTCCGCCAGATGATCGGCGTGCGCGGCCACGTCGAGATACGTGCCGGGATTGCGGCCTGAGCCTTGGTCGTCGTTGCGCCCGGAGAAGGTTCCGACGTGAAGTTCGTAGAGCACCATTTCCTCAAACGGCGGCGGCGTGAACTCCTTGTCGGTCCACACCGCGCCGAGCGGATCAGTGATGATGGAGTTGTAACTGTTGGCGGCGTTCAACTGCGTCGCGCGGGCGTCGGGCTTCCACACGCCGCCGGGGTTGAAGAAGTATTTGTATTGCTGCCCGACGCGGGCGGCCGGCACGCGCGCGATGAAGTCGTTGCCCAGCGCCGTCATCGGATTGCCCGTGCCCCAGCCGTTGAATTCGCCGCGAACATAGGCGGAAGTGGCCGTCGGCGCCCATACGCGGAACACGACGCCCCCGCCGGAAAGCGGCGTCGCGCCGTAGGGCGCGTGCGAAAGCGTGTCGAAGTCGAGAACGAACCCTCCATCCGTGGGCGGCGCGTCGCTGACGCCGGTCGCGCTGCAGTAATCCGTGTCGGAGCCGTCGTTCAGCTCGAAATAATAGCTCGCTTCGGCCGCGCCGGTCGCCGGAAGCTCCGCCCTCCACACCGCATACGGACCGCGATCATGATCGAACGAGGCGTCGATCCACTGCGCCGCTCCGTCGTCGAAGCGCACGCGGACGGACGTCAGATCGAGGCCATACGCCTGCAGGAAAACGGTCAGCGGCTCGCCATCCACCGGGCACGCGGGCCGGCGATCCTGCGAGGGCACGTGCGAAATGCCGTTCCATTCGACGTCATGGTCGGGCGCGGCCAGCGCCGCCAGAAGGAACAACATTGTCACCCACGTCGCCATGCACCATCTCCGAGCAAGTCTCGATCTGGAGGAGGCGCCATCATACCCGGATCGCACGGTCTCCTACAAACACCGCACGCCCGTGGCGGTGTCGGGCGCGCCATCCGGACGCCGGGCCGGCCGGGTGGCATGCTCTCGCTGTACTCAGCGTGAGCATGTTGCCAAGTGGGTAGGCGTATGACGAAGGGAGGCTGCCATCCTGAGCCTGTCCGCAGGGCCATTCCATCCTCGCCGGGTGGCATGCTCTCGCTGTACTCGGCGTGAGCATGCGTTGGCGCAGCTTGCTTGCCGGTCGAAAACACAGGGACGTGTTGATCGCCGAAGCCGGAAAAGGGGATGATTGAAAGGCCCTGCGCCCGTGGCCCTGTCGGGCGCGCCATCCGGACGCCGGGCCGATCCGCACGCGGTTTTTCAAGCCGCACCGCGCCCATTTCAGACCCGTAGCGCCAGCGAGGGTGGGTGCGAGAAAGGGGGCGAGCGTGGGTGCGTGGAAGCAAGCGATGGGGGAACGAGGGGGGAACGAGGGGGCGAGGGAAGACGGAAACCGAAACGAATGGAGGACGCCCTTGCTTGCGCTGCGGGTTCGGATTGGCAGCGCCCGCTTTACCCCGCGCCGCCGCGTCCGCCTGCTGACCGACAGTGCCCTCCGCAGTATCCTTCCGCCATGCGAATCGCACGCTTCATCACATCCGACGGCCATGCGCTCACCGGGCGGCTGATCGACGAGCGCACGGCCGAGCCGATCGAGGGCGACATCTTCGGCCGGCACACGTTTTCCGGGCTTCGCGTTTCGATCGCGCGGCTGCTGGCGCCCGTGTCGCCGCCGAACATCTTCGCCATCGGGCGCAACTATGCCGCCCATGCGAAGGAGACGGGATCGCAGGTGCCGGAAGCGCCGCTGATCTTCATCAAGGCCACGACCTCCGTGCTCGATCCCGGCGGCGCCATCGTGCTTCCCGCGCCGGCGCCGAACGAGGTGGACTTCGAAGCCGAGCTGGCGATCGTCATCGGCCGCCGCGCGAAGGACGTCAGCGAAGCGGAAGCGCTCGAGCACGTCTTGGGCTACACGTGCGCCAACGACGTCTCCGCGCGCGACTGTCAGCGCAACGACAAGCAGTGGGCGCGGGCGAAGGGGTTTGACACGTTCTGCCCACTGGGTCCGTGGATTGTGACGCGCGACGAGCTGGATCCCGCCCGATGCGCGATCCGCAGCCGGCTCAACGGCGCGGTCATGCAGAACTCCAGCACGAGCGACATGATCCACGGCTGCGCCAAGCTTGTCAGCCACGTGTCGCACCAGTTCACGCTCCTGCCCGGCACGCTGATCCTCACCGGCACGCCGGAAGGCGTCGGCTTTGCGCGCAAGCCGCCAGTCTTCCTCAAGCCCGGCGATCGAATCGAAATCGAGGTCGAGGGCATTGGAGTGTTGAGCAACACGGTCGTTGCCGCGACGGGCTGAAACCAGAGCAAACACGATCACGAGAAAGCGATAGCGCTCAGCAGCCCGCGGTTACAGTCGTCCTCGGTTGGGGCATCGGCTTTCCAGCCGGTGATTCCCGGGTGTCCCGGGTTGGTTGATCGAAGGGTGGATTCTGCCGGTCGACTTTTGCCGCGGAGTGGCATGACCGGGTAGACCGTTTCCCTGCGGGCGCGGCCCGGTTCATGTTTGTTGCAGGGTCTCTGAAGCGCCGCGCGCGATGAGAGACGCCTCACGCCTCGTCCGCGTCCGCTTCTTCCGAAGCCTCCGCCGCGTCCGGGTCGCTGCTGACGAACCCGGCGTAGGTCTCCGGTCCGCAGGCCTTGTTGATGTGGTCGGCCTTGTCCGCGACCTTGCGATAGCCGAGGTAGTGGATGATCTCGAAGACTTCGGACCAGGAGGGGAACGGGCGGTCGTTGATCTTCTTGTAGTCGTCGATGGCGTTGACGAACTCGAGCAGCTCGCCGGCGAGCCGCCCCTCTTCGGCCTCGCGCCGCAGATCACCGAGCCGCCGCCCCGCGCCGCGCCTGCGGTCCATGCCGCCGCGCCGCTCGGTCTTGACGGGTCGGCTGATGCCGCTGCGGCGATCGACCACGGATTGGCGGCGATCAGACCCTTCGCGGTCGTCCTGCTCGGTCAGGGTGTCGGGATCGTGGACGTTTGGCGCGGTGTTCATGCCTGTTCATCGACCGCCGGACGCGCGGCGTGAAATTGCTCGAAGATTATCGGCGCGCCGCAACGGCGCGGGCTCGGCGGCGCGACCCCCGATGGGGGGGGCCTGCGGCGGATCGAAACAGGGGCCTCCGTCAGGGGAGCCTCCGTGCAGACCGGCCGCGGCGCGTGCCCTGGACGGTGAAAGACAGAGCCTTTCAATTATCCCCTTCCCCGGCTTCGGCGATCCGCACGTCCCTTCGTTTTCGACCGACAAGCAAGCTACGTCAACGCAGCGACTGAAAACTGAAGGGGCCCGCAGACAGGCTCGGGATGGCAGCCCGCCTTCGTCACAGGTTTACGCGCCTGGCAACATGCTCACGCTGAGTACAGCGAGAGCATGCCACCCGGTCTCCCTTCGTCACCTGCCTACGCATTTGGCAACCTGCTCACGCTGAGTACAGCGAGAACATGCCACCCGCCGCGGCACCTGCCCTTGACGGCGCAGGACCGCACCTTGGTGCTCCGAGGCCGCGGGGCTTAGGATGGCGCCCTTGCGGCTGCAAAGGGCCGCTTGGGGTCTGGGTCCGATTCTAACTCGCAGGGGAAACCCAACATGGCCGGGGAGTTGCTGAGAACGCCCTTGTACGACGCGCATGTCGCCTTCGGGGCGCGGATGGTGGACTTTGCCGGGTGGTCCATGCCCGTGGTGTACACGGGGATCATCGAGGAGCACCTGCACACGCGCTCCGCGTGCAGCGTGTTCGATGTGTCGCACATGGGACGGCTGGTGCTGCGCGGCGCGGGGGCGGAGGCGTTTCTCGACCGGCTTTGCACGCGCAACCTCAAGGGGGCGGAGGTCGGGCGGTCGTATTACTCCCACGTCTGCCGCGAGGACGGCGGCATCCTCGACGACGTCATCGTCTCCCGCTTTGAGGATCACTGGCTCGTCGTCTGCAACGCCTCCAACCGCGCCAAGATCGTCGCGTGGATCCATCGCCACGCCGCGGGCACGGGGGTGACGATGGACGACCGCACCATGCACACGGCCATGCTGGCGGTGCAGGGTCCGCAGGCGATGGATCTCGCGCGGCAATTGGTGCCCGCGGACCTTGCGACCTTGAAGCGATACCGCTTCACGTCCGTCGAATACCTCGGCATGCGCTTCGACGTGTTCCGCTCGGGCTACACGGGCGAGGACGGCATCGAAGTCGTGTGCCCGACGACGGCGGTGAAGATGTTCCTGCCGCTGCTGGTGGGATCGAAGGACAAGCCTCACGCCGTCATTCGCTTCGCGGGGCTGGGCGCGCGGGACACGCTGCGCATCGAGGCCGCGATGCCGCTGTACGGGCATGAGTTGTCGGAAGACTGGGATTCGCTGACGGCCGGTCAGGCGTGGTGCGTGGACCTGGGCAAGGACTTCATCGGCGCGGAGGCGATGCGCGCGAAGAAGGAGAAGGGGCTGACGCGGCAGATGATCGGGCTGGAACTGGAGGGCAAGCGCATCGCGCGCCAGCACGCGAAAGTGTACTGCGGCGCCGTCGCAGCGGGCGAAGTGACGAGCGGAACGCTGAGTCCGACGCTGGGCAGGAGCCTGGCCATGGCACTCGTTGACAGCGCCGCGATCGCTCGCCAAGATGCGAAGCTCGAAGTCGAAATCGGCGGCGGGCGCGCCGCGGTCAAGGTCGTGCCGCTGCCGTTCTATAAGAAGAAGTAGTCGAGGTGCGCGGCTTCGGCGCGGCCCCTTTCAGGTGAGAGACGCATGAGCATCCCGAATGATCGCAGATACCTCGCCACGCACGAGTGGTTCAAGCTCGATGGCGGCATCGTGACCATGGGCATCACGCAGTTCGCCGCCGATCAGTTGACGGACATCACGTTTGTCGCCGTGCCCAAGGTCGGCGCGAAGTTCTCCGCCGGCTCGGCCATCGGCGAGGTCGAGTCCGTCAAGGCCACGTCCGAAATCTACACCGGCATCTCCGGCGAGGTGATCGAAGTGAACGCGCAGCTTGCGAACCAGCCGGAGCTGGTGAATGAAGACGCCTTCACGAAGGGTTGGATGATCAAGCTCAAGGCGTCGAACCCGGGTGAGCTGGATCGCCTGCTCTCGGCCGAGGCGTACGCGGCGGAGACTGCGTAGACGCGAAGTTCATCGGGAAGCGGCGACTTTCAGCGGGTGCTACGGTCAACGGGACTCCGTTGGCTGTGGACCTGCCATGCTCGCCACGGCCTGGCGAGTACGCCCGACCGTGCCACCCAGTCGAGGACGCCAGACTGTGCCACCGGCCCGAGTACGCCAGGCCGTGTCCCTGGTTTCCTTTCAGGTGGCTTCCACTTTGGCTGGGACTTCCTGAATAGGGCGGCTCGCACGCCCGTGCCGCCGGGCGTTTGCCCGCACCTTCGCCGCTCCCCATAATCGCCCCCATGGGTGTGCGAATCCTTTGCGTGGGCGACGTGGTGGGCGATCCGGGCCGGCGGGCGCTGAAGGCCGGGTTGGAGCAGCTTGTGCCGCAGCGCGGCGTGGACTGCGTGATCGTCAACGCCGAGAACACAGCCGGCGGGTCCGGCATCACCCCGATGATCTACGAGAGCCTCCGCAAGGCCGGCGCGCATCTCATCACGCTCGGCGACCATCTCTACCGCCGCAAGGAGATCATCCCGGTTCTCGAAACCTCGGACTGCGCCGTTCGCGCGGCGAATCTCCCGAAGACCGCTCCCGGGCGCGAGTTCGCCGTCTATCACACGCCGAACCACCACGGAGTGGCCGTCGTGTCCCTGCTGGGGCGGCTGTTCATGAAGCTGCCGGTGGACTGTCCGTTTCGCGCGGCCGATCGCGTGCTCGCGTCGATTCCATCCGATGTGCGGATCGTGGCGGTGGATATGCACGCGGAGGCGACCAGCGAGAAGGTGGCGCTGGGCTGGCACCTCGACGGGCGCGTGAGCATCGTCTTCGGCACGCACACGCACGTGCCCACGGCTGACGAGCGCATCCTGCCGAAAGGGACGGCCTACATCACCGACCTGGGCATGACCGGTCCGTACGACTCGGTGCTGGGCCGGCGCAAGGACCGCGTCATGTCGTCCATGATCAACGGCGTGCCGCAGACGTTCGACGTCGCGGAGGGTGACGTGCGCATGTGCGGCGTGCTGGTGGATATCGAGCCTTCGACGGGCCGGGCGAAGTCCATCGAACGGGTGTGCATCCCCATTCGGTGAGGCGCCGGGTCTGAAGGCCGGTCCGCGCCAGAGCCACAGCGCGCCCATGAGCCGTAGCGCGCCCGTGAGGAAGCCGGTTTCCACGACGCCAACGGTCCGCAGCGCGCCCTTGGCAGACCGTGATGGGAGGCGACGCGCGTCATTCCCGCGAAGGCGCGAATCCAGCCCCGTCATTCCCGCGCAGGCGGGAATCCGGCTGATGGATTGCGAGGAGGCGAGAATCCAACGGTTTTCCCGGGCGGGTTGGACGCCCGCCTGCGCGGAGGCGACGGGACCAATGTCGGGTCTCAAGTTCAACCACGGCGGGTGGCATGCTCTCGCGGTACTCCGCGTGAGCATGGAGCGTGTGCGCCGGGCACAACGTCGCGTCTCCCTGTGTTACGGCGCGCACGTCACGTCCACGACCGAATCGCAGACGAACACGCGATGCTCGCCGAGCGCGACGTCCTTGAACTTCCCCTTCCCGCGCCCGCGATCGTTCAGGGGAATGCTGACTGACCGCGGATCCGGAGGATCCAGCAGCGCCGTCACCGTTCCGCTCGGCTGACCCTTGCGCACCCTGACGATGATTTTCCCCGATCGCTCGCCATCGCCGGGCATGCAGGTCGCCACAACCTGTTCGCCGCCACGGCAATCGCCCGCGGGGATGCCCTCGATGCGCATGGGAACCTTCAATCCGTAGAAATCATTTTGCCACTGCTCAACTCCGTACCCTCCGGCGCCATCGCAACAGCCATTGGCTTCACCACCGTCTCGATAGTTCAAACCACAGTCATAGCCCTGACTTCCACAACTTCCATAAGCAACCGGGACATATCCCCAGTCGCTCGATGATGGTTGAATGGCGCCGAACCAGGTTCCGGGGCGCAGCATTACAGGATGCGCCAAGGTCGCCCTTGTTCTCACCCCCTGATACCCAAAGACACGATCTTTGAAAGGTGAAGCCTCAATGTTTGTCGTTTCTTCATAATACCTTGGATATTCCTCTGCAAAGCAATCTCCATCGTCGTCCTCATGGAATCCAACGCACACTTTATCAGGTGTGAGACCAAGAAAGGTCAAGCTGTCGATGGTCACCGCGGTCACAAGAACGCCTGCTTCGATTGAGAAACCATCGGCGGCTTGGACATCATAAGCACCCCCGATCGCGCCATCGCCTCCGCAGTAGTTGCCCACTCCATTCGAATACAGCGATTGATCCGTAATACAAAGCGAATCGTACAAAATGTCGGTGAACAACGGAGCCTGGGTTCCGACCATCATCATTGCGATATAGGCAAAGCTGAGAGACATGTCTGTGATCCTATTTCAAGAAGAACCAGCGGATCCCGTCCGTCAGGTCGAGCCACCATGGAAGACTAACATTCACAACAGACCCATCGGTTATGGGTTGGCCACAAATGAATGGCGTGAAGCAACAGTGAATTGCTGACTGCCGACATAAGGCGAATCATTCGTAGGGAAGTGCTCAACCCTCACCCTGAAGCTGTATTGGGGTTGTCCCTGAGGGTTTTGGACTCGCCTCACTTGACGCACGTTATCTTCCTGATTTCCGTCATTCATATCGGCCGGCGTATCAACGACAAGGATTTCCCAGTCGCCCCCGGTCAGTTTGCCTTCCAAATAGAAGTTAAGGCTGGTGGGCGACGGGTTTCCCTGGCTGTCCAGTACGGGGTCGCTCTCAGTGGCCATGGCCCGATGCCACACTAGGGTAAGTACGGCGAGGTCATCCGCAGGGACAACGCCGATATTGAAAGTCTGCTGCTCGAATGGGGCCGCAACTGTTCCATCAACAGTGCGGTAACGCCAAAGCACGGTTTGATAGGCATTCAGCTGACCCCAGCCAGCCAGTTGCTCCCACTGGGTTTGACCCTGAAAAGGATAGCTAGAATTGACCACAACGGCATGAGCCTGACGCGGCGTCAGGCTTGGACGAGCTTCGCGCAGTAAAGCCAAGACACCAGCCGCATGTGGGGTGGCCGCGCTCGTGCCACCAAAGCCTACAAAGAGCAGACCCGGCCAAACCCAACAGAAACGAGTCGTATTTATTTCGCTCCCCGGGGCGCAGAGATCGGGTTTCCGCCGAAGATCAAAGGTCGGCCCCGAGCATGAATCTGTAGCGATCGTGTCGTCCGATCGCACTACCGTTCCGTGGTCGTTGTAGTTCGCAACAGAAATCGCATTGTAAGCGCCAGAGGGAGGCTCCAAGGGGCCGTTGGATCCAGAATTTCCGGCAGCCTGAGCAACAGGCGCACCTCCTGCATGGACGACCCAATCCATATTACGCGAGGTGATGTGGTTGGCATCTGTAGCCTCGTGGTTGTTGTTGTAAGTAATGGTTCTCATGCTGCAACTGACAATGTCCGCATTGGGGCCAACAGCACTCGGAAGCGTTGCTGCCCAACTCAGTCCTTCCAAGACAAGCGACCACGATGGAGTGAAGTAGTCATTTAAAGGACATTGAGTGCAACTGCGAACACACAGGCAATTCGCGGAGTTTGGAACCTCATGGATCATTTTCGCCACGACTGGCGTCGAACCATATGCGATGCCGACATAGGAATCGCAAGAGTCGGAGCACTCACCTTCACAGATGGGGGGACAGTCGCCGTCTGTGCAGCATTCGTCGGGTTGCGTGAATATGATGCCAGCGACGTTCGTTCCGTGCCCTTGCTGGCCCGAGCACTCGCACCAATCCGTCGCATCTCTTCCATCCCGGCACGCGAAGTTCTTCTGGTTGGATGCCGTGGGAACGGGAAGGCGCGGATGGTCCGGCGCCAGGCCGGTGTCCACCACCGCCACTTTCACGCCCGCGCCGGTGTACGGCACGCCGGCGACTTCGCCGTTGTGGACGCGGTCGGCCTCGATGCTGAGGCGGCTGATGTCCAGTTGCGGCTCGATGGGCAGGTCGAGCCAGATTTCCTTGATGCCTTCCACGTCGCAGAGTTTCTCGATCTCGTCGCGCGTCGCCGTGGCCGGGAGCAACTGGCTGGCCTCGTGCAGTTGGCGCACGCGCGGACCGAGAATGGCGCGCGCGGCTTCCAATACTTGCGGAACGTCCTGCGCGACAATGCCGGCGTAGTTCCAATAGTGCGCTTCGTATGCAACCTCCTGCTTTTCGACCAGCGAGCGGTCGAAATCTCTTGCCTCGCGCTCGGCCAGCTCCAGTTCAGTTTCCGAAATATCCTCGCCTTTCTCGCAGCGTTGCTGCAAGTCCTCCCACGTGAGCCAGCGGGCCGTGCATGCGTTGTACTCATCCGGCGCGGGCAGCATCGACTCCAGCTCGAACGGCGCGCGCGAAAGCCGCGCGACCACGATGATGGAATGCTCCGCGTCCGGCTTCTCCTCCATCGCGCGGATCAGATCAGGATCGATGAAGGGGCCACTCGCTCCGTCGCCGCCGCCGACTGCCGCCGAACCCATCGCGACGCGCGGTGAAAGCGGGATGATCGTCAAGGCGAGCATGACGAGGCTCAGCCCAGTCGGCAGGCGCGAGAGGTCACGTCGAACGCACCTCCGCGCAGGCTGTGCTCCGACCGGTAGGCAAAACTCCGCACAGGATGAATCCCGCGGCTCGCCGAATTCGCGCGGGCTGAAGCCCGCGGCTCGCTGCGTCGGCAACGCCACCGCGCAGGTACAGAGTTGCAACCTCCGCGCGCAGCGGCGGAGAGAGAGAGAGAGAGTGTGTGTGTGTGTGTGTGTGAGAACCCGTCCCCGTTACGCCGGGGCCTTCCCGGTCAGCTTCCATCCGCATTCGGACCTCCTTTCGGTCAGGCGAACCTCAACCGGCCCGAGCAGAAGAGCATTCTACCTCGGGGCCAGTTGGCGGGCAAGGCGGTGCCGGCGACCCACGCGGGGTGAATCCGACGGGCCTTGCCGTGCCTTTTCGCACCGTCTCCGCACGGGCCCTCCGCGTTGCCATCGGGCGCATTCCCGCGTATATTTTGACCGATTCGCCGGTTTCCCGTGCAGGAACGTTGGACCGGCGGCGCACGGGGCGGCGCGGTTACGCCTTGGAGAGACGGTTCATGACGAGTTGGATGTTGCTTTTTATCACCGTGGCGGGCGCGGTCGCCCTCCCGTATCAGGAGGAACCCACCCCCATGCCGGTGGAACAGGAACATAAGGAAGGGGAGCAGGAAACCAAGGACAAGCCCGCCGAGTCCAAGGGCGGCGGAGAGGGCCTCCTGGCCGTCATGGTGACGGAGAAGGGGGACATCTGGCTGACGCTGTTTCCGGAGCAGGCGCCGGTGACGGTGGCCAACTTCGTGAACCTGGCGCAGCGCGGGTTTTACGACGGGCTGAAGTTCCATCGCGTGATCGCGGATTTCATGATCCAGGGCGGCGACCCGACGGGGACGGGGCGCGGCGGACCGGGCTACCGCTTCGACGACGAGTTCGACCCGGCGCTGCGACACAGCGGACCGGGCGTGCTCTCGATGGCCAACAGCGGACCGGGAACCAACGGCAGCCAGTTCTTCGTGACGCACAAGGAGACGCCCTGGTTGGACGACAAGCACACGGTCTTCGGGCGCGTGGTGGACGGGCAGGACGCCGTCGATGCCATCGAGGGCAACGACGAGCTTAAGGCCGTCGTGATCCTCGGCGATACCGCGAAGGTCCTCGAAGCGCAGGCCGATCAGGTCGCCCAGTGGAACAAGATGCTTGAGCGCAAGTTCCCGGCCAAGGAGAGTGCGGCGGGCGAGGACAAAATGAAATCCCTGAAGGACGCCGCGGGGCGCATGCGCGCCAAGGCGGCGTCGGTGATGGCGACGATTGAAAAGGCGTCCAAGGCCAAGAAGGAAGAGGGGGAGAAGCAGGCGGGTGAGTTTAAGAAGAAGCTGGAGATGGCTCGGGCGAAGGGCACGACGTCCGAATCCGGACTGATCTACTGGGACGAGAAGGTCGGCGACGGCGCATCGCCCGAGCCATCCGGGCAGGTGACGATCCACTACAGCGGCTACCTGGAAGACGGCTACAAGTTCGACACCTCGCGCGACGGCGAGCCGATGACGCACGCCTCGCAGGGATTCGTCAAGGGATTCAACGAGGCGCTGGCGACGATGAAGATCGGCGGAAGGCGCTGGTTCATCATCCCGGCCGCGCTGGGCTACGGCGCGAAGGGCATCCCGCAGGCGAAGATTCCGCCGAACGCGACGCTGGTTTTCGACGTGGAACTGCTTGAAGTGCACTGAGCGGGGCGGGAGATGATCGAATCGTTGGACGCGATATTCCAGCGCCGCGAGACCCTTGAGAGCGGACCCTCGTCGCGCGTTCGGCTCGTGCGGCGGTTCACGTTCGAGGCCGCGCATCGCCTGCCGCACGCGCCGGCGGGTCATCGCTGCCAGCGTTTGCACGGGCACAGCTTCCAGATCGAGCTGGTCTGCGAGGGGGAAGTGGACGATCAGACGGGGTGGCTGATCGACTTCGGCGACATCAAGGCCGCGTTCGAGCCGTGGCTGGAGAAGCTGGATCATCATTATCTGAACGAAGTTCCGGGGCTGGAGAACCCGACGTCTGAAAACCTTGCGCGGTGGATCTGGGCGCGGGTCAAGCCGCGGCTGCCCGTTTTGGCGCAAGTGACGGTGTCGGAGACGTGCAGCGCGCGGTGCGAGTATCGCGGATAGCCCCAGTGGGACCTTGTGCCCGGTACCCCACGTGGGAATGGGCGCATCGAAAGGCAAGTTAGAACAACAACAGGCGGGGGATCCGCGTCGGACGTGTGACTCGGGCAACTCGCGTTTTGGGGACGATCCCCAAAGGAGAACTTCATGAGCAAGGCGATGGGTGTTTTCGCGGTGGTGGCGATCGGGTCGGCGCTGGGCGTCGGCGCGGCCTTCTGTCCGGATGACTGCTGCCTGATGGGCAAGGGTTCATGCGGCGTGTCGGCGGCGATGGCGCAGGAGACGACGCCGCACTGCGGCGGAGCGCAGACCGCGGGTGCGAAGCAGGAAGGCAAGCCGGGTTGCACCGCAGGGCAGACGACGGGCGGCGGCTGCTGCGCGTCGAAGACGGCCGGTCAGGACGCCAAGAGCGGCTGCTGCGCGGGGATGGCGTCCGCGAAGGCGGAGGGTTGTCCGAAGACCGCGATGTGCGACAAGACGCTGGCATCCATGCCGAAGATGATGTACCGCGTCGGTGAGAAGGAACTGTGCTGCCCGAACGGCGCCGGCGAAGAGGCCAAGACGAGCGGCAAGCCGATCCAGTACGTTGTCGCCGGAGAAGTGTTCGCTGCCGAGGGCGACGCCAAGGTCAAGCTCGTGTCCGCCGTGGAGACGTACAACACGGACCTGCTCACCATGCAGTTCTCCGCGGGCAGCGAATGCTTCAAGTGCCCGGTCACCGCCGAGGAGGCCGCGAAGAAGGCCGGCGCCGCGATGAAGTATCGCACGGCCGGCATGGACTTCGACTCGAAGGAGAAGGCGGTGCAGGCGCTGGAGGCGGCGAAGAAGGCCGCCGGTGAAGTGAAGCTGGCTGCATTCGTCGGCGACAAGGAATTCGGCTGCTGCGTCGAGGCGGGCAAGGTCGCGAAGGAGACGGGCAAGGAAGTCACCTACGTCGTCGGCGACCAGAAGACCTGCTGCGAAATCACCGGCAAGCTGAACTTCGCGATGGCGAAAGCCAAGGCGATCGTCTCCGCCGCCGCCGAGTTGGCGCTGGCGACGGGCGCGCAGACGACGACTGGCGCGTAGGCGGTGCTTGACCTGCGGAAGTTCAACTTCCATCTGAGCATCAACGGGGGGGCCGGCGCATCAGCCGGTTCCCCTTCGTTGTTTCCGGCGCATCGCCGAAACCCGCGCAGTGCCGAACGCACGTGCAACCTTGGCATCCGCAAGCAGGCTCGATCCCCGCTCGGAACCCGTAGCGCAAGCGAGGGCGCAATGTCCGGGCGGCTCCGGCATCCGGGCTTCCCTTGCTTGCCCTACGGGTAAGGATTCCCTTGCTTGCGCTGCGGGTTCTGAATCCCTTGGCTGCGCTGCGGCTGACTCCGATGGAGGTCGGGCGTATAATGGAGATCAGCCGGGGATGGCCGTGGGAAAGCGTCTGGGCGACGCGACGGGGAGGATTCGCGGACACCGGGCAGGGGACTCTCGCGGGGGGGCGCTGCGCCGGGACAGGAGGAAGCAGGATGAAGAAGCACAAGCGCTTATCGGTCGTGGTCGTGGCGGGGCTTACGCTGACGCTGGGCGCGCTGGTGGAGGCACGGCGCTCGGGCGCGGCCGCGGGTTACAACGGCAGCATCGCCAGCTCGGGTCTGACCTGCATGGAGTGCCACACGCCCGGCACGGGCGGGAGCGGCTCGGTCGAGATTCTCGGCGTCCCCGCGGAGTATGAGTTGGGCATGGCGTATGACCTCACGGTGCGCGTGTCCGATGCGGCGCAGCTCGGCGGCGGCTTTCAGCTCAGCGCCGAGGACGCGGACGGCAATCGCGCCGGCGACCTGACGCTCACGGACACCGCGCGGACCAAGTACTCCGGCTCGACGCACCACTTTGTCACGCACACGAGCGACGGCGTGGACGACTCGATCGCCAACTGGGCGGCCAATGGCGGCTCCGTCGAGTACCCCGTTCGCTGGACGGCGCCGATGTCCGGCATGGGCACGATCACGTTCTACGCCGCGGGCAACGCGATCAACGACAACTTCCTCACCACTGGCGATTACATTTACCTCACGCAGGTTCCGTCACTGCCCAGCGGCTTCGACTGCGGCGCGATCAACTCCGTCAGCGCCAAGTGCAAGGACGGGGCGTTCAAGGTCGTCGGACTCGCCAAGACTTCGCTCGCCGAAGGCACGATGCTGCATATGACGCTCGACGGCGGCGCCACGAAGATGGCCACGGTCAATCGCCGCGGAAAGGCGAAAGCGAACTGGAAGAACGTCGCCGGCGGGGGGCACACCGTCTGCCTCGTCGAATGTCCCGGCGAGTGCGGCTCGACGACGTGCAATCCGTAGAACGGCGCCGTGAATCGCCAGGGTTCGATCGTCGAGTCGTCTGAATCGGAGTGCTCCCGTCGCGAGGAGCCGCCCACTGGATGTCGGCGCGGCTCGCCCGAGTGTCGACGCGGCGCGCCGTGTTTCTGTCGCGTCCCGGATCCACGGCCTGCGAGAAGAACCGCGCCAAGCCCGCGACACCCGGGCCTGTCATTCGGTGGTGGAAATCGAAACCGGGCTTGGGGACCGTCACCCCCCGCGCAGGCGGGGGTCCAGTCCGCTCCGGAAAACCGCTGGGTTCTCGCCTCGTCGCAGGGCGCCGGCTGGACGGCCGCCTTCGCGGGAATGCCGATCGCGGGCTTTCCCCACGGGCTGTCCTGCGAATGCCGCGGCGGAGAAACTCCTAACGTCTTCCTGCGCGCGTGGTCAGCAACTGTGGAGACCCGCCCTCGGCAGTGCGCGCGGAGGTCCAGGCACGTTGAGGGGCGAGAGGCGTCGTCTATCGGATCGCCCGAGCTTGGCAGCATGCATGGAGCGTCCGCGGCAAGCCGCGGTTTGCGAAGAGAGGGGACACGATGAGTGCTTCCGATACGGTTCAGGTCACGAGACGCAGACCCAAGGTCTCGAAGTTCGTTCCGGGCTGCGTGCTTTGCTGGATCGGCGGGATGGTTGCGATCTTCAACTGCCCGGGGCTGAGCGGGTGCGTCTCGCGCGAACCTGACGCTGGGAGCGATGTTGTGCTGAAGGAACTGGAGCGGCAGCACGACATGGCGCAGCGCGAATACGCCGCGCTGGGGGGCGGCGTCGTGGATCGTCTCGTCGACGCGTGGAAGAACCTGCCGCCGGAGACGCAGCAACGGCTCAACGAACTCCGCGGCAAGCTGAACCAACTGGAAATCCCTCTTTGGGAAGCACGAGCGAAGGTGGAGCTGCGTGCCGGTGAACCACGACCCTGGGGCGGCTCAATCTTCTGGACGCTTGTAGGCATGGGTGTCGCCGTGCTCGGACTGCGCGGAGTTTACCAATCATATCAGGCGCCGGCGGTCAGCCCCTGAACCGGCAGGCTCGCTCGACGCATCCTTGATTGCGCGTATGATCGCCAAGCGATTTTTTCGGCGAGCGGGCGCGTGCGCGGAATCTTCCGCGCGCCCGGATCACCCGATGCCGCAGGTCATACCAAGGGGGCCTTGCCCATGGACATCCGCCGTGCGCTGAAAGGTCAATACCACGCCGCCTTGGGGATGTTGCGCCAGGCGATCGAGCTGTGCCCGGACGAGTTGTGGAACGGCGGGCCTGCGCCGGTTCCATTCTGGCAGGTCGCGTATCACACCGTGCACGCCACCGACATGTACCTTCAGCCGACGCTCGAGGACTTCCGCCGGTGGGAGCATCATCGCGAAGGGTACGACGACCTTCCCTGGCCCGTGGACAGCGGACCGAAGTTCGACCACCCGTATGCGAAGGCGCAGATCATGGAGTACTGGGGCCTGTGCGACGCCTCGGTCGATGCGGCCGTGGACCGGCTCGATCTCGATGCCCCGGACTGCGGGTTCCCCTGGCACAAGGGCATGCCCAAGCTGGAGCATCAACTGCACAACATCCGGCACATCCAGCATCACGCCGCGCTGCTCGCCGGCCGGCTCCGCGCCGCCAACGGCACGGACGTGCGCTGGGTCCGCAGCAACGGCTGGATGTACACGCCGTAGGATCCGCGGGCGCTCCGTGTTCAAGGCCCAGCACGCAGTGCATTGCCGCGAGCCGACGCTCCCTCACTCGCTTCGGTCGGGTGGCGTGCTCTCGCTGTACTCAGCGTGAGCATGTGGATTCATCCGCGCGGCATTCCAATGACGAGATCTCTTGCGGATTGGCGGCGACGAAACCCAATCCGCATCCCTCCTCAGCGACCGCCCAGCCGTGCCCGCAAAGTGCTTCGCGTCACTCCAGCGCCTGGCAACCGCATTCGTCTGCATGGCTGGTGCAAGGCAGGTTCACGGCTGCTGTGCGTATGACAGTTCGTAACTCCCCCTGCGGGAGAATCGGAGGAACCCCAAGTCGCGAAGCACTTGCAACTGCTGCCGAAGCTTCGGTCGAATGTTGACGTTGCGAGGGTGCAAACGCTGGAGCTCCGCCTCAAAGCCGTAGACATCCTGCAAGGTGAACCGTTCGCGGCCCAGCTGGTGAACGACGCGAAGCACATCGAGCGTCCACCCGCGAACGGCTGCACTCAGCCCCGACAGCGGACGCGTGCGATCGTACTGGGCGCGAACGGATCGCACTGAGTGCACGAACCCGTCGGTGACAAGGTGCAGCTTTCCCTCTGGCGGAATCGCTGAAAGCAGGATGTTGCACCCGACCCAACCCGCTCGGCGGGCAGCCGGACCAAGGGGCTTTCGACGCTCAACAACTGACTCCACGAAGAAGAACGACGGAACAAGCAGTAGGTTCCGCACCGTCCAATCGTGCGATTACTGAAGCACGAATAGATTCGGGACGTGGCCGCCTCGAACCGCCCGAATCATTGCTTCATGCCCGGCGTCTGGAATCTTCGTCCCATTCCAGGACGCACCTCCCTTGAGTTGGAAAGTCGCGCAGCAATCCGGACACGTGTAATCAACAGCAGGTGAGTTGACAGGCAAGGAGCGAATCTCGCCGGATTCGCACGCCGGACAGTACAATTCACGTCGCGCCCAATCCTCCGTGATGACCCGTGCAATCTGGGACGGGCTCCGGTAGCCTTGTGCAAGCGTCTGGTTCATTTCAAGCCGCATGGCGCGATTTACCGATTCACACAGGATTCACCCGGATCGTGGTCCTGGCTGCTGACCATCAATGGCGCGGGCAGGTCTGACGACCTGCCCGCGTCGCACAACTCACAGGTTTGTCATAGTGCCCGTCTGTCAGCCTGGCTGCAAGACTGGCTCACGTCCCGCTCGAACTGCTGCTCTTGAGCGATTCGCGCAGGCCCTTCACCTGCTCGACGCCTTCCGGAACCTTCAGCGTCGAGTCGTTGATGTCGCCGCTGATCGGCTCGAAGCGACCGCCGATGTGCGCGGAGAGGAACACTTCCGTCACGGCGTTGAAGGCCATGCGGTTCACCGGTCGGGCGAAGCCGTGGCCCTCGTCGGGGAAGAGGCAATACGTCACGGGGATGTTCTTGCTCTTCATGGCCTTGACGATCTGGTCGGACTCGGCCTGCTTGACGCGCGGGTCGTTGGCGCCCTGCCCGATGAGCAGCGGCCTTTTGATCTTGTCCACGTGCGTCAGCGGAGAGCATTCGGCAAGGAGCTTGCGCCCTTCCTCGGTGCGGTGATCGCCAACGCGGGTGGTGAACATGTCGATCATCGGCTGCCAGTACGGCGGGATGGACTCGAGCAGCGTCTGCAGGCTGGACGGACCGACGATGTCCACGCCGCAGGCGAACGTGTCCGGCGTGAAGGTGACGCCGACGAGCGTGGCGTACCCGCCGTAGCTGCCGCCCATGATGGCGATCTTGTCCTTGTCGGCGATCTTCTCCTTGACCGACCAGTTGACCGCGTCGATCAGGTCGTCGTGCATCTTGCGCGACCACTGCATGTTGGCGGCATTGCAGAAGCTCTTGCCGAAACCCGTCGAGCCGCGGTAGTTCACGCTCAGCACGGCATAGCCGCGATTCGACAGCCACTGGTGATACGGGTTCAGTCCCCAGTTGTCGCGCGCCCACGGCCCGCCGTGCACGAAGAGCACCATCGGCAGCGGCTTGTCGGGCCGGGCGTCGCCGTCGGTGTCGGTCCATTCCGGCAGCGTCAGGTAGGAAACGAGGTCCAGCCCGTCGCGCGACTTGACCACCGACGGGTGCATCTTCGCGAGCTTGACGCTTTCGAGGTCTTTCTTGTTGGTGAAGAGGAACGTCGCCTTCTTCGTCTTGCGATCGTACGTGTAGTAGCGCACCGGGCCGTTGTCCATGACATAGGCGACGGTCCACGTCGAGTCGTCGAGCGTGCGGCTGGCGATGTTGAACTCGCCGTCCGCCACCTTGCCGAGCGCCGCGAAGTCGTCCTTGATGCTCGGATCGAGAATCTGCCACTTGCGGCGGTCAAACGTGGCGCCGACGGCCTGCACGTTGTACTCCGTCGGGTGGATGACGAAGTCGGTGATGTCCGCCTTGGCGTCCTCGGCCAAGACCTTGCTCGCGCCGCCCTCGAGGGCGATCGTCGTCAGCGCGGCCGTATTGCGCCCCCGGCTGTCCAGCATGTACAGATTCTTGCCGGTCTTATCCAGTCCGACGGGATTGGTCGTGAGGTTGTCGTCCGCGCCGACCTTGACGAAGGAGGTTGCCTTGCCGTCCGCGGCGATCTGGAACATCTCGCTGCCGCCGTCGGGCGTCATCTTCACGCCGAGGCGGACGTGGTAGTCGTCGTCGGTGACGTAGCCGGCGTAGCCGTCGTCGTTCTGGGCGACGAGCTTCATTTCGCCGGTGAGGATGTTGACGCGGTGGATGTCGTGAAGCTGGGGATTGCGGTTGTTGAGGGCGACGAGGATTTCCGTCGGCGTCTTGTGGCTGACTTCCTGCACCCGCGCCTGCACCTTGTCGAACGGCGTGAGGTCCTTGGTCTGCTTCGTCGCCAGGTCCACGGCATAGAGCCGCCAGTTCTCGTCTCCGCCTTTGTCCTGGGTGTAGAGAATGTGGCTGTTGGTGAACGCCCAGAAGCAGTTGCGGATGCCGCGGTCCTTGTCGTCCGTCACAGCCTGCGCTTTTGACGGGTCGCTCGCCGGACCGACCCAGACGTTCAGCACGTCTTTCACCGGCGCGAGGAACGCGATCTGCTTGCCGTCCGGGCTGAGCTGGACGCCGGCCTTGTCCGGGTTGCCGAAGAACACGCTGCGCGGAATCAGCGGCGCGGCATTGCCCTGGGCGCTGGCGCGCGAGGCCGCAGCGAACACCGCGGCCGCGGCGAATGCGCAACTCAACCCGGTTCTGACGATTCTCCCGAATTTCATGTGATTCTCCTCAAGATGTGTTGACGCCGGGGCAGGCATCGCGGCTTGTCGGACGAGTCCCGCAAGCGACGAATGCGATGCCGTCCGTACCCGGACATGAAGCGCCATCGTATAGGATGGCCCGGGGTTTTCACGGGCGCGGCGTCTGGGGCGACAAGTTCACACGTCGGAGGCGTCAACAGCTCCTGGCGGAACTCGAAGGTGAGAATGGAGGCCGTCACCCCCGCGCAGGCGGGGGTCCAGTCCGCGCCGAGAAATCCGCCGGCTCCTTGTTTAGCCAGAATCGACCCACGGGATTCCCGCCTTCGCGGGAATGACAAGCGGCGCATTGCAACACGGACTGGCAAGGCGTGGCAGGGTTGAGGAAGATGAATCGTCCTGCGGGCTCACGGGTTGAAGGGATCGTGGCGGAAGGCAACGGCGCAACCGCTGATCCATCTCGCGCGCTACTCCCTCCGACCGCCCAGCAAGCCCGCACGATACAGGAAGTACAGCAGTTGCAGCACGGCCGTCAGCGTCGCCGCGACATAGGTCAGCGCCGCCGCGTTGAGCACCTTGGCGACGTCCCGGTCCTCGACCTGCTGAATGATCCCGCTGGTCAGCAGCGACGCCCGCGCCCGTTTGCTCGCGTTGAACTCCACCGGCAGATTGACGAGCTGAAACAACACGATCACCGAGAAGAGTCCGATCCCCACCAACGTCAGGTTGAACGAGCGCAGGAAAAGCCCCAGCATCAGGAACACCATCGCCAGGCTTCCGCCCACGCTCGCCAGCGGCACGATTCCGTTGCGCAGCGCCAGCGGCGCGTAGCCGGCGCGATCCTGAATCGCGTGGCCGGCCTCGTGGGCCGCGATGCCGACAGAGGCGATCGACCGACCCGCGTACACGTCCCGGCTGAGCCGCAAGACCTTCTGCCTGGGGTCGTAGTGATCGGAGAGAATCCCCTGCGCCGGCTCGATGCGCACGTGCTCCAGTCCGTGGGCGCGAAGGAGCTGCGCCGCGGCCTCGGCACCGCTCAGCCCGCTGAATGTGCCCTTCCGACTCATCTGCGCATACGCGCTCTTCACGCGAAACTGCGCCCACATCGCCAGCAGTGCGCCGGGGATGATGAACGCGTAGTACATCGGGTCCCATCCGATCAAGAATGACAACATCATGTCACTTCACTCCTTCCCAAGCTCGCGCGGCCTGCGGACGCTTTGTTGTATCCAATCATTGCCCGCGCCCAGGCCGAGTCAAACACGACGCGTGCCGCTACTGCGGGGAACGCATCTCGTTGAATTGCAGCACATTGCAGCGAACGCCGCCCCGCGGTCCGTGTCATTTTGACATCTTCCCTGCAACCAGGCACGCTACGGCGATTCGGCGGCGGCTCGCGCCGCAACTTGTAACGCAGCGATGTCATCGTCACCCCCGCGCAGCCGCATAAGCGTTTACTTAAGGATTCCCAGGTGTCATAAGGATTGAAAAACACGCGAGATTCCAATCTGATTTCTGGGGGGGCCATGCAAGACGGGATTGAAGAGACGTTGTTTTTCACCTTATTTAAACGCTTATGCGCGCAGACGGGGGTCCAGTTGGTTGCACCAGGCCGCTGGATTCCCGCCTGCGCGGGAATGACGCGTTGTTCCCTTTGCCCCGAGATCATAGACGTTCCGACCGAGTCGTCACCGACAGGATTCGACATGCGGCTCATCATCGAAATGGACGGCCCGATCATCGACCCCGCGACTCGTCACTGGGCGGCGTATCACCAGGCCGCCGGGGAGTTGCAACTGCCGCGGCTGGATCAGGCGGAGTTCTGGCGACGCGTGCGCGCCGGCGATCCGACGGGGCGCTGGCTGCCCGGCGCGGCCGCAGGGAAGATCGCGGCGTTCAAGTCCCGGTTTGACGAGCTGCTCGAGGGCACGGATCTGATCGCCGCGCAGGAGCCGCAGGAGGGCATCAAACAGGTGCTCGAAAGGCTCAAGCGCCACGGCGACCTGGCGCTCGTCAGCCTCGGCCCCAACAAGGCCGCCCGCCAGGCGCTCCTCGATCGTTTCGACATCTCCGTGTTCTTCACGCGCATGACGGGCCTGTCCGGGGATCACGGGGGTCGCGCCAAGCAGGTCAAGGAGCTGATCGAAGTCCAAGGCCGCACGATCGTGGCCGCCGCCTCCGTCGCCGTCATCCAAGCCGCCTTCGCCGCGCAGCTCCCCGTGGTGGGCGTCGCCGGCGGCGCGCTGGTCAGCAAGCGGCTCGTCCAGGCCGGCGCGACCGTCTCCTTCCTCAATCTCGACGCCCTAGCGGAAGAAGTCGAAACAGGCGGCACGCGCCTGGTCGCCGCAGGCCTGATGCCCACCGCCTTCCCCACCGTCACCAACCCCTTTGCCGGCTCGAAGCCGCTGCCGCGGCGGACGTTTTGACGGGTGCGATGGCAAGGCCGGTCCGCGTCGGTCCGTCACGGGGCGCCGTGCGCTTGCCGGAGCAGATTCGCATCGAGCCGTCTGTTGCATGAAGTCGAGCGCACGTCCCGCCCTTCGGTCAGCCGCGCCCGCGATCCTCCGCCCGCCGCTGATTCCAATCGCCTTCGCGAGCGCCTTGGCGGCTTCCGACAAGCCGACGTGCATGGCGCATGAGGCGTTCGGCGCGCGAGCCGGTTGCGGGACGCCGGCTCGGCGCTGCCGTTGTTCACCGTGCCTCCGCGGTGCTATGCTCGACCCGTCCCGGGCGCATCGCGCCCGGCGGGGCATTCGCATGGACGATCTGGCGCGGCTCATTGAGCTGCTGGAAAAACGGCACGCCTGCCTCTCGCTGCACACGCACGAGGAAGCGTACGCGCTGAGCCTCATCCGCGAGGCCGCCCTGCACCTGGGGCGTCCCCTGCGCCAGTGGGCGGTGATCGGCGGCGTGCGCGACGGACTCGTCGCCGGCAAGCCGCCCGTGCCGGAAACGGAGCACCCGGCCGCGGCGCTGTACTACCTCCACGAAATCCACGACCCCGCCATCGCCGTGATGCTCGACCTTGTTTCACACCTGAAGGACGAGAAGACGCTGCGGCTGCTGCGCAACCTGATCGAGAAGTGCCAGGACTGTGACACTCAACTCATGCTCATCGACCATCGCGAGGACCTTCCCCCCGTCGTCGCCGACTGGGTCACGCGGTTCGACGTGTCGCTGCCGGATGCGGCGGAGATCGAGAAAATCGTCCGCGAGACGCTGGCGGAAATGCACCGCCTGCGCCGCATCGAGATCGAGATGACGCGCGGCGGGCTGGAAACGATGGTGCGCAACCTCCGCGGGCTGACGCGCCGGCAGGTCCGCGCGATCATCATCGAGACCGTCTGCGCGGACCAGCGGTTCGACGAGTCCGACCTCGCCACCGTGCTGACGCGCAAGCGGCAGGCCGTCCGCACCGGCGGGCTGCTCGAGTTCGTCGAGGCGCCGGTCGAGCTGTCGGGCATCGGCGGGCTGCGGCGGCTGAAGAGCTGGCTCAAGCAGCGCGAAGGCTCGTGGTCGCAGAAGGCGATCGAGTTCGGGTTAAGCCCGCCGCGCGGCATCCTCCTCCTCGGCGTGCAGGGCGCGGGCAAGAGCCTGTCGGCGAAAGCCATCGCCACAGCCTGGCAGCGCCCCTTGCTGCGCATGGATGTGGGCGCTTTATATGATAAATATATAGGCGAATCGGAGCGGCGCCTGCGCGAAGCCCTGCGGCAGGCGGAGATGATGGCCCCGGTCGTGCTCTGGATCGACGAGATCGAGAAGGCCTTCGCCTCCGCCGCCAGCCAGAGCACCGACGGTGGGCTTTCGCGGAGGATGTTTGGCTCGCTCTTGACTTGGATGCAGGAACACGCAGCTCCGGTGTTCCTCGTCGCCACGGCCAACGACATCGGCGCCCTGCCCCCGGAGCTGCTGCGGAAAGGGCGGTTCGACGAGATATTCTTCGTGGACCTCCCGCGGGCCGTCACCCGGCAGGACATCTTCGAAATCCACCTCAAGAAGCGGGACCGAAAACCCGCGGAATTCGACCTGAAAACCCTCGCGGAGGCGTCGGACGGATTCAGCGGGTCGGAGATTGAGCAGGCCGTCCTTGCCGCCCTGCATGAGGCTTTCGATAGGGGTGAGCCGCTGACGACCGCGGGCATCCTCGGCGTTCTGGCGACGTCCCCGCCCCTGTCAGTCACCATGGCGGAGCAGGTGGAGAGCCTGCGTGCCTGGGCCAAGGGAAGGTGCATGCCGGCGGATTGACTCCTGGAATCAGGCTGCTATGCTCCTCGTGGAGAGGCTTGCAAGGACGGGTTGATTGCGGGCCGACCCGCAGCGAAAGTGACGGAGTGCGAGCGGCTCTGGCCACGTCGCAAGGGTCTGAGGGACGATAAGAACTTGAACAGACCGGGGGGTTGATTCATGTTCCCCGGGCCTGCTAAAATCCAGCGAACACCCTAGCTTGCAGGTGCTGGGCGATCTGCTAAAAGTACTGCCAAGGACTTCGGCGCCTCGATCCCGGGGGGCACGGTGCGGAAACGCATCGGCGGGCGAGGCGCCCCTTTTTTGCGCCGACTTTCGCTTCCCCTGTCTCAAGCGGAATCGGTCTTTTTCCGAACCCGTAGCGCAAGCGAGGGCGCAGTGTCCCTGCCGCATAGGCATTCTGTTCACCCTCCCTGGCGCTACAGGTTCTGATGGGCGTTGCTCGCGGCATAGGGCGTCGCGTTTCCGAGCGGCCGTCAACTCAGCGCGACCGTCAGCATGGTGATGTCGTCGCTCTGGGGCGCGGCGCCGCGGAAGTCGGCGACGGCGGTGCGCACGGATTGCAGGATCTGCCGCGGCTCCTGCGCGGCGGACGCGCCGAGGACGCGGTGCAGCGCTGCTTCGCCGAAGAGATCATCCTTCTCATCGCGGGCCTCAACCACGCCGTCCGTGTAGCAGAAGAGCTTGTGCGCGCCCGGCGCCAACTCCAGGCTCTGCGACGTGTACTCCGCCTCGTCCAGCACGCCCAGCGGAAGCCCATGCTCGATCGGCACGTCGCTCACCCGGCCCGTTCCCACCTCGACCAGGCATGGACCCGGATGCCCGGCCGCGCACAGGCGCAGCTTCCGCGTCTTCGGGTCGATCACCATGAGCAGGGCCGTGATGAACTTCGACGTATCCGTGTTGCGGTGGATGAGGTCGTTCCAGCGCTTCATCAGCACGGCCGGATCGTCCGCGTCCGGCAGCGTGACGCGCACGGCCGCCTGGAGATTAGCCATCAAGAGCGACGCCGCGACGCCCTCGCCGGTAACGTCGGCGATCAGCGTCCACACGCGCCCGTCCGGCTGCTCGCCCACGTCGTAGTAGTCGCCGCTGACGCGATTGCCCGGCTCGTTCAGCGCCGCGACCTTCAGCTCCGCGCGGTCCGGCAGGCTGCGCGGAAACAAGCCCGTCTGAATCCGCCGCGCCAGGGCGAGATCCTTCTCGAGCTGCGTCTTGAGCTTGTATTCTTCCAGCAGCCGCGCGTTGGCAAGCCCGATGCTGACCTGCCGCGCGATGCCCGCCAGGAAGTCCGCGTCCTCCTGCGAGTACACCGTGGACGTGCTCGTCCGGTCGCCGTAAATCACGCCGAGAATCTGATCGTCGTACATCAGCGGCACGCACATGGCCGAGCGGATGCCGAGCTGCACCATGCTCACCGTCGGGTCGCTGGCGCGCTGGCGGTCCTCGGTGATGATGACGTACTCGCCGCGCTCCAGCGCCCGCGAGAGCGCCGTGCGGCTGATGGTCAGCTCGCCTTCGCGACCGCGCAGGTGTCGCACGACGGGCCATTCCACGCCGCGCCCGCCCTCCTTCTTGATGGCGATCGCCCCGCGCTCGAAGCGCAGCATCTCGAAGCAGGTGTCCATCGCGTCCGCCAGCAGCAGGTCGCGGTCCTTCAGCGTGACCAGCCGCCCGGAAAGGTCGTAAAGCACCTGCAGGCGCTGCTGCGAGAGCTGCAGTGGACCGCCGGCGCGCCGCGTGTAGCTGGCCGTCTCCAACGAAGGCTGCGCGTCGCTGACGACGACGGCCGCCGTCCGCGGATCCGGGCCTCCGCCGCGGTAGAGGATCTCCACGTTGCCGATCGTCAGCACGTCTCCGTCTTCGAGCACCTTCGAGTGAAGCTGAATGCCGTTGACCAGCAGCCCGTTCTTGCTGCCGAGGTCTTCGATGATGTGCCCTTCGCGCGTGTGCGAGAAGCGGGCGTGACGTCGCGACGTGCTCGGATCGTCCACCCACAGGTCGCACGTCGGCTCGCGCCCGATGACCAGCGCGCCGTCCGCCAGAGGGCGCATGAACTGCTGACCGTTCGGCATGGTGATGTGCAACTCGGCCACAACGTCTCCTCCGCGAATCCGCGCGGACCGGCGCTCCGCCGCGCGAAATGCCGACCTCCGAACCTTCACATGTTAGCCGCGCCGTAGGGGAACCGGAAGCGAATCGCCGATACGTTGGAGTGGGTACCGATTTTTGCGAACCGGGTGACACGGCCTGGCGATCGGGTGGCATGGCCTGGCGGTCGCTCCGCTAAACTCGACTCGCCGGCCAATCAGCCCGCGACCGCCTGGCCATGCGGCGCCCCTTCGCCCGGCGCTGTCAAGAACTTTGGCCACGCCCGATACGCTTGATGAGGTCTCGGGCATCGAATACGTTTACCCGTCGTGCGGACCCTTGCGGATCGCCGTGGACCCGCCCGTCCGCATTACCACTTCGAGGAGGATCAACACATGGGCGCCATCACCGACATGCTCGGCGCGGATGCCGCGAAACTGCTCAGCCACAAGTGTACGACCATCGATAAGTCCCTGATCCACGCCCCCGGTTCCGACTATGTGGACCGCATCCTCGCCCACTCCGACCGCAACAACGTCGCCCTGCGCAACATGCAGTGGATTCTCGGCCACGGTCGGCTGGGCGGCAGCGGCTACCTCTCGATTCTGCCCGTCGATCAGGGCATTGAGCACAGCGCCGGCGCCTCCTTCGCGCCCAACCCCATCTACTTTGACCCTGAGAACATCGTGAAGCTCGCCATCGAGGGCGGGTGCAACGCGGTCGCGTCCACGCTCGGCGTCCTCGGCGCGGTGGCGCGCAAGTACGCGCACAAGATCCCCTTCCTCGTCAAGGTCAACCACAACGAGTTTCTCTCGTACCCCAACAAGTACGACCAGATCATGTTCGCGCAGGTCGAGCAGGCGTGGGAGATGGGCGCGGTCGCCGTCGGGGCGACGATCTACTTCGGCTCCGACGAGTCCGGCCGGCAGATTCAGGAAGTCAGCGAGGCCTTCCACCGCGCGCATGAGCTGGGGCTGGTCACGGTGCTGTGGTGCTACCTGCGCAACAGCGCGTTCAAGAAGGACGGCAAGGACTATCACGTCAGCGCCGACATGACCAGCCAGGCCAACCACCTCGGCGTGACCATCGAGGCGGACATCATCAAGCAGAAGCAGGCCGAGAACAACGGCGGCTTCACGGCGGTGAACTTCTCCAAGACGCACAAGCTCGTGTACGAGAAACTCACCAGCGACCACCCGATCGACCTGTGCCGCTACCAGGTGGCCGGCTGCTACATGGGGCGCATCGGCCTGATCAACTCCGGCGGCGAATCCAAGGGCGAAAGCGACCTCTCCGACGCGGTGCGCACCGCGGTCATCAACAAACGCGCCGGCGGCATGGGCCTGATCTCCGGGCGCAAGGCGTTCCAGAAACCGATGGCGGATGGCGTGAAGCTGCTGAATGCGATTCAGGATGTGTATCTGGATAAGGGGATTGGGCTGGCGTAAGGGACTGTTCGGTTGCGGGCGCTCCGGAATGCTCGGAGGATTGCGGTTGAATGATCCCTCCCTTTAATGATTCCGGCTTTTTGCCTCCCGGCGTTCATCCCGCCGCCATGGCGGACATCGAAGCCCGTTTTGGCCGTCAATCCGAGCTTCGTCGCGTGCAGATGGAGTCCGTGCGCTGGATGGTGGACCTCGCGGTGCGCGCCGGCGTCCAGCGGATCGTTTTGAATGGCAGCTTTGTCACAGATATAATTGAACCGAACGATGTAGACTGCGTACTGCTGACCGGGCCTGGATTCCCCAAGGACTCCGCGGCGGAAGCGGAGCTTCGTGCTGGTCTGCCGTTCCTCGAGATCGCGATGGTCCGGCGCAGGCGCTTTGAGAGGTTGGTCAACTTCTTTGGGACGGACCGATTCGACGCCCCCAAGGGCATGGTGGAGGTAATTTCGTGATGCTCCAGAGCGACAGGGAACTCGTCAACACGAAACGCAAGCTGCGCCTGCTTGAAGAGGGTTTTGAAGAAGCGCGGGCAGATACGGAGGACGAGCATCTGCGCACACTTGAGATGGAATCACTCAGGCGATTGATCAACCAGCTCAAGGAGGAAATCGCGCGCTACGAGTCGCACGCGCCGGCACGGCGGTGATTAACAATCGCGCCGGTGGCATGGGCCTGACCTCCGGCAGGAAAACGTTCCAGAAGCTGATGGCGGAAGGGGTGGATCTGCCGAACGCGATTCAGGATGTGTATCTGGATAAGGGGATCGTGTTGGCGCAAGGAAACCAGGTTCGACTAAGGCTCGCTCTTATGACCTGATCCTTGGAGGCGGAGCCAACACTGATCCCGAGACAGAAATGGCACTTCATTCCCGCGGGAGCTTCAATCATTGTTGGTTGTGTGGGGTCATTACCATCGACGCAGAAGAGTCGGCCAGGTTGCCGAATTCTGCCCGCTTTGCAGATAACTAGGCGTTTTTCATTTTGTTGAGGTGCTTCGGCTCAGCCATTTCTGGTTTATCCCGCTTAGCTTCGGCCGAAAAGTGGCAGATGTCATTCAATGCGAGACGTGCGGCCTCTTAACCTGGGTGAGGCCATTCTATCCGTCCGTTTCCAAACGCCGGCTCACAACGCTCGACCAACTGATCCGTGAAACCAATCCTTCTCTTCGCGAGGACTTCCAGCATCGCATCGACATGGAACAACGCTTGCAGTGCGGCGAACTCGCGGACCCAGAACGGATGTTCTTTGTTAAGGAACCGTTGCGACTGCTCAATGAAAAGGTCGTTGCCAGAAGCGGGTTGCACCTTGATCCATGTTCGGGTGTCTCGGCGATTCTCCTGATTGCAATCTTTGGGATCACATTCTTCCACGCGGTGCAAGTCGAGCCCTTGGGCGACGATAGATGGATCCAGGTTGGGATGTGCGGTTCCGGGATCCTTCTGGCAGCAACGATCTTTCTCATGGTGACCGATCGCCGGCGCTACGTGTATCGAAGAATCGTTCCTCAACTCGCAAGAACCTACCGGGATTTGCGGCCGAGCAGAGTCGAGTTGAAGGATGCTCTGGATCAGCTCCGCGCCGAGAAGCTCGTCATCGCCAAATGTCTGCACCCTCGGCGACTTTGCCAGGCGCTCACGCGAGTTTGCACGCGTGCCTCGGGAATGGAGTCCAGGTTCCGGTCGCTCCCATGAGCCTCCAGCTCCGTCCGCGAGCTTCCTGGGTGCGGACGGCAAAATCGCCTTCGCCTGGGATACCGGCCGCTGGACCCTGGATGCCGAAGTCGATGGAGAAGGAACGATCTCGTACGTCTATCTCGAAGAGGCCGGGCGCGAATCCGAGAGTCAAGCGCGCGACCCGCGTGATCTGCTCCAGTTCCATGCCCAACGCGTCTGACGAGCGACGGGTCAAGCCGCCTCCACGCCCATTGACCCGGTGCGCAGCGGAATCGCGGCAGCGCTGGAGCCGTTCGCGGCGGGATGGCGCAACGGCTGGATTCCGTGGGCGGCGCGCACGGCGACCCGGCCGCATGGCGTGAACAATGGGTCTACCGGTGGGGACTGCGGCTTTTGAGGCGGTCAGGCCTGCTCGGCTGCGATGCGTGTACAGGCTGGAAAACTTACCCTGCGGATCGCTGCCACGAGCCGACGGGGAGGAGGAGACCGGATTGACAAGTTGAACATGATGGCAGGGGACATGGAGCTCCAATCCCTATCTTGTTCATCCTGTACATCATGTCCGACCGTGCTTTGCAAAAGCGAAAGCGCCTGCGCAAGACGGGAATCGGACGGCGCAGGCGTTAAGCATCACCCCCAGGGCAACCGCATTCTGACCCCGAGTCGGCGTGGCAGCGTCCTGCGTGGTTTCCATGCCAGGGCGCGCCGGCGACTCCAGCGCACTCGGGCCGGCCACGGGTCCGCTGCTGCGGACCCGTGCCACCCGCCGGTCTTTCATTCCTCAGAATGCAGTTGCCCTGAGCATCACCCCCGAGCCGTGCAGATTCTACTTGAATCGAGCCACCTGGGTGCGATAGCGTGATTCTTGATGGGGGCGACAGACCGCCCGGACCAGCCGCGCGAGCCGCTTTCCTGGCTTCCTTGGTTTTCGCCCCGCGATTTGCTACCCTCAGGTAGCGTGAGCCGCGTGACGGACGGGGGTTGAATCCCCCAGCGTCCGTTGCGTTTCGATTCCGGGCCGGGGTGGAGGGGAGCCATGTTACATATGCTGGTGATGGCGGTGTGTGCGGCGGTTACGTCCGTTAACCCGGGTGCGGCGAACGCCCCGCTCGCCGCCGGGAACGCGGTTGTCCGTGATGGAATCGCGATAGTCGGCGACGGTCGCGCAGTCGTGCAACCCGGCGTTCATCTCGCTCTCGAAGCGAGTGACGACGGCGTCACTCCCGTCTGGGTGTTCTTCCTCGACAAGGGATTCGAGACCGAGGCAGACCAGCAGGCCGCGATCGAGCGGGTGGCGGCGTCCTATCCCGCGCGCGCCGTGCAGCGCCGCCAGCTTCGGCGCACGCTGCCGGGCTTGTTCGACGACCACGATCTGCCAGTGGCGGCGCGATACGTGGAAGCCGTGCGCGCGACGGGGGCGGGCGTGCGCGTCGAGAGCCGCTGGCTCAACGCAGTCAGCGCCGGCGCCACTCTCGCGCAGATCGAATCCATCGCCGCCCTGCCCTTCGTGTCCAAGATCCAGCCACTCGCCCGGACGGCCGACTTCCGCCCGCGCGAGTTCGACGACATTCCGCACGACGAGGGCGGCAACACGATCACCGATTTCTACGGCTACGCTTCGGGCCAGCTTGCGCAGATCGGAATCACGCTGGCGCACTCCGCGGGGTACACCGGCGCCGGCATGATCATCGGCGTCCTCGATACCGGCTTTCAGCGCTCGCACGAGGCGTACAACTTCCAGGGTCATTCCATCGTCGTGCTCGGCGAGTACGACTGGGTCAGCGGCGACGGCAACACGCAGAAGCAGAACGGCGACGATCCCTGGCAGCACTGGCACGGCACGGCCATTCTCAGCGAAATCGCCGCGTACAAGCCGGATGTCTTCGTCGGCGGCGCGTACGACGCTGAGTTCTACCTTGCCAAAACAGAGGACGTCACGCAGGAAATCCCGCTCGAAGAGGATCACTACGTCGCGGGGCTCGAGTGGTTCGAGCAGAACGGCGTGGACGTGTCCACCAGCTCGCTGGGCTACATCGACTGGTACACGCAGCAGGACCTCGACGGGCAGACGGCCGTGACCAGTATCGGCGTGAACATCGCCACGGGCAACGGCATGGCGTGTTGCACGGCGGCGGGCAACCAGGGGCACGACTTCGACTCGAACGCCTCGCACCTCATCGCCCCGGCGGACGCGTTCCAGGTCTTCACGGTCGGCGCGGTCAACGTGTACGGCGAGATCGCGGGCTTCTCCAGCGACGGACCGACGGCCGACGGGCGCGTCAAGCCGGAAGTGCTGGCCTGCGGCGATGCGACGTACATCATCAACCCCGACGACGATCACGGTTACGGATCGGCCAGCGGCACGTCCTGTTCGACGCCGCTGGTGGCGTCGGCGGTGACGCTGCTGGTGCAGGCGCATCCGGACTGGTCGATCGCGCAGCTTCGCTCCGCGCTGCTGCAGAGCGGCACGATCTTCCAGAACACGGGGACGTTCGACCCGTACTACATCGAGGGTTACGGCATCATCAACGTCTGGACGGCGATCCAGCACTCGTTCATCGGCGACATCGACCGCGACGGCGACACGGACCTCGACGATCACGCGACCTTCGTCGATTGCATGGCCGGCCCGGGCGTGCCCGTCGCGCAAGGCTGCCAGCGCAGCGACCTCGACGACGACGGCGACGCCGACCTTGCAGACGCGGCGGCGCTGCAGAACAACTTCTCCGGTGCGTGGTAGCGCGGCGAACGGGAGATGGAATGCATGGGCATCCGTCCGCTTCCTACGGGACAAGCCCGCTTGCGAATCAGGACCCGAAGCGCCTGCGAGGAAGTCACGCAACAACACGCGGCGGGCCGCTTCCCCTCGAAGCCTGGTCCCCCAAGTTCGCCGGCCTTCGACGACCCTGAGCCGCGGCCGTCCCTGTCAGGGCGCACAGGTCACGTCGATGATCGAATCGCAGACGAACACGCGATGCGCGCCGAGCGGAGCGTCCTTGAACTTCCCCTTGCCGCGCCCGCGGTCGTCCAGCGCAATGCTCATCGACGTCGGATCGGGCGGATCCAGCAGGGCGGTCACGGCCCCGTCCGGCTGCCCGCTGCGAACCTTGACCACCACGTCGCCTACCTGTTCTCCATCGCGCGTTTTGCACCTTGCTCGCACCCGCTCGCCGCCGACGCAGTCGCCGGCAGGGATGCCTTCGACGCGCATGGACAGGGTGTCGGGCTCAAATGATCCGTCGCAATGCCAGTCCTTATACCAACCCCAGTCTCCGTCAACGTTACAGCAGGATTCATGTCCGGTAGTCTCCCGACTTAGCGCATCACCGAGGTCGATGCACTCATATTCCACCGCTCGGCTGAAGGAGATTGCCGGCGTACCTCCGAAATCCTCATAACTGACGGGTTGCAGCCCCACCGCCCAGCCTCCGGCGGTCAACAATGGTGGTTCTGAAAACACCACGAAGGCTCTCCGCCCCTCGAACTCAGGATACACGAGCTCGTCGAAGGGCTCCCAGCTAAACGAGCCGCCTGCCAGGGCTTGAGACCAGGTGGGCTCTTCGTCTACTTCGCAGGGACGTGGATTGGCGTAGAAGGCAATGCAAGCGGATTCTGGTTCGGCACCAGAAAGAACCAGAAAGTCGAACGTGACCCCGATAATGAAAAACGGTTTTGTGGTGCTAAAGGCGTCGGCCGCCTGCAGACTGTAGGAGATCCCGAAGATGGCTTCACCGCCGCAAAAATTGGGATAGTAGCGTTCGTAGACCTGCAAGTCTGTCATGCACAGACTATCCCTGATGACTTCAGATTGCAACGCCGCAAGAAGGGATGTTGCCCCAATGATGATTTCAACTCCAGACATGGAATAGCTCCTCATAATGCGTGCATGGCGCGCACTGCCCTTGTCGCATGCGCTCGGCGGGTGGCATGCTCTCGCGGTCCTCCGCGTGAGCATGGGGCTGGCGCGCCAGGCGCCGCGCCACAGATCCCTGCGTCACGGCCCGCAGGTCACGTCCACGACCGTATCACAGACGAACACGCGATGCTCGCCGAGGGGAACGATCCTGAACTTACCCTTGCCGCGGCCGCGATCGTCCAGCGCAATGCTCATCGACCGCGGATCGGGCGGATCCAGCAGCGCCGTCACCGTTCCATTCGCCTGCCCGTTGCGGACACTGACGACCATGTCGCCCACCTGCTCGCCATCGCGCACCCTACACTTTGCCCGCAGTCGCTCGCGACCGATGCAGTCCCCCGCGGGAATTCCCTCAATGCGCATGGAAAGAGTAATCGGTTCGAATGCCCCGGAGTTACTCCATTGCGCCTCGCCCTCCATATCGTGCAAGCGGCAGCAATCCTGGACCCGCGACTGTCCACGCGTGTTCATATCCTGATTCTCCGTAGCGCAATCAACCCAGTTAAACGCGAGCGCAGGAACATAGGCCCAGTCGTCATCGGAAACGGGTTGTACGGACACCCACCACCTCCCGGGCGCGATGTACGGGGGGGATGCCACTTTCAGCGAGGTGCGTTTCCCTGAATAACCGAACACCAGGTCATCGAACTCCTCAACGTGCGCCGCGGATGCCTCCATCGTCCCATGGGCGTATTCCATGGTTTCAATCACGTCATCGGCGGAGGCGTAGAGGCTCCAACAGAATGCTTCCGGAGTCCCCTGATACTCGTACAAGCAGTCCCAGGTCACCCGCGTCACAAACCAGGCGCTGGGCGTCTCGAAATCGTCGGCCGCCTGAAAGTCGTACGAATCGCCCCAGCGGGCTCGCCCCCCGCAATGGCTGCTGATGGCTGTACTGTAATAAACGCTGTCAGTGATGCAGAGATTGTCGATCAAAGTATCACACCGGGCTAGCGCGGCGGGTGAACCCAGACACAGCACCGCAACACCCAAAGCAGGCGCGTACCCACGAGCCAAGTCGCGCAAGCATGAACCTGTCCGCAAACTCATGTTTCTGGCTGGCATGGCATTACTCCTATTGAAAAGCATGACGGGAGGCAAGGGAGAACGTTTGCGCGCCTTCAAACGGGTTGTCCTGCGTGGGGTTGTGCTTGACCTTGACCCGGAACTCCAGCTCCGCGCCCTGTCCATGCTGCGTGTACCTGACCTGGCGGGCATTGTCTTCAGGGTTTCCGTCATCCGGGGCATACGTGCCCACTGTGGTAGCCGCATCACTCCAATCGCCGCCAGGAGATTTCTTCTGAAGGATGATGTCCAAGTTTGCGGGAGAGGGGTAGTTATTAGCGTCCACAACGGGCGTATCCTCGTCAGCCATTGACCGTTCCCAGACACCGGTGATTACAACCTCGTCATTGGCTGGAACGGAAGCGAGATAGTACGTAACAGCATCATCCGGATCATCGAGGATGCCCGTGACAATGCGGTTTCGCTGTGCAACTGCAGTCAATGCGTTCAACATTCCCCAGCCGCCCTGTTCATCCCATGCCGACTGCCGGGTCTGCCCATCGACCAGGAGGGCCCAGTCCGTCGTATTGACAAGAACTGCGTGAATCTCGGATGTCTTGATGCTCGGCCTTGCCTGCTTCAGCAGCGCAATGACGCCGGAGACATGAGGAGCTGCGAGGCTCGTTCCGCTGGCATTTTCGAAGCCGGACGAGAACCCGTATGTCGTGTGAATGCTGATTCCAGGCGCGCACAGGTCCGGCTTCCTGCGATCATCATCAGTCGTTCCCGGGGATGTTGTGTCCGAAATAACGTTCGCATCGCGTGCATCGCCATCACCGCCGAGATCGTCATAATTCCCCACAGAAATGCAATTGTAAGCGCCTGATGGAGGAGAGATTTCGTCCGTAACACTTGTATTGCCGCATGAATGGACAAACGAGCTCCCACTTGTGTACACAATGTAATCCACGTTCATTGAATATATCGAGCTCGCACGCGTGTCATCTGCCCCAATGGCGACGGCGCCGCGACAATAATTGATGAGGTCGGCATTGCCTCCATTGTTGGATGATACCGCCCATGAAAATGCAGGCAGCGTGCGCGCCCACGATTCCGATGGGAAAGCGGTGCAGCAGGTGGGTAATGTGTTTGAGTACCTTACTTTGGCGTTGATGAGCGTCGCCTCATAAGCAATTCCGACGTGTTCATCGTAGCCTTCCCCGCCAGAACATGGATTTGCAACATTCGGTTGGCAAAAGACGACGCCGGCCACGGTTGTACCGTGACCGGGAGAGCACCCATTGTCGGCATCCTGGCACGATGAGGTGTCAATGGAAAAGTCGTTGGAGACTCGCTCGTTCGCCGCCGGTAGCCTGCTATGGAGCATTACTCCATCATCTACGATCGCCAACCGAACACCGCTGCCCTTGTATGGGATGCTTGATACTGAGCAGTGCACTTCGTCGGCTAGAATGTTCTTCCGACTCTTGTCCAGCATCGGCCCCATCGGGATGTCGAAGCTGACGCGCTTGATGGACGCCGTCTCCCGGATGGCTTCAAACGCTCTGCGGTCTGCGCGGATGGCCAGGAGCTTGCTGGACTCGCTCACGCGCCGGACGTTTTCGCCGAGCACCGACCGCAGACTCT
>JADZBE010000026.1 GCA_020852275.1 Phycisphaerales bacterium
CTCCGAGGGGGCTTTTCACATGACCAGGAATCTGGCTTGCCATCCATTGCAGTTGTTCATCCGTGAGTGTGAGCATGGTGGCATTGTACATCAAAACAACAGATGTCAAGTTTTGGGATAGGTTCTAGTCTTTCCTGCATTGTTTTGGCGCCCCGATGATCCCCATGCCTTTGTGATCTCCTGACCCAGGCGAGTCTGCAACTCGTTAAACTGCTTCGCCAGCTGCCTCCGCGCAATTCTGCTTGCCTCATCGGTTCGATCCAAGTATTGAAGCGCAGCTGCCTCATACTGCAGCCGTAAGGTACCTGTGCGGTCAAGGTACACGGCCGCCACGAGTACGGTAGAACCTCCACCGCAACAGCTTTGTACCTCGACACTAATAGTACCCACTTGCTGTTCGAGCGACCCAGTCGAGTGTTTGTCTTCGGAATCTGATTGCCCCTCACGCGGCCAACTCCAATCTTCAGGTGGAACCAATCCAGCTGGGTCAGTTAACTTAGGAGGCGAGGAAGAAACGTACTCATACAACACGAGGCCTGCAACGTATCTTAGCGGATCCCTCTGCAACCATCTCCCCTCGAGCGGCGCGTAGTGCCGGGCGCGGTTGTGTTGGAGCTGCTGGTTGGCGGTGGGGGTGGTGTCGGATTCGGGGAGGGTTTCGAGCATGTAGAGTCTGCGGCCGGTGAAGTGGAACGGGTTGCCGGCGGCGGAGGTGAACAGTTGCGTCATGGCGCCGCCGCTGTTTTTTATGGTGGTGAACGTGGCCGAGTCGGCGAGGTCCACGTCGCCGTCGAGGTCGAGGTCGGCGAGTGGGTCGGTGGCGGGTTTTCCGTTGGCCGGCGAGGGGCCCAGGGCGGCGGTGAAGCGCGCCTGGTCCGTGGCGTTGACCGCGGCGTCGCGGTTGAAGTCGCCGTCGCTGTAATGCCACAGCCGCACGGCCCCGTAGCCGTCGTAAGTCTGGGCCTCCGTCAGCGTGCCGTTGACTTTCATCACGCCCGTCACGGTGTACAGTTCCTGCGTCAAATAATAAAACGTCTCGGCATCGACCGGCACCGAGGATACATGCTCACGCGGATTACCGCGAGAGCATGGCACCCGCCGGCCTCGCCCTCGATCAGCACCGCCCGCTCGTCGATGTACTGCGTGCCATTGACAAACCGCCGCGCGAGCGAGCCGTCGCCATGATAGTCCGCGATCTCCACCTGTCCATCATGGTGCAAGCGCAGGTCCGACGTATTCGAATCGCCCTGCGTCCCGCCTTGAACGTCGTACGGCGTCCCGCCTTGAACGTCATACTGCGTCCACGCGGTGATCTTCCGCCCCAGCGCGTCATATGCAAACGTCGCCAGCGGCACGTCGCCGCCCGTGGCCCTTGCGCCTTGGCCCGGAAAGAAGGGCCCGAGCCCGCGCGGCAAAGCGAACGCCGCTTGCAGGGGGAAGCCGGCAGCCCGTGGTGAGAGTAAACCGGAACGACTCTTCAGCATATTCACCCCCAATTCGAGCGGAAGAAACACCGGCTGGAAAGCCGGTGCCCCACAGGGAATGGCTTTCGCCACACCGTGCCAGGGCCGCTTGCGCGAAGAAGCGAAGACCGCTCGGGCGGAGAAGCAAACGCCGCTCGGGCGGAGAAGCAAACGCCGCTGGGGCGGAGAAGCGAACGCCGCTCGCGCGGCAACATGGGCATTCGCCGCGCTGCGGGAAGCGTGTCCGGCGACTATAGTGCGGGCGATGTCCACGGTGTCCGCCGCATCTTTCGCTCGACTGCTGTACGAGCCGCTCGACGCCGCGGCGAGGCTCGAAGCGGTGATCTCGCGCCTCTCTCCCGCGCGGCGCCCGGTGGTGTTCGATTGCGGCGATCCGGCGACGGGCGGCGGTCGATTCACCGTCATCGGCGTGGATCCCCTGGAGCGATTCATCCTGAACCCGCGCGATCCGGGCTGCCCGTTTCGATCACTCGAAGCGGCCATCCGCCGCTGGCCGCGCGTCGAGAGACTTTGTGGGGACAGCTCGAACGCGGCGGGCGGCGGGCCTTTTTCCGGCGGATGGGTGGGCTTCTTCACCTATGAGTCCGGGCTTCGGACGGAGAACGTTCGCGCATCGCGTGCTGAAGAGCTGCGCGTTCCGCTGATGGAGTTCGGTTTGTACGACCACGCGCTGGTGTACGACGCGGACGCACGGCGCTGGCATGCGTCGGCGGTGGTCTGGCCCGCCGGAATCACCCGCGGCCCGCGCAGCCCCCGCGAGCGGATCGACTCGCTCAAGGAGATTCTCGCGGGCGCGGGCGCCGGAGATCCTCGCGGGGACCCGGCGCCGGTCGGCGCGCGGCCACTTCGTTTCCCGCCCGAGGGAGGTGAGTTGATCGCCCGCCGCGACGGGGATGATTTGATCGCCCGCCGCGGCGCAGCCGATTGGAGCGCGGGCGGCGACGTTTCCTCGCGGACGTGTTCACCGTGCCTTTCGCGCGCGGAGTACACGTCCAAGGTCGAGCGCATCCGTGAGTACATCGCCGCCGGAGACGTTTACCAGGTGAACCTCACGCAGCGCTTCGATGCAACGACCCGCCTTTCTCCGGTCGAGTTGCATCTGCGACTGCGCGAAGTGAACCCCGCGCCGCACGCCGCGCTGATCCTCCGCGAAGAATATGCGATCCTCAGCGCGTCGCCCGAGTTGTTCCTGGACATCGAGGATCGCCGAATCGTCACGCGCCCCATCAAGGGCACGCGGCCGCGAATCGGGCGCGCGGATGCGGATGCGCAGGCGCGGCGGGAGCTGGCCGCCAGCGAGAAGGACCGGGCCGAGCTGGTGATGATCGTGGATCTGCTGCGCAACGACCTGGGTCGCGTCTGCGAGCATGGCAGCGTGCGCGTTGTGGACGACGGCGTGATCGAAGAACATCCCACCGTGTTTCACCGCGTCGCCACGATCGAGGGCCGGCTGCGCGAAAGCGCGGGGCTTGCCGACGTGCTGCGCGCGACGTGCCCGGGCGGCTCGATCACCGGCGCGCCGAAGATTCGCGCGATGCAGATCATCGACGAGCTGGAGCCGGCGCCGCGCGGCGCGTACTGCGGGTCGATCGGCTTCATCGGCCTGGACGGGCGCGTGCGGCTCAACCTGGCGATCCGCACGATGACGCAGATCTGGAGCACGGTGCACGTTCACGCCGGGGGCGGGATCGTGGCGGACAGCACGGCGGACGCGGAGTTTGAGGAAACGCTGGCGAAGGCGCGGGGGATGTTTCAGGCGTTGGGCGTGACGCACGCGCCCTCGGAGTGAGGGTTGTGCACTGCGGCGCATCTTGAAAGTCGTGAAGGGCGGAGCCTCCTGAAGGTCGTGCGAGGCGGAGCATCCTGAGGTTCGGCGGCGCGGAACATCATGAAGGTCGAGCGGCTTGGCGCGTCGCCAAGCGTGCGCGGCATGGGGCGTGGCGAGGCGGTGCGGCTTGGAGCGTTGGGCTTATCTGAACGGCGAGTTCGTGCCGACGGGCGAGGCTCGCGTGAGCGTGTTCGACGGCGGGTTCCTGCACGGCGCGGGGCTGTTCGAGACGATGCGCGCCCAGAATGGGCGCGTCTTCCGGCTGGAATCGCACATGCGCCGGCTGCTGCGCTCAGCACAGGCGCTGCGGCTGCCGATCACGTCCGGCGCGATGCCGGGCGGGGCGGTGTTCGAGCAGCTCCTGGCGCGCAACGGACTGCGCAGCGCCCGCGTGCGACTGACGGCGACGACGGGCTCGGTCTATTCCGGCGATGGCGCAGGCTCCGGTCCCACCTTGTGCATCATGGCCGACGAGTTGATCGAGTACCCGCGCGAGTTGTACGAGAAGGGCGCGACGGTGATGATTTCCCGCCGCCCTCAGACGTCCGCCGATCCGCTCGCGGGGCACAAGACCACCTGCTATCTGCCGAGACTGCTGGCGCTGCAGGAGGCACGCGCGGCGCAGTGCGGCGAGGCCGTCTTCTTCGATGAAGCGAACCACCTCGCCGAAGGGGCGGTGAGCAACGTCTTCGTCGTCAAGCAGGCAGCGCTGCTGACGCCGCCGCTGTCCACGCCGGTTCTCCCGGGGATTGCCCGTGCCCTGGTGCTGGACCTTGCGCGCGAGGAAGGCATCGCCGCCGGCGACGAGGAGCCGCTGACCATCCACGACGTCCTCGACGCCGAGGAAGTGTTCCTCACCAACTCCCTCATGCAGGTCATGCCCGTCACCCGGGTCGAACGCCGCGACATCGCCGAAGGAAAGCCGGGCGAAACCGCGAAGCGCCTGCTCGCCGCGTATCAGGCCAAGGTGCGCGAGGAGTGCGGCGGATGAGGGCCGCGGCGAGCGCGGGACGCTGCCAGCGGACGGATGCCCCAACCCCGAAGGGGTTGCGGCGAATATGCGTCTGCCCTCGAGCCGCATTGCAAATGGAATGAAGTCCATTGCCGCGACGTCATGGAAACCGTGACGAGATCCGGTGATCGCGCCGCAACCCCGTTGGGGTTGATTTGGACTCGGCCATCGTTGACCCAGGGTAGACCGCCGCGCGGTCAACCTTGGGCTTGAGGCCGCGACCCCGTTGAGCTTGGGATTTTTTTGGTACGACCCCTCATGAAAGACCGTTTTTGCTCTCCGTAGGCAGTGTGCCACGCCCGTGCCGGGGCGTTGCCGCGGCACACTGTCAAAAGAATCCCAAACTCGTTGGGGTCGCATCATCGGTTCCCGTGCGCGCACCTGAATCGCAGCAGACGTACAACCCCTTTCGGGGTTGGGTTTCCCCGCGCTCGGGAATCCGTGGGCTGCGCCCACGGCTACTCACGTGGATCCCCTGCGGGGATCAGGCTGACGATGCTGCGGGGATCAGGCTGAAGCTGATTCGAAGATCAAGCTGAATCGGCTTCACGGATCGGCTTGCCTCGACCTCGGAAAATAGGCCGACTCTCACTGGACGAGATCGAACCCGGCGCAGCTCGAAACTGAATTGCCAAAATCCTCGGCCAGACCCGACGGCCCCGAGCTGCCCGGTCGCCCGCTCCCCCGCGGACTCGATGCGGGTAGGATGCACGCGATGTACAAGTGGTTTCTCGTCGGGCGCTATCTTCGGACGAAGCTGATCGCGTTCTTCGCCATCTGCGCGGTGACGCTGTGCGTGGCGATGATGCTCGTCGTGCTCAGCGTCATGGGCGGGTTCCTCGACATGGTGAAGGAGCGGTCGCGCGGGCTGCTCTCCGACATCATCGTGGACAATGGCTCGCTTCAAGGGTTTCCGTACTACGAGGAGTTCATCACGCACGTCCGCACGCACGCGCCCGACATCCTGCGCGACGCCACGCCCGTCATCCAGAATTACGGCATGTTGCGCTCTCCGCGGAACTTCTACACCAAGCCCGTGCGCATCGTGGGCATCCGCCTCGACGAGTACGGCAAGGTCAACACGTTTGACGAAGGGCTTTTCTTCAACGGCTACTACCCCGGCACGACCAACCTCGGCGAGCAGCAGCAGCCCCTCGCCGGCGCGGGCGAGGCGGGTCGGTTCGACCGGCTGCCTCCCGAGTATGAGGAGGCCAACCGGCGCTGGCGCGAGTCAAACCCGGATCGCGAAGAACTCGAAAAGTATCTCAAGCAGCCTTTCGTCGTGCTGCGCGGCGCGGGGGAGCGCGTGTTCGCCAGCCCGATGGACCTGGAGGAATGGAGCGACCTCTCGAAAGAGCCGGACCTGACGCCCCGTTACGAGGGCGATCCCTACCGCGGCATCATCATCGGCGTGGACGTGCTGCACGAACGCCAGCAGGACGGCACCTACCTGCGGTACTTCAAGAAAGGCGAACTGCTCACGCTCACGGCCCTGCCGATCTCCGAGAAAGGCTCCGTGGGGACGGGACTTGACGCGCGCACGGAGCTGGTTCGATACGCGGACGATTCGCGCACCGGCGTCTTCGAGATCGACGAAATCTGCGTGTACGTGGATTTCGACTGGATCCAGAAGCTCCTGGACATGCACCGTTTCGAGTACGAGGACGGCACCTTTCAAAACGCGCGCGCGTCGCAGATTCTCATTCGGCTTCAGCCGGGCGTTGGCGACGACGAAGGGCGCCGGCGCCTCACGGACCTGTGGAACGAGTTTCGCGCCCGCCTGGCGCTGGAGCCCGGCTCGCCCGAGGCCGAGATGCTCACGTACGTGCGCGTCCAGACGTGGGAGGACATGCAGGCGCGGTTCATCGCCGCGGTCGAGAAGGAGAAGAACCTCGTCACCGTGCTGTTCGGCGTGGTGATGCTCGTGGCCGTGGTGCTGGTGGGGCTGGTGTTCTGGATGATCGTGGAGAAGAAGACCAAGGACATCGGCATTCTCAAGTCGATGGGCGCGTCGAGCGAGGGGATCGCGGGCATCTTCGTAACGTACGCGGTGGCGATCGGGCTGCTCGGCGCGGTGCTGGGATCCTCGATGGGCGGCGTGTTCGTCTTCTACATCAACGAGATTCAGGACTGGCTGGCGGGCATCAACCCGAGCCTGCGCGTGTGGAGCCCGGACGTGTACACCTTCGACCGCATCCCGAACGTCGTGAAGCAGGCGGACGTGATCTGGATCAGCATCGGTGCGATCTTCGCCTCGATCCTCGGCGCGCTGATCCCCGCGATCCACGCCAGCGCGGTGTGGCCCGTGAAGGCGCTGCGGTATGAGTAGGAGTCAGGGTTCGGGGTTCAGGGTTCCGGGTTTTGGATCGACGGCTCGGCTCTTGGGACGGACGCAGGTCGTGTCTTTCAATCGAATGACGGGCACCGTCATTCCCGCGCAGGCGGGAATCCAGAGGTCCTACGGTGCGGCCCGAACGCCCACGGGCCTTGTCATACCCGGCCGTGCAGGTACTCGTGCAGGTACTCGATGGTGTGCGCCTGCTGCGCGCTTTCCGCGGCCAGGATGTCGCCGATGGAGACAATTCCGTAAAGCTGCCCGTCCTCGACGACCGGCAGGTGGCGGATCTTCCGGGCCGTCATGACCGAGCGGCATTCGGAAAGCGCCGTCGCGCGGCGGCAGCAGGCCATCGGCGCGGTCATGACTTCGCCGACGCGCGTGGCGCCGGGCGGAAGCTGCGCGGCCACGACGCGGTTGAGCACGTCGCGCTCGGTGAAAATGCCAACGGCGCGATCGCCCTCCGTGACGACCAGCGCGCCGATGCGCCGCTGGTTCATCAAGCGCGCCGCCTGCAACACGGTCTCGTCACGCGTAATCGTGGCGACTTCCGCCCCCTTGCGCTCCAGGACAGTCTGAACGGTCGGCATGTGTCAATCTCCCGGGAGACAGGCCCGGCAAGCGTCGGCGTCGAGACGACGCGAATGCCCGAGACGATGTGAATCTACCGGCTCACGCGCAAGCCCGCGGAGACCGCCGCCGCTCGGTCCAAGCGGAACTCCGCGGCCACCGGAGCCTCAAGCAGCCGTCTGTGTATTCTATCCCCGCGGATTCACTTGGAAAATATTTTCCGCGTTGAAGGGCGAAGCGTGCTTTCCGTTGAGGAGTGCGCCTGATGGGAATGGACGCTGATCGGGATGAATGCCGCCGGGATCGAGCCGGGATGCCGAGTTCGTGCCTTCATTCACGAAGGCGGCGCATTCTGCCCGCGCTTCACAAGGATTTCGCCCGTGTGAACATCTGGGCAAGCGCGGCAGCTTCAAATCAGGATGGCCACGGCGATCCCCAGGCAGAAGCTCCAGTACGCGCGCCGCCGTGGACGCTGCACCGCCGGACTGAAACTCGAGACCAGCGCCGCCGGCAGTTGCGGGAATGGGCGGCGCAGGTCGAACAGCCTCAGCGCCATCTCCGCGACGAGCGCCCACTGAGAAACCTCGAACCATCCAGCGGAAAACCACGCCGTGCCGACAAGCGCCAGGGGCAAGCCCCAGTCGATGAGCAGTTCCGAGGACGAGCGCGGCGAGCCATATTCCCGTTGCAACAGCCAGACGGCCACCACCACCAGCACCGCCGCACCTGCGGCGCTGCTGTAGAAGCCGAACGGGATAGGCAGGACCGGGGCGATCGAGAATCCGATCAGCCATGCTCCACGCCAGAAGACGGCCTCGTACGCGCCCATCACCATGAGCGCCGCTCGATGAGCCAGGTCCCGCAGCGCAGGCACGTCGAATCCGAAGCCGCACTCCGGACACCGCTCCTCCGGAATGCCGCGCAGGTCGTAACCGCACTGCGGGCAATGCAGCTCGATGTCGAGCGGGATCATGCGGCGCTTCGGCGGATGCATACGCATGGGGTTACCCCACAGGGAACCGGGTGGGTGGGCGAAGATTCGTCGATGCTCCAGCCGCATGCGATGCACACGGCAATCGCGCCGGCGGGACCCTGTTCCGATGCGCTCGATCCTGCTCGCGCCGCAGGGATGCTTTCGAGGCGCGTTCTTGGCGCCGTGACCAGACTGACATGCCGCGCGCGGGCGCGTGTGGCTGGATCCTCTCTGGATTCGGTGTTCCGTTACCAGTTCCGCCCCGGCGCCCGCTCGATGGCCGCAAGCTCCCCGCTGTCCAGCCAAAGGACCTTGCAGTGGGAACAGGAGTCGATGACCTGGTTGCCGGGTCCGTAGTAGGGATGCGTCTCCATCCGCTTGCCGCAGGTGGGGCAGTCCGTCGCGCGCTGAAGGCTCGCCGCGTCGAGCGGCTGCGGTCCGGCCGAGGGACGCTCGCACGCCGCGCGGCGGAGGCGCACGACCATTGCGAAGTCGTCGTTGGTCAACAGCAGCCCCGCGCATTCCGGGCACTGCAGCGCCGGGTAGCCCTCGACGGCGGCCTGCACCAGACCTTGCCTGCACACCGGACACAGCGCGTCGCCCACGTCGCCCAGCACGATCACCCGATCCACCGAGTTGTCGGGCGGGGCAACCTGGTGCAGGGCGCCGCAGTGCCCGCACGTGAGGAGGGTCCGACCGGGCACAGGTGACAGCGGCGCGGCACAATTGGGACAGTTCATCACGGACGCTCCGTTCCACGGCGGCGGGTGTCGGGTACCAGGGATTCGGCGACGGACCGCTCCCGTCAACGACCCCCACGGATATCGACCGAACGCGGCGGGGGAGGAAATGAACGGAACGACCGAGAATCGAGGCATCCAGGGTTCCCGGTCGGCGAAAAGGTCCCTTGCGGATCTCGATCAGGCTGTGTTGAAAGTCATTCCGGGCTGGGGCACCGGCTTTCCAGCCGGTGATTCGCCGCGATAGTGCAGGGGTTTACACGCGGGGAAGTTCTGTAAGCGGACTTTCACCACGGGCTGCCATGGCGGCTCGCGGTGCGCTAGTCCGCGCCCATCAGCCCCAGCCCTTCCGCCCAGACTTCGGCGACGTGCTTGATGGTCATCGGCGAGCCGAGGCGATGGGCCGTGCCGCCGAGGGTCATGCCGCAGCCGCCTTCGTTGCACACCAGCGTGGTCGCGCCTGTCTGCCGGACGTGCGACACCTTGTCGCGCGTCATGCCGTCGCTGATCTCGGGGTATTGCAGGTTGAACGCGCCGCCGAATCCACAGCACACGTCCAGCCGATCCAGAGGACGGTAGTCCACGCCTTCCATCTCGCTGACGAGCCGGCAGGTGAGGGACGGGTCGGCCAGCTCGCGCATATGGCAACTGTAGTGCACGGTGTACGACTGCCCCGGCGGCGCGGGGATCGTCGCCGGATCCACGTGCAGGACCTTCGTGACGAACAAACCAAACTCCCACGTGCGTGCCGCGAGGTCCTTCGCCTGCCCCGCATAGGCCGCGTCGTGCTCCAGCAGGTGCGGCAGGTGATGTTTGACCAGCGCCGCGCACGAGCCGGACGGCGTGACGACATGAGGATACCCCGCGAACACGTCGATGAGCCGCCGCCCGAGCCGCGCCGCCTCGTCGTGATAGCCGTTGTTGTAATGCGGCTGCCCGCAGCACGTCTGCTCGCGCGGGAAGTGAACGGTGCAGCCGAAGTGCCGCAGGAGGCGCACGGCGGCCACGCCCACGCGCGGCGTGAACGTGTCAGTCAGGCATGTTATGAAGAGCGCGACGTCCAAGCTTTCACTCTCAAGCCGGCGGGTGGCATGGTCCACGGTACTGCGTGGACCCTGCTTGGGTCCCGCTCGCCACGGTCAGGCGAGTACGCCAGACGGCGCCACTCGGTTTTCCTTCGGCGAGCGTCCAATCAGTTGGCGGCCTTGACGTTGTCGATGGCGAGCAGCGCGCCGCCGACGGAGAACTGAGTGATGAGCGCGGGGTTGCTCTTGAGCCGCACGCGGCAGCCGTTGTCGTTGTAATTGACGCCGCCGTACGTGCCGTTGGCCAGACCGCCGAACGTGGGCCGCGTGAAGCACATGCCGTTGAAAACGATCTGAACGTTGCCCGTCATGCGCAGGTAGCGGAAGACGATCTTCTTGACCGGCCCGCCGAGGATGCCCGCGTAGTCCGTCATGTCGAAATCGACGAGCACGCTGCGCGCGACAAGCTGGTTGGGCGGCGAACCGTTGGGGCAGGGGGCGAAGGACTGCGTCGTGAGGATGCACACGCCGAACGCCGTCGGGGCGCACGCGTTGCCGACCGTGTCGGTGTAGGGCGTCTGAATCATGTCCACGCCGTTGCTGGTGAAGTTGGCGGGCAACTGGCCTTGCGGCAAAGCGTCGAACTTGACCGTGTGCGAGGCGCCGAACGCGCCGGCGCAACACGTCGACACTCCCAGGGCGATCAACGCGTGTCGGACTCGATGAAAACTCTGCATGGCAATTCTCTCCCGTGTCTGCCGGCCGCCGCGATCGCTCCGAACCGTCGGAGCCGCCGCAAATGGTGGCGGACGCGCACCCAACCATTCTACACGAATCCGGCGCGACGGCTCAAGCGAGCTTCCGAATGCAAGCGAGGGGCGTCGGTGGACTTGCATGATCCGGCTCGCCGGGCGGGCGAGGTCCTGGACAGACCACTCGCCGGCGTGCCACGGCTCTGTGAGCCGTGAGAGCGCGAGATCAGGTCTACGGTAGGCCGCGAGATGGCGTGCCACTGCTCTGTGAGCAGTGAGATCGCCAGGTCAGGCCCGCGGCAGGCCGCGGGATAGAGTGTTCCGCAGGCAGCTGGATGCCCAAGACAGTGCTCGCAGAGCCGTGGCACATGCCCAAGACACTGCTCGCAGAGCAGTGGCACATGCCCGGGACACTGCTCGCAGAGGAGTGGCACGCGCGTAGAGACCTTGGAACGTCGACCGCGCCCCTCGGATGCTCCGCCCGCGCGGGTCGGACGTCGAAGCGCCAACGATGCAAGCCGTCTGCTCGCCCGAAGAAACAAGCTGCTCTATAATCCCAGCGCGGGGCCGCGCATCGAGGCAGGAGGGCGAGCGATGCGCCGGCGCTGAACCCGCGCACGGATGGAGCCGCTCATGAAGGAGACCCTGAGTCTTCCGGAATCCAAAACACAGCGCACCGGCGCGCCTCCCACGGCCGCCAGGCCCGCGCTGCCGCCGAGCCGGGCGACGCTGCGCGATCGTCTCGGGCGGCGGGGGTTCAGCTTTCTGCGCACGCAGTGGCGCCCGCTGTCGCTGATCGGGTTCGTGCTGCTCGTCCTCATCGTCTTCCAGGCGGTCCTGACCCCGTTCATCATCGCCTTTGCCCTCGCGTACGTGCTATACCCGGCCGTGCTGCGCCTGACGCGCATTCGCTTTGGTGCGTTTCATCTGCCGGTGTGGGGGTCGATCCTTGTCGTCTATTTCGCGCTGATCGGCAGCGCGACGCTGCTGACGTCGCTGGCGGGGCCGCCCGTCGTGGGTCAGCTTCAGAAGCTCATTGACAACGTGAAAGTTTACGCCGATCAGCTCGACAAAAGAAGCGGCGCCATCATGACCCGGCTGGAAGGCTACTTGGCGGCTTGGGAAGAAAAGCGCAAGGAGTCGGCCTCGTCGGAGGAGGTGCAATCGTCGCCCGCCGCGAGCAACGCAGAGTTGACGTCCAACGACGCCCCGTTGGATCCGAAGGCTGAGACCGCGCAAGACCCGGCGCCGTCTGCGGCGCGCACGGACGCTCCGCCGGGCGACGCTCAACCTTCCGCCGGCTCCAACGCCGATGCCAACCCGCCGTTGTACATTCAGGGCATCAAGTCCGCGCGCGACTTCATGCAGGGGTACAAGGAAAAGCTCGTCGGATGGGTCGCGCAGTTCGGCGCGGCCATGCCCGCGTTCATCGAAGGACTGGTGCGATCGATCTTCAACTTCTTCCTCGTGCTGATGCTGACGTTCCTGTTTCTGCTGCACTTTCCGAAGATTTTCAGCTTTGCGCGCAGCCTCGTCCCCGCGCAGTACCAGCCGGAGTTCGAGAACATCGCCGAGGAGATCAACGAGCGGCTGGCCGGCGTGGTGCGCGGGCAGCTCATGATCTGCCTGGCGAACGGCATCCTGACCTACATCGGGTTCGCGATGATCGGCGTGCGGTTTGCCAGTCTGCTGGCGTTCGTGGCGGGCGTGCTGTCGCTGATCCCCATCTTCGGCACGATCATCTCGACCATCCCCGCCGTGCTGCTGGCGCTGACGCAGTCGGCGACGATCGCGCTGCTGGCGCTGGGATGGGTGGTCATCATCCACATCGTCGAGGCTTACGTGCTCAATCCGCTCATCATGGGCGACGCGGCGCACATGAACCCGCTGCTGATCGTCTTCGCCCTGCTCGTCGGCTCGCACTATTTCCATCCCATCCTCGGACCGCTGCTGGCGGCGCCGATCGCGGCCATCATTCAGACGGTCTTCCTGCACTTCCTGACGCGCAGCGAGGAGCCGCCGGACTCGGACGCTGAGCCGGCGCCCGCGAGCAGTTGACCCAAGCCCGTCCCGGCGAGCACGCGGCGGAACTACCCGTTGCGAACGGAGTGGCACGAAGGCGGTGGCACGAAGGGGGTGGCACGAAGGCGGTGGCACGGACCTCCGGGACGTGCTCTTTCCCGGGAGATTCCTTGCCAAACCGCGCGAATCGGGGTTCCCCAACGGGCTGCCGGGTCTCATAAGGTTTGCTCCCCCGTTGCGCAATAAGCGAGGTTTCTGTTATCATATGGAGTCATGCCTCCGGGGCAGGGGGTTCGTCATACCAGTTTAGGGGAGTCGCACATGCGGTCATTGAACACACACGCGCGGTCGGCGCTGCGGGTCACGCTTTCACTGTTCGCCACGGCGGTCGTGGAGGTCCGCGCCACGGACCTGACGGTCTCGAGCATCGAGGTCAACCAGGCGGTGCAGTATGGCACGAGCACGCTGGTGGGAGATCAGGTGACCTACGTTCGCGCAACCATCGGCGTCAGCGATTCCGCGGTGGACGTGGACAATGTCGATGCCGTGCTGCGCGTCTTCGCCGGCGGGGTCGAGCTGCCGGAGTCGCCGATCGCGTCGCTCAACGGACCGATCAAGGCCCCGCGCACGCCGCAGCGCAGCGAGCTGAACCACACGGTCAACTTCCTGCTGATCGTCCCGCAAAGCACCGACGTGGACTTTCAGGTCGAGGTCAATCCCGACCGCTACGTCGTGGAAACGAACTACGGCAACAACCTCGGGACGTCGAGCAACCTCAACTTCCAATGCCGCGGCACCGTCGAGGTGGCGTATGTCCCCATCGACTACCGCCCCGGCGGCAACGGCGGTCCGCCGGACGCCACGCTGATGGAGCCGGGCATCGGCGACGGCTTCTTCCGCGCGATCTACAAGGCTGAGGAATGGAACTACCACAAGTCTCCGCTGCCGGACCTGCTCTGGACGCAGGACGTGAACAACTCGGACACGGCGCTGCTCAATGCCCTGCGCGACATCCGCCTCAACCAGCTTCCGGGCGCCGGATACCCCGTGCCCACGTTGATTTACGGCTGGCTCCCCGGCAATCCTTACTCCGGCAATGGCCGCGCGATCGGCATTCCCGGCGACGCCGCCTTCGGCAACACCCAGACCATCCGTCACCAGCGCACCATGGCGCATGAATGCGGGCATCTGTTCGGCCAGGTTCACAACAGCCGCACGATCGGCACCGTCGGCGTGGACGTCGAGCACCATCTGTGGGATACCGAGAGCCTGCCCGTGCTGCACCAGAGCGGGCAGTGGGACATCATGGTCGGCGGTCAGCTCACCAACACCGCCTACGTGGACCGCACGACGTACGAAGCGGTCGAGGCCGACAGCCGCCTGCGCTGCTCCTCGCCGTCGCGCCTGCCCGCGCCGGTGCTGCGCATCAGCGGGGAGTTCATCCACGCCACGGGCGGGCTTCGCCTGGATCCGATCACGCGCTTTGAGGACGGCGACGCCGATGCGACGGACCCCAACGGGGCGATCTCCATCGTCGGGTATGCCATGCCGGGCGAGGAGCGGATCTACAACGTCGAGCTTCCCGCGCCGCAGGCATGGGAATCCTGCGCCGGACCGGATGAACAGGGCAACGTGCACTTGGCCGCGACGTCTGCGCTCTACGCGCTGATTCCTGAAAGCGTGGAAGGGCGGCGCATCGACGGCATCCGCATCATCGACGTGGCGACGGGCGTGGTGCTGGCGGAGCGCACCCGATCCGCCAACGCGCCGGAAGCGAGATTCACGCAGTCGTGGGTCGACGGCAAACTCAGCGGTCGCGTGACGATCGCTTGGACTTCCAGCGACGCGGACGGCGATGCGTTGACGACGACGCTGCTGTACAGCCCCGACGCGGGCAACTCATGGGTCCCGCTGGTGGTGAACACGCCCGCGGAGTCGTTCGAGTTCGACACCGCGTCCGTCGCCTACAGCCGCGGGGCGAACGGACGCCTGCGGCTGGTGGTCACCGACGGCTTCAACGTAACCACAATCGAGGATGACGACGGCGGCACGATGGCCGGCCCGACGCCGCCGTGGACCTATCTGCTCACCCCGAACGACGACTCCGTCCACCTGCTCGGAGCGCCGATCCCCTTCCATGCCGCCGTCTGGGACAAGGAAGATCTCATGCTGTCCGGCGGGCGGGTCGCGTGGACGTCCGACGTGGACGGTCCGCTGGGCACGGGGCTGCTGCTGACGCGCGACGATCTTTCGCTGGGCACGCACGTCATCACCGTCACCGGCACGGACACCGACGGCGATTCCAGTTCCAAGCAGATTTCGATCACCATCGAGAACCGCCGGTTCAGCGGCATCCCGTGCAGCGAGGTCAAGAAGTTCGTCGGCTCGTGCAGCAACGGCGGCGCGCTCAAGGCCAAGCTCGTGCTGCGCACGGAAGCGTTCGACGGTGCGTCGGTGGTGTTCTCATTCGACGGCTCTCCGCGGACCACGCAGGTCAGCGGTCGCCGCGCCAAGCTGACGGATTGCTGCTTCATCGGAGTTCATCAGATAGGCCTGGAAAGCCCGGCCGGCTGTGCGGACCCGGTGACGACGACATGTCCGTAACAGTTCGCGGCGAAACGTAAACCTCGTCATTTCCGCGCAGGCGGGAATCCAGCCGGCGGCTTGCGCGGAGGCACGAAACGAGCGACCGGGTGGCACGGCCTGGCGTACTCGCCAGGCCGTGGAGACAGGGGTACTCGCACGCGCACTCGCGCCACACGGGTCCGCTGCCGAGGACCCGTGGCGCCCGATGGCGCCAGGCTGGTAGAGTCGCGCTGGTGCGTCATCGCAAACCGCGGCGCGGGGCGTCGATTGCTCGAGCCGCGCGCGCCGTTTACCATGCCGCGCGATGAGCAGCCTGTTCGAAACCCGGCGGCACCTCACCGACTTTCACGCATCCCGCATCGGACACGTCGTCACCGACGTGCTCGTCGTGGGCAGCGGCGTGGCCGGGGCGCGGGCGGCCATCGAAGCGGGCCGAAACGCCCAGGTCATCCTCATCAGCAAGAAGGACTTCGCCGCCGGCTCGACGCGTTACGCGCAGGGGGGCATCGCAGCCGCGCTGGGCGACGACGACAGCGCCGAGCTGCACGTCGCGGACACGCTGCGCGTGGGATGCAACCTGGGCAGCCGCGCCATTGTCGAGCACGTTGTCCGCGCGGCCCCGCGCCGCATCGACGAGCTGGTCGAGTGGGGCTTCGCCGTGGACCGCCGCGATGCGACGATCGCCCTGACGCGGGAGGGCGGTCACTCGCGCCATCGCGTGGTGCACGCGCGCGGCGACGCCACCGGCGCGGAACTCAGCGAGACCCTCCGCCGGCGCATCCTCTCAACGTCCTCCGTCCGTGTGTTCGAAAACTGCTTCCTCATCGACCTCGTGACGCTCGACGGCGCCTGCGTCGGCGCGATCACCTGGCACGCCAAGTACGGTCACCAGATGATCTGGGCGCACGAAACCGTGCTCGCCGGCGGCGGATGCGGGCAGGTGTACCGCGAGACCACGAACCCGCCGGCCATCACCGGCGACCTCGTCGCCGCCGCGTATCGCGCCGGCGCGGGCGTCCGCGACATGGAGATGGTGCAGTTCCACCCAACGACGCTGTACGTGGCGGGCGCGGGGCGGGCGCTGATCTCCGAGGCCGTTCGCGGCGAGGGCGCGCACCTCGTGGACCGCGCCGGCGAGCGGTTCATGCAGCGCTATCATCCCGACGGCGAACTGGCGCCGCGCGACGTCGTCAGCCGCGCCATCACCCGCCACCTGCGCGAAACGCACACCAACAGCGCCTTCATCGACGCGCGCCACGTCAGGAACTTTGCGCAGCGGTTTCCATCCATCACCCGCCTCTGCGCCGATTTCCAGATCGACGTGGCGACGGACCTGATCCCCGTCCGCCCGAGCGCGCACTACCTCGTCGGCGGCATCGAGACGGACCTTGCCGCCTCAACGAACGTGCCGGGACTGCTGGCGTGCGGGGAATGCGCCTGGACCGGGCTGCACGGGGCGAACCGGCTGGCGAGCAACTCGTTGCTGGAAGGTCTCGTCTTCGGCGCGGCCGCGGGGGAAACGGCGGCGCGGCGCGCCGGCGGGCGCGATCGTGGCACGACCATCCGCTTCATGGAGAATCAGAACCCGCGCTCGGACCGGACGGAGCTGGACCTTGCGGACATCCGCAACTCGCTGCGCAGCGTCATGTGGCGCAACGTCGGCATCGAGCGCAGCGGCGATCGCCTCGACGAAACGGTGCAGATTCTCGACTTCTGGGGGCACTACGCGCTGGACAAGACGTTTGACTCGCCGGAGGGCTGGGAGTTGCAGAATCTGCTGACCGTCGCCCGGCTTGTGGCGCTCTGCGCGCGGGAGCGGATGGAGTCCATCGGGGTGCATTACCGATCCGACGCGCCGTCCGATCAGGCCCACTTGTCGCGCTATCACACCGCGGTGCAGCGCGGCCCCAGCGACGGCGTCCGTCGCGTCCCGGCGGATTGAAGCAGCCGCGATCCGGCGACATCCGTCCCCGCCGCGCCTGTCCCCAACCGCGCCCGAACTGAGCCGCGCCCGCAAGAAGCCGAAACGCTGAGAGACTCCTCACGGGCGTGAGGGGTTCCGGTTTCGGCGTTGGCCATTCGCCATTCGCCATTCGCCATTCGCCATTCGCCATTCGCTATTCGCTACTCGCCCTTTCGCGCTCTCCCTCGCTGGCGCTACGGGTTCTGATTGCTGCATCCGGCATTCAGCATTCTGCATTCAGCTTTCGCCGCTGCGGTCCCTCAAGCCCGCCGCCCCATCTGGTCGAAGCAGATTGACAGGGCTTTCGACTGGGGATACTCGTGGAGCCTGCGGGCCGATCCACGGAGGGGAAGTGAGGGCGTCATGTCGGTTCAGAGCTGGTCAGAAACCATTCGCGTCGCCGAGTTGCAGGATGACCCGGCGTTTTCCGACGACATCGTCGCCCTCACCGAACAGCTCGAGCAGGAGCAGGCGTTCGACGTCGTGCTCGACTTCCGCGGGGTCCGCTACCTCAACTCGTCCAACATCACCAAGCTGCTGCGGCTGCGCAAAACGATGATCAGCCGCCACCGCCGTCTCGTTCTTTGCAACGTCGCCACGCAGGTCTGGAGCATGTTCCTCGTCACGGGGCTGGAAAAGGTCTTCGAGATGACGGACAACGTCGAGACCGCGCTGATGGGCGTGCAGCTCGCCGCCGGAGTCTCGGGCGAGGCGTGACCTGCGTCCGTTGCGCCGCAGACGCGGGTCGCCCCCCGTCGTCCTTCTCAGAGCTTGACCGCCTCGCGCTTCAGCGCGCCGCCCGCCGAGCCGCTCAGCACGACAGGCCGCCGCCGCGAGTGGCACTCATACTCCGCACAGACGCTCTCGATGACCTGCTTCGTCGTGCCTGATTCAGCTCCCAGGGCCACGACCAGTCCGCCGCAGCCCCGACCGGACGTCTTGGCGCCGAAGATGCCGCAAGCCGGTCCTTGCCGGCGCAGCAGCGTCACCAGTCGATCCGTCGCCACCGAACCCATCCCACAGCGCTGACCATAACTCCAGTGTGAAGCGTGCATCAGCTCGCCCGCCTCGTGCAGCGCGATCGGATCTTTGGTGCGGGCGTAGCGGGATAGCCGTTCGGCAAACTGAACGGAGCGGCTGTTCTCGTAGATGTGGTGCTCGGTGCGCGAGCGAACCTTGTACACCTCGCCGGGCTGGATGCGCGTGCAAGGGTCGGCGGGCGGACCGAACCGCTGCAGAAACTCCGCGCCGCCCAGCTTCATCGGCAGCCGGTCGCGGAAGCGCTCGACGAAGTCATTCATGGTCAGGCGCGCCAGCAGCCCGTCCATGCGGATGTCGGAGGCGCCCTCATGCGCGAGGATGCGTTCGATGAGCACGCGCCCCATGTGCGACGCCGCACGCGCATGGTGGTACGCGTCCAGCCGCCGGGGATCGCGATACCCGCAGTCGAACCCGATGATCGCAACGCCGTCGGGAATGCGAAGCGTCGAGCCGGCCTGACAGGGCTGACAGCGCGCCTGCCACAGACAGGCTTCCTCGCCCGCCAGCGCGCTGAGCGCGTCGCCCACGTCGCACGGCAGACCGGTCAGGGCGTATTCCACGTCGCGGCACACGCGCGCGGCCGCCGCCGTCTCAAGCTCCGCGCCGTAAACGCGGGCACACGCAGTCAGGCTCGCGGCCCCCAGGGCGGCGCACAACCCGATGTCCGCCACGACTTCCGGGTGGTTCACCACGGAAAGCGAAATGCCGCCGACCCGGCCGGGAAGCAGTCCGCAGCGGCAAGCCTCCAACCATGCGCCGAGCGTCACGCCCCACGCCGCGTCGGGCAACTCGCGCAGCTTGGCGCTAAGTTCGGCAAGCTGTCGCGGTTGACCCGCAGCATCCGTCAGGTGCGCCAGCGGCAGCGACAGGCTGCGTCGCGGACCCTCCGAGGCGGCGTCCTGCGACTGCATGAAGACGTTGCCGTCATCGCGTCGCCGGGCGGCCACGACCGCGCCGACGGAGAGGGGCAGATTCAGCACGAGCGCTCCACTGCACTCGGCGACGCCGCCCATGACGTCCAGCCGTCCCGGCGCGAAGACGACCCACGTCGGGCCCACGCCCGGCACATCCGAAGGCGACCGCCCGTGACCGTTGGTCGGCGCTTCGATCACGTCCTGCCGAACGGGCCGCGATACCGGTGCATCCTGCGGTAAGACCAGCCCGGGATTGGTGTTCATAAGTCTGGGTATTCCGCCGATGTTGATGGGAGTCAGCAAACCTCGCGCAGCACGGACTCGTCCACGAAGAGCGGGACCTCAAGCCCCGCGGCGACGGCGATGGCGTCCGACGGTCGAGAGTCGATCTCGATCACCTCGCCATGGCGCCGAACGACCAGCTTGGCATAAAAGGTGTGGTCCTGCAACTCGCTGATGACCACCTTTTCCAGCGTGCCGCCCATCAGCTCGATGATCGACAGTGCCAGGTCGTGCGTCATGGGACGCAGGGTCTTTTCCCCCTTGACACGCCGATCGATCGCCAGCGCTTCATACTTGCCGATGATGATCGGAAACGCGCGCTCCCCCTTCACCTCGCGCAGCAGAATCATGTGCTGCTCGTCCGGCTCGACGATCACGATGCGCGCCAGTCTCATCCTCACCAGCATGAACGAAGGCTCCAAACATCATGGAACCCCACTCTTATCCGGCGGGGGACAAGGCGTCAAAGAGAACTCCCCCGGGGCGCTCGCGCGGGGGGCAGGGGCCCGCAGCAGCCGACCCGTGGAGCGCGGCAACGCGGGTCGGCGGCTCGATCACCCCGGGCCGTTGGGTAAGGTAAGCACCGCCACGCAGGCTCGCCGTCAGAATGCGGTTGCCCTGCCGCGCCGTCCGACTCCGATACGCGTTTCATGCGTCCAGGGGAGGCGCCTCCGCGTCCGGCGGATGCTGAAGCTTGCCCAGCGCTTCCGCTGTCATGCGCGTGCTGAACTCCTCCAGTGGAAACCGCGCCTCGCGTACGTCTTTCGCGTAAGCACGAAACGCCTGAACGAGCGCATCGTTGAGTTTCGCGTACGTGCGCACGGCCCGTGGCGGATGCCCCGCGCCCAGCCCCAACATGTCGTGCAGCACCACCACTTGCCCGTCCGTCTCCGCGCCCGACACGCACCCGATCACCGGCAGCGCCGTGCCCTGTGAGATGATCCTGCCCAACTCCACCGGAACGGCTTCCAGCAGGAGCGCCACGGCGCCGGCCTGCTCCATCAGCTTGGCGTCCTCGATCAGCCGCCGCGCGGATTCCGCGTCGCGCCCCTGAACCTTGTATCCGCCGATCGAATGCACCGACTGCGGACGCAGACCCAGGTGCGCCATGACCGGGATCGAGGCCGTGCACATCGCCTCCACCGTCCCCAGAAGGCGGCGGTCCACCTCGACTTTCACGCAGTCGCACCCCGCCTCTGCCATGAACCGCCCGGCGTTGTGGATCGCCTCCGTCTCGCTCGCCTGATAGCTGAGGTAGGGCATGTCGCCGATCAGGTACACGTGCGGCGCGCCGCGTCGGACGGCGGACGTCACCGTGATCATCTGATCCATCGTGGCCGGCAGCGTGCTGGCGTGCCCGAGGCAGACCTCCGCGTACGTGTCCCCGACGAGGATACAGTCCAGCTCGGCCGACTCGATCAGCCGGGCGATGGCCGCGTCGTAGCAGGTCAGGACGGTGATCTTGACCCCCTCGCGCTTGCGGGTTTGAAGCGTGGACAGCGTGGTTTTGGTGCGCGTGGACATGGCTGAGCGTGACGGCCTGCCAGCGTATCCCCGAGCCTCAGTCTGGACAACCCGGATTGGAGCCAGCAGGGTGTGGTGGTACGGCACCTGAATACGGCAAGGAACCACCGTGGCACGCTTTGGCGTACTCGGCGGACTGTGGAGGATGCAGAGGCAAGGCCTCCCCGTGGCGTGCACGAATTTGCAGATCAGGCTCCCTGCTTGCATTCAGAGAGAGCCGACCCGGTCCTTGCTGCCGCGTAGAACCACCGTCATGGCGCACAGCTTCGGGCCTTCCCGGCTTTGAATCCGCGCATCGCAGCAGCGCGATCGGCTGGCGGCGCTACCTACAGGCCGGCTCAAAACCCGCGTGGCTGGTTGGAAAAACACGCTCCCTCACGGTCGCGGCTCGGTTCTGCAGGCGAGGCTTGGCGTTGGACATGCGGTCATTCCCCGACCTTTGGGAATGGGAACCCCGCAATGAGCCGACGGGTTCCGGCGTTCAACTCCTTGAGGGAGACCGCGCCCCCGCGCGCCGCACCGGGTGATGAGACGACCGCGCGGCGCCGGCGGCTTGACGCCGACGCCGTATTGGGGTCATGTGAGCCGTGCCCTCGAGGTTCAGTGCAGAAAGGCCGGGTATGGGTTCCAGAAAGCTCAGCGTCATGATGGTTTCGCTTGGGGTCCTCTGCGTCCAGGCGGTCTTGGTGGGTTGTCGAAAGGACGCACCCTCCGAGTCCGGGCAGCACTCCACCGCGCCCGCGGCTTATGCGGAAACAGCTCCGGAGTCGACGCAAGAGAAGGATCCGCCCTCGCCGGATTCGTCGATTAGCGCAGCGCCGGCCTCGAACGTTCAGCCCCCGTCTACCGACGGGCCGAAGCAACCGGAAGCATCGCACGGCGCCCAAGCGCCGGATCGGAAGCCCTCCAAGGATGCGTCGGAGAAGAAATCTCCGGAGAAGAACGCATCGTCGAAGAAGAAGGGAACGGCGGGCAAGATCGCTGAGAAGCAGACCGGGTCGGCGGGCGCTGCCGGCGCGGGTCCGCTTGTTCCTCGCGACCCGAAGATTGCGTTCATTGAGTTCACCGAGCCGATCGCTTGGCCCGTCTCCACGGCCGCAAGCGGCGGAGAGAAACTCCTTTATGCGTTCAAGCTCACGGATGCGAAGGATAAGAAGAAAAAGGCCACGCTCACCGTGAGCTTCATGCCGGACCGCAAGGGCAAGACGACGACCGTACTGAAGAACTGGTGCGAGGACTTCCTGCTCAAAGGCGGCGGGCATCCCAGCGTCGGCGAGCTGGCCAAGGATGAGGAAATCAACGGGCTGAAAGTGACCACGCTCGAGTTGCAGGGCGCGGTCAAGCAGGCAAAAAGCGGCGACCTCGCTACCGGGCAGCGGCTCATCGCCGCAGTGGTGCAGCACCCGAAAGGTCCGTTCTTCATCCGCGCAAGCGGTCCGGCGGAGTTGATCGACCCGCGCCGCGACGCCATCCTGAAGTTCATCCGCAGCGTCCGCAAGGCCACGCCTGCGCCGCCCTCGAGCGAAGAGCCGGCGCTCAAAGCCCCCGCCGACAAGGAGGAGGGCGCATCAGATCCCGGCGTGAAGGTGCCGGAGCCTGACGAGCAGGCAGATGCCCCCGCGCCGCAGCCGGCGCAGCCCGAGTCGTCCGATCCACCCAAACCCTGACAGCCCGCGGTGAAAGGCGGCGCTCGTCATTCCCGCGCAGGCGGGAACCCAGCTTCGTCATTCCCGCGCAGGCGCGAATCCAGCCTTTCCACATGCGTGCTGGCCCCCCGCCTGTGCGAGGGTGACGGCGCTTCGGCCCGGTTTCCAGTTCGACCCCGGTCTGCGAAGCGTCAAGGTGCGCCGACCGGTTGCGGCGGCGCATGGGATTGGGTGCGCCGCGCAGAGAGCGAGGCGCACGTGGTGAGCAGGCAATCCCGGTCGATGGGCTTGGTCAGGTAATCGCTGCAGCCGGCATGGATGCACTTGTCACGATCGCCGGCCATGGCGTGCGCCGTCAAGGCGATGATTGGACCGCGGAATCCTTCCGCCCGCAGCAGGCTCGCCGCCGTGTAGCCGTCCATCTCCGGCATCTGCATGTCCATGAGGATCACGTCAAACGGACGTCCCTCGCGCAGCGCGGTCAGCGCACGTTCCACGGCGATGCGACCGTTCTCCGCGATCGTGACCGTGGCGCCTGACTTGCGCAAGTGATAGGAAATGAGGCGCTGGTTGTCGGGTCCGTCCTCGGCCAGAAGGACGTTGGCGCTGAGGCGGATGTGTTCGGCAGAGGACCGAGCGGACGCGCCGGTGGCTTCCGCCAGGGGAGGCTCGAAACGCACCTCGTCCTCGCCGGCGCCCTCGCAGGCGACCCACACGCTGAACGTGCTGCCCTCGCCCGGCGTGCTCTCGACGTCGATGTCGCCGCCGAGCATCGTGGCCAGCCGCTTGGAGATGGTCAGCCCCAGCCCGGTTCCGCCGAAGCGCCGCGTCGTCGAGGCGTCGGCCTGCGTGAAGGGCTGGAACAGATTGGCGAGCGCGGACGGATCGATGCCGATGCCTGTGTCCTTCACGGAGAAGCGCATGCGCGGCTGCGGCGAAGCGACGAAGCTCGTCCGCACCGTCACCGCGCCCGACTCCGTGAACTTGATGGCGTTGCCGACCAGGTTTACGAGGATCTGGCGCAGGCGCGTGGGGTCGGAGCGGATGCGCACGGGCTGCGGAAAGACCAGGTCGTTCACGAGGGACAGCCCCTTGCCTTTCGCGCGAACCTGCATGAGCGAGAAGACTTCTTCGATCACCGTGAGCGGATCCACGTCGATCTGCTCGATAACCATGCGCCCCGCTTCAATCTTCGACAGGTCGAGGATGTCGTTGATGATCGACAGCAGGTGCTCGCCGTTGCGCCGGATGGTCTGGACGGCGTCAAGGCGGTCCTTCGGCGTCTGCGCCGGTTCCAGCAGCAGATCGGCGTAACCGAGGATGGCCGTCATCGGCGTGCGGATTTCGTGGCTCATGTTTGCCAGGAAGGCGCTCTTGGCGCGGTTGGCGGCATCGGCGGCGGCGAGCGCGACCTCGAGGTGGACCTTTGCATCCTCGATGATGCGCACTTGCTCACGAATGCGAGCGGCGATGCGCCCCGTCATGAACATGAACATCAGCGCGCCCAGCGCCGCCACGAGCATGACGCTGCGCATGGCCGATGTGGCGAACGCCTCCGACTCCGCGCCCAGCCGGCGCGCGAACGCATCGGCCTCGGCCGTGAGTTGAGTTTGGCCCGCCCGGACTGAGTCAATCGTCTTGACGGCGCCGTCCAGCAGCCGCCTGGCCTCGACTCGAAGCTCCGCGCGACGCTTGGCCAGGGAGCACAGGCTTTCATCCGGCGCCGCGCCCGACGGGCCTGCGGGTGCCACCAGCCCCGCCTCGACCTCAACCACCACGTCAGGGGGCAGCCCGGCGTCGGTTTCATGCCCGCTGACGGCCTGCGCCTGCCGCAACAGTCGCGCCAGCGTCGGGGCCACCTGGTTCTTCTCCAAGTCCGTCAGCGCATCCAGCGACTCCGCGGCTGACACCCGCTCGCACAGAAGCATCAAGTCGCCGAGCGTGGCCTTGAGGTCCGCGAAGCGCAGCGTCGGATCCGTCTGTCCAAAAAGCTCCTTCGCGCGGGCCTCGTTGGAAGCGACGCCGTCCGTGACGAGTTTGCGCACGTCCGCCGTTCGCGTCAGCCGAACGCGCCCTTCCGCCTGGGCGACAACGCCCCGCAGGTATTCGAGGTTTCCCAAAACCTTGCCGCGCGTTCGCGCGAACCGTTCAAGGGTGAGGTCGTACCCGCCCGCCCATTCGAAGCCCCCACTCACCTGGCTTGTGAGTAATTCCAACAGGGGAAGCAATTCCTCCAGCACGCGGACCATGCCATCCGCGGATGCGCTCACCCTGGCCAGTGAGACTGACGCCTGGTGGATCAGTTCGAGCGCGCTGTCATCCTGGACCTTCTGGACGTCAGAGTGGTCGGTCTTGCTGGCGTCCAAGGTCTGGCGGATCGAGTCGCGCAGCACCAGGATGCGCTGGTCGATGGCGCGCACCAGCGCCAGCGCCTGGGCCCGCGCCTGATCGCTTTTTTCTCGCGCGGCGCGAATGCGGCTCTGCGCAACGTGTCCCGCGCCCAGAAGCATCAACCCTACGCCGATCGCCAGCGCGGCGAGGAGCCACACCCGCCGGACCGTCGAGTCCTGGGCGTTGCGCGGCGAGGGCGGTGTGGGCAGGTTCGCCGTCATGGCTGGGCTTTAAGCTCCTCCCACTTCATCGGCTGCGGCGACCCTCCGCGCAACACCGTGGGCCAGACGCGCATGCTCGCCTGGTGGCGTTCCGCCGAGAGCACCAACGGCTCGCCCAGCCCGATGTCATGCTCGCCCAACCCCTCCATCGCCTGCACGATGCTTTCTGGAGTCACCGCGCCGGGAATGCGATCCACCGCGTGCAGGAACATCTTCGCGGCCACGAAGCCCTCCAGCGCGCAAAAGTCCTTGTGGAAAGCAGCGTCCGCCGGCAGCGATGCGTGGAACTCCTTCACGATCGGCAGGTCCGCGTCGTAGTGCGGAACCACTTGCGTGACGACCACGCCATCGCCGATGTCGCCCAGTTCGGAAGCCAGCTTCGCCGTACCCACGAACGAAACGCTCAGGAATCGCGTCTCCAGCCCGTATTCCCGCGCCAGCCGGATGAACTTCGCCGATGCGATGGCCGTGCCGACCATGATGACGGCTTTGGGCGGATCGCCGCTGGAGATCATGTCCGCCAGTGCGTGCTCCACGGCGACCGAGTTGCGCTCGTAGCGCCCGTGAATGATGGCGTTTTCGTCTTCAAGCCCGTGCCGCTTCATCGCCATCATCGCGGAGTTGTAGCCGTCGTCGCCGTAGGCGTCGCGCTGCGTGAAAAGCGCGATGTCCTCCGGCTTCAGACCCGCGTGCGCCACCAGCGCGTCCACCATGGCCGCGCATTCTTCCGCGTAGCTTGCCCGGTAGTTGATGACGTAACGGTTCGGTGGGGTGGGGCGCAGCACACGCGCGCCCGTGAAGGCGCCGATGAACGGAATCTTCGACTCAGAAGCGATCGGGATCGAGACCACCGCCGTCGGCGTTCCGACGTTGCCCAGAATCGCCGCGACATGGTGCGTCTCGATCAGCTCGCGCACGTTCGGGGCCGCCCGGCTCGGCTCGTAGCCGTCATCCAGCGCCTTCAGCGTCAGCGCGACCTTCGCCGGCTTGTCCGTCCGGCGGTTGTACGCCGCGAAGGCCGCCTCGACGCCGGCGCGCATGCCCAAACCCAGATCCGCCGCCGGTCCGCTTAGAGCCGTGGACATGCCAACCAGCACTTCCGCCCGCGGTGTCGGCTCCTCCGATGCGGCAACCGGCACATACGGTGCGCCCCTGACGGTTGTAAGCCCGACGGTTGTGAGAATGAGAATGGCGAACAGCAACGAACTGAGGCGGAGAAACCGATTGGCCGGCATGATTGGGTTGCCTCCTGAAACTCGGGGTTCTTGCACCTTGGCGCCGCGCACGACTGCGCGGAGTCGGCCCCTGACGCGCCACGCGCGGCGCTTCATTGCACTATCGACACTCCAGGGTGCTGGTTTTCGCGCAACGCGGAAGCCGGCGAATCATCCCCCGTTATCGGCGGCGGGGACTGCGTTGGGGGGCGCGGCGCTGGGTAGGCGAGGCAGTGGCCGGGAAGAGTTAGCGGTCCGTGCTCAGCGGCGCCGCTCGTCATTCCCGCGCAGGCGGGAATCCGCCTCGTCAATCCCGCACAGAGAGGAATCTAGGTTCGCCATTCCCGCGCAGGTCGGAATCCAGCCGGTGACTTGCAAGGACGCACGAATCCAGCGGTTTTCCGGGGAGGACTGGACCCCCGCCTGCGCGGGGGTGACGGGTATCGTGTCCGGTTTCAAGTTCCACCCTGAACCCTGACCACTGAACCCTGAACCCTGAACCCTGGGTGACAGAGCCCATGTCTTGCCTCGAGTTCCACCACAAGCCGTCAAGCGGAAGGCGCGCCGGCATCGCCCACGAGGCTGATCACAATCGTCCGTTGACGCGGGCGGGTGTCGAAGTCGATCAGCACGATCTGCTGCCATGTTCCCAGCACCAGTTCGCCGCGCGACAGGGGAACCGTGATCGAAGGACCGAGCATCGACGCGCAGACGTGGCTGTGACCGTTGTCGTCGTGCCACGTTTGCTCGTGCAGGTACTCGCCGTCGCGGGGCGCGAGCCGCTCGAACGCCGCGGCCAGGTCGCGCGTCGCCAGACCCGGCTCGAACTCGGTCGTCGTGATCCCCGCGGTGGAGCCGACCACGCAGACGTTCGCCAGTCCGTCGGTGATGTCTGACCCGCGGACAAGTCTGCGGACCGAATCCGTCAGGTCCACAACCTGCGATCCGCCTCGCGTGGAGACTTCTATCCGATGGGTCTCAACCGGCATGACCGCTTCCAAGGGGCGCGCTCCGAGCCGGCAGGCAAGGCACCGCATCGCCGGACATAGCACCGCACCGACGCACATGGCGTGGCGTCGCAGAGCGCCAAGGCATGCTGCGCTCCGGTCCGATGCGTCGGCGCGCGCCGAAACACGTCGCGTCCGGCGAATCGCGCCGCGCGGGGTCGCGACGCCCATCGTCGCAACGTGCGGAAAAAATGCCCGGAAGAGGACTTGAACCTCCACAGCCTTGCGGCTACATGGCCCTCAACCATGCGCGTCTGCCAATTCCGCCACCCGGGCAGGGTTCACCAAGCCGCCGCCCCGTCGCCGCAGGCAGGCACCCCGATGGGAGAACCCTATTCATACCCATCCGGCAGCCGCGCGCCAAGGTCGACGCCTTGCCTAGCAGGCAACGGGTTTGGCCAAGAGGTTTGGCGATTCAGTTTTGAGGTGCGCCCGGGTTCGATCTCGTCCGGTGAGACTCGGCCTTGTTCCTCGAGGTCGAGGCAACTCAATCTCCGAAGGCGATTCAGCCTGATCTCCGCAGCAGCGTCAGCCCGATCCCCGCAGGGGATCAACGTGGGTAGCCGTGGGCGCAGCCCACGGACTCTCGAGCGCGGGGAGACGCAACCCCGGAAGGGGTTGTACGTCTGCTGCGATTCCGGCGCACGCCGCGGGAACTGAGGGTGCGACCCCTTGCGGGGCAGCGGTCCGATGCGAATCGGGATTACGGGTTTCGCTCCACGCGGAAGGTCGTCGCTCCAGCCGCGACTACAGTCCTCGGCCCAGATCGGGTCGCCGAATTTGTCGCGGACCCGGACGCATCACGTCCCCGGGTAAGAAGTTGTGCCTCGGTCGCGCCCGCTTGCGGCAGATTCGCGCCGTCCGGTAGAATCTCCACTTCGGGACCGGAATCCTGTCATTTCTCGGGGAATGCTGTATGGCACCGCTGAAATCGCATCGGTGGGCGTTGTCGGATTGCGCGCGATTCTCGCTTGGGGCGGCGCTGACGCTGGGCAGCGCGGCCTGGGCGGGGGACATGGACTGGCTGCAATGGGGCGGTCCGATGCGGGACTTCACGTTCCGATCGGCGAAGAACATCGCCGCCACGTGGTCGGACACAGGCCCGCCCAAGTTGTGGAGCCGCGAGCTGGGCGACGGATACTCGTCCATCCTTGTCGAGGGCGACACCCTCTACACCATGTGCCGCCGCGGCGACAGTGACGCCGTCCTGGCACTCGAGGCCAAGACCGGCAAGACGCTCTGGGAGACGACCTACGACGCGGCGACGAAGACCGAGCAGAACACCGCCTTCGGTCCCGGCCCGCACGCCACGCCGCTGATCGTCGGCGACCGCCTCTTCACCACCAGCGCGACACTGAAGGTCAACGCCCTTGACAAGAAAACCGGCAAGATCCTCTGGACCCACGACCTCTATCAGGAGATGGAAGGCAGCGTCCTCATGTTCGGATACGGCGCCAGCCCGACCGCATACAAGGACCTCGTCATTATCACCGTCCCCGTTCGATCTCCCGGCGACGCGGATCCCACCGCCGGCGCGCCCAAGGAGGCCAAGTGCTGCGTCGCCGCGTTCAAGCAGTCCGACGGCTCGAAGGCGTGGACCAGCGAAAAGTTCGTGCGCCTCGGCAACCCGTCGCCACTGCTGGTGAACATCGCCGGGCGCGACCAGCTCATCATGCAGCTCGGACAGGACATCGCCGGGCTTGATCCGGCGGACGGCCAGACGTTGTGGAAACTCAAGGTCAGCAACGACAAGATCGGCTTCGCCATCAGCACGCCGCTGTACAGCGAGGACGGGATGCTTTTCGTCTCCGCGGCCTACGGCGGCGGGACGTGGGCCTTCAAGGTTGAGAAAAAGGGCGACGCGTTCGAGGCAACGGAGCTGTGGTTCAACAAGTACCTGCGCGTGCAGCACGGCAGCTTTGTCCGCGTCGGCGATCATCTGTACGGCTCCAGCGGCGACTTCGCGGCTACGCTGCTGATGTGCGTGAATGTCAAGACCGGCGAGACGCTGTGGCGCGAGCGCGGGTTTGCCAAGGCCAACTGCCTGTACGCGGACGGCAAGCTCGTCATCCTGGATGAAAACGGCGACCTCGCGCTGGCAGAGGCGAAACCGGAGGCGCTGAAGATTCTATGCCGCGCCAACATTCTCACGCATCAGGCGTGGACCGTGCCGACCATCATCGGCTCGACCATGTACGTCCGCGACCGCAAGACGATCATGGCGCTGGACCTGTCCGCCGGTGCGAGCAAGCCGGTGGGATGATGTGGGGAATGTCCAATGCAGAATGCAGAATGCAGAATGCAGAATGGCGAATGGCGAATGGCGAATGCCGAGTGCCGAGTGCCGAGTGGCGAATGGCGAATGTTGAATGCCGAAAGGGCATCAGGCAAGCCGAGTGTGGCACCGGTTTTCAACCGGTGGGTGTAGCACAGGTTTCCAACCTGTGCACTGTTGAAACCTGCCTTGGAGGTGGGATGACCCGATCGCCGAGGGCACGCCGCTTCGCGGGTGCCGCGACGACAGGCATTAAATCTTCCAAACAGGCGCCTTGAATGATCAGAAGAGGCCAACTTCGATGACTCAATCCCGTGTCTGGCTGCTCGCACCCGCTTTCATCGCTGTCGCCGGCGTTTCCGCCCAGGAGACGGCGCCGCAGGTTCCGTCCCGCAGCGATTGCGGGCAGACGCTCGTCATTCCGGACGCCGTGCTCGACTCGTGCGACATCTATCACGTCATGTCCGGCGAGGACGGGCAGCTTGTGGCGACGTCGGACGCCGCGATGAAGCGCGTCGTCGCCACGTGCAACCGCATCGTCGGCTTCATCGGCGTGCCGTTCGAGTTCAAGGCGGGGCAGAAGATGCTCGCGGCCGGGGCGTTCCGCGTGCCCGTCGCCTCGCTGACCACGGGCAACAGCGACCAGGACGATCAACTTCGCGGCGCGATGTTGCTCAACGGCGCCCAGCACGCCGAGTTGACGTTCCTTATCACCGACTGCACGCCCGCCGAGCAGACCGGCACGGATCAGGAGTTCGTCTCCTACTGCTTCACCGTGAAAGGCCGGGTGACGATCCTCGGGGTCAGCAAGGACATCGAGTGTCCGGTGACGGCCACGCACATGCCGGTGAACTTCAAGCGCACGTTCCTGCGCTATCCCGGCGAGATGGTCTCGCTGCGCACCCGTTTCGAGCTGAAACCGGCGGATTTCGGCTGGAAACGCCCGCCGTTCATGACGAAGGACCTCCTTGCGGACACGATCGCCGTCGATGTAGCCCTGTTCCTCAACGAAATCCCGCCCACGCAGACGCTGGACCCGGAGTTCCCCGCGCGCGAGCGCACGGCTGAGTTGCAGTTCCTCACCCTGCTGCGCGACTTCAACGAGCCGGACAAGGCTTACGCCTTCGCCCGCGAACAACTGAAAACTCAGCCGGAGAGCGCGCTGCTGCACAACCGCTTTGCCTTCTCCATCGCCGCCGAGCCGGGCATCCGCAAACGCAACCTCGACCTCGCGCTGGAGGCGGCGACGCGTGCCAACGCCTTGACACAGGAAAAGAAGGCGGGCTATCTCGACACGCTCGCGCGCGTTCATTACGAGCGCGGCGACCTGAAGTCCGCGCTGGCGACGTCGCGCAAGGCCGTGGCGAACTTGGCGGGCGTCGACCCCATGACCGCCGGCGGCATTCAGCAGAGCCTCGCCAAGTATGAGGGAGAGGCAAAGGCCGCCGGGCTTGCGGACGCAGCTTCCGCCCCGGTGGGAGCGAACAAGCCCACGGAGTCCAAAGCCGACTCCACCACGGCGACTTCCGGGAAAGCCTCCGGTGGATGAGCACCTGAGCGATCAGCTCGATTGGACGAACGGGGTTGCCCCCGCTCCGAAGTGCCGTTCGCCCTTCCGAACGCGAAGCGCCGTTCGGTTTTCCGAGCTCGAAGCGCACGCGACGGCGTGACGGTCGGGCTGCGCGTGGAGTCTCGGCGCCCTCGCCGGCGCTTCGGATTCGGATGGCCCATGCGCGAAAGAGCCCTGGCGTTACTGGGGACGCTGTGCGGTGGACATGGCCCGCGTTCGCGAACTGCCCTCGCAAGGGTTGAAGCATGCGGCGGTCTCCTGAACCGGTTCCGGCACAGCGCGACATCGGTTCGCTCCCTGACGGTTGCGGCTCTGCCATACAAACGGTTCGCTCCCTGACGGTTGCGGCTCTGCCATACAAACGGTTCGCTCCCTGGCGGTCGCGGCTCTGCCATTCAAGCCGATACACTGAGCCAACCGTATGAGTTCCTTGACTTTCGCTGGGCGCTTCTGTAGAAAAGAGCCGCGACCGTGATATGAAGCAACAATGGAAGGATTCCACACGGCATGTCATTCCCGGTTCGCGTCATGGCTGCTTATCTGACGCGCCATGGCTGCTTAACTAAGGTTGTATCATGAGCGAAACACCGGCATGGGCCGACCGTCCGAACGACGGCTCCCTGGCGCCCAGTGCACCCGAGCACTCCGCGACCCGATCCCTTGCAGACCCGCCCGCGCCCGCGGGACCGGGCAGCGCCGGCGCGACCCCGCTGGCAGCGTCGTCCGGCGGGATGACCTCGGAGCTTGAGCGCGAGATCGCCGAGGCCATGAGCGAGATGTCCGCCGGGGATCTCGACGCGCTGGGGGGCGGGCTGGGTGGGTCGGGTGGCGGAAGGGTGCTGGAGCACGGCTCCGAGCTGACCGGCTCGGTGATCGGCATGCGCGGCGACGACGTCTTTCTCGACCTCGGCGCCAAGGATCAGGGCGTCGTCCCCCGCAACCAGTTCGGCAAGAACGAAGAGATCAAGAACGGGCGGCGCGTGGACGTCGTCATCGAGCGCTTCGACGCCGACAACGGGCTGTTCATCTGCTACCGCAAGGGCGCCCTGCAGCGCGCCACCTGGATCAACCTTGAAAAAGGCATGATCGTCGAGGGCAAGATCACCGGCCTGAACAAGGGCGGGCTGGAAGTGGACGTCAACGGCATTCGCGCGTTCATGCCCGCGTCGCAGGTGGACCATCATTTCCTCAAGGATATCTCCACGCTGATCGGTCAGCCGGTGCGCTGCGAAATCACAGACGTGGAGCGCCGCTCGCGCAACGTGCTGGTCAGCCGCCGCCGCGTGCAGGAACGCGAGATGGCGGAGAAGAAGGAGGAGCTGCTCAAGACGCTGGAGGTCGGGCAGGTTCTTCCGGGGACCGTGCGGAACGTCACGGAATTCGGCGCGTTCGTCGATCTCGGCGGCGTCGAGGGCTTGATCCACATCAGCGACCTGAGCTTTCGGCCCGTGGCGAAGGTGACGGACGTCGTCGACGTCGGGCACCACGTCGAGGTCAAGGTGCTGAAGATCGACCGCGAGCGCGATCGGATTTCGCTGGGGCTGAAGCAGACCCGGCCGGACCCGTGGACCGGCGCGGCGGATCGATATCCGGAGGGCATGGGGCTTCGCGTCACGATCATGCGCGTCGTGGATTTCGGCGCCTTTGCGGAGCTTGAGGAAGGCGTCGAAGGGCTGATCCCGGTCAGCGAAATGAGCTGGTCGCGCATCGCCTCGCCTTCCGCCGTCGTGAAGGAAGGCGACGTGGTGGATGTGGTGGTCATCCGCAACGAGGCCGCCAAGCATCGCATCGCTCTTTCCATGAAACACGCTTCGCCGGACCCGTGGTCGGGCGTGATGGAGAGCTTCGCGAAGGGATCGCTGGTGAAGGGCACGGTGACGCGGCTGGAGAGTTTCGGCGTGTTCGTGGCCTTGGTGCCGGGCGTGGAGGCGATGATCCACATATCCGAGCTGTCGGACCAGCGCGTTCGCGCCTGCGGCGACGTGGTGTCCGTCGGGCAGGAGATCGAGGCGAAGGTGCTCGACGTGGATAGCGGCAAGCGAAGGATCGCGCTGTCGCTCAAGCAGGCTTCCGCCAGCGCGGTCCCGGAGGCGCCGGCCGGACACGGCGCACACGCGACGAAGGCGGCGAAAAAGAAGCGCCCGGCGCGCGGCGGACTCAGCTCCGATTGGGACTGGATGGGCGGCGGGGTAGGCCGATCGTAAGGCGGACGCATGAGATTCGCGCTCGTAGATCGCATCGTGGAGCTGACGCCCGGCGAGCAGCTTCGCGCGATCAAAGCCGTTTCGGCGTCGGAAGAGTACCTGGCGGACCACTTCCCGACGTTCGCCGTTCTGCCGGGCGTGTTCATGCTGGAGGCCATGGTCGAGGCAGCAGCCTGGCTGGTTCGCGCCACGCAGGACTTTGCGCCGAGCCTCGTCTTGCTGCGCGAGGCGAAGAACATAACATACAAGAGCTTCGTCAGGCCCGGCGACGTGCTCGACGTGACCGTGCGGTGCCGTCGCCTGACGCGCGACGAGAGCGAGTTTTCCGGCGTCGGCGTTTGCCAGCAGCGCGAAGTCGTCAAGGGCCGGTTCAGCCTCATGCATGGTCGTCTGTCGGATCGCCATCCCATGCTGGCGCGGATCGACGAGGATTTGATCCGGGGGCTTCGTGCGCGATACGCGGCGCTGCGGGATCTTACCGAGGGTGTGGGACCCCGTGCGGCTCGTGAGACGAAAGCGTGATGCCACCCGCGGATTTGAGGATTCGTTCGAACGGACGGCGAACATGAGCTCGCCGAGGTTGATTGTGGAACTCGGGAGGTAACGAGGACATGACCGCGACTCGGGAGGAAGTGCTGGCCAAGGTGCGCGGCGTGCTCGTCGAGGCGCTCGGCGTGGACGACGATGAGATTACGCCGGAGGCCACGCTGGAGGGCGACCTCGGAGCGGAGAGCATCGACTTCCTCGACATCGTGTTCCGGCTGGAGAAAGCATTCGCCATCAAGGTCAACAAGGTCGAGCTGTTTCCGGACGAGATTCTCAACAATCCCGACTACGTCGAGGACGGCAAGATGACCGCGGAGGGCGTCAGCAAGCTCAAGGCCGCCATGCCTCACGCGGACTTCCGCGAGTTTGAAAAGGACCCGCAGATCGAACGCATCCGCGATCTATTCACCGTGGCCACCATCGTGAACTATGTCGAGTTGAAGTTGAAGGCGGCGTAGCCGTCCTCTGAACCGACGCCATGCGCTGGATATGGATCGACAAGTTCACTCAGTTTGAGTCCGGTCGCCGCGCGGTGGCGGTCAAGAACGTCACCCGCGCCGAAGAGCATCTTCACGATCACTTTCCCGCCTGGCCTGTCATGCCGCCCTCGCTCATCATCGAGGGCGTGGCGCAAACGGCCGGCATCCTCGTCGGCGAGGCTCGCGCGTTCGGCATGAACGTCATCCTCGCCAAGATCCGCTCCGCGACGTTCACGGATTACGCCGTCCCGGGAGATACGCTGTCATACGAGGTTGAAATTGAGACGCTCGACGATCACGGCGCCACGACGCGCGGAGTCGTGCGCCGCGGCCAGGAAGAGATCGCCCGCGTCGACCTGATGTTCTCGCACGTGGACGGCGCGGTGCATGCGGGGCTGCCGCGGCACAACTTCGTCTTCACCGGAACATTCACCGATCTGGTGCGTTCATTTCGACCCGCGCCGCCGGGCAGCGGGGGGGGGGATTCGTGACCGGCGAACGACGCGTGGTCATTACCGGGCTGGGATTGGCGACGCCGATTGGCATCGGCGCGGACGCCTATTGGGAAGCGCTGCTGTCGCGCCGATGCGGTGTGGCGGCGATTCGAGCGTTCGACGCGTCCGCGCTGCCCTGCCGCATCGCCGCCGAGCTGCCCGAATTCTCGCTGGGCGACACGATTCCCAAGGCGTATCGCAAGGCCGCCAAGGTCATGTCGCGCGATACGCAGATCGCCGTGGTGTGCGCGTATCACGCGGTGCGCGACGCGGGACTGGTGACGTCGTGCATGATCGGGCGCGGCGAGGCGCCCGGACCGCCCAACCTCGACCCCGCGCGCTTCGGCGCCAATATCGGCGCGGGGCTGGTCTGCGCGGATCTCCCGGAACTTGCGGCCGCCCTGAACACCGCCGTCGATGAACGCGGGAAGTTCAGCCATGATCTCTGGGGATCGGTCGGCATGGGCAACCTCACGCCGCTGTGGCTGCTGAAGTTCCTGCCCAACATGCTGGCCTGCCACGTCACCATCGTGCACGACGCGCAGGCGAATTCGAACACCATCACCTGCGGCGAGGCCTCCAGCCATCTGGCCATCGGCGAAGCCTACCGCACCATCGCGCGCGGCTCGGCGGACGTGTGCATCTGCGGCGGAGCGGAGAGCAAGGTCAACCCGATGGCGCTCACTCGACCGCTGCTGTATGGCCGTTTGAGCACGAAAGGCAACGACGACCCGTCGCGCGCATGCCGCCCGTTCGCGGCGGATGCGCCGGGCACGGTGGCCTCGGAGGGCGGCGGACTGGTCATCCTTGAAGCGCTGGATCGCGCCAAGGCACGCGGCGCTCGCATCTACGGCGAACTGGTCGGCTTCGGCGCGAGCACCAACACGACGAGCTGGTCGGCGCCGGACCCGACGGGCGCGCCGGTCGCCTTGGCGGTCAACCATGCGCTCCGCGACGCGCGGCTGACCGCGCAGAACATCGATCTCATGGTCGCGTTCGGCAGCGGAGTGGACGCGTTCGATGCCTGCGAAGCGGCTGGTTGGAAAACCGTGATGGGCGATCGGATGGCTCAGTCGCACGCGGTGGCCGTCAAGGGCGCCATCGGCGTGAACGGCGCCGGCAGCGGCGCGATCGACTTCGCAACCGGCGTCCTGTCGCTCCATCATCAGACTGTTCCACCTTCGTTGAACACGGAATCGGCAGCGACTTGCACAGGGCTGCGCTTTGCGCCGAAGGATCCGCTCGACGCCAGAATCGACACCGTGGCCAGCGTCGCCTATTCGCTGGTGGGATCGCAGGTCGCGGCGCTGGTGGTTCGCCGTTATCGAGAGTAGCGCGGAGTTCCGCCGGGAGGTTCAGCGAGCATGTCGCGCAGAGTCGTCATCTCAGGCATGGGTTGGATCACGCCGCTCGGGCACGACATCGAGGGCGTCTGGAAGAAACTGCTGGCCGGCGAAAGCGGCGTAAGCCCGACGGAGATCTTCGATGCGAAGCGATATCCGACTTCCTTCTCCGCGCAGGTGAAAGGCTTCGACCTGGCCGCGTTTCTCGGCTCGGACGCCGCACGCCATGCCGGCGCCAGCCGCAATGCCGCGTTCGCACTCGCTGCGGCGCAGATGGCCTGGTCACAGGCTGGACTTCAGCGGCACGATTCGCTCGATCCGGCCCGCGTGGGCATCTACCTCGGCGGGGGGGAAGGCCCGATCGACTTCGAGCCGTTCGTCGAGGCCGCCATTGCCGGCTGCCGCGACGACGAGGGGGGGGGCATTCCGCTCGATACGGTCCGTTGGGCGGCACGGGCGATGAATGTGCTCGACGCGGTCCGCGAGTTGGAGCAGGATCCGAACCTCGCCGCCAGCCACCTCGCCGTTCAGTTCAACGCGCAAGGGCCGAGCCTCAACACGCTCACCGCTTGCGCCGCCAGCACGCAGGCCATCGGCGAGGCCGCGCACATGATCCGCCGCGGCGACGCGGACGTCGTCATTGCCGGCGGCACGCACAGCATGATCCACCCCTTGGGCGTTACCGGGTTCAGTCGCCTCACCGCGCTGTCCACCCGGAACAACGAGTGCATCCGCGCATCGCGCCCGTTTGATCGACAGCGCGACGGCTTCGTCCTCGGCGAAGGCGCCGGCATGATCATTCTTGAGGTTCTGGAGCACGCGCAGGCGCGCGGCGCGAATCCCTCTTGCGAGATCCTTGGCTACGGCTCGACCGCCGACGCCTTCCGCATCACCGACATTCATGAGGAAGGTCGCGGCGCCGTGGCGGCCATGCGCATGGCGCTGGAGGCGGCGGGTGTAGCCGTCAGCGACATCGACTACATCTCCGCGCACGGCACCGGGACGCAGGAGAACGACAAGATCGAGACCCTCGCGATCCGCAGGCTCTTTGGCCCGCGGGCGAAGAGCGTTCCGATCAGCAGTGTTAAGAGTATGTTAGGTCACCTGATCGCCGCCGCCGGGGCCGTCGAATTCATCACCTGCGTGCTCGCGATTCGCGATCAGGTCGTGCCGCCGACCATCAACTACGACTCTCCTGACCCCGCATGCGACCTCGACTATGTCCCGAACCAGGCTCGTCGCGCGCCGGTGCGGACGGCCATGTCCAACAGCTTCGGCTTCGGCGGTCAAAACGACACGGTGGTCGTTCGCCGTTTTGATGCCTGACCCATCAGGGTCCGTTGGCACGGCTGATTGGGAACCCGACATCCGTCGCTCTGGTCACTCCCCCACGACGGCATGATTGAAGCGCCCCCGTCACGCAGGAGAGATTACGCTTGGAGCAGCTTGGGGTCGCCGGGATAATGTTTCGTATTTGTTAGGTATCCGCGTCCAGCTACGGTTGTCATCGCTTACCTCAGAGCGAAGACGAACATTTCCGGGTTGAGTGAACTACCAACCTCCCATGATCCGAGGATAATCACGAAAGGGAGATGACGCCGGGTGGCAACCGCGGCGGGATCTGACGGCAATCAGGCCCGTTCGTGTGAAGACTTCTGCTTGACCGCGAACCAATAGGGGATTCTGACATGCAAACACTCATGCTCGTCACCATGCTGCTTCATTTCTACGGTGCCCACCCGCAGGCGCAGACTCCCGCGGAGCCACCTGCGGAAAAGCAAGCGAAACCGCCCGCTCAGGCTGTTCTCGACGATATCCTGCGAGGCCGGCAGGGCCCTACGCTTGTACCGCCTACCAGTGCGGTGGCGACATCCTTGAAGAAGAAGCTGCAGCTCCTCCCGGATGGGTCGCACTTGGCGAATCGAGTCGGAAGACTGAACAAGGATGGAGACGATTGGAGGTTCGTATTCGAGGGAGATGAAACGCAGGCCTCGATCATTCTGCTCCCCAATCAGATGCTCGAGCGCATGATCCAGCGATCCGTATCGTCGCAGGCGCCGCTAGTGTTTCTCGTTTCCGGTCAGGTCACAGAGTTCATGGGAGACAACTACCTCCTGACGACCGTGGCGCTTGAGCGATCGGAAAGCCCTAACTTGAGAAAGTAGCCCTGGGATCCTGGACGCATCTCCAACCTGACTTCAATCTGGCTAGGGTCGCAGAGTCATTCTCTGGTTGGATCGAAAAAGGTGGCTGGCGAGCGTTCTCCGGGGCCTGGAAGCCGCACGGCAGATTAGTCGATTTGGGTCATCGACGGCCATTGAATGCGAAGCAGTGCAAATCGGAATCCCCGACATCGAGCTTGCAACGAGCGCACTCGCTTGGCATCATGCCATTCCGACGAGCTGATGAGTGCTGTTTCACGTGGAACAGGCTCGCTCGCACGAAGGATCGTTGGCATGAGCGCTTCTACCAAACGACTGGGGAGAGGGCTGGATTCGCTGATTTTGTCGTCCACCAGCGTTCGACCAGACGCTGGCCGGCCACCCCATTCGAATATCGAAGGCAATGAAGATCAACCATCGGTTTCGCGCGTACCCATTGCGCAGGTCAAGCCGAACCGGCACCAGCCACGCCTGGCGGCGGATGAAGCTGGCATTGCTCAGCTAGCCCAATCGCTGCGGCAGACGGGGATCCTTCAGCCGATCCTCGTCCGACCCGCCGGCAACGAGTACGAGATCATTGCTGGCGAGCGGCGGTACCGCGCCGCACGGCTACTTGGATGGACAGACATTCCCGTGCTCGTTCGGCGCGCTTCGGACGAGGAGATGTTGGAGATGGCTCTCATCGAGAACATCCATCGGGAGGACCTAAATGCCATCGACCGGGCGTCAGCCTATCGAGAGTACTGCACTCGATTTCGAGCAACGCCGGACGTGCTTTCCGAGAAACTGGGTGAGGACCGAACCACGATCACGAATTACCTTCGGATCCTCGAACTTCCAGAGGCGGTCAAGAAGCTGGTTGCGTCCAAGCAGCTCAGCATGGGGCATGCACGGTGCCTGCTGGGGGTTGATGAAGCGGCGGATCGGGAAGCGCTGGCTCAGCGGATACTCCTTGAGCAGCTATCCGTCCGAGCTGCGGAGTCGCTTGTTCGAGGCCACAAGCTGGCGGGGAGGGCAGCGGATCGCCTCAAACGAACTTCGGCAGGCGAAGCCGGAAAGCCCCAAGTCCTCGCGGTGCAATCCCAACTGGAGCGCGTATTGGGGACCAAGGTGACGATCATCGAGTCCGCGAAGAAAGGCCAAGGACGCGTCATCATTGAGTACCAGTCGCTTGACGACTTCGATCGGTTGTGCCAGAAACTTGGCGTGGCGCTCGAATAGTCAGGCGGATTGATAGGATGAGATTGCCAGGTGCTCGCTGGGAGTATTCACGTTTGTGAGCGAGCGAGCGGAGCAACCACCTTGAGTGAGTTCAGCCTCCGATAGGACTCGCACCCGCAGCGTTGCGACAAAACCCAGCACTCGCGGCACCTGAGTGTTCAGGTAGCCACTCACCGAATCGGCAAGCGACGTCTTGTAGCAAGCCGCGAGCGGGTGCAGACGGCCCTTGACCTCCGGAACCACCGCGTCGAAATCGCCGATGTTGGAAAGCAGCAAGCCGAGCAGCGTTGGCTCGATCAACGGATAGTCACAGCCAATCACAATCGCGACGCTCCGGTGGCTCGACGCCTCCCGCAGAGCTGCCTCCAGCCCACCTAGCGGTCCGACCCCCTGGATTCGGTCGGCAACAAAGATCACCCCGTTCGGAACGTGATGCAACTTCTGATGCGGCCGTGTTGAGACTATGATCGGCGCGCATGCGGACGCCAAGACCACTTCAATGCGTTGAAGATAGGTACGTCCAGCAATCTCCAAGTCGCTTTTCGGACACCCCATTCGCCGACCCAGACCACCGCAGAGGATGATGCCAGCGGTTCCTTGTTTTGTGTTCATGGTCTGCGACGAAATAAAGTGTAAAGCGAATTAGTTTATTGTGAATCACACCAGCAGAAAAACCGAGGTCTGCACGTTTCGGTCCGTTACGTTGTTGATCCGGCGATTCTGGGTTCGCCGGTTAATCCGGCAACGCACCCAAGCATGGCCCTGCGGACAGGACACCCCTCTCTCGGATATAAACAGCGGCCTTGGAGAGGTCAAATGCGCATCCTGTTTCTTGCGGCGGTCGGCATCCTATTCATGGACTCAGCGCGCATCGAGAGGCGCGCCTTTCAGGAGCCGGTCAAGCGATCTGCCAAACTTGAAGTCGAGAAGGCCTCGATCGAGTTGGGGGAAGTGCTCGACGGCGACAAGGTGCCGCTGGAGTATCGGTTGCGCAACATCGGCGATGGCGATCTCATCATCGGGCAGGTATCGCCCGATTGCGGATGCACCGTGGTGGAGCTTACCGAACAGGACCGGCTGGTACGTCCTGGCGAGTCAAGGCTGCTGAAGCTGACGTTCGATTCGACAGGCCGGGCTACGGATGTGGTGCAAAAGAAAACGATCCGCGTAGAGACGAACGATCCGGCGAAGCAGCAGGTCACGCTGGATTTCTCCGTTGTGGTGAAGTCGCTGTTCCGGCTCAGTCCTTCGGGCAGCTTTCATCTGCAGGCGCTGCGCCGCGGGGATGAGTCGCGGCGTCCGCTGGATGTGTTTCCCGGTTCCCACGGCAAAGATGTGCACATACTGAGCGCTGATATTCCCGCCGCGCTCCCGTTGTCAAAGCGCCAAGAAGCCATCACCGAGAAGGGCGTGAAGGGAACGCGGCTGACGTTTCGGGCCAACGAGGACGCGCCGCTTGGGCCCGCGGAAGCGCCGTTGACGCTGAAGCTGGAGGTGGATGGTCAAACGATCGAGCGCAAGGTCACGTTGCAGGTTACGATCGTCGGAGACATCGAGTTTCGACCGACGATCATCAACCTGGTGAATCAGCGCACGGCGCCGGGTCGCAAGCTCGCGCCGATCACGCTGACCTCGACCACGCGCCGCCCGCTGAAGGTGTTGAAGGCTGAGGGCGGTCCCGTGCTGGAGCTGGAGGTTCGTCCCGGCACGCGCGCGGACCAGACGGAGCAGGTGGTTCAGCCGGTGATCCGCGGCGACGCGCCGACCGGGCCGTTCGCGGCCATGGTGCGCATCACGACCGATTCGATCGACCAACCGGTCGTGCGGATCCCCGTCTATGGTCATGTTTCCGCACCCGTGGAAATCGAACCGGATCTGGTGATACTCCGCGATGACGGCAGCGTTGTCGGCGCGAGCCGCTTCGTCCGCCTTCTGTACACCCGGACCGGCGGTGAGTTCCACGTGAAGAACGTCGAGTCCAGCCTGTCGCTGGTGGCCGCGAAGCGCGGGGCGGAGCCTGGAGAGGATCAGCCTCAAGTGGAGAACCTCGTGGTGTATCTTCTGGGTGAGGCGCCCGCCGGCGTGCAACGTGGCACGCTGACGATTGAGACGACGCTGCCGGAGTCGCCCACGCTGACCCTGCCGTTCGTGGTGTTGAGCAAGTCCGCGGATCTGGCCGAAGTACTGGGAAAGGAATAGCGCGTGAGCGAAGGAACGGATGCGAAGCGGACGAGTGGCGAGGCGGAGGCCCCGAAGGCGCAGCGTGAGCTCTCGGTCTGGGAGGATCCGAACGTTCCGGTCGGGTTGTCGCCGCCCCGACCGCGAGTTCTCCTCTTTTGTTCCGTGGTGCTTTGGATGGCATGGGTCGTCGTGCTGGTGACAATGGCTTGGCACGCTCGGGCGTAGCCGGCGGCCATGCCCCGCCGGGCGCCGGTCCCTGGAGAGTGGCTGGGGTGCAAGGATGACGTCGGCCACGGATGACATTTCACGCCCAAGCGAAGATCCTGCCACGCTGTCGCCCCCCCCCCGCGATGGGCTGCTGGACGGCAACCTGGAAGCGCTGCGCGCCCTTCAGCCTGAACTGGCGGACGCGCTGCAGGTCGGCCCTCGGTTGCCCGGGGTTCAATTGCATCGTTCGCGCGACGGCGGCTGGACGTTTCGCATTCCGGACGAATCCGGCGCATCCTCATGGATGGGCGCATCGTCCATGCCGCGGGTCAGCGCGGAGGCGCAGTTCGGCAGCCGCAGCGACTCGGGATCCAGCGCTGTGCTGCCCGGCATGTTGACGGGAATCGAGCCGCTGGTGGTGGCGCGAACGTTGGCGGCCTCGTGCGCCGTGTTTGTTTGCGAGGCGGACTTGGCGCGGGTCCGCCTGGCGCTGGAGCTTTACGACTACCGCGAGTTGCTGAGGTCGCGCCGGCTGGTCTTCCTGACCGATCCGCATGCGCGGGACGACTTCCTGCGATTCTTCAGGGGTCACGCGGGCTTTGAGTTTCCGCGTCGGTTGCTGCGGACTCCGCAGGTCGGCGCGGAGCGATTCGATGCGCTGCAGCGAGAAGTTGAGGAGGCCGCGGCGCAGGTGCATCGCCTTCAGAATGAGCGCGTCGAATCGCTGCGAGCGGCGCTGACCGCTGTGCCGAAAGCGCGGGCGCGACCGCCCGCCGTGGTGGCGATTTCCGCCGAGGCCGACCCGGCGCGCTGCGCGTGGATGGCGCATGTTGAACGCGCCATGCGGCGCATCGGGTGGTCGGGAACCGTTCTTGCGCCCAGCGATCCAAGCTCGCGCCACAGGGTCGCGATCCTCTCGGCCGTGCAGCAGCATGACGCGGACGCCGTTCTTCTGTTGGATGGCGCGGCGCAGGCACTTGCCCCGCTGCTGATGCCGGATCGACAGGTGGTTGCGTGGCTCTCGCCTGCCGTCTCACCTGGAAGCGCGGCGGCGTTGTGCCATGGAATGGAGCATTCGACGTTTGTTTCCACCCGCGCGCAGCTTGCGGCCGTGCACGCGGCTCATCCACATGCGCGGTGCGTTGAACTGCTGGAGCCTCCGATCGATGACGAAGCCATCGAGGGGGGGGGGAAGCCGCGACCTGCCGAGGGGCCCGGCGTGCAGTTTCTCGTCCATGCCGCGGACGACCGGCCTGAAGCGGTCGGCATTCGGCTGGCGAGTCACGAATCGCTGGTGGCGGCGATGCAGCGCATCTGCCTGGAGCGCGTGCAGAGCGGATCGACCGTGCCGGCACAGGGGATTCTGGCGGAGGCCGAGCGTCGCGCCGGCTTCGCGCTGCAGGACGACGAGCTTCGCGCGCGGTTGGAGGAATTGGTGTCGTCGCGGCTGGTGCCCGCTGCCTGGACGCGGGCGGTTTGGGCGAGCCTGACGCGCGCGGGAGTGTGCCCCGTGGCAAGCGGAGACCTGGCGTTTCCCCTTTCGCTGGAAGGCGCGGGAGTGGAAGTGTCAACAGATCGGCACTCACGCGGCGGCGCGGAAGCGGCCGGGCGCGCCGTTGCCGTCTGGCCGGTGTGCGGGGCAGCGGATGCGGTGGCGCTGATCGAGACGCTGGCGACGGGAAGCGCCGTGGTCGCGCGGCGTTACGCGGAGGATCTTGCCGCAACGCACCCGATGCTGCACAAGTTGTTGGGCGCTGTGCATTGGTTTGATCGACCGGAAGAGGCCGCGCGAATCGCGCGCAAGCTCGTGAGTGCGCCGGACGCTACCCCTCAGCGTCCTATGTGGGAACCCTCTGAAGTTGAGCGACACTCGATGGCCGCGCGTCTGACGCACCTGATGGCGCGTGTTCGAGCCATGCGGGATTCGGCGGCGGCGCCTTGCCGGTGACCGCACGGTCATGCTCCGGACTTCCAGCGCGGCAGCGGCGGGAATGTTAGACTTTCCTGCGATGCCCGTACTTCGCCGCCGACAAGTTGCGTCCGCAAGAAACGTCCGCGCCGCCCGCGGACGCGGCGTATGCCTGATGATGGTCCTCCTCGTCGTCGCCGTGTGCGGCGTGTTATCGGTCACGTTTCTGTCGGCGCAGTCCACTTCGATCGGATTGGCGCACAACATCCAGCGGCGCGGGCAGGCGGCCCACATCGCCGAGTCCGCCGTCGCACTGGGCATGGGCTACATCCGCGGCAACGCCGACTGGCGCGATCGCCTCACGAACGGCGCGTGGGTGTCCGCGGCGCCGCTCATGGGCGGCACGGTGGATATGTCGATTCGAGACGGAGTTGATCTCGATGGCGACGGCGTCGTGGACGGCGACGCCGATCTGAAGGACGACCCGCGCGATCCGTTCACGCTGAAGGTCACGGCTTCGCGCGACGGTTTCGCGCGATTTATCACCGCCGAAGTCACGCCGATCGACCCGGAGACGATTCGCGTCGCCCTGGTCGTGGTCAATGCTTCCAACCTGACGGCGGAGGAGCAGGCGCGGCGCGATTTGCTCGAAAGCTGGAACTGGGACGTGCGGATCTTCGACGACGACGCCAGCGATGCGGCGTTTGCCAATGAAGTCAAGGCCGGCGCGGATGTGCTCTACGTCACAGGCAGGGTGAACCCGCGCAAGCTCTCGTGGGCGCAGGGCAAACTGGCGGTCGGGCTGGCGTGGGAGAAAGGCCGGCTTTGCCGCACGTTCCGGCTGTCCAGCAGCAACGGCACGTTCAGCGACGACGACCTCGACATTGTCACCACGGGCCATGAGATCACCGAGGCGTTCAGCCCAGGCGCGCTGCGACTCGTTGCCGGCGCGGCCACGATGGAACACCCGAAAGGCACGCTCGCGCCCTCGGCGATTGTGCTGGCGACGCGCAGCGGGGTTCCCTCGACACCGGCGCTGGTCATGCTTGAAAAGGGCGGAACATTGACCGGAGGGCGCATCGCGGCGGATCGGCGAGTCGCGCTGCCGTTCGCGGCGATGCCCACGGCGTCATTGACGGATGACGGCAAGAACCTGCTGAAGGCGGCGCTGCTGTGGGCGGGTCAGTCGGACTTGGCCGCGCTTTCACTGCTGACCAACGGCGGATTGGAATCCTCGACCTCGGATGGCGACAGTCTGATCGACCCCGGCTGGAAGGAATACGAAGCGCGGTACGTTCAGCTTGCCGACAAGACGACCGGCATGGTCCGCGGCGGCGTGTATTCCGTGAAATTCGACGCCCTGTTCCAAGGCGGAGACGGGCAGCAGATGCTCCAGCGCGTCACGAACCTTGCGCCGAACAAGGATTATGAGGTGACGGCGTACGTGCGCATGACGGCGATCGACCACAAGGGTTGGGCCGGCTCGGGCTTGCAGATCACGGCCGCGCACACGGAACTTGGCGCGACCCTCGCGCGGCATGTGCAGGATGCCGTCACGTCGGACTGGAAGAAGGCGACGTTCACCGCCGCGGCTTCCGACCAGGGTGAGCTGTGGATCCGCGCGAACTGGTACGGCGTGAACTCCGGCGTGTGCTATCTCGACGACGTGACGCTTGTGGATCCCATCAAGGGGGCCGGCGCGTTTGAGTACCAAGTCCAATGGCGCGAGTGACGCGGGGCGTGCCAACCGGAGTCGCCCGATCCTGCCCGCCCCGTCCCTCAGCGCCGGGATTGCACTCGCGGATGGATGCTCACGACTTAAACGACGTGCTCCGACTTGCCACTTCCGGGTTCCTCCCTGAACATCCTTGGCGGGCGCGCCTGCGGCTCGGCGCCGCGTGTGCGAAATCTCCGCACTCGGCGACGCGCCGCGATGCCCCCCTGTGAGGCGACAGATGATCGTCGATGAAGCCTGTGAAGCGGCGTTGCTCGCCTATCTCGCCAAGGAGCGTCCGCTCGATGCCCGCGCGCTGGTCGATGCGCGGCTCGAGTCGGAGCTGTCGGGGCTGCCTTTGGTGACCATGCTGATCAAGCGCGACGTCGTCGGCGACGCGGACGTGGCGAAGATCGTGGCCGAGCAGAACGGGCTGCGATTTCTCGACCTGACGCGCCGCAAGCCGTCGGCGGCGTGGGCGCTGGTGCTGCCGGAGAACATCGCGCGGCGCAAGGGCTGCCTCGTGTTCGGCGAGGTGTCCGGGCAGCTCGTCATCGCCGTGGCGGATCCGGTGGACCCCTCCGTTCGCGCCGCGGTCTCGACGCGTTTCCAGCGTCCCCTGCAGTATGTCGTCAGCCCGCGTTACCAGATTCTCGACTGTATCGACCAGATTTACGGCGAAGCCCGCGCCAAGGGGGCCCGGTTCGTCGATGCCGCGCCGATCTCCGAGGCCGTGGCGCGCATCACCGACACCGGGCTGAACATGGTCGAGCAGCTCGACAGCATCATCGACGAGGCCGTGGACCGCCGGGCGAGCGACATCCACATCGAGCCGCAGGAGGACCGGGTTCGCGTGCGGCTCCGCGTGGACGGGCGGCTGCTGGAGGCTCGGGCGTACCCGCTGGAAACGCTGCCGTCGATGATCTCGCGCATCAAAGTGCTGGCGAAGCTCGATATCACCGAGCATCGCCGCGGACTGGACGGGCGCATCAGCCACCGCAGCTTCGACCAGGACATTGACATCCGCGTGGCCATCATCCCGGCGGCCAACGGCGAGCGGATCACCATGCGCCTGCTCTCGACGGACCGGTCGAACCTGACGCTGGACAAGCTGGGGATGGGACTGCAACTGCGGCAGGGGTTCGAGCGGCTCATCCGGCGCCCGCACGGGATCATTCTCATCACCGGTCCCACCGGCAGCGGCAAGAGCACCACGCTGTATGCGGCGCTGTCGGTCATTAATACGCCGGACAAACATATTATTACCGTGGAAGACCCGGTCGAATATCGCATTGCCGGCGTCAACCAGGTGCAGGTGGACGAGGAATTCGGCGTGTCGTTCGCCTCCGCGCTGCGCAGCATTGTGCGCCATGACCCGGACGTCATCATGGTCGGCGAAATCCGAGATCAGGAGACGGCGCACCTGGCGCTGGAAGCGTCGCTGACCGGACATCTTGTGTTCGCCACACTGCACACCAATTCCGCCGTGGGCGCGGTGACGCGACTGCTCGATATGGGCTGCGAGGCGTATCTTGTCGCCAGTTCGCTTGTGGGGAGCATCGCGCAGCGGCTTGTTCGTCGCATCTGCTCCCATTGTAAGCAGAAATACGAACCCAATGCGACGGAGAAAAGGATGCTGGGGATTCCGCTGGAGCGCGTCGGCGCAACCATTGCCCGCGGGGCGGGCTGCGCTCGCTGCCTGCGCACGGGTTATTATGACCGCGTGGGCATCTTTGAGTACGTCGCATTTGATGAAGGCCTCAGCGAGCTGGTCATGCAGAAGGCGCCGACGGAAACGATGCACAGGTACGCCGTCGCTCATGGCGCTATTACGCTGCGCGAGGACGCGATCACCAAAGTCAGGGATGAGCTGACCACGTTGGAGGATGCACTGCGCGTCACCGTCGAAGCGGGCGCGGAAGTGTTGTAAATGCGGAGCTCTTGCGGCGGTTTTCGGGCAATGCACAGGTTGAAAACCTGTGCTACACTCACCGGTTGAAAACCGGTGCCACATTGACCGGTCGGATGCCGGTGTCACATTCACCGGTCGAAAACCGGTGCCACATTGCGCCGAGGACTGCGGGCCATGCGGCGAGGCGGATTCAACTGGAGCGCCCTGGGTTTCGCCGGACTGGCGACCATCTATCTCATTGCCTTCTCGCTTATCCCCATGCTGGTGGCGGGGTACTTGAGCTTTCATCGCTGGCTGCTGGTCAAGGACGAAGCGACGTATGTGGGATGGGCGAACTACGCGGCACTGGCGCGCGATCCGTTGTTTCTCAATGCCGTGGGGAACTCACTGAAGTTTGTCGTGATGGCGGTGCCCTTGGGCATGGCGCTGGCGCTGGGGGCAGCGCTGCTGGTCAGTCAGCCGCTGCGCGGAACCTCGGTCCTCCGAACGATCTTGTTTGTTCCAGCGGTCAGCTCGCTCGTGGCGCTGTCGATGGTGTGGATGTGGGTCTACCTGCCGGACCGCGGGCTGATCAACAGTCTGGTCCGACTCTTGCGCGCGGGATGGGTGGCGCTGGGCGGGAGTGATCCGGGCTGGGCGACGGACACGGACTTTCTGCACGACCCGGCGTGGGCGCTGCCGGCGCTGGTCTTCATGAGCACGTGGATCGGGCTGGGGCCGCGCATGGTGATTTTCATCGCGGGACTTTCCGGCATCCCCGCGAGCCTGCACGAGGCCGCGGCGCTGGACGGGTGCGGCACCTGGCGGCGATTCCGGTCGGTGACGCTGCCGATGCTGCTGCCGACGACGTTCTTCGTGCTCATCACCTCGACGATCGCGTGCTTCAAGCTCTTCACGGAGGTGTACGTGATGACGCAGGGGGGACCGCGCCGCACCACCGACGTCGTCGCGTACCACATCTACCGGCAGGCGTGGCACAAGTTCGAGATCGGCATGGCCAGTGCGCAGTCGTATGTCCTGTTTCTGCTGATTCTCGCGGCGGCGCTGGTGCAGTTTCGTTTGATGCGGCGGCGCGTCCGCGAGACGGAGGAGGCGTGGGCGGCGTGAAAGGGCGGAGGAAGATCGTCGGCAAGATCGCGACTTACGCCGCGCTGACGGCGCTGGGCGCTTTCACCCTGACGCCCCTGATGTGGATGGCGGCTACGTCGCTGCGCCCGGAAGGCTCTCCGCTGCCCACGTTGCGCGAGCTGGTTGACGGCGTGCTGCATCCGCATTTCGAGAACTACCGCTATGTGCTGTGGTTTCCCGAGCTTCCGGTGTGGCGGTTTGCGATCAACAGCGCGGTGGTCACGGCCGGCGTTGTGCTGCTGCAATTGGCGTTGTGCTCGACGGCGGGGTACGCCTTCGCGCGGCTGACGTTTCGCGGGCGGGACGCGCTGTTCGCCGCGTTCATGCTGACCATGATGATCCCCTCGCAGGCGATGATCGTGCCGCTCTTCGTGATCGTGAAATGGCTGGGCTGGCTGAACACCTACGTTGGGCTGATCGTGCCGTATCCGTACCTGTCCACGGCCTTCGGGACATTCCTGCTGCGGCAGTTTTTTGCGACGATTCCGCTGGCGCTGGATGACGCGGCGCGGATCGACGGATGCTCGCACTGGGGCGTCTTTCGCCACGTCATCCTGCCATCGGCCAGGCCCGCGATGGCGACGGTGGCGGCGTTTGCGTTCATCTGGACTTGGACGGACTTCTACTGGCCACTGCTCGCCACCAGTTCCGTGAACATGCGGACGCTGGAGGTGGGACTGTCGGTGTTCAAGCACGCGTACGGAATGACGAACTGGCCTCTGCAGATGACGGCGGCGGTGATCGTCCTGCTGCCGGTGCTGACGTTTTTCCTTGCGATGCAGCGGTTCTTCGTGCGCGGCGTGGTGATGACGGGGATGAAGGCGTAGCAGCCGGAGGCCGCAACGCGTCCCCGAAGGTCGCCGCAGCTTCCCGGAGCTTGCCGGACGTTGCTGGACGTTTCCGGTCAAGGCCGGCTACTCGTGGAACAATCGCGGGGGCGTTTCCTCGTCACCCCCGCGCAGGCGGGAATCCGGCGGCCCCTTTCGGCTTTCCTGGACGCCCGTCTGCGTGGGGGTTACGAATCGCGGCGGGTGGCACGGTCTGAGGTACTCGCCATGCCGTGGATGCTCTGGGATCAAGCCTCTCTGCTCGCTCCACGGGTCCACTGGTGCGGACCCGTGCCACCCGAAGTGTAGCGGACCAGGCCCACCAGAAGTGCTGCGAACCAGACCCACCCCCCAAGAACCTGCTTCCCGCACGAAACCTGGCGCAAAAAAAAGACCGACCCTCGAAGAAAGTCGGTCTTGAAATGCGATGATGCATGAGAGGCAAGTCGAGGCGGACGACTTGACTCTAACTCCCGGATTAGCGGCTGCGGCGACGCAGCAGGGCCAAGGCGCCCAAGCCCAGCAGGCTCAGGCTCGCCGGCTCCGGCGTCAGCGGCAGGTTGCCCGACGTGTCGCTCTCGCCGCCAGGCAGGATATTGCCCTGCAGCATGTTGTACGTGACCAAGTCGTTGTTGAAGCCGGTCTGGAAGTAAAGACCCTCGTCACGGTGACCGTCGTCGTTCGGAGCGCCTACTACGTTCAGCGCGCCGGCCACGCCGTTGAACGTGAAGTTGTAACGGCCGATTGCGACCGGCGTGTCCGTCAGGTCGAGGATGAACCCGGGGATGGGATCGAAGCCGACGTAGTTGGCCCGGACGACGGTCGGAATATCGCTGTAGATTTCCTTGAAGTAAAGGCTGTCGTCGATCGTCCCGCCGCCGATGTTCCACGTGAAGCTGTTGAGGCCGATGTTCGACGTGAACCGGTCGTCCATCTGCATCAGACGCACGCTGGGAATGGTCGTGCCCTGCGGCGCGGCCAAGCCGATGAATGCATCGTAGCTCTGCCCACTGGTCAGCGCGTTGTTGGGCGTCCCGATCACGTGCATGTCGAGGATAATGTCGCCCGCGTACACGGCCGACGACATCGCCAGCATCGTCAACCCGAGAATCGTCTTCTTGAACATCTTTTCCCCAAGCCTCCTATTGAGTCCCGCGTCGAATCCGCCTCACTTCTGCGCGAGCACCGACGCTGTGCCGGCACCCCAAAATCCGCCTCCGCGCAAGACACGCGGCCAGATCCTTCCTACCTCATGTGCGAAACGTCATACCGGCAAAAAGCCGAAATAAGCCGCCTCCGGAAAGGGAAACAGGCAGACCCGAACCACAGCTCCTCGATCCCCTCCCCGCCTCTGACGACGATCAAGCCCGCTGAGGCGACGCACGCCCGACCATCGTCTCCCTATGTTACTTGAACGCCGGTGGTGAATCAAGCCCAAAATCGACCGTGTGAAAAAAAATCACCTACCTCACCAGTGGGCCAGGGAGGTGGCTTAAACCGGGTAAGCCGCACCGACCCGGCCGTCACGTCAACCGCTCCGTAAGATCGTCAATGACAAAAGGTTGCGATCACGCTCCGGGCATCTGGCAGCGGACTCCCCACCAAGTGGGGGAAGAACATAGACCGATAACCGTCAGAACCCCTCTGGTTTTCGGTCTTGTGGAGATCATCGGCAGGAAGCTGGAGTAGGCTCTTGCCCGGGCGGCGGCGGAAAGAAGCTTTGCCCGCAGCCTACCAGAGGCACTGCTCACAGAGCAGTGGCACACCCGGAGGCACTGCTCACAGAGCAGTGGCACGCCTGGACGAGTCTCGGCCGGGAGAAGCTCCCTTTGGAGCTGAGCATGAGGCACTGCTCACAGAGCAGTGGCACGCTCGAAGGCACTTCTCGCAGATCGGTGGAACGCCTGGAGGCGTTCATTGACGTCTTCCCCGACACGCCGGACGCTACGCCGAATGACGCCCTTTCACGTGACTCGCAGCGTCCGCAGTCTGAACCGGATTCGACAGATCGCCACGGTCCTGTCCCAGCAGGGATTCGGGCACGTGGTGGATCAGCTCGATCTGGGGCGCTATCTGCCCGTCTGGATCCGTCGCCGTCCCCGCAAGGATGATCGTCCGATCGCGCCGGGCACGCTGGTGGGGCGGCGGCTGGTGCGCGTGTGCGTCGAGCTTGGACCGACGTTCGTGAAACTCGGGCAGATGCTGACCACACGCCCCGACATCGTTCCGGGCGACGTGATCGCGGAGCTGCAGTCGCTGCAGGACGACGTGCCGCCGTTCAGCACGGAGGTCGCGCGGCGCATCCTCGAGGAGGACTTCGGCCGCCCGCTCGATCAGAGCTTCCCGACGTTCAGCCCTTCGCCGCTGGCGAGCGGCTCGATCGGACAAGTCTATCGCGCCACGGACGCGGAAGGCCGCGACGTCATCGTCAAGATCCGCCGGCCGGACATCGACGACACGATCCGCCTGGACATGCAGGTGCTGAGATGGCTGGCGCATTCGATCGAGGAGTACGCGCCCGATCTGCGCATGTACCGCCCAGTGCTGCTGGTGGACGAGTTTGAGCAGGCGCTGACGCGCGAGCTGGACTACATCAACGAAGCCTCGACGACGTCGCGATTCGCCGCGGCGTTCGAGGACGTTCCGCACGTGCGCTGCCCGAAGGTGTACTGGCCTTTGTGCAGCCCGCGCGTGCTCACGATGGAACGGCTGCCGGGCGAAAACGTGGCCGCGCTGTTGGACCGCGAGCACTCGGGCGTGGATCGGCGCGTCCTCGCCGATCGCTTCGCCAACGCCTATCTGCGGCAGATGTTCGAGATGGGCATGTTTCAGGCCGATCCGCACCCCGGCAATATTCTCGTTGAGCCGCCCGCAGACATCGGCATCATCGACTTCGGGCAGGTGGGGCTGATCACCGGCGAACTGATGACGCAGCTCGTGACCATGGTGTACGCGGCGGTGAATCGCGAAGTCGAAGTCATCGCCGACACGCTGGCGGACATGGACACCTACGGACCGACGACGGAGCCGGGGCGGCTGGAGTCCGGGCTGCGGATGTTGGTGGACAAGTATTACGGGCTGCCGCTGAAGCGCATCGACCTTACGCGGCTGTTCGACGAGGTTTCAGAGCTGATGCGGCGCAACGACCTGCTGCTGCCGCGCGACTTCGTGCTCATGATCAAGGCGCTTGCCACCGTGGCGAGCGTCACGCTGCGCATCGACCCGGAGTACAACCTGCTGCAATCGCTGGGTCCGCGCCTGCAGGCGCTGATGCGAGATCGCTTCTCCCCGAAAAGCGTCCGCCGCGCAGCCGTGCTGGGGGGCTGGCACCTGCTGACCCTCGCGCGCCGCACGCCGCGTCAGCTTAGACACTGGCTGCGGCACGTCGCGGCCGGCACGTGGCAGTTCCGCCTGCGCCACGAGAACATCGACCATCTCGTGCGCGAGCTGGATCGCTCGAGCAATCGACTGGCGGTCTCGATCGTGATCGCCGCGATCATCATCGGCAGCAGCGTCATCATCACCACGAAGGAGCACCTCAACCTGCTGAACGTGCCGCTGCAGTACTTCGGGATGGCCGGTTACGTCGTGGCGGCGCTGCTGGGGCTGACGCTCGTGTGGGCGATCTTCCGCAGCGGGCGGCTGCATTGAAGGACTGCTCGCGCCGGGGGGGGTAAGAGATTCTCGCGCAGAGACGCGGAGAGCGCAGAGAAGAGAAGAAAAACAAGGCAAGATGCGCTCTCGCACGAGTGGGTCTGAGCGGGTTTGAGTCGTCTGTTGTGGTTGGTTCTCGTCTTGGAGGTGGAAGGGGCTGTGGAGAACGAGATCACGAGGCAGATCGTCGATGCCGCGATTCATATTCACCGGACGCTGGGCCCGGGGCTGCTGGAGTCCGCGTGCCCGCACATCCTCGCGCATGCACTGCGGAAACGCGGGCTGGCCGTCGGATGCGAAGTTTCCTTGCCGCTCAGGTGAGACGAGCTTGAAATGGACTGCGCGTTTCGCGCCGATCTAATCGTTGAAGACACGGTGATTGTAGCACTGAAATCGGTTGAGCAGACCGCCCCTGTTCACCGCAAGCAACTCCTGACCTACCTGAAAGTAGCCCACAAACGAGTAGGCCTGCTGATCAACTTCAGCTCGCCCCTGCTGAAGGATGGAATCACCCGGATCGTCGACGGGCTGCCTGATTCCGCTGCCCCGGCGAGCATTCCGGGTCCGTAGCCGCCGACCGCAGGCGAACTCTGGAAAGCCCGTCGCAGACGCGCCATTCTCCTCACCCGTATTTCGGTTCTCGCTTGTGGCTGGGGCGACGTGCAGCGATCAAAGCAGCCGCCCTCGCCCCCTGTTCGCAATTCCCGCGACGGATTCTCGTTGCCGTATCGGAAGCCTCCAACTTCCCGCAGGATCGCCTCGTCCGTTCCTCTCTTCTCTGCGCTCTCTGCGTCTCTGCGCGAGACATTCTTCCAAGGGTGTCGGGAAGCGAAGAGCCTCGGAGCGGGCCTGTGCTCAGTAAAACATCCGGGCGAAGGCGTCGTCCGCACCCTGCGGGTCGCCCTGGATCATCTTGCGCAGGCGGGCGTTCCACACCGGCTGCATCCGCCTCCACTTCTCGTCGCGGTCGATGCGGTCCTGCTCCAGCTTGTCGGTCATGGCCTTGAGCTTCTCCGGGCGGTCGCTGTCCATCTCCTCCAACTGCGAGAGCGTCTTGGCCACGCGCTCGTTGCGTTTGGCTTCTTCCCGCTCGTAGGAACTGACGACCTTCTCGATGCTGGCGTTGCGGCGCTGCCGGGATTCCTCGAAGCGCGGGTCCTGGCAGCCGCTCAAGAAGAGGAAGCTTGCTGAGGCCAAGACGAAGATTATCGGTATGCGTGTCATGGTTTTCACTGCCTGTAAGCCGGCGGAACTCGAATCCCTCATGCTGATGCAAGAGCCTGTGTGTACTGGCTTATACCGTACTGGAGCGTGGTCGGTTGTGCTGGATGCGGATGCATTAGTCCGCGTCATGGGCGGCGGATCGGGATCCCTGCGCGAAGCACCACCGGCTCGGAGAGCCGGTGAACCGGTGGCTGCTCAGAGAGCAGCCCCACGCTGCGTCACCCCACGGCGCTGCCCGGCGAGGCGTCGCTCCACGGTCCGATCAGCACGACCTGCGTGTGATCGGCGTTGCTGGCGGCGAGCAACATGCCGTTGCTCTCTTCGCCGCGCATCATGCGCGGGGCGAGGTTGGCCACGACGACGATGCTGCGCCCGACGAGATCCTCCGGCTTGTAGAACGCGCGAATGCCGGCGCAGATCTGCCGCTGCTCGGTCCCCAAGTCCACCTTGAGGATCAGCAGCTTGTCCGCGTTCGGGTGCTCGCGCGCCTCCAGCACCCTCGCCACGCGAAGTTGCACGCGGGCGAAGTCGCCGATGGTGATGATGTCCGCCGTCTCGCTCATGGGAACCTCCAGCAACCGGCGCGCCGGTCGCGCCGACACGGCCAAGCCGCTGCCTGCATGAGCATAGGAGGGAACATCGCCGGACTCAACCGCGAGGACCACGAGCCGGATGCTGACTCAGGGCAAGCGCATTCAGACTGCGGGCAGGTGTGGCAGCGTTCGGCGCAGCCGTCAGGCCGTGGCGCCTGAGCCATGGACTCCCTCCCGCACCGCCCGCGGCTCCGAGGCCGCGGATCCCTGCCACGCTCGCATCCGGCCTGCCGTCGAGTCCCGTCGCGCCGGCATCCAACACACCCTTTATCGACCGACGTCGCATTGAGAGCCGCCGGGCGAATCGGTATGATGGACGGAAGTGGTTGGATGAGTTCGAAGCAGGACGCGCCGCGCTGCGGTTCGCCCCCGGCTTCGAGACAGCGGCTCATGTCGCCCCCCCTTGTGGCGGCTGATTCGGGGGACCGCCGGCACAAGGGGAAGGGGAACGCGATGTCATTTCGATATTCAGGATGGGCCTGCTCACTGATCGTCGCCTGCGCCGCGACCGCACGCGCTGAGTCCGTCCGTTACGACTGCCGATTCGACGCTTCCCGCAGCGGGCTGAGCGCCAACATCGGCCTGCACGTCGGCACAACGGGCGCGCTGATCGGCAACTGGGACGAACTCAACAACCCTGAAGGCACCCGGACCAAGCCGGGCCTGTTCGGCGGCTTCGGCGACCGCGAGAACCTCGCCGTGGACCTCTCGTTCGATTTTGATCTTGGCGGTCGAGTCGATTCCGCCACGGCGGGCGCCTTCCGCCTTCGCGTCAAGCAGGGTCGCAACCTGATCCGAATCGCTGATCTGGACGCGGACTTGCTCGCCGGCGGGCCGGTCACGCTCCCGGCCGAGGTGACGCTCCTGACCGACAACTTCCGCACGCGCCAGCCGGACTCGGCGTACCTTGGCGGCATTCCGATCACGCTGCCGCTGGGTGAGATTTCGCTGACCGCGCTGCGGATGACGCAAACGGAGGATCGCGCCGTCGGCGCGCTGACGCCGATCGAGGGCAACCGCTACGCCTTCATCATCGTGCCGATCGTCAACCTCAGCGGCCAATTCACCGTGCTGGAGAACACCTTCGATCTGCCTCCCACGCCGCTGCCGCTGCCGCTGACCGGGGAAATCGAGATCGGCCCGATCTTCGTGCACCTGCTTTCGATCCAGCCGCTCGACCTGTCTCAAACGCAGCCGCTCGACCTCGAGCTTCCTGAGTTCCCGCTCGATCTGCCGACCATCCTCCCGCCGGGCGACACGGCGCACCTGCTCATGCGCCTGATCCTCGACGAAGTGGGCTTCGTGTTTCAGGGTGAGCTGCGCACGGAGGCGGACGGGGTCATCCATCATCCGTGACAGCGGCCGCGAGGAGACGTTTGACCGACGCGGGGAGCGGCTCGATCGGGGCGAGGAGGGATTCGGTCGACGCGAGCCTCCGTGCAGATGCCTGGCAAGCCGGCCCCGCGCGCGTTCACATTCGCCCCGGCAGATCACTGCACAACCCATGACCACGAACCGGCGGCGGGCCGCAGCGCGCCAAGCAGCGAAACCACGACTGACTCAAGACGAAGGCAGGTCAACCACGATCTGGTCAGCCGGGATCCAGACCACTTTGCCGTCCTGCCAGACGACGATGGGATCGCCGGTGCGCTGGTGGTCGAGCAGCGCGTCGCGCACGGCGTCCTGCATGGCCGCGTCCATGATGGCGTCGTCATCGAAGACGGCCCGAATATCGACCGATTCTTCAGTCTGTCGAATCACGGCTTTGCTCCTGGATCCGCTCCCAGAGGCTCTTTTCCCGAACAAGCGTTGCCCGCCCGACGCCACCACGGGCGATAAGCAGGGGAATCGCCCCCGCGCTATCATACACCCGAAACGCCGAAACGATAGGGATGTACAAGGTGAAGAGGTTCTGAAGGCTTCGATCGTATCTCCGCCGTACCGTAGTCTCGTCGATTGAATGTCCCCCGCGGCTCGCTCGGTCCCGCACCCTCGCCACGGCCAAATCAGCCGATGGTAGCCAAAGGTACATCAAGCTTGTTTCGTATCCCTGGGTCATCCGTGCTTGGAGCCACGGTGCGAGTGTTCGCGCTGCCAACGTCGTCTCAAGAGCGAAGCTCACACCCGAGTCGGCCAGCGCATTGATTCGAGAGAGCATGATGCGTGAGGCCTCGTATGCCACGCTCTCGGGATCAAACCCTGCCAACCCGCGAGCGATGACATCGGCATTAACGAACTGAGGAACATGCAACCTGCCGCGCAGCAATTTGGGCGCAGCGGTGGTCTTCCCGGCACCGTTGGGGCCGGCGAGGATGACGACGTGAAGTGACGCTGTGGATGGCATTTCAGGCAGCAGGAGATCAGGGTGTCCGCTTGTACGGGCCAAACCCGAGCGTTCCGACTATTCGATGGTAGAGTTTCTCCCTAAGTTGATCGGGTTCCTGCCATTTGATGGTATTGATTTGTTGGACATCAAAGTGCCTTCCTGGGAAGTGCGATTCGCGACATGTGTGTATTACCGGGATACCAAGTCCACGAGCAAAGCCGGATTCAAAGTAAACGCCACCGCGATGTCCCGTAAAATCAGCTACCGCGAAGGGCGCGACGCGGATCATGCCCATGACCTGATCCATCACGAAGTCGTTGTGCGGCCTCAAGTCCACCCTATCGGCCTTGTACCCTGCCTCTTCCACTGCCATGAGGATATGGTTCTGGTAAAGGTCACTCATGAATGCTTGAGTCTCGGCCGCTGAGTCATCCCCGAACCACATCGCAACGAAGGCTGGCTGGCGGGGGTTAGCCCGCGTACGCTCAAGTTCGTCAATACGACGCCAGCCCTTGGAGGTAATCACAACCATTAGACTGTTTGGTGGCTCTTGGAGAACTCCCTCTTCAATCAGAGCACTTAAACAACCGCGTGCTTCTCCGTCATCGGGTGCGAAACACATGCGTCGGAGGTCGTCGCGCGTCGAATCGTTCGTAAGGAATCCCCGACCGAGCGAAGTGACTCGACCGAGATTTTGAAGGATTCGGTCAAATCGGTCGGCAACGGTGGATGGCCAACGATTGAGGAATTCTTCAAATGTGATGGCGGTGAAGGGTTCGAGCGGATATGTCTCGTGAAACGACTCCCCATCAAATAAGAGATAGGGCGTCGGTAGTTTTCTAGATTGATGCTCTGCGATGAGGGCTTGGAGCTTATGCGCGTTTGATCGCAGTTGGTCTTGGAGCGAGCGCAGCTCAGGTTGTGAGGGACCGGCAGGCGTTCGCAGTGCCTGATCCGCCACTCTCGACACGGCATATTGGCCGCAACATTTACACCAGCATTTCAGCGTTCCCAGATTGTTCTGCAGCATCGCTGTCGTGGGGTTCGCAAGAGATGCAACAGATTGCAAGGGAGTCTGCTGAGCACGCTCGTGCCCGCAGATAAGACACGGCCTTGAATCAGGCATCAGCGATTATCCTTCAAACAACTCCTGAACCTTGCCGGAAAAATCCGGCAGCACGGCGTAATGGGTGATGGTGTCGTCTTCCGGGTACTCCAGCGGCGAGGCGTCGGCCTGAAAGTCGTGCAGCATGCGGCGTTTCGGGTCGATGATCCACGCGCGATCGACGACGTCGAGCATTCTCGTCGAGAATCGCTTGGCGTGTTGGAGCACGGCCGACCACCAGTAGTTCCGTCACGCCTCCACATACTCGCAAACGCTTGTCGGTTCCGGTGCATCCATTCCGTCGGCCCGAAGGCCTTCCAGATGAAATCGGATAACTTTGCGGATTTCCTGTTGCGTTTCCTGAAGAGTCGCGCCGGTTGCGATGCACCCCGGCAAGTCGGGCACGAACGCAGAGTAGTTCCCGTTTGCTTTCTCGATGACGATGGCGTAACGCATCACGACTTCTCCTTGAGTCCCGCTTGCTTCAGGATGCTGTTCAGTGTGCCTGGTGCAAGCTCGTCCGATGGCTTGCCGGCGACTGTGACACGACCGGGCTTGGTTGGATGTTTGTATTGCCGATGGCTTCCCCTCGTAGCCACGAGGCACCAACCGTCGGATTCAATTATCCTGATGACTTCCCGAATCTTCAAACCGGGCTCGCCCCCTATTGTATGCCGCAAGCTCGCCACAACGCCGACGTACCTTACCGGATAACCCTCAGTGGCACCCCGCCATCCCCTCTCGGCAGCGGGTCCGGCGGTTTGATGTCCACGCTCGCGTTCTTCAGCGTGGCTTCGCCGCGGGCGACCTTCTCCGCGAAACTCCGGCACTCGCTCATCAGCGCGTCGAGCATCGACTCCGTCGGCACGATGGCCTTCTGTTCGCCCTGCACGTAGATGATGCCCTTCCCCTTGCCCGCGAAGATGGCCACGTCCGCGCCTTCGCACTCGCCCGGGCCGTTGACCACGCAGCCCATCACCGCGAGCTTGATCGGCGGAAGCTTCTCCTGCGCCAGCTTGTGCCGCACGTCTGTCACCAGCGTGTACAGGTCCACCTCGATCCGCCCGCAAGCGGGGCAGGCGATCAGCTCCGGCTCCGTGCGGCTGCGAAGACTCAGGCAGCACAGAAGCTCCTTGCCGTCCTCGACTTCGAACACCGGGTCGGCCGCGTAAGAGATGCGGATCGTGTCGCCGATGCCGTTGGCCAGCAGCGTGCCCAGCGCGGTAATGCTGCGGATGCGCCCCGTCTCCGGCGGGCCGGCGTGCGTAACGCCCAGGTGCAGCGGAAAGTCGAAGCGCTGCGAGAGCGCGGTGTACGCGTCGATCACAATGCGCGGGTCGATCGACTTCGCGGAGATGACGATGTCGTGGTAGTCGGCTTCGTCGAAGATGCGCAGGTATTCCTCGGTCTTTTCGATCATGATGCGGATCAGCCCGCCGGCGTAGTCCTGCGTGAGCGAGGCCTTCTCCTCGGCACGGGCGTCCTTGTCGCGGCGCTCGACGATGCCGCCCTCATTGACGCCCACGCGGATGGGGATGCGCCGCTCCTTGCACGCGGCGATAACGCGAAGCACCTGCTTGCGGTCCTGAATGTTGCCGGGGTTGAGGCGGATTTTGTGCACGCCGGCCTCGATGGCTTCCAGCGCCCGCTGAAAATGAAAGTGCACGTCCGCGACGATGGGCACGGGCGACGCGGGGAGAATGTGCTTGAGCGCTTCCGTATCGGTCTTCTCCGGCACGGCCACGCGCACGAGGTCCGCGCCCGCCCGCGCGAGCTTCTGAATCTCCGCGATGCACTTGTCGATTTCGTAGGTGTACCCGGACGTCATGGTCTGAAGCACGACCGGCGCCCCGCCGCCGAGCGGGACGGAGCCGACGAAGACCTGACGGGTTGGATGACGAGGTGGCATAGAACGCTCTGGGCGACTACGTGTCGGCTGTTAGCTGATCTACAAACCGAGCGCAGAACGGCATCTGTTCACGAACAACCATGACATTCACGGCACCCAGTGCAGCAAAGGACGCTTTGCCCTTCGTATATTTACCCTTTGACGTGCGCTGGGTTGCTGATCGAAGTGCCTCGAATACTTTCCACCGCTCAACCGCCTCCAAGTCGGATGCGCTTGGTAAGCGACTCGAAGCAAAGCCCTGGCCATAGAATCGGTCCAGGGACTCGGGGTCTGCAATAAGCCATGATTCCATGCACACGGCCATAAAATGAAGGTGTTTCTCAGAAGCATTGGCCGGACGGTCCCAGTTATCCCCGGGTCGGTTGCTTACGTGCTGCCAAACAGAGTTCTCGGAATTGACGCGATCCTCGGAGTCAACGAGCAACAGATAGGCTCCGCCCGGATTTGCCATCAGGGCAGTGCTTAGCCGTGAGAATGCATCTGCACGACTGCCGCATGCGACGAGCTTCGGGCTATGAGGAAGGTTCAACCTCCCGAGGAAGTTTCGAAAACCCTCTCGACATCGAGTGCGGAGATCCTTGCTCTGCCCGCCTCCCTCAAGGAATATTGTCAAGCTCAAAATCGCCGCCCTCCAATTTGCCCGCTGTTCCAGAGTTCACCAAGTTGATACTTTTCCAGCCAAACTTGGAGATTCGCGCGGTTGAGGCGATTCAGCGTCGTTGCCCCGTCTTGCTTCTCGCAAACGACGATTGATTCCGGTTGATCGCTCAACGCATCGACGAGCTCGTCGGAATGGGTCGTCACAATAATCTGCATTCGCTTGCTCGCCTCTTGCAACAAATCGGATAGTGCGGGGATAATGTCCGGATGAAGTCCAAGGTCGGGTTCATCAAGGCAAACCACCTTCGGAGGAGAGGGATCCAACAATATCGCCAACAGAGCAAGCCATCGCATCGTGCCATCGGACAGCCGCGTGGCTGGCGTAATCCATTGGTTCTCAGTCAGGTATATCTGAACGGTGCCGCCCTCGATCCGGACGTCCACGGCTTCAGCGCTGGGATAGAATCGCCTAAGCAAATCCTCCAGTCTCGTTCGCGACTCTCTGTGCGCCCGCAAACGGTTCAGAATGAGCCCGATATTTGAGCCGTCTTCGAGGAGCGCGCGTGAGGGCAGGTCGGTACGCTGAGGTTGACGCGTGGGCGATTTGGGACCGAAGTTAATATCTCGATAGGCACGAATTCCTTCGTAATCGGCTCGAATATGTGCGATCTCAGGATACTCGTCCGGATCGTTCCGCTGGGCAAGGACCGATCGTTCAGGATCGAGATCTTCGCGGCGCAGTGATCGCTTCGGATTCCGATCGCTTTCGACACCGGCGAACCATGCACGACCGTGCTCGTAGTGAAAATAAAAGAACGGACGTTGAGCCCGATGATCGGTCTTCTGGGAAGCCTCAATCAATTCATCCTCGACGGTGAACCGCTGAGCCGCTGATCGAAAGTCGAGACGGTGCCGGAGACACGGAGCGCGCGTCAGATCAATGCCCTCAAGTACAACTTCGATCCGCGCGATCGCGTCAACTGCCGAGCCTTTCCAAATCCAGTCAATGATTGGCAGTGAAACTTCAGGACCGGCCGCCGGCAACCGGCTCAGAAGATACATCGCCTCCAGTACGTTGGACTTTCCGCAGCCGTTCGGCCCGATGAGAACATTCAACGGCCCCAATTCCAAGTTCGTTTCATTTGGGCCAAAGGAGAGCAAGTTACGGAATAGAATCGACTTAAGCATACGATTTCTCAAATGCCTGAGGGGGTGCCGTTCCGCGGCAGTGGATGGTATACCCCCCGGCCAGCAGGTATTCAACCTTCACCAAGTTCAGCGAACTCAAAAACTCTCTGAAGTCGGCCGGTAATCGCGGCGTCGTCATGATTGATCTGCCTAAGAAGCTCCGCTGCTTCGAGCCGCTCGTCCGGGGTTCGACCAAGCCAGTACTCGCGCTCGCCGTCGTCGAGCGTCCCGAACTCGAAGACCCTTCGATCCATCCGCGCGGTGGAAACCTGGTCAACATTTCGCGGACGTTCTTCGCTCATCTTCAGCCATTATACCACGAGGCACGAAGGTGGGGAGCGCAGGGCCGGTTCAAGCCGGTATCGGCCTCCGTCGGCACGGCCATGCGCACGGCGTCCTCCCCCGCGCGGGCGAGTTTCTGAATCTCGGCGATGCAGGCGTCGACGTCATGCGTGTAGCCGGCGGTCATGGTCTTAAGCACGATGGGCGCGCCGCCGCCGAGCGGAACGCGATCGGCGAAGGCGTAGCGGATCCCTGTCGGCACGCTCTCCGAGCGCTCAATCCTATTCCACCCTATTCCACTGGGAAGCGGCTGAACGTCCATGGGACCAATAGCTCGGCCTTGCGCAAATACGGATTGTCCCAGAGGTTTGGAGCAGCCTCGTTCAACCCGGACGGATAACAGCCCGGAACAAGCATCACGCCAATGAGGTTTTGGCCCAAGGCGCTTGCGGCATCATCCCAGATCGAGCTCGTTTTCGAGCCGTCTCTACTTGTGTCAGTTGCCCCATACAACACACTCTTGATCTCTTCTAAATCGGGCAAGTTGGCGAAATCATTAAATGCAATCGCAACTACCAGGCGCTCACAGGACTTGTATCGCCTTACCTTTTCAGCAATGGCGTCTCTTAGCTTCACCTCCCCGACGTCGCCCGTCCACGCTGCCGACGCCTGTCCGGCGATCACCTGCGCCAGCTTCTCATTACTATTCAGGTCAATCAGGTAAAGCTTGAGCCTCCAACCTTCTGGTTCGCAATAGTCCCGGCTCCTCGGCACCATTGTGGAGTATCGAGCCTGAGTGAACCAATCATTCAAGAATAACGCGAACTTTCGAGCGCTCGGATTGGCGTCGGACACTCTGCTTCCAGCCAAACTCAAGCCAACCGCGAATCCTTGCACGGTGATCAACGGTGAGGCCTCCATATTGAGCTGATGGATTCTCTTTGCAAGTTTGGAGGTCGCCGATGATTCGCGAATTACGGTGCATTCGACGATAGTGGACAACGAGTTTGCGTTGGTAACTCGAAAATCTGGTGTCAACCCTTGGTCAATCTGCGGATTCACTTCGATGTCAAAACCAAGGGATCGAAACACTTCATGCACGTAGAGCTCAAAAACGGCTGCTTCGAATGCGGATTCGTCCTTGGCGGTGAGCCTAGCGTAAAGGTGCTGTTTGGAGGCAGGAGGAAAGTCCTTCCAAAGTCGATTCAGCGTTTCCCGCGCCAAGACGGCGTGGGCGCGCTCCGAACGTGAGAGGTATTGGAACGGGGTCTCGCCTGGGCAGATCGCGCCCCCGGAGAGAAGTGCAGAACAGAATAATTCAGCGGGAGCGGCGCTCATGGGAGAATCGGTCCTTCCAAGTGTTTCGCTGGTGGAGATGCGCGTCGTCCATATTGGCGAACCTCTCGGTGGTCGCTCGCGCCGTCAACGACAGCAAGTTCAACCGCATGAGTTGTGTCGCAGGAATGGCTGCAACAGCCTTGTGCTGGCCCTGCCCAGCAAGAAATTCGACTTCGTAGGTCTTTCCGCGCTTATAGCAATGAACGACAGCGCCGAGGTCACCGACGTGAAGTTGTTCAGTGTTGCGGTTCTGCGTCAGCGCGACAACATCGTGCTTCTTGAATATCGCTTCACTCCTCACATTGTGCCGGATCATTGTAGACGGTGTGGGAAAGATCCTCAAATTTCGCTCTCACATAGGGATTCAACCGCGCGCCGAACTCCTTCGGCAGCTTCAGCACCCGTATCAACTCCTGCACATCCGCCAGATCGCGCAGGCGGCCGGGGTTGGTCATGCCTGATGCCAGCTTGAGCTCGATCAGCGTCGGAAGGTTGACGTAGCGCACGCCATCCATTTCGTCGATGACGGAGGCCTCCGCGGGATCGGGAAACGACACGGGTTTCGGCTTGCCGTCGCCGGGGAATTGTCCGGTCACGATGAACTCGATTCGCACTCCCGTGCGCGTGTCACGCAGGTTCTTGCTGCCTTCAAACGGAGGCACATAGCCCGTTCCCTCCAGCTTCTCATGAATCGCTCTCAGGCCCTCAGGCGTGACCAGCAGATCCACGTCCACCGTCGTCCGCAGGTAACCGTGCGCCACCAGCGCCATACCCCCGACAACCGCGTGTGGGATACCGAGTTCCGTAAGGCGGCGCGTGATCTCCGTCAGCGTCTGATGCACCGGGTCGTCGCGCATGAAGAACTTCCCGGCCTGGCGGATGGCAACGTTTCCGCCGCTCCTTGTCTGTTCATCGAAGCTGCTCACCGCCAGATTGTATCCGACCGGCCTCCGCCGCGCGAAGGGGCGAATTAAATGGGCCGCTTCGCCGCGGCGATTTCGCTCAGCCCGACCGGGCGAATTCCGCTCCGCCAGCCTCACCGATGGCAGGCGATGGAGGGCCGTACCGGCTCAGCGGTCATGCTCGCCCACGTAGGCGCACATGCCCATGCGCGGCGAATTGACGATGGGCATCATGAACTCATGACCGCACTGGTGCTTGCGGCCGCACTGGCTGCAATACCAGGCCGGTTCGTTCCAACCGCATTGCGGGCATAACTTCACCGCCTCGGCGCCGCAATTCACGCAATCAAACCGGTGAGGATCGTTGCGCGCCAGCAGGAGGATGGTCTTGGGATCGTGTCGAGCTCGGCGCCGCCTTTTGCCGGCGATGCGCAGGCGCGGCCCGTCTGATGCCGCTCGCGAGGATGCGGCGCCGGCTGATAAAGCGCCCGATGAGGCCGTGCGGCGCGACGCAGCGCCCGGTGAAGCATCGCCCGACGAGGCAGCGCCGGTTGATGCCGTGCCCGAAGACGATCCGCGCGATGACAACGCGTGCGAAGACGAAACCGCCGGCCAGCAACCGGCGACCTTCAGCTCCAGTTCCGTCGTGGTGCCCATGTCGTATTCATGCTGGAACGCCTCCCCCTGCGCGAGCACGTCCCCGACGGCCACATCCATCGACTCGTCGCCGAAATCGTCGAAGATGCCGGCCAGGGAGCCGGCAAGCATCTGGTCCGGCCCGGCGGAGCTGTACCGCGTCCTCCGGATCTCGAATTGGCTCATGTGTCCGCAGCACTCCAGCCAGATGGCGCGCAGAAAGCCGTCCAAGGCTTCCAACGAAGTGTCCACCGGCACGCCCAGGTGCAGCCAGTAGTCGCCCCAGCCCCAACCCTTGACGACGATGTAAAAGAGGTCGCACCGCGCGGGCTAGCCCGGCGGCGGATTCTTCGGGTAGCAGGAGCGCACATGCCGGGTCATGGCCCTGCCGGAAAACCGCTGCCCGCACAGCAGGCAGGCGCCTTCAGACTTTGCTTGTTCCGTTTTCATGCTTGGTTCTCGCTTTGTGGAGTGATGCGCGGGCGGGCGGTCGCGCGATCCCCTGTTGGGATCATGGCGGCTGTCGTCGTCCCCGGAATCGCGAAACTCCTTGGATCGCTGGATCAGCCAAACCGCCAACCTCTTTGTTCGTTGTGTCAGCGCCAGCAAGGTCGCCAGCAGCACGACCTGAACCCACCGCGGCAGCAGCGGCACATAATAGAGGTACACGACCCACATGAACGCCATCAGCGCCAGTCCGAGGAGTACGCCGATGGCGACCGCCCGGACGAATCGGCGCCATCCCACTCTTGCGGTCTTGATTCTCATGGCTGACAGCGCTGGGCGAGAGCCAACACTCGTCATTCCCGCGCAGGCGGGAATCCAGTCTGTTGCATGTGACGTGGCAGGAATTCACCGGTTCCTCGGGGCGAACCGGACCCCCGCCTGCGCGGGGGTGACGGGTCTCAAGTCCGGTTGCGAGTTCCGCCACGCTCGCTCACGCCGCAACCGCCTCCGCCCCGCGCGGTCCTCCCGTTGAACCCACAAACACCAGCACCGCGTCCACCAGCATGAGCATCGCCAGACCGACAAGCACGACGGCCACCACGCCCACCGTCGTCAGCGATCCGAAGGCGAACCCCTGCATCGCCCACGGCGTCAGCTCGCGCCGGATGATGCGCACCAGCGCCCACGTGCTCATCACATACATGATCACCGTCGGAAGCCCGCAAAGCAGAAAAACCCACTTCTGCCGCCGCGTCTGCCACAGCCACACCGTCACGCCGATCAGCGTCAGCGCCGCCAGAAGCTGATTGCTGGCGCCGAAGAGTTCCCAAAACACTTTCCACGCCGGAACGGTTTTGCCGGAGGCGTCGACGGTCTGCCGGATGAGGAACGGGATCGGCGCGCCCACCGTCACGACCGTGGCGAAGACCTTCCCGCCCCGGCCCCGCCATCCGGTCAGCTCTTCCACAATGTACCGCCCCAGCCGCGTGCAGACGTCGAGCGTATCGTACACAAATGTGGTAAACGCCATCAGCGCGAACGACGTGGCGAACGCCAGCGGAACGCCGAAGACGTTGAGAAAACTGCCGATGCCCGTGGCATACAGAAAATTGGGATCCTTCTTCAGCAGTGGATCGCCGTGTGCCAGCCGCATGACACACGCCAGCGAGATCACCGCGACCATCCCCTCCATCAGCATCGCGCCATACCCCACCAGCTTCGCGTCCGTTTCCTTGCGAAGCTGCTTGGAGGTCGTGCCCGAGGCCACGATCGAGTGGAACCCGGAGCAGGCGCCGCACGCGATGGTGATGAAGAGCATGGGCAGCAGGGGCTTTCCCGCCGTCGCCTCCCAACCCGTGAAGCTCGGATACGCGATCGGCTCGTGCGCGAGAATCAGCCCTAGCGCCCCGCCCACCAGCGACACGAACAGGAAGTACCCGCCGAGGTGCCCGCGCGGCTGAAGCAGGCACCACATCGGCACGAGCGAGGCGACGAAGCAGTAGCCCAGGATCAGGAGGTTCCAGACTTTGCGAGAATCCAGCTGCGACACTCCCAGTTGTTCCGCGAGATTCAGCGGCAGCTTCTGCCCGGCCCAGATCGCCAGCCCCACCAGCGGAAGGAAGATCAGCGTCGCCCAGTTCAGGCGCAGCTTTGTGTAACGCAACAGCAGGCCCATGAGGACGGGCAGGATGAGGTAAAGGACGGACGACGTGGCGATGCCCCCACCGGTGACAACCTGGTCGTTCTCCAGCGTGACATCGCCGACGAAGGACGACGCCGTGATGTCGGTGAAGGCCACGATGATGTAGTCCAGCGCCAGCCAGACGAAGATCATGAACAGCACATACGACCGGCGGCTCATGTGCTCGCGCACGACCTCGGCGATGGAGCGCGCCTTGTGGCGGATGGACGCCGTCAGCGAAGTGATGTCGTGTACGCCGCCGATGAAGATCGATCCCACCAGGATCCACGCCAGCGCCGGCAGCCAGCCGAACATCACCCCCGCCAAGATCGGCCCGACGATCGGCCCGGCCGCGGCGATGGCCGAGAAATGCTGGCTCAGCAGGGTCTTCGACTCGATCGGCGCATAGTCCACGTCGTCGCGCAGCGCCACGGCGGGCGTGCGCGCGTCCGGATCCAGCCGCAACAGCCGCGCCAGCAAGCGCCCCATCGTGACGTAGGCCGTGACGAGCACGACCGCGGAGAGAATGACGATGTGCAGCAGAGTCATGACCCGCCTCCCGGTCGAGGATAATGCCGTTAGCGTCGGGAGGATACCGTCCCGGGCGGGCGCGCTAACAGTCGCGCACTTGCGCGGCCTTCAGTCCGGCGTCGGCCTTCGCGGAGTGGGAAGAACCCGGACGGGCGTGGGTGCGCCCCGCGAGAGGCGGGGCGCCGCCTTCTAACCCGCTCCGCTTGGGCTGCATTCGGGGTCGTGATCGCGCCTCCTGTTTCCCGTAAAGCTTGAGTCCTTGGCGGGACCCCGGTATCTCTTCTTCCCCATGCTTCCATCGACGACGGAACGTCCCGCTCATCGGGCCGGGCTGACGGCTTCTATTCTCCGGTTCGGCCTGCTCGCAGGCGCGCTTCCCGCGGCACTTGCGAGCGTGCTCTGCTTGTTCGCCGAGGCGCGTGCCGTCGCGCCGGACGGGTCGAGCGACCTGCTGAGCGTCGCACTTTTGGCATGGATTCCGGCGTGCGTGGCCTTTCCCGCGGCGTTCGTGGCCTGTGCGGCGATGTGCAGTGGGCGCGCGCGGCGATGGGCAGCACCGCTCCTGGCGGTCTGCCTCACGTGGGTTGCCGCATTTCTGATCGTCCCGCGATGGGGATGGAGCCTCCGTCGTGAGGGCTTTGCGCGCCTTGCGGAGCGCAGCCGACCGCTGATTGAGGCGATCGAGGCCTTCGAAGAAGCGGAGGGTCGCCCTCCGGCTTCGCTGGGGGAACTCGTGCCGGGCTATCTGCCCAATGTTCCGACGACCGGGATGAAGGCCTATCCGCGGTACGTCTACCGCGTCGCACCGGAAGCGAAAAAGCCGGATCCAGTCTCTACGCCGCAGGAAGACCCCTTGAAGGAAAACCGCTGGAGCATCTGGGTTCCATGCTCATCGGGAATGCTCGACTTCGACGCGTTCACCTACTGGCCGCTCAAGAACTACCCCGACACCTTCGGCGGCGCCAGCCTCGAGCGGATCGGCGACTGGGCGTATGAGCATGAGTAGGCCACGGAGTCGGCTCGGCTTCGCAGGATTTCCGGGGCGCGCGGCGTTCAACCGCGCGCCAGGATCGAATCGCCCGTCGGCGCGCGGCCCGTCTGATGCGGCGCGAATGCCGGAAAGCCCACCGAGCCTGGTGTCGACTCGCGCCGCAGATCGCTCGATGGCGCGGGTCCAAGCGCCGCCGCCAGCTCGCGGGCGTAGGGTTCGACGGCGTGGCCGCGGCGCTTCAAGCGTTTGAGATCGCGCCGAACGACGCGAACGCGCGTCAGCGCCGTGGCGCCGTTCGGGTCTTCGCGCAGCAGGGCGCTGGACTGCAGGTGGTTGAGCAGATCAAACGTGCGGTCCACGCATTCCCCCTGGTAGCGCGATACCAGATCGCTGGAGAGCGGATGCCGCGAGTAATCGGCCATCGTTTCGACCGCGCGGCGCGGCAGGGGGTGCAGCACCGTCTGGTTCATGCCCTCGAACAGCCGCCGGTTCAGCGCGTAGGGCAGGAACGTTCCCGTCAGCTGCCGCGACAGCGAGCGGTGATGGGCGTCGTGATCCTCGTCGAGCACCGTCCGCAGGTTCAACCACGCGTCGCCAGAGGCCAGCGTGTCCGCGCGCAGCTCCCAGTAAAAATGTCCGAAGTTCATCGTGCACCCGGTCAGCGTGATCTGCCGCGGGACGTACTTGCCGTGCGCGACCGTGTCCGCGGCAAGGTGCGAAAGATAGCCGTAGGCGAATGCGCGATCCGGCTCGGCGGCCGCGCGCTGCAGCAGGCGAAACCCGGTCGACCAGTGGTGGCAGAACTGCCGCACGCGGCTCATGCGCTTGGCGAACACCATGTCGGCCGCCACCGCACCGTACAAATACGCGACGCGCTGCCGCGCCAGCAGCACGGCGATCGCCGCGGGGATCAGACCCAGGTTCCGCAGCACCTCGCCGGCGATCTCGACATGGGTGGCCGGTCCCCATGCCCACGCCGTGCGCGCGGGAAACAGCACCGCAAGCAGGATGAGAGCGACCCAAAGCCAGCCGCCTCGACCGGAGGATTTCATGATGCTCGAATGACCAGCCTTCAAAACACCGCGCCTGAGGGGTCTCGTAAGGATTATAGCATCCCGCGTGCCGTCGCGTTGCTCCCCGCAACGCCTGGAGGGCCGCTTTGAGCCTTTTGGCCCGGCCGTGCCAACTCCGTCGGAAGTCCGAACGGGTTCGCCGGCGTCCCTGGCAGTCCTTGGTGAAACTCGACACCAAGTCTGGGGACGGTCACCCCCGAGCAGGCGGGGGTCCAGTCCGCCCGGGAGAACCACTGAAGCCACGGCTCCTCTCAACTTATCGCTGGATTCCCGCCTTTGCGGGAATGACGGAGTTCGATTCCCGCCGGCGCGGGAATGACGAGTGCCGCCTTGCACCACGAGGATCCAACGCAAGACAACCGCCTTCTGACGGCCGGCAGGCGTGGCATAGTTTGCCTTGCCCGCCGTCCCGTGGTGACTGAGCCATTGACCCACGTTTTCGCTCCACGGGTCCGCTGCTGCGGACCCGTGCCACCCGCGCGCCCGGCCCTCCGCGCGCCCGGCCCTCCGCGCGCCCGGCCCTCCGCGCGCCCGGCCAACCGTTGAATGCGGTCGCACGGCTTCCGCAATCGGGCCTGCCGCCGCCGCGATTGACTTGCACGGCGAGCGGCATAGACTTACCGTCTAAGTTATCGTCTTTTCTTGCACGAAGTCGCGGCAGGATTGACCTGTGATGGCGGAACCCAGATCCCATATCACGCTTCGTTCTACCGGTCGGGCGACCGTGGTGGAGTTTGCCGACCGCAAGATCCTCGATGAGCTGGTCATCAGCGAGATTTCGGAGGAGCTGAGCGGTCTGATCGATCGCAACGACGGCATCCGGCTGCTCCTGAACTTCCGCAACGTCGAGCACATGACCAGCGCCGCGCTGGGCATGTTGATCACGCTGCGGCAGAAGGTGCAGGAGGGTCGCGGGACGCTCAAGCTGGCGGGCATCATTCCGCAGATTTACGAGGTTTTCAAGATCACGCGGCTGAACCACGTCTTCGAGATCCACGACGACGAGGCGGGCGCCCTGGCGGCTTTCGGATGAACCCTGGGCGGCGCCGGTCCGTTCGCCCATCCGCGAGGACGGTCATGACGCGGTGCGTGGACCCCGATAACGAAAGCACCTACGTGGAGGTCGAGTTTCCCAGCAGCCTCGAGGAGGCTAAGAAACCCGAAGCCGACATTCTCCGCGAGCTGCGCCGCTGCGGCTACTGCAACGAAACCACCTTCGCCATCAAGCTCACGCTCGAGGAATCCCTCACCAATGCCGTCAAGCACGGCAACCGCTGCGACCCCTGCAAGAAAGTCGTCATCCGCTACGGCATCAACGAGGACAAGGCCTGCTTCATCATCCGCGACGAAGGCCCGGGCTTCGACCCGGAGGCCGTCCCGGACCCGACGGCGCCGGAGCGGATTTCCGTCCCCAGCGGACGGGGCATCATGCTCATGCGCGCCTACATGGACCGCGTCGAGTATCGCGATCGCGGACGCGAGGTCTTCTTCATGAAGCGTCGGCAGGTTCAGCCGCCCGGTTGAGCAGTGCAGCGCGATCGCCGTGGGCCGGCAGCGCTGCGAGTCCAGTGCGCGGCAGCGCGCCCTTCAGAACCCGAGGCGCCAGCGAGGGAGACGTCCGGCAGGACACAGGGGTCCGGGGTGCGGAAGGACGATGGCTGTCGGACAGCGTCTCGCACGACGGCAGGGGTGCGCCGATCTTTCCGGCGCCGGCACTACTCGGCCGAGTAGCTCAGCGGCTCCGGCGAACCTTCGAAGCCGGACGCCGCAACGATGTTGTTCTCCTCGTCGAGACGGATCACCCGAGGCTCAGGCGTCGCACCCCGCAGGTCCGCCTCCCGATGCCAGCCGAAGGCCATGATGATGACTCGGTCGCCGCGCGCCCCGAGCCGGGCGGTGGCGCCGTTCAGCACGATCCGCCGCGACCCCGGCGCCTCGCGGATGGCGTACGTCTCGAATCGGTCGCCCGTGCTCATGTTCCCCACGAGGATTTTCTCGTAGGTCCGCAGGCCGATCAGGTCCATCAGCTCGGCGTCGATGCCGAGGCTGCCCTCATAACTGAGGTCGGCGTCGGTCACGCACGCCTGGTGAATCTTGCATTTGAGAAGCTGGATCAACACGCCTGTGAGTTCCTTCGAGTACGCCCGAACCGCATGATTGTTGATGCCGGGGGCTGTGATGTCAAAAACCTGTAGCGACCCTGCCAAGAACGGACTGACCGGAGGATACGGACGCCGGATGCCGGTCCCCGGGCAGGTCACCCGACTCCGGATCGGACGACCGGCTGCCCGCTACCGCTTTTCAAGGTAGTCCAGCCGCTCCTTGAGGGGCCGTGTCAGCGGCTCGTCGTCGCGGCCGTCCAGCGCGTTGCGGTAGTTCGCCTTCACGTCCGCCAGCATGGCCTGGTCCCCGAAGAGGACGAACAGGTAACCCGTGCCGGCCAGCTCCGCCGCGACGGTCCAGTGTCCGCCCACCTGCTCGTGGCTGCGCTGCAGCACCTCGGCCGCCTTGCGAGCGGTGTCCACGCCGGTCTGGTTGGCTTTCGCCGCCGCATCCGCGAAGGCGCCCGCCGCATCCGCCGGGAGCGACAGCGCGGCCGCGGCTTTCTCGATCAGCGCCGCGGCGTCCTGCGACGCGGCATACGCCTGCTGGTGGATCCACGCCGCCCCGGCAAGCGATTCGGCTTGCTCGGTGGCAATGTGGTACACGCTTTGTCCGCTCTGGCTGATCTTGGTGAATGCCGAGTTCGCGGCGGCTTCGGGAGAGATGTCGCGCGTGCGCTCGGCGGCGGCGCTCATGATGGACACTGCCCCATCCAGCCCCGCCTTGAACGACGCGGCCGCCTGCGTGAACGCGGCGACGGCGGCGGATTCCGCGGCGGTGGCGGCGGCATCAGCAGCCTTGATGGCCGCAAGCACTTCGCCCGCCTTTCCTTGAATGGCCTTGAGCTCCTCGGTCGCCTGACCTTGATCGGCCTCCATCGCGTCGCGCGTGCTCTTCATCCGAACGCGCTGTTCGCGCAGGTCGGCCAGCGACTGCTCGGCCAGCTTCTTCGCCGCGTCCGCGCGCTCGAACTCCGCCTGATAGTGGCTCAGCCCGAGCTGCTGCGTCTGCGGCTCGGCGCCGCCATTCTCCAGGAGCCGACCCTTGAGGTAGTCGCCGCTCTGATCGATCAGGGCCTTTGGATACACGCCAAACTCCGCCTCCTGCGCGGCGCGAACCGCCTGGCGATACTTCTCGGAATGGGCCGAATGCTCCTTCTGAAACTGATCCAGCGCGTCGGGTTTGGCGAAGTCCATGCCGCGCGAGGCGACGGCCTCGAACGCCAGCCGCTCCGTTTCCGCCGTCTGCCGGGCGGAAGCCAGCTTGGCTTCGTGATCCTTGACCTGCGTCTGGAGGGTCTGCCATTCGGCAGTAATCGCAGCGAGGTCCTTCTGGCGGGATTCGATTTCGCCATCGACCTTGGCGATCTGCGCGTCCACGCCGCTGGTGGAGAGCAGCGCCGTGCGGGGCGCCACGATTCGCGCCTGCTCGTTGAGCGAGCTTAGCGCGCTCAGCAGCGGCGCCATGCCCGAACGGTGCAGCGTCGCGCCGCGCGCCGTCGTTCTCGCCTGCTCGTACTGGATCGCGCCCTTCAGCCGGTTCGCCGCCGGGTTCGAGCGGGTTGAGGCGTCGCCGATGGAGATGCTCAGCGCCGCATCCACCTCCGCGAGGGCGGCCTTGAGGACGCCCTGGTTGTCCTTCACCAGCTCCTTATGCGCCTTGACTCCCTCGCGGATTTGCGTTGAGTTGCCGCCCTTGGGCCGGCGGTCGCCTTGCGAGTTGTACAGTTCCACCGATGCGTCGCGCTGTCCCTCGTAGATCGTCTGGAAGTCGGCGTCGTCAAGCTTCTCCGGACTCTTGTCGAGATGGACGTCAACCTCGCGGCCCGCGAGGTCCGCCAGCAGCGCGCCGGACAGGTCGGCCTCCGGGTTGTAGCTCGCCAGGAGCCGTCGCGCGGTTTCGACATGCCGCTCGGCCTGTCGGTCCGCCCGAAGCTGCGCGGACTCCAGCATGGGCGTCCCCACCAGCCCGACCACGCACACCAGCGCCCCCGCCCCCAGCGCCGCCACCGCCGTCTTGTTGCCGTTCACGGGATTCTCCTGCAACCGTCGCGTCCGCCCGGATTCCAAGCCTTACCAGTTTAAGGCAGGGAGGGTGGATGACAAGCCCGCCAGCCCGGCCTCGAACCGCGGGAACCAGCTTAGCACGCTCGACCGCAAAGCGGGCTGATCACCCGGGGCTTCGGCACGGGATATCGCGTGCTGGAAGGGCAAGCCCCGGGTTGGCACGGAGCACTGCGCGTGGCAGGGGGAATCGCGTGTTGCAGGGCGAATCGCAGGTGGCACGGGGAATCGCGTGTTGCAGGGCGAATCGCAGGTGGCACGGCGAATCGCAGGTGGCACGGGGAATCGCGGGTGGCACGGGGAATCGCGGGTGGCACGGGGAATCGCGGGTGGCACGGACCTCCGGGACGTGCTTTCTCCATGGAAATCCCCCTGCCGAAACAGGGGATTCGGAGTGTCGCAGCGGACCGCGATTCCAGCGTCTGCCGAGCACGCCAGACCTCGGCACCCGGCTCCGTCGTGCAAGCCCGCTGCCGCAGGGCATGTTCACGCGGCCTCGATGCCGACGACGGTGATGTCGTCCACGTCCCAGTCGGTTACGCGGGTGCGCAGGCGCAACTCGCGCCACGCTCCGAATCGCCGCTCCATCGGCGCGGGCGCGGCTCCGGGCGCAAGCACGAACGCGCTGTGACCTTCCGCCTCTTCGCCCCGACCGCCGACCGTGGCATCCGTGGCCTGCGTCGCGGTCGTGCGCCGTCTCGCGGCCAGCAGCGCTTCCAGCCCGTCGGTGTGCAGAAGCAGAGTCTCGCCCGGCGCAAGGCGGAGGCTCGCCACTTCCAACTGGGGGCGATCCTCGACGCCGAGCAGAATGCCGGCGCTGACGCAGCAACGCGGCTCGCCGCCGCCGGAGAGCAGGAGCGGATAGGGAACGCCGCCGCGCGCCCAGCGCACCTCGCGCGTGAGTTCGTCGTAGATGGCGTACAGCGCCGCCACGTACTGGCTCTGCGACGCGCCCAACTCGATCAGGTCGCCGTTGAGCCGCTGCAGGACTTCATCCGGCTGCAGAATCCGGTAGCCCTGCGGCGTGATCTCCTTGCCGCGCAGCGAGCGCTTCAGCAGCGCGGTCATCAGCGCGGCCGGGACACCGTGCCCCGTGGCGTCGGCGACGGCGATGCCGATGCGCGTCTCATCGAGGCGGAACACGTCGTAGAAATCGCCGCTGATGCGGTCCGCCGGGGCGAAAAAAGTGTGCAGCCGCGCGCCGCGCACCTGCGGGATCTTCGTGGGAAGCAGCTCGCGCTGCACCTGCTCGGCCAGCACCAGCTCCTCATCCAGCATGCGAAGACGCGCCAGCCACGTCGCTTGTTCCAGGCGGGCGTTTTCGAGCTGTGCGTGAACCGCGATCAGCGTTTCGCGCAGCGTCACCATGACGGAGAGCCGCTGGAGGAGCGAGTCAACCGAGAGCGGACCGGTGACCGTAATCAGCGCGGGCGCGGGGCAGGGCGGCGCCGCCGTCTCCGCGGTCGCCTCTTCGCAAACCAGCAGCGTCGCGCAGGCGTGGTGTCGTGCGTCGGCCAGTTGCGCCATTCGGCGCGGCAGAGCCTCCGCGGAGGTGAACACCAGCCGGGCATGGGAAGGATCGCGCCCGAGCATCGCCTCGACCGTCAGGTCCTCGGCCCGACGGACGGTGTAGTCGGCCTCAATTCGGCGCAGGGCGCGGAGAACGTCCGGCCTTTCGCCGGGTCCCTCCACCACGACATCCACGCAGGGCCGAGTCACTCCATACCTCCGCCGCCGACGATCGGAAGTTCGCGCCGCCGGCAGACGGACAGCTCTGCAGGGCAGCCTGTGTCGCCGACGAGCGAACGAGTCTCCTGTAATTCTTCGGAAACGGCGTCGTTTGACTTGACCCGGCGGGTTGGCCGGCATGGACGGAGCGCTGCAGGCGCAAGCGGCGCGCCGCGGCGGAAGGCCGCGGTGCAGGGGGAAGCCGCGGTGCGGGGGAAAGCAGTGAGCATTGGGTGGCACGGGTCCGCAGCAGCGGACCCGTGGTGCCTACGGAGCGGCGAAGGTCACCCCCTTCGCCACGGCCTGGCGAGTACGCCAGACCGTGCCACCCGTTCGCAGCAGCGCACCTGCGGCGTCAGGGGCGCGGCCGGGGTTCTCTACGTCGCAGTCCTTCAGCAGCGCTAAGCTACCGCATCCCCAACGGCGACGGGGGTTTGGGAGCGGCCGGCTCGTCCTCGTGCTTTTCCAGCACGTAGTGATCGAGCCAGGCGAGGTCCCATTCCATCTTCGCCTTGCGGTGCGTGTACTTGGTCAGCCCGTGCGGCTCGCCGGGATAAACGACAAGTTCACAGGGGACGTGGAGATACTGGTGCAGCGCGCGGTACAGCCCGCGGCTGTGCTCCGGCGGGCATCGCTCGTCCTTTTCGCCCACGTGGATCAGCGTCGGCGTCTTGACCTTGTCGATGGCATACAGCGCCGACGCGCGCTTCATCGCCTCCGTCTGATTCCACGGGAAACCCTGCATGTAGTTGATGACGTGCCCCGGCGTGTCCTCCGCGAGCCACTGCAGCGCCATGTCGAAAACGCCCGCGCCGCTGCTGGCGGCCTTGAAGCGGTCGGTATGCGTGATGAGGCAGTTGGTCAGGTACCCGCCGTTGCTCCAGCCCATGACGGCGAGGCGATCGGGATCGGCGAGGCCGCGTTCCACCATCGCATCCACGCCCGCGAGGATGTCCGCCACCTCGATCTGGTTCTCATGCCCGACGAGGTCCGTAAGGAACTTGTCGCCGTAGCCGGTGGAGCCGCGGTAATTCGGCGAGAGCAGGGCCCAGCCGCGCGCGGGCAGCAGCGTTCGCCCGTAAATCCAATACTGGAACATGAACCGCGTCGAGGAAGTCGGTCCACCGTGAATCTCGACAGCCATCGGCAGCTTCATGCCCGGCTCGTAGTGGGGCGGCAGCTCCAGCACGCCCTCGACGTCGCTGCCGTCCGGCGCTTTCCACCTGGCGATTTCGATCTTCGGCAGCTTCCACGAGTCCACCTGCGGGTTGATGCGCGTGAGGCGGTCGAACTTCGTGCCCTCACCGCCGCCGGAGACCATGAACAGGTCCTGCGGATGCGTGAGCGCGTTCATCACCACGACGATTCGATCGCCGGAGCTTGCCAGGCTGAAGTGATCGATTGCCACGTCGCCCGGCGTCAGCACCAGCGGCTTGCCCTGCTTGCCGTCCTTCAGATCGCTCACGCAGTACACGCGCTCCCGCGCGTGGTCCTCGGCGCAAAACGCCAGATCGCGCTTGCCGGGCAGCCACTCCATGTGCTCGTGCGCCAGCGTGACCTCGCCGGGGCGCGTCAGCTTCCACGTCGTCGCAGAGCCGTCGTCGGCGAACTGCGCCACGAACGCCTCGCCGGGATAGCCGTCGAAGTCGATGCGGAAGGCCAGCGCCGCCCCGTCGTCCGACCAGGTCGGGGAGAGGAGCCAGCCGTAGGGCGAGGGCGCGTCGGCGCGCCACAGCTTGTCCGGCAGCGTGACCGTCTTCTTCGTCCTTGCGTCGTACACGTCCACGCGAGACCAGCCCTCGTTGTGAATGGCCTCCTCCGCGGGCGTGGTCACCATGGCGATGCGCCGCTCATCCCGTGTGACGGACCACGCGGTGATGACGCGCTGCTCGTCCACGAGCTTCTCGCTGCGCCAGTTGACCAGGTCGAGCTTCCAGATCTGCGAGAAGCTCTCGACCCCGTGGCCGTAATCGAGCTTGTCGTACTTCTCCTTGAGGGATTTCCAGAGGTCGTCGGTCTTCTTCTTCGATTGGGTGTAGTAGAGCGAGCGTCCGTCGTGAGCGAGCTGAAACCCGCCGACGCCGTCGGGCAGCCGCGTGACGGGAAACGGCTCGCCGCCTTCCAGACCGATGCGCCACACCTGCGTCCTGCCGTTGTAAGGGGGGTCGGCCGGCTCGCGCTTGCGCGACGCGGTGAAGTAGATGGACTTGGAGTCCGGGCTCCAGGCGGGCGAGCCGTCGCCGCCGGTCTCGAACGTGAGCCGGCGAACCTCCTTCGACTGCACGCTCACCACCCAGAGGTCGGCGTTGCGCGTCTCGGCCGGCGGCTCCCAGCGGGATTCGACGTAGGCGACAAACTGCCCGTCCGGCGAGAGGACGGCGTCGGTGATGACGCCGAGGGTGAAGTAGTCGTCGAGGGTGATGTCATGGTCGCGCGGCGGATCGGCGGCCCGGCCGAGCGCGGCAGGGGTCAAAGCAAACACGGCGGCTGAACACAAGCGGACGATCGCTTTCATCACCTCGACTCCTTCCCAGAGGTCTCGTTTTTGCCCCGGGCGGGCAACCTCCATCAATCATGGGCGATTCTGTACGAACTGCAGGTAGCGTGCAATTGGACGGCGCGGCCGGGGAATTGCGAAGTGTGCCCAGAAACCCGGCCAAAGCGATCGCAAGGCCTGCGCGCTCGAAGTTTCTGGCAGCGCCATCGTGGGTCGGCACTTCGGTTTTGCCGACTCGCCCGGAGTTCTTGGCCCGCCCAATCAGGCAGTGCCGATCGGCGGTCGGCTTCAGCCGACCAGCGTTTGCCACCAACTTCAGTTGGTGGAAGGCGTGCAGCCCTCTCTTGTCTCTAGCCGGCTTCAGCCGGGCTTGGTGTGGATGCGTTCGGTCCCTGCGGAAAGTCCGGCTGAAGCCGGCTCCATTATTCCGCGAACATCCTGCCCACCAACTGGAGTTGGTGGCAAACACCGACCGGCTGATGCCGGTCATGCGCTGCCAATGCTGTGCCTGGATGCCGCCGCCGCGTGCGCCCCTCTCTTCGCGGGAGTTGGCAAGACCCAATCGCGGTCTCCCGATGGCCCTGCCATGAACGCCGGTAGCGCCGACCTTGCAATCGCTTCGCCCGGATTTCCGGGCGCGCCCGAAATGCACTTCGTCGAAGGGCGTCTCACGTTGCGGGGGGCGCGAGCATTTCCTAAACTCCTCGCCGGGCAGCGGCGGCGACGCGCGCGGCGTCGCTCTTCTCCCCGTCGACCACGGAGCACGGCATGGCCATCTTACAGCTTTCCGAAGAACAGATCCGCACGATGTCGGTCGAGGAGAAGGACCGATGGTGGCTGGAGAACGTGTACCGCGGCGACATGCCCCAGCTCACGTGGCGTTCGGGGCTGTCGGGCATGGTGATCGGCGGCGCGCTGTCGCTGACCAACCTCTACGTAGGCATGAAGACGGGGTGGACGCTGGGCGTGGGCATTACCTCCGTCATCCTCGCCTTCGCCATGTTCAAGTTCATTCATACCACGTTTCGAACCTCCGAATTCACCATCCTCGAAAACAACGCCATGCAGTCCATCGCCACGGCCGCCGGGTACATGACCGGCCCGCTGATTTCCAGCATGGCCGCGTACATGATGATCACCAACAAGGTGATCCCCATGTCCACGACGTTCGTGTGGGTCACGGCGATCTCGGTGCTGGGGGTGCTGTTCGCGTTTCCGCTCAAGCGGCGTTTCATCAATGACGAGCAGCACCCGTTTCCCGAGGGACGCGCCGCGGGCATCGTGATGGACGCGCTGCACACGAGCGACGCGGGGAGCGGGCTGTTCAAGGCCAAGATTCTCGCGGGGTTCGGGATTATCTCCGCCCTGTTCAAGTTTTTCGTCGAGGGGGGAGAGATTCTCAAGCATTTCAAACTGGAGAGGCTGACGCTGCCGGGCGCGTTGGAAGCGCCGATTCTTTCCCGGCTGGGTCTGGCGCCGCGAATCCTGGGAACGAAGCTGGAGGAACTGACGGTCAGCATCGAGCCGGACAACGTCATGTTCGCGGCGGGCGGGCTGTCCGGCATTCGCACCGGCATCTCCCTGCTGATTGGCGCGCTCATCAACTACTGCATCCTGGCGCCGTGGGCGATTCAGCATGGCGACGTGTTCGGCGCCGTGGGCGCGGACGGGGATCTCATTTTTGGCTTTCGCCGCGTGACCATCTGGGCGCTGTGGGGCGGCGTCGCGATGATGACGACGGCCAGCCTTCTGGCGTTCTTCAGCAAGCCCGCGATGCTCATCGGCGCGTTTTCCGGCGTGCTGGGCGGCAAGAAGGGCGGACCGGATTGCCTCAAGCACATCGAGCTTCCGATGGGGGTCTTTCTCGTCGGCATCCCGCTCGTCGGCGCCGTGGTCGTGTATCTTGCGAACCACTTCTTTGAGGTGGCGGTCTGGCAGGCCATTGTGGCGATTCCGCTGGTCCTGATCTTCACGCTGATCGCGGCGCACTCGACCGCCTTGACGTCGATCACGCCGATCGGGGCGCTCGCCAAGCTCACGCAGGTCACCTTCGCCGCCATCGCTCCGCGCAACATCGGGACGAACATCGTTTCGGCCAGCATTACCGGAGAGGTCACGAGCAATGCGTCGAACCTGCTCATGGACATCAAGCCCGGGTACATGCTGGGCGCCAAGCCCCGTCAGCAGGCGGTCGGTCATGTGCTGGGCATCATCGCGGGGTCGCTGGCGGCCGTGCCCGTGTTCTACGCGCTGTTCTTGAAGGACGATCCGCAGGGGCTGGTGACCGAGCAGTACTCCATGCCTTCGGCCATCGTCTGGAAGGCCGTCGCCGAGTTGCTGACGCGGGGAATCAGCGAGCTGCCGCAGTCGGCGCTTGTCGCGGCCATCGTGGGCGCCATGGCGGGCATCGCCATCGAAGTCGCGCAGATCCGCATGAAGGGGCGGCTGCCCGTCTCCGCGGTCGGGATCGGCCTGGCGTTCGTGATTTCCTTCCAGACCTGCTTCGCGATGTTCGCCGGCGCGTTTTTCTTCTGGCTGCTGGGCAAGCTGCTTAAGCACCCGGAGAGTCTGCCCCACAAGCTTTTTGTCGAGAACATGGAGCCGATCTGCGGCGGGATCATCGCGGGCGGCGCGCTGATGGGAATTGCGATCAAGGTCGTCGAGACGTTCTTCCTGGGTTCCTGAAGCGGAGGGCCGGCCATGAACAGAGGAAATCCGGTGCGAACAACAGAGCGTGGTCGATCAGACCGTCGTCGGCTGGCCCGCGGGGCCATGCCCCTGTGGTCGTTGGGCTTGGGTCTCCTGATCGGGTGCGAGGCACATCCTCCTACTGAGGTCGAGGATGTGGTCAACTACCTTCGCAACGCCGCCGCGGGCGCGGAGGTCAAGAGGCTGGATCCCGCGGCTCAGGCGTATGTGACGGACGTGTGGAAGGCGTACAAGGCATGGCAGAAGACGGACGCCGAGTTTGACGCTGTGTGCGGAACGGAATCGCTGTGGGCGCAGGAGGCGGACGCCTGGCGCGACGCGGAACAGGTGGCGGCCCGCGCGAAACTCGTTGAGCCTTGGCGCGGCGGCGCCGTGTCGCAAGCCGCCGCGGCCGCGACCACGGAGTTCGAGAACGTGGTCGTCAATGCGCCGACCCTGCCGGGCGAGACGCCGGCGCCTCTGCCCCAGCGAGTGAGGGCTGCACTGGGGATGGACGAGCCCGGGCTGGCCGCTGCAAGGCAGGAGCGGACGGAGACCGCCAGTGCCTGCGGCGAACTCCTCGATTGGGTGCAGGCGCATGTCTCCGAGTTCGATCCGAAGGGCAAGGGGCTGGCGTTCGCCTCCACAGAAACCACGCGCAAGGCCCACGAGTTGTGGAACGTTTTGCATGCGCGCTTCGCCGCTGAGGATGCGCAAGCCGGCAAGGCCGCGGATGCGATGCTGGTCGGCGGCCGCGCGGAGCGGCAGTCGCTGATCGACCGCAAGAATGAACTCTTGAAAGCCAAACCCAAGACCGCGAAATCCGAGGTGGCCATCCGGTCGCTGGATTTCCAGATCAAGCGGTTTGACAGGCTTATTGCGGCCGCGGAAACGACGAAGCGAAAACAGGCTCACGCGGCCGCGGCAGCCAGGTAGCGGCACACCTTGGCGCACACCGTCTGACGATTCGCGCGAGTTTGCGCACATGGGGCGGCCCTCGCCGCTACCCGTAGCCTTGGATGGGGCTGCTTGGGGCGCGACTTTTCGATCGGCTGCACCGCCTGAGCGTCCGGATGACGAAAATCGCGCAGCCAGCGGGCGGCGGGGGCGGCGGTTGGCGGGACCGGGGGTTGTCCCGGCTCGGCAGCAGCCGATACGGGCCACTCGACCTGCCGCGGAGGTGCGCCACCCGGTTTCCCTTCAGCGAGCTTCCATTTAGAACCACTTTCCTTCGCCCGTTGAAAGCCGGGGTTCGGCGCGATCCAACAGCGCGAGCGCCTGCGGCACGTTTGCGGCAACGTCGAACAAGCCGCGGTAAGCCGGTTTGATAAGCTGCTCGCGGATCGCCCGGTCCACCTGCGCCAGCAGTGGGTCGTAAAAGCCGTCGAGGTTTACCAGGATGATCGGCTTGGCGTGCAGCGCGAGCTGCTTCCAGGTGACGACTTCGAGAAACTCCTCGTAGGTGCCGAACCCGCCGGGAAGGACGATGTACCCGGCCGCGCGCTGGGACATGATCGTCTTGCGCTCGTGCATGGTGTGGACGATGACCAGTTCCGTCAGCCCGGCGTGCGCGATTTCTTTCTCCGCAAGCTGATGGGGAATCACGCCGACGACGCGGCCCAGAGCCGCCAGCGCCGCATCGGCCAGCACGCCCATGAGCCCCACCGAGGCGCCGCCGTAAATCACGACCGCCCGCCGCTGCGCCAGCGCCGCCGCCAGCTCCGCGGTCGCGCGGCGAAATCCCTCCGCCGCGCCCTCGCTCGAGCTGCAGAAAACCGCAATGCCCGCGCCGTCCAGGTTCACTGGCGTCCTCCTCCACGGCGCGGCGGCAACGCTCCGCGACCGCCTGCGACCGCAAGCGGTGAGGATAGAAGCGCCAGGATGTGGAGAGCAATGGCCCTCGGTGATCAGAACCCGAAGCGCAAGCGAGGGCGGTCCTGAGGGTCTCTGGAAAGTCGCCCTCGCTTACGCTACAGGTGAGGAAAAAGGGGCGGTGCCCTGGCTGGTGCTACGGGTTCGGAAGGGCGGGTGGAGCTACTCCTCCCGCTCGGCGATTTTTCTTGTGCTCAGTTCGCGGTCGGCGACTTCGACGAGGGTGTCGCGCGTTTCGCCGTCGCGCAGGAAGCGCACGGGCGCCTTTGTTCCCGGGGGCGTGAAACCGACGAGCCGAACCAGGTGATCGGAGTTCCGCACCAGTTCGCCGTTGAACGACACGATGCGATCGTTCTCGCGCAGGTTGGCTATCGCCGCCGGCTGACCCGGTTCGACATACCCGATCAAGGCGCCGCCCACGTGCCGCGGAGGCTCCACGGGGCGCGGACCGGGCCAGGACCGCAGATCGTCCGTCGGCTGAATGCCGAGGTAGCCGTAATGAAACTCGCGCCCCTCTCTGATTTCATCGAGCAGCCGCTTGGTGAAGCGATCCACCGGAACCGCAAAGCCCAGACCCTCGCTGACGCCGCTGCGCGACGCGATCGCTGTCACCACGCCGATCACGTCGCCCTCCAGCGTGAACAAAGGCCCGCCGCTGTTGCCCGGGTTCACCGCCGCCGAGGTCTCGATCAGTCCGCCGTAGTAGTACACGTTTGCCGTGCGTCCGTCCGTCAGGTCCCCCGTCAGGTCGCGCCCCAGCGCGCTCACCGTGCCGAACGTCACCGAGCTTTCACCTCTCACGGCCGCAAGTCCGAACGGGCTGCCGATCACCACCGACCACTGCCCCACCTTCACCTGGTCCGCGTCGCCGAGACGGACGGCCTTGAGATGCTCCGCGTCGATCTTCAGCACGGCGAGGTCGCTGCGCACGTCGGCGCCGCGGATGACGGCTTCGAACTCGCGTCCGTCGTACAGGATGGCAAGGATATGGCCCGCGCCGCGGACGACGTGGTTGTTCGTGAGGATCAGCCCGTCGGGGCTGAGGATGAACCCCGTGCCGTGGTTGTCGCGCTTCTTGAGGACCTTGGGTTCGTCCTTGTTGCGCGGACCTTTGGTGACGAGATCGTACGTGCGGATGGCAACGACGCTGGGGCGGTGCTCCTCGGCCATGGCGCAGAACGCCTGCTGCAACTGCTTGAGGTCGGCCAGCTCGAGGCGCTGCTGCGCCCCAGCCTGCCCCGCGGCGAGGAACAATGCCCCCCAGACGAACGCGAATACTCGACGGCGCATGATGACGCACTCCTCCATTCGATGCAGGACGCTCGCCCCGATCCGGTTCCTCCAAGCATTATACAGCGCCCTCATGCTCTGAAATCAAGGGCTGCGGGAAGCGGCGGCATCGCTGGGGGAAAGAACGGTAACGGTGCGGAAAACGGTGGTAACGCTGCGGGCGGGTGGCACGGTCTGGCGTACTCGCCAGGCCGTGGCAGTGCGGCAACGAATGCCGCATCGCCAGCCACACGGGTCCGCTGCTGCGGACCCGTGCCACCCCGAGCAACTCGTGCCACCCCGAGCAACCCGTGCCACCCCGAGCAACCCGTGCCGCACCGGAGCCACACGGGCGACACCGCAGGAACACACGGCACTCCGTGAAACCCTCCGAGCCGGATCGGTTCGAGCAGATACCACGCTCTCCCGCCACGACTACGTCAGCTCGACATCCCAGTACGCTGCGTTGACGAAGTGCTTCCACGAGGCGTACCGCGTGTCCGAAAGCTTGACGTGCAGCATGGGATGTCGCGCGGGCTTGGCCGGGCGGCGGACCAGGTGCATGTGCGCCTCGTCCGGCGTGCGTCCGCCCTTGTGGACGTTGCAGCGCAGGCAGGCGCAGACAATGTTCTCCCATGTGTTCGAGCCGCCGCGCGAGCGCGGGATCACGTGATCCAGGCTGAGGTCCTTGGTGTGGAACTTGCGCCCGCAGTACTGGCAGGTGTTTTCGTCGCGCGCGAAGAGGTTGCGGCGGTTGAACTTGATCTGGTGCCGCGGCATGCGCGAATACGAGAGCACGCGGATGATCTTCGGCGCGGCGATCGGCGAGCGCACGGTGCGGATCCAGTCGTAACGCTCCAGCTCGAACTGCGCGCGGAAGGTGCTCAGCTCCGCCCAGTCGGCGAAGTCATACGAGACATACTTCCCACCCTCGACGTGGATGATTTCCGCGGCGGGGCGCTCGTCCGCCAGTCGCTTGAAAAGCAGGGACAGCGCCCGACGCACGCTGATGATGCGCAGCGCCAAGTAATGCGCGTTGAGCATCAGCACGCTGCCGTCGAGAGCGGAAGCCGGTTGCAGGCTGATTGCGATCCCCTCTGCGAAGATAGCCTCCCCGTGGTCGAGGTCCGCAACGCGGACCCTTGAACTCCACGCTGTTGCATGGGATTCTAAGGCGGTTGCATGGCAGGAGCAAGCAGAAAACGCCGGGGAGCCACCTAGCCAATGCAACCGTGCTGCGAACCAGGCCCCTCCCGCTCCACGCCAAGCTGGATCGGAAGTTGGCTAGCGCCGAAAGCAGCGTGGACGGCCCGCCTGCGCGGCACGAAGCGGGTGGCACGGGTCCGCAGCAGCGGACCCGTGTGTCCGACGCACATGGGTCGGTTGGTCGATTCCTTGCGGTCGCGTGAGTTCGCCCGTCCGCGTCGCGCCAACCGTGCCTGTTCAATCCGGAGAGGTTTCATGGCGCTGGAGATCGAAACCAAGCTCAAAGTCGATTCACTCGATGCGGTTCGCACCGCGCTGCGCGCCCATCATGCCGTTTTTCTTGGCGAGCACGTTGAAACCGACTGCATCTACGACCTGGCGGACGGATCGCTGCGGCGGCGGGATATCGGACTGAGGATCAGAACTTCCTGCCCCGCCGGGCCGCAGCCGGGTGAAATCACGCTGACCGTGAAAGGACCGCCCGAACACGGGCCGCTGAAATCGCGGGAGGAAGCAGAGCTGCGGATCACGGATGCGGAGACGGCGGACCTGGCCCTGCGGCTGCTCGGCTACGCCCCGAGGCTGCGCTACCAGAAGCGGCGGGAGAGCTTCAGCCTGCGCGGCTGCCGCGTGGAGCTCGACACGCTCCCACATTTGGGAACCCATGTCGAAATCGAAGGCCCCGATGCAGCGACCGTACTAGCGGTGCAGCAACTGCTGGGATTGGGGAGCCTCGCACACGAGGCAAAATCCTACGTCTCCCTTTGGGCGAGGCACTGCGAGGAATCGGGCACGGATCCGTTGCGGCTGGACGGCTGAGCAAGCGCGCAGGAAGGAGCAAGCTTGGCGAGCCGAGGACTCTTGACGCGCGCCGTCGCCTGACTTGCGCGGTGAAAGACATTTCCGTGCGGGGCACCGGCTTTCCATGTGAGACACCGGCTTTCCATGTGGGACACCGGCTTTCCGAGTGGGACACCGGCTTTCCAAGTGGGACACCGGCTTTCCTGCCGGTGATTCGTCAGCGTTTGGGCGGGGACAACAAGTCGAGGATCGCATCCCCGAACTTGCGCCAGAGGCTGTTGACCCGCGCGGTCTCTTGACCCGCACGGACCCTTGACCTGAACGGACGCTCCGCCCGCATGGTCTCAGCCTGTGCCGAGCCTTCATCCCAGAACCCGACGCGCCAGCGAGGGAATGCTGCGCGCATCGGGCGGCACGACTCCCTCGCTTGCGCTACGGGTTTGGAACGGGGGCACGCGGGTCGGCGGCCAGGCGCCTTCGCTTCGCCCCGCGGCGATTCCAGCGCGGGGCTCGAGTTGACAACTACGCACACGTTCCGAAAACTCAAAGGCAATGACGAGGCGGGAGACCGCGTTGAGACCGGAGTAAGCGATCCATTCGTTTCCTGGAGCTACACACGATGAAAAAAGCCGTTCTGATCGGGGGAATCGTAACCACGCTGGCCTGCCTGGTCTGGGTGCAGCGCGCCGCCAGCCTGCCGCAGGCCGCACCATCCAACCCCGCACCATCCAACCCCGCGCCAACCAACCCCGCGCCAACCAACCCCGCGCCGTCGCAGACCCCTCCTGCCTCCGCTGCCGCGTCCTTCAAACCCGTCAGCGAGCTGGAACACCTGATGGAAGGGCAGGAGCTGCATTTCAAGGCCATCGACGAGCTGCTCAAGGACACGGCGGTCAAGGATCGTCTCAAGAAGCTCGCCATGCACGCCGACGTCCTCGCGGAACTTGCCAACGTCAACACGTTCAACAAGGACAAGACCGACTACAAGACCTGGGCCGGACAGGTCCGCGACCTCTCCTTAAAACTCGCCGCCGAGGCGGATAAGAAAGCCGGCGCTTCCGAAGAGGAACTCAAGAGCCTGCGAAAGCAGATCAGCGACACCTGCGCGGCCTGCCATGATGCGTACGATTGACCGTCCGTGGTGAAAGGCGACGCTCGTCATTCCCGCGCAGGCGGAGATCGACTTCCGTCATTCCCGCGCAGGCGGGAATCCAGGGTCTTTGCGAAGCGCCTTGGCCCCGCGCCTGCGCGGGGTTGACGCGCCCCTTGTCCGGTTCGGAGCCGCGCAACGGTCTGCAACGGGCGCGATCGAAGCGACGCGCGACATCCTTGGCCGCGCCTGTCGGGAAACGGTTCCATCCGGCTCCCTCGAAACCACCGCAGGGCGCGCCTGTGAGATTTGCCCAAGGAGGCGAGCAGCCCGCCCCCTTGTCGATTTCGCCGACCCTCGTTAAGCTGCAAACCCAACCCTAACATGGAGGACCGGCACCGTGAGCGGCAGCGCAGCGGACAAGAAACGGCTCATCCGGGTCACGGAGGGCAACCTCAGAAACAATCACCTGTACGTGAAGGACCACCTCGATTTCTTCCCCGGCGATGTCATCGGAGGCTCCCGGTGCAACGGCCATGCCAACGGCAACGGAGGCGCTCAAAAGGGGTTCGACCTGCGTCTTGACGGCCTCAACGAAGTCACCCGCACCGACATCGGAAGCGACAAGGACACCGGCAAACCGCGCGGGTTCCTGCGCTGCCGGGGGCTGATCGGACGATTCTACCGCCACCACGCGGTCAAACCCGGCACATTCGTCACGCTGGAGCGGCTCTCCGAGCGATCCTATCGCGTCTGCGTTCCGCCGCGCTCTCCACAGGCCGCCGAACCCTTCACCGCCGCGGAGTTTTTCGCCGGCATCGGGTTGGTCCGCCTCGCGCTGGAGCGACAAGGCTGGTCGGTGCTGTTCGCTAATGACATCGATCCGGGCAAGGCCAAGATGTACCGCGACAATTGGCCGGAGGACGAGACGCTGGTTGTCGGCGACATTCACAACGTCAGCGCCGCCGAAGTTCCGACGTGCCAACTATTCACGGCTTCATTTCCCTGCAACGACCTGTCAATCGCTGGAAGATGGGAGGGATTGAACGGTCGCGAGTCTTCAGCGTTTTGGGGGCTAATTCGCATTCTCCGTGAAATGGGAGAACGGCGCCCGCAACTCTTGTTGATTGAAAACGTATTGGGCTTCCTGATGAGTCGTCGCGGACAGGATTTTGAGCAAGCCCTTCTTTCGCTCAACAATCTTGGATATGTCGTCGATGCGATGATTCTCAACGCTCTGCATTGGACGCCGCAAAGCCGTGTCCGACTTTTCGTCGTCGCACGCCTCGACGACGGACGTGAGCGACGAACGATGGCGATGGAGTGCCAAGCGCGGCCTGACTTGCTTTGCGTTTTCATCAACACGCATCCAAACATCCGATGGGATATACAATCGCTTCCATCCTTGCCTAGGCGTCGGAAACAATTGGCGGAGATCGTGGAGCGGCTCGCCGAAGATGATCCGGATTGGTGGAGCGAGGATCGCGCGACATACTTCTTTCGGCAGTTGAGCTCGAGGCATGAAGCTGAAGCGCATCGAATGATCAAGGGGCGGTCGTACACCTACGCCACCGCATTCAGGCGAGTTCGCAATGACAGGAGCATGGCTGAGCTTCGCACAGACGGGATCGCAGGATGCTTGCGCACGCCACGTGGAGGGAGCGGCCGGCAGATATTATTCAAAGCGGGACGAGGGCGATTTCGAGTGCGACTTCTCACGGCCCGAGAATGCGCTAGACTCCAAGGTGTTCCGGATAGCTACAAGATCGACGTACCTTTGAACCGAGCATTGTTCGGATTTGGCGATGCGGTGTGCGTCCCGGCGGTCGAGTGGATCGCCAAGAACTACCTAAAACTACTCCTCGCGACATCCAGTTCCCCTGTTGTGAGTGCTTGAGCGGGCGGACATCCAGAGATGGAAGTGCATTCCGAGAATCCACTTGTCGCTGCCATACTTGGCGACGTTAGGGCAACGAAGAGCGTCATCTGCAGCGTGTTCGCGTTCCTGGAAGCGGTTGAAGAGGATATTGAGCGGCATGAAGCTGCGTCGCCGCTTCGGCTAGTGCAGAGTCGAGTGGTGAAGTCGAACGGGATCAAGTCACAAGGCAGGCGCGCAGCGCAACACATCGCCAGATTTGGTCTGCCGACTGAGAATGTTTTCGGGGACAAGAGCGGCCGGAAGACCCCGCAGGCGCCGGTGATTATTCCTCGATTGGTGGATTACCTTGAGACGCAGGGTTTTGACGCTGCCGCGCGCTCTGAGAAAGTGCATCTGCTTCATGCGATCTCTGCGCCATTTCAAGCAAAGCTTGGCCTCTCTCTCGGTCCTATCAGAATCACGCCCGCGGGGAAGTCCGCGGCGGCAGTCGTCGAAGAGATTCTCAAACAAGCGGACGAACGTGGCGTCGTCTCAGCAATCGCCGAATTGATCGTTGGCAGCAAGCTGGAAACCTGCCTCGGCGAGCGGCGACGTTCCGAGGTTGCGCGGCAGCACAAGTGGGAGAACGGTCATGACAACCCATCCGCACTTGGCGATTACCGGATCGAGAATGTCGCTATCGAAGTGACAATGGTGAGGGGTCCGGATGAATCCCACCGCGCCAAGGCCAACACGATTACCGCCGACGGAACGGATGAGTGCTGGCTCGTAGTTCGCAGCGACAAGATAAAGGCGTGGCAGGATTACCTTTCCAAAGCGCCAAGCAAGTATCCAGGTCTGGTCAGGTGCATCGGCATCAGTGAATTCGTCGGGCTGAACGTTACTGAAACGCGGTGGCGCTCCACTGTTCCCAGCAATCCGCTCGGCGATGTAATAGCGAAACTCAACGAGCTGGTGGAGCGCCTGGGCTCCCAGTACCTACCAGCCGCGCGGGTGGATCTTGTGGCCTGACAGCCGCGCGCTATCGATGACTGAAGGCCAGGATCGATTCGGGATCATTCATCCAGGCGATCAAGTAGTCCCGTGCATCCTCGCGTTCGAGCGAGGGATCGAGCGCGTAGTCGAGGTAGACGGTGAGCTGATGAAGCGACTCGGGGGCAAAGCCGCCGCTCCAGTCCAGAAAGTCCCGGGTAAGCGATAGGAGTTCTTCGTTCGTCATAGTGTTCGCATTATCCTCTCCCGAGAGGTTGCTCCCAAAATCGAAGCACGGGATGTCCGACGCCTGCACAAAATCCGAGCGTTCCCGGATCATGGCCACCGTCAAGTCGCGGGGCACGGCACCGGAGAGGGTTGTGCGCCGCCTCGTTTCCGCAATGGGGTTTCGGTACCGCCTTCATGTCCGCTCGCTGCCTGGCACGCCGGACCTTGTTTTTCACCAGCTTTGCAGAGTCATCAACGTCTCCGGCTGCTTTTGGCACATGCACGGGTGCGGGCGGTGCCGGATTCCGGCCACCCGCAGAGCCTACTGGCTCGCGAAACTGGAGCGCAACGCCGCGCGCGACGCGCGGAACCGGCGGAAGCTGCGTCGGATGGGGTGGTCGGTGCTGACGGTGTGGGAGTGCCAACTGACGGCCAAACGCATCGGCCGGACGACGGAGCGGATTGGCGCCTTTCTCAGAAGGGTTGGATGAACCCGCAGGTTCCAGTGAACGGTGCCCACGGTTGTTCGCGCCAATGCCCTGCGGAGACAAAGCCGCCTCTCGCGGGGCTATCCTGGCTTTTCCGCAGGACTATCCCGGCTTGTCCGCAGGGTCGCTGCAGATGCTCCACGGGGCCGTCACGGGTTTCTGCAGGGCCATCGCGGCTTGTTCCCCGGGGCGTCATAGTTTACCTGCGGGCCCGTCAAGGCTTGTCCGCGGTGCGTTTCGGCTGCGATTTCCAGCGGCGGTGGATCCACAGGTATTGCGCGGGGTCGCGACGCGCGGCGCTTTCGATGGCCGACGTGTAGGTCTGCGTGATCCAGCGGAGCGGGTCCGGCTGCTCCTCCCATTCCTCCGGGCGGATGAAGCGCTCGACGGCGACTTCGTAGCGGAAGCAGTCGCCCAGCCGCCGCGCGTATCCCACGATGACCGGCACGCGCGCGTGCATTGCCAGAAGCCCGATCGACTTGTACGTGGACGCGGGGCGGCCGAAGAAATCCACGAACAAGCCCTTGCGCCCCGCGTCCTGATCGGCGATGAACGCGACCGGTCGCCCGCGCTGCAGCAGCGCCTCCGCCTCGGCCGTGGCGCCTTCCTTGTCCAGCAGCTCCAGCCCGTGCGTGGCGCGCGTGCGCACCAGGTGCCGGTTGAGATACACGTTGTCGAGCGGGCGCATGACGGCCGACACGCGGAAGCCGAAGCAGGCCAGCAGATGCCCGAGCAGCTCCCAGTTTCCAAAATGCCCGGCCAGCAGGATCGCCCCCCTGCCGGCCAGCAGGTGACGCAGCGTTTCTTCGAGATTGACGGGCACGAGATAGCGGTGCCACGTGTCGCGGCGGATCAGCGCCGGCGCGCGGATCAACTCGACGGCGAACATCGTCCAGTGCTCCAGGCAGCGGCGCGCGATGTCGTGAAGCTGGGCGTCGGAAAGGTCGGTGCCGTACGCGCTGCGCAGGTGCGCGACGGCGCGTTCATGGTGGCGCGGCATGAGGCGCTGCCACCCGCGCGCCAGCGACCGCGCCACGCTGAGGTTCCGGTCGATCGGCGCCAGATGCAGCAGCGCCGAAACGAATCGGAACGCCAGGTACGCAGCATAGGCGACGGGTCCGCGATCCTTCTTCATGCGCCGCGTATCCTAGCCGTCAGCGGCGAAAGGCGAATCTTGTCACGCCCGCGCGGGCCACGCACCCCGTCATCCCCGCGCAGGCGGAAGTCCAAGACGTGCCGTCAACCCTCTGAACGCCCGCCTCCAGGGGAATGACGAAACTGGATCCCCGCCTGCACGGGAATGACGGGTGCAGCCGTTCACCGCGGACTGCCAAGACACTGTTGCAGGACCCGCGTGCTGGGGGGGAAACCCTCGGCTCCCTCACGGTCGCGGCTCAGTTGTGCAACCGCGCCTAAGGCTTCGTCAAGTCGGCGAAGCGGGCGCCGCTGGGCAGCGTGAAGTTGAACAGCTCGCCCATGGCGAAGATCTGCCCCTGCTCGACGAGGTAGATTTCCACGCGGCGGTTCTGCGCCTTGCCCGCGTCGCCGGCGTTGTCCGCGATCGGCCGATACTCGCCGTAACCCATGACCCCGATCTTCTGCGCCGCGTAGCCGTACTGCATGATGACGTCCGCAACCGCGATCGAGCGGTGCGCCGAGAGATGCCAGTTGGTCGGGTGCCGCGCGACCGTCTCCGCGCGCTTGATCGGCGTCGTGCAGGTGTGGCCGACGATGGCGACCTCGAAGCCCGCGGCCGCCTGCGAGTTCAGAATATCGACGAAGCCGCGGATCGCGTCCTTGGCCGAGTCCTTCACCACGTCGCTGCCCAGATCAAAAACCAAGTCCGCCTTCCACTTCAGGAAGCCGCGCTTCGAGTCGAACTCGACGACGTCGGGATGCGCGGCCGCGAACTGCTTCAGCGCGGAATCGAGCGGCGCGGGGAGCTTGGGCGTCTCCACGGTGATGTTGCCCGGAACGGACTTGCCCATCTCATCGAGCAGTCGCTCGGCCATGCGCATCTTGTCGGCGAGCACGTCGTTGGTCGCCTGCAGGCTGGCGATGCGCTCATCCTTGGCGGCCAGTTCCTGCTGCGCGGCGTCGAGACGCGCGTTGAGCAGGTCCATGCTGTTGCGGCAGTCCTGCAACTCCTCCTCGATCTTCTCATTCTGGGCCGTGAGGTTGTTGTTGGCCCGCTGCGCCGCGCGGAAGTCGTCGAGACTCGCACAGCCCGTTGAAAACCAGATCGTCGCACCGACCCCCAAGGTCGCCATCCCAAGCACCCGCCGCGTCATGTGTTGATCCCTCCGAAGTGAGCTTCCGTGCCGCCGCGCCGACGACGGCTTGATATCGCATGATGCAACTGCTGATGAGGCTCGAAGCCGACGCCTCGTAATCCGAACGGAGCCGCTCCCGATCAGAGCCGCTCTCAATCCGAGCAACTCCGCGCCGCGCCGAATCAGAGCCGCGCCCGTAAGGAAGCGGTATTCCTGACGCTCGCTCGCGGCCACGACTCAAAGGTCGTGTCACTCTCGATCGCGCCAATCTCCAGATTGTTCCCGCGCCCGCGAATCAGGAACCGAACTACGCCCGCCGCGCCAGGAAATACGCCACCGCGCCCGCCAAGCCCGCCACCAGCGCCGCGCCCGCCGTGAAGAAAGCCATCCGCTCGTAGAGGAACGGCAGCGGATTGGGATAGACGCCGCGGACCATGCCGACCACCGCCAGCCCGGCGATGAGCATCACCACGATGCCCACGCCCATCGCCGCCGTGAGCGCTTTGGATACCGCGTCCGGGCCGAACTCCACGCGCGTCGAGGTGACCACGCGGGCGCCGCCCGCCGCGCGCTTCGGGCCGACCGGCGCCACGGCCGCTTCATCGTCCGTCGTGCCTTCTGAGATCGCGTCTTCCAGTCCCGCACGCGTGGCGTCGCCCATTTCAAGCGTCGCTTCCTCCGCGGGGACGATCTCATCGAGCAGCTCGGCGCCGAGCGATGTGTCGTCGCTCTCGCGCGTCAGGTCGAGAATCCCGGAGCCGCTGCCGATGCCTTCGAATCCGACGCCCGCCTCGCTGACGTGCGTCTGCGCCAGCGGATCGACCATCTCGTCCAGTTCGTCATCATCGAACACGCTGATCCCCACCGACGGAACCACCGTGCCTTCCTTGTCTTTCTTGGCGACGCCCGCGCGCGTGCCGGCGGACGTCTTGTCCTTCGCCTTGGAGCTGTCTGCGATGCTGAGCACGTCGCTGCCGGAGTCGAGCATCAGCTCCAGCCCGGAGTCCGCTTCCGCCGGCTCGAGCACCAGCTCGCCCGTGTCCGCCGCCGGGGATTTCGCCGACGCGAGCTTGTCGATCTCGTCCGTCTTGTAATTCACCTTGCCTGCGTCGCGGAACTCGCGGATTTTTCCCTGACGCGCCATCTGCGTCAGTTCGTCCGCGCTGATCTTCAGAAGCTTCGCCGCTTCTTCCGCCGTGTAAAACATCTTGGCCATCGGTCCGCTGCCCCCAATGCACAGTTGCTGCGCGGCTACTTTTCCACGTCGCCGTCTGACTGCTTGTACGCGCGCTGATCCTCGATCAGCCGCTCCACGTCCGCCGGCGTAATGTCGCAGACGTTAAACTGCTCAAGGTATCGATCGTACTTCCACGATCGCGCTGCGGCCAGCCTCATGCACCCGCGTTCCTTCTGGTATTCATAGCACCAGATCGTCATGCTGTCGACATCGACCATGTACACGCCGAACGCGCCGGAGGCAAGCTGACCGCTGAAGGCAAACACGCCGCGCGAGCCGCCGCCGGTCAGCGGCTGCGCCCACGCCGGCGCCGAAGGTCCGCCGCCCCCGCGCGCCAGCAGAGTCACCGCGATGATCGACAGCGCCGTGGCGATCACCCAGAAGACGGGATGAGGCCGCTGCGCGCGAGAGCGCTGCCACGCGCCGGGAGGACCGGCTGCGGCCGGCAAGGCGGCGGACGACTCCGACGTTTCACTCGGGTCGCGCCAGGCGGACGGGACAACCCCGTGGGCAGGCGCCAAACGTGCGCCGTCGGGCACAGCCTGAGCAGGCAAACCGTCTGCGGAAGACTTCATTGCACGAATAATCCCTGTTTGATACACGCGATCCGCGAGCACCATCCGGCTCGGCCTTGAACTCAGGCGAGGTGCTGCTGCATTGGATGCCTTGGCCGATTGCCACCGCGCGCACCTCTGCCCGCAACCCTCCGCACCATCCGTGGCGGCCTCGTGTCTGACGCGGGCGGAACCCCACCCCCAGGGGCAATTCTCAGCCGAAGCTTCTGGATTCTAGCCGAAGCGTCGCGCGGGGCCAAACATCCGGCGCTCGAGCGGTTGGTGCGTGACAGGGCAACCGCATTCTGGCCTCGAGTGAGCCAGGCTGGCTCCCGCGTGTTTGCCAAACCGTGGTGACCCGGCGACTCCAATCCACCCAAGCCGTCCACGGGTCCGCTGCTGCGGACCCGTGCCACCCAAGCGAGCGGCAGCCGCTACTCACCCAACCGTGCGGCAGCCGCTACTCAAACCGCCTTGGGTCGATCAGGATCGCCGATGCGGGGACGCCCGCTGCGAGCAGCGCTTCGACGTGCGGACGCAAAGCGTCGCGTTTCACCTTGCCCACGGGAGACAGCTCGATCAGGCGGAGGCGCGAATTCCTGGCCTCGCCCGGGACGACCTGCCCAGCCGATTCACCCAGCGCGACCTCCTTGTCTGACTCGCCCGGCGCGAAAGGCTGGGGAGACTTCTCCTGTTGAGCCTGCGGCGTTGTGGAGGAAGACTTCCAGTCGACGACAAGCTGATCGACACTGACCTCTTTGCCGCCCAGCAGCAGCTTGCCGTCAGCCGTGACCTCGGCTTTTCGCATGTCCTGCGGCGGCGCGCTGATCAGCAGACTGCAGCGCGTCCCCTCGCGCGGCACGAAAGCCGGGTCCGCGCCGAGCCACAGCACCTCATCATCCGCGCTGTGCGCCTCGCCGACCGTCATCAGGGCCGAGCTGAAGTCCACCACGCAGACGATCGTCCCATCCACATCCGCGCCGAACGCGCCGTCCTCCAGCCGGTCCGATCCGGCGAACACCCACGGAATCGCCTCGATCTTGCGCGAGCGGTCCTTCAGGTCCAGCAGCCACGCCTCGACGGGCATGGTGGCCTTGCCGAACGGGAACTCCGCCAGCACGCGAAGCATGAGCCGGTCGCCGGTGGGGGCGATCCACTGGTCCTTGGCGGCGTCGTAGCGCACCGGCGCACCGGGCGTCAGACCGATCAGCCCCAGCGCCTCAAAGACCCGCAGCGGCTTGGCGGGGATTTGCAGAATGCTCTCATGCTCCCGCGTCCCGGGGCTGCACGCCAGCAGCTCCAGCGGACCGGCGCGCAACACGACGCGGGCCTCCAGCTCGACAAGCGGGAAGCGCCAGTCGATCACCACGTGCTCCGCGTAGTTCGCGCGATCCGGCTTCTTCTGCGCCGAGGGGAGCGTTTCTGGAGTGGAGGGGAGGGGAGCCGGCGCGTCCGATCGCGCGGGCGGAGACGGATCCGCGTCCGGCTTCGAGGGCGGCTGCGGCGGCGCCTGATAGCGGGTCAATGCGCTGCTGCCATTTTCCAGGCGGTCGGCAGGGAATGAACCGTCCGTGCCAACGTCGAACGCCGAGACGACGGCGAAGTCCGAATCGACGGCGAATGTCGAGACGACGGCGAATGCCGTGGGGACGGCGAATGCGATGATGAGGTAAGTGCGCTTCATGAATCTGTCATGCAAGGGGGAATCCACGTTCGTGGAGGCGCGACGTACTCCCTCCCGTCATTCCCGCGCAGGCGGGAATCCAGTGACTCGGCTGCGCACCCTGGACCCCTGCCTTCGCGGGGGTGACGATGCGTACGCCCGGTCCACAGTTCGGCCATGTCTTGCCAACGTGTTGCCGCGCCGCCCCGTTGCCCTGCTGCCTTGTTGCCTCGGCGCCTCGTTGCCTTGCTGCCTCGCTGCCCCGTTGCCTCGCAGCCGCAGTCGCTCCCTTACGGTCGCGGCTCTGACACGATGCAACTCTCGCCATGCGCTACGCTACTTCTGCGGCATGTCCAGCAGCTTGTTCATCGTGGCCAAGTCGTCCACGTACACCACCGTGCCGGCCGCGTCGAACTCGACCTTGAACGCCACGCTCTGGCTGAACGTGTACGGAAAGAAGAAACCGTGCGGCGCGGTGCCGTCCTTGACGCGTGCGGCGATGGCGTCGGCGCTGTAGTTCATCTTCGGTCCGTCCTTGATGAGCGGCTCGCCCGTCGTCGGATGCTTGCCGGCCTCGATCATGAGGACATAGTGCCGCGGCGCCCCGGCCGCCGTGACCACCTGCGTCCACGTCATGCCCGCGGTCACGGCCGCGCGCGCGTTGCGCCCCTGCTGCGAAGGATCGAGCTTGCCGTAGCCGCCAAAGTGATACACGGCAAAGACGCCCGCGGCGAAGAGGAGGACGAGAATGATCAAGGCTTTCATGGGCTTGGCTCCAGGGGAACGGAATTCCGTGAAATCCCCAGCGCACCATGATGCTTGTGATCGGCGAGGAATTCAAGCCGCGCGCAGCGGGCACCGTACTCGGAGGCGGGCATGACAACCGGCACGCGGGCGCAACCCTATGCGTAAGAACCGGCATCCTGCGGCGGAAACCACGCTTGGCAGACGGCTTGGAAACAGGAACATTCCACTGCCGGCCCCTGCCTGGCCCGCACGGCGCCCCACCGCAGGTCGCCCAAGGGTTACCGCGTGCCTGAAGCCCTTGGACGCAGCAGTCCGGCGTGGAGTGGCTTTCACCACGGGTTGATAGCCCCAGCGCCTGTCACACGCCGGCCCCATGCGTTCCCGGGCATCCCCCCGTGGTGGGCGCGAACCAAGGAGGCCTTTTCCATGCAGGCAGGCAACCCGGCGGGGGTCGCGGGGTTGAGGCGGCCGTTGCGCCTTCGAGTCGTCATCGCAAAATGCCATCGACGCCGCTTCCGTGAAGAGGCAGCCCGGCCTGCCCCGTGGTCCGGGCACGCCACTGCACCGACCCGGGTGCCGGAGGACCGGGAAGCCCGCTTGGCGGCTGGGCATGGAATCGGGGGCACGTCGGCCGAATTGCCTTGACCAGAAATCCACAAGTCCCTAGCATGGTTGTCAATGAGGCAAGCGTCAGCCTCGCGCGATGCGCAGGTCGCTGGGGACGCAGGCTGCACGGAGCGACACCCACCGTGCAGAACAAGCAGACGGAGCGTTGGCGTCATGACGCTGGATCATCCGTTATCGCGTACCGGTGTTGGCCCCGCGGCGCCCCCTGGCCGTGCCTTCGACCCGGTTCCTTCCTTTGATTCCATGCCTGCCGATGTTCCCGACCGCTTGAATCCGGCAGGAATGTGCGTCAGGAAACAAGCGGTCCATTCTGGCATGCGTCCGCGCTCGTCGATGGGGAGGATCGGCGAGCGTGGCACAGGCGCTGCCAGCCAGTAGCGTCGGTCGTTCTGTAGTGCTTTCTTTGATAGGAGGAGGAAAATGAGCAGAAGACTGAAAGCAAGGTTGTGTTTTTCTTCAATGGCCGCGTTGTGCTTCGCGGCGGCCGGCACGGCGCACGCCATCGCTGCGGCAGCGCCGGCTCGCAGCGAGGGCGGAGTCGGCTTCATCATGGTCAAGGGGATCGCGTTGCCCATCGACGCGTCGCTGATCCAGCGCGAGATGGCGAGGGACGTTCGAGCCGCCAAGGTGTTGGCGCCATCGGGGGTGGGCGCGTTGCGAGGTCGTCTCGAGCCGGCCAGCGAGAAGCTCGTCGGCAAGACGATCGCGGCCGTCCCAACGCCGCCGCCGACAAAGCCGACTGCCGCCCCCGTCAGGTCCGAGCTTCCGATTGCCTTCAAGGCGATCGAGAATGGGAAGCACGGTCCCGTGATTCTGCCGCCTCCGGTGGAAAATCCGGCGGACGTGTTGTACGACGCGTTGGGCGTTCCATCCTGCGCCTGGGGCGCGGTCGGCAATGCCTGGGCCGGCGCCGGGTGCTTCGGCTCAACGTCCGACATGCAGGCCTGTGACGACTTCGTGCTGACGGGTCCCACGGACATCACGCAGGTCACGGGCGTTTTTGACAGTTGCTTCGGGGTCTGCCCTCCCACCGTGTACATCGCCATTTACGCCGACGCCGGCTGCACGCCGGACAACGCTCCCTATTGCGCGTATGACGACGTCCCGGTCACGTACTGTTCCGGAGGCTTCCCCAACACCATCACGGCCGACCTGCCATCGCCATGCACCCTGTCGGCGGGTCGCTGGTGGATCGACATCCAACCCAAGGATCTCGGCGGAGGCGCGGACTGGTACTGGCAGTACGCCGCGGCCAGCCCGACGTGTTCGGGCAATGAGGACTGCGAGGTGCATATCCGCGACGGGTTGCGTGCGAACACGGGCTACGGAGTGAGCTACTGGTACCCCAGCAGCGCCTACTGGGGCGTCCGTCTGACGCTGGCCACGCAGGTCGTGGGCACGCCCAGCGGGGGCGGCGGCTGCGGGGCGCTCGTATTTGACCAGGGGCCGAACACGGGATCGAACGGCGGCTGCTGGTCGAATTATACGGACGGGCAGAACTTCGCCGAGAGGTTCAGCTTCGCGAGTACGATCACGGTCGAGCAGCTCCTCAGTTGGTCGTGCATCAACACCAGCGGCACGATGCACATCAAGATTCTGGACGACATCGGCGGCTCGCCCGGCAACTACCTCTACGAGGTGGACATGAGTCCGGACAGCGTGGTGTACGACAACGGCCAGTACAAGTACACGTACACGCTGCCGACGCCCTTCTCCGCCACCGGCGGCGCGACGTATTGGATTGGCGTTTCCGGCAATGGCTTCGAGCTGGGGCAGACCTCTGTGTTCACGCCGGGCGACGGCGCCATGGCTCAGTTTTCCGGGCGCTCTTTCTCGTTCCACACCGCCGTGGGCGACATGATGTTCCAGCTCGTGGGATGTTCCTGCCAGCCGGGCGATGACAGCGACGGCGACGGCGTGGACAACTGCGAGGACAATTGCCCGAACGACTACAACCCGGATCAGTCCGATCGCGACGGTGACGGCCTCGGCGATGTCTGCGACGGATGCCCGGATGACCCGAACAAGACGGAGCCGGGCGTCTGCGGATGCGGTGTGGCGGACGACGACCGCGACGGCGACGGCACGCCTGACTGCAACGATGGCTGCCCCGACGATCCCAGCAAGATCGAACCGGGCGTCTGCGGCTGCGGCACGCCCGACACCGACCGCGACGGCGACGGCTATGCCGACTGCATCGACGGATGCCCGGACAACCCGGACCTCCAGGAGCCGGGCCCCTGCGGGTGCCTGCGAGGGGAGGCGGTTTACGACATCCCGCGCGACCAGTTGGACAACCTGTTCAACGACTGCGGCAACGACTCGTTGTACAACTGCTCGACGCCGGTCGGTTTCCACTGGACCGACACCGGGAACACGACGCCGACGTTCGTCACGCTTGAACTGAACCTGGGCGTGGACTGCCACGGCGGGTACTCGTTCACGACGACGCTCAACGGCAACCCGGATGCCAGCTTCCAGGACAACAACTACTACTGCGACTGCAATGTTCGCACAGAAATCATTTCGCTGAACCTCAGTTCCGCGAATTACAACGTGGGCGGGACCAATTATTTCCTCGTCACCAATCTAAACAACTGTCTGGGTTTCTGCCCGACCGGGGCGCTGGGCAACGCCTACGCCCGAGTTCATGTCGGCCGGCCGCTTGATGAATCTGACGGCGACGGCGACGGCATCCTCGGCTGCGTGGACAACTGTCCGGATGCGTACAACCCGGGCCAGGAAGACTCGGATGGTGACGGGACGGGCGACGTCTGCGACGACACGCCCTGCGGTGGCGGCGGTGGTGGAAGGGCCCTTGTGCTGTGGGCGGATAACGACGACGCAGGTCTGCAGTCCTACCTGTCCGGCGACGGGCGATTCTCGCTCGTTGATGCGATCGACGCTCGATCGTATACGCCCAGCCTCAGTGAGCTGCAGAACTACGATGCGGTCATTACGTGGAGCAACTACTGCTACGCCGACGGCTACACGTTAGGCAACAACCTGAGAGATTACGTCGATCAGGGCGGCGGTGTGGTGATCGCCACATTCGCCCACTACGCCGACGGCTCGTGCCTGGGCCCGGGCGGCGGGTGGCTGTCCGATCAGTATGATCCGATCCTCAACAGCTTCAACGTTTCAGGCGGAGCTCCGAGCATTGGAACGGTCGACGACCCGGGTCATCCGATCATGTCCGGGGTCAGCGATGTCCAGCCCGGATACTACTTCTATGGCACCTCGCTGAGCGGCGGGGCCAGCGCCGTGTTCCACTGGGACAACGGTGAAATCGGCTGCGCCGTGAAGACGGTTGGCAGTGGCAAGACCGTGGCCTTGAACCTGGAGCCGTATTTCGACACCGGCGCACACCGGGATGTGCTGATCGCCAACGCGATGGCGTGGGCTGCCGGGGAAAGCGGACCCGGCGACACGGACGGCGACGGCGTCTGCGATAACGTCGACAACTGCGTGGATGTTTACAACCCGGATCAAGCGGATCGCGACGGCGACGGCGTCGGCGACGCATGCGACGAATGCCCGGACGATCCGTACAAGACCGGGCCGGGAGTCTGCGGTTGCGGCGTGCCGGACACCGACACGGACGGCGATGGCACGGCGGATTGCATTGACGGCTGCCCGGACGATCCGAACAAGACCGAGCCGGGCGTCTGCGGCTGCGGCGTGCCAGAGGGCGGCACGTTCACCTATGACATGCAGTTCGCCAATCTGCTCGACGCGAGCTGCGATTGTGGGACGGGCTCGTACTATAACTGCTGCGCCGGAGCGAATCCGGGCTTCGGCTGGGTGGATACATCCGGCGCCGCGCCATTGAGCGTGGTCGTCGAGATCAACACCGGCGTGGACTGCACCGGTACGGGCACCCATGACGTTTACCTCAACGGCATCAACCAGGGACCCATCGGCGCTTCGTTCTGGTGCGACTGCAATGTGAGAACCTATTTGCAGTCGATCAGCATCAATCCGGCCGACTACGTGGTCAATGGGTACAACGAAGTGCGGCTGGCGGACGGGAACCTCTCCTGCCTGGGCTTCAGCCAGACGGGTGATCTCGGCGGAGCGTTCGGGCGCATCACCGTTACGGTGGATAACGACCGCGACGGCGATGGCACGCCGGACTGTGTGGACGGCTGCCCGGACGATCCGGGCAAGACCGAGCCGGGCGTCTGCGGCTGCGGCGTGCCGGACACCGATACCGACGGCGACGGCACGGCTGACTGCAACGACGGCTGCCCGGACGATCCGAACAAGACCGACGCGGGAATCTGCGGGTGCGGCGTGCCTGACACCGATACCGACGGGGACGGCACGGCGGACTGCAACGACGGCTGCCCGGAGGATCCGAACAAGATCGAGCCGGGCGTCTGCGGGTGCGGCGTGCCGGACACGGACACCGACGGCGACGGGACGGCGGACTGCAACGACGGCTGCCCAGAGGATCCGAACAAGACCGAGCCGGGCGTCTGCGGTTGCGGCGTGCCGGACACGGACACGGATGGCGACGGCGTGGCCGATTGCGAGGACAACTGTCCGGATGTGTTCAACCCCGGGCAGGAAGACAGCGACGGCGACGGCATCGGCGATGCGTGTGACGAGCCGGGCGATTGCACGGGTCTGGAGTACCTCCAGATGCGCTGCAAGCTCAACACGGACAACACCATCACCGTCATCTCGAAGCTGTACAACGGCGTTCCCAACAATACGGCGACGTTCCGTCTGGACAGCAATCCGAACACGGACGTGATGAAGTCCATCAATGCCAACGGCAGGGCCAAGGTGAAGTACTTCAGCATTCCCATCGGCAGGCACTTCGTGGCCATGATCGAGTGCGGTGTTGAGGCGAGCATCACCTGCGGCCCGCAACCGTGATCGGTCGCTGACAACCACGTGCTGAAGTCCGCTTGGGGCGGGTCCGGGAATTGAGTATTCACGGACCCGCCCTGTTTCTTGGGAGCGGAGGTCTGCAGGCGATGTCGAGGGGTTCGAATCCGTGCGGTGAACGACACGCGTGAGGAGCAGGCGGGGCATGGGGTGCGGGCGGTGAAGATGAGGAGTTTGCGGTTTCCGTCAGGCAGCGGCGGGGGCCGTTTGAGCGGCGTCGGTCCTGAGATCTGGAAGAAGGACTTCGATTTGAGTCATCGGCGCGGCGGCGCGGCCATGACGACGTCGGCGCGATTTACATGTATGACTTGAACTGCAGGCAGCACCTGGACTGCGAAGACATCGAAGACCTTAACCGCCCGTGGTGAAACTCGAAACCCGTCGTGGGATCTGTCGCCCCCGCGCAGGCGGGGGCCCAGTTCGCCCGGGAAAACCGCTCGTTTTTCGATCCTCGTAGGCTGCCGGCTGGATTCCCGCCTGCGCGGGAATGACGCGCGTCGCCTTTCACCACGGGCTGCTGAGGCTCGCTGCGAAGATGGCGTCCTGACCGTACAGGCTCGACTGACCCGTCCACACGACAGCCGGTCGTTTCTAACGATCGTCGTCAACGGGACGGAGTGCGCCGTGCGCATCCGCGGGGATCGCGCCCGCCTCGCCCTTGAAGGCGCGGCCGGCGAGCAGACCATTACGCTCCTCGATCCGCCGAGGTGTAAGGATCCCGAGACCGTGGTCTGCCCGTAGAAAGAGGCCGATACTCGGGCCGCCGCGGACCGGCGCGTTCCGTCTCAATAGTTTGAGGGCGACGGCTTACAAGACGGTTTCAGAACCCGCGGGTTCGGCAGGAAACCCTCGCTCCCTCACGGTCGCGGCTCCGTTGTGCGACAGAGTCTACGTCGCCTCGCTGGTGTCTCCCGCGGTCACAGGCTCGCCCTGCGGTTCCTCTTTCGTCACCGTGCGCTGACCCTCGAAGTACAGGTTCTTCACCCCGTCCTCGTTGGTCTGGACGCTGACGATAACGCGGTTCTTTTCCTTGTACTCGCCGCGCAGGATGGACTCCGACAGCGCGTCTTCGAGGTAGTGCTCGATGGCGCGGCGCAGCGGACGCGCGCCGAACTTCTCGTCCGTGCCCTTGTCGATCAGGAAATTCTTGGCTTCCTGCGTCAGCTCCAGGTCCAGACCCTTCTCGCCGAGTCGGGCGGCCAGCTTGTTGACCTCGAGATCGACGATCATGGTCAGGTCCTCGTGGTTGAGCTTGCGGAAGACGACGACCTCGTCCACGCGGTTGAGGAACTCAGGACGGAAGTAGCTCTCCATCTCGCTCTTGAGCACTTCCTTCATCTTGTCATAGGACACCTGCTCGTCGCGCCGCTGGAAGCCGAAGCTTTCCTGATGCGTGATACGGTGCGCGCCGACGTTGCTGGTCATGATGATGATCGTGTTGCGGAAGTCCACGTGCCGCCCGAACGAGTCCGTCAGCCGCCCCTCCTCCATGATCTGCAGCAGCATGTTGAACACGTCGGGGTGCGACTTCTCAATCTCGTCGAAGAGCACCACCGAGTAAGGGCGGCGGCGGATGCGCTCGGTGAGCTGGCCGCCTTCTTCGTAGCCCACGTAGCCGGGCGGCGCGCCGATGAGCCGCGACACGTTGTGCTTCTCCATGTACTCGGACATGTCGAGCACGAGCAGCGCGTCCGGGTCGCCGAACATGAACTCCGCCAGGCACTTGGCGAGATACGTTTTGCCCACGCCGGACGGACCGACGAAGATGAAGCTGCCCATCGGGCGCTTCGGATCCTTCAGCCCGCTGCGGGAGCGGCGCACCGCCCGCGCCACGGCGCTGACCGCCTCGCCCTGGCTGATGACGCGCTTGTGCAGTTCGCGTTCCAGCCCCAGCAGGCGCTCGGCCTCGTCCTTTTCCAGGCGGGTCATGGGGATGCCGGTGATCTTGCTGACGACCTCGGCGATGACCTCGCCGTCCACGACGCCGTCCACTTCCTTGGCGCGCTCGCGCCATTCGCGCTGCACGTCCTTCTTCTTCATCTTGCACGACTCGATGGAGTCGCGGAGCTGCGCCGCGCGCTCATAGTCCGCGTTGCGCACCGATTCGTCCTTCTCCACCGTGAGCCGCTCGATCTCGCGCTCCACCTCCGTCAGGTCCGGTGGCTTGGTCATGCTGCGCAGGTGAACGCGGGCGCCGGCCTCGTCGATCACGTCGATCGCCTTGTCCGGCTGGACGCGCCCGGAGATGTAGCGGTTGGACAGCTCGACGGCCTGGTCGAGCGCCTCGTCGGTGATCTGCACGCGGTGGTGCGCCTCGTAGCGGTCGCGCAGACCCTTGAGGATGAGAATGGTGTCGCGGCCGGTCGGCGGCTCGACAATGATCTGCTGGAAGCGGCGCTCCAGCGCGCTGTCCTTCTCGATGTACTTGCGGTACTCGTCGAGGGTGGTGGCGCCGATGCACTGAATCTCGCCGCGCGACAGCGCCGGCTTGAGCACGTTCGAGGCGTCGATCGCCCCCTCCGCGCCGCCCGCGCCGACCAGCGTGTGCAGCTCGTCGATGAAGAGGATGACGTTGCCCGCGCGGCGGACCTCGTTCATCACCGCCTTGATGCGCTCTTCAAACTGCCCGCGATACTTGGTGCCCGCGACCATCATGGCGAGGTCGAGCACGACGATGCGCCGGTCGGCCAGCAGCTCCGGAATGTCGCCGCCGACGATCTTCTGCGCCAAGCCTTCGACGATGGCGGTCTTGCCCACGCCTGCTTCGCCGAGCAGCACGGGATTGTTCTTCTGACGGCGGCAGAGCACCTGGATGACCCGCTCGATCTCGTTCATGCGCCCGATGACCGGGTCGAGCTTGCCGTGACGGGCCATCTCGGTGAGATCGCGTCCGAAGGAGTCGAGCGCCGGCGTCTTGCTGCGGCTCTTCTTGCCCTCGCTGGGCGCGGGCGCGCCGGCGCCTTCGCCCTCTTCGCTTTCCTGGTTGCTGGCGCCGAGGAGGTTGAGCACTTCCTCGCGCACGTCCTCGAGCTTGAGGTTGAGGTTCATCAGCACCTGGGCGGCCACGCCTTCCTGCTCGCGCAGGAGACCCAGCAGCAGATGCTCGGTGCCGACGTAGTTGTGGTTGAGGTTGCGCGCTTCCTCGATGGCGTACTCGATCACCTTCTTGGCGCGCGGCGTCTGCGGGAGCTTGCCCATCGTGACCATCTCCGGGCCGCTCTTGACCAGCTTCTCGACTTCGAGACGGACCTTGCGCAGGTCCACGTCGAGGTTCTTCAGGACGTTCGCGCCGACGCCGGAGCCTTCCTTGACCAGACCCAGCAGGATGTGCTCGGTCCCGATGTATTCGTGGTTGAAGCGCTGGGCCTCCTGATTGGCGAGCGCCATGACCTTGCGGGCACGATCCGTGAAACGTTCAAACATAACGACACCCACTCCTGGTCGGCACGGGCGGGCGGGAACGCGCGCGGTCCAACGCAGAGACCACGATCCCCCGCCGTCGCCGGCCTAATCTGAATCGGCATCGGCCCGCGCCAAGTGACGCACGAAGTGACGGCAATGTCCGATCAGCCGATCCACTGGAATCGTAGCATTCAATACCCGGGGCATCAAGAAAGCGTGATCCGCGCAGATTCCGCGCGTCAAGTCCGTGCGGCTGCGAAGTGGGACGCGATCAGGCGGCATTCGCTTGGGCGGCGCAATCTCGCGGGCGGCCTCCTTTCGCCTGGCGCAATCTCGCGGGTGGCAGACTTGCTCGGGTGGCAGGTTTGCTCGGGTGGCAAGTTTGCTCGGGTGGCACGGGTCCGCAGCAGCGGACCCGTGGTGCCGGATGCGTGGAGCTTCGGATTGGGCGACCGAGCCGACTTTTGGTCGTGGCTGGCACGTCGGATCTTGTCCATGACTCGCAGGAACACGTTCGAGCCGCCCTCGCTGGCGCTACGGGTTCCGATTTCGGCATTCGCCATTCGCCATTCGCCATTCCTCACCCGCCCTCGCTGGCGCTACGGGTTCTGAATGGGAATGCAAGGCGAATGTGCCTGGACCCGCGACGCAACGCCAAGGCGCTTCATCCAAACAAGCCGAGGCGCTTCATCCACACAAGCCGGAACGCTTCACTCAAACCGCAGCGCATCCACCGGGTCGAGGTTGGCCGCGCGGATCGCCGGGTACAGTCCGCTGACCACGCCGACGAACGTGGCCATGATCAGTGCCCAGACGATGCTCGACGGCGGCGTGTACGTGTGCAGGACTTGCGTGATCTGCGAGAGCAGGTCGGTGAACGCGAACCCCACGAGCACGCCGAGCGCGCCGCCCAGCAGGCTGATGACGCCGGCCTCGATGAGGAACTGAAAGCCGATGTCGAACGGTCGCGCGCCGACGGCGATGCGCACGCCGATTTCTCGCGTGCGCTCGGTGACGGAGACCATCATGATGTTCATGATGCCGATGCCGCCGACGACCAGCGAGATGCCCGCGATGCTGTACAGGACGATGGCGAACAGCCGCGCCACGTCGCCGAAGCTGCTCTTGACCTGTTCCTGCGTGAAAATCTGGAAGTCGGAGGGCTGCCCGGCGCGAAGCCCGTGCGACTCGCGCAGCGCCCGCGTCACCGCGTCGATGCACGCTTGGACGTGGCGCGTGTCGGCCGCGCGCACGGCGAGCGTTTCCAGGAAGCGCATCCCCGTGGCGCGTTGCAGCGTGGCGACGGGGACGAAGACCATGTTGTCCACCTCGAACAGCCCGAGGATGCCGCGCTCCTCCATCACGCCGACGACGGTGTAGTTGCGCGTGTCCACGCGGACCTGGTTGCCCACCGCGGGCAGCGCGCCGAAGAGGTCCTCCTTCGCCTTGTGCCCCAGCGCGCAGACGAACGCGCCTTCGCCCTCGTCGTCCTGGCTGTTGAGGAACCGCCCGTCCACGGCCTGGTAGCTGTTCATGTCCGCGAAGTCCGCGCTGGTTCCGAGCACGTTGAGCGACAGCACGCGCGAGACGCGCTTCACTTGCGCCAGGCGCGAGGCGTTGGGCGCCACGCCGCGCACCTGCTCGCCCAGCTTGCGCCGGATGAAGTCCGCGTCGTCCAGCGTCAACGACGGCGCCACGGCCGTGCGCCGTCGCGATCGGTCCGCGGTCCCGTTCATGACGAAGACCTGGTCCGCGCCGAGCGACTCGAACTGCTTAAGCACGTCGCGTTGCAGCCCCTCGAGTATCGAAACCGCCGAGATCACGGCGGACACGCCGATGATCACGCCCAGCGTCGCCAGCAGCGAACGCAGGAAGTTCGCCCGCAGGCTCCCGATGGCCATGCGTACGATGCGCAGGTGAAAGATGGGATTAAGCCCCAGCATGACGCGCAGCATAGCGCGCCGCGGCGGCTGAGCCAATCTCCTTTGCGCCACGCACGACCGCGGGCGTCGGTCGACGAGATGCGAACCACATGGCGAGGTGCCATGCGCTCGCTGTACTCAGCGTGAGCATGTGGCCCAGTGCGCAAGCATGTGACGGCGGGGTGGCATGCTCTCGCTGTGCTCAGCGTGAGCTTGTTGCCCAGTGCGCGAGCATGTGACGGCGGGGTGGCATGCTCTCGCTGTACTCAGCGTGAGCATGTGGCCCATGGGGAAAGCATGTGACGAAGGGAGGCTGCGGTCCTCAGCCTGCCCGTGCACCCGCGCCGCTTGACTGCGGTCGAGCGGGTTGCTACCGTTCCAGGCGCTGACGGGCGGCGGAGTCGTTTGCGGACTGACGTCGCGGGGCCGTCCGTGCGTGTGGGTTGTTCGGGATCCGGATTGGGCCCCATCGTCTAGTGGCCTAGGACACCGGCTTTTCATGCCGGTAACAGGGGTTCGAGTCCCCTTGGGGTCAGTGCATCGCCCTCCGGTTTCGGTGCAACAGCGCCATGATAAACGCCGAGGTTGCCCGCCTCTTTGAACGCATCGCCGACCTGCTGGAGCTGACGGGCGAGAACCGCTTCCGCGTCAACTCCTATCGCCAGGGCGCGCGCTCCGTGGACGCCCTCACCGAAGACCTCGCCGCGCTCGCGGCCGAGAACCGCCTTCAGTCCGTCAAGGGCATCGGCAAGGGACTGGCCGAGCACGTGCACTATTTCATCGAGCACGGCACGATCGACGTCCTCGATGACTTGCAGAAGCGGCTCCCGCCGGGATTGCCGAAGCTGATGGAGATCCCGGGTCTTGGACCCAAGAAGGTGGCGAAGGTCCATGAGGCGCTGAGCGTCAACGGACTCGACGACCTTAAGAAGGTCATCGCCGACGGCCGGCTGGCCCAGCTCGAGGGCTTCGGCGAGACGAGCGTCAAGAAGATTGCCGAGGGCATCGCGTTTCTCGAAACCAGCGGGAAGCGCACGCCGCTGGGGATCGCCCTGCCGCTGGCGGAGGAGCTGCGCGACCGGCTCTTGAGCGTCGAGGGCGTGCGCCGCGTGGAGATCGCCGGCTCCGCACGCCGGGGGGAGGAGACCGTCGGCGACGTGGACCTGCTCTGCGAAGCCGACAACGGCGAGACCGTCGTGAAAGCGTTCACCGCGTTTCCGCAGGTGCGGCGCGTGCTGGCATCCGGGGCGACGAAAGGCTCGGTCACGGTCGGCCTGTCGGATGACCGCGAGCTTCAGGTGGACGTTCGCGTCGTGCCGAAGGAGTCGTTCGGCGCGGCACTGCAGTATTTCACCGGCTCCAAGGCGCACAACGTCGAACTGCGCGAGCGGGCGGTGAAAAAAAAATGGAAGCTCAACGAGTATGGGCTGCTCGATGTGGACGAGAAACGGCTCGCCGGCGAGGACGAGGCCGGAATCTACCGCGCGTTCAAGCTCCCGTGGATTCCGCCGGAGCTTCGACAGGCGCGCGACGAACTCAGTGGCGAGTTCGATTTCGAATCACTCGTGGCGCTGGAGGACATCCGCTGCGACCTGCACATGCACACCACCGCCAGCGACGGGCGCCATTCCATCGAGGAGATGGCGGAGGCGGCCAAGGCGCTGGGGTATCACACGATCGCCATCTGCGATCACTCGAAGAGCAGTGTGATCGCCAACGGGCTGACCGTCGAGCGAATGAAGGCGCACATCAAGGCGATTCGCAAGGCCGGCGAGAAAACGGCGGGTATCCGCATTCTCGCCGGCTGCGAGTGCGACATCCTTCCGGATGGCTCGCTTGATTATCCAGATGAACTTCTGGCGGAGTGCGACTGGGTCGTCGCCAGCATCCACATCGCGCAGGGCAAGGGCGGCTCTGGCAAGCTCAGCCCGACGCAGCGCACCCTGGCGGCGATCGAGAATCCTTTTGTGTCCTGCATCGGACATCCGACCGGGCGGCTGATCAACCGCCGCGAGCCGATGGACTTGGACATGGCGGCGATCGTAAAGGCCGCGGCGGATTCACACACGATGCTGGAGATCAACGCCGCGTGGCAGCGTCTGGATCTCAAGAGCGACCACGCGCGTCAGGCGATCGCGGCGGGCGTGATGCTCTCCGTCAACACCGACGCCCATTCCACGGGCGATTTGCGGCAGATGCGCTACGGCGTGGTCACCGCGCGCCGCGCGGCCGCGAGGAAGTCCGACATTCTCAATGCGCTCACGCCCGCCGCCCTGCTGAATCGCATCCGGACGAAGCGCAAGGTCTCAAGCTGATAATTGACTCGGGCAGTCCGGGGCGAGTTTCGCTTCGACGTGGGATTGCGGCACGATTGCTTTCCTGATGCACCCGCTGCTGAATTCGCACAGGTTGGAAACCTGTGCCACACCCACCGGTTGGAAACCGGTGCCACATACACAGGTTGGAAACCTGTGCTACACCCACCGGTTGGAAACCGGTGCCACATACACGGGTTGGAAACCGGTGCCACATATACCGGTTGGAAACGGGTGCCAACTACACCGGTTGGAAACCAGTGCCAACTACACCGGTTGGAAGCCGGCGTCACACAAGGTTTTCGAAAGCCGTCAATTCGCCACGATGTTCACCAAGCGTCCCTTGACGGCGATCACCTTGCGCACGGTCTTGCCGGCGAGTTGCTCGCGCACCGTCGCATCGGCCAATGCGATCTGCTCCAGCGCGGATTCGTCGGCGTCTGCGGAAACCATGATTTTCGCCTTGACCTTGCCGAGAATCTGCACCGCGATTTCAACCTCATCATCACGCGCCGAGGATTCATCATACGTCGGCCACGCAAGTTGAGTGACGCTTGTGCCGCTGTCGAAGGCGGATTCCTCTCCGCGCGGCGCCTGTCCCGCCTGATGGCTCAGGAGGTCCCCGGACGCGGCCCCGCCTTCCTGCCAGATCCCCGCACGGCGCAGGCGCTCGTGCAGTTCCTCCGCCAGGTGCGGAGCAAACGGCGCGAGAATACGGAGGAACGGTTCCAAGACCAAGACCGGGCGGCGATCCATGGGCGTCAGCGCGTTCACGAAATCAAACAATCTTGCAATGGCCGTGTTGAACTTGAGGTTCTCAATGTCCTCGGTTACATGCTTGATGGTCTTGTGCAGAATCCGCAGTTGGTCCCGCGTCGGCTCGACTGTCGCCACGGCGCTCGATAGTTCGCCCGTGTCCGGTTCGACAAAGAGCCGCCAGATGCGGTTGCACAATTTGTGCAATCCGCCGACGTCGCGCGTGTTCCACGGCTTGGACGACTCCAGCGGCCCCATGAACATCTCATACAGCCGGAACGTGTCCGCGCCGTATTCCGCGATGATGTCGTCTGGATTCACCACGTTCTTGAGCGACTTGCTCATCTTGGCCACGACCTGGGCAATAGGTCTGCCCGTCGCCTTTTCGATGAACTTGCCTTCCTCCACTTCCTCGACCTCGTCCACCGGCACGAGCGACTTGTCGGCCCTCTGGTAGGCGAACGACGTAATCAGGCCCTGGTGAAAGAGCTTGCGAAACGGCTCAAGCGTGCCCACGTGACCCAGATCAAACAGGACTTTGTGCCAGAAGCGCGCATACAATAAATGGAGCACGGCATGTTCGGAACCGCCGATGTACAAATCGACGCCGCTTCTGCCCATCCAATAGTTCTCGCACTCACGCGACGCGAATCGCTCCACGTTCTTCGGATCCCCATAGCGCAAATAATACCAGCACGATCCCGCCCAGCCCGGCATGGTGTTGGATTCACGGTGAACGCGGGTCCCGGCTGACAATCCCAAGAGATCATTCGCGCCGGTCGCCTCGCGCACGCCCGCCGCTCCCGCCGTCGTATCCATCCACTGCGTCGCCTTGGCGAGCAGCGGCTGAGGTCGATCGCTTTCGACCGGCTGGTAATCGGCCATCTGCGGCAGGACGACCGGCAAATGCGACGGCTCGACAGGGTAGTGGTTGCCGGCCTCGTCGAAAACAATGGGAAACGGCTCTCCCCAATATCGCTGCCGGGAGAAAAGCCAGTCGCGCAGTTTGTATTGCACGCGGCGTTTCCCCAGACTCTGCTGCTCCAGCCATTCAATGATGCGTGATTTGGCCTCGTCGATCCTGAGTCCATTGAGAAACTCGCTGTTGATCGCCGGCCCGTCCTCCAGAAACGCCTCGCCTGCAAAACCCTCCGGCGGCTGGACCGTGCGAATCACGGGCAAGCCGAACGCATGGGCAAAGTCCCAGTCGCGCGGGTCCTGCCCCGGAACGGCCATGATCGCCCCCGTGCCATAGCTCATGAGCACATAATCCGCCGTCCAGACGGGAATTGCCTGGTGATTGGCGGGATTGATGCAATACAAGCCGGTGAACACGCCGGTCTTGGCTTTATCCGCGCCGGCCATGCGCTCCACGTCGCCGCGGTGGCGCGCCGATTCCACATACTGTCTCAGCCTGGCCGTGTCTGTTTCTGGCGCTGGATGCGCCAGCACGTGCACAACCAGTGGATGCTCCGGCGCGACAACCATGTAGGTCGCGCCGAAAATAGTGTCAGGCCGTGTCGTGAAGACGCGCAGCGAAGGCGGAACCGTAGATGCCTGAGCTGCAGGAGCCTTGGTGGCACGGACCTCCGGGACGTGCTGCGGAGTCGAATCACAAGTCGGCGGGCGCATGCACGAAGACCATTCCGCGAACCCTGCATCCTTGTGAACCCTCGTCCAAGGATATTCAGCCACTTTACCGCAAAGGCCAGCTTCAACAGGATTCCACACCAAGTAGTGCAGGAACTTGGAGAACCACAACCCATCCCTGACAATGTGGTCGATCCCTTCATCCTGCCAAAGGGATCCCTTGCGGCCACGTTTCTTGTTGATCTGCGTCGCCGAAAACCGCTTGATGCTGTCCAGAATCTTGCGAAGCGTTCCATGTGCGTATGGGCGCACGATCACGTGCACATGGTCCGGCATGACACAAGCGGCGTATACACGCCAATGGCGATCATCCCAATGAAGAATGGCGCTGAGAGTTTCATCGCGCTCATGGGCATCGAGTTGCAGCCTGGAGGCGGTACACCATGTGACGAAGTAGGTGGCCCCTTCGAGTTCAAGGTGAGGCAGAGTCCGGCGGTATGTCTGCAAGTCCGGCGGGCAGGGTTGACCCTTGGGAAACGGATCACGGCATTCGAACCCGACTGGGTTCACGATGACCGGCTCGGACATGAGCACGTCCCGGAGGTCCGTGCCACCCACTTGGGGCACCGGCACGTCCCGGAGGTCCGTGTCACCCACTTGGGGCACCAGCACGTCCCGGAGGTCCGTGTCACCCACTTGGGGCGCCGGCACGTCCCGGAGGTCCGTGTCACCCACTTGGGGCGCCGGCATGTCCCGGAGGTCCGTGTCACCCACTTGGGGCACCGGCACGTCCCGGAGGTCCGTGTCACCCACTTGGGGCGCCGGCACGTCCCGGAGGTCCGTGCCACCTGTTTCGGCCAAGGGGAAGTCAATCTCCGCGCCCTCGCTGCGGCCGATCCAGTCGATCTGCTGTGTTCGCGTGCTGTCCGGCCAATCGACGACGTTGAGACCGTCGAGCAGACGGTCCGCATAGGCGGTGATGCGGAACATCCACTGCTTCAGCGGCTTGCGAAACACGGGGAAGTGCCCGCGGTCTGACAGGCCGTCCGCCGTGACCTCCTCGTTCGCCAGCGCCGTGCCCAGCTTGGGGCACCAATTGACCGTCTGCTCGGCAAGGTACGCCAGGCGGTAGCTGTCGATCACCCGCCGCCGTGCGGCGCGATCGAGCGTCTGCCACGCGCCGAACTCGCGCGCCTTGTCAGTTGAGGAATACTCGGCGGCGTCCGGGTTGATTCGCGGGCGCCGCTGTCCACTTTCCAACTCGCGGACAAGTTCGTCGATGCGCCTGGCCTTGCTTTGCTCCACGTCGTACCAGGCGTTGTAGATTTCCAGGAAAATCCACTGCGTCCAGCGGTAGTAGTCCGGGTCGATGGTGGCGAACTCGCGCGACCAGTCGTAACCGAAGCCGAAGCGCTTAAGCTGCCGGCGGAAGGTGTCGATTGCGCGGCGCGTTGTGATGGCCGGGTGGACGCCGGTGGCGATGGCGTACTGCTCGGCGGGCAGCCCGAAGGCGTCCCAGCCCATCGGGTGCAGCACGTTGAAACCGCGCATCGTCTTATACCGGGCAACGATGTCCGTGGCGGTATAACCTTCCGGGTGGCCGACGTGCAGGCCGGAGCCACTGGGATAGGGAAACATGTCGAGGATGAAGAACTTGGGGCGCGAAGGGTCGAAGCCCGGCCCGCCGGGATTGGGGACGCGATACGTTCCCTGCCGCTCCCACCGCTCCTGCCACTTCGGCTCGATGACCGCGGGGTCGTAGAGACCAGGTCTCGTCCGCGATGCGGGTCGATGGCCGGTTTCAGAATCGTCGTTTCGTGCGGCGGACATAGACTCATCAGTTTAACTCTGCTAAGAAGAGGCGGCAACGGAGCGTCGCGGATCAAGACCGGCAGCGGCCGCGCCCGAGCGCCCCGCGGAACGGCCTGCTGGAGATGAGAAGTGTTCACCGCCTTCGCGCGATTTCCCGACGGCACGGCCGAGCAGGTGGCCTCACTGGAGGTGCTCGGTCCGGCGTGGGCGAAGGACGGCGTGACGCTGTGGGTGGACCTGGAGGCGCCGACGCCGGCAGAAGTGGAGCAGATTCACGTCATCAGCGCGCTGGACGGCGCGTCGCTGGAGGCCTGCCTGCGCAGCGACCAGCGCCCGCGCATCGAGGAGTTCGAGAAGTACCTGTTCATCGTGATGTACGGCGCCTTCGCGCCGCACGAGGGGACGGATTTTCAGCCGCGCCGGGTGGCGGCGTTCTGCGGATCGCGGTTTCTGCTGACGATCCACGAGGAGCCGCTGCGCAGCATTTCGACGATGCGCGAGCGGTGCAGCCGCGTCGGGCACCAGCTCCTCGCCCGCGGGCCGGATTATCTGCTGTACGACATCATCGACATGATGGTCGATCGCTACGTCGAGGTGACAGAGCACTATGAGCGGCTGGTCGAGCATCTGGAGGAGGAATCGCTCGACGAGGAGATCGACGCAGGCATCATTCAGATGGTGTCGAAAATGCACCGGGAACTGCTGGGTCTGCGCCGGGCGGCCACGGGCAAGCGCGACCTGATCACGCCCGTGGCACGGGGCGAGTACGACCATATTTCGGAGACGCTCGGGCAGCGGTTCAGCCACTTAAGGGATCATCTGGTGCAAGTGATCGAAACCATCGGCACGCTGCGCGAGCGCCTCGACGGCGTGCGCGACAATTATCACTCGGCGCTGGCGACCCGCACCAGCGAGGTGATGCGCGTGCTCACGGTGTACGCCGCCATTCTGCTGCCCATGTCCGTCATCGCGGGGATCTACGGCATGAATCTGCAGACGTGGCCCCACGCGGATCATCCGATGGGCTTCTGGGGCGTGCTGGTGCTGATGTGCCTGGTCGGCGCCTCCATGCTGGGCTACTTCCGCTGGAAGAAATGGCTGTAGCGGAGCATCACAAGCTGCGGTGCAGCAGGTGGGGCAGCTCTCCGAGCTGCCATCGGTCGACCAGCTCTCTGAGCTGGTCAACGCGGGCCGGCCCTCCGCCGCGCCGGAGGCAAAGCTGACGCGCGACAGGCTGGCGTGGAACGACGCGCACGATTGGGTCTGCTGCGGACGTTTCGGACGGGAAGGGAATCAAGACCCGCATGATCTGGATGTGGATTGGATTCGTCGCTTTCATCCTCGCCATGCTGGCGCTGGACCTCGGCGTGCTCAACCGCAAGGCGAAGGTGATCGACACGAAGCACGCGCTGATCTGGTCCGCGTTCTGCGCCGGATTGGCGATGGCGTTCAGCGTGCTTGTGTACTTCATGTACGAGCAGCACTGGTTCGGCATCGGCACCGAGGAGTTTCAGCGCGCCGGCTCGGCGCTAATGACCCTCCAGCGCGGCGGCGCCGCGATCCACGAGCACGGCGACCCGCTCCTGCCGCACAACGGGCACGAGGCGGCCGTCATGTTCTTCACCGGCTGGGTCATCGAGCAGTCGCTGAGCCTGGACAACATCTTCGTCATCGCCGTGATCCTGGCCTACTTTGGCGTGCCCGCAAAGTACCAGCACCGCGTGCTCTTCTGGGGCATCATGGGGGCGCTGGTCATGCGTGGCATCATGATCGGGCTTGGCGCGGCGCTGATCCACCGCTTCAACTGGGTCATCTACGTGTTTGGCGGGCTGCTGCTGCTGACCGCGGTGAAGATGCTGCTCACCCGGGAAAGCAGCGTCGAGCCGGACCGCAACCCGCTGGTGCGCCTGGCGAGGCGGATCTTTCCGGTGACGACCTACTTCGAGGGCGAGCATTTCTTCACGCGCATCGACGGCCGGCGGGCGATCACGCCGCTCTTTCTCGTGCTGCTGGTCATCGAAAGCACCGACGTGCTCTTCGCGGTGGACTCCATTCCCGCGGTGTTCGCCATCACCAAGGACCCGTTTCTCGTCTTTACTTCGAACGTCTTCGCCATTCTCAATCTGCGCTCGCTGTATTTCGCGCTGGCGGGCATCATGGACAAGTTCCGCTACCTGAAGATGAGCCTGGTCTTTGTGCTGGGCTTCGTGGGCATCAAGATGATCCTCTCGCATCACTTCGACATCCCGACGCTCTTCTCGCTGGGCATGATCGGCGGCATGTTGCTGGTGGGCGTGCTCGCTTCGCTGGCCGCGGACCGGCGCGACCAGAGAGCATCGCCGGCGGAAGCGGGATCCGAACCGTGAGCGACTCGCCCGGGAATCGCCCTGATGATTCGCCGCCGCCGGGCCTGCTCAACGGACTTGCCAGGCACGGCTGGCGACATGCCAAGCGCGTCGTCATCTTCGTCGTCGGCGGCACGCTGGTGCTGCTGGGCATCGCCATGATTGTCCTGCCCGGACCGGCCATCGTCGTGATCCCGGCGGGCCTGGCCGTGCTGGCGACGGAGTTCGTGTGGGCGCGGTGGCTGCTGAAGCGAGTCAAACAGCAGATGCGCAACATGGGCAACGCGATCATGGGCGCCTCGCGCCCGCCCCCGCCCGGAGAGAAGCCGTAGCGGGCACACGCAGCCCCCGGGTGGCACGGTCCGGCGTACTCGCCTGACCGTGGTGTGCGGGGCACGAGCAGGGTCAACGGAGTACCGCAGACCATGCCACCCGCCCACCCGGCTGTTGGGTTCAGTGCGGCGCCCGACTTTGCAGCAAGCTGAACCCTCTCTCGCGGCAGGCGCTTCGCCGATAAGATACTGAGGCGGGCCGTGCAGATGCGCGGCGGGTATGAAATCCCTGGCGCGCCGAGCGGGCGAGCAGGCTAGAGGGCATTGGCATGAAACTGGGCATTCTCGTCGGCGGCGGTCCGGCGCCGGGCATCAACGGCGTCATCGGCGCCGCCACCATTGAAGCCATCAACAACGGGCTGGAAGTCATCGGCTTTTACGACGGCTTCAAGAACCTCGCCGCCGAGCACTTCGACCCCAAGCCGTCGGTGTGGCGAATGCAGATCGCCGACGTCGGCCGCGTGCACATGCACGGCGGGTCGATCCTGCGCACGTCGCGCACGTCGCTGATCGCGCCCAACAAGACCGACGAATCCGCCGTCGTCGAGCCGGACCTCGCCAAGGTCGATCGCGTGCTCAAGCGTCTGGATGATCTCGGCGTCGGGCTGCTGCTGACCGTCGGCGGCGACGACACCGCGCTCTCCGCGCGCTTCGTCTGCGAACGATCCGCGGGGCGCATCCGCGTCGCGCACGTGCCCAAGACGATCGACAACGACCTCCCGCTCGACGGCGACGTCCCCACCTTCGGTTACACCAGCGCCCGCACGCTGGGCACCGAGCTGGTCGCCAACCTCATGGAGGACTCGCGCACCACCGGGCGCTGGTACATCGTCCAGACCATGGGGCGCAACGCCGGGTTCCTGGCGCTGGGCATCGGCAAGGCCGCCGGCGCGACAGTCACGCTGATTCCCGAAGAGGTCGCGGGCACGACGACCATCGCGGACCTTGCCACGCTGGTGGAGGGCGCGATCCTCAAGCGCCGCGTGATGGGGCGAACGGACGGCGTCGCCGTGGTAGCCGAGGGGCTGGCATACAAGCTGGGCGATGCCAAGGAGCTGTCACGCCTGCTGGGCAAGGAAGTTCCCGTGGACGCGGCGGGGCACCCGCGGCTGGCGGAAGTTCCGCTGGCCAACCTGCTCAAGGACGAAATCACCCGGCGATTCAAGGAGCGCGGGGACAAGATCACGCTCGTGTCGCACACGCTGGGCTACGAGCTGCGCTGCGCCCGGCCGCAATCCTACGACATGGCCTACTGCCGGGACCTGGGGCACGGCGGCGTTCAGCTTCTGCTCGATTCCAAGCGCGACCTTCCGACGGGCTTGATGGTGACCATTCACCATGGCGAACTGCGCCCGGTGGCGTTCGAGGACCTCGTCGATCCGAAGACGCGGCGCACGCGCATCCGCCAAGTCGATCTGAACAGCTACTCCTACGAGGTCGCCCGTGCGTACATGATTCGCCTGGAGCCGGAGGATTTCGAGCTGCCCAACATGCTCGAATCGCTGGCGCGCGAGGCCAGGATGTCGCCCTTCCAGTTCCGCAAGACGTTTGAGCCGGCGGTGCTGGGCTGCTGCCGCCGCAGCGAGCCGACCACGATGCACGCGGCCAACGGCGGTTGAGGTGACTCTTCGAGGCGGATGCGCGGCGGGAGCTGACCGCCGGCGGCGCGCCCCAGTCCGCGCGGAGTGTGACCTGCGTGGGGAGACTCGCCGCGATCCCTGATAGTGTCCTGGCGGACAAATGGCCGGGCTGCTCTGCAATGTCGGCTGGCCGTTGGGTCGCAAGCCAAGCGAGTGCTTCACGGCGCGCACAGGTTGGAAACCTGTGCTACAGCCACCGGTTGGAAACCGGTGCCACAGGCACAGGTTGGAAACCTGTGCTACAGCCACCGGTTGGAAACCGGTGCCACACACCTTGGTGTCGTCACCGGGTGGAGACCGGGGCCACAACGCGTTCTGCAACCGACCCGGCCGCCGGACGATCAATTCTCCTTCAGCGGCGCGATGATCACGTTGTTGTATTGGAGCAATGTTCCCTTTGCCGCCTCAAGGTCGATCACCGCGATGTGGTAGTCGATCAGCGCTTGAAGAAGCTGGCGCCGCCCGGCGGCCAGACCGTTGAGCGCCCCAAGCTCCGCGTTGAGCTGGGCGAAGTCCTTGCGCTCCGCGCGGGCGTCGATGGCCTGCACCTGCCGCACGCCCGCCTCGACGGACTCCAGCCGCGGCAGGAGCACGCTCCAGTTGGTGTCGAGATTGCGGACGCCGACGCTGACCTGCGTGATGACCTCCTCGGTCCGCCGCCGCAGCTCCGCCTCGGCCTGCGCCAGCGTGAGCCGGGCGCGGATCAGCCGCGACTTGGCGGCGCGGTTCCCGATGGGCACCTCGAACTCGATGCCCACGGTGTACTCGTTGAAGTCGTTCTTGGTCACCTCGTCGAAGGAGCGGTCGGCGCTCTTGCCCAACCCGTCCACGGCGTAGTTGAAGGTGAGGTCGAGCCGGGGCAGAGTCTGATTGCGCGCCTGCCCGATGCTCGAGAGCGCATTGGAAACCAGCAGTTCCGCCTCGCGGATTTCCGAGCGGTTTTCCAGCGCGGTCTGAAGCTCGCCGACGCGGTCCACGAGGATGCGCGGAAACACCGGCAACCCTTCCGGGAGGATTTCCAGATCATCCGCCAGGCTCAGCTCCGGGTCGTTCAGCAGCGAGAGCAGTTGGTCCTCCGCATTGCGCACGTTGGACAGCACGCGAAGAAAATCCGCGCGGCTGGTCTCCAGGTTTGCCTTCGTGTCTTCAAGCTGGATCTTGTTGACGTCGAAATCTTTCCGCGCGTAGAGGTTCTGGTAAATGCTCTCGAATCGTTCCAGCAGCCGGGCGGAGATGACCACCTCCCGCCGCGCCTGCACCAACTGCCAGAATGCCACCTCCGCCTGACGCAGCGACTCCCGGATGCGCTGCTGGAACTGGTAATCCGCGATCCGCTTGTTGTTCACGGCGACGACGATGGCCGACCGGTTGAAGTCGATGCCGAACCCGCGCAGCAGCGGCTGCTGTAGCCCGAGGTTGAGCTGGCTGAAGTACTGCGGGTTGATCTGCTGGAACGCCAGGCTGGTGAACTGCCGCTCGAGGCTGTAGCTCGTGCTCACCTGCATGCCGGTGGGGAGGACTTTGCGAACGCCCGTGTTCCAGTAGAAGCGGTCGAAGTCCGTGGCCGCAAGCTGCGAACCCGACGGGCGGTCCTGAATCACCTTGCTCATGCTGGAGAAGAGTGAAGCGTCGAACACCGCCTCGGCCTCGACGACGCGCGTGGCCTCGATCGCCGGGTTGTACCGCGCGACCTCCAGCGCGAAGTTGTACTTGAGCATCCGCTCGATGGCGTCTTCGAGGGTGAGCGAAACCTGCCGCGGACGCCTGACCTGCCCGACTCGCTCGAGGAGGCGTGCGTAGTGTTTCTGATCTTCCTTGTCGCCGTCGCGCAGCTCCGCCTCCGTAAGCTGGGGAACGACCTGTGGATCGATGAGGTGGTTCCGCAGGCGCTCCGGGTCGATGCCTTCGGGGAGCCCTCCGCGCTCCGCGGTCTGCGCCGGGTCGCCGGTGGCCTGCTCCCCGGCTGGCTGCTGGTCGGTTGCCCGCACGGTGACCTTCGTCTCGACGCCCGGCTCGGTCTGTGCCGCGGCGACCACCGGCAGCAGCGCCATCCACCCCCACGCCCATGTCGTGTGCGTCATGTTCGTCTCACTCGATGTTGAAGCGGGCTTCCGCGGCGGCCCCCCGCGCCGGGAGCGACCGGTCCTGCCCGCCGGTGCGCGCCACGCCCGGCAGGTCCGTTTCGAGGCGGCATCGTAGCTGCCGGCGGCGCGCTGCGTCAACGTGAAAGCGGTGACCCGCCCACGCGCCACAAGAATCGACGCCCGGGCGATGCAACGTTGTCCCCCCGCATTTCTGCATGCGCGGCGTGAGCGGATGGCGCAATACCATGGGAGGGCGCAATCCGGCGTGATGTGGTGGGTCCGTTGGATGGTGGGACGGCACGGGTCCGCAGCGGCGGACCCGTGGTGAGCGCGAACGTGCGCCCCGGATGAATACGCCACGCGGGGTGGAGTACGCCGGACCGTGCCGCTCGCCGCCGGGAACCGTGCCCAACCCGATGCGCTTGCATCCCCACTTGGCGAGGAAAACAACCATCGCCTGTTGCCAAGCCGGGGGTGCGAACGGATATTGCCGCTCGGCGCGGTTGAAGTTGGCGCGGGACACGGGGCGAAGCCTTGGCAACCGCTTGGCGCGGCTGGATGCCCTTGGCGTTGCGACGTCCGGCGTATGGGGTATGGCACGAGTGCGGGCGAACTGCACCTTCGCCGTGGTTTGCCGCTCGTACAGGCTCTGGAACGTATCTTGCCGGGCTTCTTGGCGTGGGGCGTGCGGTCAAAGACGTCCGGGCCCAACCGTCGATGAGGTGATTATGAAAGTCGCGGTGCCGAAAGAGATCGCGGCGGGGGAACTCCGCGTCGCGCTGGTTCCGGAATCCGTCAAGAAGATGGTCAAGGCGGGGATTGCCGTCGCCGTGGAGAGCGGCGCGGGCGCGGCCTCGTTTCTGCCGGATGCGGAGTACAAGGACGCCGGCGCGGAAATCATCAGCGACGCGGCGGGACTTTTCGCACAAGGGGACTTTGTGCTGAAGGTGCAGCCGCCGACGGCGGGCGCGGGCGGGCGGCACGAAGCCGACCTGATGCGCGAAGGCGCGATGCTGCTGGGCAGCCTCTACCCGACGCGCCACGTCGAGATCATGCGCAAGCTCGCCGCGCGCCGCGTCACCGCCTTCTCCACCGACTGCATCCCGCGCACGACCCGCGCGCAGGCGATGGACACGCTGTCGAGCATGGCCAACATCGCCGGATACAAGGGCGTGCTGCTCGCCGCGGAAGCGCTGCCGCGTTACCTCCCCATGTTCATGACCGCCGCCGGCACGACCTTCGCCGCGAAAGTGTTCGTCATCGGCGCGGGCGTGGCCGGCTTGCAGGCGATCGCCACGGCGAAACGCCTCGGCGCGCAGGTGACCGCGACCGACGTGCGCCCCGAGGTGAAAGAGCAGATTCAGAGCGTCGGCGCGAAGTACATCGGGATCGAGCTGGCGCAGAGCGCTTCCGCGGGCGGCGGCTATGCGGCCGAGCTTTCCGAGGAGGACAAGAAACGTCAGCGCGAGCTGCTGGTCGAGCACTGCGGCACGGTGGACGTGATTGTCACCACGGCGCTCATCGGCGGCGTGTTTGCACCGAAAATCATCACCGCCGACATGGTGCGGAAGATGCGCCCCAGCACCGTCATCGTGGACCTCGCGGCGGAGGGCGGCGGCAACTGCGAACTGACGAAACCGGGACAGACGGTGGTGGAAAACGGCGTGACGATTCTCGCCCCCCTGAACCTGCCGTCCACCGTTCCGCAACACGCCAGCGTGCTGTTCTCGCGCAACCTGACCCACTTCGTGCTGGCGTTCTGGAAGGACGGCAAGTTCAACCTCGACCTGTCGGATGAAATTCTCAAAGGCGCGGTCATTACGCACAACGGAGAAATCGTTCACGCGAAGACGAAGGAAGCAGCCGGGCGCGCGCCTTAGCGTTATTCAGAACCCGTGGCGCCGGCGAGGGCGGGGAGCAATTGCGAATGGCGAATGGCGAATGGCGAATGGCGAAATCAGAAACCGTAGCGCCAGCGAGCGTGTGAGTCCGGCAGCCCTGTGGGATCTGTGTACGCCTTTGCGCTAGAAGGATCGACGAGGCTCGCACGCGTGACGACGGTCACCCCTCCATTTTTTGAGGGGTCGGAAGGACTGAGGAATCAAGCGATGTTGGATCGACGAAGACTACGATGGATCGCGCCGCTGCTGCTCGTCGGGCTTTGGCCGGCGGGGTGCGGCAACGACACGACCTCGACGCCGGAGTCTGACAAGGGCAGCCCCCCTGCCGCCGCCAAGGGCGGTGGGGAGGATGCTTCCAAGCCCCAGCAGCCGGGCGATACGGAGCACAAGCCGGGTGACGCGGAGCACAAGCCGGGTGACGCGGAGCACAAAGTGGGAGACGCGACCCAGTCCGCGCCGGCGGCCGGGTCCACGCAGGCCCCGCCCCCCGCCGGTCACGGCGCCTCCGGCGACGCCGGGCTGGACTTCATGTCCATGCTCTTCGTCTTCATGCTGGCGACCTTCATCGGCATCGGCGTGATCCGCCGCGTTTCGCGCCTGCTGCACACGCCGCTGATGTCGCTGACCAACGCCATCTCCGCCATCGCCGTGGTCGGCTCGATCATGGTCACCGGCAGCACGCACTACCCCGGCTGGATTCGCTTCATGGGCGGCGTCGCCCTCTTCGCTTCCATGACCAACATCGTCAGCGGCTTCCTCATCACCGACCGGATGCTCAAGATGTTCAAGACGAGGGAGGCGGGCAAATGAACACCTCCACGCAACTGGCCTACCTGCTGTCCACGGCGCTGTTCATCTTCTCGCTGCACTGGCTCAGCGATCCGAAGACGGCGCGCAAGGGCGTCTTCGCCGGCGTGGGCGCGATGCTCGTCGCCGTGCTGGCGACATGGTTTGGACTCGAGTCGGGGCACCACTGGGGCTGGATCATCATCGCCATCGCCGTGGGCTTTATCGTCGGCGTGCCGCTCTCGCGCGTCTCGCTGACCGCCGTCCCGCAGCGAACGGCGCTGTCGCACGCCTTTGGCGGTCTGGCGGCCGGACTCGTCGGCGCGGCCGAGTTCTACTATTGGCGCAGCCACGCGCCGGAGAACCTCACCGCGTTCCGCATGACCGCCGTCATCGCAGAGATTATCCTCGGCTTCCTCACGCTGACCGGCAGCCTCATGGCCGCCGGCAAGCTGATGGAGATCAAGCTCATTCCGCAGCGCCCTTACACCTACAAGAATCAGAACACCATCAACCTCGGCCTGCTGGCGCTGGCGGTGCTGCTGGGCATCCTGCTGATCGTGAATCCGACGATGGGTGCGGGCGGGATCCTGTTCTTCTTCGTCATCCTGATTGCGCTGGCCTTCGGCGTACTGCTCATCCTCCCGATCGGCGGCGCGGACATGCCCACGGTCATCGCGCTGCTCAACTCTTACGCCGGGCTGTCCGCCGTGGCGATGGGCTTCGTGCTCGACAACAAGCTGCTCATCACCGCCGGCGCGCTCGACGGCTCCAGCGGCTTGATCCTCTCCATCATCATGTGCAAGGCCATGAACCGCTCGTTCGCCAACGTGCTCTTCGGCGCGTTCGGACAGGTGCAGCAGACGGCCGCCGCGGGGGAGCAGAAAGCCTACAAGGCCGAGACGATCGAAGGCGCGGCGCAGATGATGGAGCAGTCGGGCCTGGTGGTCGTCGTGCCGGGCTACGGCATGGCCGTCGCGCAGGCGCAGCACAAGGTGCGCGAGCTGTATGACCAGCTCAAGAAGCGCGGCATCACATGCAAGTTCGCCATCCACCCCGTCGCGGGGCGCATGCCCGGACACATGAACGTGCTCCTCGCCGAGGCGGAGATCCCCTACGACGACCTCATCGAGATGGAAGCCATCAACCCGGACATGCCGCAGGCCGACGTGTGCCTTGTCATCGGCGCCAACGACGTGGTCAACCCGGCCGCGCGGCACGCGGGCAGCCCGATCTCGGGCATGCCGATCATCGACGCGGACCGTGCGAAGACGGTGTTCGCCATCAAGCGCAGCAAGAACCCGGGCTTTGCCGGCATCGACAACGAGCTGTACTTCGGCGAGCACACGTTCATGCTCTTCGGCGACGCCAAGGCGGTGGTGGGCGACCTGGTCAAGCAACTCTCCGGCGGCGGGATGCACTGATCGAGCGCGCTGGTCGAGGTTGCGGTTGGCGTCAAGGCTGAGAGCCGGGCGCGTCGGCAGTCGGATCTGGGCACTCATGCCGTCACCCCCGCGCAGGCGGGGGTCCAGGGCGCATCGCCAAGCCGCTGGATTCCCGCCTGCGCGGGAATGACGAAATGGATTCCCGCCTGCGCGGCAATGACGAGTTTCACCTCGCTCGGCGTGTTGAGCGACTTGGCGCGGTGATCGTCCGATCATCCGGCCCTTGCCCGCGGCTGCGCGTCCGTCTGAATCGTACCCTTTAGCGCTAGGCACTCCGCCCAAGCCGCGAGGGACACGCATGAATGATCGCCAGGGGCCGCTTAGTCTGGCCGCGACGTTGGGGCGTCGCGGAGCGCTCGCCATCACCCTGCTGTGGGGCGTCGGCGTCGTCGCCTATGCGCTCTTCTCCGCCGTGAATCATCGACGCGACGACGCGCGCAGCGCCGCGGACATCGTTCATGCCGCCCTCAGCTCGACCGAGTCCCTCGACGCCGATGCCTGCCGGCAGCAGCTTCAGCGGCTTGTAACCTCCCACGAACGGCTGCTCGCCGCCGCGTGGGTCACGGACACCGGCGAGGTCGCCTGCGCCTGGCCCGCGGACGCCGCCGCTGAAGCGTCCGCAGCCGCCGGTCAGGGCACGGGCAGTTGCGTGGTCACTTTCCAGCGTGGCGGATCGAACGTCCGCGCTTGGCGCGTCGCATCGCCCCACGTCGGTCGAGCGGGCGTTTGCGTCGCCTACGTGCGCGCTGCGAGCTGGGCATCCGCCTGCCTCGGGGCCGTGCTGGCGTTCGCGGGCATCACTCTCGCGGCATCGCTCGTGATCTGCGCGACTCACGCGCGGCGCGTCCGTGTTTTGTTGCAGCCCGTATTCCGCGACCTCTCACAAGTCGCGCGCACGGATCGACAGGAAGAGCCTGCCCACGCGCCCGCGTGCGACGCTTTCGAGGAAACTTGCGCGCTTCGGCGGGACATGCTGCTCCGCGGGGAGGAACTCGCCGAATCGCGCAAGCAAGTCGAGCAGCTCGAAAAGCAGATGCGCCACGCGATCCACCACCGCGAAAAGACCTTCGCGCGCAGCCTGGAAAAGACCCGCCGCGAGACGCTGACCGACCCGCTCACCGGGCTGTACAACCGGCGATTCCTCGACGAGGACCTGCCGCGAATCCTCGGCGAAATCGAGGCGCGCGGCGGCGACGTGACCATGGTCATGATCGACCTCGACCACTTCAAGCAGCACAACGACTGCAACGGGCACGAGGCCGGCGACGAGCTGCTCAAGTTCGTTGGCGAGCTTTTGCGCGGCGCCACGCGCGACTCCGACTTCTGCATCCGCTACGGCGGCGACGAATTCGCCCTCGTCATGCCGGATACTCCGCAGGACCAGGCCGTCCGCGTCATCGACCGCATCGTCAAGCTCTTCGCGCAGTACGCCACCGTATTCAAGACCCAGCCGCGCGTCAGCATGAGCGCGGGCGTCGCGTCCTCCGGCTCCCGCACGATCGAGGAGCGCCGCCAGCTCATCAAGCTGGCCGACCGCGCGCTCTACCAGGCCAAGCACCTCGGCAAGAACCGCGTCACCGTCGCGGCGTAGCGCATCCGTTCCTGGGTTTCGGCCATCCGCCGCATCATCGTCTTGACAGGCCGTTGCAGAAGGGGTGGCACGGACCTCCGGGACGTGCTTTCCCGCGGCAAACTCCTGTTCCAAAGCATGCGATTCGGAGTCTTGCAGCGGGCTGTTAAGCCTTCCCGCAGCCCTCAACCCACGAAGTCGATTTGCGCCGTGTGTGGAATCAGTCCGGCCTCGTGTGCGCGGCGCAGCAACTCGCGGACAGCATGGCGGCCCGCGTCGCCGTAGTCGATCGTCCAGTCGTTGACGTACATGCCGACGAAGCGATCGGCGAGGTCGCGGCCCATATCCCGCGCGTATTTCATCGCGTGCCGCACGGCTTCGTCACGATGCGCGAGGCTGTATTGGATGCTGCTTTTGAGAATCGCGGCGATTTCGTTCAAGGTGGATTCGCCGCCGAGGTCTCTGCGGATCGCGTTGCCGCCCAGCGGCAAGGGCAGGCCTGTCTCCTGCTTCCACCAGGCGCCGAGGTCCACGATCTTGTGCAGGCGGTGGTTGCGATACGTGAGCTGCCCTTCGTGGATGATCAGCCCCGCGTCCGCTTCGCCGCGTTCGACCGCCTGCAGGATGCGATCGAACATCATCACCTTGTGGCGGAACCGCCCCTTCCCCAGCAGCAGGTTCAGCGTCAGGAAGGCCGTCGTCATCTCACCGGGCACGGCGATCAGCCGCCCGGCCAAGTCCGCCGGATCCATCGGGTCGCGGGCGACGACGAGCGGCCCGTATCCGTCGCCCATGCTCGATCCGCAGTGGGTCAGCGCGTAGCGCTGGGCGACGTAAGGATAGGCGTGAATGCTGACGGCCGTGATGTGCAGCTCGCCGCGCAGCGCCCGCTCGTTGAGCGTCTGAATGTCCTGCAGCACGTGCTCAAACGTCCAGCCCTTCGTGTCCACCAGGCCGGCGGCGAGGCCGTAGAACATGAAGGCATCATCCGGATCGGGGCTGTGACCAAGAGTGAGAAGTTTCGAGTTCATGACGGCAGCATATCGGCGGGTGGAGGCGGAATCACGCGGTCGGGGGCGGAATCACGCGGGAGGCAGCGGGGCGGTCGATTTCAGATTTCAGATTTCAGATTTCGGATTTCGGATTTCAAATTTCAGATCTGAAATTCCAGATTGCGGATTTCAGAACTGGGGCAGTCTGATGGACAACGTCGCTCCGTACAAGGTCCCGCCGGACGGCGACGCTGCTCACGCGGGCGGCGACCCGGCTCGCGCGGGCGACGCTGTTCGCGCGGGCGACCCTGCCTGCGCGGACGACCCTGCCTGCGCGGGCGACCTTGCTCCTCGGAAGCGCCTGTTGCTGCCGGCGATGTCCAGACTCCTGATTCTGGGACCGGGACCGTGCCTCGCAGCGAACAGAAAGAGTTTCCGTTCCCTGCAGGATTCTGCTAGAATGGAGGTTCCTCGGCGGCACGCTCGAGTCGTTTCGTTCACCCCCCGGATCGATTTCGGCGGGGCGGCGCCGCGCGGGCGGAGTTTTCATTCCTTTTTCATGTTTGGGGGGATGGCGGTTATGAAGACGAAGGCTTGGATGGGAATCGGCTCATGGACCCCGATGCTGAGGTGGATGTGCTGCGCGGGCCTGGCCGTGGGTTTGGCCGTTTCGGCACGCGCGGAAGGCGTGGATCCGGTGCCCGGCGCGCCGGTGTTCGAGGAAATCCCGGGCAGCCGCGAATTCTCGGGCAGCATGATCGCCCGCCCCGTGCAGCGCGAGGCCGCCATTCAGGACGGCCACTCGCGCAAGGAGGCCAAGCGCCTCGATCAGACGGCGCGCAACGCGATGACCGCTTACGTCGTCACCCGCTACGTGCCCCAGACGGATGAGTACGTCTTCGACGTTCCGGCCGGCTCGTCCGAGAGCGCCGTCGCGGCGGCGCTGATGGCCACCGGCGCGTTCCAGTATGTCGAACCGGACTGGATTTTGTATCCCATCGCCTGCCCGAACGACCCCGGCCTCGGCAGCCAGTGGCACCACAACGCCAACCGCATGAACTCCTGCGCAGGCTGGGACGTGCACACGGGCAACCCGACGGTGAGCGTCGGCATCTGCGACACCGGCGTCCTCACCACGCATGAGGACCTTCAGCTTCACCGGCTCGAAGGCTACAACGCCGTCGATCAACTGTGGGAATCGCAAGGCGGGCAGATCGGTCCGGTACACTCCCACGGCACCCAGACCACCGGCTGCGCCGCCGCCAACGGCAACAACGCCAAGGGTGTCAGCGGTGTGGGCTGGGACCTGTCGCACCGGATGCTCCGCGTCAGCAACTCCAGCGGCGGAAGCTCCAGCCAGTCGATTCTCCAGCACGCGGCGCGCACGGCCGTCGAGAACGGCGACCGCGTCGCCAGCGTCTCCTACAGCGGCGTGGACAGCTCCTCGAACCTGACGACGGCGACCTACATCAAGTCCATCGGCGGTCTGCTCGTCTGGGCGGCGGGCAATGACAACCGCAACCTCACCTTCTCCAGCCGCGACAGCGACGACATCATCGTGGCCGGCGCCACCGACTCCAACGATGCCAAGGCCAGCTTCTCGGCCTACGGTCCCATGGTGGACCTCGTCGCGCCGGGCGTGAGCGTGTACACGACGACCTCCAGCGCCAACAACGCCTACGCGGCCGTCAGCGGCACGAGTTTCGCCTGCCCGCTCACCGCCGGCGAGGTCGCGCTGATCTGGTCCAAGAACCCGGCGCTGACGCCGGACCAGGTCGAAGACGTGCTCAAGGCCTCGTGCGACGACCTCGGCACGGGCGGCATCGACAACACCTTCGGCTACGGGCGCATCAACACGCTCAAGTCGATGAACAACGCCGGCGGCGGCATCACCGACTGCAACGGCAACGGCATCGACGACGCCACCGACATCGCCAACGGAACCAGCCAGGACTGCAACGGCAATGCCCGACCGGACGAGTGCGACCTCGCCGACGGGACCAGCAGCGACTGCAACGGCAACGGCACGCCCGACGAGTGTGACATCTCCGGCGGCAGCAGTGCGGACTGCAACAACAACAACGTGCCCGACGAATGCGACATCTCCGGCGGAACCAGCCAGGACGCCAACGGCAACGGCATCCCCGACGAGTGCGAGAACCCGTCGCTGGCCGGCACGTGGATGGCCTTCGAGTCCGACACGGTGATCCCGGTCGTCGGCACGGCCGCCAACGAAGACGTCGTCTCCTACAACGCCGGCACCGGACAGTGGAAGCTCGTCTTTGACGGCAGCGATGTCGGCCTCTCCGGCTTCGCGATCGACGGGTTGGCCGTTCTGCCCGGCGGCGACCTGCTGTTGTCCTTCACCGCTTCCGGCACCGTGCCGGGCGTGGGGACCGCCGACGACAGCGACATCGTGCGCTTCACGCCCACCTCGCTGGGCGCCAACACCTCCGGCACGTTCTCGATGTACTTCGACGGCAGCGACGTGGGGCTGAGTACCAGCGACGAGGACGTGGACGCCATCAGCCTCGACGCATCCGGTCGCCTGATCATCTCCACCGTCGGCGCAGCTTCGATGAACGGGTCGAGCGGGCAGGACGAGGACCTGTTCACCTTCAACGCAACCAGCTACGGGTCGAACACGGCCGGCACGTTCTCGATGCTCTTCGACGGCAGCGACGTGGGCCTGGGCAGCAACAGCAACGAAGACGTGGACGCGGTGTGCTGGACCTCGGCGGGGAAGATCCTGCTGTCCACCATCGGCGACTTCTCCGTGACCGGACTTTCGGGCGCGGACGAGGACGTCTTCCAGTTCACGCCGACCTCGCTCGGCTCGAACACCGCCGGGTCGTACACCATGACCCACGACCTCAGCGCGCTGGGCATCAACACGGCCGCCGACGTCAAGGCGGCGGAGGTGGTGAACTAGCGGCTGGCCGCGCATGAATTCCTGGACAGAGCACGCCATGCCTGCCGCGCGTTGACGGAGCGCGTCGGTGGGCATGGCGTGTACGTTTGGGCCTTATGGCTTGTGCGGATTCGGGGAGCTGAGCCGCGCTGAAGCGCGCCTCAAGCCGCGACACAACCTCATGCCCGCGTCGTGCCTGGCAGATTCGTTCGATCAACTCCGGCAGCAGCCCGAGCTTGCCCTACTGCTCGTACATCCCCGCCAGTTTGCGGAGTGCCTCGCGCTCGATCTGGCGGACGCGCTCGCGAGTCAGCCCGATCTTGGCGCCGATCTGCTTGAGCGTGTACGGACCGTCGCCCTCCAGCCCGTAGCGGTACTTGAGGATTTCCACTTCGCGCACTTCGAGGTTCTTCAGCAGTCCCACCAGGCGATCCGTGTCACCGGCGAACGTGAGATCGTCATCCGGCAACGAGCCGTTGGGGTCCGGCAGCGAGTCGGTGATCGGCGCGTGGTTGGGGTCGTCGGACTCGCCGGCGGTGATGCTCACGGCCTTCAGCGCGTTCTGGATGTGGCGGATCTTCTTTTCCGGCATGGCCAGGGCGAGGGCGAGTTCACCCGTGCTGGGCTGCCGCTTCTCGTGCTCGCGGAAATGGTCGATCGCGCGGCGGTAGCGCGAAATCAGCTCCACCATGTACGCCGGGATGTGTACCGGCTTGTCGCCGTTGATGAGGCTGCGCTTGATGGATTGCTTGATCCACCACGAGGCGTACGTGCTGAAGCGCGTGTTCTGCCCGGGGTCATATCCTTCGACCGCGCGGATCAGCCCGAGGTTCCCCTCGTTGATCAGGTCGGACAGGGGCATGCCGCGCTTGGCGTACTTCTTGGCAATGTTGACCACGAGGCGCAGGTTGGCGCTGACCATGCGCTCCCGCGCCATCTGCGCCGCGCGCTCCGCCCGGTCGCGGTCCTCAAAGCTGATCCCCCCCTCGCGGAACTGCTCCGCCGCCGTCTGGGCATAGCGGACTTCGCCGGCCAGCCGGCGCTCGTCTTCCGGAGAAAGGAGGTCGGCCTTGTTGATCTGCTTGAGGTAGGTTTGCAGTCCTGCATCGACGATCATGCGTGACCTCATCCGGCGCGCCGGCTGGGGCGCGAGCGGTAGAACAAAGGTCCCACGATTCAGTTTCGACGACCTGCCTCCTGATAAGAAACGAGCGAGCGCAGCGGCGGCGGGGCAGCCCCCATGTCTTCCAGCAGAGGAAGCCCTCCCCCGACCCCTCCCGAGGGGAGGGGGAAGAGGAGGCGGGCACAGCCCGCCCTACGGCACTCCCGAGAGGAGAGCACGTCCCGGAGGTCCGTGCCACCCCTCTGGCCACGGGCTGCTAGATCAGGCCCATTTCCTGATCGCCGTCCGTGTGCAGTCCTCCGCGACGGGCTTTCGGTCGGCGCTCGGCGGCGCTTTCCGTATCCTGGTCGGCGCTCCACTCCGCTCGTTTCTTGGACAGACCGATCTTCCGGTCCACCGGATCGACCCGCAGGATCTTGACCTGGATGCGGTCCCCGATCTTGACCTCCTGGTGCGGGTCTTCAACCTTATGATCGGCGAGTTCGCTGACGTGCAACAGCCCTTCGAGGTCCTCTTCCAGCTCGACGAACACGCCGAAGTTGGTGATCTTCGTGACTTTGCCCTCCACGATCTGCCCGGGGATGTAATTCTCGGGCACGGCCCGGACCCAGGGGTCTTCGTGGAGTTGCTTGAGACCCAGCGCGATGCGCTGATTTTCCTCGTCCACTTTCAGCACGACGCACTCCGTCTCGTCGCCCTTCTTGAGCAGCTCCGACGGATGCGTGATTTTCTTGGTCCAGCTCAGGTCGGAGACGTGCAAAAGCCCGTCCACGCCCTCCTCGATCTCCACAAAGGCCCCATAATTGGTCAGGTTGCGGATGCGGCCCTTGATGCGCGTGTTCGGCGGGTACTTCTGCGCGACCTGCGTCCACGGGTTCACCTGCGTCTGCTTGATGCCCAGCGAGATTTCCTGCTTGTCCTTGTTGACGTCGAGCACCACCACTTCGATCGAGTCGCCCGCGTTGAGGATCTCGGACGGGTGATTGATGCGCCGGGTCCAGCTCATCTCGCTGATGTGCACCAGACCTTCCACGCCCGGCTCGATCTTCACGAACGCGCCGTAGTTCATGATGTTGACCACTTCGCCCTTGACCTTGCGCCCCACCGGGTAATTCTGCTCGATCTGCTCCCACGGATTGGCCGAGAGCTGCTTGAGCCCCAGCGCGATCTTCTCCCGGTCGCGGTCGATCGTGAGCACCTTCACTTCGATTTCGTCGTCGATGCGCAGCAGCTCCTGCGGATGCCCCACGCGGTCCCAGCTCATGTCCGTGATGTGCAGCAGACCGTCGATGCCGCCGAGGTCCACGAACGCGCCGAAATCCGCGAGGTTCTTGACGATGCCCTTGCGCACCTGGCCCTCTTCGAGGCTCGACATCAACGCTTCCTTCGCGGCGTTGCGGCTCTCTTCGATCAGCTTCCGCCGCGAAATCACGATGTTGCGCCGCTCGACGTCGATCTTGATGATCTTCGCCTCCACCGTCGTCCCGATCATCTCGCCGATGTCGCCCGGGCGGCGGATGTCCACCTGGGAGGCCGGAAGGAACACGGGATACCCCACGTCCACCAGAAGCCCGCCCTTGATCTTCCGCATGACCGTGCCCGCGACGAGATCGCCTTCCTTCTTGGTCTCAACGATGCGCTGCCAGTTCAGCAGGCGGTCGGCCTTGCGCTTGGAGAGGACGATGTGCCCGTCGGATTCGGACTCGACGGCTTCGAGCCAGACCTGAACGGTGGCGCCGACCTCCACCTCCTTGGCGTTGTCCCACTCACCGGCGGGGACGATGCCCTCGCTCTTGAGTCCCACGTCCACCACGAGGTCGTCGCCGGCGCGCCCGACGATGCGACCGGTGAGGATCGTGCCCGGGCGATACTCGGTCTCGGTCGGGCAGGTCAGCGTGCCGACCGTCTGATCGGAGGCATCGCCAAAAATCTCGCTCATCAGCGAATCCAGCTCGCCGCCGCCCTTGTCCAGTTCATTAATGAGATTGAAATCAACCATGACACTTCACGTGAATTCGGAACGCTCGAAGCCGCAAGAGGAGGGGGAGAGGCTCGGACCGACTCGACGTACGCGAACAAGGAAGCCCTCGGAAAACCAGCCTCCCCGGCGGGAGCTTCCTCCCCGCCCGGTCGGCGAACGCAAACGGGCAGCATCGGTCCAGTCGCCGGCGGAGTCAAGCCCCCGGGTGAATGCCCGCCTCACGCCTCACGGGGGCAGGGCAACCACATTCTGACCCCGAGTCGGCGTGGCATCGTCCGGCGTGTCTTCCATGCCCTGGAGCGCCCGCGACTCCAGCGCACTCGGGCCGGCCACGGGCCCGCGGCTGCGGACCCGTGCCACCCGCTGGTCCTGCATTCCTCAGAATGCGGTTGCCCTGCTCACGGGGGTCTGCCCACGGTTCTTGGCATTTCCGTTCGAGCCACCCCCGATTTCGATTTCGTCCTGGGAGGCTCGACCCATGGCCCGAGGTCGAGTGGACTCGATGCCCGAAGCCGAGTCAGCTCGATCTCCGAAGCGAAGTCGGCTCGATTTCCGGAGCAGCGTCAGCCTGATCCCCGCAGGGGATCCAGGTGACTAGCCGTGGGCGCGGCCCACTGAAGCCGGCGCGTGAGGGACCCAACCCCGAGAGGAGTTGTACGTCTGCTGCGGTTCCGGCGCACGCTGGAGAACGGATGGTGCGACCCCTTCGAGTTTGGGATTGTTTCGATCACGCGCAACGGCAAAGCCCTGGCACGGGCGTGGCACACTGCCTGCGACGGGCAAGCACGCCCTTTCGTAAAGGGTGAGGCCGGAAAAATCCCAAGCTCTTCGGGGTCGAATGCTGGGCGGCGAAAATCCCGCGGGCTGCGCCTGCGGCTATTCACGTATTTCCCCTTCGGGGAAAGGAACGATCGACGCCTTCACCCATCGATCGGCGCCTTCACGAATCGGTCGACGCCTTCACCCATCGATCGGCGCCTTCACGCATCGATCGGCGCCTCCGCCGATGTTCACGGGCGTGTCGTTGTTCATGGGTGCGCTTTCTTGAGGACAGGCCCGCCAATCACTTTTCGCCGAAGTCCGATGCCGATCGCTCCCCCGAAATCCCGGCTTCCTTGCCTTCCAGGGGCGGCCTGCCGCAAAGAAGGGCCAGTCCTTGCTGGATCGTTGCAGGCTCGTGCTTGCGTTCTTGCGAGACACCGGCGAAGGTGCTCCCCTCGATGTCGCTGTCAACGCACAACCTGCGGATGCGCGCGGAATCGCGCCCTTCGGACGGCGCTGCCGTGCGCGAAATCGTCGCGTCGTCCGGCTTTTTTCATGCGTTCGAAATCGACGTGGCCTTGGAGCTGGTGGAGGACCGGCTGGCTCGCGGTGCGGCGAGCGACTACCGGTTCATCTTCGCTGACTTGGGCGGCAGGCGCGCTGACGTGGACCGCGAGGGTGCCAACGCCCACGGCGGAGGTGCTGACGCGGATGACGGGCGTGCGGACGAGGACTGCAAGCCCGTGGGGTATGCGTGCTACGGGCCGATCGCATGCACGCTCGGCAGCTTCGACCTGTACTGGATTGCGGTCCACGAGTTGTACCGCGGCGGCGGGCTGGGGCGGCGCCTGATGAGCGAGGTGGAAACCCGCATTGCCGGCGAAGGCGGGCGGAAGGTGTACATCGAGACTTCTTCCCGGCCGCAGTATGAGCCGACGCGCCGGTTTTATGAGCGTTGTGGATACGTCGTCGAAGCCGTGCTGCCCGACTTCTACGCCGCCGGCGATGGAAAGGTGATCCTTGCGAAATCGCTGACCACGCCTGACAGGTCTGGGTGAAGGTCCTTCCCGGTTGGGGCACGGGCCTCCGCGGTGCGCCTTCAGCCCGAGCGTGCACGCCGGCTGAAGCCCGTCCCCGCGGAACATTACTTGAACCTCCCGCGGAGCTTCACTGGAAACGCCCGCGGAATTCCTCCGCCGGATACTTCTTCGCATTCTTCTTCATTTTGTCCGCCAGCGCCGCGGAGAGGTCGATGTCCAGCGCGTTGGCGAAGGACAGCAGGAAGGCCAGGACATCGGCCGCTTCCTCGCGGATCTCGGCGCACTTGGCGGCGTCACGCCGCACGGCGTCGAGCTGATCGGAGCGCAGCCACTGGAAGTGCTCCATCAGCTCCGCGGCCTCGATGAGAATGGAGGCCGCCAGGTTCTTGGGATCGTGAAACTGCTGCCAGTCGCGCTCGGCCACGAACTCCGCAACGTGCTTGCGCAGGTCCATGACGGTCGTCACCTGATCGTTCATGCCGCCATGTTCCCGCCGGGCGGGGCGTTCGACAAGGAACTCAATGGGATCGCAGAGTGGGTTGCTGCTGAAACGCGCAGCATGTATTGCTCAAACCACTTCCAGGGCCCCACGGGTCCGCTGCTGCGGACCCGTGCCACCTGCACACGGTCATTCCGGCTGCGGTTCCGCATGGGCTTCCTCCTGCGAAGGAGCTCCTGTCTATCCGTACAATCCGGGTGGTGGTTGCGCCAACGGAAGAAGCCGGGGACGAGGGGTCCCCGGCTTCTCCGCCCGGCCTGTGCACCCGGCGAATCGGTTCAACTTGCTCCTCCTCGAAAGCTGCTTTCCAGGAGACACGGTGCCGCATGGGTGTCAATCTAGTGACACTCCGCTTTCTCGATCGCACCGCACTCGACGGCGCCGACTTCGTGAACCCCCTGCACGTTGCCGCAGAACTTGCCCACGGCCTTGCCGCGATCGTTGACCGTCTTGCGGGCGAAGACGCGGCCGTCGAGGGTGAACGTGGCCGGCGCGCCCGGCAGGGCGTTCGTCAGCTTGGCCTTGAACTGGTTGCCGCAGGTCCGCGGGCGGCAGGCGGTGACCGTCAGCTCCTCCAGCCCGGTGCAGGGCGGCGCGGGATCCACGGCGAAGGTGCCGTCCGGATACCATGTGATCATCTGCCCCGGCGGCACCTGGATGAGCCGATCGCGGAAGGGAGCGAAGTACGGCGTGGACACGATCGGGATAGGGTTCGTCGGGTAGTTGATGAACTGTGCGTATTCCTGCCCGTCATCGCTGATGCCGTAGTTGCCGCTGTACACCGTGGACTCGCCCGGCGGCGTGGGGTCGATGGCGACGGCGGCGGCCATCGCGCTGTTCATGCCGCAATGTCCGCTGCCCTCGCAGGATTCGCCTTCAATGATGGTCGCGCTCGACTCCTGCGAGCCTTCCTCGAGCACCAGGTCGAAGTAGCCTCCCGGCGGCAGGTTGCCCGGTCCGGCGCCGATGTCCGTGCCGACGTGGAGGTACTTGATCTTCGACAGGCCCGTGCCGACGACCTTCCCCGAATTGGGGCAATCGCCGACGCGCCGCCAAGTGATCTCCGAAAAATTGCCCGGCAGGCCGATCGTGTCGCACGTGGACAGCACGGTCCCCGCCGCGAGATCAACGTAAGTGTCCGTCCCGCGTTTCTTGACCAGCGCGCCGCGCGAGTCGTCAACCACAATGTCCACCGCGCTGGCCGCCTGCACGGCGATCGCCACGACGATCAGCCCCATCCCGTTCCTCAATTGGCTGCTTCCAAGCAACATGGTCCTACTCCTCTTCTAAATCATGTGCTCGATCGAATCATCCCGAGGCCGTCGCGTGGGTGACGCCCGCACCCAGCCTCCCGGATTCCTTCGAGTCAGGCGACGCATTCCTTACACCCGGCGAAACGCGCAGCCGGCGTGGACGCGACGGAGCCATTACCAAGGCGCCGGCAGGCTCGTTTCCGAGGATGCTCGGGACTATCATGTCAAGGTCTGGAGGGATCAGGCCCGATGGCGCAGGAGTCTCAGAACAGACTGGTGGAGTGGTATCTGGCGATTCGCGCCTGGGTGCCGGCGGCTCGGCGCGGAGTGGAGGCGTGGCTGGCGCAGGTGCGCGCGGAGCCGGCGCTGCTGTGGGAATCGTCGGCGGTGCGGTGCACGCTGCTGGGTCTGGGCGGGCTGGTGGTGGTGTGGATCGTTTCGACCGGCGTGAACCTGGTGGCGATCCCGCCGCCCGCGGACGCGCAGCCGCCGTCGGAGCGCGCGTACTTCCACGTGATTTGCGCCGACTCCTCGTGCCGGCATCATTTCACGCTCTTTGAGAAGAAGAGCTTCGACGATTTTCCGGTGAAGTGCCCGCGCTGTGGCAAGCTCGACGGAGCACAGGCGCGGCAGTGCTTCTCGAAGTCGTGCGGCGGGCGCTGGACCATTCCGCAGCTGCGCGACAAACAACCCGTGTGCGGTTCCTGCGCGCAGCCGCTGTAGCGGTCAGTCGTGTAAGACAACGCTCGTCATTCCCGCGAAGGCGGGAATCCAGAAGGCGACTCGCGAGGCGGTGCGAATCCAGCGGTGCTGCCGGTGCGCACCGGACTCCCGCCTGCGCGGGGGCGACGGATGCCCCGCGTCCGGTTTCGAGTTCCACCACGGGCTGTTGGGATCTGGTTGGCCGCATGAATGAAACGAAGACTTCGCCGGTCTGGAACGAGGAATCGCTGCGTGATCCGCACGAAGCGAGCGACAAGTCGCGGCGCGTGCGCGTCATGTTCGACGCGATCGCGCCGACGTACGAGCGCGTCAACCGCTGGTTCAGCTTTGGGCGCGACGCGTCGTGGCGGAGGCAGGCCGTGCGGCTGGCGGGTGTCGGCGCGGCGGACGCGGTTCTGGACGTGGCCTGCGGGACGGGGGATCTGTCGCGCGCATTTGCCGTCGGCGGCGCGGGTCAGGTGGTCGGGTGCGACTTCGCGCTGGGGATGCTGAAGCTGGCGGCGCGGCGACCTGTTTCGCGCGCGACGTGGTGCGCGGGCGACGCGCTGGCGCTGCCGTTCGCCGATGCGACATTCGACGTGGCGAGTTGTGCGTTCGGCGTGCGCAATTTTCAGGATCTGGACGCTGGGCTGCGGGAGTTTCATCGCGTGCTGCGCGGAGGCGGGCGGGCGGTGATTCTGGAGTTCACCCGGCCCGCGCGGCGCGCGATCCGCGGGGCGTACGAGTGGTACAGCGGCAAGGTCATGCCGCTCCTGGCGACGTGGATGTCGCGCGACCGCAGCGGCGCGTATCGCTACCTGCCGCGGTCGGTGGTATCGTTTCCGGGCGCGTCGGAGATGTCGGATCGGCTCCGCGCGGCGGGTTTTTCACGCGTGCTGGCGTCGCCGCGCACGTTCGGCGTGGTGACGATTTACGTGGCGTGGAAAGAGGCGTGATGTCTGAAGCGGTGATGACCTTGGAGCCGCAGTCGGCGGCACGACCCTCCACCGATGTCTGGTCGCGCCACGGCGGGCGGTATCGCGCGCGGGCCATCCTCCTGCTGTGTCTGAACGTCCTCCTGTTCTCCGGCGTGTGCTGCTTCGCCTACTGGCTGCGCACCGGCGTGTTCCTCGCGCCGTGGCAGGAAGGGTACTGGAGCGTCCTGTTCCTCACGTTTCGCTTCACCGGAGAGGCGCACGTCACCTTGGCGTCGTTTCTGCTGGGACCGATGCGGGTGTCGGACGTGCCGGGGCTGATACCGATCCTGGGGTTGCTGGTGGCAGGCATGGTCACGATCCCCGTGGTGGTGGCGATACTTTACCGGCTGACGTCCTCGCTGCCGTTCGTGGCGGTGGTGGCGTTCCTGGCGGTGATGCCGTGGCTGGCCATCACGCTGCTGGGTTGTTGCGTGCTGGCGACGTACCGGAGATTTCGTCAGCGGTCGCCGTTCATGTCGGCCATGATCGCGCTGCTTCCGGTGGTGCTGTACTTCGTGCTGGCGTCGCGCGGCACGGAGGCGCAGGTGGGCGATCTGCTCGACCCGCTGGACAAGATCCGATTTCTCGCGCCGTGGGCGATCGCCATCGTCTCGGGCGCGCTGCTGGTGGCGCTGGTCCTGGGCATCGCCCGCGTCGTGAACTACCGACCGGGCGCCATCGCGCCCGTGCTGACGCTGATGTTCTGTCTCCCCGCCGTGCTGTTTGAGTTCCAGGTCGGGCGCGACGAGCTGCATTACCGCCTGATCGAGCAGGGCAACCGCGGGTTCTTCGCCGACCGGCTGGAAGACTGGGCCGCGCTCGACGCCTCGGCGGACTTGTACCGGCTGGCCGAGCAGGAGTGGTTCAGCACGCCCGAGCCGCGCCCGCGGTTCGACGAGGTGCTGGAGCGCGTGAAACTTCAGTGGAGCCTGCTCGGCCCCGAGCGCGAGCGCCAGGATGTCGAAGGGTTCCTGGCGATCGAAGGTTCCGTCCTGCTCGAGCATCAGGTCGCCTTCGCCCGCCAGTGCGATGAGTTTCTTCGCTACTACCCCGACAGCCGTTACGCGCCGAACGTGCTGTTCCTCAAGGCGTCCGCCTGGTGCAAGCGCGTGGACCTGCGCGAGTTCCGCCGCGGGAACTGGATTCGCTTCTACGATGATTTTCCGCATCCCGCTTCGGCGTTCGAGTGGCGGCGGCTGCTCGTGAACTTTCCGGACTCGGGGCTGTCCGACGTGGCTCGGCTGCGGCTGGCTCAACTGGAGATCCGCCGGTGCCACATCGGCGCGGCGCGGGAGCTTCTTGACGACCTGCTCAGCGCCGCCCCGCGAACGCTCCATGAGGAGGATGGCGGCGGCGCCGCGACGACCCCTTGGCGGGCCTTTCTACAGCGACGCCCCGCGTCACAGGGTCTGATCGTGAATCTCAAGCACATTCGCCTGGAGGCGCGGCGGCTTGGCGACCTGATCGAGCACAACAACGACCCGACCGTCGGTTACGCCCCGCTGTGCGGCGACGATCGCCCCGAAGCCGGGCTGCGGTTCGGCCTGCTTCAACTGGATCCCCACGGCGCCGGCTACATGAGCCAGGTGCAGGCGATCAAGGACGCGTACCCGGACTCGCTGTGGACCGACAACCTTGATCTTGAGCTGGCGCGCGTCGAATCCGACCCGGACACGCGCATCGAACGATTCACGGCTTTCCTCGGCAAACATGCCGGAAAGAGCGGCGACGCCGAGCCGGAGGCGAGATTCCTCCTGGGGGCGGCGCTGCAGCAGGCCAACCGGCTGCCCGAGGCGGCTGCGGAGTTCGACACGCTCCTCCGCCTGTTTCCCGACAGCCCCTGGGCCGCCGAAGCCAAGCCCCTCATGTCATCCCCCGTCCCGTTTTCCCAGGAGCCAGCCGTCCCATGAACCCGGAATGCTCACGGCGCATCGTGGTCGCCATCACCGGCGCCAGCGGCGCGGCCTACGCTCGGCGCGTGGTGGACCAGTTGCTCCGCGCCGGGGTCGAGGTCCACCTGGTCGTCTCCACGTTCGGCCGCCGACTCCTGCGCGATGAGCTGGGCATCAGCAATGTCAGCGCGGTGGATTTGCTCGGACGCGAAGACGAGCGGCTCGTGCTTCACGCGTACAAAGACGTCGGAAGTCTGCTGGGCAGCGGATCGTTCCGAACGGACGGCATGATCGTGTGCCCGTGCAGCACGCACACGTTCGCCGCCATCGCGGCCGGGCTGGGCGACAACCTTATCAACCGCGCGGCCGCGGTCACGCTCAAGGAACGGCGGCGGCTCATTCTGGTCGTGCGGGAGATGCCGCTGACGCACATTGATCTGCTCAACGCGGTGCGTCTCAGCGACGCGGGCGCGATCGTCTGTCCGGCTTCACCCGGGTTTTACATGGTGCCGCGGACGCTGGAAGACATCGTGGATTTCGTGGCGGGGAAGGTGCTGGATCTTGTGGGGGTCGCGCACGAGCTGAACGTGCGCTGGGAGAAGAGCGAGGCCCGCGGAACATGGTGAACGGGACTCCCAGTGACCAACCCGTTGCTGCGAGTTCGGCGGCGCCGGGGGCGGCTGCGCAGCGGCAACCAATTGCGCACCTGCAGCAGGTCGCGCAGCAGCGCCCGCTCGCCCATCGCGTGCTGCTCCTCGTCGGATCCCTGGGACCGCTGGGGTGGATGCCGGCGTCGGGTACGGTGACGGTCGGGTTGGTCGGCGTGCCGTTGTTCTGGTGGATGTCGGGAATGGGTCCGCTGGGCTGGTGCGCGATTCTGCTGCCGCTGGGTTTGGCGTCGGTGTGGATACATCAGGTTGGGGATCGGCTGCTGGGCGAAGAAGACAGCGGCACGCTCGTGTGGGATGAGGTCTTCGGGTATCTCGTCGCGGTGGCGGCGCTTCCTTGGACGTGGCAGATCGCCCTGACGGCTTTTCTGGTGGAGCGGACTTTGGACATCGCCAAGGTGCCTCCCGCCAATGTGATTGAGCGACGCTGTCCGGGGGGATGGGGCGTGGTCGGCGATGACCTGGTGGCGGGTCTTTACGCGCGGCTCCTGCTGATGGCGGGGATCGCTCTGGTTCCGGAATGGCTGGGGCTTGGCGGGGGATAATGCCATCCGAACCCCCACGGTTGTGGGGGGGCTTGCGGTGTTGCGCTTTCCAGCAGGCGCTGCTCACCCATGCTTGCCGCCCCGCTTCCCGTCGGGAGCAGAGCAGGCATGCCCGAATCCGGGTCCTTCCGATTGACGGGACATCTGATTACGGCCTACGATGTGCTCAGCCGACTGCCGGGTGGCGCTGCGCTCGCGGAGCGCGGACGGACGCGGTTTCGGCGGAAGGAAGTCGACCGCACGCGGATCGGATCCGCGCCAAGCTGGCTCGGGCACGATCGGCGTGGGCCATGCCGATGCCATTATTGAATCCCGATACCGTATCGCGTAGGGATGGTAAGTTGTAAGTTGCTTCCTTGGCTTAAGTTACGCTCAAGCCAGGCGTTGAGGAGTTGGAACACATGAGGCTGCCGAAGTCTTCGACGATTTGCGTGACCTTGCTGTCCGCGTTCGGGGCGGTGTTCGCGGCGTACTTTGCCGGGTGCGGCGTCGCGCCGCAGCCGAACGTCATTATCGGCCCGAACGTGGAGGGGAACAACCGCCCGACGCTGGAGATCACCAGCCCCACGCGCGACCTGTCCATCGGGCAGGGGCAGCCGCTGTTGATCCGCTGGGTGGACAGCGACACCGACAGCAACGCCACCATCAGCTTCCGGCTGGTTAATACCGCGAACAACTCCTCGGTGACCCTGGTCTCCAGCCTGGTCGAAAACGACGATCAGGGGCCTGACGAATTCGCGGCCTCGACGGCGCTGGTGCCTCAAGCTGAATACAACCTCCAAGGCGTGATCGACGACCGCCAGAATCCGCCCGTGCTCGTGTACGCGCAGACCCCTCCGCCGAATCCGCAGCGCGTGAAGATCACGGTCGCCGGAGAAGGCGAAGCTCCGACCACGCGTCCGCCCCAGGTCAACGTCATCACCCCGACCTTCGATCTCAGCGTGGCCGAGCAGGATACGCTGGACATCATCGTGAACCCGACGGCGTTTCTGACGGGCGAGGCTTACGATGAGGACAGCGAGTGTACGCTGTACATCCTGCTGGACACGGATGAAAACCCGGACAACGACGATCCCGCCAATCCGGGCAGCAGCATCATCGTGCTGGACACGCGTCAGATTGCCACGGGCGTGACGGACGCGATCGGGCTGCCGGTGTCGGTTTCGCTGTCGGAGATTCCCCCTCGCGCCAATGGGGAGCCTTACTTCATCCGCGCGACGATCACGGACCAGGACAATCCTCCGGTGCACGACTATGCCGACGGCACGATCAGCGTGGTCAAGCTCGCCTTCGGCGAGGTGGACCTGTACAATGCCGGGCGAACGGTTTCCGGCTCCCGATTCTACGGCTTCACGCCCAGCGCCAAGCTGGGTTCGCGCGTGGCGAGCGTCTCGGATTTCGACGCGGACGGCGCGGACGACTTCATGATGATCGCCCAGTTCGGCAATCCACGCGGCGTCGGCCCCGTGGGCGAATCTTACCTCATCTACGGCGCGCCCAATCGTCGCTACGGCGGCACGTTCCCGGCCAACGGCACGGCCGAGGCGATCCAAGGGTGCATTTTCGAGGCCCCGCCCATCCGCGACTTCTGGCTGACCACGGACGGCGCGACGAACGGCATCACGGATGCCGGCTTCATCCCTGACGTTTCCGGCGACGGGCGCCCGGAACTTCTGGTCGGCATGTCGCTGGCGCACGGCATCTGGCAGGGCATGGACTGGGATCCGGCGGATCAGCACGTCGCCGGCGTGCTTGAGGAGCAGGTGACCCTGCGCATTCGTCAGGGGCAAGTGGTCGAGGTCGTCGGCGGCGCGGAAACCGTCGTGGACACGACTTACAGCGGCGTTGACGATCTCATCATCAGCAACTGCCGCGGTTCCAACTGCACGCTGGGCGACGACGCCACCAGCAATGGGCAGGGCGTGGAGCTGAACTGGAATCAAAGCACGACGACGGGAACCCAGTGGACGCTGCTGAAGTTCAAGGAGATCCTCCAGGTCCTCGCCGATCGTGGCGACCAGCCGGGCGAGCTGGATATTCCCGAAGTCCAGGCTTCGCTGACGGTGAACGTCTTCCGGTCCGGCGACAACGGCAGCCTCTACCAGGCGTACGCGTACTTCGACGAATCCACGACGCATTCCACGTTTGCCAAGGGCGGTGGAGATCCGGTTCTGGGCGTGGATTACGCCTCCTCAGACGACGGCGGCACGGACACCCCGATCGGCAGCATCGACGCCGGCGATATCGGGGAAGTCGCCATCGACGTGTCGGAGATGATTCAGGAATTGCTGCAAGGCACGCTGCAAGGCTCAGATGCCGGAGACACAACCAGCGATCCGCTCGTGGACATCGACGAGCTTCGCTTCCTGGTGGACGCCGTGGGCGAGCTTGACGCTTCTCCGTCGCCGGGCGCCATCCGATCCAGCGAATTCAGCACCAACCAGTCGCTGCGGCCGACCCTCGCCATCACATACACGCGGCGCATTGCGGCCGCCAGCGCCTGCTATCCCGACGACCTGGTCAACAACCGCACCAACGCCCCGCCGGGCGGGCCGGTCAACGACGACTCCTATGATGCGGGCGGCGTGGCCGTGATGATCAACAGCGAAAACCGCGACAACGACGGCAACATCGACCCCAACCGGTTGTGGAACACCGCCGTGACCTTGGAGCTGGCCGGGCAGGAGCCGGGCATCGTGCTCGATCCCGGATTCACGCAGCGCGCCCAGGGACGAATCCCCGGTCGCATCGACGGCTGCCGCTTCCAGAACGGGTATTACGACTACATCGACCCGTTCATCCTGAATCAGCCGATTCGCCGCGACCTGTTCGGCAGCCATGTCGCGTCCATTCCCGACATGAATCTCGACCTTCAGCCGGAGATTATCATCTCATCGCCGCTGAATGAGCGGTATTTGCAGGATCTCGAGGACGAGTTCGGCATTTTCAGTTCGACCCAGTGGTGGTCCACGCCCATCAAGGGCAGCATCGTCATCTTCCCCGGCGCCGACTACAGTCTCGTGACCGGCAACACCGGCGACTGGGCTGATGAAGCAAGCAACTCGCAGATTCCCATCCGTGAGTTCGGCGCCTGTCCGCCGCCGGGCGTGCGCCGAGGGCTTTTCATTCCTGTGGACACGTACGAGATCTTCGCCGAAGACCTCGATGACTTCCTCCAGGACGGTCAGTACGCCGGCGACATCAACCTCGACAACGTGCCTGACATCCTCTGCGGGGCGCCGCTGAACAACCGCGGCGCGCTCATTGACAGTGGAGCCGTGTACATCATCGAGGGCAAGAACTTCATGGGCGAGGTCGATCTGGGCGACGCCGACGATCCGACGATTCGCCACCCGATGGTGCGCATCCGCGGCGCCAAGGCCAACGACCGCATCGGCACGTCGCAGGCGGCGGGTCTGGACGTCAACGGCGACCGGCTCGACGACGTGTTCTTCGCGTCGCCGTTTGCGGACTACGGTCTGGCGCGCACGCAGGACTGCGGGCAGGACTTCAACGGCGACGACCTCGTGGACGCCAATGACTTCGTCCTGACCGACTTCAACGATTGCGTGGACAGCGTCGGCGACGACGTGTTCACCGACGACGCATGCAAGGCGTTCGATTACAACAACGACTCGGTCATCGACGACCTGGACCGCGAGGTCTTCGACTGCCTCGCCGACGGGGGCACGACCTGCTGCGACACCACGGTGGACAACGGCTACATCGGCGTCATCTTCGGCGGCGTCACGATCGACGGCGATTTCGAGTTGAGCCAGGTGGCGACCACGGACATGCCGGGCGTCATTTTCTACGGCGCGCACTCGCTGGATCGCGCCGGCACGGACGTCAGCTCCGCGGGTGACTTCAACCGCGACGGTTACGGCGACCTGCTCATCGTCACGCCGGGTGAAACCAAGATGGACGCGAACAGCAGGCTGCGCAAGGGTCTGGTGTACCTCGTCTTCGGCGGTCCGCACCTGCAGAACCGCATCTTCTCGCTGGAAGACGTCGGCACGGACCGCCTGCCCGGCATCTACTTCCTCAGCCCGTACGTCGCCAAGCGCCCGAACGAAGCCGCACCCGAGACGGCCACTCTGCTGGGCGACATCAACGACGACGGGTACGACGACATCGCCATCGGCAATCCGCGGGCGGACTTCATTAACCTGAACTTCCCGCAGGGTCCGAACGCGTCGAACGAGGACGCTTCCGTGGGCCGCCGTCGCAACACCGGCGACGTGTATGTGATCTACGGCAACAACTTCGGCTCGAACCGGCTCCCGTAGGCCGGCGATATCCAAGGCGTGACTGTGACCGCCCGCGTGGACGCGATTCCACGCGGGCGGTGTTGTTGACGCTCTGTCGCACACATGCTGGCCGCTCCCTCGGTGGCGCTCCGGGTTCCGATGATGCGCCCTTGCTGGCGCTACGGGTTCAGAATTCGAAGCGCCCGCCAGGGGGAACGGGTGTGTACGGTCTTCTGGGCACCATCAGCCGCGGCCCAGTCGGCGCAAAGCTTGACGGGTCCGCGCGCACTCGGATAGGATGGATGCACAAAGTCGTGACCCGGTTCGCGAAACAGGGTGGCTTGGCGAATCGGATCGCGCCACTGAGCTTGGGCGCACATCGTGCGCCGTAAGCGCCGCTAGCTCAATTGGATAGAGCATTGGTCTACGGAACCAAAGGTTCCTGGTTCGAGTCCAGGGCGGCGTGGTGGCGAAGGGATTCGGGCAGCCGGTCCAGCCATCGATTCCCCTCTCCAGTCCACACGCAACTCCTTTCCGCACAAGATGTTAATGGCGGCGCAGGGGTCGCGCCCACCTTCATCCGCGGCTCGCCTCACGACGCCGGTTCGGTGCATTCGGCCAGCCGCTTCGGCGCATTCAACCGGCGAGCCCGAAAGGCCGGCCGCCGCGTGCACTCCGGCTGGCGGAGAGATTCCTCCAGGTGCCGCTCACCCGCCGCTTAACCGCGTGTCTATGCTGTCGAAGCGACTCCAGTCGAAGACACCGGATCGGGTTCCACGGGAGAAAGATCATGCGAAAAGGAACGTCCAGAATCGGCTCGGCCCTGCTCGCCGCCGCATCGGGGATCATGATGTTCAGCACCGGCTCCTGCGACGTGGGCCTCGACGGGCTGAACGTCTACGTTGCGGGCGATCCTTACTGCTGCGACGACGGCTACTTCGACTTCGGCGGCTCGTACTATTACGAGGAAGGGCCGTACTACGAAGAAGGGTTCTACTACGAAGAGGGTTACTACGACGAAGGCTTCTACCCGTAATGCCAAGTCGCCCAGGCCGGCGTGGGATCAGGGGCACAAGCGTGCTGATCCATGAGCCGCCCCGCTCGCGGGCCTGCGAGGGGTGCGCTGCCTCTTCAAGCGGACGCGGCCGACGGCCTGAAGTCCGCGAGCAGGCGGGCATGTGCCTTCGGCGCGCCGGCCAGGCATGGCAGATTCCGCTCCGCCTCGTCCTCCGGATGCCAGGGAAACAGCCGCTCACCGCCCAGACCGCTGATCGTGCCTCCCGCCTCCTCAACCAGAACAGCCCCGGCCGCGATGTCCCACACCTTGCACTGATAGCCGTAGGCGGCGTTCAGCGCTCCGCACGCCACCAGCGCCAGATGGAATGCGGCCGAGCCGGTGTTGCGCAGAATCAGGTCGTCGCGCCGGAACCACTCGCCCACCGCGCGTTGCGTCATCGCGTCCATGCTTGTGGGAATGCCGACCATGGCCTTGGGGAACGCCTTGGCGTCGTCGGTGTGCATGCGATTTCCGTTCAGGGTAGCGCCGCCTCCGCGCGACGCACTGAAGAGATATCCGGAAACGTGCTCAAAGACGACGCCAACGACGGGCAGGCCCTCTTCGAGCACGGCGATCGACGTGGCGAAGCACGGATAACCGGCCGCGTAGTTGCGCGTCCCGTCGATCGGATCGATCACCCAGGCGACCCGCGGGAGCCTCCGCCCCAGTTTCGCCGCCGCGCCCTCCTCCTCGCCGACCAGCGCATGATCCGGATACGCGGCGCGGATGCGGTCGAACAGGAGCCGCTGAACGGACAGGTCCACTTCGGTCACGACCGTGCGGTCCGCCTTGATGGAAACCGACGCGCCGGCGAGACCGGAGAGGATCGGCCCCCGACACTCCCGTGCGAGTTCCTCGGCAAACCTGCGCCACGACCGCTGCTCTTGCGATTCCATGCGCTCATCATCGAGCCTCGCGCTCGCATTGCAACATCCCACGAGGATGCGTTTCGCCGCACTCGCGGCGCCTTTCGTGATGTGCGAGGCGGAGATGATCCGCAGATTTCGCCGATGGCGCAGATGAATGCGGTCGGTGGCGTGCTTGCACCTCGCCGCGACATCTGGGCGATGCCCATGGCTCCCTTACTTGCCCATGGTGGAGCTCGCAACCGGAGGCGGTGCCCGCCACCCCAGGGCAGGCGGGGGTCCGGAGCGCCCCGGAAACCCGCTGGATTCGTGCCTCCGCGCAAGCAACCGGCTGGGTTCCCGCCTGCGCGGGAATGATGACTCTCGCCTATCACCACGTGCTGCCAAGGCAAGGCATGGAGGTCGACCGGGATGGGCGCCCGAGGAGAGTGAGGTTCGAGGGTCGCTATCGTCCGCCGCGGCACATGGGCGCCAGCACTTCGAGGAGCTGGCGCGTGGCGTCGTCCGGCGGGCTGTAGAGGTCGCAGGCGAAGCGGCGAACGTGGCGCTCCGTCAGGCGGCTGACGCGATCCAGCAGGCAATCCAGCTTCTTGAGGCACAGCCCGGTGGCAGATGTTTCCTTGCCGACTCCCGTGTTGATGATGATGACGTCGCTTTCCGCCAGCCCGTGGAAAGGAGGTTGCAGGAGGATGCGCGTGATGATTTCCTCGCCCAGCGGCGTGTAGAGGAAATTGCGCCACTGCGATGGCGTGAACTCCTCCCTCTCCACGCATTCGCCGTCGCCGGCGAACATGCCGCGGTCGATCAGACCGAAGACCTCGGAGGCGAACGCGGTGGTGTCCTTCAGCACGGCCTGCATCGCGCTGGCGGCGTCCTTGGCGGGGCGAAAGAGCTGGAACACGTCCGAGGGGAGGGGCATGACGAAAACGCGGTCGTCATACTGGTACGCACAGCGGACGATGGGGTCGGCGTCGGCCTCGATGACCACGGAGCCGTAGCGGTCCTGCTTGTGGATGGTCTCAAGGGTGGTCTGAATGAGCGGGAAGATGCGATCATCGTCGTAGTACACCCAGCGGGCGCTGGCCAGCCCGTGCTCCTCTGGGGACTGGGAGCATTTTTCCGCGGGCGGCTTCTTGTCGCCGTTACAGCGCGCGAGACGGACGTAGTGCGGCTTGTGCTGCCAGAGCAGGTCGATCATCGCGCGGATCACCGAGCCTTTGCCCGACTTCCGCGGTCCCGAGACCAGCATCACGCGCAGACCCATGGCGCCATCACCCCTTCACGTCCGATCGGAAAGACCGGACCCCCGCTGCTGATAATAAGCACCGAAAACGCGCCGGACCAGCGGGGGGCGAATCTCCGCGCCGTTGGGCGGCTGGGGATGGCGATCGAGTGTATTCGCAACGGGGCTCTCGCGCGTTGCCTTCGCGCTGGCGAGGATCGATCGCGCCCCGCAAAGCCGTTGGATTCCCGCGTGCGCGGGAAGGAGATAGCGTCGCCCTTCACCGCGGCGGGTGGCGTGCTCTACGGGACTCCGTTGACCATGCTCTTGCACCGCTCGCCTCTGCCAGGCGAGCGCGTCAGGCCGTGCCCCCCGGGTTCCCTTCAGCGAGCTTTCATTCAGGGAAGAAAGGCTGCGAGGGCGGCCATCATCCAGATCAGGCCGCCGACGCCGAGCTTGACCATCATGCCCGCGAACCGGCCCGCCCCCGCGCCGGCGGCGGACTTCAGCGCCGGCGTCAGCGTGCGCCCCGAGGCGTACTCGAGCACGCAAGCTCCCGCGGCCGCGCCGCCGCACGCACCGAGGATCGACCCGACCACGGGAATGGGAATGATCAGGGTGCCCGCCAATGCGCCGATGATGGTGCCGATCAGCGCGCCAAACGCTCCCCAGCGCGAGCCGCCCGCGCGCTTCGACCCGATCAGCCCGCCCGCCAGCTCCAGCCCCTCCGCCAGCAGCGCCAGCCCGCCCATCACACACAGCGTCATGACGGCGATCTCCTGCTGACCCGCCGCCCGCGAGCCGTCCCAGCGCCACCACGCATACGCCGCCGTCGTGGCCACGATCAGCCAGTTGCCCGGAAGCCCGAGCAGCACCGTCCCCAGCCAGAGGAGATTTACCGTGCACAGCAGTGCAGCGTAGAGGTACGTCACAGACCAGGCCTCCAGTTCAAATTCATCAACCGCTTGAGCGCGGCGCGGTCCGTTTGAGTGGGGCGCACCGCGTCACGTCGGCCCCGGCTAATGCAGGCATTGCCGGCTGGGCTATCTTTCCTGCTCGCGGAGCCAGGCGATGACGTCACGGTGCATCGGCGCCATCGAGGCTGAAGCCAGGTCCGCAGGCGCCGCCCAGCGATGAACCAGCGGCGATTGAAAGCCCGCTTGTTCTCCTAGAATGCCGCAAAAAAAGTACCTCAGCACGACCGGCTCGGCCCCAACGATCGCTGGAATCGGCGGCATGCCCACGTCGATCTCCAGCTCCATGCCGAGCAGCGCCCGGCCCACGCGGCGCATCGCGGCCTCGGCGGACTCTCCGGGTTCCCACCGTCCGCGAGGAAATTCCCAAGAGTCCGTCTGGGGCGCGTCTGCGGGCCGACAGAGGAGGAAGGCATTGTCGAACCGTTGGATCAGCCCGATGACGAGTGTGTCCTGCCCGCGTTCAGCCATACAGGGTCGAACCTGCCGGGAGGGTTTCGGATGCGGCCGAACGCCGCGGGACGAGCGTCCACGTCAGCGATGCGATGCCGAAGGAGAACAGCACGACGGAGAGCACCACGCGGATGACCCACGACCAGCGTCGCTGCCCGCGCGTCAACTCCTTCGTCACGTGCTCGATCGAGCCTTTCTCGAAGCGCCCGCTTTGCGTGACCCAGCGGACGTAACCCAGTGCGCCGCCCGGCGGGTAGCGATCCTCAACAGACCGCTCCACCGACGTCTCGACGTGCCGCATGTAGGCGTCCTTGGTCATGCCCTCAGGCAGGCGCTGCCGGGCGTCCACGGCCTGCTTGGCCATGTCGTGCGGAAGCCCGTCGATCTCCCATTTCATCGACGTGCCCAACCCGACAAGGACGATCAGGGTCGTACCGGCCACGACTTGCCACCGTGGCAGGCGGGCGCCTTTCCCCGCCGCGCGACAGACCGTGGCGCCAATGAGCAGCCCGAAAAGCGCGTAGAAAAACAGGCCCAGGAACGCCATCAGAAAGGCGACGTACGAAAGCAGGATGCCGAGGGGGATCGCCAGCGCGCAGCCGGCGAGGATGGCCCGCAGCCATCGCGGATCGAAGCCCCGCGCCGGGGCGGCTTCTGCGGCGAGGTGCTCCGGCGCGCAGGCTGCAGCGCTCGCCCCCATGCCGGTCGCGGTGTTTGTCGCCGCCGCCGCTCTGCTCGTGTCCGCCACGTCCCCCACTGCTGCCCTTTCAGTCGCTTTCCGCATCCGAGCGGTAGATCAACACCTGCACGTCTTCCAGCGTGACCAGCCCCTCACGCACCATCTGCTGCAGCACGGGAAGAAAGGCGTCGATCTTGACGCGCTCGTCCACGATCTCGATCACCATCGGCATGTCCTCGCTGAGCCGCAGCACCTTGGCCGTGTGCAGCCGGGAGTGAGCGCCGAAACCCATCACGCCTTTCAGAACCGTCGCGCCGGCGAGGTGCATCTGCCGCGCCTTCTGCACGATGGCCTCGTAGAGCGGGGCATGTTGCCACCGATCCGACTCGCCGACGAATACCCGCAGCAAGATCCCCTGCATGGGCGTGGTCATGTTCAGCTCCGAGCGTCGCCGATACGCCCGCACGTCGTCGGCAAGCCCACGCGGCGCCATCTCCGCCCGATCCACAGGACGAGGGCCGTCCATGTCCGCGCCCTCGCGCGCGGGACCTTCAGGGAATGGACATCCGCCGCGCCAGCGCCTGCCCCAGCCACACGGCCGCCATGCAGGAGACCAGGCTCCCGCCCGCGTTCAGCGTGGCGCGCAGCACATCGTGATCCTGAATCAGCTTCAGCGTCTCCCACGAGAAGGTGCTGAACGTCGTGAAGCCGCCCAGCACGCCGACCAGCACGCCCAGCCGGATCCGGGGGTCGGCGCTGCTCATCTCAAACCGTGTCGCCAGAAAGCCCATCATGAGGCAGCCGACGATGTTGACCGTCAGCGTCCCGAGCGGAAACCCGGCTCGGTCCTGCTGCACCCAACCCGCCAGCGCATATCGAAGCGCGCTCCCGGCCCCGCCCCCCAGCGCGATCCAGAACAGCTTGGAAAACCACGGCTCTACGACCATCGACGCGCACACGCCTTACCCTACCTCGCAAGCCCTTCGCGTGGAAGCGCGGCAACACCTTCGGAGCGGGTAGAGGTTCGGGGCGCTTCAGGCGGACGGATGTTCGTGGCGGCAGCAACGGACGGAACCTGCCGAAGCGCCTTCAATGGACGCCGCTTGCCGCCGCCCCTGCCGGGGCGGAATGGTCCTTTCCCAACCGATCCACGGGTTCCGGTTGCTACGCGACCGTCACCCGCGGCTGCATCCCATTGGTCCGCCGGGGCAACATGCGGATGCACCGCTGTCATTCCGGAACCTACACCGGAAGGTGGCGAACAATCGGAGGTATGCCGAAACAGATCCGCGGTTCAGCGCGCATCGAGGGTCCGCGCGAACTGAAGTCGCGGCGCGCACAGATTCTGGACAGGTTCTACTCCACGGCCGGGGGGACGACGCGGAGGCGGACGACCACGGTCGGCCTTCCGCGTAGATCCGGCGCGAGCCCAAACATCACCGGCGCCCGAGCGCGCGGCGCTACCCCCCGCCCCGCAATCACCCGTTCTCCGGCCACGATGTCCGTCGCGGGGGCATCGTAGTTGAACGGCGCCCGGCGAGAAAGCGGATCCATTTCCTTAAGTACTTCATCACTCGCCGATGGCTCAGACTCCGCCGCGGCGGATGCCGGCCTGCCCCCAAGCTCGTCCTTTCCGCCGCGAATGGCGAGCGCGCGGCGGCGGCGTTCGACGAGCGACGAGTCGCGCGATTCGGCCGGCGCTTCCGTCGCGTCGTCATCGACGTAACCCAATCCGCGAAGCGCGGCCCGCTCGCGCGCCGAAGGCGGCGCCTGCGGCTCGGCAGCGGCAACCCTCTTGCCCAGGGGGGTAGAGCTTGGCTCCGGCGCAGCTTGGTCCGCGACCTCAGCATCCGCCGACCGGGTTGCCGGCGCCCCCGCGGCAGCGTCAACGGGAGGCGCGTTTTCGGCCGAGGTGTTTTCGGCCGGCGCGACTGGCTTGGCGGCTTTGGCCTTCTTCTCGCTAGAAGCGGGCCGCCGTGCGGCGGGTTTTGCAGGTTCGATCGCCGCGCCACCCGACGGCGGCGGCTTGTCGGTTTGTTTGGCTTCGAGCGCGCCCTCGCCGCGATCCACGGGGGCATCAACCCCGGCTTGCGGCGGTGTCCCGCGCTCCGCGAGCGCGACCCGCACCTGAGTTGCGGATTCTTCAGCCTTGGCGCTGGGATCCTTTTTGCGCGAGTCCTTGTCGTCGTGAGCCGTGGCGTCCGGTTCATTCCGCATGGTCTCAGCGACCCCGGCGAAGCGTCCCTCGTCCTCGGAGGGCGCTCCGGGAGCAAGACCCGTGCTCCCGTCGGCGCCGCGCTGCTTCTCTGCCAGCGGTTCGGCGGCCTGCGGCGCGGACGAGTCGCCACCCGGCACCAGGAGGACGCCGACCAGATCTCGCACAGCGGCCTCAGCGCTGACCTGCCGCGCATCGAGCAGGGGCGGAGGCGACTCCTGCTCGGCTTCATCCTCGGTGGGAACCCGCTCCTTATCCGTATTGAGGCGCAACGCGAAGTACCCCAATGACGTTGTCTCCGCATCCCCCGCCAAGAGGGTTTGCGCCGACTTCCACCCCGTACCCACCACCAAACCGCTGCGCATCTCGGGTCGCGCGTCCGCGGCGCTGTGCTCAACCGCCTCGATCACGCCGGTCCACTGCTCGGCGGGAAGGCACACGATGAACTGCTTCTCCTCCGCGAGGGAGTAGTTGACGCCCAGTTTGCCCTCGGCGAAGGCGGCGCCCGCCGGAACTTCATCGGTCAGCGCGAGGTTCACGGCGCCGGCGTCCTTCAACGCTTTCAGCAGCGTCCGCATCACTTCGTTCCGCTGCTCGTCGCTGGTGCATTCGATGGTCAGTTCGGAGGATTCCGTATCGAAATGGTGCTTCCGCAGGGTCTCGAGGCCCACGCCGGCCTCGATTTTCTGCGCCAGACTTGCGGACGCGAGCAGCCGCTCAGTCAGCGGCGAGGGCACCGACCCGCTGTTCAAGTCGGAGCCTTCGCCGGCGACTGGAGCGCCGCGAGACCAACTCCGGTCGGCGGGCTTTCGAGCCAAAGCAGCACCTTCGTCGAGGGCCTTCTCCTCCGTCAGCGTCGCGCTCTCGCCCCGTTCTGAAAGCGGCTTGCCCAAGTAGTGTGACTCCGGCGCGGCACGCTCGCCAGATGCCGAAACGAGTCGATCGGGCGGCGTCGTCGGCGTGCGCCAGTGATCCAGTTGCCACCACAGCAGCGACGCGAACGTCAGCACCGCGGCCGCGGCGAAGACGGACCACCCAGCCCTGCGCGACAAGCGGGCGCCGGGCGCCGTCGGGCGCTGCTCGCCCAGCAGGGCATCTCGTTCCAGTTGTGCGGAAATGCTCGATGCGAGATCTTGCGGGGCAAAGCGACGCGGCAGCGCGAGCAGGCCTTCCCGCACGGCTTTGAGGTTGTCCAGCAGCGCGCGGGCCTCCGCACTCTCGCGCAGCAGCCGCTCCACCTCCTGCTGTTCCCGCGGCGCAAGTTCGCCGTCGAGATAGGCCGAAAGGAGTTCGCCCTGCGAGCCTGAAGTTGGAACCGGCATGGTCACGAGTCATTCCATCCGCGAGCGAATCCGCTGATCCTCTCAGGTTCTTCCTGTGGTCCCCGCTCTTGTTCGCTCCGCAGGCTGCACCAGAGCGGCAAGCTCCTGCCGTCCCCGGTGCAGCCTTGATCGCACCGTGCCCACGGGCACGTCGAGAATCTCCGCGATCCGTGCGTAATCCAGTCCTTCAATGTCGCGCAACACGACGACGGCGCGATGGTCTTCGTCCAGCATGCGCAAGCCCGCCGCCAGCCGCTGCCGTAGCTCGCCCTGCGCGACGGCTTCGTCGGGCGCGGCTTCCTGCCGGTCCTCGATCGACGCGCCCAAGGCGGCGTGATCCTCGCCGTCGCCGCCCGACCGGCCGTCCAGCGGGATCGCGGCGCGATGCTTCATCTTGCGCCGGTGGGAGATCGCCAGGTTCACCGCGATCCGAAACAGCCATGTGTAGAATCGGCTGTCCAGGCGGAAGTCGCCCAGCCGCCGGAACGCGTTCAGGAAGGCCTCCTGCGTCAGGTCGCGCGCGTCCTCGGTGTTGCCGCAGATCCGCCAGCACGTGTTGTGCACGCGGTCCTGGTAGCGCGTCACCAGTAGACCAAAGCTCGACGCCTCGCCCCCCTGCACCTTGCGGATCAGGTCGATATCGGACGGTCCGCAGTCCTCAATGCCCGATGGGCCGGGATTCGTGTCTCCGACCCGCCTGAGGTCCTTGCCTTCGGACAGCCCGGTTCGTTTTCCCTCGGCATGACCGGCGACCTTGCCGTCGTTGCCGCGTGGATCGCCGTCCCTGGATGTTCGACGCATGGGCACGCTGGTGGTTCCCCGCCGGGCGGAAGCGGCCGTTGCCTCCCCCTGCATCATGTGTAAACGCCACTTGCCCGTCAAAGGTTGCTGGAATAATCTCGCTAGAAGGCCGATGGAGCGAGGGGTTCTCGGGCCGGGAACCCGGCGACTTCGACGCTGCGCGGCCCTGCGGTGCATCGCCGCGCCGCTCGGGGCGATCGGCCGGGCGACATTCGACTTCCCTTGTTCAAGGAAAGAGATACACACCATGACGTTGACGGCTGTTGAAGATTACAAGGTCGCGGACCTCTCCCTGGCGGAATTCGGACGCAAGGAGATCGAGCTGGCCGAGCACGAGATGCCCGGTCTGATGCAGGTGCGCAAGGAGTACGCCGCGAAGAAACCGCTGCGCGGAGCAAAGATCACCGGCTCGCTGCACATGACCATCCAGACCGCCGTGCTGATCGAGACCCTGCAGAAGCTCGGGGCCGAGGTCCGCTGGTGCAGTTGCAACATCTTCAGCACGCAGGACCACGCCGCCGCGGCGATCGCCAAGGCCGGCACGCCCGTCTTCGCGTGGAAGGGCGAGACGCTGGAGGAGTATTGGTGGTGCACGCTGAAGGCGCTGGAGTTCGACGGCGACGGCCCCAACATGATCGTCGATGACGGCGGCGATGCGACGCTGCTGATTCACCTCGGATACGAGGCGGAGAACGCCTTCGCCAGGAATGGCGCGCTGCCGGATCCCGACACCGCCGACAACGAGGAGATGGCCATCATCCTCGGGATCATCCGCGACGAGTTGCAGAGCGACCCGCAGAAATGGCATCGCATGGCCGCGCAGATTCGCGGCGTCTCCGAAGAAACGACGACCGGCGTGCATCGTCTGTACGACCGTGCCAAGGCCGGCACGCTGCTCTTCCCCGCGATCAACGTCAACGACAGCGTCACCAAGAGCAAGTTCGACAATCTCTACGGCTGCCGGCATTCGCTGGTGGACGGCATCATGCGCGCGACGGATGTGATGCTGGCGGGCAAGACGGCCGTGGTGTTCGGCTTCGGCGACGTGGGCAAGGGCAGCGCCAAGTCGCTGCGGGCGCAGGGCGCGAAGGTCGTGGTGACGGAGATCGACCCGATCTGCGCGCTCCAGGCCGCGATGGAGGGGTATTCCGTGCTCACGCTGGAAGACGTGCTGGAGACGGCGGACGTCTTCGTCACCGCGACCGGCAACTACGGCATTATCACCGCGCAGCACATGTCGCGCATGAAGCACCAGGCGATCGTCTGCAACATCGGGCACTTCGATAACGAGATCGACATGGCGGGGCTGAAAGCCTGGCCCGGCGTGAAGAGAACCAACATCAAACCCCAGGTGGACAAGTGGACGTTCCCGGATGGGCATTGCATTCTTGTTTTGGCGGAAGGCCGCCTGGTGAATCTCGGTTGTGCCACCGGCCATCCCAGTTTCGTGATGAGTTCGAGCTTCACGAACCAGGTGCTGGCGCAGATCGAGTTGTTTGCGCATTCCGTCGCAAGCGGCGCAGGCAAGAGCGCCGGCAAGTACAAGAAGCAGGTGTACGTATTGCCCAAGCACCTTGACGAGCACGTGGCGAGGCTGCACCTGGAGCACCTCGGCGTGAAACTGACGAAGCTCACACCCGAGCAGGCGAAGTACATCGGCGTCCCGGCGGAAGGGCCATACAAGCCGGAAACGTATAGATACTGAAAGCCCCGCCGAGGAACGAGGTTCACGAATCAGGCCCCTTGCTGGGATGGGCGTCTGCAGCGATGCTCACCTTTGGGTAGGGCGTCATGTCGAAGATCCTTCACCGCGGATGGGGACCACGACGGTTCATCGCCTGCACGCCGTTGTGCGTGGCGCTGGGACTTTGCGTCGAGGCGCCCGGCCAAACCCAGACCCCATCTCCCGGCAGGACGCTCGAAAACGCGCTCTGGACCGTCGAGTTGAAGGCGCCGTCGTTCGGATCGGCCGCCGCCGCAGACCTCAACGGCGATGGCAAGCCCGACGTCGTGTTCGGGACATATTTCAACGACGCGCACGTTTACGCGATCAGCGGCGGCGACGGATCGATCCTCTGGAAGTTCAAATCGGAAGGCGGTCCCTTCGACGCGTCCATCCTTCTGTATGACGTCAACCGCGACGGCCAGGTCGAAGTCGTGTTCGCCGATTCTTCTACCGGGACGTTGTTCTGCTTAAACGGCAAGGGCGAAGTGCTCTGGAAATTCAAGGGTCAGAGCAGCACGGACTCTCCGCCGGCCGCGGCGGACATCAACGGCGGCGGCGACATCGAAATCGTGTACGGCACAATGAAATCGGACGCTAAGAGCGGTCACGTCAACTGCCTGAAAGGCGCCACCGGCGAGCGCGTATGGTCGGTTCCCGTCCCGGGACACATTCAATCCGAACCGGCGCTGGTGGATCTGGACGGCGACGGCGACCTCGACGTTCTGGTCACCAACTGGATGGGGGACAACAAGCTGCGCGCGCTGTCGGGCAAGGACGGCAAGGAGCTCTGGGCCTTTGACACCGCCGACTGGGTCTACCACGGGACGAGCGTAGGTGATTTCGACGCTGACCAGAAGCCGGAAGTCGTCGTCGCGGACCGCAAGGGACACGTCTGGATGCTCAAGGGTTCAAGCGGCGAAGCAATCTGGCAGGCCGCCCTGGAGGGCGAGCGCGACGGTTCGGTGTTCGCGCCAATGACGCTGGTGGACGTTGATGGCGACGCGGTCTTTGAAATTGCGGTGTGCGGTCAGGCGCTGCACTTGCTTGATGCCAAGGGCAAGGTGCGCTGGCGCAACGCGTACGGTTTCCAGTCGATCGCCCGGGGCGCCTCGGTGGCGGACGTCGACAGCGACGGCAAGCCCGAACTGGTATTTGGAGAAGGCACGCGTATTCGCGCGGTCCACGCGGACACGGGAACGGAGGTCTTCGCGTTCGACTTGAGAATCGGCGACGATCCCTTTGAGGGCATAGACCACGCTCCGCTCCTGCTTGATCTAAACGGTGATGGCAAGTTGGACGTGTTCGCCGTTTGCGGCCGGGGGATCAGCGACCCGGACGAAGCCAAGGGGATGAAGCGCAATTACGGTCGCGCCGTGGCGTTTCCAACGCCCAAGGGCAAGGCGGGCAAGGACAACGCTTGGCTGACGTTCCGAGGCGGCGCGCGGCGCACGGGTGCGCGCGAGTAGTTCGCGCCAAGGATCGGAGCAGGTTTCGGCGCGACCATCAAGCGTCGAACGCATAGGAAAAAGGGGGCAGGGGATCAGAAAGGCAATCCCACGCGGCACGGAAGGGCCGCTGAAGCCGCATACGTACAGGTATTAGGCGATGTCACGCAAGGATTCAGATGAGGCGTGGATCATTGACGTGTGCGACAAGGTTCTGGGTTTGACCGCCTCAAGGCAACACACGTTTCCGTTTCTGGTCGGTGACACGGGTCGCAAGCTCCCGGTAGATGCATACTATGAAAAACTGAACCTTGTGATTGAATACCGGGAGAAACAGCATACAGAGTCGGTTCCACACTTTGATAAACGAATGACCGTGAGCGGAGTTCACAGAGGCGAACAACGGAAGCTCTACGACCAGCGCCGACGCGATGTACTGTCAAAGCACGGAATTCAACTGGTTGAACTGGCTGTGGCGGATTTCAGGCATTCCGCGCGGATGCGCCTGGACCGTGATTCCGATGACGCTGAACGTGTGATTCAAATGAAGCTGGCGAATTGGATCGCCCTTTCGCCGACGAAGTGATGAGAATCACTTGCTTCGAGTCCAACGATGGCCGTGTCATCGGTTGCGCCCATTCGACCCCGACGGGGTCGGACGCCACAACCCCGTTGGGCTACCGCCCGGGGTGCAAATCGGTCGAGCGATTTTCCAGCGCGAGAACCCTTCCATCGCTGCGGCGAATCACCAACTTGCGAGCCCGTGCCCCAACTTGCGAGCCCGTGTCCCAACTTGCGAGCCTGTGCCCCACCTGGAAATTCGGTGCCCCAACTGAGCAGCCGGCGCCCCAACCGGGAATGATCTTCACTCCGTCCTTTCAGGGTTGGCTTGCCCCACCCCCGCCGACGCATCCCGGGTCGATAACTCCCGCAGCAGGATGGCAGGGGGGCCGCGTACCCGCTGCGCGACTTCCCATTCGCGGAGTTTGCGTTGGGCCGGCTTGCAGCACACTCACGGGCGTCAAGCTGCTGCGATCGGCATCCGATACTCCCGCGTGTAGCGGTTTTGACGACCATGCGCGGGAAAACGAAGAAAGACGTTTTGACGACCGGCGAGATTGCACGGCTGTGCAACGTCGCGCCGCGCACCGTGGCCAAGTGGTTCGACACCGGAGAGCTGCGCGGCTACCGCATCCCCGGCAGCCGCGATCGCCGCGTTCCGCTTCAGCAGCTCATCCGGTTCATGCGCCAACACCAGATGCCGCTCGAAGGACTGGACACCGGCGCCATCCGCGTGCTGCTCGTGGATGTCGGCCAATCTTACGCTCGCGCGCTCGAGCAGCAACTCGCCGCGGACCCGCGCTTCGAGGTCCACTTGGCCGGGTCCCTGTTTGAGGCGGGACTTCAGGCTGCGCTCGTCCGCCCACAGGTCCTTGTCATGAACCTGGCATTGCCCGGTGCGGACCCCGACGCGTTGATCGCCGCGCTGCGCGCATGGGAACATGGCGGCGAGGTCCGCGCCATCGCCCTCGCCGCCGGGGTGAGCGACGAACAGGTCGAATCCCTTCTCCGCGCAGGGTTCCACTCCGTCTTGCGCGCGCCGATCGAAGCCGCGAAGCTGCGCCAACTGTGTGACCTCGGCGCGACCGGCGCTACGGACAGGTGAAGCCCGCCGTGTCGCTCGCGCCGCAACCCCATTCCCCCGTCACCGACCCACCCTCAAGCGGAACGCCGGTGAACTTGGCCTTGCCCTTGCCGCGCTCGTCCACGATGCCCGCGGAATGCTGACCGTCGGAGACCGTCACGCTGAACGAGTCACCGGGCCTGCCGCCCGCGAGCACGACCGTCAGTTTCGAGGGCCCGGCCGTCAGGCGGCAGCGCGCCTTCTTGATCTGCTCCGCTCCGCCGCAGGGACAATCGCCGCCGCCGCAGATGAGCAGGTCGGAGTCGCTCTCATCCTCGCCCGTGCGCCCGTCCGCATCGTGCACGACCAGCCGAAGGCGCGCCGCCGCGGTGGAAATGTCCGGAACGGTCCACGTGAACAACCCGTCCGGCGCCGTCGCTTCCACGATCGTCGTGTCGAACGTCTGCCCGCCGTCAGTGGACAGCAGAATGTCCACGTTGCTGACGGCCTCGTCGTCGTCGCTGATCCACAGGATGTCCACCTGCTGCCCCCGGAAGACCGTCTCGCCGCCTCGAAGGTTCTTCAGATACACGCTGGGATTGCGCCCGCCGGTCGGCTCGGGCATGTGCATCACGATGCAGTGCAGCACGCCCGCGGCGCTGACGATCGACTCGGAGTTGATCTGCACGATCGTCTTGTCCGGCAGCGCCTGCTGAAAGACTGCCAGGGCTTCGGCGTTGTGTTGCTGCACGGAACCGTTGGTGTACAGCGGGATCAGCACCAGATCGTTGCACATGACGACGTTCGTGTAGGTGTAGTGGATGCCGTTGACGCTGCGCGCGGGCGTGCGGAATATGCGATACCCGCGCCCCGCCAGCGTCGTCGCCGCGCCGTCGCAGATGCGGTCCTGCTGCGAGCCGGAGTTGTTCGGCCAGTCGCTGACGATGATCGCGTCGTCGGCGATGACCTGCACCCACATGTCGATGTGCTGCGTCGAGTCGATGGTGCGGTCGAACGGATCGAAAAACGTCGTGTCCACGTTCTGGAACTGCTGCCAGAGGTCGTGAATCTGCTGCTCGGTCTTGTCGAGGTTCTCGTTGTTGATGAGTCGCGTGACGAAGGAGTGCCCCAGCGCGTCGAGGTGGAAGTTGCCGCCGCCGTGGGTCAGCGGGATATCGTACCGCGCCTGGTTGCGGACGCCGCTCCAGAATACCGGCTGCACGTCGTCGCGCGGGCGCGGGCGGTTGTACTTGTGGTCGATGATCGCCCGGCAGTCGCCCTCGTAGATGTAGCGCGGGCCGTAATCGCGAATCCAGATCGAGTCCAGCGTCACCTGGTAAAACCGGACACGCGACATGTCCGCGCCCGCCGACGTGATGCGCGTTCGCGCGTCGCCCTCGTCGCCCGCGTCATCGACCATGACGTACACGTCCGCGTCGCCCTCGTGCGTGATGCGCGCCGCCATCTGCGCCAAAATCCCGTTCCACGACGTCGAGCCGTTCCACGACATGAGAATCGCCTGCATCGGCTCGTATTCCGCGAGACATCGCACGGGACCGGTGGGCGCGACCACGGCGCGATCCGACGGCGTGAAGGGATGTTCGAGCAGGTACCGCTCCTCCTCCGGCGTCAGGTAGCGCGGCAGTGCGTCGCCGGGGCCTTCTCCTTCGCTGTCGGGCCGGTTCTGCGCCGTCGCGGCAGGAGCGTAACCCATCGCCGACGGCAGCAGCGCAGCCGCCGCGGCGAGAAGACCCCTGATTCCCAGCCGGCGCAACGAGAACAAGCGGCTCCACATGTCGAATCCCTCCTGATGACCAGTGCGTTCCCCCTGAGACTGGATTATACGAACCGTCGCCGATGACTCCAACGCCGGCGGCCGGGCCAGGGCCCTTCAATTCTCGGCAGGGTGGCATGCTCTCGCTGTACTCAGCGTGAGCCTGTTGCCAGATGCGCACGCATGTGACCCAGGGAAGCTGCCATTCTGAGCTTGTCTGCACGGCCCTGCCCTACTCGGTCGCTGCGTGGACGTCGCTTGCTTGCCCGGTCGAAAATGAGGGACGAGTGGATCGCCGTAGCAGGGAAACGGGATGATTGAAAGGCCCTGGCGGAGACCCCCGCGCGCTTTTGGGAATCGGGTTCAGCCGCTACAATGTCCCCGCCTTCTGGGCCGGGGCTTCGTAGGAATCGCACTGCCGGGGATAGGAGCACAAGCGATGCAGAAGAGTCATGCTTTGCGCAGCGGGAGTGTTCTCCTGCTGGCTGTCTGGACCACCGCGTCGCTGTGCCACGCGCAGACCACGGTGCGCGTGGCCACGTGGAACATCGAGAGCCTCGGCGCCCGCGGCTCCAGCCAGTACGCCGCCGAACTTGCGGTGCTCAACCGCCTCTGCCCCGACGTGGTCGGCATCAACGAGATCGACGGCAACGGCGAGATCGACGACTTCCACAACCTCGCGGCCGACGCGGGCTTCTCCTTCACCCTCGTGCCCGACACCAACCCCTTCGGCACGCTGCGCAACGGGGTCATGAGCAAGCTGCCGTTCCTCAGCCAGACGATTCACACGTCCGCGGCGCTGTCCGGGGATTCGAGTGCCAATGACTTGACACGTCTGATGATCGAAGTCGTCGTGGACGTGCCTGACAGCGCGGTGGACCTGACCCTGCTTTCCGAGCACTGGAAGTCCGGCGTCACCGACAACGACGAGTTCCGCCGCGTGGTCGAGTCCATCCGCATGACGCAGGCCATTCCCGATCTCGACCGCGGACTCGACGCATACGTCTTCATGGGGGACGTGAACGAGGAAATCGCGGAGGTTCCTCGCAGCCCGAATCCCTTCACTTCCGTCCCCAACGGCATGCCCAACGGCTGGCGGCTGGGCAGCGATCTGCAGGCGATCCTCAACGGTCCGGGCCTGCAGAACGACCCGTTCACCTATCTGACGGACGTGCAGGGACCTGCTCTGAATCCGCTGGACGCCCGGCAGAAAGACGGAAGCCGCACGACGCGCGACTCGTCCGGCCGGCGCATCGACTACATCCTCGTCAGCGACCTGCTCGCGTCGTTCAATCCGCCATCGGAGGTGTACGACTCCCGCGATGAGGGCCTCAGCGGCGGGCTTGCGAAGTGCGGCTCGCAGCTTTCTTCAGGCACCAGCGCCTCGGCCTCGGATCACTTTCCGCTGTTCGCCGATCTCACGATCCCAGCAGGCGGCGGCGGCACGTACGGCGACGGCGACCTCGACGGCGACGTGGACCTGCGCGACGCGGCGGAGTTCATGAACTGCTTCACCGGAGCCGGCGGCAGCGCCGACGCGGGATGCCGCAAGTTCGACAACAACGGCGACAACGACGTGGACCGCGCCGACTACCGCGCATTCTGGCTGGCGATCACGGGACCGTAAGCCCCAGTGACCCGGTCCTCTCCCGACGCCATTCACCCGGACTTCCGCACATGGACGGGCTGATCCTCGTGCCGTCTTCCAACCGTTACGATCCGGGCGCTCCGCCCGAGGAAGCCCTGCGCCGATTTCACGACGTCATGCGGCGACGACGATCCGTGCGGAATTTCTCACCACGCCCCGTTTCACGCGAGACGATTGAGGGGATTGTCCGTGTTGCCGCCTCCGCGCCGAGCGGCGCCAACAAGCAGCCGTGGCGTTTCGTGTGCGTGCAGGACCCAGCGCTGAAGCGTCAGATCCGCCTTGGCGCCGAGGAGCAGGAGCGCGAGCTGTTCCAGCGAAGAGCGAACGCCGAATGGCGTGCCGACCTGCGTCGGCTCGGCACGGACGAGCATAAGGAGTTCCTGGAAATCGCGCCTTGGCTGATCGTGGTCTTTCGCTTGACGCGGGGGGACGACGGCTCGCAGGTCTACTACGCCAGTGAATCCGTCGGCATCGCGGTAGGCTTCTTGATCGCCGCCGCCCACCACGCCGGCTTGGCCGTGTTGACCCACACACCCAGCCCTATGAAGTTTCTCTGTAGTATTCTTGGTCGTCCTGAAAATGAACGCCCGTACTTCCTGACCCCCGTCGGTTATCCAACCACGAACGGCCTGGTGCCTGCCGCGGCGATCGAAAGAAAACCACTCGAGCAGGTGATGGTGGTTGACAAAAGCCGATAACTGGCATAGATTGTATGCGATTGCACTATTCGGGACCGGGTGCGAGGATCCCGAAGCTTCGGCTCGCTTGGGCCGTTGCAATGTGACGCGACCCCGGAATGGGCCAAGCTGTTCCCTGAGTTTACATCTCTAGTTCGCGTGTTTCCCGGACGTTGACCGAACTCCGTCAGCAGCGGAGAGGGTCTGCGTTGCGGGTGGGTTGATGCATTGTCGTTTTGAGTGAAGGAGTTCCAAAGATGAAGAAAACTGCGATTTGCCTGCTGGCGTTGGGTTTGGTGTTCGGCATGGGCGCGACGGTCAACGCCGAGTGCACCTGCAAGGCCAACGAGAAGACCGGCAGCGGCTGGTGCACGGACTGCAAGCACGGGCTTTGCTACGGCGTGGAGGTCAAGAACGAAGACCTGTACAAGGCGCTGGCGGGCACGAAGGTGGACGCCAAGGCGCTGAAGTGCGAAGGCTGCAAGGCCGTGGCGGAGAAGGGCGGCACGTGTGACCACTGCAAGATCACCTATGCCAACGGCATGTCCTACGGCTCGTTCGTCTCCGCGGCGCTGTGCTGCGGCAAGATGACCGACCCGGCCACGATTAAGTGCGAAGCCTGCAAGGGCGCCGCCGAGGGCAAGAGCGAAGGCGCTTATTGCGACGCCTGCAAGGCCGGCTTCGTCGGTCACTTCGCCTTTGCGACCAAGACCGCCTACGACGCCGCCAAGGGCGCGATGAAGGTCCTCGCCAACGCGGCCAAGACCTGCGCGACGTGCCCGACCTGCGCCAAGGCCATGGTCACCAACGGCACCTGCGACAAGTGCAAGGCGACGTACCTGAATGGCGAGAAGAAGAAGGCCTAAGCATGAAGCCTGGGCGTAAGGCCTAGGCCCAGGGCCGCGGCATTCCAGCCGCATCGCATGCTGCACCGTGTGGCACCGGTTTCCAACCGGTGATCTGTGGCACAGGTTTCCAACCTGTGCAGCAAGGCTGAGGACAATTCGACGGACCGGCGACCACGCGTCGCCGGTCCGTTTTTCATGCCCACACCTGTGGCGAGTTCAAGACGCCGCCTCTACATTTGATCCCTGTCCTCGACAATCAACAGAGGAAGGGGACGACTCATGACCCGCATCGCAACTCGAATCGCATCGCACATGAAGCGGGTGGCCGTGATCCTGCTTGGCTTCACTGCCGCCACGACACGGAGTCAGGAGACTCCTCCCGCCCTTCAATTCGAGGAGGCGCTCGTCCTGCCCGCCCTGGGGAAGTTCCAGCGCACGCCGGTGTACACCGACGAAGTGGAATACCTGCGTGCCCACGGCCAGCTCGAGAGCCCGAAGGAAGGCGCTGCGATAGCCTCTGCCAACGGCGTGGAGGGAACTTGGAAGCGAATCCGCGCCGCCGAGGACGGCTTTTTCCGGGACGACGCGCTCGGCGGCGGTTACGCGTTTCTGTCATGGGACTCGCCCGGCGACCGTGTCCTGCTGCTCAGCGCCACGGGTCAAAGCGCCGCCTTCGTCAACGGCGAACCGCGCGCCGGCGATCCGTACAACTACGGGAAGCTGGCCCTCCCCGTCCGCATCCGCGCGGGCCGCAACGAGATCCTCCTGCCCTGCGGGCGCGGGCAGGTCAAGGTCAGCCTCACGCCTGCGCCCAAGCCGCTCTTTCTTGATACGAAGGACCTCACACTGCCGAACCTGCTCGTCGGTGAGGAGACGAAGACCTGCGGCGCGATCACCGTGGTCAACGCGACGCGCCTGCCGGCTTCCCTGCTTCGGATCGGCGCCTCCGTCGGCGGCGGCAAGGAGCGGATCAGCCGCGAGGTTTCTCTGGTGGAGCTTTCCGCGAGAAAGTGCGCCTTTCCGCTTGAAACCGACGAACGATGGGCAGCCGAAGCCGATGCGCCGCTGCGCGTGCGGCTCTACGCGGGCGACCCCGGCGGTCGCCGCGTGCTGGACGAGACCACCGTAAGCCTCAAGGTCGTGCGCGCGAACGCGCCGCACGCGCGGACGTTTCTCAGCTCGATCGACGACAGCGTGCAGTATTTCGCCGTCATGCCCCGCGCGAACCGAATCGAGAAGTCCGCGCCCGCCAAGGACAGCGCCGAGCCATCCGCGGCAACCGCGTATCCGCCCGCGACTTCCGTGGATCCCCCGGCGCCCGCGCTGTTCATCTCCTTGCACGGTGCGGGAGTTGAAGCCTCGGGACAGGCCGCGTGCTATGCGCCGAAGGATTGGGGCGTCGTCGTCGCACCGACGAACCGCCGTTCCTTCGGCTTCGACTGGGAGGACTGGGGCCGGCTGGATGCGCTGGAAGTGCTGGACATCGCCTCGCGGGCGTTCGGCGTTGATCCGTCGCGCGTGTACTTGACGGGCCATTCGATGGGCGGGCACGGCACGTGGCAGATTGGCGCCACGCTGCCGGAGCGCTTCGCCGCGATCGGCCCCAGCGCGGGCTGGGAGACCTTCTGGTCGTACACGGGGGCGGCGAGGCTCGCGGCGGACGATCCGGTTGAAGCCATGCTCGCGCGGGCGACGAACCCGAGCGACACCGTCGCGCTAATGCGCAACTACGCTCAACTCGGCGTGTATGTTCTGCACGGCGACGCTGACGACAACGTGCCCGTGGCGCGGGCGCGGGCGATGCGCTCGCGGCTCGCGGAGTTTCACGGAGACTTCGCCTATTACGAGCGTCCCAGCGCGGGGCACTGGTGGGGCAATGCCTGCGTCGACTGGCCTGCCATGTTCGAATTCTTTCAGCGCCACGCGCGGCCGGCGCTGGAAGACGTTCGGCACGTCGAGTTCATCACGGCCAACCCTGGCGTCTCGTCGCGCTGCGACTGGCTGACCCTCGAGGCGCAGGTTCATCCGTTGATGTTCAGCAGCGCGGACATCCGGCTGGAAGCGGAGCGCAACGCTTTCACCGGCACGACGGAAAACGTCGAGCGGTTGTCTGTTGATCTCGTCGCCCTGCGAAAAGCGTGGGCCTCACGCACGCCCGCGAAGGATGATCCGTCGTCATCGCCGGCGTCCCCGCCCTCGTCGCTCTCCGTGACACTCGATGGTCAAACGATTGCCGACATTACGGTCCCAGTCGACGAGGGGGCGCTCCACTTCACGCGCGTTGCGGATCACTGGACGCTCGACCTCAACGGCCCCGCCCCGCCGTGGATGAAAAGCCCCCGCCGCTACGGACCGTTCAAGGACGCTTTCCGCAACCGCATGATCTTTGTGTACGGCACGCAAGGGTCCGCGGAAGAGAACGCCTGGGCGCTCGCCAAAGCGCGCTTCGATGCCGAGACCTTCTGGTATCGCGGCAACGGCTCGCCGGACGTCGTGGCCGACATGAACTTCGACTCAACAAAGGAGCCGGACCGCAGCGTCATTCTCTACGGCCACTCAGCGATGAACGCTGCTTGGAGTCGCTTGCTGCCGCAGGATTGCCCCGTCGTGGCCAAGCCCGGGTCGGTCCGGATCGGCGAGAGCGATTTTCGTGGCGACGATCTGGCGTGCCTGTTCGTTCGTCCACGCCCCGGCAGCGAGACGGCCTGCGTCGCGGTTATCGCGGGGACGGGGCTTCCTGGCATGCGTGTGACAGACCGTTTCCCCGTATTCATGTCCGGCGTGGCGTATCCGGATTGCATCGTGATCTCCAGCGAGATGTTGCGCACGGGCGCGAAAGCCGTGCGCGCGGCGGGATTCTTCGGCAACGACTGGAGCGTTGAACGGGGCGAGTTTGCGTTTAGAAGCGAGTGACAAGCCTGCGTGTCGGCGCCCTGCTCATCGGCGGGGCTCGGTTCAGCGCGCGGCATGCAGCTCTCGTGCCCGACGTGCTGCGACGCATCAATCCCATCCAACCAGCAGGACTTCGCGCGTCGCGCGATCCGTCGAAAGCGCGTAGGGTTGCTCCGCTCGCGCGTGGCATACGACGTGGCGTTTCCGCTCGCGGAGCAGCGCCTCCAGCGCCTCCACCGATGGAATCCCGTTGCTGCGGTATGAGACGGCGAGGATGCTTCCGCGAAACCGGTCGAAGAGGCGGGTGAAGCAGTCGGCGATCGTCTCCGCACGGGCCCACGGATCGGCCTTGCGCGCGAGCGGTCGATGCTTCAACGTCGCGTCGATGAGCATCGGCCACTCCTCGTAGCGCACGAGGCCTTCGAGAAAGTGGTAGAACTCGCGGTAGTCCACGCCGACGCCGGACGCGCTGACGTACGGCGGGTCGATGTAAACCAGGTCAAAGCCCGGTTCGATCTCCAGCGCGTCCGCGCACACGGCGCGGCAGGGCAGCCCGTTGTCGAAGACGGCGTCGTTTGCCTCCCGCGCGAAGGCGCGAAGGTGCGCCTCGAACGGTGTGTCCCACGTCGCTTTGTTGCCGAAGGTCCGCTCCACGTCGGCCAGGCGCATGTAGAGGTTGGCGCGATGAAAGAGGTTGTACGGGCGCTTGGCAATCGCCGCCTGGAACACGGCGAACGACGACAGCGCCTGCTTGAACGGGCAGCGCACCGCGGCGAGGTTGACCGCAAGCCGATCCAGCAGGGCGTTCTCATCATCCGTGAAATACACGCCCTGAAACGTGCGCTGGATGAAGTCGTCGTAGCGCACGCCCTCGTGGGCGGCCAGCAGGAAATCGATGTCCGACTCCTCAAGGCGAACGTCGCGGTTCTCGATCAGCGCCAGGCCGATGCGATGGTTGAAGCGAAGCAGATCGTTGCAGGTGACCTGCTTGCCGGCGCACTTGAAGGCAAATGCGACGCTGCCGGTGCCGCCGAAAGCATCGAGCACTGTTCGATACTCGAGATCGGCGAGGCGCTCGACGATCCACTCGGCGCTGCGGCGCTTGCTCCCCTGATACCTCGTCGCGGGGAACCGCTCGAAGTCGTGATGGGTTGGCGTGAACAGCGTCGGCATCCCGCGCAGTGTATGGGACGTGTGCGCTTTCGCCACCGACGAAGTTCGCGCCTTGGCCACAGACAGGGAGCGCGGTCACGGACCGGTCCCCGGGGCGTTCGCGCGTGCCGGTCAGGTGGGGCAGCTCTCCGAGCTGCCATAGGTGGGGCAGCTCTCCGAGCTGCCAAGGGTCCAGCAGTTCTCTGAGCTGCTGCGTCGTCCGTGCAGTAGAGTCCTGCGCTCAAGGCAGAAAATACCTCTATTCTGCACCGCAACCTCTCCCGCTGCGCAGCCCGATAGAAATCCTGCAAGGGTGTCAGCTGGCGCATCCCGCGCAGCGCGCCGATAGTCCACGTGAGGATCAGGTCGCGGCCCACTCGTCGAAGCCGCCGGCCGAAATTGCCCGCCCGAGGACCGTCATGATCGCAATGCGACGCACGATCCGATGCCCTATCGCTCCGCATCCGAAAGCCGCACGGCTTCCGGAGGCCTGCCACAACTTCCGTCGCGCCATCCCACACGTCGTAACGATGCTCCTCTTGTCAGGCTGCGGCGCCTCGACGCCTTCGCAGGATGGGGCCAACGACAACACAAGTCCCGCAGGCAGCGGCGGCGCCTTCGTGTTCGAGGAGGAAACCGCCGACGCCTCGCTGGCGGAGCTGGGATTCGTAGAGGACGAGTTGATCGTGCACACGCTCCCCGGCGCGGACAGCGCGGCTCTCGACGACGCCTATGAGGCTGCCGGCGCTTCCGCGATCGCCGCCATTCCCGAAGTCAACGCGGTCGTGCTGTCCGTCGCGCCTGAGGATCTGAACGCATCCGCCGCGGCGCTGAGCGCAAACGAGTTGATTGAAAGCGTCCGCAAGAACTACCTGTATGAGCAGAACGTCGTCCCCAACGACACCTGGACCGCCGATCAGTCGCACCTCGAACAGCTCGGGCTTCCGCAGGCGTGGGACGTCACGACCGGCTTCAGCGAGATCATCATCGCCATTCTCGACACCGGCGTGCTCCCCTCGCATGAGGATCTGAAAGCCAAGCTCCTGTCCGGCTTCAACACCGTGGACAACAACGTCAACTCCGCCGACGTCCACGGACACGGCACGGCCGTGGCAGGCAGCGCGGCGGCGATCTCCAACAACGGCAAGGGCGTGGCGGGCGTGTGCTGGGATTGTCCGCTGCTGCCGGTGCGGGTTTCGCTGCCGGACGGTCGAGCGTCGAGCCGGGCGATCGCCGCGGCGATCCTCTGGGCGGTGAATCACGACGCCAAGGTCATCAACATCAGCTTCGGTCCGCTGGAATCGGACAAGACGGTGCTGGCGGCGGCGCAGAGCGCGCGCAACCACGGATGCCTGGTGTTCATCGCGGCGGGCAACGAGGCGCAGATCAAGACGACGGCGGACAGCGAGTCCGCGTTATTCGTCGGCGCGGTGGATGAAGACAACGCGCCGGCGGAGTTCACCAACATCGGCCCCTTCGTCGATTTCACCGCGCCGGGCGTGGGCATCGTGACGACCAACTCCTCCGGCGGATACGCGGCGTACAACGGCACGTCCTTCTCCAGCCCGATCGCGGCCGGCGTGGGCGCGCTTGTCTGGTCCATCAATCCCGCCTGGCGTCCTGCGACCATCGAGTCCATCCTGCAAGGCAGTGTCGTTGATCTCGGCACGAACGGACGCGACACGACTTTCGGCTACGGCCTGGTTCACGCGTCCGCGGCGGTGAATCGCGCGCTGGACACAAACGAACCGGCGGACACGACCGCGCCGACGCTGACCGTCAGCGAACCGGTGGACGGCGCCGCCGTCGCGGGCAAGATCAAGATCGTCGCCGCCGCCACGGATGCCAGCGGCGTGGCCGACGTGGTGCTGAGCTTGGACGGCGTGCCGTATGCGACGGATTCGACCGCGCCCTACAAGCTGTCGCTGGACACCGCGCCCCTGGCGTCCGGCAGTCACACGCTCTCCGTCGTGGCGACCGACGTGGCGGGCAACGCCTCCGCGGCGAAGACCCTCCGCATCAGCACCGCGGCGGTGAGCGCCGACAAGACCGCGCCGGCCGCGACGATCATCACGCCGTCGAACGGCGCGACGGTGATCGGCACGGTGGAAGCCCGCGCGCTGCTCACCGACAACGCCGCGCTCGCCAAGGTCGAATGGCTCGTGGACAACAAGAGCGTCCGCACGCAGAAGATCAGCGGCGTGCGCGTGGAGGACACGTTCTTCTGGCAGACGTCGAGCCTGGCGAAGGGATCGCACACCGTCGTCGTCAAAGTGACCGACGCCGCGGGTCTAAGCAGCACCGCGACCGCGTCGGTCAAGAAATGACCCGTCTCCACTCATGCAAGCCGATCCACGCTGGGGGGGGGTCGCGCGTCCAACGCGTGCTGAACCGCGTCGGCATTACCGATCCGGACCGACATAGAACTCGTTGCGGCGCGCGTAACCGGCCGCGTCCTGGCGGATCTGCTCGGCCTCGCGCTCGTCGATCTTCCTCTGCATCCGAATGCCGATGATCAGCAGCGCCGCTCCCAGCGGCAGGGCCAGCGCCGCGTAGGGTGCGGCCACGAAGAGCAGGACAATTCCTCCGAGCAGGACCGCTCCGCCGATCACCATCAGCAGGGTCTGCAACGGCGTGAACACCAGCCCCAGCACGATGGCGGTCAGGATGAGGGCGAGCACGCCGTAGCGCGAAAAAAAGAAATAGTAGATCATTGGCAACTCCAGGACTGGGTTTTCCCGTGACTTCCGCGTCAACCGGCTCGACGACGATCTGGAGCGTACGGGCTTTTGATCAGCATAACCCCACACTCTGTTTGATCCAACCCGCTCGACCGCAGGCGGGTGGCCCGGTCTGGCGTACTCGCCAGGCCGTGGGCGATGAGGAGAGAACGCTTATCCCGGCCAAACGGGTCCGCTGCTGCGGACCCGTGCCACCCATCAAGGAGCTGGCATTCTGCAAGAGTGCTCACATTCTGCGATCCTGCTCGCGTTCTGCGATCCTACTCACAATCTGCGCCTTGGTCACAAATTGCGTTCCCACCTGGAAATGGAAACCGCGCTTCCCTTGACGGGATCGACCGCCACGCGACGATGATCGCTCGGATTTTCCGGAGGAACCTCCTTGAAACGCACGCTCGTCATCGTAGTTCTCGGCGCGGTCGCGATCGTCGGCGCCGTGGTGTTTAAGCGCGGTCAGCACGACCAGACCGTTAAGGGACAGATGCTCGACCTTGTGCGGCAGGTGCAAGGCAGCGACATCGAGCGGCGCTACCTCGAAGCGCAGGTGGAGCGGTTTCACGCCGAGGTCTTCGAAGCCACGGCCAAGGGCGTGGATCGCTCGCAGTTCGACCGCGACGCCTACACCAAGGCGATGTTTGAGCGCCTCATCGCCGACGCGCGCGACGCCTCGAAGATATCGCTGGCGATGAAACTTGAGCGATTTCAGCAATCCATCGGCAAGGGTGCCCCGCCGCGCCACGAGGATGAAGACGAGGAGATCGAGAGCGCCTGGGCTTGCACGAAGTGCGGTGTCGGGCGGATGCTGACGGCCGAGCAGCTCGACGCGCTCGGCGCGAGGACGAAGGAGTTTCTTGCAAGCACGCAGGACGCAGCGGGCGCCAAGCCGTCTGACACCCGGGCGCTCCTGTGTGAGGCGTGCCGGACGGTGACGGTGACGCCGGCGATGCAATGCACGCGCTGCTCACAGGTGTACCGGCCCACCTCCAAGGATCTCAAGGGCATCTGTCCGAAATGCTCCGTGATGTACTGGATCTGCCGCAACGCCGCCTGCGGACACGAGTTCGAGGTCACGCTCGCGGAGCACTTCAAGACCGGCAGGAACGAAGGACCGGCCAAGTGTCCGAAGTGCTCCGGCACGGACACGGTGCTGGGCTTCCGCTGCGCCAAGTGCGGTCGTCATTACGCGCCGGTCGGTCACGATCAGCCGGCCGCCTGCCCTCACTGTGGCGCGTCCACGAGCGACGCCGGGCGCCCCGCCCCGCGCGGCAGCAAGCCGTAGTCGCCGATGCGCGGAAGCCCGCGGGCCGATGCCATTCAGCCCGCAGGACCGGCAACCCGGCTGCCGCCCTTATGGGTCTGCCCCGTCGCCTCAAGTGAAGCGCTGTCGGCGCCCATCCGACATCCCTTCGGAGCCGGGCTGTGGGTCCCGCTGCGCATTGCGTCGCGCCAGGTTTGGACCGCGGGTTGCGTCATGCTCACCGAGACCTGCACATTCTTCATGCCCCGGGGCGGACGGCTGGAATGCGTTCGGGCGGCGTCGCGCGACGACCTTGTCGTTTTGCGGACGGAGCTGGAAGTCCTGCGCCAGGTGAGGGACTTGCTGCGGCGTCCGCTAAGTGAATCGCGCCGCGCGGAGCTTGATGCGGCAAGGTGCCGTGCAATCCCGCAGCCGGGCGCTTCGGACCTCGACGACCTCAATCACCTGCTCCACGATGCACGCAGCCCGCTCATCGAGCCGATGACTCACCTGATCGATCAGGAGCATCCCGACATCGGCGCCGAACTGCCCATGTCGGTGATCGCGGAAGAAGCTGAACACATCGCAAGGGATGTCCGACGCATGACCGAAAACCCCAACTCCTCGATGGCGAGCGTGAACCTGGATGCAGCGGCAGCGCCGGTCGGCGCAGCCGCCCTCAGCACCCCGGACGCGAACGCGCCTGTGCAAGAGGCCCCGTCGCCGCCCGAGCGGGAGCCCGTTGCAACGGATCACGCCCACGCCGGCTCAGCGGCGCTTGAAGCGGATCTGGACAAGGCGCTCGCCGACGCCGAGTCGTGTCTGCAGGAGTTGTCCTCGATCGTGGACGAAACCGCTGGCGCGCCGGCGACCTCCGCGGCTCCGGCCGCAACCGCCGCATTGCCGCTCCCGACGCAAGAGGAAATCGTCGCCGACGGCGCTCCGGCGGCGACGGCGGCGTCGTCGTCCACGATGCCGTCGCCCGCGACCGTCGATTCGGCGTCACCCGCTTCCTGCGCACCGCTCAGCGACCCGCAGGCCTTCGAGACGCCTGCCACGCCGCCGCCGCAGGCCGGGTCACCCTCAACCGCCGTCGTCGAAAACACGGGGATGACAGCGGCGGCGGCGGCGCACGACAGCGACGCCTCGACGCCGATGCTCCCCGCGGTTTGCGGGGCTGAAACATGCGTGACCGCAGCCCCGACGGGAAATCCGGAACCCGGCGCGCAGAGTTCGGCGGGCGAGGAAGCTGCGGACGCGACCGCTTCCGCCGCCGCGACGAGCGACACGGCGACCCAACCTGCGCCCCTCACGTCCTCGGTGGATCCTCCCGCAGCGGACGCCCCGCCATCCGCGTTCCCCGGCGATGATGCGGCGCTTCACGCCTTGCAGGCGGTCGAATCCGGTCTGTTGCAACTCGCCCAGACGTTGCACGGGACGGTGAGCCAGCGCTGGCGATCAGCGCAGCGAGCGTTCGATGACGTGGAGCAGCGCCGCGCGGGCGCCGAACGCATGTTGCGCGAGGCGCAGATGCTGGTTGAAGAGTTGCAGCGAACGAAGGAGCGGATCGAGATCGCGCGGGACGACATCGACATCTGCCGGCGCGAGGCCGCCCATTTCCGCGAGGACGCCCGGCGCGCCAAGGATCGGGCCGAAGCCTCTGCCGAAGCGGCCTGCATCGCCGCGGACCGCTCCGCGCGCGAGCTGGAGGGCCTGATCCAGGCGAAATCAGCGGAGCACCGCGCATAGGGCAAAGACACGGAGACCGCGAAGCTGCGCGACCTGGCCGCCCGTAGCAGAGCGCGAAACTGGACACAGCCCTCGTCACCCCCGCGCAGGCGGGGGTCCAGCGCGCTTAGGAATGGCGCTGGATTCGCGCCTCTCAAGCCACCGGCCGGATTCCCGCCTTCGCGGGAATGACGGGGGTCGCCTTTCACCAAGGACTGCTAGAGGTCGTCGTCGTCGTCGAGGTCCTCGTCATCATCATCATCGTCGACGTCGTCATCGAGGTCGTCGAACTCATCGTCCGCGTCGTCCTCGTCATCGTCGTCGAAGTCATCGTCCTCATCCTCGTCGAAGACGAACTCATCCTCGTCGTCCGCGCCGTCGTCGCAGACCGGCGTCTGCTCGCTGAGCCGCCCGGCGACGTGCTCCGCCGCCTGCATCTCAAACTCCGACGGGACGAGCAACTCGACGCCCGACGGGATCGCCAGCGCCACGTGCGCGGGCTGGCGCGTCTCACACACGATCCGCGCGGGGATGCCGCACTCGGCCAGGATGCGCGTGCAGGCTTCGGCCTCCGCGCGGCTGGCAGCGAACGCCAGCGAGACCCAAGCGTCGCCTGTGCCCGCGGCATGGGGGCGATCCATGACGGCAGTGTCGTGATTGGCTGACATGATGACTCTCACCTCCGATCCAACCGGCCCCTGCGGTCGATCGCCTGATCGCTTTCCGCAGACCGGGGAGCTCCGCTTGAACCGCTTGCGCCCAAACGGCGTATCCCCGGAACGGGCAGCAGTGTATGGCCCGTCCCCCCCCGGTCAAGCAACCCGCAACGACGATTTTTCAACCCGCAGGCCCCCTCGGAACGCCCTTGAAAACCGTCCCCGGACGGGTGATGATGCCGTCCGTCGGCACGATGCACCAGCACGGTTGCCGCCAGGGAGAAACAATCATGCCCGAGTCGCAATCCACACCGTCCGCCTCGCCGTCCGCTGCGATGGGCGCTGCACCGGCAGCCATGCCCAACGCGACCGCCGCCGACTACCCGGGACGAGCTTCCGCTGCGGAGGCGCCGCCGGGCGAAGTGGCCAAGGAGTCGGAAATCTGGACCGGCCGGACGCACTGGAAGCATTTCCTGCCGGGTCTGGTTCTCTGGGTCATCGGCGCCTCGGTGGTGACCTGGCTGCTGCTGCTGGCCAAAGGGGACGGCGGCGGCGCCTGGAGCTGGGTGATCGCCTTTCTCTGGCTGGGGAGCGGGCTTTTCGTTTTGGGCAGGATGGTCGCCCGCATCTTGGGGCATCGCTACCGGCTCACGACGCAGCGGCTGTTCATTGAGCGGGGCATCCTGTCGCAGACCATCGACCAGACCGAGTTGATCCGCGTGGACGACGTCCGCATGCACAAGTCGGTCCTGGATCGCATCTTCGGACTCGGCACCGTGGAGATCGCCTCCAGCGACGCCACCAACCCGTCCGTGCGCATCGTGGGCGTCGCCGGACCGGAAACCGTGGCGGAGCACGTCCGCGCGAACATGCGGATCATGCGCAAGCGCGCCGTCTTCGTCGAGAACGTCTGACCCGCGGGCCTGCTGTTTCCAGCTTCCAGTCTGGAGTTGGGTGGCACGGGTCCGCAGCAGCGGACCCGTGGCGTACAAGAAAGTGCGTGCATTCGTCCTGACCACAGCGACCTTGCAAGCACGCCGGACTGCGACTTCCGCACCCACTTCAGATCCGTGCGCCGTCGGTCCGCGCCCTGTCGGCGCCTGCGCCCTCCCGACCCACGCCTTTCCAACCCCCGCCGCTGCTCGTAGCCTTGCGGCATGAATCCCACACTGGTCGTGCTCGCAGCGGGCATGGGCAGCCGCTACGGCGGCATCAAGCAGCTCGAGGCGGTCGGTCCCTGCGGCGAGACGCTGATGGACTATTCCGTCTTCGACGCGCTGCGCGCCGGTTTCGACCGCGTCGTGTTCACCATCCGCCGGGACATCGAAAAGGCCTTCCGCGAGCAGATCGGCCACCGATACGAATCCCGCGTCAGCGTGGACTACACGTATCAGGAGCTTGCGGACCTGCCGGACGGGTTCCCCGTGCCCGAGGGACGCACGAAGCCTTGGGGCACCGGACACGCGGTGCTCGCGGCGGCCTCACGGGTGCACGAACCGTTCGCGGTGATTAATGCCGATGACTTCTACGGCGCGTCGGCGTTCGCGTCGCTCTCGACGTTTCTGCGCGGCGCAAATTCGGACCTCGCCTGCGCGCTCGTCGGTTACACGCTGCGCGGCACGCTCTCGGAGCACGGCACGGTCTCGCGCGGGCTGTGCTCGGTCGATGCGCAGGGGCTTCTGGAATCCATCGTCGAACTCAGCAAAGTTGAGCGGCGCGGCCGCGGCGCATGCTATCCACACCAGGACGGGCGCGTCGTGGACCTGGCCGGCGACGAGATCGTGTCGATGAACCTGTGGGGCTTCATGCCGCGGATGTTCGACCTGATCCGCGAGCGATTCATCGACTTCCTCACTCGCAGCGCCGGCTCGCTTTCGGCGGAATTCTACATCCCCTCGGCCGTGAACGAACTGATGGACGCGGGTCGCGTGCGCGTGCGCGTGCTGTCCGGCGGGAATCAGTGGTGCGGCGTGACGTATCGAGAGGATCTCGCGGCCGCGCAGACCACGCTTGCCGGACTCGTGAAAGAAGGCGCGTATCCCGCGCCGCTGTGGTCGTGAACATGGCGCCCGATCCGCTGCACATTACGCGGTTGTTCGAGACCGACGGCGAGCCGACCGCTGCCGACCGGCATGCCGGCGGGCATATCCACGACTCGTGGAGAGTCGCCTGCGGGCGGGCAGGACTTCGCCGCCGATATCTGCTCCAGCGACTGAGCGCTTCTGTCTTTCCGGATCCGGCCGCGCTGATGCGGAACATCGAGCGCGTGCTGGATCACATGGCATCGGCATCTGCACCGGACGCTTCGCCGTCCGGCGCGCGCGAGGTCCTCACGCTGGTTCGCGCGCGCGACGGCGCGTCCACCGTCACGGACGCCACCGGCGGCGTCTGGCGCCTGTTCAACTTCATCGAGAACACGCGATGCCGCGAGACGGTCGCCACCGCGCACGACGCAAGCGAGGCGGGTGCGGCCTTTGCGCGCTTCCAGCGCCGGCTGGCAGACCTGCCGCCGTCACGGCTGAGTTTCACCCTCCCGGATTTCCACCACACGCCGAAGCGGCTGGCGGCGCTGCGCTGCGCGGTGGAGGAGAATCCCGTCGGGCGAGTCGCGCACGCGCGAGACGAGCTTGCGCGGATCGCGCGGCACGAGGATCTCAACGGGCTGATTCAGCAGCCGCTGGACGCCGGCGCTCTTCCGCTGCGCATCGCGCACAACGACGCCAAGATCGCCAATGTCCTGTTCGATGTGGACAGTGGGAAGGCGATCTGCGTCGTGGACCTCGACACGGTCATGCCCGGCTCACCGCTGCACGATTTCGGCGACATGATGCGATCCATGACTTCACGCCGGCGCGAGGACCAAGGTGATGGCACGGAAGCGCCGCTGGACCTGGAGCTGTTTGATGCCTTGGTGGACGGATACCTCGCCGGGGCTTGCGGCTTTCTGACACCGGCGGAAACCGCGCTCCTGACCACGTCGGGGCTGGTGATCACGTTTGAGCAGGCCGTCCGCTTTCTGACGGATTACCTGCTTGGCGACGCGTACTACCGCACGCAGCGCCCCGCGCAGAACCTGGACCGCGCGCGTTCGCAGCTTGCCTTGCTCGATTCGATGCGGCGGCAACGGGGGGCGATGGAGTCCATGGTGAACGCGCGCCTCGACGCCGCGCGTTGATCCGCGGCGCGCGCAGCCCGAAATCGCGAGCGGCCTTGTGCGCAGGGCTGAAAAGCCGCGCTGCTGGCAACAGGGCATGGTACCGCGTTCAGCGCCAAGCCGGCCATCCCAAGGGTGCGTTGCCGCGGACCCGCGCCACCCGAGGAGGGGTGTTCCGGCAGCGCTCCAACCTAATGTCCTGCTTCGGCGGGCGAAGGGGTCGCGGGGTCCGCGGGCGCGGAGGAAGCGTAGCGATACGCCTTCACCTTGCTCAGCCCTTTCAGCTCGAACTCCGCCCACTTGCGCTTCGCTTCAAAACCGTTGGCCGCGTAGAAGTCGTGCAGCGTCAGCAGGTGCCGATGATACCCCTCGCGCGCCCGCTCCACCTCGGCGGCCAATTCCCCTTCGCGCGGATCGGGTGCGGATGCCTCGCTGCCGGACAGTGCGGCGGCTTGCGGTTCGGCTCCCATCGACGCGCCGCCCTTGGGCGCCGTGCCGCAGCCCGAAATCCATCCCCCGATGAGCACCGTCGCCGCCGCCAAGCATTTCCCACGATGCATGGTGTCTCTCCAGAAAGATGCGCCTCGAGGCAAGCCGCCGCGCATCGAACTTCTCCCGCCCGCTGATCGCAGCACCAGCCGCCTGTTATGCCCGGCGCCCGGTGAATGTCAACTCTACCCCGTAAGGGCGATAACTCGACTCTGGTGGATTTCCGGCGCCGTCGCGTCATCCGACGGGAATCGTGCAGCCTGGGTCCGCCTCGCGGGCGATAAGCGATCCGGCGGGATGAGCTGATTTCGACGGGGCTTGAATCATCCGATGAAAGCCCGTGATGCACCCGAAACCCATTCGCGTCCTGGTGGTCGATGATTCCGTGTTCATGCGCTCCGCGCTGAAGAACGGACTTTCCGCCGCGGAAGGGTTCGAGGTGATCGGCTCGGCGCAGAACGGCGTGGAAGGGCTGGAGAAGATCCTCACCCTGAAGCCGGACGTGGTGACGCTCGACGTCGAAATGCCGGGGCTGACCGGGCTGGAGGTGCTGGAGCGCGTGATGAAGCAGCACCCGCTGCCCATCGTCATGGTCTCCACCAAGACGCGCGAGGGCGCCGAGACGACGCTGAAGGCGCTGGAGTTGGGCGCCGTCGATTACGTCGCCAAGCCTTTGGGGGAGAAATCCTCGTCGCTCTCGTCCTTCCGCGAGGACATCGTGCGCGCGGTGCGCGCCGCGTGGGAGTCGAACCACCGCGCGCTGAAACCTTCGCACGCGCCGCCGCGTCCCCTTCCTGTTCGCCCCTTCCACGACGACGGCGCGGTCGTGGCCATCGGCATCAGCGCGGGCGGACCGCAAACCCTGCACAAGCTCATCCCGACGCTGCCGGCGCACTTCCCGCCCCTCGTCGTCACCCAGCACATGCCGGAGGATTTCACCGGCCCGTTCGCGCGCCGCCTCAACGAAGTCTCCAAAATCACGGTGCTCGAGGCCGCCGGTGGCGAAGAGCTTCGCTCCGGCCAGATGCTGCTGGCGCGCGGAGATCATCATCTCCGCGTCGTGTCCCGCCAGGGCAAGCTCGTCACCGTCGTGGACAAGGGGCCTAAGGTCTCCGGATTTCGACCGTCGGTCGATGTGCTGCTCGACTCCGTGGCCTCGGCGGCGGGCAAGCGCGCCGTGGGCGTGGTCATGACCGGCATGGGCTTCGACGGCGCCGCAGGCATTCGGCGGCTCAAGGAGGCCGGCGGCGCCACCATCGCCCAGGACAAGGACACGAGTGTGGTGTACGGCATGCCGAAAGCGGCGGCGGAAACGGGCTGCGTGGACCGCGTCGTTCCGCTCCAGGAGATCGCGTCCGCAATCGCCGAACTCATCTCGGCGAAGCCCCTCTGCGTCGGCTGATCCGACGTCCTGCCGGCGGCACAAGTCCGTTGTTTCGGCGATTACACGGTGCCTGTCAGGCGCCGCACGGCTTCCGCGTAGATGCGCCGCGTGTTCTCGACCACCTCCCGCGGCAGCGGTGGGCCCGGCGGCGTCTTGTTCCACGTTCCTTGCTCGACGAGCGTGGTCAGGTAGTTGCGGACGTACTGCTTGTCGAAACTCTCCTGATCGCGCCCCGGCGCGTAGCGGTCCGCGGGCCAGAAGCGGGATGAGTCCGGCGTCAGCACCTCGTCGATGAGCAGCAGGTCTTCGCCCAGCCGTCCAAACTCGAATTTCGTGTCGGCAATGATGATCCCGCGCGAGGCGGCGTGGGCGGCGGCATTCTCGTACAAGGCGATGCTGCGCTGACGGAGCGTCGTCATCACGTCGCCCCCGACCAGCTCGCAGGCGCGCTCGAACGAGATGTTCTCGTCGTGACCTTCCTCTTCCTTGGTGGCCGGCGTGAAGATCGGGGTCGGGAGGCGATCGCACTGCCGCAGCCCCGCGGGCAGCTCGATGCCGCACACGCGACCCGTCTGTTGGTACTCCTTCCACCCGCTTCCCGCCAGGTAGCCGCGCACCACGCATTCGATGGGGACGACGCGAGTCTTTCGACAGCGCATCGTTCGCCCCGCCAGTTGCGGCAGGTGCGCTTCGAGTCCGGCCGGGGCGCGGTCACGCACCACCTCGATCAGATGATGCTTCACAAGGGAGGTGAACCGCGCGAACCAGAACTCCGAGATGGCGGTGAGCATGGCCCCCTTGCCGGGAATGGGTGTGGGCAGCACGACGTCGTAGGCACTGATGCGGTCCGTAGTAACGAGCAGCAGCTCCTCGCCGAGGTCGTACACGTCACGGACTTTTCCGCGCCGCGCCGCCAGCCCCGGCAGATGCGTCTGCGTCACCGTTTGCACATCCGTCGCCGTCATGATCCACCTTCTCTCCTGCCCCTGACGCGGCATGAGTCCAAGCCGCGGCGCATCTCTCCCCGCAGGAGGCCCGCGGCAATCCTGGGCGAATCGATCCCACCCTGGGTGGCACGGTCCGCAGCAGCGGACCCGTGCCGTGCGCGCTGGAGCAATCGTGCTGAACCTCTCGCGCCCGAGGCGATTGCGCTACGCGGATTCACGCCGTCCAGCGGGCCTCGACCTGCGTCGCCCGTACGAAGTGCAACCCGCCGTGACTTCCCACGACGCGGCGGCAACCCGAAGTTCCCGCGCGACGCGCAGCGAACTCGACGCTGCTTCAAGCCAGTGGCATAATAGGATTCTGAGGCGCGTCGTCAAAACAATCGCTGGTCCGGCGGGGTCGCCCGCGATGCGGAGCGTTTCCAACGCCGACCAGCTCGCTCGGAACCCGACAGGCTCATGCTCACGTTTACGGTCTTCATCAACGGGCAGCCGGCGACCACGCTGGACCTGGCTTCGGCTTGTCTGGTCGGGACGGATGACGTGCCGCTGCGCGCCGAGTTCACGTTGCGCAACGGGCTTCTCACCTGCCGCAAGCGGGCGGCCGGTCCGGCGGGGCTGGTGCTGCCCTGGGACGTGCCGGGGCAGGGGCGCTTCCTGCTCGAAACCGCGCGGCTCGTCGAACGGACGAAGCCCTACATCCTTCAACTGGAGCTGGTCCGCGGCCGGCTCATCCGCCTCTTTCAGAAGGTCGAGGAATGGGGGCTGCACGAGCTGGAGAAGGCCGCCGATTTCTCCCGGCTTCAGGCGCAGGTGCGGGAGCTGATGCTCAAGGGCATGACGGCGGCATCCGATGTCGAAGCGGCGGCGGCCGGCGATGAGGCGCTCACCGCGTGCATTGCGTTGAGCGAGGACATCACGGCCGCGCACGCCCAGGCGCTCCTGGAGCGCCGTCGCGCGGCTCGGGCGATGCCGCGCCAGTGGATGGGATGCGGCGTCGCGCCCGACTCAACGGATGCGGCGCGGCGGGATCCGATGGCGGACCGCTTTGACTTCATCACTTTGCCCATGGACTGGCGCAGCGTCGAGCCGGTGGAGCAGAAGCCCGGCTTCAAGACGATCGACGAATGGGTGGCGTGGGCCGGGCAGAAGAAGCTCGGCATTCGCGTGTCCCCCCTGCTCTCGACGGATCCGGCGCACCTGCCGGACTGGGTCAGCGCTTACGAGAACGACTTTGAGGCGCTGCGGGACCTGGCTCATGATCATGTAAAACGCGTGGTCAGCCGCTTCGCCCCGCGTGTCTCTACGTGGACGGCGGCGGCGGGGCTGAACGCGGGGCACAAGCTGCCGCTGAGCTTTGAGCAGATCATGGAACTGACCCGCATGTCCGCGGCGCTGATCCGGCGGCTCGCGCCGGCCGCTACCGTGCTCATCGACATCGAGCTTCCCTGGGGCGAATACTACGCCTCAAACCCGCGCAGCATCCCCCCCGCGCTCTACGCCGAGATGGTCAGCCAGAGCGGTGTGTCGTTCGACGGTTTCGGATTGCGTTTCTCCGCCGGTGGCAGCGTCGGTCTGCGGGATTTTTTCCAGATTTCCGCGTTGCTCGACCGATTCTCGGGATTCAACAAGCCGCTGCACGTCACGGCGCTGGAGGCGCCTTCCGACCCGCCCGCCGCCGGCGGTTGCTTCTGGCATTCACCGTGGGACGAGAGCACGCAGGGGCAGTGGACGCGGCGGTTTGTGGAAGTCGCCATCAGCAAACCGTTTGTCGAGGCCGTCTCATACGCACTCTGGACCGACGCGGGAGCGTCCAGGGGTGGGCTGTGCAGAACGGACGGCAAGCCCAAGCCCGCGTTGAAAAGCCTGCAAGAACTTCGATCCGCCCTGACCCATGCGGCAAAGGACAAGTAGGCGATCGCCGATCCCGTCGGGTCTGTGCAATGGCTGACCACTCGCGCATGGCGTCGTCGCGCCTGATGGAATCCCACCCAGGCTCACAGCGATCCGCGGGCGCGCGCGCGATCCTGCTGATGGCGATCCTGGCTCTTCCGCTTGCTGCTCGGCTCCCGCGACTCTTGATCGACTTCGGTGCGAGGCCCGCACGGCAGGCCACCGGCATTCGACTGAACCCCAATTCCGCGGCGTGGTGGGAGCTGGCCCTGCTCCCGGAAATCGGAACCGGACTGGCTCAGGCGATCAAGACCTACCGGGAGGGAGCATCCGGGGAACTCGCCATCCCCTCTGCCGATGTGTTCAGCCAGCCGGCCGATCTGGACGCGGTCCCCGGCATCGGCCCGGCGACAAGCTCGGCGATCACCGCCTACTTGGCGTTCCCCGGCAGCCCCCGTTGAAAGGCAACGCTCGACATTCCCACGCTGTCGGGATTCCAACCTCGTCATTCCCGCGCAGGCGGGAATCCAGTGATGTGGCGGTGCGTTCTGGACCCCCGCCTGCGCGGGGGTGACGATGTAATCCATCATTCCCGCGAAGGCCGGAATCCAGCCGGTGGCATGCGAGGAAAACAACCCAGCGGTTCTTCTGGGGAGCTTGGACCCCCGCCCGCGCGGGGGTGACGGATCCTGCGGCGGGTATCGAGTTCCCCCACGGGCTGCCGAAACCGGTTTGCCGTAAAAAAACAACGCGGGATCGGCACATGGCCGATCCCGCGCTTTCAGCTCAAGGTTTCGGGCGAAGCGGCGATCCACAAACGAACCGCCGCACCCGCTTGAAGCCATCGACTGCGGCTGAAATTACTGAGCGGCGGCGACGTTGCCCGACTCGAACAGGTCGAACACGCCGTCATTGTCGGTCACGAACTCGAGACCGGCATACACGGCGGAGCCCCACAGGATGCTCTGCCAGTTCAGGCCCAGGCAACCGCTGCCCAGAACGGTGCCACACACCGCCGCCAACGCAGCCGTCTTCATGGTCTTCTTCATCGTATACGACCTCCTTAAAAGAGAATACTGTCGGCATTCCTGCCAGGTCGCCCATTTTGCGGGCGGACCCGCATGCGGCCGAACAGAAGCGCCTCACCAGACACCTCGTCTGGCCTTACCTACTGCAGTAGGGGGAGGCGCCACGCTGACGCCGCCCTTGAACACACTGTTTACGTTTCTTGCGTGGGCATCCTTTTGGATGTTGGCGAAACCGTAATCCGCGCCAGCAGATTCGCCCGACCCACGCCTGTGCCGCCCGATGGTCATGGAGACCATGACCCAAACCGCGCCCTCGGGCTTGGCAATCGCGGCATTCTCATGACAGCCACGCGGGATGTCAAGCAGCCCCGCTGTGACCCGCTTGCCCCGGCTTGGAACGGTCTCGCCCAGGCGGGAAACCCCGCTCAAGACGACGCACCAAGCCCATCAGAAAACCGCCCCAGTACCGCGCCAGCCGACTTGGACGGTTTTCGCCTTTATCGGGAAGCAACAGCCGCACTCTTGAGGAAATCCCGGCGTTTCCGTGCCAAACCGGGATTTCAATCAACCAGAGGCTCCCCTGACCTTCTTCGGATTCGGGAGGCGAAGGGCATGGTCCATTTCAGTCCGGGCTTGTCAAGAGTCTCGATGCTGAGTCTTTGGGCGATCGCGCGCCAGCGCCACGCCGGTAGCCTGTTTCACTGTAACTCACATAGGTACATTATGGATTTAAGGTCGCGGCGAGTACTCGAATTCGGCTTCCCAAGAGGCCGTCACCCCCGCGCCATGACGCGCGGCGGCCCTGGAATCGAGTTCACGGGAGGGTTGATTCCGCCGATAGACCCGTGTCGGCCCACCTGCGGACCATCAGGGGACGGTTTCCATTCTTGACAACAGGGCGGAGCAACCATGAGTAGTCTGAAACTAGCGGTGTTCGACGCAGGAGCCAGCGCCGGCGATCCCTTCGTCAGACCGTTTGAAACCTGCCCGGACGTGGAGATCGTCGGGCAGTTCTCCCGATGGGATGACCTGCAGGACTGGGTCCGACAAGGCGCCAGCGACATCGTCGCCGTCAACCTCGACGACGAAGCCAGCACCGGGATCACGGTGGTCGAGCGCATCGTTCGGACGGCGCCCGGTTGCGGGATCATCGGCGTCAGCCGCGCCACCGATCCGGCGAGCATCATCGGCGCCATGCGCGCGGGATGCACCCAGTTCGTCTGCTGGCCCATTGACCCTGAAGACCTCCGGTCCGCCGTGAACCAGATCCGCGCCACGCGCCTCACCGCTTCGCACCGCTCGCAACGCATCTGCGTCATTCCTTCGTCCGGGGGCGCCGGCGCGACTACGGTGGCCTGCAACTTGGCCATGGAGCTGGCCCACCTGACGGGACATCCCACGGCACTGGTGGACATGAACGTCGAATTCGGCGACGTGGCCTCTGCGTTTGACGTAACGCCCAAGTACTCGCTGGCGGATGTCTGCCGCGAGGGGATGGAGCCGGATCGCGTGATGCTCGGGCAGGCGATGCTCGAGCTTCCCTGTCATGTCTCGGTGCTGGCGCGTCCCGAAAGCCTCGAGGACGCCCACCAGGTCAACCCGGCCAATGTGGAGCGCACCTTCCGGCTGCTGGCGGAGATGTTCCCCACCATCGTGGTGGACATGCCGCGCGGAGTGAATGCCCTGAACCAGGCGGCCTTGCACCGTGCGGACAAGATCCTCATCGTGACGCAGCTCGGCGTCCCCTTCGTGCGCAACGCGATGCGCATACGCGACTGTCTCCTGCAAGTGGGCATCGACGAGGACGCCCTCGAAATCGTGCTGAATCGGTGCCAGGGCAGCTTCGAGCGGCTCAAGCAGGCCGACGTCGAGCAGCACTTCGGCAAACCCTGTTTCGCGGTCATCCCCAACGACTACAAGCGGGTCATGACGGCGCTGGATCTGGGTCATCCGATCGTCGCTGACGCGCCGAACAGTCCCGCGCGGCTGGCGATCCAGGAGATGGCCCGGAGGTTCGTAGGAGCTGACAAGGCCTCCGGCGCCGCTTCCGGCGACGGGCTGCTGGGCAAGCTGTTCGGCCGGAAAGCGAAAGCAGGCGCGGCTCGTTCGTAGGAGAAGGCGCTCGCGGGCAAGACGGCCGACACCCGGTTCGAGCTGCCCATTCCAGGATGAGCGGACTTCGCCAAGCGCTGCGGAGACCGGACCCTGAACTCAACCTCCAGCCCCGCAACGGAGGAATCGCGGGAACTCTTAACGTCCTATAATGCGTCGTCATGCGCCCAGAAGGGTCCGGTTCAACGCTCCACAGCCGCCGAGGCGAGGGACCCGACCTGCCGTGCCCTGCGAAGCGCCCACCGTCGCCACGGTCAGTTGGGTGTCCCTATAATCAGTGTGCGTTGTGATGCGTAAGGCGAGCCCGTAACGCCGTTGGGACGTCGTGCGGAGCAGCTTGCGTGGCCTCGGGGCAAGCGTCCCGGACGGCACATGTACGCTCCTCGCCGCCTGATGCGGACTCGCAGGCAGGCTCCGCAGCCGGCCCTGCGGAGCCTCTTGGAGTTTGTGGCCCATCCAGGAGGTATTTTCATGTTCAGTCCCAATTCGAGCGCGCCTGCGGGTTCTCGCAGGGCGGGTTTCACCTTGATTGAGTTGCTGGTGGTTATTGCGATCATCGCACTGCTGATTTCGATTCTGCTGCCATCGCTGCAGAATGCGCGCAACCTGTCGAAACGCACCAAGTGCGCGGCCCACCTTCGCGGCGTCTCCCTGGCCAGCCGCACATACGCCTCGGAGTACGACGACTGGTCGATCCCCATTCACGGCAAACAGTACCAGCAGAAGTGCGATTCACCGACGTACATCGGCGCGTATGAATGGGGCGGCAAGTCGGGCATCGGGCGCATCGGCTACGCGCGCGGCTGCGGGCGGCGCGACTGGGAGTCGAGCAAGTACGGCACCTGCGCGGGTTTCGGACCGGGTTCGCGCCCGCTCAACCAGACCATCTACAAGGGCGGGTTCGAAGACTTCAAGGAAGGGACGGAGCAGCAGCGCCGGCAGGACACGCTCCTGTCGCTGGAGGATTTTCTCTGCCCGGGCGACGACGGTCCGCCGCGCGGCGCGCACTGCTCGGACTGGGTGGAATCGAACAACGTCAGCTCCTATGACTGGTTTGGCAACAGCTTTTCGGCGAACATCTTCATGATCGCCAACACGACGGGCACGCGCTTCATGGACACCAACGCGCCCTACCTGCGACCCACCACGCGCATCCCCTCGCCCAGCCGCGTGATCTACTACGAGGAGAACATCGGGCGGTGGGCGTGGGCGTGCCGCGAGGACGTGTGCGACTTCTTGGTCGGCGTGGACATGGGGCCGACCAGGTCGTTGAAAGGCTGGCACGGCAAGGACTGGAACTACAACCGCTCCTTCGTGGACGCGCACGTTGAGTACCAGAAGGTCATCCTGGAGGACACCCGGGATTCGGAGGGCTATTACAACCACTATCGCCGTGAGCGGATGACGGACGAGGGCTGTTCCATGGGAGACAATCAGACGTTGTTCTCCTGGAGCCAGTGTATTCGGTCCGGGAGGGGTTGCGACACGCCCGTCGATCAGCTCTACCAACCCTGCCCGTGCAGGGTCGATTATCGCTGCGTTCTCATCCGGGGCGACGGCTGGCAGAAGGACACGCTTCCCTCGCCGCTGGTTCACACGGGGCTGGTTGCGCCCAGCGAGGGTCGTCCGTCCTACGAACTGTGCGTTTCGGAGTAATCGCGCACACGTCGCGAGCGCCAACTGAAAGGCGCGCCACTCAGCAGTGAACGTTCGCGCAAAGAGAAAGCACCGGGGGGTGTTAGATTCCCGGTGCTTTCCGGAGGGGAAAGAAGCGCTGTCGAAACGCTCCGTTTCGTCATGTTGTCGTCGAGAAGCCCGCGCCTCTGGCGGCGCGCCCGCGTCTCGAACAGGTCGGCATCGTAGCGGGCCGCGCGGGCGATGCTATGGGGTGTGTGCCTCAATTCAATGTGTCCCGCGCAAGACATGAACGAGTGCCGTCAGTTTGTCAGCCGCGCATCGCGCCGTCCCTTCGACTTTCCGTGGATCTTGTCAGCGGTGACAACACTCGCTTCCTAGATCGCACAACAAGATACGCCTGTCCGTAACCCAGTTTGCCATGCGCGCGCTTCACGCGGTGGAGTATGCGCCGCTTGTCGCCGGGCTGTTGAATTGGCGAAACGATGGCGACCTTGGCAGCCCGTGGTGGAACTTGAGACCGGACTTGGCACCCGTCGCCCCCGCGCAGGCGGGGGTCCAGTTTGCCCAGGGACGCCGCTGGATTCATGCCTCCTCGCAGGCCACCGGCTGGATTCCCGCCTTCGCGGGAATGGCGAGCGTCGCCTTTCGCCGCCACGGCAACCGCATTCTGACCCCGAGTCGGCGTGGCATTGTCCGGCGTGGCTTCCGTGCCATGGAGTGCCGGCGACACTAACGCACTCGGGCCGGCCACGGGTCCGCTGCTGCGGACCCGTGCCACCCGCCGGTCCTGCATTCCTGAGAATTCGGTTGCCCTGCTTTCTCCACGACTGTCAGCGCCCTGGTTGTCCGTTTCGCCGATCCCCGTGCTACAATGGCCTGCGGGCATTCGTTTCGGATTGGGAGGGGGAAATCATGCGACGCATCGTCTCTGTCTGTCTATGTCTCGGCTGCACCGCCGCGGGCGTTCGTGCTCAGATCGGCCCCGACGTCATCGTGGGCAGCATTGAGGAAGTCGTGCGGTGGACCGACCGCGGCGACCTTGTCGGGCTGGCGATCGGCACGTGGTCGTGCAACGCGGGCGACGAACCCATTCGCTGGGAGGCGGAGAACAACCACCACCCGGTCATCGCGCAGAACCTGTACCGGCTCAAGGACGGGCGCTTCGAGCAGATCGGGCTGAGCTGGCTGAAGCACGGCTTCTTCGCGCTGTCGTACAACCTGTGCTTCGACGACTGCCAGGAGACGGACGGCCGCTCGCTGGGTGTTCACTGCGCCGATCCCTACTCCGGAGACACCAACGGGGACTTGTTTTACCTGGGGCCGCGTTCGCTGGTGAACGCGACCACCGGCGAGTTTCCGTATCCCTTCGCGGATCCGGAGGGACGAGGGAGGGATCGCCGCCTGATGGTGCAGCGAGCCGATCTCGATCCCGACCTCAATGCCGGCGCGCTCTACTTTGCCGAAGGGCAGTACGTCACGCCCGATGACGCGGCCGCGGGGAACGGCTTGAACAATGCTTCCTATCGCGCGGCGGAGGTGAGCCGTCGCGGGCGGCACATCAAGGTGAAGATCGACACGACTCAGGGCACGGTCGAATCCCTACCGGCGCTTCACGCATGGAGGCAGGTGGATCCCGGCGTGATGGTGCGCCCGGTGGATGTGCCGGGCGACGGGCGATATTTCGTCGCCAGCCGCGTGACCGATTTGGGCAACGGCACGTCGCACTATGAATACGCAGTGTTCAACCTCAATTCCCATCGCAGCGGCGCGTCGTTCGAAGTTCCCGTTCCCGAGGGCGTTTCCATCACCAACGTCGGCTTCCACGACATCGAATATCGCGGCGGGGAAGGGGAAGCCGGCGGCACGTACTCCGGCGAGGATTGGCGCGCGACGCGAACGGCTTCCGCGCTTCGCTGGGAAACAGAGGCGTTCGGTGTGAACGTCAACGCCAATGCGCTGCGGTTCAGCACGCTGTACAATTTCCGCTTCGACGCGGACCGCGGGCCGACCTCCGGCAACGCCCGGCTGGGGCTGTTCCGCCCAGGCACGCCGGACTCCGTCTCGGCATCGTGCTATGTTCCGTTGCCGTAGCCTGCGTGCGTTGCGGCGCGATGACGCTCCTGAATGAAGGCTCGCTGAAGGGATACCGGGTGGCACGGTCTGGCGTACTCGCCAGGTCGTGGTGACGGGCTGTCACGTTCTCGAGAGAAACGCGGAAATCACCGGCACGATGCGCTCGTGCGCGTCCTCCAGAACGTAGTGCCCCGCGTCCGCGAACCTGTGCACCTCGGCGCCGGGGAAGCGGCGCATCCACTCGCCGAGAAACGCGTCGTTGAAGCAGAAATCCAGCGCGCCCCAGCAGATCAGCATCGGTTTGTCCGCCAGCGTGGAGAGCCCGCGCTGAATCTCGTCGATCACCGCGTAGCTGTCCTGCTTGGGGGACGTGGGGATGTCGCGCACGAATGCCAGCACGGCGCGCCGATGCGCCCACGAGTCGTAGGGCGCCAGATACCCCGCGCGAACGTCGGCGGTCATGCGCTCGCGCCGCTTGCAGGCCATTCTCACCGCAGGTCCCGCAAAGCCGTTCAGCCCGCGCACGACGAGATCGCCGAAAACGGGCCAGCGGCAGACGCGGATGCGGAACGGAATCCGCCCGAAGAAGGCCGCGGTGTTGAGGACCACGAATCGGCGGATTCGCCGCGGCATCCGCAGTGCCGCGCCGAACCCGATCGCCCCGCCCCAGTCGTGCACGACGAGCGTGATGTCCCGCAGATCGAGATGCTCGACCAACTGCTCCACGTTCTCGATGTGCCGCCGCAACGTGTACGGGTAGTCCCGCGGCTTGTCCGAGCGTCCGCAGCCCACGTGGTCCGGCGCGATCACGCGATGCGTGTGGCGCAGCGCGGCGATGAGGCGGCGATAATAGAAGGACCACGTGGGATTGCCGTGGAGCATCAGGATCGGCTCGCCGCGGCCTTCATCGACGTATCGCAGCATGGTCCCGCCGACTCCCATTTCTCGCGCTTCGTATGGGAACAGCGGCTGCCACGCCGCCCCGGCCGCGCGGGGCGCGGTTGATGCACGGGGGGGGGGAAGACTGGCGGCGGGCGGCGTCATTTGCGGAGTTTCTGGCGCTGAAGATTGACGGTGATGAGCAGCAGCGTGTCCATCGGCTGACCCGCCGCGCTGTGCGTGAAATACCGGCTGCCCGTCAGAAACTCGTTCGTGGTGTTTTCGTGCGGACCGATGACCAGCATCTCGCCCGGGACCAGCACCAGGCTCGCCAGCAGCTCGCGGAATTGGTGCGACGGCGTCAGCGATCCGGACTGCGCCGGCGACAGCACCCATGCCGAGGTGCTCTCCGGCGGAAACACGTCCAGCTCGATGAGCAGCCTCACGCGATCGCGCTTCGGCGGAGGCACTTCATAATCCAGCCGGATCATCTTCCGCCCCGGTTGCAGCGTCTTTCCGACAAGCTCGCCGGAAGGCCCGTACACGAAGACCGGCGCGGGTTCCGTGAACTCGCCCACTTGCAGGAGCAGCGGCAGACCCGCCTGGAGCGTCTGCGTGGCGATGGCCGTCGTTGCCTGCGAAGACTTCAGGATGGCCTGCATCGGCTCCCACGCCTCCGCCGACGCCACGCCCATGCGCACGCCGTTCTGCGCCAGGACCGGCGCGACGGCCGGATCGACGCGCATCTCATCCACGTGGTTCCACAGGTTCAGCGAGTGTCGCAGCGGCGCGGACGGCAGCTCGACGCGCAGCAGATCAAACTGCACGAGCAGGATCTCGGTCGTCGGCTCGGATGGATCGGGCGGTTGCGTGAACTCCGCGAAGGGGTGCTGGGGCGCGTCGCCGCCGGACGCCGGTTTCGCGGAGGAGGGCGCCGCGGACGGGCGCTGCACAAAAGGCCAGCCCCAAGGCCAGTCGCGCATCTGCTCACAACCGGCCAGACTCAGCGCCGCCGCCAGAGCGAGGACCGATGCCGATCGACGGAGAACGCCATTGCCGCGCTGCATGACCATGCCTGATAACCGGCGGTCACGTTAGCGCCGCGCCGCGCCAGGGTCAAGCCGGCGGCTGAACCCTCGTTCGTTGAATTGCCTGGCGGGCGGTTCGGCGCTTCCTTGATTCCGCGTCCGCGCGTGCCCTTCCGGGTACAAATCCGTATGATCGCCCAGAAGACCATGAAAGCGTCGGCGGGACAGAGCGGGGAGCGCATGTTCGCACTGCTGCACCAGGCGGCGCAGCGCGAGGCGTCCGACGTGCACCTCGTGCCGGGCTACCCGGTGATGCTTCGCATTCACGGCGACCTCATCAAGGCCTGCGAGGACGCGCTCGACGGGCACGACGTGCGCGAGATGATCAAGGCCGTGCTGCCGGCGTCGCTGGTGGCGCAGGTCGAGACGCGCAAGAACATCGACGCGTCGATGGAGATCGAGCACGAAGGCAAGCCCTGCCGGTTTCGCGGCAACATCTTCTACGCCGGCGGCGAAGTGGGCGTCTGCCTGCGGCACGTGCCCAACGACATTCCGCCCTTCGACTGGATGGGCTTTCCCGAGCCACTGGCGGACAAGCTCGTCCACTTCCCCAACGGGCTGGTGTTCGTCACCGGCGTGACCGGATCGGGCAAGACCACCACGCTGGCGGCGATGATCGACCTGCTCAACCGCGAGGGCGGCACGCGCATCATCACCATCGAGGAGCCGATTGAGTACATCCACCCCAAGATCAGCTCGACGGTCATCACCCAGCGCGAGATCGGGCGCGACGTGGACTCGTTCCTCGACGGGCTGAAATACGGACTGCGCCAGGACCCGGACGTGATCCTGATCGGCGAGATCCGCGACAGCGAGACGGCATCGATGGCGCTGTCCGCGGCGGAGACCGGGCACCTGATTCTCAGCACCATGCACACGCGCGACGCGAAGGGGGCGATCACCCGCTTCGTCGATCTGTTCCCGCACGACGCGCATGACGACGTGCGCGTGCAGCTTTCGCTCAGCCTCCGCGCGGTGGTCAGCCAGCACCTGCTGCCGTCGGCGGTCGAGGGCGAGAAGCGCGTCCTCGCCCTGGAGATCATGCACGTCAACAACCCCGTGCGCATCGGCATCCGCTTCGGCAAGATCGATTCGATCGAGTCGGCGATCCAGACGGGAAGGCGCGACGGGATGATGTCGCTGGACGAGCACCTCGAGCAGCTCGCGCGCGGGGGGCGCATCACGCCGACGACGGCGCTGCGTTATTGCAAGGATCCCGACGCGCTCTCCGCGCGGCTCGGTCCGGCGCGGTGAGGCGAGCATGGCATCAAGCCGCGATCCGAAGCTCGCGGCTCGCTGGAGCGAAGTCCGCCGGCGCTTCTTCGATGCACATCCAGAGGATCTTCAGACCCAGCCCCAAACGTGCCGAGGAGGCTGCGCGCCACGCCTTCGGTCGGGGCAGAACGGGCGTCGGAATCCCAACATCAGCGCCGCTTGGAGTTCCCGTTCACGCGCTCGTCGAGTTCGCTGAACTGCACGATGTGCATGAGCGAAATCGTACGCCAATGTTCGGCAATGCGGCGACCATCCTCGTCTTTGCTGAACCGGCTGGGAAGGACCGCTGACGCCCGGCCCACGATGACCATTCCGGGTTCTTGCACCTCGAGCAGCGTGCCGTCACTCACATGCAGCCTGAAGGGTTTGAAGGGTACGCCTTCGAGTCGATCCAGAAGATCAGCAGGTCGCATAATCCACCCCCGTCGGTTACCGAAGATTGTATACGCTCGACCGCGCGAGCCAAAAGCCCGCGTGGCGGTAGAACCCGCTTCCTTGCGGATGCGGCTCGGAAGGAACGCCTAGCCAACCTCGACGTCAGCCTCGTCGGCCGGCGGTATCTGCATCCCACGGCTCCCCGCGCCAGGCATGAATCACCGGCGCCAGTTGCCGCGCGAGGTCCGCCTCGTCCCCACCCAGCAGGAGGAGCAGGCGCTCGCGGAGGGGAAACGGACACTCGGGGTGCGTCATTCGCGGCAGCAGCGTCTGCCTCTGGTGGTTCTCCGGCAGATGAGCTTCAAACTGGTCGGATTCGAGGTCGTCCTCGTCCAGCTCGAAGAGGTAAACGGCGCGGAGGCGCGCCGCGTCAAGCCGCAAAGACCCGAAGGGGCCCAGCGCCAGCACCAGCTCGCGCTCGCCGGCTTCGATCCCGACCCTTCCGGGCCAACCCGCCAGCGCCAGCCATCGCGTTCCGCGCCACGCCAGCCACAGTCCCAGCCCCGCCACGGGCAACAGCGCGGCCAGCAGCGCGTAGTCCTCGATTCGATTCGACGCCCCCGAGGGCGTGAAGCGGATCGCCGGCGCCGCCAGCCGCAACAGGAGGTAACACCCACCTGCGGCAAGGGCATAAAAAGCGAACCGCATCGCGGCGCGGACGCGCGAGACGGGCAGCACGATCGGCGAAATGCCCCCATTCGAAGACGGCGCACCTTGCTGCTGATCCCGCGCGATTGAGTCAGTCACGTTTGGCAGCTTGTGCAAGGTTTCCCGCCAGGTCAATGCGGGAGCGCGTCGAGCGCGTTTTCGATCGCTCGGCGGATGCGGCGGTGAACGTCCTCGCCCTGGTGGAGATGACGCCACGTCCACGGCGGGCGGTCTTCATGCTGCAGCACGAACGTAATGCTGCTGAGGCGGAAGAGCTTCTCGTGCGCGGCAGCCGTAAGATATGTATTGCGCACCTCTATCAGCGGCGCCGAGGTGACGCGCGGCGCGCGGATGCCGTGAATCTCCAGCACGCGCCGGTTCGTCAGCACGTACCACGTCGCGCTCCAGCGGACCACGGCGTACACCAGCCGAAGCGCGGCGGCGCCGATGAACATCTGCGCAGCCGTCTGTGGTGCAAGCCTCAGCGGCGAGGCGCCGGTCCAGAGGACGCCGATCGCCAGCAGCAGCAGCACGACCAGCCAGCGCGCCGAATCAAATACGGGCGACAACACGGACGGTTTCACCGCGAGGATGATGATCTCGCCGCCATCGAGCGCCTCGAGGGGGAACCGGAGAATGGCCGGCGTTGCCGCGGCCTGGGTGGAGGCGTCCAGCGTGGACGCGGCAAAGTGCTCCATGCACGGGCGCGGAGAATTCGCCGACGTGCGGCGCCGACTTTCGCGGCGCCTAGGGGGCTGGGACTTGAACTCATCGCCTGTCGCACACATGGCAACCATCATCATACCCTTATCCGAGCGGATGCAACAATCATGCCATTGGCCGCTCCCCCCGGTCGTGCGGCATCCAGATTGACGCCGCCGGGCGCTCCGCGCCAAAGGGAAACGTGGGGCACGCCGCGGACGCTGATTTCCATCGGTTTATCGGCAGACGCCGCATGCGTGCTCTGCTGCGGCAGCACGCCGCGATGCCGGAGCATCGAAACAAGCTGCCGGATTCTGCGGCTGTACAAGTGATCGCGCAGCGTGCGGCGCTGCCCGGCCGCGGCGATTGCCAACCGCTTTTCCGGATGCGCGACGTAGTATCGGACTTTCTCCAGCAGTTCCCGCTCGTTGCGGAAGGCCTCGCACTCCTTGCCGACTTCGAAGCACTGCGGCAGCTCCGGCGTCCAGTAGGTCAACAGGAAGCCGCCCACGGCCGTCACCTCGAAATGCCGCAGATTCAGTCCTCCTTCAAGGCAGCCCTTCACGAGATTGAGGCAGATGGGAACTTCGCGCATGCGGCGGTAGAGTTCGTCGTAGTCGCGGATCGTGGGTTTCTGGGGCAACCCGTGGTCCTTGTCCCAGAAGTCGCCGATCAACTCGAACCGATCGCCGAGGTGCCTTGAAAGGAAGATGGCAAAGCGATCGCGCTGCCGCACGGCCAGCCACGCGTTGTACACGAACTTGGCGTTAAAGTAGTCGGCACTCTTGCGCGCGCGGACGTCAGGCGGCTCGTTCGCCGTGACGGATTCGCCGAATCCGTACAGCTCGTGATACACATGGTGAAACGGCGTTCCGGGCGCATCCGCATTCACCGCCGCCGCCATGAAACCGGGGAAAAGTTGCCGCGGAAGGACCGGGTTCTGCGAACGGAACCAGGAGGTGGCCGGGTGCCCCATGAACGCGACCACCGGGCCGTCCACGCGCGGGCTGGGCGGCGAAGTGTCGAAGTCGCGGTCGGCGATGGCCATGGGAAGTTGGATCACCTGGGGGATGCCCAGTCGTGTCAGCTCGTCCGCATGGGGCGCCTCCCAGACGGCTTTCACCCACGACGGCCGCTCGAGCATGGCCCAGTGCTGCGCCCAGGGGACCTTGTTCATCGTGGAGGTGACCGGGTCGATGTACAGCGTGACGTAGGGAATCCCGCAGAATTCGGCCGTCAGCGTGACCTCGTTAGGCCGTCCCGGCACGGGGGAGAGCGTCAGCACCGACGTGTCCACGTCGAGGAGCAGGTCCACGCGCTCCCGCCGCAGGAAAGGCTCGATGATCGCGCCATCCGCCAGCCGGCGTTCCATGCCCCGATGAATGTCCTCGTCCGGCAGCGCGGGCAGAAGAATCCCCTCGTATCCCGCCGCCCGGACGGAGGCGATCATCTGCGAAGTCGTGGCGATGCGCAGCGGCATGGAAGCGTCCCGTCGGGTCTGAATCAGGGCGACGCCGCGCCGGCGACTTCGCGCCGGCCTTCGCGTGAGGCGACCAGTTGCGGCCCGGGTTTTTCCTTGTGCGCCTGCACGGCGGTCATCAGCGTGTGCAGCCGGTGGCTGTAGAGGTGGTTGGAGAGCGTGCGACGCTGCCCCGCGCGGGCGATCTCGGCGCGGCGCTGCGGGTTCTCCAGGTAGTACTCGATCTTCGCCAGCAGCTCCGTCTCGCTGCGGAACACGTCGCATTCTTCGCCCACGACGAAGCACTCCTCCAGCTCCGGCTGCGCGTAGCACAGCAGGAAGCCGCCGGCCGCGGTGATCTCGAAATGCCGCATGTTCAGCCCCGTTTCAGCGTTGCCGTTGACCAGGTTGATGTTGATGGCGGTCTCGCGGAAGTGCTTGAAGTAATCGTCGTCGGAAAGCTGCGGCGCACACGTCAGTCCGTAAGCGGTGTCCCAGCCGCGCCCGATCAAGTGGAACAGATCGCCGAGCTGACGCTTCAGGAAAATGGCAAAGCGGTCGCGGTTGCGGATGCACAGCGAGGCGTGGTAGAAGAGCTTGGCGGCGAAATACCGCTGGAGTCGCTCACACCGTTCCTTCGGCGGATCGTCGCCGCGAATCGCCGGTCCCAGCGCGTACAAGTCTTGATACACGTCGAAGAACGTCACATCTGCCAGGTCCGCCCGCACCGCGGACGCCAGCGCGCCGGGCAGAAGCTGCTCTCCGGTGACTTGCACGCCGGCCTTGAAGTAATTCGTGTTCTGCCCGCCGACGAAGGACACCGCGCGGCGGATGTCGTCCGTGCTCACCGGGGCGTCGACGTAGTCTCGATCCGGCGCGGCCATCGGCAGGTGAACCACGTTCGGAACGCCGAACAACTCCAGCTCCCGCGCGTGCGCCCGATCCCAAACCGCCTTCACCCACGTGCGGCTGGCCATCGAGAGCCACAGCACCTGCCAGGGCAGTCCCTGAAAACAGACGTGGACCGGGTCGATGAAATGCGAGACGAGGAGCTTGTCCGCGCGCTCGTGCAGCAGGTGCAGGTCGTTTTCGCCGTTGGGTCCGGTGACGAAGTTCAGCCCCGCGCCGCCGTTGTCCAGCCAGAAGCCGGCGTCCACCGCGCGGCCGCCTCGCTGGACTTCCGCACCGACGCGCACGCGCCCCGCCACGTCAGCGGCGTAGGCGTTTCCGTCTTCGGGCACGGCGATGGGCAGGAGCGACGCCTCAGCCCCCAACTTCGCCGCGGCCTGGTCCCACCATCCGCCCCCGAACACCGCGATGGAAAGTGTGTGCATAACCGAGACTTATCGGTCATTCCGCTTCATCAACGTAACGTCGGCGGTTTTCGCCGGTTGGGGGGTCAACCTTGATTCCTGGCGCGCGATATAATCTTGCAATGTTATCGGGCGCGGATCGGACGGTTCATTCGCAGGCAGTAGTCATGGGTGCACTGCGGAAGCAAGCGTGGGGGATGCCGACGGCGGGTCTGGTGGTGGTGGGGGGGGCCATGCATTTACTTGCCGCGGCGCCGACGGCGCATCAACCGCCTCCACAAAGTGCGCAGGCGACGGCTGAAGAGAAGCCCATCCCGGTGTACGTCTCCTGGATCGGCGCCGACAGCCGCATCGAGAAGCCGGAATACTTGCGCATCACCACGGCGGAAGAGTGGGCCAAGGTCTGGCACGAACACAAGGGAACCACGCCGATGAACGGCGGGCATGGCGACCTCGCCGTGCCGCGGATCGACTTCTCCGCCTGTTTCGTGATCGCCGTGTTCCAGGGCAAGAGCTTCAACAGCAACGGCGTGCAGGTCGTCTCGGCCGCCGAGGACCACGGACGGATGCGCGTGCGTTTCGACGACCTGTCGTACCAGACGATGGGCCCGGACGGCGGCGGCGTCGAGGTGTCCGCCTACGGCTTGTTTGTCCTGCAGAAAGCGAGCAAGCCCGTGGTTCTCGAAGAAGACGTGCAGGGGCTGATCGGCCAGCCGCCCAAGTGGAAGGAACGCGCGCGGTTCGAGGCGAGTCTCCCCTGACAGTCCGCGGCGAAGGCTGCGTTCGTCATTCCCGCGCCGGCGGGAATCCAGAAGTTTGCCCCAGCGCCCTGGACCCCCGCCTGCGCGGGGGTGACGATGCCTGCGCCCGGTTTCAAATTCCGCCCCGTGCTGCTTGCGAGAAGGCGAACCTCAGCTTACCTGCGACAAAAGATCGAGCACGTTCTCCGGCAGCGCGCGTGCGATTCTCAACGACTGCGTCGCGGCCTTGCGGAGGATCTGGGCGCGATTCAGGTTGGACGTCTCAAGCGCGTACTCGGTGTCCGCGATCCGGCTGCGCGACTCCATGAGGTTTTCCATCGCCACGCGGCTGCTGTTGATGTCCGCCTCCAGCGAGTAGCGCTGATACGCGCCGACCGCGCCGCGCAGCTCCGCGGCCTTGGACACCACGGTGCTCACGCGCGACATCGCCTCCTCAACCTCTCCGCTGGACACGGAGTGCTCCCCGCCGGATGCGACGGATCGAAGCTCTGTCAGCGCGGTGGAAAGCTCGCTGGAAAGCTCGCCCACCTGGTCGTCAGGGAGGTTCAAACCTTCGAGCCGCTCCATCGCCGGACCCGCGGCCCGCTCTATGGAACTGACGAGACTGTCAATCTCGGTCTGGTAAGCAGCCTGCTCTTCCTCGGAGATTCCGCCGGAATTAGCGGCCGCGACGAGCTTGCCCGCAAGTTCAGAGGAGAGATCGGACACCTGCGAAAGCCCGCCTTCGGCGATGGCGGCGTAGCTGTCGATGCGAGCCGCGTTCGCCTGCTCCGCCTCCAACATGCGGATCTCGGCGGTGAGCGCCTCGGTGGCGATCAAGCCCGCGGGGTCGTCGGCGCCCGAGTTGATGCGCCGCCCGGTGGACAGCCGCGTCATGGAAGTGCGCAGCGACCGGTCGGCATCATCAAACGCGCGCAGCGCACGCATCAGTCCGGATGTGCTCAGCAGCGTACTCATGCTGCATGTGTTGTCGGATACGGCGGCAGGTTCTGCCAGTTTGACTCGGACTTATGGCGGGAGAATCGTGCTTATCGCTACAGACCCAGAAGGTCCGCAAGGCGCGCGACCGTGCCTTCGATCCGGGTCTTTGTCTCGAAGGAGCCGGATTCAATCTGATCCCGCAGCCTCGAAATCTTGGAGAACCGCGGCGGCGCCGCGCGCTGCGAAAGGGCGGAAGCGTGGTCCGAAAACTCGACGGCGTCGGCCGATGGTTCGGTCAGCGCCGGACCCGAATCTGCGAGAGGGCGCGTTTGAGGCGCGGCCGCCGGCATGGGCAGGACGAAAGGAACACGAGCAAGCAGATGAGTCTCGATGCGATTCATGGCGCTTCGCCTCCGAATCCGGCCACGGTGAACAAGAGTCCAGACGGCGTCTCCTTCCCTGGAGAGGCGCACGCCTTCCGCGCTCGTCCCGGGAAAACCCGGTTCGTTTCGGATTCGTCCTTGAATCGTCTGGCTGAACGTACGGGGCAAGCGCCCTTGCCGGGAGGAGTCTCTCTCTCTCTCACTCTCTTCAGCGCCCACCCGATGTGTCCGTCCGATCATCTTATCGACCGGTAATCGAGTCGGCTTGAGAAAAAAATCACACTGTTCAAGTAACATCATGGATGCCATAAGTTTATGGCTGTGGTTGTGGCAACCGGGGGAGTTTGGGAAGGAGTTGAGGGCTTTACGCACGGCGAAAACCGCTGGTTTTCGCTGTATCGCGCAAGGTCTGCGCGAGAGCTGCGACGGGATCAGACGGCGTGGGTCGCCTTGCAACCCGCGGTGGAACCCGAAGCTGGGCAGGAGCTCGTCAGCCCCGCGAAGGCGGGGATCCAGGACGCACGGGGAAAGGCTGGATTCCCGCCTGCGTGGGAATGACGGGGCTGGATTCCCGCTTGTGCGGGAATGCCGGAACCCCGTTGTCGCCGCCCCGCGGGAGGCCTCACACGGTCGCCGGCGTCGCGGTCAGCTCCGCCGCGTTCTGCGTCAGCCATGTGAGCTTCTTCTCCACGACCGGCAGGAAGTTGTCCGCCTCGTGTCCTCCGAAGTTCCCCGTCCGCGCGATCGGCGCCACGACCTCGGCGATCAGCGCCTCGCGCATCAGAGGCGCCAGGCACGTGCGCTCGCCTGGCGCGAACCTCGATGTTTCCTCGTATCCGCGCAAGAACGCATGGAACCGCGGCACATCCAGATGCTCAGGCCACTCCTCCAACGTTCCACCGGCGAGCATGGAGAACTGCAGCGCCCCATTGGCCACGTCAATGATCCGCCGCGAAACGCGCACCGAATCATAATCAATGACCGCGGCGATCTGCGCGCCGCGGAACAGCATGTTGCCGGGATGCCAGTCCGCGTGGATCACCGCCGGGGGGAAGGTCGGCAGTCCGCATTCCCGGGCTTCGGCGCACGCGCGGTCGTAAGAAGCGTGCAGGCGGCGCGCGGCCGAGGCGACGCCGCTGCGGCCATTGCCCTCCGCGCCGAGATGCTCGAGCGCGCGGCGGACGGTGGCGTTGTCGTGATAGTCGCCGCGCGGGATCGCCGAGCGCGTCCGCAAGTCGGCGGTCATTTGATGGAAGGCCGAGAGCGTCGCTCCGGCGCTGGCGCACTCTTCGACGGTGCCGCGAAACCGCTGGCCCGCGATGAACTCGAACAGCTCGTACACGCGGTCCTGCAGCCGCAGGAAGGACCGCCCGCCGCTGCGCGTGGCGATCACGTCCGGCGCGGGGAACCCGCCGGCCTTGAGGTGGGTTTGAAGCTCATGCGAAAAGCGGATGCGCTCCGGATCGCAATTGACGGCGTCGCGGCGTTTCAGCAGGAACTTGCCGCGCTGCGCCACGATGCCGACCTTCGGGCTGCGGCTCGATCCCTTCGCCAGCGGCGTGATGGACTCGAGCACGCCGAGATCGAAATGACTCAGCGCGACGGCCAGTTCCGCCGCATCGAATGACGTGCGCTGCTCGTCCACTGCCCCGAAGCTCCACCCCCGACATGCTCACTCTCGGCGCACTCCGGGAACCGGCATGTGTGCCGCGATTGGATGCGAGCGATTGAAGGCGGTCAAGGGTCGCCGCAGGCAGGGCGCTCCTTGGCCCCTGGAGCTTCGATATCCGGCATGCGCTTCGCCGATCCCCCCATGCGCCGGCTGCCAGCGGGGCAACAGCATTTGACTTCGGATCAGGGTCGCACGGCCTGCCATGATCGCCCAGTCGTGGGGAGTCAGCCGCCGATCGGCATGCGCTCGCAGCACGGGTCCGCTGCAGCCGACCCGTGCGACCCTTCCGCAAGAACGCGGAACTCGCAGTCAGCGACCGCGACTGTTGCAGCCCTTCGTGCGAACATCCCGGAATTGCTTCTCGTCGGCCTCATCGACGACGCCGTCGCCCGTGAGGTCGGCCTCGCAGCGCTTTTCGGCGAACGCGGCGTCAAAGAGGCGAGCGTCCTCGTCGTCCAATTCGCCGTTGAGGTTCAGGTCACCCGAGCAGTAGATCGTGATCTTGCGCAGATAACAATTCTGCCGCGTCCAGTTGCCTTGCTCGTCCTGCGCGAGCGCGATGTAGGCCGGGTACACCAGCGGTGTCGGACTGGCCATCCCCGGCGGAGCGGCGACCATGTTGTGATAATCACCGAGGTACAAAGCGGGAAGATCATTGAGCCGGAAGGATGCGGGAGTGAGTCGCTCCTGCTGGATGGCCTGCTGCGGCGTGCCGTAACCGGTGATGCGCACGTAATACAGATCAATCCAGTGCACGTCGTCGGTCAGGTCGGCATCGTTGCGATTGTCATAAAACACCAGGTTGACTCCGCCGCACTCATCCACCGCGATCGACGGCATCATCTGATCCGGTCCGTTCACGCCGCCGGGCTGGCCGGTGAGGAGTTCGTCGGTGATGTGGACGACCTCAGCGAAAGGGAACGTGTCCCCCTGGTCTTGGCTTCGAGAGATGTATATGTCCCCGTTGAGGTTATCCTGAAACGACCCCGGCACATGTCGCGCGTAGAAAGCCACGTAGATGTAATCATTCTCTGGATCGACGGCGACGGCCGGCGCGCACTGCCGACGGTCGATGGCGTCGGGCGTGGCGCCACGGAAGTTGGCCGAGTCGTTCACCTGAATGTGCGTGGGCTGGATCGTCGCCCCTTCGGCCACCAGGACCGGCGAGAGGTCGTCCGGTTTCCAGTCCAAGTCTGGGTTGGGCGCATCGGCGTAGGCGACATGCGGCAGACCGTTGTTGTATTTCCATTGGTACTGCTGTCCCGGAACCTTCTCGTCGCGCGTCACGACGACGATACGGCCGGTCGACAAGACAACGGGGATCGATCCCCAGCCCTCCCATTCCAAGCCGCTGTGATTGTCGAACGGTTGAATCCGGTCCGTGATCCACGGGCACACGCCGGGCGGGTTCCCGCGCGAACTCCACATGGCGTGGCTCGGCCCGCCCTGGTAATGACCCACCGCCAAGGTGACATAGTGCTGTCCGTTCGGACCGATGCCCAGCGCGGGTTTGTCCGGAAAACCCGCAGGTGCCGAGCCGGTGTCGAAGACCGTGCAGCCCGGGCTGAAAGTCGTCGCACCCGGTGCCTTCCAAGCGACGCCGGCGCACCTGCCCTGGCAGGGCTGCAGTCCCGAGCCGAGAGCGGTGACCCAGATCGCACCGGTGGCCGGATCGGCACAAACCCAAGGATCGAAACCCAGGGTGACGAATTGGCCGTTCGTGAACGACACTCCGCCGTTAAGCGTCACGCCGTAGGCGATCTTTCCCACGGTCTGGTCAATCGCGGCGACTACGACTTCCTGCGCTGTGTTCAACCGGACGCCGGCTGAGCACTCGAACCAGACGTGATCCGGAGGGTTGACCTGCCGCGCGGGTCCGATCACTGCGTAGGATTGCCCGGACGCGGACGTGCATAGCAGGGAAAGGGCTGTAATCAGCCCGAAGGAGCGGACCGCAAGAAACATGGACGTTCTCCTCTTGAAAAGGATTAGACCCATCTCTCCGGCGCGGGTTGGCAAACATGCCTACCCTCTGCTAGAATAGCCACACCGCTGATCCGACGCAAGGACGAAGTTCATGTTCTCGAAACGCACGACCGTGGGGACTGCGCTGTCCGCGCTGCTTCTCTCGCTCTCCGCCGCCTCCGCCCAGTGGCAGGGCGGATCTCTGCACCCCGATGGTGCCAACAAGTCTGACGGCTTGGCGGCAGCGGGACGCCAGCAAGGCGGTGGAATCGAGGTTTTCGGTGAGTTCATCTACTACTGGCATCCCGTCGTCTGGAACGCCAGGCGGAACGCCTACATCGATCTTCTCCCCGAAGGGTGGGACTCGGGGCTCGCTCGCAGCGTATCTGCGGCCTATCGTGCTGGTTATTTCCAAGTTCTTAATGAGCGCCATGCCGCCCTGTGGGTGGCGAATGATGGTTCCTTCCGCGATCTCAGCCCTGGTCCTGACTACAGCGCCTCGGATGCGTTCGCCCTCTCGGGCGATCAGCAGGCTGGGACTGCCCACTACTTTCCCACAGCCAGTCCGCACGCTGCCTTGTGGCAGGGGAATCAGGAGAGCTTTGTCGATATGCACCCATCCGGAACGTGTTGGTCCGAGGGATACGCGACCGACGGCACGTACCAAGGGGGACGCTTGGATGTAGACGAGCAGGGCGGCGGGATCCACGCGGCGTTGTGGCGCGGAAGCGCGGACAGCTTCGTGGATATGAATCCCGATGGCTGTCTCGAATCGGTGATCCAGGGAATGGGTTTGACGAACGATGGCGTGCACGTGCAGGTCGGCTGGGCGCGGTTCTCCGCGGGCGAGTATGCCGCGCTGTGGCGCGGGTCGCCGGAAAGCTACGTCAACCTCACGCCGCCCGGCGCGCGCGGCGGTCGCCTCTACGCCACTACCGGCACGATGCACTGCGGCTACGCCAACTACACCGGCAACGCCGAGGCCGGCGTGTGGTTCGGCGATGACCCGGCCAGCTACATCAACCTCGAGCACGTGCTGGGTCCGGGCTGGTCGCGCTCGAACGCCAAGGGGATCAGCGTTCACCAGGGGCGCGTGTACGTCACCGGCGCCGCCCGCTCCCCCGAAGGGCGCGCCGAGGCCGTCCTCTGGACCGCACGCCTGCGCCAGCTCGCATCTCCGGCGCCGCAGCCGTGAAGGCGGGAGAGCTTGGCTTTTGCAGCGCGTCTCAGCGCATGACCGGAATCCGTGCAGCAGCATTTCCGAAGCGGGCGACACCTGATTTTGTGCAAATTCGCGCGGACGGGTGTCCGCGGCTCGCTCGTGACGAACACCTTATCTTGCCCTGCAGTTCAACGCTTCCTAACATGTCCGGCGCAAGAGGCGCGGTCGGCGTGGGCTTTCCGGCCGGCAACGATGTTGTTTCGGAGAGTTCATGGTGAGTACGACGCTGGCCTTGCCCGTCCCGGCGATTCTCGGCGGTCCGCGGGCGGTGACGCTCGATGCCCGCGAGGCGAACCGCTGGCCGATCATTACGGACGAAGACGTCGCGGCGGTGGCGGAGGTGCTCCGCAGCGGCGAGCTTTCGCTTCATCCGGTGACGCGGGCGCTGGAGGACGACTATCGCGCGCTGCTGGGCGTGCGTCATGCGGTGGCGTGCTGCAACGGCACGTCGGCCATCTTCGCGGCGCTGCACGCCTTCGGGCTTGAACCGGGCGATCAGGTGCTGTGCCCCTCGGCTACCTACTGGGCGTCGGTGATGCCGGTGCTGTGGTGCGGCGGCGTGCCGGTGTTCTGCGAGACGGAGACGACGCAGTGCGGGCTGGACCCCGCCGACGTGGAGCGAAAGATCACGCCGCGAACGAAAGCCATGGTCATCGTGCACCTGTGGGGCATGCCCTCGCGGATGGACGAGTTGATGACACTGGCACGGCGGCACAACCTCAAAGTCTTCGAAGATGCCTCGCATGCGCATGGCGCGACGTGGCGCGGCCAGCCGCTGGGCACGTTCGGCGACGCGGCCGTGCTGAGCCTGCAAACCAACAAGCTCGCGCCCGCCGGCGAGGGCGGAATGCTGGTGACGAATGACGACGCCATCGCGGAGCACGTCACCTGCCTGGGGCACTTCGAGCGCGTGATCGATCTGAAGACGCCCGCGCGGCGCTTCGCCGGGACGGGGTTCGGCATGAAGCACCGCATGTCGCCGCTGTCCGCCGCGGTGGCGCGAACGCAGTTGAAGCATCTTGCCGAGCGCAACGCCCGGCGCAACGAGAATCTTGCGTACTTGTCGCAGCGCCTGGAGCCGATGGGCTTCAACACGTTCCTCCCCCCCCCCGAGGCGCAGCGCGTGTACTTCATGTTCATGATCGAGAACCACGAGGAGCGCACGCGCATCCCCACGCGGCTGCTCGTCGAGGCGCTCAAGGCCGAGGGGTGCGACGCCGCCTACCCGCGCTATCCCCTGCTGCACCAGCAGCCGGTGTTCACCGAGGACCGCTTCATCGACCTCGCGCGTCTGCGGCACCTGCTGCGGGAAACGCTGCCGACGTATCGCGCGGACGATCTGCCGAACACGATCGCCGCCAACCAGCGGCTGATCCAACTGCCGCCGTTCCCGCGGGCGGACCGGGCGCTGCTCGATCAGTACGTCGAGGCGTTCGAGAAGGTCCTCGCCGCGGCGAACCAGATCGCGGCCTCGCGCGCGGCCTAGCCGTCGGTGATGAGAGGCGACGCTCGTCACCCCCGCGAAAGCTGAGTTCCACTCTGAACCCTAACCACTGAACCCTGAACCCTGAACCCCGAGGGGCGCGGCCGCGGCGACGAGACTTTACCATATGTTCATCGCCAATACTTCCCGCAAGCAGCGCGGCTTACGGCGCATAGCCCGGCGACGACAGGGACTTGGACGAAAGCGAATATCGGAACTTGAAGGGGTAATTACCGGGCATCGAATTCGATTTGACAATATGGGTCGTATGGACGGGCAGGCTCGCTTCGACCCATAATCTCCGGCCTGCCGCTATCCATACCCATTGTCAGCGCAAACGTGGAAACCCGAGTCCGCATACTGCGCATGGGCCGCTGTGGGGAGGTTTCCAAACTGCTCCCCGCCTCTTGTCCCTCGATGCGTTTCTACTAGAATCACAGGTCTGGGCAGTGCAAGGGAATCGACGGCTCCATGCAGGCAGCGCTGAATGCGCGCGGCCGCAGGCTCCTGTTGTATCTTCGAACGCCGCTCGGACGGAGTTTCTTCGATTGGGGATTTAGGGTGAGTGGTTGTTTCGTGGTCGGCCATCGGGGCCGGAGAATAAGAGGGGAGAGAGAGCGCATGAGAAACAAGTTTGTGATGGCCGCACTCGTGAGCGCCGCCTTGCTCGGCAGCGCGAACCGGGTGCAGGCCGGGATCGGCTTCTTCATCGACGCCAGCACGCTGGAGTTCACGTATATCAAGGGCGCCGGCGGTCCGGGCAGCTACGGGCAGATTACGGTGCACGACATCGTCAGCTCGAACCTGGCCGTGCAGCACCTGAACCTCGGCGGCGACGGTCAGATCGGCGGCGGCGATGATACGCTGCTGGACCTGGCGGAGATCGGCGATTCCGGGCAGTTCAGCGTGTCGTTCGTGGGCGACGTGTTCAAGAACGGCGCGAACGATTACTCGATCGTCGGCTCGCTTTCGATCGGCGACGTGAACTCGCCGCCGGACGTGATCGTCGGCAACTTCGGCAGTGATTCGCTGGCCATCGGGGGCGGATTCTTCTCCTTCGGCGGCGACCTGTCGAATCCCAACGGCATTCTTCAGCCGTCCGGCAACTCGTGGGTGTTCACGGGGTTGGCGGGTGACACGTCGGACATCATCAACGGTCAGTTCGGCGGTCTGGACGGCGGCGACGGCACGATCACGCTGGCGGAGGGTCGCGGCGGTTATCGCACGGGCAACGTGCTGGACTTCCAGTTCGTCGGAAAGTTCGCGGATCTCGACGCCTTCTTCGACGCGGCCCGTCAGGGCAGCAGCGGAGCGGACATGAAGATCACCGTCGTGCCCGTGCCGGCGGCGTGGCTGCTGGGCTCGCTGGGACTTGCGGCGGCCGGCGTCATCCGTCGTCGCATGGCGGCGTAACACTCTGATCGACTACGGCGGTCAGTCCACAACACGAAGCAACTCGGACCCGAGGTTGGCATCACGCCGGCCTCGGGTTTTTCTTGTGCCCACCCACCCGTCACACGGCTTTTCGAAGGTGCTGCACGCCGATCGCAGAACGCGGTTTGCGCGACACCGCGGGATCGTTTGCACGCACCCGTTCCCGACGGTCGCGTTCGGCTCTGCGAGACTGGGCGACTCAGCGCGAAGGTGATTGAAGGCCGTGGCGAATCGCTGCCCGGGGCGAAAGTCCGTTGAAACGACTTTCCAGCGTGTGGACCCTTGCATTACCGCGGCGAATCACCGGCTGGAATGCCGGTGCCCCAACCGGAAAGCCGGCGCCTCAATCGGGAATGACTTTCGCCACGGCCTGTCAGGGACGCCAGAACGTGCGAGCCCGCTTCCGTTCAAGGGGCGTCCGTCAGGCCGCGGTCATGCTTCATGCCCTGATTTCAAGGCGCGACAAACCTGAAGAGCGGGCGTTTGAGTTTTTCGGTGTCGGAGGGAGCGGTGAAGGAGTAGCGGTAATGCTCGCCATCCGCCGGCGTCGGGAGATAGTCGAAGCTGTAAGCAGCGTTCTTCTTCACCTTGGCGGCCAGGTAGAACTCGGGGGTGCCGGCGCCGAGGTCGTGGCCGGTAATAAAGGCGCTGCCCCCCTCACGGTGAAAGGGCACGTTCTGCCCCTTGTCGTCGCGGAGAATGAAGTGCGTGTCCACCCATTCCTGCCAGAGGAGCACGCCGCTCTTGGGATCGAGGCGCGGCCCGTCGATGCGCACGGTGCGGTTGTAGATGACCACGTGAAAGTCGAGCGTCTCGCCCTCCGGATTGCCGAACGCAAGGGCGAATTGATAGCCCGGGTCTTCCGAGGCTTTCATGGTCAGCCAGTGAATAACGCCGAACACACCCAGACCAAGGATGAAGAGCACAACCAGAGTGCGCATCGAGAGGCTCCTTCGTGTCGGGACCCCGGGACTGAAGCACGCGCGGGTATTGTGGACACGCCCCACGGGGGATGCAAGACGTTTCTCCGGGAGGATCAGAACCCACGCCGAGGGCATCTCGAACAGCGACTGGCGATTGCGGCAGCGGATCAGGGCGGCATGGAGCCGACGGTTTGGGCCTCAGCGCCGTCGCGGCGTGACGGCGGCGTGCGAAGCCGTCCGCATCGATGCCGGGCCATTGCTCGTGGGCGAGCGGGTGTGGTAAAATGCGCAGCGTCGTTCGGGACGACTCGGCCGCCTGCTCAGCGACTTTCCGCGTGGGACGGGAAACAACGAGGCGAAGCGCGCGGTTCCCGTCCGGCTGCATGGGCGGCGGAGGCGCTTTCCCAAGGATTCACTCGCCCGATGCCCGCGGCGGCGCCTGGCCGGCGGAACGGGCTTTGGCGCGGGGAGTGATGACGATGCGGACGTCATTGCCCGAGCTGGATTTAATCAACCTCGCCACGCGCGGGGACGGTGACGCTTTGTCCGCCCTCCTGGAGCTGCACGGACCCACCGCGCGACGCGGGCTGGAGATTCCCCGGCGATTCCAGTCTCTCGTCAGCGTGGACGACGTGATGCAGCAGACGTACACCGACGCCTTCCTGCGCATTCGTGAGTTCGTGCCGCGCGAGGACGGATCGTTCGCGGGCTGGCTGGGTCGCATGGCCAGGCGCAACCTCGTCGATGTGATCCGCATGTTGACGGCGGAGAAGCGCGGGGGCGACCGGCAGCGGCTGCACGTGGAGACGTTCGGCAGCTCCCTGCACCGGCTCTCGGTGGTGCTGGGCGTGACGGAGGCGACGGCGAGCCACGGCGCGCGAATGGAGGAGGCGTGCGCGGCGCTGGGAGAGGCGATCACGGCGCTGCCGCCGTTGTACCGCCGCGTGATCGAGAGATTCGATCTGCAGGATCGTCCGGTCGAGGAACTCGCGGACGAGCTGAAGCGGACGACCGGCGCGGTGTACATGATCCGCAGCCGCGCGCACCGCCTGATCCGCGAGCGCATGGGGCGGTTGGAAGATTACGTCAGCGACGGAGCCTGACGCCGTGTCCAGCGAGAACCCACAACCGGCGACCCAGTCGGACGAGCGCCGACTCATTGAGGCCGCCCGCAGCGACGCCGAGGCTGCGGCCGCGGGTGGAGACTCGGCGGTCATGCTCCCCTCCGGCGGCATCCCTGGTTATGAGATCCTGCATGAGATCCACCGGGGCGGTCAGGGCGTGGTCTATCGCGCGCACCAGAAGAGCGCCGGGCGCACCGTGGCGATCAAGGTGATGCGCGAAGGTCCGTTCGCCGGGCCTTTGGATCGGGCGCGCTTCGACCGCGAAGTGCGCATCCTCGGCGCGCTGCGGCACCCGAACATCGTCGCCATCCACGACAGCGGGCAGTCCAGCGGTCATTTCTACTACGTGATGGACTACATCGCCGGGCAATCGCTCGACGCCCACGTGGCGGAGCGCAAGCCGGACCTGGCGGCGGCGCTGAAGCTCTTCCTGAAGATCTGCGACGCGGTGAACGCGGCCCACCTGCGCGGCATCGTGCACCGCGACCTCAAGCCGGGCAACGTCCGCGTGGACGCCGCAGGCGAGCCGTTCATTCTCGACTTCGGTCTGGCGCGCGGCGCGGGAGCGTGGGCGCAGTCCGTGCCTCAGCCGGTGACCGTGACGGGACAGTTCATCGGCTCGCTGCAGTGGGCCAGCCCCGAGCAGACGGAAGGCATCCCCGATCGCGTGGACATGCGCACGGACGTGTATTCGCTGGGCATGATTCTCTTCCACATGCTGACGGGCAAGTTCCCGTACGACGTGGCGAGCGAGATGTGGGTCGTCGTGGACCAGATCCGCCGCGCGGAGCCGGTGCGCCCGCGCACGTTGCGGCGCGAGATCGACGACGATCTGGAGACGATCCTGCTCAAATGCCTGCGGAAGGACCGCGAGCGGCGCTACCAGACGTCGGGCGAGCTGGCGAAGGACCTGCGGCATTACCTCGCCGGCGAGGCGATCGAAGCCAAGCGCGACAGCTCGTGGTACGTGCTGCGGAAAACGCTCCAGCGGCACCGCGCGGCGGTGACCAGCGCGGCGCTCGTCGCGGTCGGTTTGGTAGTGTTCTCGATCGTGACGTTCGCGATGTATCGCACGGCGGAGGCGGAGCGCGCGCGGGCGCAGACCGAAGCAATGAAATCGCGCCAGACCGTTGACCTTCTGACCGGGGTGTTCGCGTTCATCGAACCGGAGAAAGCCAAGGCACGCGACACGAGCCTGCTGCGAGAAGCCCTTGATCACGCGGCGTCCCGCATCGAGGTCCAGCTTGGAGGCCATCCGGAACTGGCGGCGGAGCTTCACCTGTACGTGGGTGAACTGTACATGCGGCTGGGCTACTACGATGCCGCCGCCGAGCGCGGGCGCCGCGCGGAGGCGCTGGTCGAGCCGGAACGAGGGCGCGCTACGTCCGAATCGGTGCGGATCGTCAGATTTCTGATCCTGTGCGAATGGAAAGGAAAGTCGCCCTCCGAAGCCCTCGGACCGAGGCTGGAGGAAGTCCTGGCGCTGCGCCGCAGCTTCGCTCCCGACGGCAGCCTGGAGGTGACGGAGAGCCTCTATGACCTCGGTCGGTTCAACTACGAGCGCGCCAACTACCCGCAAGCGCTGGGGCTGTTTCAGCAGGCGCTGGACCTGCTCGACGGGCTTCCAGCCCCCGCGATCGAAAAGAAAGCCGAGGTTCTTCTTGATGCCGCCCGTACCGCCATCATGCAAAACGACCACGCCCGCGCCGAGTCGTTTTTCAGGCAGCTCGATGCGCTGCTGGATGATCGGGACACCAAACCCAGCCTGATCCTCGCTGAAGTCCTCAGTACGCGGGCGCTGCAGATCTGGCGCGGAGGGAAGGAGAGCCTCGATCACGTCGCGCCGATGTTGACGCGGGCGCTTCGGATGCAGGAGCAACTGCTTCCCGAGCCGGACCATCCGACCATCGCCAGAACCAAGGACATACTGGGGCTGTACCTTTTCGAGAAGGAATACGCCGTGCGAGGCAAGGAGGGGCTGCGGTACCTTGAAGAGGCCTACCGAATCCGCACCGCCAGGCTGCAGCACGACAGCGATGAGCTTGCGGACAGCTTGCACCATTACGCTTCGGCGTTGATCGACGAAGAGCGCGTCGATGAGGCGGAACCGCTGCTGAGCCGGGCCATCGAGATCCGCGCGAAGTTGTTCGGCGCTGAATCACCGCAGGTTGCGGACCTGATGCGCTTGAAAGCGGAGGCGAGGGTCAAGGACCGGAAGCTCGACGAAGGTTTGAAGATTCTGGGTGAGGCTCTTGCCCACCTGCGCTCCGGCGCCCAGCCGGATCGTGAAGTGGAACTCCGCTGCCTCCACGACATCGGCGCGCTTCAAATCAAGGCCAAGGAGTGGGATCTCGCCGCCGACTCGCTTCAAGAGGGCCTGAACCTCCGCCGCGCAATGTCCGGCGGGGGGCCCAGCGATGACTTGGCGGAATTCCTCCGCATGCTCGCCCAGGCGCGACGCGAACAGAAGCGTTTCGATGAGGCCATCGAATTGCTCAACGAGTGCATCAGCGTCTCCCGGCAGGTGTACGGCGCCGGCCATGAGGACGTTCCCGTCATACTGAATACGATGGCGAGAACCCTGATCCAAGCGCGCCGCGCCGCCGAGGCGGAGAAGTACGTTCGTGAGGCGGTGGCGCTGTGCGACGCGGGCACGCCGTGTCAACCGGGCAAGGCTTGGGAATTCCAGCTTACTTTGGGGGAATGCATCTTCCGGCAGAACCGGCTCGACGAGGCCGAGCCGATCTTGACGCGGGCGTTGGACGGTCTGAAGGCTCATCAGGCGTCCGAAGGAGCAATCTCGTATGCTCAGAAGATTATCGGGGACTTGAAATCCGCTCGCGAGTCGGCCCAAGGCGGGTCGTGATCGCACTCTGCGGCCCGTTGGGGGAACTCGCCTGCCGCGGGACAGACCGCCGCGCCCGGCCTTACTCCCTCCCCATCAGCGCCGTGCCGCTGGACGCCTGCGTGATCGCGTCGAGCAGCGACCGCTCCATCTCGCGGTCGCGGCCCACGGTCTGCCAGACGGTGTTCTGCTCCTCGGTGGTGGCCGCGTCGCGGTCGATGGGGGTATCCGTGGGGAGGTCTGAGCCTTCCGACGCGGCGGCGCGCATGCGGTGGGCTTCCGTGGTCGGTTCCTGGATTTCCACTTTGCAGTACACCGAGACCTGATCGGGCGAGGTTTCGATGCGGACGGTGGCGACGCGCCTCGTGGTGCCCGAGGCGCCGAACAGGTCGGCCCGGGCGCTTTCTTCCAGCCGCTCCGGGCGCGCGGGAAACGTGGTCAGCACACCGGCCTCCGGATCGGCGCGATCGACGGAGAAGCCCATGCCGCTCAGCGCCTCGCGCGCCGCCTGAAACACGCTGACGCGGTCCGCGCGCGGCAGGTGGCGGACGCCGAAGTGCAGCCCCGAGGATCCCCCCGTCTCGCAGCCGACAAGAACGCACAGTCCCATGAGCAGCGCCGGTCGTCGCAGGAACCACGAACAACGAGTAGTCTTACGCATCATGCGCGCATTATCCGACGCCACTTCGATCCCGCAAGAACAAGCGGGCGCGGCATGCCCCAGCTCGACCGGCCCGACGGCTTTTGCCACAGGGCCTGCAACCGAACTCGTTCAACGGGATCGGCGGCGCGCGATCCGCTGGGCGGCGAATGTCATCGCGCCGGGCAGCGGGCTGATACTCGCGGGACGGTCGCGCCTCGGCGTCAGCCTGGCGCTGGTCTTCACGCTCGCCGGAGTAACGGTTTGCTGGGGCGGGTGGATCGTGCCGCTGTCCATCCCGCCGATTCTGCGCTGGCTAGGCCTTGCAACGGCCCTGCTCGCCTGGGCCGGGGCGCAGGTTTCGCTGCGCCGGCTTCATGCCGCCATGTCGCGGGATCAAGCGTGATACGAGAGGTCTCCCAAGGTCCCGCGCCGCGCATCTCCTGCGCTACGTCGCGTCCGGAGGCCCGCCGCGCACGTTCGCAGCCACGACTCGCATAACCTGCGCTGTCCAAGAACGCCGCCGCGCCGCAGCGGGTCGTTCCACAATCGTAGATTCCTCCCGGGGAAAGCCGTGAGAAAGCAACCGTTCACCGCCGGTCCCCACGGGCGGCGAACTCCGGGGGCGGAAGATGCGATTTCGACAACTGACTGCGATGGGTGCGGCTCGCTCTGCGCCGATGACGCTGCAGGATTGGCGCACGGACTCACTCGGCGTGCTGATCCTGATGGCGCTTGTGCTGCTGGGCGTGATCGGGTGCGGAGGGTCGGGGGCGCCGGGCGGTCCCTCCACGCTTGAACCCTTCTCCCAACTGGACCTCACGACTTCCGATCAGGAAGAAACGGGGGACAACGAGAACTTCGCGCAGGCCGAGACGCTGCCCCTTCGCCTCGACGAGGACTACACGGTCAGCGGCACGATCGACTCCGCCGCGGACGTGGACATCTACGATCTCGGCGCGGTGCGCAGCGGGGACCGCGTTCTGGCGGAAGTCTTCGCCGATGATTCGCTGGATGGCGCGATCGCCTTGTTCAACGGCGCGGGCGAGAGCCTGCTCGTCAACGACAGCCAGAACGTGTACCGCGGCAGGCTCGGACCGTATGTGGACCTCGTGCTCAAGCACGACGGCGAACACGCCTATCTCGTCGTGGCCTCCACCTCGGGCAGCGACACGACCGGCGCCTACACGCTGGCGGTGCGAATGACCGAGGGCGAGTCGATCCCCTCGCCGGCGCCGCAGGAGGTGCTCCTCAATTTCGCCGGCGCGACCGGCATCGGTTTCGGCGGACGGCCCGATGTGAACATCCCCGCCTTCGACGCCGCGGACATCTCCAGCGAGTTCGAGGGCAAGACGGGCGACATGGTGGCGCGCATCGTCGAGTTCGTCCGCGAGGATTACGCCGGGCTTGAGGTCGAGGTCCTCTCCACGTCCGAGGGCGCCACCGACGACGGCGAGGTGACGCGCATCCACTTCGGCACCTACGACCCCGGGTTGCTCGGCGTGGCCGAAGGCGTGGACGAATACAACTCGAGCACGCGGCAGGACGCCATCGTCTTCACCGACACGTTCGCCGCCTTCAACACCCTCAGTCCGACGGTGGAAGAGATGGCGCTGGCCGTCGCCAACGTCGCCAGCCACGAGATCGGCCATCTGCTGGGTCTCGTGCACACGTCGGATTCGACCGACATCATGGACATCACCGCGAGCCTGTCGCAGTTGATGACCGACCAGGCGTTCGAGACAGCGCCGCTGCATTCGACGGTGTTTCCCGTCGGGATGCAGGACTCGGCGGCCTACCTGGTGGACTCCGTGGGCGGCGACGCGGAGTCGTTCAAGCGGGTCAAGCAGTTGGCGGTTCGACGGCGCGCCTTGAACACCCATCCGCGCGAGGTGGACCTCCCGCGCGACGGGCTGCAATTCGGATCGTGCGGGTCGATTCATGCCTCCAAAGCGCGCTGACGAAGCCGCATCCGCGCGCGAGCGGGGCTGCAAAGCGGGATGGCAGCGAGGCAGCAAGCCAACTAGGCAACGAGGCAGCGAGGCAGCGAGGCAGCGAGGCAGCAAGGCAACTAGGCAACGAGGCAACGAGGCAGCGAGGCAGCAAGGCAGCAGGGCCACGAGGCATCAAGGCATCAGGGCAGGGCGGCAGTCAGTCCCCGAAGAAGTCATGCGTAGAGACCTGCACCCGGTGGCACGGTCTGGCGTACTCGCCAGGCCGTGGCGAGCGCGACGAACGCGGATCCTCTCGCAGCGCCACGGGTCCGCTGCTGCGAATCCGGGCCACCCGAAGCGAACCCCTCCCGGCCGCTTGTGGCTGCGGTTGCGTGCTGCCCCACAGCCTTGATGTGGCAGGGATGCGCTTCCGCGCATTGACCGGTCTCTTTGCCTCTCCCTACCATTGCCGATATCAGCGGGACCGGCTGCGCGGCCGGAAAACGGCGCGCGGGGTTATTCCTGCGCAGGACGGGCACGAACGGCATTCGGCAGGGAGGACACGACTCGATGACACGGCTTCTGGCGCGGGCGGCGGAGTGCGAACGAACGGGCGCCACGAAGGCCATCGGCGCCGCATCGTCGAGTACGACACGCCGACGCAGGATCGTTCTCACCGCGTGCGGCCTTGTCACGCTGCTTCCCCTCGTTGCATGTGTCCCTCCCACGGAGAGCGCCCCCGTCGGCGACGTGGAGGACGGCAATCGAGGCGAGATCCCGGCGGACACGACGGGAAAGACGCAGGGCGAACCCAACGGCAGCTTCGATGCCTCGATCCTCGCCGTAATCGACGACGCCGGCGAAGCCGCGCTGGAGGGAACCATCACCAGCGGCGCGGATGTTGACGTTTTCAACCTGGGCGCGATCGATCCGGGAGATCAGATTCTCATCAGCGCCGACACGCCCGGCTCCTCGCTGGACATTGCCATCAGCCTGTTCGACGACGAGGGGCGCCTCATCTTCTACAACGACGACAAGAGCGGCTCGGACTTCGACGCGGAGATCGATCACATCGCGCGACACGCCGGGACGGACTGTTATCTGCTGGTCGAGGCGTCGTCCTTCCACAGCGCCGGCGCCGGCAGCGGAACCTATCAGGTGGACGTGAGCCTGTGGCGCGGCGGCGACGTTCCCGAGCCGGTGGCTCAGACACTGTTTCTGGATTTTAACGGCGGCGCGGTGGACTCGCCCACGCTGGGGCGCGTGACGATCTCGCCCTTCGACGCGGCTGAAATCAACGCCGACTACGAAGGGGAGACGGAATCGCTCAAGGAACTGATCCGCGTCGAGATCGAGGCGAACTTCGCGGCGTTCGATGTGCAGGTGGTGACCTCGGACGCCTTCACGCCCGGCCCAGCGGACAAGCAGTCCACCCTGTTTTTCGGCGGGTATCAGGCGGACATCTTCGGCGAGGCCGAGGACGTGGACCTCTACAACCTCAACTGCTGCGACGACGCGATCATCTATACGCAGTCGTTCGACCCGGACGTGGTGTTCTTCAGGCCGCCCACGACGGCGCAGATGGGGCGCGCCATCGGCAACGTGGCGTCGCACGAGGCGGGGCACCTTCTGGGACTCAATCACACCAACGACGACACGGACCTGATGGACGAGCAGTCCGCGGCGCAGGCGCTGACCCGCGATCAGGAGTTCATCGAAGCGCCGCTCTCGACGCAGATCGCGCCGATCGGCACGCAGGACTCGGCGCTGCTCCTGCTGGAGACCCTGGGTCCGGCCACCTGAGGATCGCCGTGGGCGGCAGGCGCGCCCGGTGGCACTCGCGCCCGATTGAATTCGCGCCGGATGGCGTTCGCACCGGGTGGCACGGGTCCGCAGCAGCGGACCCGTGGCGCGCTTGAGGTCATGCACTTCTCTCCATCTCCACGGCTTGGCGAGTACGCCAGACCGTGCCACCCCGTGCAGGTCTCTACGCATGAATCCTTCGGCGGCTACCTGCCTTGTTGCCTCGTTGCCTTGCTGCCTCGTTGCCGCGCTTCGCCCCGCCCGCAAAAACGGCGTGCTACTGTCAGCAAACTCACGTTCTTGTCGGAACTGCAACAAGGTCCGCGTGACGGCGTACACAGTCTGGCGATCCGTGCGAATAGTAGAGTATGAAGGGCGAATACCTGACGCGCCGCGGCCGGTCGGCTGCGCGCCTCTGCATGGTGGTTCGTCCTCAGGGGACAGGAAGCAACATGGCCCGGCTGCCGCACTATCTCCATTGCCCGCACTGCGAGCACCCAACCTTGGTGCCGGCGCACTCGTTCGGCGATCTGCACCGCTGCCGCCAGTGCGCGGGGTATTACCGCCCCAGTCAGGTGGTGCCGTCGGTCGCCACCGACCTGGCGAGTCCAGAAACGCGGACCCCAGCGCCGCAACGCCTTGCACCCCCGAGTCGCCCGAAGAAGAAGCCGCGCGGCGCGTCCGTCATCGCCGCCTTGAAATCGCTGACGCCCTCCGCCGCCAAGCCGCTGGATCGCGCAAGTTGAGGGCAGAGAGGCAACGAGGCAGCTAGGCATCAAGGCAACCAGGTATCGAGGCAACCAGGCAGCCCGTGGGCCGGGGCGCGCCGGGTGGCGCGGTCTGGCGTACTCGCCAGGCCGTGGCGAGCGCGATGAACGCCAATCCCCTCGCAGCGCGATGCGTCCGCAGCAGCGGCCCCCTACTCCCTTGCGTGCGACATTTCCGTGCCGCGCTGCCGTGCCGGCCGACACCGAGAACGACGGGGCGCTTCGCATCGTGCTGATGCCAAATCCGATCGCGACGGCCCTGGTCCGACGCGCGCCGATCCTCCGCGCCGGTTCGTTTGGCGACTCCCCGGTATCCGCTATAATGCCGTCCCCGCGTCGGGGCGGAGAACCGGATGGCCAGACCGACTCATGTAGCTTTCGTTTCGCTGGGGTGCGCGAAGAATCTCGTGGACTCTGAGAAGATGCTCGGTCAGCTTGCCGAGGCCGGCTGCACGATCACGAACGACGAGGACCGCGCGGACGTGATCGTGGTGAACACGTGCGGGTTTCTGGACGCCTCCCGGGCGGAAGCGATCGGCGAGATTTCGGACGCGGTGGCGAAGAAGCGCAGCGGACGGGTAAAGCGGGTGGTGGTGGCCGGCTGCCTGGTGCAGCGCGACCAGGAGCGGCTGCACGCGGAGGTGTCGGGCATCGACGCATTGGTCGGCGTCAACAACCGCGACGACATCGTTCTGGCAGTCCTGGGCGGCGGGAAGCCGCGCCGCAAGGGCAAGCCCGATCTGTACTTGAGCGATTACCACGCGTTCACGCAGTTGGACACGGGGCGGCTGCGCCTAACGCCGCGGCACTACGCCTACCTGCGGATCAGCGAGGGCTGCGACCAGAAGTGCACGTTTTGCACGATCCCATCGATCCGCGGTCCCATGCACTCGAAACCGCCGCAGGTTGTGCTGGCCGAGGCGCGCGAGCTGGCGGCAGACGGCGCGGTGGAAATCAGCCTTATCGGTCAGGACACGACCAGCTACGGCGCGGACATCGGCGACGACGGCGGGCTGGCGGGATTGCTTCGGCATCTGAACGGCGCGGCGGGGGTGCAATGGCTGCGGCTGATGTACGTGTACCCGTCGGTGTTCACGGATGCGATGATCGACGCCATCGCGGAGTGTGACCGCGTCGTGAAGTACATTGACATCCCGCTGCAGCACATCCACGACCGCGTGCTCAAGTCGATGCACCGGCGCATCACGCGGGCGGAGACGGAAGCGTTGCTGCGGAAGCTGCGGGAGCGCATCCCCGGCGTGACGATCCGCACGACCCTGATTGCCGGCTTCCCCGGCGAGACGGAGGAGGAGTTCGGGGCGCTGGTGGACTTTATCCGCGCCTTCCGGTTCGACGCGTTGGGCGTGTTTCCTTACTCCTTGGAGCCGGAGACGCCGGCAGGGCGGATGAAGGAGCAGATTCCGGACGCGGTGAAGCAGTCGCGAGTCGAGCGGTTGATGCGCGCGCAGCAGGAGGTGGCCTTCGCCCGCGCGGACGAGTGGCTGGGGCGGCGGTTCGATGTGCTGATCGACGGGCGCGACGCGCAGGGGAGGGTCATCGCGCGGCACGCGGGGCAGGCGCCCGGCGTGGACAGCGTCACGCTCGTGGACGGCTGCGACGCGCCGGCGGGGCGATTCATCGAGGTGCGCTGCGGCGGACGCGAAGGGTATGATCTGACGGCCGTGCCCACGAGCGTGGCGCTGCCCGTGCTGTAAGACCCGGCGAGTGCCGGAGTGGATGGACCGGATTGCCGCGGCGGACCTCCGGGCGGCGACCGTGGCCTGTGTTGAAGCGATGGCGATCAATATTCCGAACCAGCTTACGTTAGCGCGGATCGTGCTCTCGATCGCGTTTTTCGCCGTGCTGTCGCAATACTCGCAGACGGCGCCGCAGCCCGCATGGCTTTTCGTGTCGTTTGCCATCTTCGTCGTGGCCGCCCTGACGGACTTCTTCGACGGCTACCTGGCGCGCAAGCACGGGTGGGTCACGCCGCTGGGTCGCGTGCTGGATCCCTTCGCGGACAAGATGCTCATCTGCGGGGCGTTTGTGCTGCTGGCGGGGCCGGGGTTCGTCGATCGCAACCACGTCAACGTCACGGGGATCGCGCCGTGGATGGTGGTGGTCATCCTCGGGCGCGAACTGCTGGTCACGGGGCTTCGCGGGTTCAACGAGTCGCAGGGCACGGCCTTCGCCGCGTCGATGCACGGCAAGATCAAGATGTGGGTGCAGAGCTTCGCCGCTCCGACGCTGATGATGATCGTGGCGCTGGAGGGCGGAGCAATCAGCGGCGGATGGGTGACCTGGCTGAAGCGGACGATCGTTTATCTCACGGTTGCTGTGACAGCGCTGTCAGCGATTCAGTACCTTCAGAGATCGAAACACCTGCTGCAGGGCGCCTAGCAACCCTTGCTTGGCAATCCTTGGTGAAAGTCAATCTCGTCTGGGGCACTGGCTTTCCAGCCAGTGATCTGCCAGTGTTTGGGCAGGCGTCTGAGGGCAGGTGTGCCACTGCTGTGTCAGCAGTGGCGTCACCCTTGTGCAGGCAGAAATCGAGGGCAGGTGTGCCACTGCTGTGTCAGCAGTGGCGTCACCCCTGTGCAGGCATGAATCGAGGGCAAGTGTGCCACTGCTGTGCCAGCAGTGGCGTCCCCCCTGTGCAGGCAGGGGTCCAGAATGCAGGGGAATACGTTGGATTCCCGCCTGCGCGGGACTGACGGAAGTCGCTTGTTGCGGCGAATTTCGGAGCGACGAGTGGCGCGGGCGTTGACACTTCGGATCGTGGCGCGGGCTCTGACTCAAGGATGACGGCTTGAACGCACTGGACGCGTTGCGGGCAATCGTGCTGGGAATCGTGGAGGGGCTGACGGAGTTCCTTCCCGTCTCCAGCACCGGGCACATGATCCTCGCCCAGCCGCTGCTGGGCATCAATCCGGACGAGCCCCGGTGGCGCATCCTGCTGATCGTCAGTCAGCTCGGCGCGATCCTCGCCGTGGTGTTCCATTTCCGGCGAGATCTCTGGGCGCGCCTGGCGCACAGGCCCGCGAGGGGCGGCGTCGCCCAGCACCTCGTCGTGAAACTCGCCCTCGGCGTCGCACCGGCCATGCTGGTCGGTTACCTCGCGCACGATGTGATTGAGGAGCGGCTGGAGAGGCCTCTGCCCGTGGCGGCGGCGCTGATCGTGGGCGCGGGCGCGATGCTGCTGATCGACCGAAGGTTCCGCAACGAAACGCCGATGACGCTGGACGACGTGACGCTCAGGCAGGCGGCGGCGATCGGCGCGATCCAATGCGTCAGCATGTGGCCCGGCGTCTCCCGCGCGGCCGCGACGATCATGGGCGGCATGGTGGTCGGGCTATCTCCGGAGGTTTCGGCCCGGTTCTCGTTCTACCTCGCCATCCCGACAATGTTCGCCGCGGGCGGATACCAGCTCTTGAAGTATCGGGCGGACCTCACGGCGGAGACGGTCGGGCTTGTCGCCGTCGGCAGCGCGACGGCGTTCGTCGTCGCCCTCGGCGTCATCAACGTCTTCCTCCGCTTTGTTCAGCACCGGCGGTTTACCGCCTTTGCCGTGTACCGATTCGTGCTCGGGCTGGCAGTTCTCGGGATGCTGCTGTCCTCGTGAACCGGTGTGGGCGCGGCGCCTCCCGAGCCTGAAAGCCTCCACGCACAATGCCACGCCCTGCCGCGTCCCTAGGTGGTCAACTCGCACGCCCCGCGGTCGACGAGAAACCGGACAGGGTCTTGATTTCGCTTGACATAACCTTCATAATGACATATTGGTGCGTCTCGTCGGGCCGTCAGTTTGGCAGACTCGATGTTCGCAGCGGAATGACTCACGCGCGTGCGGGAGCAGTCACCGCTGGATCCGGGTCACCCGTCCGGGTGAGTCACAGCAGGGTGGTTTGCGAGCGACTCGTGCGGGCGTGGAGCTTGGCTTGGCGCGATGATAAAGTTTAAGTAGTTTTTTTGCGGCTCAGGTTTACTCGCTCCCCCGATCACATCTGAGCTGACGGACGAGTGAGGTGCGACCCGAGTACGCGGTGCGGCTCGTTCGCGGGTTCCGCGGCGCGCCGCTTCCGCCGAGTCGGGGGCTGCGGTGTCTGGTTCTGTGGAAAGATCGCATCTGTTCGGGCAGATTTAAATCCAAGATCACATCCGTTCGGGCTTCGCAGGTCCGGGCGAGCATGGCACGTGTGGGTTCGTCTTGGGGAGCGGGGCCGGTGGGCGGTTCCGCTGGCTTGGTGGGCAGGCTACAGGGCGAGTTCGGGTCAAGCCGACAAGGGTCATCAAAGGGGCTGAGCATGGTTCAGAATCGTCGTGGACGGTCGGGGTTCACCCTGATCGAGCTTCTGGTCGTTATTGCCATCATCGCGTTGCTGATCAGCATTCTGCTCCCGTCGCTGCAGGCGGCGCGGAATCAGGCCAAGACGGTCAAGTGCCAGACTCAGCTTCGGGCGATGGGACAGGCGCTGGCGACGTACGTCAGTGAGAGCGGCTATTACCCCGGCGGCCACTGGCAGGGACAGCGCCTTTGGATCTACATCTGGCACACGCGCCTGCGCGAGTTGATGCAGAACCAGATCGAGGGTTTCAACTGCCCCGCGTCCCCGGAGGAGTTCGAGTGGGTTCCGAAGTATCAGGCGAACTACACGCCTCCGCCCCCGGACAAGGGTTGGCCCAGGTACGGTTACTTCAAGGATGAGGTCCCACACCTCGGCGGCAACGGCGTTTTCTTCTCCTATGGCTACAATGAGGCTGGCAATTTTGAGCAATTTACCACGCCTCAGCGCGGGTTGGGCATGCACCCTGACCTTGAAAAAGATGTTCCCCTGACGAATGATGCATGGCTCCTCATCGAGCTTCAGGAAGTGCGCGTCGTGAATCCCGGCGAGATGATCGCGATCGGGGACTCCTTGGCGGACGGCAGCGACGATCACAGCCTGTATGGTCGACCGCACGTGACCGCGCAGGGGCGCTGGCCGGGAGCAAGGCATCGCAAAGGCGGGAGCATGATTTTCGCCGACGGCCATGCCGAGTGGGATCGTCGTGCGAACTGGGTCACCTCGAAGGTGTTGCTGGACAACGGCACCGATGAGGGAACGGGTAATTCGCTGTTCGCGCAGCGGAAGTGGAACAACGACAACAGGCCGCACATGCGGGCGGATCTGAGCGATTCCACTCCGAACTAGCGGGCGTCCGCCAGGGACCATGCTGAAGCAAGGGGCCGGGGCCGGCGGACAGGAACCGTCGGCTCCGTCTTGTTCTCAACGGATGGGACGGCTACAAAGCCCGCTTGAACCGTCCGCTGGACGGGGACGATCCGAGGCGACATCGAGGTCTGAGCAAGGTGAACAGCAATTCGATCAAGGTCATAGTACTGGTGGCGGCCGTGGCCGGCGCGGGTTTCTTCTTCTACCGCAGCCTCTCCGGACCGCCGGAATCCGGCGTGGACATGGGGCAGCCGACGTACTGGGTCTGCCGTAACGAGGCCTGCGGCAAGGATTTCGAGATATCGCTTTCAGAATTCGCAAAGTCGAAGGATGAGAGCGGACGAGTGAAATGTCCGGCTTGCGGGCAGATGAAGACGCAGCGGGCGAACAAATGCCCGAGCTGCTCGCGGAACCTGGAACTCGTAGGGCACGGGGACTTACCGGAGGTGTGCCCTCACTGCAAGGCGAACATCGGCGAAGCCTCGCTTCATGGCAAACAGCCGCCAACGACCAAGTCGAAGAGCAAGACCAAGGTGGACGGGTAAGCACGCGTCGACGCGCGGACGGCGGCACTCGCGAGGAACAGGGTCGAGCGTCGCGCGCAGCCCGGCAGAGGGATGACACCATTGGCTGAAGCGCCACCTTGGTCAGGAGGTGACGCGGCGAGGCACGTCATTGCAAACGGGGGGCGGCACGGACCCGCGGGAGGCGATTCCTCCGGGAAGCCCGCGTGTGAAAGCATGCGACTCATAGCCTTGCAACCGTCTGATGGATGAACATGTCCAGGATCGACTTACGCGAACATCGTCTTGCCGCACGGAACGGAGGCGTCTGCGCGGTTTCAATTCTTACCTGGGCGTCAAGAACTCCGACGCCGGCCAAATCCCTGGGAGCGAAAACATGAAACGCACGTCCGCACATCGGCGAGGATTCACGCTGATCGAACTCCTCGTAGTGATCGCCATCATCGCCCTGCTGATCAGCATCCTGCTGCCCTCGCTGCAGGCGGCGCGTGATCAAGCCAAGAAGGTCAAGTGCCAGACCCAGTTGCGTTCGATGGGGCAGGGGCTGGCGCTGTACCTGCACGAAGGCGGGTTCTATCCGGGTGGACATCACCAGCCGCCGCAACGCTACTGGATTTATGTCTGGTATTCGCGCATCCGCGAAGGCATGAGCGAGCAGACCGAGGCGTTCAATTGTCCGTCGAACCCGCAGGAATTCGACTGGACCCCCAAGATCGACCAGGGGTACACCGCCCCTCCGAGCTGGGATCGCGAATGGCCTCTGTATGGGTACAAGGAGCACGAGGTCGTTGGACTCAACAACGACACGTTTTTCGCCTACGGGTACAACGAATCCGGCAACCGTCAGATGTTCCCGGATGCGAACAACGAGTATAAGCGCTGCCGCGGGCTGGGCATGCACCCGGATCCTTGGCCGCTTTATTCCGCCGCCGACATGCGGTTTGCCGAAGTGCCGGAAATCTGGGTGGTCAGCCCCGCCGAAATGATCGTCATCGGGGACACCCGAACCGACGGCGTGGACGATCAGGCCTTAATGGGCAAGCCCCACCAGACGTCGCAGCAGCATTGGCCCGGCACGCAGCACCGCAAGGGCGCGAACATGTTGATGGCGGATACCCACGTCGAATGGCAGAAACGCCCCGATTGGGTGACGGCGAAGGTATTGATCGACAACGGGACGGAAGACGGCACGGGCAACTCCTTGTACGCACAGCGGCGCTGGAACAACGACAACCGGCCGCACATGAAGGCGGATTTGAGCGATTCGACCGAGGAGTAGGTTCCAGGAATTGCGCAATCGGCGCGGCGCGCGCGACGTTGAACGGTCCGCACGCGCAGTGACGGGGTCAATCTGAGGGCAGCCCGTAATCCCACGGGCTGTCCTCACGCGCTTTCAGACAATGTTGATTCCCTCGGCGGTTGACCGTAAGTCGCCCGAATCCTAAAGTGCAAACCCCATCGGCGCAGGATTCAGGTTCCGCCCGGGCCTGCCGGCCTCGCGCGGCAGCGGTTTGAGCAGCGAAAACGCAATCACCTCGCCCAGGGCGAGCGGAGGAGACGGCATCGTGAGCAGGACATGCACACTGAAGGGCAAGCCGCTGGAGCTTGCGGGGTCGCAGATCAAGGTGGGCGACAAGGCGCCCGAGGCGACGCTCAAGAAGTCGCTGGTGGATTCGGTTCGGATCAGCGAGACGAACGGCAAAGTGCGCATTCTCAGCGTCGTGCCATCGCTGGACACGCCGGTGTGCGCGCTGCAGACCAAGCGGTTCAACGAAGAGGCGGCTAAGCTGTCGGGGGCCGCTTTCTACACGATCAGCGTGGACCTGCCGCCGGCGCAGGCGCGGTTCTGCGGGGCGGAAGGCATCGACAAGGAGCGGCTCGTGGTCTTGTCGGACCACTTCGACTGCGCCTTCGGCAAGGCCTGGGGCACGCTGATTCCGTCGCTGCGGATCAACAGCCGGGCCGTGTTCGTCCTGGACAAGGATGGAACGGTGCGCTACGCCGAGTACGTTCCCGAAGTGGCGGAGCACCCGAACTACGATGCCGTGCTGGCGTGCGCGAAGAAACTGACGGGGTGATTGGCGAATGCTGAATGCCGAATGCCGAATGCGGAAAACCGGATCAGGAAGCCGGATTCCGAATAGAGAAGGCCCGCGTGCGAATACCGCCGAGGGCGCCGGCATGGGAGATCGGCGGTCGCGGGGCCGCGCGGCCTTTGGAATTCGCGGTTTCCATTGCCAAGGGGGCAAGCGCCTTCTCGCGTGGCGACACCGGCGTTTCTCGTCGGATTGCGTGGCGACACCGGCGTTTCTCGTCAGACTTGTTGACTCGATTTCAGCGGATGCCTGTTTCCAGGGAGTGTAGCCATGTCCTCAATGCCTCCGGTTCCGCCGGCGTTTCAGCCGCCGGCTTATCAGGCGATGGGTTCTCAACCGCTCAGCGGCGCGGCGGTGGCGGCGCTGGTCAGCGCCTTGGTCTTTCCTTGCGTCGGCTTGCACGTCGTGGTGAGCCTCATCTGCTCGGCCGTGGGCATTGCGGCGACCTCGGGCGGGAAGGCTCGCGGGCGCGGGCTGGCGATTGTCGCCATACCCATTGCCTTGGTGCTCGGCGCGCTGGAGGCCGGCGGGTTCTACTGGTTCGGCAAGATGACCGTGGCGGTGCTCGACCAGTCGATGGCGGCCGGGAGGCTGCTGGAAAGCCCGTCAGAGGACCTGGATGCCAGGGCGGATGCGTTCTACGACGCGCGCATGACGGATGACTTCAAGGCCACGGTGTCGAAGGATCAGTTCAAGTCCTGGGCCAAGCAGGTGGTTGAGAAGCACGGGCGTGCCACCATGGTGGATCCCAGCGGATTGCAGAACTCCGCCCCGGCGATGGGTTCGAGCCAGCCGCGTTTCACGATGAACCTCCGCGCCAAGTTCGTCAACGGCGAGGAGACGATCGCGACGGACCTTTTCGTCGCGGGGAAGAGCGTGCTGAAGGTCACTTTCTTGATTGATGATGTTGCGGTCGGCGACCTTTCGGCGCGCTCGCTGGGAACCCCCAAGGACGACAAGACCGAAGCGGGCAAGCCCGACGCAGAGAAGAGCGACGGCGGGGCTGCCGGGATTCCGTAGCGGCGCGTCTGCGGGACGTGCCTGACGGGTGGAGGACCAAGCTCCAGCGGCCATCTCCCCGTCGATCATCCGTTTAGTTCCTGACAGGCTCCCACCGCCCTCGGCGTCTCCTTGCGCGAGCGGGAGTCGCCCTCGGATGCGGGGTGCGGCGATGGTGCGCGCGGAGCGGCCGGCTCCCACGGGGTAGAAGGGTGCGTCGAATGTGCGGTGCGCCGGATGACGCCGACGTTGAGGCGATTCAGGGGGAGCAAGCTCAGGCAGCTCGAGAATCTCGTCGCTTGCGCTTGGACGAGCCCTTCCCAGCTCCACGGACCAGCGCGCGGTTGGGGAGCGATTCCGCCTGGGAAGCTCACGGGTCGCTCCCTGACGGTCGCGGCTCAGTCACGCGGCTCAGTCACGCGGCTCAAGGATCGCTCCCTTACTGTCGCGGCTCGGTAACACGGCGGCTCGGTGCGGCGGGCACCGTCGAATTACCCCAAAGGACACCGGTTGAAGCGACTTCCTGACCGCTTGAGGCGACTCCTTGACAGCTCGATACTCGTCAGACTAAATCACGGGTCCGCGCTCCAGACTCCGGTGTGCGTTGCCGCCGGCGAGATTTCGGCGTCGCCAACGCGATCTCGGTGCCGCCGGCGCGAGCTCGGCGCGGAGCCCTGCAACTGTTGACTACCAGTGGGTTCGGTGATGAGGCTGTGACGGCATGATTTCGGTCAAGAACCTGACGAAGCGGTACGGCGCGCTTCTGGCCGTGGACGACATCTCGTTCGACGTGGGCGAGGGTCAGATCGTCGGCTTCCTCGGTCCCAACGGCGCGGGCAAGAGCACGACGATCCGCATTCTGACGTGCTATCACCCGGCCACGAGCGGACAGGCGTCGATCGCCGGTTACGATGTGTTTACGCAGTCGGTGGACGTCCGGCGTCAGATCGGCTACCTGCCGGAATCCGCGCCGTTGTACCCCGAGATGCGCGTGCGCGAATACCTGCAATTCCGCGGCAAGCTGCACGGCATGGACCGCGCGCAGCGCGACAAGGCCATCCAGCGGGTGACGGACCGCTGCTGGCTGGGGGAGTTCGTGGACCGCCCGATCGGGCAGCTTTCCAAGGGCATGCGCCAGCGCGTGGGTCTTGCGGACGCGATGCTGCACAACCCGAAGGTGCTGATTCTGGACGAACCGACGATCGGTCTGGACCCGACGCAGATTCAAGAGCAGCGCAAGCTGATCCGTGAACTGGGGCAATCGCACACGATTCTGTTCAGCTCGCACACGCTGGGCGAGGTCGAGAAGGTCTGCTCGCACGTGCTCGTCATCGCGTCGGGGCGCATCCTGGCGCGCGGCGCGCCGGAGAAGCTGCGCGACAGCGTCAGCGCGGGGTCGCGGCTGATCGCGGAGATGCGCGGACCGGCGGAGGACATTCGTCGCGGCGTCAGCAGCCTGGGCGGGGTGAGGAAAGTGGGCGTCGAGTCTCAAGACGGCTGGACGCGGCTGAGCATCGAGGCCAACGAAGGCTCGGACGTGCGCGAGCCGCTGTTTCAGCTTTCGTCGTCGAAGGGGTGGCCTCTGCGGGAGCTGCGCCGCGAGGTGGCCAGCCTGGAAGATTTCTTCGTCAAGATCACGGCGGAGCAGCGTGCCGCGGCCGGGAAGGGCTAGGCGGCACAGCGAATTCGGGCGGCGGGGCAGGCTCGATCGGCAGGTCGCGCCGGGAAGTGTGGCTAGGCGTTATCAATTCTGGCTGGCAGCTAGCAGCTTCCAGCCAGCAGCCTCTTTCGGATCCGTTTCATGCGTAAGTCGATGGTCATCATGCAGCGCGAGCTGGGGGCGTACTTTTTCTCCCCGATCGCTTACGTCGTGCTGGCGCTGTTTCTGGGTTTGAGCGGGTATCTCTTCTCGAGTTTCGTCTTCACGGCGGGCGGGGAGGCGTCGCTGCGCAACCTGCTCGACGGCTGGGCGATGCCGATCATGCTGCTGTTCTTCCTCAGCCTGTTGGGGATGCGGCTGCTCAGCGAGGAGTTCCGCATGGGCACGGTGGAAACGCTGCTGACCGCGCCGGTGACGGAGGCGGAGGTGGTGTTCGGCAAGTTCCTCGGCGCCGGGGCGTTCTATCTCATCATGCTCGCCACGACGCTGGTGTTCGGGCTGTTCATCTCCCTGTACGGACGGCTGGATCCGCTGCTGCTGCTGTGTCATTACCTTGCCCTCATCATGCTCGGCGCGTTGTACATCTCGGTGGGGCTGTTCTTCTCCGCGTGGACGAAGAACCAGCTCGTGGCCGGGCTGCTGTCGATGGTGTTCCTGCTGTTGTTCAGCGTGCTGGCGCAGCTCGTGGCCGACTCGCTGGAGGGCTGGCTTAAGGCCGTGTTTCAGCATTTGTCGATCGTGACGCACTACTCGGAGATGATCCGGGGCCGGCTGGGGTTCAACCATGTGGTGTACTTCCTGACGACGACGGCGTTCTTTCTGTTCGCGACGGTGAAGGTGTTGGAGTCTCGACGATGGCGGTGAAAGAAGGAGCTTCGGCGTCGAAGGCGGGGGTGGATCCGCAGGGTCGGCGCGTGCTGATCGGCGCCAATGTGGCGCTGACGGTGGTGCTGGCCGGCGCGATCCTGGCTTTCCTCCAGTGGATGGGCACGATGGGCGGCTTCGTGGACATGACCACGACGTCGATCAACAGCCTCAGCGAGCCGACGCAGCAGCTCCTGTCCGACCTGGACACGAACGTGCGGCTCACGTCGCTCTATTTCGAGACGGACGTGGAGAACGAGGACCAGAAGAAGTACCGCACGGCCGTGAGCGACCTGGTGGCGCTGTACGAGGCGACGAACCGCTCGAAGGTCACGCGCGACGCGATCAACCCGCTGCAGGATCATGAGAAGCGCCGGGCGATGCTGGCGCGGCTCAAGGAAAAGTCGCGGTTCAAGGAGCAGGTGGTCAAGCAGACGGCGGCGTTCGATGCATTCCGCGACGAGGTTCAGCCGAAGATCGCGGAATGGTTGACCGGCGAAATGGCGCTGATCGAAACACTTTCCGGCGGACTGGGCGGCGGGGGGGACCGGCTGGTGGCGCAGATCCGGCAGCTGCTCTCAGGCCTGCAGCAGGAGATGGAGGACGTTCAGCGCACGGTCACCGAGATGGTGACCGCCGAGTCCCCCGCGTACTCGCAGGCCAAGAGCGAGCTGCGCCAGTTCTACGACCGGCTGCACAAGAACCTGGAGACGGTGGCGCAGAAAGGCCCGGAATACGCGCTGAAGTCGCGGAACACGCTGGGTCAGGCGGAGGTCGATTATCTCAGCGGCGCGAAGGACCGGTATCGCGCGATCACGGAGGAGATCGCCTCCCGGCGGGACGAGCTGGACAAGGCGGACCGCGTCGAGCTGGAAGACGTGCTGCAGGCGATGGGTCCAACGTCCAACCCCATCCTCGTCGAGACGGATGACGACGCGAAAATCGTGGACTTCAACGATGTCTGGCCCGCGGCGCGCGAGGGCGGCATGGGTCGCAGCCCCGGCTTCAACGAGCGCGGCTTCAAGGGGGAAGAGAAACTGACCTCCGCCATTCTGCGCGCGACGCACAAGGAGCAGACGGCCGTCGTCTTCGTGCATTTTGGGGGTCCGCCGCTGTTCTTCGGCGGGATGCAGGGTCTGCCGCCGGCGCCGTACGCGCAGATGAAGCAGGTGCTGGAAGACGCCAACTTCATGGTCAGCGACTGGGACTTGAAAGCGGCGAAGGAGCTGCCGGCGCTGGATCCGAAGCCCACGCGCATCATCTTCATCGTGCTCAAGCCGACGCCGCCGCAGCAGGGGCAGTTCGGGCAGCCTCCGCAGGAGCCGGCGTTCAGCGAGGTGGAAGAGGAGGTCCTGCTGGGCGCGCTCAAAGAGAACCCCCGCGCGATGTTCATCGCCGGCTGGCACCCGGAGCAGATGGGCCCGATGGGTCCGATGCCCGGCGGCGGATACGAATTCAACGACTACCTGGAAAAAGAGTGGGGGCTGAAGATCGATACCGGCATCTTCGTGATGAAATTCCGCAGCGTGGCGCCGGGGCAGTACCAGGCCGATCGCGGCACGGGCGTGATGCAGGACGTGGAGCTGGCGGACCACGTGATCGTGTCGCGGCTGCACTCGGACCCGATGCTGCTGCCGTCGTGCTGCCCGCTGACGAGGGCGCCGGCGGTGGCGGGGGTCACGCTGCGTCCGCTGGTGACCGCGCCGGGGGACGACGGGCTGTGGGGCGTGAAGGATCTGAACAAGTATCGAGAGCAGTTGCCGCCGGCGCAGGACTACTTCACCAAGGTGGAAGGGGATTTGGACGGGCCGTTCGACTTGGCAGTGGCGGGCGAAAAGGGCGCGGCGAAGATCGTGGTGGTGGCGTCGAGCGACTTCGCCACGGACGAGGCGGCGCTGTCGCCGAGGATGATGATGACGTCGCAGGGCATCGCGTTCGGGATCATGAACCCGGGCAACTCGGCGCTGTTCATCAACGCCCTGCACTGGCTCAACGACAACGAGTCGTACATGAATCTCGGCAAGCCCATCCAGATGCAGACGATTCAAGTCCCCGGACCGGGCACGGTGAAGACGGTGCACGCGCTGGCGATGGTAGGCTGGCCGCTCGCGGCGGTGGCGGCGGGGCTTGTCGTGATGTTCATTCGCCGAAGGTAGCTTGCGCGCCCGGCGCGCCCGATCCCGGAGTGCGGTGTGTTCGGGCGGCGCGGTTGTTTCGTGTTTTAGCGGCGGGAATGATCCCGCCTACGCATTGCCATGAACCTGAAAACCACGTTTTTTCTTCTTGTCGTGCTGGCGGGTTGTGCCGTCTCGTACCTGATCTTCAAGCCCGATCCCGCGAAGATCCGCGAAGCGCGGTTGCAGAAACCTGAAGCCAAGTCAGCCGAGGACGCCGTCGAGCAGACGCTCCTCAAGGACGTCAAGCTTGGCGACATCGTCAAGGTGACGTGCAAGCTGGCTGCGCAGGCGGAGCCGTGGGTCTTCGAGAAGACGAAGGTCGACGACAAGGACGTCTGGGACATCACGTCCCCCCTGAAGGCGCGGGCGGCAAGCTGGCAGGTGGATTCGATCCACCGGCGCATGAGCGAGCTGCGCTACGACATCTCGTACAAGGTCGGCGAGGGCGGTGTGACGCCGGCGGAGGCGGGGCTGGATGCGCCCACTGCCGTGGTCGCGATCACGGACAAGGACGGCAAATCCGCGGCGGTGGAGATCGGCAAGAGCAACGGGCGCAATGAGACCTATGCGCGCATCGCGGGCGGCGACCGCATCATCGTCGCCACGACGAGCTTCGCCACGTTCTTCAAGGACTCCATCCTCGAATACCGCGACAGCAAGCTGTTCGACTTCAAGGCGGAGGAAGCCGTGCGGCTTGAAGTGACCAGCCGCGTGGGCGAGCTGGAGAAGGCGCCGGTGACGTACGTGCTGGTCAAGGACGGCGAGGACTGGGTGTTCGAGTCACCGTTCTCGTGCAAGGCCACCGAGGAGGTCAAGACGGCCATTACCACGCTCGCCGGAGTCCGCGTTTCCAAGTGGAAAGACAACGACCCCGCCAAGCTTCCGGTGTACGCGCTGGACAAGCCGGCCGTCTCGCTGGCGGTCACCGTTCGGAAGGAGAAGCCTGCCGAGAAGAAGGGCGCGGAGGGTGATGCGGCCGGGGATGCGGCGGAGGCGGCTGAGAATCCTGGCGAGGCCGTCGGAGAGCGAGCGGAGGACGCTGCGGGGGACAAGCCCGCCGAGCCGCCGGTGGTGGAGACCGCGGTCTATGCCCTGCACCTCTCCAGCGTCTCGCCGCTGGGTGAGGACACCAACCTTTACGTGCGCGTCGGGGATGAGGCCGCGGTGGGCACGGTTCCGAAGACCACGACGGACAAGCTGACGCCGGTGGAGTCCAAGTGGCGCGACATGCGCGTCAGCACGGCCAGCGCCGGGAAGGCGAACCGCGTTCAGGTGACCGTGGGCGGGCGCACGGCGGACCTGCTGGGCAAGAACGGGAAGTGGAGTTTTGCGGATTCGTCGGCGCCGGCGGATGAAGACGCGGTCAAGGACGTTCTCAAGGCCGTCGCGAGTCTGAACGCCAAGGCCTTCGTCGCGCTGAAAGCGGGCGAAGAAGGCTCGATGGGGCTGGCCGCGCCGGAGGCGGTGGTGACGCTCACGATTCCCGGTCAGGACCAGCCGGAGCGCATCACGATCGGCGGCCCGTCCGACGGGGATTTGAAGCGCATGTTCTACGTCCGCCGCAACGACTCGTCTTCGGTCGCCAAGGTCCGGGCGGAGGACCTCAAGAGCCTGCTGCGCCCGATCACCGATTTCCGCAGCCGCGAGGTTTTTTCGCTGGCCGGCGGGCAGATTCAACAGCTTGAGCTGAGCTACGCGAACCCGGTGGCGGACGGGCGAATGGACACGGCGTTCGAGCGCACCTCCGAGGGCGTGTGGAAGATGACGCGCCCGGTTGCCGCCGGCGTGGCCAAGGAGCGGCTGGAGAAGCTGGCGGATTCCTTCAAGAGCCTGAAGGGAAAGCGGTACGTTGGCGAGGGTGAAGACCTGGCCAGGTACGGGCTGGCTTCGCCGGCGGCGACGGTGAAGCTCACGTATGTGCCCTCCGCGGGATCCGCCGCGGCATCGCCCGCTGCTGGATCCTCCGCTGCAGAATCGTCTGCCGGGCCTGCTGCGCAGTCCGAAGACGTCGCGGTCGATCCGAAGGCGCCGAAGACGAAGGACAAGGCCGACAAGAAAGACAAGCCGAAGGAGGAGAAGGACAAGAAGCCCGGAAAGGGCGGCCCTTATCAGGAACCACCGGCGGACGCCGGGAAGCCTGCTGAAACGTCCGCCGAGGCAGGCGAAGGTGCGGAGTCCGCTTCAGCAATGGTCGCGCCTGCGACCCCGCAGACGGTGCAATTTCTCGCCGGTGAGGCGGCTGAGAAGTTCTACCTGAAGCGGTCCGATGCCGCGGCCGTGTACGAAATCGAGAAGGACTTCTACGACAAGCTCCGAGACGAATACCGCGCCGAGAAGGTCTTGGATTTCACCGACAGTCAGGCGACCGCGTTCAGCATCCGATCCGGCGCCACGACCCGCGCTTTCGAGAAACGGGAGGGCAAGTGGGTGCTGGCCGCAGAGCCGGACCTTCCGCTCGATGCCAAGGCCGTGGGGGCGCTGCTGGTAAACGTGGCCGACCTGAAGACCACGCGGTATGTGCAGTACGGCGTGTCCGACTTGAGCGCGTTTGGACTGACCCAGCCGGCCACACAGGTGAGCGTCACGCTGGACGACGGGACGAAGCTTGAGCTTCTCATCGCCGACAAGACGTGCGAGAGGGACGCCTCGAAGCGCGTGTACGCCTCTCGCGGCGGGCAGGGCGAGGTCTTCCTGCTGGGGTCGGACATGGTTCAGCGCCTCGAGGTGAAGATTGAAACGCTTGAGGCGAAGGAGTGATCGAGCGGATTCACCAAGGCTGTGAGGTGTAACCGTCATCCGCGGCGGGCTGCGGAGTTTGGCGCGCTCGTCAAGCCGAGGGGTGTGAGTCACCGACCCACGCTTGTGAACCCCACGGGTCCGCTGCTGCGGACCCGTGCCACCCGACGCTGCTGCGGACCCGTCACGCCCGCCGCCGTTGTCCTTCTCACCATGCGATTGCCCCGGAATCCGCCACGATTTCATCACTTTTTTCTTGACGTGCGCGCGCACGCTGGATACATTCCAGCACCGGGGGACTTGGCGCCTCTGATTCCAGCCTTTTCGCAGCAGATCAGAGCACCCCGCCCATCGTCGGTTCGTTCTCGCGTCATGTCGTGACGGCGCGGTCTCAAGGAAAGGGAAACCCATGAGCAAGGAAGTCAAGCTGGGAGTTGCACTCGCCGGTCTGGTTGTGGTTACGCTGGGTCTTTACGTCAAGTACGGGGGCAAGTCCGATCCGGGGCAGGTGCAGATCCAACCCTCTGCGCAGGGCAAGCCCGACGCCAAGCCTGGCCTCAGGCCGAGCGAAACCGGCACGCCTTCGCCTTCCTCCAAGGGAACGAAACTCGTGGATCGCGGTTCCGGTGCAAACAAGCCTGCCGCTCCTGAATCCGCGCCGACTTCGCACGGTTCGCCGCCGGCCGCAAAACCCGCCGACGCCACGACCGAAAAGGACGCGCCCAGCTCCACCAAAGAGGAAACGCTGCTGGCGGGCAAGGACGACCTGGACAATCAGCCTGCCGACGGTCCGCCGGGTGAAGCCGCGCCGGGCGGCGTTCCGACGCTCAAGGATCTGCGGCTCGCGTCCGGCGAAGAGAGCGGCGCAGGGACCGCCCCCTCAACGACGCCGCCCGCGGGCGATCCCGCAGCCGCACCGCCGGCGGCGGCAACGGGCGATGCTTCCAAGACGGATGCATCCGGCACAAATCCCGGGTCCTCCGCGCAGCCCGGCGCGACCGGATCGCCGGCCGCGGCGATGGAGTATTACCAGGTTCAGCCGGGAGACACCTACGCGCGCATCGCCAGGATGTACTACGGCAGCGAGCGACACGCGGAGTTCCTGCGCACGTCAAATGCGGACATTTTCAACGGGGGTCCGCTGCGCGACGGCGTGCGGATCCGCATTCCCGCCCTACCCTCCCCAGGCGCTCCGGCGCTCGCCTCGGCCCTCGGCAATCAGCCCGCCGATGGCGCAAGGCCGGGCGAGTCTGGAAAGCCAGGCACCGCGCCGCCGAAGCCCGGCGCCGCCGGGGCTAAGGGTGCTTCCGGCAAGCCCGCGCCGAAAGCCGCCGGTGCGGGGACTCCCGCTGGAGGCGCGGGACGGACGCATCTCGTCAGGGCGGGCGAGACGTTTTACACCATCGCCAAGCGGGAACTGGGAAGCGCGGGACGTTGGAAGGAGCTGCTGGCGCTGAACCACGATCTGGTGGACGGGGAGCCGAAGAACCTCCGCGCCGGGCATGTGCTCAAGATGCCCAACAGCTGACAGCCTGTGGTGGAGTTCGAAACGGAACAGGGGGTCTGTCACCCCCGCACGCGCGCGGGTCCAGTCTCCCCAGGAAAACCGCTGCATTCGCGCCTCCTTGCAGGCCGTCTGTTGGATTCCTGTCTTCGCGGGAATGACGAGCGTCGCGCTTTGCCGGCGACCGCCAGTGGTGCGCCGCGCGGTCAGCGGACGCGCGGCCGTGACGCATGACTCCCATCGAACGCAACGCTTGGGTAAAACGACTGGCTGCGGACGTGGGCCTCGACCGATGCGGAGTATCGCGGGCGGCGCCGGTGGCGCGCGGCGACTACGTGCGCCAGTGGCTTGAGGCCGGGCGCGCCGGTTCGATGCACTACCTGCATCGATTTTTGCGGCAGCGGCTCGATCCATGCACCTTTCTCGAAGGCGCGGCCAGCGTGGTGATGGTAGCCCTCAACCACCATCAACCTCCCCTTAAGCCCCCCCCCTCCCGTGCGGAGGACTGCTCCGTTGCCCGATCACCGGACCCCCATGCACCGCTTTCTGGGCAGTCGCCTCCGCGAAGTGAACGGGAGCAAGGCGTCCCCGGGCGCATCGCCATGTACGCCTGGGGCGAGGACTATCACGACGTGATGAAGCGCAAGCTGGCGTTGATTGCCGAGTCTTTGCGAGAAGAAGGGCTGGCCGACGGCAGACCGGCCGCGGTGAAAATCTGCGTGGACACGGCGCCGCTGCTGGAACGGGAGTTTGCCGCGGCCGCGGGGCTGGGGTGGATCGGCAAGAACACGCTGGTGCTCGCGCCCGGGCTGGGCAGCATGTTCTTCCTCGGCGCGGTGGTGACTTCGTTGGAGATTGCCGCGGACCCGCTGATCCCGGACCACTGCGGGACGTGCAGGCGCTGCCTCGACGCGTGCCCGACGCAGGCGTTCCCCGCGCCGTATCAGATGGACGCTTCGCGGTGCATCTCATACCTGACCATCGAGCATCGCGGCGCGATTCCAGACGAGTTGCGCTCGGGCATCGGCGAGTGGCTGTTCGGCTGCGACATTTGTCAGGAAGTCTGCCCGTTCAACCGGGACGCCCCGCCGACGCGCGAGCCGGCGTTTGCCCCGCGAAGCCATGCCCCGACCTTGGATGCGCAGCGCGTGCTGGAGTGGACGCCGCCGCAGTATCAGGAGGCGCTGCGCGGCACGGCCGTGCGGCGGGCGAAGCTGGACATGCTCCAGCGCAATGCGAGCATCGTCCTGGCGAATCAGGCCTCCGCGGCCCAACAGGCGGATTCGGCCGCAGCGGCCGCTTCACCGGGGTGCGCAAGCGACCGATAAGCCCAAAGTGAAGTCCGCCCGCCGAATCTGCATCCTCATGGGCACGCGCCCGGAGGTCATCAAGTGCTGGCCTGTGGTCCGCGCCCTCTCTGCCCGCCGCGAGTTTGAGCTTACCACGATCCTCACCGGTCAACACCGCGAGCTGGCGCGACAGGCCGCGGCTCGTCTCGGGATCGACGTGACGATGGACCTCGACGTGATGACGGCGGACCAGTCGCTGGACAGTCTGACCGGGCGGCTTTGCGAGCGACTCGGCACGGCGCTGCGCGCGGCGAGACCGGATCGGGTGCTCGTACAGGGCGACACGACGAGCGCGTTCGCGGGCGCGCTGGCGGCATTTCACGCGGGCATTCCGGTGGCGCATGTGGAGGCCGGTCTTCGGACCGACGATGTGCGACAGCCCTTTCCGGAGGAAATGTACCGCCGGTTGATCTCGCGGTTGTGTGACGTTCATTTCGCGCCCACGGTTCGCGCGCGCGAGGCGCTGCTGCGGGAGGGCGTCCCGGCGGCGAGCGTGCACGTCACGGGCAACACCGGCATCGACGCGCTGCGGATCACGTCCGATGAGCTGGATCGCCATCCGATTCGTGACGAGCTTCGCGACGCGCTGGCGGGAGCGAAGGGTTCGATCGTGGCCGTGACCGTGCATCGCCGCGAGAATCGCGCGTGCATCGAAGACATCGCTTCAGCCCTGCGAGCGCTGGGCGCAAGGCACCCCAACGCGCGGTTCGTCATCCCGGTTCATCCCGCGCCGCAAGTGCGAGCCGCGTTGGAGCCGGCGCTCAGCTCGTGTGCGCAATGCAAGCTTCTGCCAGCGCTGGATTACGGCGAGTTCGTGACGCTGCTGTGCCGGTGCCGATTCGTCCTGACGGATTCCGGCGGCGTGCAGGAGGAAGCTCCATTTCTCGGCAAGCCGGTGCTGGTCATGCGGCGGACGACGGAGAGGCCTGAAGCCGTCGAGGCCGGCGTGGCGCGCCTTGTGGGTGAGCAGGCCGGGGAGATTCTTGCCGCCGCCCACGAGCTGCTCAGCGACGATGCGGCCTATGCCCGGATGGCCCGGCGCGTCAGCCCCTATGGCGATGGCCGGGCTGCGGAGCGAATCCTGGAGATCCTGAGTTCATCAGCAGGCTCCATGCCGGCCGCGCCCCTGGGTCTCCCGGACCCGATGACCCTGCCTGGGGTTGGAATCCAAACCCAACGGGCTTCACTCTCCCGCCATCACGCCGCCGATGCGACCGTCGCGATTTCGGCGTGAATAATGATCGGGGGCGGTCCCGGCATAGGCGCCGGACGAAGGCGATCTTCCACCTGCCTAAACGCTTCCCGCCCGCCGCGCATCTGTACGCTTGAAATCGGCCACGACATGGCGGAACCCGGCATAACCCAACAGGTCGATGCACCGCCGGACGTGGAGCCGGGGGATGCCGCAGGCGACCGACCCGAGTCGATCAACGCGGAGTCGCGCTTGCGGCTCGTGCGGCTGGCGTACCGGTTCCTTTGGGATCGAGGCGAGGCCGAGGACGCGGTGCAGGATGCGCTGCTGGCGGCGCACGAGCGAGCCGCGGATGTGCGCGATCGCGGCAAGTGGTGGTCGTGGGTGTGCCGCATCGTGGTGCAGCGATGCCATCTGGCATCGAGGCGAATCGCGCAATCGCGGAAGCTGCGGAGCGCCGACGCGGCGCTGAACCTATGCGAGGCAGATGAGTCGGCGGCCTCGCGGAAAGAACTGGCCGGCGTGGTTCGCGAGATGATTGCAGAGCTGCCGCAGCGTCAACGGGAAGTTCTTGTGCTGCGCCATTTTCAGGGCATGTCGTTTGATGAGATCGGCGAAGTGCTGGACATGGCGCCCGCGACGGCGCGCGTGCAGGCCATGAATGCCAGGGAGGCATTGCTGAGGCTGGTGTTGGAACGGCATCCCGATTTTGTGCATACGAGCAGGTGAATGCATGCGCGTCAGGTTGGGCATGGCCGTCTGCAAGCCGTCACGACCCTCGGGGGATCGCCCATGAGATGTGATGAAGTTCGACAAGCTTGGCATCAACTGCACGAGGATGGACTTCCCAACGCCTGCGCGGCGGAGCATCTGCGAGGTTGCGATGCCTGTCGCCAATACCATGCACAAATGGACGCGCTCGCAGGGCTGCTGAACCTGTTGCGGGGCGCCAGTGAGCGGTTGCCTGAGGCATCCTCCCGCCGCGCCCGGGGTTCAATCAAACTGACGCCGTTTTTCGTGCACGCGATCGGGTGGGCTGCGTTTCTCGCGCTGGTCGCGGGTCCATCGATGGAATGGTCAAGACCGGCGCCCGACATCGGGAGCGCGTTTAACAGCGGGCAGCCGTTGACTGACGGCAGTGAAACTCGGGGAGCGGGCGTGCTTCCACCGGCGCTGCGGGCTGCGCCGGAAATCGAAACCCTGGGTCAGACGGAAAAGCAGTACCTTGTCGTCGCCAGCGAACTTCCCGCCCACCCGCGGATTCGGCTGTATTGGCTTTACTCGACCGGCATGAATCAGGAACGCGCCACCGGGCCGGGCTGATGTGTTGCGCACCGGGCCCGCATCGGCGTGATCCCATGTGTTGCAATCCAGGAAAAATTCATGTCTAAGCACATTAAAAGGAGCATGAACATGAGCCTATGGAATTACAAGAGTTTCGGAATTGTTGCCTGCTGCCTGTGCACGGCGTGGATTGCCTCCGGGCAGGTGACGACCCAGGACGCGCAGCGAAGGCAGGGCAGTGATTTCCCGCCCCTTCGCTATGCCGATCCGTTTCAGGTCAAGAGCGAACTGGAGGCACAAGGACTGGACATCGAAGTCCAAGTTGCGCCGGACGGCGGTTTGTCCATTTTTGCGGGCACGTCCGAGGATCTGCTTCGCGTCAAGCGGCTTATCAAGGACATGGACATTCCGGAAGCCGCGCCGGACTACCACACCAGTGCGCTGGTGAGGCTGCCGCTTCAACACTACCCCGCCCATGAACTTCCATCCATTCTCGGCCCAACGATCGATCCCAATGAAATTCGCTTTGCCGTGGATGAGAGGAATAACGCGCTGATCATTTCCGGCTCGCTGGGCAAAGTGAAAGAGGTCGAGCAGATGGTCAAGGAACTGGACACGCCGCGGCAGTCTCTGCGCGTGGAGTTCTTCTTCGTGCGGGGCACCATCGGTGGAGACGGCAAAGCGGCATCGAGCCTGCCCGCGGCGCTCAAGCCCGTGGCGGCCGCGCTGTCCGAAGCCGGCTTTCAGAACCTGCAACTGATTGCGCCGATCCAGATACTGACGGACGAAGGTGAATCGCTCAATGGCCAGGCGTTCTCACAGGAGGCGTCGCTGGACGTGCCTCTCACCGCGGAAGGCGGCGCATCGTACCGCTACTCTTTCCAGGTGGCCGGCTCGGCGCAGCTCGCTACCCAGGCCGATACGGTCAAACTGGCGATCACCGCGCAGGTGCGAGGCATGAAGTTCGGCGGCGCCCCCGGCGCTGCGACCGGCTCGTCGAAACCCGTGCAGACGGATGCACCGCTGGAGTACAGAGTGCAGACGCGGATGTCCACGTCGTTGGGAGAATACGTTGTCCTCTCGGCCGCGCCGGGCACGACTCCGGACGGCAATGCGCTCGCGGTGGTGATCCGAGTGCAACGGCAGGGGGCCGGCGCGCAGCAGCACAGCGGCAAGTAGCACGTCGCCGGCGCGCGTGCATGGCGTGCCGATGCTCACGCCGAGGCGCGGAGGACGCTGAGAAGAAGCGCGTTTGGGCCGGGAGGTTCATCCCTGCGCGCCTGCGATTCCTCTGCGGTCCCCGCGTCTCTGCGTGGGCCTTTCCTTTTGCCCTCCCGATTTTGATCTTCCGCCGGCAGAAGCGTATCCTTCCTGCATGGACCTCGACCGTATAGCCAAGGCCGTCCGCGAGATTCTCTTCGCGGTGGGTGAGAACCCGGAGCGCGAGGGTCTGCGCGACACCCCCCAGCGCGTGGCGCGCATGTACGAGGAGGTTTTCAGCGGCCTGTCGGGCGACCCGGCGGAGCACCTGACGACCTCGTTCACCGAGCGGTATGATGAACTCGTTGTGCTGCGCGACATTCCGTTCAATTCGATCTGCGAGCATCACCTCATGCCCTTCGAGGGCAAGGCGCACGTCGCATACCTGCCCGCCGGGAAAGTGGCGGGAATCTCCAAGCTGGCGCGCGTGGTGGAAGCGTTCGCCCGCCGGCCGCAGGTGCAGGAGCGGCTGACTACGCAAATCGCCAACTTGCTCATGGAGAAGCTCGAAGCGAAGGGCGTGGCCGTGGTGATCCACGCGGTACACACGTGCATGACGTGCCGCGGCGTCCGCAAGCCCGGAACGGTGATGATTACGTCGGCGGTGCTGGGTCTGTGCCGCAGCGACCCGCGCACGCGCGGGGAGGTCATGACCCTGTTGCACACGAGCTGACGCCTCCGCCCGCGAGTTGACGCCTCCGCCATGTCACTTGCGCGATTGCGAGTCATCTCGGACGGTCGCTGGACCGCTGGATTCCGGTCTGCGCGTCGGGCGGCATTCTCGTGCGGCAGGGTGGCATGCTCTCGCGGGACTCCGCGTGAGCATGGGGTTCATGCGCGAGGCGCAACGCGGCGTCTCCCTCCGTCACGGCGCGCGAACGGGGGGTCCAGTCCGCCCGGGAGGACTGCGGCATTCGTGCCTCGTCGCAAGCAGCCGGCTGGATTCCCGCCTTCGCGGGAATGCCGAGCATCGCCCATTACCATGGTTCGTGACATGCCCACGCATCGCAGGCGCCCATTCCAGGCCGTCACGGATTCCCGGTACGCTGCGGATCGGGGAACGACCGATAGAGCGCCGAGCGGAAGTCGGTCACGCGGGCGTACACGTTGGCGTGCAGTCCTTCGATGTCGCCTCCGCGCCGCGCGATTACTTCAAATGCATGTTCGAGCTGCACAAGGTCTTTGCAGGCGATGCTGATGTTGAACTCGCCCAGTTCCGGCGGGCCGAAGCCGAGCTTGCGCCGCGTCAGGCTGTAGTCCTCAATCAAGCCTCGCTTCTTGAGTTCGCCCAGGTAGGCCTGAACAGCCTCGGCGAATTCAAGGTCCTTGTGGGAATCTTTGAGATTGCACCATATTTCGTAATAATTCATAATCGCATCCGTCCCCCTGCGGGTGAGGGGAAAAGGGACGGCGTGAAAAGTATTCCCACGCCCGTCGAATTATCGCGCAGGCTTCCGGCTGCGGTGCGGCTGAGCCCGTGCGTGCCCCGTCCTCTCGATGCGACCATTTCGATGAGACCCCGTCCATGAAGCCGTTTCGATGAGGCCATATCGGTGATTCTCTGTGCCGCGCGGCGAAGCATGGTGTCAGCGCCACTTTCTTCCGTGCCTTCGTTCGCCGCAAAGACAAACACGCATACCCATCGCATTTGCCATGCTGGCCTTGGCGAACATCGCGCGGTCCGCGGCGTCGGCATCGGTGGCATAGACGACTTGAATGTGATTGGCTTTATGCCTGGCCATCATCTGATCGCGGGTGATGCCGTAGAGCACGGCGTGCATGATGGGCCACTGCGGCGTGGTGGCGTTCCAGCGGCGCTGCGTTTCGGACTCCGGGAGCTCCACCACCTTGGCCCGCCCCAGGTCCATGTTGAGACCGTCTTTCTCAATGTAAATGCGCGACCAGACGATTTCGCCCGGTTTGCTGACGCCCTTGAGCGTGGAGCCGCCGAGCCTGAAATACATGGGCGGCTGGCGCTCGCCGACGGCGCCGCGCCATCCGCTGATGAAATGCGCCGGCGGCGCCGCACCGCTGATCTCGAAGACCCACACGTATTCATCGGTCGTGCCGCTTCGGTCCACGTCGCCCCAGCGCAGGTCGTGCAACGTGTTTTCCACGGGCTGCCCCATGGCGCGATGGACCCAATAAGTCATCAGCCCATCCAGGCCGGCGCACTCGTCGACCTCGTTGAAATGTGGCAGAGGCCGATTCTCATAAAGCACGCGTCCATTGCCTGGCATCTGGACGGGAGGCCGGTCCGAGTTGTTCAACATCCCCTCGACGAGGTCCGAGGCGGGCAGGCAGTCCTTCAAACCCTGCTGGTACTGGATGCCGATGGCATTGCATCCGAATTCATGAGCGATGCGAACGGCGGCGATGTACATTTTGCACTGGAGAAGCACTTGGGCCTGCGTCAGTTCCGTTTCTCCATGGGAACCCAACCTGAACATCATGCCCGCGCGCAGGAGCCATTCGTAGACGTCTCGCGCTTCGCCGTCCGCAACCTGAAGCGTGGCCGCATGGAGGGCCGACTGGCTGAGTCGCTCCTTGAACACACCGGTGGCATGGAGGAGATCGTCGGGAATCATGGCGTTGAACATGCCCATGCAGCCCTCGTCGAATACGCCGAGAATGGCCTTCTCGCGTTGAAGCTGCGCAGCGAGGGCTTCTCCGAGTTTGCGCTCTTTCGACGGGACTTTCACATTCTTAAGCGGGGTCACGTGCTTGAGCGGGTGTTTCAGCTCGCCGTCCTTGAGCCACTTCCTCAGCTTCGCAACAAAGTCCGGGTCGGCGAAGTCCTCGGTCCAGAGCGTGGAGTATTTCACGCCCGCCTTGGTCAGCGAGCCGTTGAGATTGAGCATGCCGACCAGTCCCGGCCATTGTCCGGACCAGTTGGCGACGGTGAGGATGGGTCCGCGGTGGCTGGACAGCCCGGCGAGGACGTGGTGGCTGTATTGCCAGACCGCCTCGGCGACGATGAGCCGGGCTGTCGGATCGAGCGGAGCGAAGACTCTCATGCCCTCCTTCTGCGAGGAGATGAAGCCGTGTCCGACATCCGGCTTGAAAGGATGGGCACGAACGACCTGAAAGCCGCAGGCTTCGACGGCTTTGCCGAGCGCGGCCTCCATCTGCTCCTGAGCGGACCAGCAGACGCGATTGGCTGACTCGCGCAGGTCGCCGCTGGCGACGAGATGGACTTGGCGGGCTTTGAGCTTGGCTTGCTTCGTTGCCTCCGGCATCTGGTAGGTGGACATTGAAACCCTCCTGAATCTGGTTGTCGCCGTAGCCTACGCGCGATTGGCAGGGGGTCCAGCAGCGCGGAGGCGGGCGGCGTGAGGGCGCAGTGCTGCTGCTGTCGCCGGCTGGCCAAACGCGCCGGTGGCACGGACCCGCAGGAGGGGAGCGTTAGGGCGCGCGAATGAGGGTTGGTGGATCACCCACCACGGCCTGGCGAGTACGCCAAGCCGTGCCACCCAACGCCGGGAACTTGGCTGGGAGGTTGTCAGTCGTCAGGAATGATCAGCGATGAAAATAGAGCCTCCATACCGATGTTGTTGTTGTCCAGACGACCTCCGCAAGGGGGCTTTTATGTGCGTTCGCGGAGGCGGCGGTACCCAAGGTACGTCTACCTGTCGGCAGGCATTGCTTCGGGCCATGAGGAGCTTTCTGGCGCAGGCTCGGCTGACCGGCAGGGGGGCGCCGGCCGGGCGAACTCGCGGTGGGCAACCGGCTCTACTCGAAGTCCCCCGTCTCGCTGAGGATGTCGTCCAGCTCCGCGTCGGAGAGCACCTGCCCACGCTCGCCGTCGAACAGCTCGCGCTCGTCTTCGATCAGCCCGTCCTCGTCGCGGGGCGACTGGCGCAGGATCGTGCGGGCGAGTTCGAGCTTCTCCATCACCGCCGACATGTCCGGCAGGCGGCGGTCCATGGAGGTATGACAGCAGCTCTCGATGAACCGGGCGACGCAGACGGGCATGCCGGAAAGCTCCATTTGCGGCAGAGCCTGCACGCGCTTGCCGAGAAGCCGCTGGCTGTGCGGGCTGACCGTCTGGTTCATTTCCGTGGGCACGGGCTTGCCCGTCAGGATGCGGTGCAGCGTCGCGCCGAGACCGAACACGTCGGTCCGCTGATCGAGGGTGGACTGCGTGGCCTGCTCGGGCGCCATGTAGTCGATCGTGCCCTGCACGCGCGGCTTGGCTTCGCCGAGGCGCGAGCTTTGACCGAAGTCGATGAGCTTCACCTCGCGATCCGGCGTCACCAGGATGTTGCCGGGTTTGAGGTCGGCATGAACCCAGCCCGCGCGGTGCATGGCCGTCAGCCCCTCCGCGGTGCGCGCGAAGACCGTCAGCAGCTCATCCAGCGGCAAGGTGAAGTTCCGGTCGGAGAGGGGCGCGCCCGGCACGTACTCCATGAACAGCAGCGCGCCGTTCACGCGCGTCAGCCGGCGCAGCGGACGGAACTCAAACGTCTTGCGGATGACCGGATGGTCAATGGCCGAGCCGACCGTGTGTTCATCCCGCATCAGCTCGATGATCTTCATGTCCTCCGGCTGGCGGACCTTGACGACCTTGATGGCGTAATCGCCGCCGGTGCGCATGCAGCGGGCGCGGTACACCGTCGTGGCGGCGCCCGTGCCGATCTTCTCGATCACCCGATAATTAGGCAGCTCCAACGTCATTGTGAATGCAACATCCTTGAGAGCAACAACTTATGATGGAATCGAACGAATGAAAACTCGCCGCTCTCACCCTAGAAGACCCCGCGTCGGCGCATCCGGCGGATTGGTTTTTGCTAATCCGCGGAAAGCGGCACGCAGGCTCAAAAGCATAACATCGGCCGCCGTCGCGGATGCGAGGGAGTGTGACGATAACCGCGGCGGCAGCAGCCACCCAGCACGCGAGCGGCCCGAGGGAGCGAACAAGGGTCATCTATAGGCCGCACCACATGTCCCGTCCATGCGCCTTGCGTCGTTGGCGGAAAAACGCGGCGCGTCACTCAAGCTGCCGGCCGCGTGCCGGCAGCGCTGCATAGGCGAACTCCGGCTTGTGGGGCAGCGTTGAATACACGGGGACTGGACGTTGAACGACGTGGACGGCAACCCGATTCCGCCAAGGACGCGCAGTCGCGCCATCCTCGAGTTCTGCCTCCGGCTTTTCGCGGGGGCGTGCGCGGTCCTTGCGCCGTCCGCGCTTCTGTTCTTCGTCCTTGTCGGCTTTCTTGAACTTCCGCAGTGGTTGTGGGACCCCTTTCCGCGGTGTGGTACCGGCGCCTGCGCATGGTCCGCCGCCGACTGGCTGGTCTGGTAGCCCGTGGCTGCGCCCGCGGCTTTTGCAAAATACAGTGTTCTCACCCCGCGAAGACTACGTAAGATGGCATCCTGGTGCCTGGAGGGCCAGATCGCGGTCTGGCTCATCGGCTTCGCGTTGAACGAGGATTCCATGCTCACGTTGCTTTGCCTGTACGACCACTGGATCCGGTATCGCTGAATGTCCGTCTCTTTCTCCACATTCGACCGTCTGAAATCCAAGGGCGTCGCCGCCTTTCAGCAGGGGGATTTCGTCACCGCGCGGGGGTACCTCGTGGACGCGGCCGAGTGCATGATCGAACTGGCCGAGCAGGCGAAGACCGAGGACGCGCGCCGTCAGCATGAGGAGATCGCCGCGGAGCTGGTCCAGCTTGCCAAGGATTGCGACACCCGCCGCGGCAGCCCGCAGGCCGCCCCGCGCATCCGTCAAGGCGAAAAGGACGACGAGGCCGGCGCCGACGCCTCCGACTGGATCGTGCGCGAAAAGCCGGACGTGGGCTTCGACGACATCGCCGGGCTGGAGGACGTCAAGACCGAAATTCGGCTCAAGATGATCTACCCGTTCGCGCATCCGGCGCTGGCCAAGCAGTACGGCATCAGCGTCGGCGGCGGCGTGCTGCTCTACGGTCCGCCCGGAACGGGCAAGACGATGATCGCCCGCGCCATCGCCCACGAGATCGACGCCACGTTCTACCTCATCAGCCCGGCGCAGATCATGAGCAAGTGGGTCGGCGAGGCCGAGCAGAATATCCGCAAGCTGTTCGATTCCGCCAAGGCGGACCGCACGTCGGTGATCTTCATGGACGAGGTCGAGGCGCTGGTGCCGCGGCGCAAGAGCGACTCCTCGACGGTCATGCAGCGCGTAGTCCCGCAGATTCTGCAGGAACTGGAGGGCTTCGACCGCAACGGTCAACGCGCCCTATTATTTGTCGGGGCGACGAACAAGCCGTGGCTCATCGACGAGGCCATGCTCCGCCCGGGGCGTCTGGACGCGAAAGTGTACGTCGGGCTGCCGGATGCTCCGGCGCGGTTCAAGATGTTGGAGATCTATCTGGGCAAGAAGCCGCTGGCGGGCGACGTGGACTTCGGCGAATTGTGCGACCGCTTGGAGGGTTACAGTGGTGCTGACATCCGAAATATCGTGCAGCAGGCAGCACAAATCCCTTTCATGGAAGCCATCGGCGGTGGGGAAGCCAGACCGATCACCCGCGCGGACATGCTGAGAGTGCTGGAGGACACGAAACCGTCGGTGCAGCCCTCAGACCTGACGCGGTTTGAGAAGTTCGCGCAGACGGGATCGTAGTCGCCCGTCGGGAAGTCGATGCCGGGTTAAGATTGGGGCACCGGCTTTCCAGCCGGTGAGTTCTGGGACAGGTTTCCAACCGGGGGCCTGCAGCGCAGGTTTCCAACCTGTGGTCTGAAGCACAGGGTTTCAAACTGGTACGGTGTGGCACCGGTTTCCAACCGGTGGCCTGTAGCACAGGTTTCCAACCTGTGCATGAATGGAGAACATGCGAGCGCGCTCCGGCAAGCCTGTGGCCTTCTCGACCCATCTCGGTCCGGCGGGCGGACCGATAAAGGATCCCATTGCGCTGCTGTCCGGTGCCGGCGAGACGCTCGCGCTTCGCGTCGCCGCCTCGGCACTTTTCACCACGTTTCGCCGCACCTTCCAACTGCCGCCGGACGTCATGGCCTTGGTGACGCGAGTCGGCGACGATCACGAGACCGTGCGTCCCGGTGGTCAAGTGGATGGCCGCGACGCGGTCGAAGTCCTTTTCGTGCGCGCCGCTCCACTGCCGCTGACGCTTCGCGCCGGGCGCTTCGTCAGCGCCGATGCATACCCCGCCGAGGTCGAGATCAGCTTGAGCGCTCGGGCGATCCCGGATCGCGGCGACCTGCTGTCGCTGAAGCGGCGGCTGGGAGAGGCGGCGCAGTCCATCTCGTGTGCGCAGCTCGCGGAGGCGTTTCTGCCCGGGGTGCGCGCCGCCATCGAACCGGTGTTCACCAAGGCTAGCATGACCCAGGTCATGACGACGGACGTCTGCATCGAGATGGAGAAAGCGATCGGCGCCGCCTTGGAATCCGTGGCGTTCTCCTGTGGTCTGTCGATCGACGCCGGCATCCGCGTGCGCGCCGCCTCGGAAACCTACGAGCGCGTTCGCCGCGCCGCCGAAGACGCCGAGCAGAGTCGCCGCCAGGTGGAAGCGGCCGCGCCGTTGCGCGCCGCGCAGCAGGACGCCCGCAGGCAGCAGGTTCAACATTTTAGCGAACTCCTGGCAGAGATGAGGGCCGCGACGGGCGCGGAGAACGCGCCGCCGCTGCGCGACTTTCTCCGCACGTTTGCCGAGCACGAGCGCGCCCAGCTCTACGAATCCCTCTTCGCCGAAAAAGCGCGGACCGCCGCGACCCGTGCCATCCTCGTGGCCGCGGGCCCTGAGCTGCTCGTCTTTGATCCGCCGGCCGCGCCGCTCCCCTCGCAGCGGTTTTCCCTTGCAGGCGGGGCCGGCGCTCCGCGGTCCGTGCACATCCCGCCGTCAGGTGGCAACGAGCTGCGGGCGTGGATCGGCGCGTCGAGCGGCGTGTACGAAGTCCGGTTGACGGACGGCGTGATTGAGGCGAGCTACGGGTTGAAGTCCAGTCCGTCGGTGCGCGGCGGCTTCAACAGCGTCGCCGTCTCCGACACGGCGATCTACGCCTCTCACTCGGAGTTGGGCATCCGCCGGTGGAGACGCGACGAGCCGGACGCCGCCGATGCCGTCATGCTTGCCGCGGTGACGCAAGGAGCGCAGGCCATCCGGGCGATTCAGCTTGTGGTCGGATCTCTGTACTGCGCCGTTGATGACCGCGTGATCCGCTGGTCGAGCGAGGCCGCATCCGTTTCGCGTGACTCGGTTTCGCCAGTGCGTGAGTATCTCGGCGCCGGCGCGCAGATCACGGCGCTGCTTGCGGAGCGCGACGAAGTGCTTGCGGGCACGGCCGACGGGCGCGTGCTCCACTGGCGCGTTGATTCGCCGCACGAACCGCGGTTGCTGCACACGGGTCGTGGGCGTCCCGTTGAGTCGCTCGCGGTCATCGAGCATGAAGGGGTGCGACGCCTGTTCATCGCGGACACATCCGTTTGCGTTCACGCGCGGCTGCTCGACGACGCGACGCGCTGGAGCTACGAGGCCGGGGGGCAGACGCTGCGCCGGGCGGCCGTTGCGGCGGACCTCATCGTGGCCGTGACCGACCTCCGCGACCGGCTCGTTCTCTTCGACCCCGGCGTGCCCGACCGTCCGCAGGCGGTGCATCACATCGCCCAACTCACGGGCCACAGCGTTCAGGACGTCGCACTCGTCGCGCAGCAGGGGCGGCCAAGCATGAGGTAGCATGGCTTCACGCTTTCGGCGTGACAGGGTTTCAAGCGCGCGGCGTGGCATGGCTTCACGCGCATCCTGTAGCCATGCGAGGCGCCACCGAGGCAATCACCTGCTCACGCCGAGTACGGCGAGAGCACGCCACCCCGGATGGAGTGCATCCTGCTGAAACGCCGCATTCTCGGCGGCGTTTCCCGCCGACGCCGTCGCTGCTACAATGCCCGGCTCGACGCAAGGGACTTGCGCCGGAGTCGAAAAGGGAATCACGCGCGAACCATCTATGAGCGACCGCCGTTTCATCCGCAATTTCAGCATCATCGCCCACATCGACCACGGCAAGTCCACACTCGCCGACCGGCTCCTCGAGCACACCGGCGCCATCAGCAAGCGCGAAATGCGCGACCAGTTCCTCGACGACATGGACCTCGAGCGCGAGATGGGCATCACCATCAAGGCCAACCGCGCGACGATTTTCCACGAGCACAAGGGCGAGCGCTTCATGCTCAACCTGCTGGACACGCCCGGGCACGTGGACTTCCACTACGAGGTTTCCCGCGCGCTGGCCGCCTGCGAGGGCGTGCTCCTTCTCGTGGACGCCACCCAGGGGGTGCAGGCGCAGACCGTTGCCAACGCCTACATGGCCATCGAGGCGGGACTCGAAATCCTCATGGTTATCAACAAGGTGGATCTGCCTTCCGCGCATCCGGAGGACGTGGCGCTGGAGGCCGAGCAGGTGCTGGGCATCGACGCTTCCGGCGCGATGTTCGTCAGCGCCAAGACCGGGCTGGGCATCGACGAGCTGCTCGACGCCGTCTGCGAGCGCATCCCCGCGCCGACCGGCGACCCGGCCGCGCCGCTGCGCACGCTGATCTACGACGCCAAAACGGACGTGCATCGTGGCGTGATCGTCCACGTGCGCATGAAGGACGGCACGGTGAAGCGCGGGGACAAGATCCGCTTCATGGGCGTTGGGCGCGAGCACATCGTCACCGAGGTGGGCAAGTTCACGCCCAAGCCAGGGGCCGTGCCCGAGCTGACCGCTGGCGAGGTGGGTTATCTCGTCGCGGGCATCAAACTTATCTCCGACGTCAACATCGGTGACACCATCACTCACGTGTCCCGGCCCACCGAGCACGCGCTGCCCGGTTACAAGCAGCCCAAGCAGATGGTCTTCTGCGACTTCTACCCCGGACCCGGAACGACGACCGAGGAGCTGCGCGAGGCCATGGAAAACCTCTGGCTCAACGACAGCTCGTTCACCTACGAGACCGTCAGCTCGGACGCGCTGGGCATCGGCTTTCGCTGCGGGTTCCTCGGCCTGCTGCACATGCGCATCATTCAGGAGCGGCTGGAGCGCGAAGGCAACGTCAACATCGTGCAGACCGCGCCCACCGTCACGTTCGAGGTGCTCATGACCGACGGGCAGGTTCGGCAGATTTCCTCGCCCAGCGAGCTGCCGGACGTCAGCGGCGTCGAGGAAATACGCGAGCCGATGATCCGCGCGGCCATGATTATTCCGGCGGAGTGCGTGGGCACGGTGATGACGCTGAGCCTGGAGCGCCGCGGCACGCACAAGAAGACGGAATATCTCTCCCCGTCGCGCGTCATGCTCACCTATGAGTTTCCGCTGGCGGAGATTATTTACGATTTCTATGACAAGCTGAAAAGCTGCACCAAGGGCTACGGCACGGTCGATTATGAGCTGACGCACTTCCGCGCCGACGACCTCGTCAAGCTCGACATCCTCGTCAACGGCATCGCGGTGGACGCGCTGTCCGTCATCGTCCACCGCGAAAAGGCGACCTACCGCGGACGCCGCCTGCTGGAACGCCTGCGCAAGGAGATCCCGCGGCACCAGTTCGAGATCCCGCTCCAGGCGGCCATCGGCGGGAAGATCATCGCGCGCGAGACGATCAAGGCCTTCCGCAAGGACGTCACCGCCAAATGCTACGGCGGCGACATCACGCGCAAGCGCAAGCTTCTGGAAAAGCAGAAGGAAGGCAAGAAGCGCATGAAGATGGTGGGAAGCGTGGAAATCCCGCAGAAGGCGTTCATCTCGATTCTGGATCCGGATGCGGATTGAGGCTTCGGGTAGTGTAGCGCATCGGGATTATCGCATCGTTTGTCTTTCAGAGCCGCGCCCGTCAGAGCCGCGCCCGTAAGGAAGCGAATTCTGACGCAGGGAAGCGGCAACACCCCCTCACGGTCGCGGCTCGGATAAGATGCAATTTCAACCTGGCATCAACTGCGCGACTCCTGACGCCAACCGTCCACGCGAACACGCTCCCGCAGCGCGCCACCGTGCCAGCGCGTTCAGTGAAGCACCCGGCGCCAGACGACAATCGCCAGGCGCCAAGCGACAGGGTCGATCGCCGATCACGCCGTGTCAAGATGAGGATCGCCCGCACGCGATGGGTAGCCGGCCTGTCATGGGCAGCCCGTCGCCCCGCGCCGGCTCCGCTCCCCCGCGTGAGCCTGACAGCCTTGGCGTACCTCTTCTGCGCTCTCTGCGTGTCTCGGCGGATAACTCTTCCTCCTGCGGCCCCGCCGAACTTTTTTGGGGAGTGTGATCCGCAGAGACGCGCAGAGGGCGCAGAGACATCAAAAGGAGCGTCGCAGGCGATCGGTGGGTGCGGCGCGCCGGCGGGTCAATGGCCCGGGGTCATCCGGACGGGGACGAGACAGAAGGCGGGTGGTTGGTTCCGTCCCGGCTGATTGCGATGACGTGGTCGATTTGCCGGCGGCAGGTGTCGCCCGGTTCGCAGAGGGAGTTCTCGCCCGCTCCTCTCTTCGCCCCAGCGGGGCGCAGGCATGTAGCCACGGGTGGAGCGCAGCCCGCGTCTTCGCGGGCGAAGCGGAACCCGTGGAACGCGGGGCGTTGTCAGGAGCCCGCCCAGAGGGGCGGAGGAGGCGCCGGAAAGTCCAAGAGATCAATCGAACACATACTTCTCGTCGAACTCGATCTCATGCAGGCGCAGCATCCGCAATAACTCCGCCTTGAAGTCCTCTTTCTTGTGGTGCTCGGCCTGCCCAGCGATGTACTTCTTGACGGCTTCTTCCTGCGACTTGCTGACAGAAAAGGCGGAGTATCCCTCCTGCCACGCGAATGCCGCGAGCGTCGGGAATGTATCATGCAGCCACTTCGAGGACCGCGCCTTGACCGTGCGCATCAGGTCCGACACGGTCGCATCGGGCCGCCACCGCACGTACATGTGAACGTGGTCCTCGACGCCGCCGATGCCGTACAGCACGCCCTTCTCAGCCCGCACGATGCCGCCCATGTACGGATACAGACGTTCGGCGACGTCAGGCGTGATCCAGGCTTCGCGGTGCTTGGTGGAGTAGACGATGTGCAGGAGAATCTGCGAGTACGTGCCGGGCATCCGGGTCCTTTCCTTCTACGCGAAAACTCCTCCGCCCCTCCGGGGCGGCAAGAGGATAAGGGAACCCTGCTTCCACGGGTTCCGCTCCGTCCGCCGCGGCCGGGCTTTGCCCGGCGGCGCGTCGGACTCCGCTCCACCCGTGGCTACAACCCGACGCCCCATCGGGGCGTTCAGAGCGGGGACGGGAGCGATATCGTACATGCGACGGCCCAGCCGTGAACGAAGGGAGGTGTGCCACTGCTCTGCGAGCGGTGCCGGACGCGAGGAGCGCCCCGGCCGCTCGAAGCTTTCGAAGACGCGGACACGGAGGAATCGCTTCGACCGGGAATCGTTCGAGGTTCGCTGAAAGATCGTCGTTCGGCGTTCTCCATTGCTCCCAGAGCAGCGGCACACGTTCACGTCACTGCGATTCCAGCAGGGCCACCCGCCCCGATCCTCCGAGTCTCGCTATTCACTCAAACGTTAGGTCCTCCGCGATTCTGTGCAGTTTCGCCCGGTGCAGCTGCTCCTGCTGGGTCTTAGCGGCCTGGGCAGCACGACGTTTATTAACCCGTTGCGCGATCTCGTCGTTTACGGTGTCGACGACAAGTTTCAAAGTCGCTCGGTGGGTATCGAGAACCTCTTCAATCGTCGTACCGTCGAGAATAATGCGATCTCCCCGCACTCGCGCGATCCCGGGTCGGTGACTCGTCGTCCATTGGGGCGGACGATCCCACGTTTGAATGAAAAACTCGCCCCACTCATCACTCGCCACCCCGCCGCTGCCGCGCGATCGCGCAACCGCGCCGACGCCACGATCATCGCGGCGTCACCGTGCAGCGCCGGGTCCCCAAGCCGCGACTGATCCCCGGGCCGCGCGTATTCCTTTTATCGTGCGCAAGGCTTCGATTCGTTCACAGTTTCTTGCAGCGATGGCGCGGGCAGAGTGATCCGCAGATTGCGCAGATGCCGCAGATTGAATTGCGAGGGCGGCGCCGAGTTCAGATTACGCGGATGGAGAGGAATTGAGTTTGCGCGGATGGCGCGGATCTGATGGTTGATCCATGTGGACGGGGCCGCGCGGGTTGCATGCGGCGCGCGGCGGAGAGGCGGGAGGCGCAAGGCGAAGGGACGGGCGTCATGCGCGTGTCCCAACTCAATCCGCGAGAGGTTTCACGAAGCAGCCCTCGTTCTCAATGGAAATGGCGGCACGTCCTGAGGTGTTTCGACCCGGCGGATGATCCCGGTTCCCTCATGAACGAAGTTCCGCCCTGGAGGCCCGCTTCCGAAGGATACCGTGGGCAACCAGCAGCCCCAAGCCACTGTAGAAGACTCCGTTGGCGGGAAAGTAGTAGGAGGGCTCCACACAATGAAACCCGCCGCCGCTGATCGTTCCGCCAATCACCAGCCCCGGAAGCAACCAGACCAAGGCGATGACATTCGGAATCCAACTGCAACTCAAACCCAGCACGTCAGTCAATACCCACGGCGCGATGCCGAAGAGGCTTCCAAGAACGCAACCCGCCCCGCGCTGCAGCCATCGAGATCGATTTCCGGTTGGAGGCGACGCCTGTTTCTCGTCTTGTCGTGACATGATGATGTGCGATCTTCCACTACGCATCAGCGCCCCTGAAGCAGCCGCAGCAGTTCGACACCTGCGCCAGCGACTCCCAGACGTTGCGTCTGCCCATCCTTGCGGGTCGTCACCTCGACGACGCCCTCCGCCAGGCCCTTCTTGCCGACGGTGATGCGCACGGGGATCCCGATGAGGTCCGCGTCTTTGAACTTCACGCCCGGGCGCTGGTCGCGGTCGTCCCAGAGCACGTCCACGCCGCGCGACTCCAGCTCGTCGTGGAGCTTCTCCGAAGTGCTCATCACGTCCGCCTCGCGCGTGTCCAGCGAGCAGATGATAACGCGAAACGGCGCGATGCTCGCGGGCCAGATGATCCCGTTGGCGTCGTGCGAAGCCTCGATCGCCGCCGCGAGGATGCGATTCACGCCGATGCCGTAGCAGCCCATGATCATCGGGTGCGACGCGCCTTTCTCGTCGAGGAACGTCGCGCCCAGCGCATCGCTGTACTTCGTCCCCAGCTTGAACACGTGACCCACCTCGATGCACTTGCGGAACGTCAGCGGCGCGCCGTTCTTCGCCCGGTCGCCGGGCACGGCCTCGCGGATATCAGCGGATTCCTTGATCTCGAAGTCGCGTCCGGGATTGACGCCGGTGAGGTGATGATCCGTGCGGTTCGCGCCGGTGATGGCATCGTGCATCACGGTGACGGCCTGGTCGGCGATGATGCGCACGTTGCTCAGCCCGACGGGACCGGCGTAGCCGACGTCCGCCTCGGTGAGGTTCTTGATGAGCGCCGGGTCAGCGGGCTCGAGGTTGAGCACGCCGGCCACGCGCTTGAGCTTCGGCTCGTTGACGTTGTGGTCGCCGCGCACCAGCGCGATGAGCGGCTGGCCGTCCGCGACGTAGATGATCGTCTTGATCATTCTCGCGGGCGTGCAGCGCAGAAACGCGGAGACCTGCTCGATGGTCGTGTGCCCGGGCGTCGGCACGACGGTCAGCGGAGCGTTGCGACCATCCTTCCCATCCTCAACCGGCGCGACCTCCGCGCGTTCGAGGTTGGCGGCATATGAGCCGTCCTCAGACTTGACGAGAAAATCCTCGCCCGCGTCCGTCTCCACCATGAACTCATGCGACGCGTCGCCGCCGATGGGTCCGGAGTCGGCTTCGACGGCGATGTACGGCAGCCCGCAGCGCGCGAAGATGCGGCAGTAGGCGTCGTACATCGCCTGGTAGCCGTCATCCAGCCCGCCGGGTCCGTGCTTGCTGGTGTGGAACGAGTAGGCGTCCTTCATGAGGAATTCGCGCGTGCGCAGGACGCCGCTCTTGGGGCGCGCCTCGCCGCGGAACTTCGTCTGAATTTGGTAGAACGTGACCGGAAGCTGCTTGTAGCTGTTGATGTACGTCCGCGCGTGCTCGGTGATGATCTCCTCGTGCGTCGGGCCCAGCACGGTGCGCGAGCGCCAGTCGTCGCCGCGTCCGTGCAACCGCAGCAGCACGTCGCCCATCGCCGCCACGCGACCCGTCTGCTCCCACAGCTCGATGGGGTGCATCGCGGGCATCGACACTTCGATCGCCCCCGCGCGGTTCATCTCCTCGCGCACGATCGCCTCGATCTTCCGAAGCGTGCGCAGCCCGAGTGGAAGATACGTATACGCCCCGGCCACCACCTGCCGGATCAGCCCGGCGCGCAGCATGAGCTGATGCGAAGGCACCACGGCGTCGGCGGGCGTCTCCTTGGCCGTCACGATGAAGAATTGCGACCATTTCATGCGGATTGGAATACCGGGCACGGAGTCCACTGGCAAGCGCGCAGGGGTATGCCGTCATCGGGAACGAGTAGGGGCCGCCGGCTCTCAGGTGGGGCATCTCTCCGAGCCGCGGGCTTCAGCCCGCGCGATCCCGCGCCCAACCGTCGCCCCGCCGCCGGCTCCGGTGAGGCAGCTCTTCGAGATGCCTTTGGTCCGCCGGCTCCGGTGGGGCAGCTCTTCGAGCTGCCAGGGGTCCGACGGCTCTCCGAGCCGGCGAGCGCCCTCGCCACATCGGCGCCGCGCGATCGGCTCCGCGCACACCGTCGCCGCGCGCACCGTCGCCGCGCGATCGGCGCCGCGCGCGCCTCTGCAACAAATACGCCCCGCCTCACACATTCTTTCAGAAAATCCCCTTGACTTCCCACCCGCCGATCCAAGTATAGGACGGTACCGCCGCGGCCTCTCCGCGCGCCCTGGCACAGGGCACGTGCAATCCGCCGGAGCCTGGCTCGCCTCGCGCCTGGGAGGCCTCGATGGGCGTAGCCACCTACTCCACCGCCAACGTGCGCAACGGCAA
>JADZBE010000027.1 GCA_020852275.1 Phycisphaerales bacterium
CGCGCGGTACGACTCGTCGCTGAAGAACGCCTCGCTGCGCAGGATGGCCTCGACGGTCGCCCGGATGGAGTATCCGCTGTCGCGCAGCACGCCGGCGGTTTCCGCGATCAGCGCGTCCGGCGGCGCGTGCTGCACGAACTCCTCCAGCAGTTTCCTCGCAAGGAACGTCGCGCAAGCGCCCTGCCGCAGCACCAGCGCCACGATCGGGTCCGGATCGAAGTTGCCCGTCTGGCCGAACACCGTCTTGGACCCGTCGTCGTGCAGCGCGGGCGTGAAAAACGCAGCGCCGTCGCGCACGCGCCAGCCGGTGAACGCGCGCGCGGCCTCCCGAATGTCCGTCTCCGAGTAATGCCCGACGCCGAGGGCGAACAGCTCGAACAGTTCGCGGGCGTAGTTCTCGTTCGGCGCGCCCTTGCGGCTGACCTGCGTGTCGAGCCAGAGGATCATCGCGGGGTCTTTCGAGACGTCGACCAGCAGCGGGCCGAACTCGCCGAGGGCGTGGCGCTCGAAGGTCGCCAGTTGCTGGAGCATCATCGCCACGTCGCCGACCTTGGCGAACCCGGTGGCGAAGTGGTCGTGCCAGAAGAGCGACATCTTCGCCGCCAGCGGATGGGCCGTGTGGACCAGGCGCATGAGCCACCAGCCGCGTGCGGACTCGATGCTGCCGACGGAGGTCACGCTGGCGCGGATGGATTCCAGATCGACGTAGGCCTGCGGTTGCGGCTCACCGTCCAAGAGTTTGCGGATCGTCTGGTCGGGGCCTTCGTGGATGGCGCGGCGGAGCTGATCGGCGGTCGCGCCCATGCCCGCGCGGCGGAGCAGATGCCCGGCGCGGCGGCGGTCCCAGGGCTGATCGGCGGAGGGGATGTAGGGTTTCAGGGTTGGCATGATGGTTCGCACGATGATGCCGGGTGCATGTCCAAGGTCTAGCGGCCTTTCGGCAGGTCACAGACCTGCCGGACCTGTGGCAGCCCAGAGAGCTGCTCGACCCGCTACTGCGGAATCGCGCCGGGTTTCAGCGCCAGACGCGCGGTTGCCTTCAGGCCTTCCTCCGCGCGGTCGATGCTGATCGCCAGACCTTCGGTGCTCGACAGGAGTTTGAGCAGCAGGTTCCACTCGCTCTCGGCCTGCGATTTCGTCTTGTTTTCTTCCAGCATCTTCTTGGCGACGAGCGGCTCGAGGTTCGCCTTGAGGATCGCGGTCAGCTCGTCGGCCTTGACGTTCGCGTACGAGCCCGCGCGGGCCGCGCCGGACGCTGCGGAAGACGGCAGGTTTTCCGCGGCGTCGATCACGTCCTTGATGAACTGCGGCGTGCTGCCGAGGACGAAGTGGTCCTTCACAATCGCGGCCGTGGGCGCGAAGTTGTAGCGCTGCGGCAGGGGTGAGGCGTCGGCGGGCGCGTCCGGATACTTCGCGCAGATCAACTTGCAGCCCTTGTACGAGTCCACGTCCACCAGCAGCGCGTTCTTGTCGTTCTGCGCCGCCTGCATGGAGATGAACGAGAATGCCATCATGGTGGCACTCTCCAGCCGCTGCCCGAACTGCTTCACGTCCGTAAGCGGCAGGATCATGCCGAAGGCGGGGAACTGCGGCATCGGCGCCCTGCCCGGCTCGAACGTCTGAAGGTTGGAGAGGAACTGCAGATCGCACCCGGTCTGCGCGAGGAAGTCGTCGCCGAAGTCCATCTGCCCCAGCAGGTTCGACACGTTCCCCGCGAACTCGGACAGCTCGCTGAGACCCTTCGCGCTGACAAGCTTGTCCCGCTGCGTCCACAGCTCGTGGAAGTCGCGGCGCAGGGAAACTCGCGCCAGCGCCCGCGGCAGCGAGAGACTCGACCAGTCCGCCGCATCCTTCGCCGGAACGAAGAAGGCCTTGTGCGAATCCGGCAGCGGCGACTTGCCGTGCAGGAAGACGTTGACGCTCAGCCCGTCGCGGCCCAGCGAAAGGTCGGCGCTGGCCGTGTCCGCGTCGCGCGCGGATTCGATGATCCCGCCGAACACCATCGACACGAAACCGTTGGGGATCTTCTCGGGGATCCAGCGGTCCTTGAACCGCTGCCGCAGCCCGTCCACGTTCACGTAGCCCCACGCCAACGCATCGGGGGTCGTGCGCGACCGCGCCTGCTTGAACCGGTCCATGTCTGAAAGGCGCCCGCTGGATGCGTTCCGCATGCGGATCGTGCGCTCCAGCGCCTCCGCGCGATTGGTGATGGCGATGACGTTGTCGAACACCGCGTAGTACGCGTCCGCGTTGATCTGATAACCGCGGACGCCCTCCACTTCGCGCGAGCGCGTTTCATCCGGCTTGCCGTCCTTCATCAGCCCCGCCATCGGGTTCAGCGCCGCCGCCAGCTTCGCCGCGACCTCCGGCTTGTCGGTCACGCACACCGCCCACGCCACGGGCTTTCCACTTTCGCCAGGCTCCAGCGCGATCGTCAGGTTGTCGCCCAGAAGCGTTTCAAACATCTCCCACGTGTCCACGCCGGCCGCGGCCGAGAAGCCGAACACGCCGAACTTCGCCTGGTTGAAACCCGCGTCGGCCTGCAGGAGCCGGTAGATTTCGCTGTCGAGAATCGACTGATAAAACGGGTGCCTGCGGAACTGCGCCAGTCGCGCGCCGGCTTTTTCCAGCGTCAGCGCGCCCACGGCCGTGTCAGGAATCAGGTCCGCGGCACGCTCGTACTTGTGCATTGCGGAAGGCGCGCCAGGGGTTGGCGTCCGCGCATCCGGCGACTGGGGAACGGAAGGCTGAGCGGTGGGGGGTTTCGTCGCGGCAGGCTGCGCCGGCGCGGACTGTGCGAACAGGGCGACGGGAAAGGCGAGCAGCCCGGCAGCGAAAATGAGATTCAAGAGGGCGGATGCACCAGCACACCGCGGACGGCGCAGACCCTTGCGCATGATCGTGACCCCTTTGCAGCTTCCGCGCGATCCCGCCTGCCACGCAACGGCAAGGGCGCGGCCACCAACCGGCAACGGACCGGCCGGCGAAGGAATGCGGTGATGCTCGCGGAGATTGTACTCCCTATTTCGGATCTCAGGGAAGTTTATTCGCGATCAGACTGTGCAAACCTGTGCAGGCGCGAAGGCCGTGAACATGGACCGTCGGCGGCGTTTTCCGGTGAGTGCGCCCCAAACTCAGAGATCGTGGGCGCATGGACCTTGGCAGCCCGGGGTGGAAGCGGAAACATGGCACGGGGACTGTCACCCCCGCGCAGGCGGGGATCCAGTCCGCTCCGGAAGACCGCTGGATTCGCGCCTCGTCTGAGGACTCCGTCTGGATTCCCGCCTTCGCGGGAATGACGAGCGCCGCCGCTCACCACGAATCAAGCGAGTGCCTGCCGTCGGATTCCGCGGCTCCTACCGGCGCCGGATGCTCCAGCGCCCCTCGATGTACACGTGCCCGCAACCGGGTCCGTGGACGTGGCCGATGTCGATCTGGATCCACGTCCGCCCGTCGTGAACGCAGCCGCAATGCGCATCATGGTGATCGTGCGAAACGCGAACGACCCGCTGCGGAACGGGCCTGGGCGCCGGACGATTCGAGCGCACCACGATCCAGTGATGCCCGTTGAACTCGTGTCCGCACCCGGGACCGTGATGATGATGAGCCTCGATGACGATCCACTGACCGTCGTCGTAACAGTGTCCGCAGTTTTGCGAATGCACGTGTTCCACCACGACCGGACGTGCAACCACCTGCGGGGGATCGTAATGGCGGTGTTCCGAGTAACTGAACGAGCAGCCCGCCAGCGCCACGCCGATCGCCCCTGCGAGCAGTATCCAAGCCGACCTTGCAGTACGTCCCATGCTGATCTCCTTGGAGGTTTCAAACCGACTTCATCGCGAATTCCATCCCGGCGCGCTTATCGGCGTGCCCCATCGTCGGGGGCATCGCACGGCCAGCGCCGCGCTCGTCATCCGGCCACCCGCAGCCAATCCGCCGGCGGCGCGAGGTTCCCACCGCGCCCGCGCTCATTCGTCATATCATTCCCGCGGGTTCCGTCGACGCGCGTCCCTCCAACAGACACTCCCGCCACGGTAGCGTTGGGCGCGGCGCAGGCAACAGGCCTGCAGGGCGATGTGATGGCCGCCGGCAGGCCTGATGCGAAATACCGAAGCTGGTTCTGTCCGCCCGGCGTGGGCGAGGATCCGTCACCGGGTCGTTTCGCGCTTTTCCGGCTCCAGCTCGAAGATCGACTGCGTCTTGAGGATCGTCAGGTCGTCCGGGAAGGAGTGGAACGCGTACACGTGGAACTCGTGGTCGCGGGATTCGTAGTCCACGTACGTAAACGGGGCCATGCCGTCGCTTTCGTACTCCTCAAAGTTTACCAGGATTCCCTTTCGCTGTGCGTGGCGCAGCAGGTCGGCGTGAGTCGAGGGGAAGACCTGCGATGCCAGCCTCTCAACTTGGCTGGACAGGATATAGGTCAGCCCGCTCGGCAGCGTCTGCATGTGATCGCGCTCGCCACGGAAGCGGAAGCTCGTCGCCAAGCCAGCCTTCGGGAGGAGGTCTGTGTGCGGGGACACAAGCTCCGTAACGTAACCCTTCTCAAACTGGATGGTTACGAGGTGCGCCAGCCCCAGAGCCCAGATTTCGGCGGAGTATCGCCGCTGCTGGATCCGCGCGATCTTATGAATCTGGAAAAGCTCCGGGTGGAGCGTCCGCTCGTACAGGTAGAAGTGCAGGTCGTCGACGCGAAGTTGTGTCTGTCCTCTTTCCACAATTCTCTCTCTAGACGGTATCAGGGTTGGCAGGTCCATTCGCACAGCCCCCGTGCCCGATTATAGGTGACAGATTCACCAAAGCTATTGAATAACAGAAAAAGTGACACAAAAATTATCCCCCGGACGGAATCCTGCACATGTCCGTGTTCGACGGCACCATATTGTTGCCTGTAAATGTAATTTGTAGTTTGTAGCTTGATACATGCAAGCCATCCCCCTACGGCTACCATGCCGAGGGGTCAGCCCCATCCCCTTGGATGATTGCCACGCGGGGACGGATCACTAGAATCAGCCCGGCATGAAGCTGATCCATAGAGCCTTCGCAGCTTGCTTGGGGGTCGCGGTGTTCGCGGCCTCCGGTCCGCGGTTCAGCGCCTCGGGATCGAGCGGTCCCGATGGATCGGGATGCCCGACGCTCACGCTGGACGCCTCCCTCGGCGACGAGTTCCCCAACCAGCCCCATTCCACGGTCGAGGGCGAGGACGGCGGCTCGAAGCCCGCGGATTCCGATCCCGCCTCGCACGACTCCCCCGGTTCCCCCACGCCGGATTCGGATCGCTACTTGACGGTCTTCCACGGCAGCAACGCCGAGCGATCGCTGAAGCTCGGTTCCAAGCTGCGGCACGTGGGGCTGAACGGGCGTATGCCCAGCGCGTCGCAGGCGGTCAACGGCGATGTGCCTGATCCGGTCCGCGTGATTCCCGAAGGCCCGTTGGATCGCAGCGTCTCTCCCCGCAAAGGTCCGATCCAGCGGCACGCACCCCCGCGCCGCTGACGCGCGACTCTTGAACGCCCGTCGCCTGGGCGGTCGGGAGCCAGCCCAACGCTTGGCCACAAACCGTCCCCGGCGAGCCTGTTCCGGGGAACCCGCGACGATATTCTAAGAACCGCATTCTCGCGGCCGCGCGAAACGCGCCGCCCGCGACCTGTTATCTGGAGGCATTCACATGACTGATCACAACCGGCCCGTAAAGTGGGGGCTGGTCATCCTTTCGCTCGTGGCTGGGCTGATGTTCTGCTGGCCGCCGAAGGACCGGCTCAAGCTGGGCATCGACCTGGCGGGCGGCACGAGCCTGCTCTACGAGATCGACACGACCGGATTGCACGAAAGTGAAATCACCGGCTTGTCCACGCGCGTGATGGAGATCCTCAAGGATCGCGTGGACCCCAACTCGACGATGAACCTGGTGTGGCGCCCGGTGGGCAACACGCGCCTCGAGATTCAGATGCCCATGGCGGGCAAGGAATCCCGCGACCGACGCCAGGCGAAAGAAACGGCGTTTACGCAGATTCGCGAGCGCAACATCCGGCGCTACGACATCGAAACGGCTCTGAGCGCCCCGGCGGACCGCATCGACTCGGAACTGGCGGCGCTGACCCGCGGCGTGGCCTCAAGGACTCCGCTGTTCGTTGAGCTGCGCAAGGCGGCAACCACCCGCCAGGCGGCGCCGGAGGATCTGGCGGCGCGCGACGCGTATGAGAAGGCCATCGACGATGTCCTTTCGACGAACCTCGAAGAAGGCAAGGTGCGCGACGTTCTCGAGCTGACGTTCCGCAAAGGCGTGGCGCGCGAGCGCGAGCTGGCGCGGCTCAAGCAGGAACATGCAGGCTACGAAGACCTGATCGCTTCCGCGGCGCTCGCGTACGACGAGTGGGCGAAGCGCAAAAGCGATCTGGAGGATCCGTCGGACTTGAAGCGCCGCCTGAAGGGCGCCGGCGTGCTGGAGTTCCGCATCCTGGCGGACCGGGATCTCCAGTCGCCGAACTTCACGACCTCGCAGGACCCCGCGCTGCGTCAGCGCATCGACGGCTACGTGGAGTCGCTGCAGAAGCGCGGGCCTCGGGTGCGGACCGGCGACGCGTATCAGTGGGTTCCCGTCAAGGACATTGTCGAGTTCGAGAACCTCTCCGGGCGCATGACCGAAGAGCAGTTCGACGCCATTCGCGGGCGTGAGCAGCAGGTCTTCGAGAAGTACGCCGGGCAGTGGTACGTGCTGGTGCACAACGACGAGCGCTACGGACTGACACGGCGCGCGGAGCACCCGTGGAAGCTCGAGCAGGCGTTCCCCAACATCGACTCCAGCACGGGGCAGAATGTCGTGTCATTCCTGCTGGATCCAGTGGGTGGAGACTACTTCGCGGAACTCACCGGCGCGAACGTGGGCCGGCAGCTTTGCGTGGTGCTCGACGGGTTCTCCATGTCGCACGCCACGATCAACGAGCGCATCGGGCAGTCTGGGCAGATCAGCGGCCGCTTCACGCAGGAGAAGGTCAACGAGCTGACGCGCACGCTGGAGGCCGGCGCGCTGCCGGGGCGCCTCAAGGAGACGCCGATCAGCGAGAAGACGGTCGGTCCCACGCTGGGCCAGCACAACCTCGACATCGCCTTGAATGCCTCGAAGTACGGGTTTGTCGTGCTGCTGATCGTGGTGGTGATGTACTACGGTCTGACGGCGGGGCTGATCGCCGACACGGCGCTGCTGCTGAACCTGATCCTGCTGCTGGCGTCCATGTCGTTCCTTCAAGCGACCTTCACCCTGCCGGGCATCGCGGGCGTGGCGCTGACGCTGGGCATGGCCATCGACGCCAACGTCCTGATCTTCGAGCGCATCCGCGAGGAGCGCGATCGCGGCGTGCCCCTCAAGAAGGCCATCGCCCTCGGCTATGAGAAGGCGTTTTCGAGCATTATCGACGGCAACGTGACGACGCTCATCACGTGCGTGGTGCTCGGCTGGGTGGGCAGCGAAGAGGTGAAGGGTTTCGCCATCACGCTGGGCATCGGTCTGGTCATCAGCCTGTACACGGCGTTGTTCGTGACGCGGCTGATCTTCGACACGCTGGTCTCCCAGGGCTGGATCAAGGACCTGTCGATGCGCCGGCTGCTCCCCAAGCCCAACATCGACTGGATGTCGAAGCGGAAGTCGTTCTTCACGTTTTCGCTGCTGACCACGCTGGCGGGGCTGGGCGCGTTCGTGATGATGAGCGTCAAGGGGCGCGAGGCGCTATACGACATCGAGTTTCTTGGCGGTTCGAGCGTCCGGGCGGAGTTCCTGCCCACGGTGGAAGTGACCGACGAGGACGTGCGGCGCATGGTCAGCTCGTCCAACCCGAGCGAGCCGTCGGCGGCGAACTGGCTGGCTCAGGCGGCGGACAACCTTTCCGACGCGGCGCTGCACCCGGGAGAGGACGCCGGGACTTTCGTGATGGAGTCCGGCACGGAAAAGCTTAATGGCGAGCAGATCCGGGCGTTGATGCAGGCGCAGACGGAGCCGGTGTGCGAGCGCGCGACCGCCTCCGGGCAGGCGGCCATCTTCCGCGCCAAGGCGGGCGTGACCCTGACGCCGGACCAATTCGCGGAGCTGCGCGGGCAGACCGTGAAGTACATCCGCGATCGCGCGGTGCCCAACATGCGTTCCGCGCGCGTTCAGCTTTCGACGGAGGTCAGCGCCGAGGGCGGCGCCTCCAGCAAGCTCTACGAAATCGTGTCCGTGGACACGAACCTCCAGCTCGTGCAGACGGCGCTGCTGGCGGTGCTGGGCGACAAGCTCTCCGTGGATGAAGTGGTCAGCTACCGGCTGGTGCAGGACCCCAACCAGACGCAGGACAACTTCTTCATCATCCGCGAGGACGACCGCTACCTCAGCGACGTGATCGGCGGCAATTGGACGTACGACGTGAACCGCTACAAGGGCGGCGTCGCCATCGTGGTCGAGCAACTCGATCCGCCGCTCTCGCACGAGGAGTTCGACAAGCGCCTCCGCGAGGTGCAGATGCAGGCGGAGTACCAGCACTTCCAGGGGCGCGAGCACATGCCGATCGGGCTTTCCGAGCCGATCGCCCGCGCCGACGGGAAGCAGGCGTACAGCAAGTTCGTCGTGCTGGCGGTGGACGACGGGCTGCCTTACAGCGAGGACAACGCCGATTCCTGGAAGAACCTGGTGGCCGGTTCGGAGCTGAAGCTGGTGGAAACGGCGCTCGGCTCGTCGCGCACGTTCCCCAGCGTGATGCAGTTCGCGCCGCAGGTGGCGCAGGCGGCCACGCAGAACGCCATGGTGGCCATCGTCCTGGCGCTGGCGGCGATCTTGGTGTACGTGTGGGTGCGGTTCGATTCGTTCGAGTTCGGCGCGGCGTCGATCGTGGCCACGTTCCACGACGTGGCGTTCACACTGGGCGCGCTCACCCTGTCGCACCTGCTGGCCGGCAGCTTCATCGGTCGGGCGCTGGGGATCCTGCCGTTCAAGATCGACCTCGCCATGGTGGCGGCGCTGCTGACCATCATCGGGTACAGCCTTAACGACACCGTCGTCGTGTTCGACCGCATCCGCGAAAACCGCGGGCGGGGCACGATCAACGCCGGCATGATCAACAATGCGATCAACGAGACGCTCTCCCGCACCGTGCTCACCGGCGGCACGACGCTCATCATGATCGGGTTCCTGTACACGATGGCCGGCGAGGGCGTGCGCGGGTTCTGCTACGCGTTCCTCATCGGCGTGCTCATCGGCACGTACAGCTCGATCGCGGTGGCGTCGCCGCTGCTGTACCGCGCGGACAAGCTGTTTATCGTGTCCAAGTGCATCGCCGGCTCGGTGGCGTGCGGAATGGTGCTGGCGTACTTCGGCTCGGGCACGGGCAGCTTCATCGCCTTGGCCGTGGTCATCGCCGGCACGGCCTTCTGGATCGTGCGAGGCCGGCAGGCGATGGGGTATCGAACCGCCGCGGCGTAGGCTCGTGCGATCGTAATCAGGTAAGGTTTTCTGGGCGGTCGGGCCATCCAGCCAGGCTCGACCGCCGCGGAGGCCGCGCGCGTCAGGCGGTAGAAAAGTGGCCCCTGCGCCGCGACCGTCAGGGAGCGAACCCCGCGACCGAGAACCGCGCTCTCGGGCGCGCGGTCGCGCATCCCCGCCGGGAAGAAGGTGTGCAATAAGCGTCCCCGCGATGGGCGCCGCACGGCTCGCTCCCTGACGGTCGCGGCTCTGAAAGTCGCTCGTTTGCTGAGGCGCCTGGCGAAGTCGCCGGCACGTCACGCTTCGCCGGGCGTTCGAGCTGCAAGGAACCGCTCCATCGCCGCGAGGGTTTCCGCGCTGGTGTGATGCTCGATGCCTTCGGCGTCGAGGTGCGCGGCGCCTTCGGGAACGCCGATGGCCAGCAGGAATCGAAGCACGACCTCGTGCCGCCGGCGGCTCTGCTCGGCGAGCGCGCGGCCCGCGTCCGTCAGAAAGATGGCGCGGTACTTGCGCGCCGTGACCAGACCTTCGCGCTGAAGGCGCGCGATGGTACGACCGGCGGTCACGTGCGTGACGCCGAGCCGGGCGGCAATGTCCACAAGTCGCGCCTCGCCGTGCTCGCGGTGCAGCTCGTCGATCAGCTCGACGTAATCCTGTGCGGTCTCCGAGGCGTGATCCTCGCGCGTGCGCGCGAAGCGGTCGCGCACGCCCCCCTTCTCCGAGGCCGACGCCGTGCTGGGAAGCTCCGTGGTCATGCGCGTATCGTTGATAGCTCGTGGCGAAAGGCAAGCCTCGTCATTCCCGCGCTGGCGGGACTCCAGCTCCGTCATTCCCGCGCGGGCGGGAATCCAGTCGCATCGCGGAGCGGCGGGCTGCTCGGAAAGCCGGCGAGGAGTGTGCGCGGCCCGATCAATCCTGCATCACCCGCACGAGCAGCACGGGGATGCTCGTCCGGTGCCGCACGTTCTCCGCCACGCTGCCCAGCAGCACGTCCTTGATGAAGCGGTGCCCGTGCGTGGCCATGGCGATCAGGTCGCAGCCCTCGCGCTGCGCGGCGGCGAGAATCTCCTGCGCCGGCTCCCCGCGGGCGAGCAGGACTTCGACCGCGAAACCGTCAGACTGGAACTCCGCGCGGCGCCGCTCAAGGTACTCGCGGTCAAGCCGGATCTCCTCGGAGTCTTCCAGATTGAGCTGGTTCTGATAACGGGCCGCGAACCCGTCCGCCACGTGAATGAGGAGCAGCCGGGCGGACGTCAGCTTCGCCAGCGGACGGATGTGCCGCAGAATGGTGTCGTCCGCGGCGGAGTTCTCCACCGGGATGAGGATGGTCTTGTAAATGCCGAATTCTCCCGAAGGCGTCGTCATGCTCCGCCTCCCAGCCAGCCGGCGATCGTCTCGAACAGCAGGTATCCGTTCAAGCCCACGATGATGACCGTGACGCTCCACGCGGTCAGCATCAGCCAGCGGGCATTGACGAACGCTCCCATTTTCACGCGGTCGCTGGTGAACCACACCAGCGGCACAACCGCGAAGCTCAGTTGCAGCGACAAAATCACCTGGCTGAGGATGAGCAGCTTGTCCACGCCTCGCTCGCCGTACAGGCCCGCGACCACCGCGGCCGGGCCGATCGCCACCAGCCGCGTGATCAGCCGTCGCAGCCAGGGCTTCAGCCGCAGGTTCAGAAAACCCTCCATGACAATCTGCCCCGCGAGCGTTCCCGTCAACGTGGAATTCTGCCCGGATGCCAGCAGTGCCACGGCGAAGAGCGTGCTCGCGAGCGGCGCGCCGAGCACCGGCGTGAGCAGTTGATACGCGTCGCCGATGCCGGCCACGGATTCGTGCTCCGTGCCGTGAAACGCCGCGGCGCTGAGCACGAGGATGGCGCCGTTGATGAAGAAGGCGCACAGCAGGGCGACGGTGGAGTCGATCGTCGCGTACCGGACGGCCATCGCCTTGCCCGCGGCGTCGCGGTGAAACGCCCGCGTCTGCACGATGCTGGAGTGCAGGTAGAGATTGTGCGGCATGACCGTGGCGCCGAGGATGCCGATGGCGATGTAGAGCATCTCCGGGTTGACCACCACCTGCGGACGAGGAACCAGGCCTCCCAACATGCCGGCGATGGACGGGCTGGCGCTGATCATCTCGTAGGCGAAGCAGCCGCCGATGCTGACAATCAGGCTGGCCACCACGCACTCCAGCACGCGGAAACCGCGATGCTGAAGCAGCAACACGATCATGATGTCTCCCGCGGTCAGCAGCACGCCGTATAGCAGCGGAAGCCCGAACAGGAGGTTGAGCGCGATGGCCGATCCGATCACCTCTGCCAAGTCGCACGCGGCGATGGCGATTTCGCAGAGGATCCATTGGATGAACGAAGCGGGCTTGGAGAAGTGGTCGCGGCAGGCTTGCGCCAGGTCTCGACCGGTGACGATGCCGAGCTTCAGCGCGAGGTGCTGAAGCAGGATCGCCATCATGTTCGAGATCAGAATGACACTGAGGAGCGTGTAGCCGAAGCGCGCCCCGCCGGCGAGGTCCGTCGCCCAGTTGCCCGGGTCCATGTAACCGACGGAGACCATCAGTCCCGGACCGGCGAACGCCAGGAGCTTGCGCCAGAATCGCGCCGAGTGCGGCACGGGAATGGACGCATTCAGCTCGCCCAGCGAGGCATGTTCGCCGCGCCGCCGCCAGCCAGGCTCCGGTCCATCGTCGCTCGTCGCAGCCACCGGCAGGCCGGACGCCCGCTCATCCATCTCGCCCGCCGGCCCCTTCAAGGATGCTACTGCCATGTCGTTCACCGCGCTGATAGATCTCGACCTTCGTCAACCATGGACACCGACCGCAAGACCCTTGCAGGATCCTGGGTCGCTCGCGTGGAAACTGCCGCAGCCGGTACTCTCCGGCGATGTAGCATATGCTACACTTGTATCGTTACGAGTGCAAGTGGAGCATGAGCACGAATATGTGTAAACTCGTCGTTCCCACTAGCCGCAATGGAATTCGCAAGCGGACGGACTCGCCGGGTCGCTAAGAGTGGGGCTCGCTTGCTGACGCACGGAAGCCACGGGTCCGCTGCTGCGGACCCGTGCCGCACCCCCAGCCGTGCCACCCGCCAAGCCGTGCCACCTTCGCTCGCCGATGGCTTCCGGCGAGTTCACGGCTCTTCGAGCAGAGTCGCCTCAGGCTCCAAACATGGTAAGGAAACGCATGGATTGACGCGGACCCCGGGAGGTGCCACAATGGCCCGCCTTTCGCGGCGCACGGGCGCGGCGAAGATGAAGCACGAGATCCGGCCGGACGTCATGTCCGGCTTTTGACGAGGCGGAGGCGCTGACGTGTTTGCGATCATCGACGACCGGGGCCATCAGTACAAAGTCCAGCAGGGCGACCGCTTCGACATCCAGCTCATGGACTTGGCCGAGGGACAGCAGAGCGTGCAGTTCGATCGCATCCTGATGATCGGCGACACGGGCGGCGCGGCGAAGATCGGGACGCCGGCGGTGGCCGGCGCGACGGTCAAGGCCAAGGTGCTGGACATGATCAAGGGCGACAAGATCACGATCCAGAAATTCCGCCGCCGCAAGAACTACCGCAAGAAGACCGGGCATCGGCAGAAGTATCTGCGGCTCGAGGTTGAATCCATCAACGGCTGACGGGGCTGCCTCGGGGCTGCTCGCGCGACCCGGACATTGCCCTGCTCATGCGCCAAACAGCCCGTGCTCAAACTCGAAACCGAAGGTGCGGTCCGCCACCCCCGCGCGGGCGGAGTCCGGTGCGCCGTGGAAAACCGCTGGATTCGCACCCTCTCGGAGACCATGGGCTGGATTCCCGTTTTCGCGGGAATGACGAAGCTGGATTCCCGTTTTCGCGGGATTGGCGAGCGCAGCCTCGGAGTCCAGACTACTCAGCCCCGGGTTTGCTCGCGCGCCGAAGACGGGGGGATTGCTCACGCGCCGAGCACGTTAAGGAGGATGGTCTCCGCGGCGAAGAACACTTCGTTTGTGACCACCTGGGTGATCTCTGTCCGCAGCGCCGCGCCGAGCTGCTCCGTCGAGCAGCTTGCAGCTTGGAATAGAGGGAGCGCGGCCAGCAGCGCGACCGCGCTCCTGACCAGTGGGTCACATTGACGGCGGCCATCGGTCACGCGGCGGTCAGTCGCTCTCATCGCATTCCTCCGGGTTTGCTGCCTGAAACCGTACCCGCAAACGCTCGTTGCGGCACTCAAACGGCGAGTCCGACGGCCGCGCTGGGGCGATGATCCCCTTTTGATGCGTCCGGTCAAGCCGGGGCGTTGGTCTTTCACCGGCGGTCGCCGTAAAATCCTGGCGAACTGGGTAGCTCGTCGCTGGGCGACGGACTGCCGCGGCACAGCGAGCCTGAGCGGCGGCATGGGGATCACCCAAGGCTCGGCGCTCGTCGCGTGCATGGGAGGCGTGCATGACCACGGTACTACATTCCGGTGTTCACGCGGCGGTTGCGCCCGCTCCTTCGCACCGCGTGGATCCCACGCTCGACCTGGAAGCGCAGATCGCAAAGCTCAAGAGGGCGCTTAACGCGGTCATCCTCGCCCACTACTACCAGGAGGAGGACATCCAGGAAATCGCCGATTTCGTCGGCGACAGCCTTGGCCTCTCCCAGCAGGCCGCGAAGACGCAGGCGGACGTGATCGTCTTCTGCGGCGTGCACTTCATGGCCGAGACGGCGAAGATCCTCAACCCGCGCAAGCATGTGCTGCTGCCGGACCTGGACGCGGGCTGTTCGCTGGCGGATCGCTGCCCCGCAGAGGCGTTCGCGGCGTGGCTGAAGCAGTATCCGGGGCACACGGTCATTTCGTACGTCAACTGCAGCGCGGCGGTGAAGGCGCTCTCGGACATCATCTGTACGTCCTCGAACGCAGTGGACGTGGTGAACAGCGTTCCGAGAGACACGCCCATCGTCTTCGCGCCGGACCGCCACCTGGGCAAGTGGGTGATGAAGCAGACGGGGCGCGACCTCGCCCTCTGGCCGGGCTTCTGCGTGGTTCACGAGCAGTTCTCGCATCGGCGGATTGCCAAGCTCAAGTTCGAGCATCCGGACGCGTTGTTCATCGCGCACCCGGAGTGCGAGGAGGCCGTGCTGGGCTTGGCGGATCACATCGGCTCGACCAGCTCGCTCGTCAGCTACGTGCAGAAATCTCCGCGGTCGAAATTCATCGTGGCCACCGAGGCGGGCATTCTTCACTCGATGCGGAAGGTGCGTCCGGACGCCGAGCTGATCCCGGCCGTACCGAGCAGCGGGTGCAACTGCGCGCTGTGCCCGTACATGCGTCTCAACACGCTGGAGAAGGTGTACCTGTGCATGCGCGATCGCGCCCCGGCGATCGACGTGCCGGAGGGCACGCGCGTCCGCGCGCTGCGCGCCGTGCAACGCATGTTGGACATCAGCGCGGGCAAGACCGCTCCGCAAGCCGGGTAGCCCGTCGCCCGGGCGGGCCAGTGGCGCGCCTCTCCATGAGCGCATCGTTTTGCTTTCAGAGCCGCGCCCGCAAGGAAGCGAGTTCTGAGAATTCAGAAGCGGGACCGCTCCCTGACAGTCCGTGGCAAGAGGCGACGCGCATCATTCCCGCGAAGGCGGGAATCCAGCCGCTGGCTTGCAAGCCAACTTAATCCAGCGGTTCTCCCGGGCGAACTGGATCCCCGCCTGCGCGGGGGTGACGAAGCCCACCTCTGGTATCGAGTTTCACCACGGGCTGCTGATGGTGGCGGCTCGGCAAAGATGCAAGTTCAACGAAGCGCGGCCCAAGAACCACCTCCGTTTCCTGGGGGTGGGCCGCAAGCTTCAGTCCGCACGGACGGCCGAAGGCAATCGCGCCATTCGTTCTGCGAGCGCCTGCCGCGCGGCGTTGGGTCGGCGGGTCGCTGCAAGGCGGAAAACTGCCTTCACGTCCCTCCCGCCTTCGCCGCTGCCGGATAAACTTCCCGGGATGAACGACGGACCCGCGGGATGGGAGATCGCGCCGATCCAACGCGCGAAGCGGTGGGGGCGATTGCCGACCGCCTTCGGTGTCGGCGCGGTCGTCGTCAATCTCTGCGCGATGTTTCACCTGCTGGCCGTTTCGCGCGTCGATGCCGTGAAGTACGAATGCCTGCTCCCGCCGGATGCGGCGATGTGGGGGTCCTCGCTTGGGCAACATGTCGCGCCGGCGGTTCTGGTCGCGCTGATCCTTGGGGGCTGGGCTCATGCTCTTAAGCACCGGGCGAACGGCGTCAGGCTATTCTTGAGCGAATGCCGCTCCTGGATCCTGCCCGGCGCCTTGGCGTGCCCCTGGCTTTGTCTTGTGGTTGCCGACGCCCGGGCGCGATTCCTGCTTCTCTGCGCGGGCATTTTGTTGTTGGGATTCTCCATCGGCCGATTCGCCGCGAGCGTAATCCGCAATGCGTCCATCCCTGAACAAGCGAAAGGCCTGGAGCCGCGTTTAGGACGCGCGGATTCACAACCTTGCACCCCGCCGGGCGGACCGCATGCTCGCGCGATTTCCTGGATCCGGGAGCCGGCGGCGTGGGTACTTCTTGCAATGTCGGTGGGTTTGACTGCATTCCACACGTATGCACAGATCCGAATGCACCGTGGTCTGGCGTATGGGAGCCCGGACATTGGGTATTACGCGGAGATGCTGCTCAACGTCCTGCGGGGCCGCGGACTGATGTGCGAGGGATTCGGGCATCATTTCTTTGCCGAACATTTCAGCCCAGGCTTGTACCTGTTGGTTCCATTGTATGCCATTTATCCCCATATTGAGACGCTCATGCTGCTGGGCGCCGCATTCATGATGTCCGGGTCCGTGCCCGTTTACGCGATGGCCCGTGTTCGCGGATGCAGGCCGCACGTGTCCTTGCTTCTGGGCGTGGCTTACTTGGCCTATCCCTCCACGAGCCGTGTGATCTATGGGGCTTCTTATGGATTCCACGAAATCCTGATGGCCGTGCCCCTCATGTTGTGGAGCTTTCGTTTTGAGTTCGCGCGACGACGATGGGCCATGGCGTTCTGCATGGCAACGGCAATCGCGGTCAAGGAAGATGTCGCGGTTTTCTATGCGGCGTATGGGTTCTACTCGTTCCTCCGCCACCGGAGGAACCTTGCCGCGCTGGCGCTGGGGATGGGCTGTGCGTTCTACCTTCTGCTTGTGATGTATTGGATTGTTCCCTCCTTCAATGCCACCGGCCATTACTCGAAACTGTATCTCTACGAGCAGCTTGGAGCCGGCCCCGCGCAGATTGCGCTCTCATTCTTAACGCGCCCATCGGTTGTATTCGCGCAACTCGTCTCATGGCGCCCATTTGGATTCGCGCTGGTGCTGCTGATCCCCGTCGGTCTGCTGGCCGCGCGACGTGCGGCGCTACTGACCGCCCTGCCCACGTTCACCTTTATTTGCCTGATGAACCCTCAGGATTTCGCATCCCTACGATTCTGGCACCAGTCGTCCATCCTCCCGGTTGTGTGGCTGGCGACGCTCGATGCACTGTCCGCATGCTCCAGTCATGCGCGCCGCGTCGGCGCCGCGGCGACGGTGCTGGCCTGTGCGGCGCTGGCGCATTACGCGCTGGGCTTTTCGCCGCTGTCCCGCGTCTGGGCGGACATGCCGAAAAACACAGAGCGGCAAGAGCGGATGATCGAGGAACTGCATCGACGGATTCCCATCGACGACGACGTGCAGGCCAGTGCCCGTCTCGCGGCCCATTTTGTGCGGCAGAATTACATTTACCCGTTGCAGGCCGACCCTGCCCATCCTCCCGAATGGATTCTCGTGGACGAGGAGGAGGACTTCATCGAGGCGGAGAGCCGTGCGTGGCTCGACGACCGGGTGCGCCACTGGTTGGAATCCGACGAGTTCGACGTCCATCGCGTCGATTCCGTGCTCGTGCTCCGGCGGAGGCGCCGCTGAAAGGCCACGGCAGCAATCGAAACGGGGCTTGCGCAACCTCGCCGCCGCGCAAGCGTGGGCTCGAGGCGCACCGCCCAGCCGCTGGATTCCCGACTGCGCGAGAATGACGAGTATCGTATTTCACCACGGACTTCTGACGGGCATCTGACGGGCATCTGGCGGCGCGGACTTACCCGCCGCTTCGACCCAGGCCGTCTCAGGTCGCGCTACCGGTAAATCGCCTCAAACTTGCTCGTCGCGTAGCGGACGAACGGCTCGACGGAAAGCGGCTTGCCCGTAACGCGGCGCACGAGGTCGGCCGCGCGGTAGCGCTGGCCGTGACGGTGGATGTTTTCGCGCAGCCACGTCAGCAGCGGCGCGAGGTCGCCCCGGCGGATGCGCGATGGAAGATCGCCCAGATCGGCGCAGGCCTTCTCATAAAACTGCGCCGCGTAGAGGTTGCCCAGCGCGTAGGTGGGGAAGTAGCCGAACGCGCCGATGGACCAGTGGATGTCCTGCAGGCAACCTCGACGGTCGTCCGGCGGGCGGACGCCGACAAGGCGCTCCATCTTCTCGTTCCACGCGCCCGGCACGTCGCGCACGGCCAGGGCGCCGGTGAACAACGCCCGCTCGATCTCGAAGCGCACCGTGATGTGCAGGTTGTACGTCAGCTCGTCGGCCTCGACGCGGATCAGCGAGGGGCGCACCGCGTTGACCGCGCGATGAAAATCATCGAGCGACACGTTGCCCAGCGCTTCGGGGAACGCGCGCTGCAGCTCAGCATAGTGGCATTCCCAGAACTCGCGGCTGCGCCCGATGAAGTTTTCCCACAGGCGCGACTGCGATTCGTGAATGCCCAGCGAGGTGGGCTGCGCCAGCGGGGTGAACATGTGCTCCGCCGGCAGACCCAGCTCGTACAGCGCGTGGCCCACTTCATGCAGGATGCCGAACACGGAGCTCGACAGGTTGTTCTCGTGATAGCGTGTGGTGACGCGCACGTCGCCGTAGCCACCGATCGTGGTGCAGAACGGATGCGCCGACACGTCGATGCGCCCCGCGTCGAAGTCGTAGCGCAGCGCCTCGGCCATGCGCCGCGCAAACGCGACCTGACGCTCTTTCGGGAACGTCCGCGCCAGGATGGACTCATCCGGCCGGCGCTTCGCCGCGAGCACGCGCTTCACCAGCGGCGCCACCGCGTCGCGCAGCGCGGAAAACGTCCGCTCGATTTCCGCCACCCGCGCGCCCGGCTCGAATTCATCGACGAGCGCTTCGTACGGCTCGGTTTCAAAGCCGATCGCCTGCGCCACGCGGGTCTTGAGCTCCACGAGTTTCGTCAGCATGGGCGCGAAATGCGCGAAGTCCGAGGTGTCGCGCGCCTTGACCCACACCTCGCGCGCCAGGGTGGTCTGCCGCGCGATCTCCTCGACCAGGTCCTTGGGCACGCGCGCGGAACGCTCGTGCAGACGGCGCGTCTCGCGCGCGTTGACGGCCGCGTCTTCGTCGGATGCGTCGAATTTCGCCCCGTCCAGCAACCGCTTCATCTCGTCGCCGGCGAGCCACTCATGCTCCAGCCCCGCGAGCAGCGCCACCTGTTGCGCCCGCGCCTCGACGCCCCGCGCGGGCATCATCACCTCCTGGTCCCAGTCGAGCAGGGCCTTGACGGAAGAAAGGCGACCAAGGTCACGGACGCGATCGAGCAGTTTGTGATAGGTTTCGTGCATGGTTTAGCCCCTGAGGCGGTTGTTCAATCCCGATCTCTTTCGCACGGAATGCCGCTTCGTTCGTGAAGCCGGGCTCGCCGGCCATCTGCCGCTGCGGATGCGCACGCGCATGAAATCCACGATAGCCAGCCGCCCCTTGATGGTGGAAAGCAATTCGGCATTGCCAAGCGCCAACGCAAGAACGGCGAGCACGTTCTCAACGCTTGTTTCATTGGGAAGGTGAAGGATCAAGATGCCGGAAAAATGGCGCGCCGGGTAGTTTCGCACGTCAGCGAAATCAAAATCTCGCGAGACCAGGCACATGTCGTTTGATTGAGCGTGCGCGGCAATTGTGTCGTCGTCGGCCGCGGCGAGAACCAAGTCGCGGACATCCACGGCACTGTGGCCCATTCGTGCGATGCGATGCACGGTGCCGCGCGGCCTGTTCGCATCGATGAGAAAGTCCATCTTTCAGGGCTATCCCGCCAGCGGATGACACGGGTCCCGCTCCACCAATGAATTGGCGTATTCCAGCGCGGCGCGGATGTCCTCGACCGTCACTTCGTATTCACGCTGAATGTCGGCAAAGCTCATTCCCGCCGCGACGCTTCCGACGATGATGGTTACGGGAACCCGCGTGCCGGTCACGACCGGCTTGCCGTGACAGACTCGCGGATCAATCGCTATTCGATCGAACATGAACGGCTCCCGGCCTTGAAAGACCCGTTCGAACAAACCGAGGATTCAGCCAAGCTTGGGGTCATAATACTCGATTACACGCCGGGAAACAAAAACCGAGGAAGGCTCACGCCGACACCGGCAGCACTTTGTCGCTCGGGTGGATCATGTCCGCCGGGTTGAGCGCTTCGTCGAGCTGCGCGTCGGTCAGCTTGATCTTTCCGGACTTGGCCTGCTCGCGCGCGATCTGGCGGACCGTCTTGCCGGTGGCGAACGCCTCCTTGGCAACCGCCGCGGCCGCGTCGTAGCCGATCAGCGGCGCGAGGCTGGTGCACATTGCCAGCGAGCCTTCGATCAGGTCGCGGCAGCGGTCGGTGTTCGCGGTGATGCCGGCGACGCACTTGTCGGCGAACACGCGCGAACCCGCAGTCAACAGGCGAACGGCTTCCAGCAGGTTGTGCGTCATCACGGGCATGCCCACGTTCAGCTCGAAGAAGCTCTGGCCACAGGCGGCCGTCACCGCGGCGTCGGCGCCGATGACCTGCGCAGCCACCTGGCAGACCATCTCGCACATCACCGGGTTGACCTTGCCGGGCATGATGCTGCTGCCGGGCTGCGTGGCGGGCAGGAGGATCTCGCCGATGCCGCAGCGCGGACCGCTGCCCAGCAGGCGGATGTCGCTGGCGATCTTGGCGAGTCCCACGGCGATGGTCTTGAGCTGCCCGCTGACCTCGCACACGGCGTCCTTGGCCGCCTGCGCCTCGAAGTGGTCCTCGGCTTCCACGAATTCAATGCCGCATGTTCTGCTCAACTCCGCGCAGACGCGGCGCGCGAACTCCGGATGCGTGTTGATGCCCGTGCCCACGGCCGTCCCGCCAATGGGCAGCTCGCGCAGCGCCTTGACGGCCTTGCCCGCGCGCAGCGCTGCAAGCTGCGCCTGCCGTGCGTATCCGCCGAACTCCTGACCGAGCGTCACCGGCGTGGCATCCATCAGGTGCGTGCGCCCGATCTTGATGACGTCTTTGAATTCCGTCGCCTTGCGCCCCAGCGCGTCCGCCAGGTGCTTCAGCGCGGGCACGAGGTCGGCTTGCAGCGCCTCCGCCGCGGCGACGTGGATGGCGGCGGGGATCACGTCGTTTGAAGACTGTCCCATGTTGACGTGATCGTTGGGATGCACTCCCTTCGGGCCGACGCCAGCACCGCCGAGCTGCACCGCGCGATGGGCGATGACCTCGTTGGCGTTCATGTTGGTGCTCGTCCCCGAGCCGGTCTGGAAGATGTCGAGGACGAAATGCGCGTCGTGTTTTCCCTCCATCACTTCCTGCGCGGCGCGGATGACGAGATCAGCCTTCTTCCCATCCAGCTTGTGCAGATCGCGATTCACCTTTGCCGCGGCCTGCTTAATAAGCCCCATCGCGCGGATGAACCTGCGCCCGAAGCGATAACCACTAATGGGAAAGTTCTCCACCGCCCGCTGCGTGGTCGCGCCCCACAGCGCGTCCGCAGGCACGCTCATCTCGCCCATGCTGTCTTTTTCGATGCGAGTCGTCACCACAAAAACTCCTGTCTCAGGGCCGGTTCCTTGTTTTGAGAAACGCTTCGCGCTGCGCCAATCAGCGCGGCGGAAACCGTTGGCATGATGCTTGCCATTCCTTCATCTCTGTCCGGAGATGGTATTCGCGGAAGGCCCGTTTGTACACGCAAACGCGGTCCGGACCGCCCTCTGCGCGGCGCTTGCAGGCCAAGACCCCGATCGGCCGCGAGCGTGTCCGCAGGGGTGCGGGCTGGCTCGCGGTTCGCGGGAAAGGGCGTCCATGGGGGGACGACTTCGTCGGGCGACGAAGGGTCGCGCCGACGAGATCGTTCCAGGTTCACGGGTCTCTTTGGAAGGGATGGGCAATGCGAAGGAGTCGGTTCGATTTCAGGCGCCGCGCGCTGCTGATGGTCAGCGCCGGCGCGGGCGTGTGCCTGGCCATGGGGCTGTTTGCCCTGGCGGCAAGGCCGGCGGACCCGGGAGACGGGCGCGGCGGCGGTCAGCGCTCGGGCGAGTATGAGATCATCGCGCAGAACGACCTCGGCATGCACTGCATGAACGAGGATTTTTCGGAGCTGATGATCCTTCCGCCGTACAACACGGTCCGGGCGCAGGTCATCAAGCGTGGGCGCGAGCCGAACAAGGTGGACAGCGGCATCACGATCAGTTACTCGATCCCGTCGAATACGCACTCGGCGGACAAGACGAACTTCTGGCAATTCGCGGAGGCGCTATTCGGCGTCGCCCTCCCGCCGGACGTGGGGCTGACGGGCAACGGCATGCGCGGCACGATGTCGCACGTCGGAAACGCCGTCTGGGAAGTCTCCGGCATCCCGATCACGCCCATCAACGATCAGGGGCGGCTCGATCCGTTCCCGCTGGCGACGATCGTGGCCACAAAGGATGGGGCCGAAATCGCGCGCACGCAGACGGTCATCCCCGTCTCATCAGAAATCAGTTGCAACCTCTGCCACAACACACCGGGCGTTTCGCCGGAGACGGACATCCTCCGCGCGCACGACCGGCTTCACGGCACCACGCTTGAGCAGCAGAAGCCCGTGGTCTGCGCGGCGTGCCACGGCGATCCCGCGCTGGGCATGACCGGCGATCCCAACCTGCCGATGCTTTCGCACGCCATGCACGGCGCGCACGCCCCGCGCATGGGCGGCATGGGGCTGGACAACGACTGCTACGCCTGCCACCCGGGCTTCCGCACGAAGTGTCAGCGCGACGTGCATTTCGCGCGCGGCATCGAATGCAAGGACTGCCACGGCGACATGGCCGAGGTCGGCGATCCGGCGCGCATGCCCTGGCTTCAGCAGCCCAGTTGCGGCGGCTGCCACGCAAGACAGGGCTTCGAGTTCGAGCAGACGGGCACGCTGTTCCGCATGTCGCGCGGGCACGGCGGCATCGCCTGCCTGACCTGTCACGGCTCACCGCACGCGATCACGCCCACGACCACGGAGGTGGACAACGTGCAGTCCATGCGCCTGCAGGGACACGCGGGCATCATCGACGACTGCGTCGTGTGCCACACGCGCAGGCCCGAGGACGCCTTCAAGCACAGGTTGTTCGACTAGGGGTGAGTGATTCAAGGACAGCGGGCAGTGTGGGACCCACGTGAGCATCATCAGAAAGATCAGGTGTTTTTCATGAATACACGCAGCAGTTTCAGATGGATGTCGGCCATCGCCGCGGCAATGGCGCTGGCTTTGCCCCAGCGGGGATTCGGGGAGATTCGATACGAAGTGGTGGATCTCGGAACGTTAGGTTCGCCGCCCAGTGAGGCGCTGGGAGTCAACGGAAACGGCGTGGCCGTCGGGCAATCCTCGCTTGGCGTGACCTCGCCGAATCTGCACCCGTTCCACTGGGACGGGCAGATTGCGGATCTCGGGGCGTACGCAAGCGATCCGCACGCCGTGGCGTTTGCGATCAACGATGCGGATCAGGCCGTCGGCAGTTCGTTCGCACTCGGCGCGCTCGACTCGCATGGAGTGAAGTGGGAGGGCGGCGGCGTGCAGCTTTTGGGGCACTTCGCGCCGCGCGATGTGAACGGATCGTGCCTCGTCGTCGGGGCGCAGCGCTATCCATCCGGCGGGGAATGGCTGGAAGGCGCGGTGCACTGGCAGGACGGAGTGTTGACGCTGCTGGGCACGCTCGGCGGGCGGCACAGCGCGGCGATGGCGATTAACGAGGCCGGGCAGGTGGTCGGCACCTCCACGCTGGCGGATGACGTGACGACGCGCGCGTTCTGGTGGGACGGCACGGCGATGACGGATCTTGGAACGCTGGGCGGGGCCCTCAGCCAGGCAAGCGACGTCAACGACTTCCGCCAAGTCGTCGGCTTCGCGCAGCGCGGCGACGGCGTCAGCCACGCCTTCCTCTTCCAGGTCGATGATGCAGGGCAGGTCACGCAGCGCATCGACCTCGGCGAACTCGGCGGCGCCAACAGCTACGCCTTCGCGATCAACAACCTGGCGCAGGTCGTCGGCACGTCCGATGGGCGACCGTTCCTGTGGGAGAGCGGCGTGATGGCCGATCTCAACGAGTTCATCGATCCCGCCAGCGGCTGGGAGCTGACCCACGCGCGCGCGATCAACGACGCGGGCAACATCGTCGGTCGCGGCAAGATCGCCGGCGAGATTCGCGCTTTCATGCTGAGACCGCTTGGCTCGGTGGACTGCGCCGCGATCGCCAAGCTCACCGCGAGGTGCAATCTCGGCAAGTTGACGGTCAAAGCCAAGACTTCGCTGGCGGCCGGCACGACGCTCACCATCGATGTGAATGCGGATCGCCAGACGATGACGATCAACGATCGCGGCATCGGCAAGGTCAAGTTCAAGAACCGCACGGGCCTTCAGAACGCGTCCGTGGTCGAGTGTCCGGAGCATTCCGCGACGGCGGATTGCGGGTAGGACGATCGCATGGCGGATTACGGGTAGGACGGCCTGTTTGGCCGATAACGATCAGGGAGAGACGGCTCCGGCGTGCTGGGGGATGGGAATCACTCGTGCGCCGGAGCCTGTTCTTTCGATGCACCGTGGAGGCCCCCGTTAAAGTTGGGTTACTTTGCGGGGCACGCAGGCGGTCCCGCGTAGAATGGCGGGGACCGGCGTCCTATACTTGAGAAGAGCGTTCCCGGGCGACTGGGCATCGCATCCGATCGGATGAACCGGGGACCGAAGCATATCCGCCGGCTGCCGATGCATATCTGCCGGCTGCGCATTGAACAACGACCTTGGACGTGGATGAACGACCCAAGCTGAATGGCCGTTTGACGATCCCGCTTATCCCGGGAGGCGAGCCGCGGATCGCGCTGACGATCACCGCGGGCGAGGGTCGCGGGCGGCGGATCGAGTGCCGCAGGCTCATCACGCTGATCGGCTCGCGCGCGGGCTGCAAGATCAACCTTCAGCATCCCAACGTCGCTCCCGTTCACGCCGCCATCGTGCACACCGGGTCGCGGCTGCTGGCGTGCGATCTCGCCACCGTCCGCGGCGCGAGGCTCAACGGGCTGCCGCTGGAGCTGGAGGAGCTGGCCGAGGGCGACGCGCTGGTCATCGGTCCGTGGGAGTTCCGCGTGGAGATGCTGCCGCCGGTGGAGCCGGATGGCGCGGCCGCCTCGCTGATGAACCTCGAACCCGCGCCGGGAGAGTTCGTTTTCGAGCACACGGGCACGCATCGGCTCTTCCAGCCGAAGCGCGAAGTATGCGTCATCGGGCGACGGTCGAAGTGCGACATCGCCATCGACGACGCCGAAGTCTCGCGCGTGGCCGCCCTGGTCTTCCGTTACCACGAGCACCCCGTCGTAGCCGACCTGCTCGGCTCATCTCCGCTGCTGCTGAACGACGCCGCCGTGGGGCTGGCGTATTTGCACGCGGACGACCTGCTGCGCATCGGCGCGACGGAGTTCCGCGTGCGGTTTCCGCGGCTGGCCCATCTGCCGTCCCGCGCGGAGGGGAACGGCAACGGCGCGGGACATGCTGCGCGCCGGGGCAACGGCGCGCCCCTCCCGCGGGAATCGGGCGATGAGGACCTCGACCTCATTGGCGTCCCGCCGCTCGCGGCGCCGGACGAGGAGATCGAAGACCTGGTCAACATCCGCGACTCCGAAGGCAGCCGCTGGCCCGTGGCGGACCACCTCGAACGCCTGGAACGCGGGAACACCCCTCGCTGAGGGAGGGCTTGGCCGTGTTCCGCAGGGCGAAGCGGCGGCGCGGCTCGTTGCAAGGCGCTCCACGGTCGTGCTGGAGCCCGCGACGCATCCGGCGTTACACTGCCGCGCATCATGGCCGACCCGCTCTTGGCGCACAGTCTTGGCGAAGCCTACCTCTACCTGATGGTCACGCCGTGCGCGACCTGCGGCAAAGGTCCGCTCGCCGGCGGAGACGCGAAGCGCGTGGACACGCCCGCCGGTCGGCCCCTGTGCGTGGCGATCGACGCCGCCTGCGGCGCGTGCAACCGCTCGCTGCGCCTCCGCTTTGAGCTTCCACACGGAACGGGCGTCGACGCGGGGACGGGACTGCCCACGATCAATCCGACCGATGAGCCTTCGCGGCTCATCGACGTGGCGCAATACCTGACGCTCTTCCGCGTCATCACCGAGCGCGCCGCCCGCACAAAGGACAAGCAGGAATCTCGACGGCTGGGTCTGGAGGCCGCGCAGTGCCTGCAGGAAGCACTGAAGTTCTACGAGGCGGACAACGATCTGCCGCCGTCCGCCGCGCTGTTCGCGGAGCCGTCGCGCCGCCGCCTGGCCGATCATCCGCAGGAGTTCTCCCGCCAGCGGCTCCTTGACCTGCGCGCGAAGCTGCCCGCGATGAGCCTGATACGCGCCGGCGCGAGTCAAGCGATCCGGCCTCGCAGGCGGTGGTGGAAGTTCTGGTAGGCGACGGGTCGAAGTCCGGCGCAAGCGTCGGGAAATTCGCGCCGCGTGGATATCAACCTCGGACTTCCATTCGCTGCACCTGAGAATCAAATGGACTCCGCCTGCGAATCCTCGCGGGCGTTTGCCCTTGCGGTCACCTCGCGAGGTTGAACGACCCCCTCCCCAAGTTGACTGGTCTTCTCGTACCCCGGAGGGGAATCCGAGAATAGCCCAGCACGTTGAGTACTGGGTAGTCTGCGGTCGTGGACCCGAAGTCCCGCAGGGACGGCAGTATTCTTCGAAACATGCGTCTGATTCATGCATCGAAGCAACCGTTCCTCCGGGGCACGAATGCACGGGATCCTGCAACCTTCGTCCAGCTCATGCGCCGCGCACCGGAGCCTGATGGAGCCTCGGCACCGGCCTATCAATTCAACCCATCGTCTGGTGCTGCACCGGCTGGAAAGCCGATGCCCGACGCCAGAATCGCTTCCAGCACGAGCCGGGCGCGGGCGAACAGGGCGATTGCCTCACCGCTGTCTCGACACCCTTTCGTGCCCCTGCGAGGAAGTACCCGGAACCTCGAGGACGGCCCCCTTGGGAATCAGGCGGAAGACCGATCTCCCGGCTGAAAAAAAACCACAACAACCGGGCGGCATTGGATATACTGGTCGTCAGGGGGAAGAACACCCGCCGGCGTTTCGCGTTTGGACAGGGGGCAGCGAAGCGGTGGCGGGTCGGGTGCTGGGTCGTCCGAGAATGTTCGCGTGGATCGGGAGGCTTGTCATGAAGCGAGGGGGCGTTGCTGTTTGTGCGGCCGTTGCGCTGCTGGGGTTCGGGGCGTACCGTGTCTTCGTGTACTCGCCGCCGCCGGGCGCGAATCCGAGCGTGGCGAGCCTCGTCACGGAAGTCGTTCCCTCCGCGCCCCCTGCCGAGACTCGCGGCGAGTCCTCCGACGAAGCGCGTCCGGAGCACCCCGGCGAAGCGGCCTACATCCGCTGGCAGCAGCGGCTCAGCGAGGACGGGATGATTCCGCACGACGCGCTGATGACGGCGTTTCGCCAGCGCGCGGAGATGCTCGCGGCGCAGGGCGACAGCGGCATCGCGGGGGGGGGGATTTCGCCGGCGCGGTGGACGTGGCTGGGGCCGGGCAACATCGGCGGGCGCATCCGCTCGGTGCTGATCCATCCGACGGATCCGAACCTGATGTGGGTGGGCAGCGTCAGCGGCGGCATCTGGAAGTCCGTGAACGCGGGAGCGCACTTCGAGCCGGTCGATGACTTCCTGCCCAATCTCGCCATCACGACGATGATCTTCGATCCGCAGGATCCGGGCGTGATGTACGCCGGCACGGGCGAAGGCGGGTTCTTCACGAACCTCGATGGATCATCCAACACGGCGGCGGTGCGCGGCGCCGGCGTGTTCAAGTCCGACGACGGCGGCGACACCTGGACGCGGCTGGAGAGCACGTCCGGACCGGAGTGGTACCAGGTCTGCCGGCTGGCGGCGGACCCGACGAACGGCGCGACGCTGCTCGCCGCGACCGCGAGCGGCATCTTCCGCAGCACGGACGGCGGCGCGACGTGGAATCAACGGACGACGACGCGGACGCTGGACGTGGATTTTCATCCGACCAGCGGCGCGCTGGCGATCGCCGGCCGGCATGACGGCATCGCGCAATACTCGACCGACGGCGGGCTGACGTGGACCAACGCCACAGGCATCACTGGGACGCGCGTCGAGCTGGCGTATGCGCCGAGTAATCCCAACACGGTGTACGCCTCGGTCAGCCGCAACGGAGCACTCAGAGCGTATCGCTCGACCGACGGCGGGCGCACGTTCGCCGCGCGCGGCGGCGGCTTCAGCACGCTGGCGCTGTACGACGACGCGCTGTGGGTATCCCCGGTGAATGAGAACTTCGTCGTCGTGGGCGGACTGGAGCTTTACCGCAGCACTGACGGCGCCGGCTCCTTCACGCAGATCAGCATCTGGTATCTCGCGCCGGACTCGCCCCACGCCGACACGCACCTGATCATGAGCCACCCCGGCTTCAACGGCTCGACCAACAAGACCGTGTACATCGGCAACGACGGCGGGCTGTACCGCACGGACGACATCACCACGGTCACCACGGACACGGGCTGGATCGTGATGAACAACAACCTCGGCATCACGCAGTTCTACGGCGCGGCCACGGGACCGCTGTCGGAGACGATGGTCGGCGGCACGCAGGACAACGGCACCCTGCGCTACCGCGGGGATCCGCAGGCGTGGGACACGATCTTCGGCGGCGACGGAACCTACGCCGCGGCCGATCCGACCGACGGCGATGTCTTTTACGGCGGCTCGCAGCGGCTCAACCTCTTCCGCACGGACAACGGGGGCAACAGCACGTCGAGCATCGTCGGCGGAAGCAACGACCTGCTCGACCGCGGATCGGGCCGCTGCAACTTCATCCCGTGGTTCATGCTGGATCCGAATGAGCCGAACCGGATGCTGGCGGGCGGGCGGCAACTGTGGCGGACGAACAACGTCAAGAGCGGGCAGCCCGACTGGTTCTCCATCAAGCCGCTGGCGGAAGGCTGCACGAACGGCCCGGACGGCGACGAACACGAGCATCTGCACGGTGAAGGCCACCAGGACCACTTCAACGACAACAACCCGTGCAACATTTCGTCGATCGCCGTGGCGCCCGGCAACTCCGACGTGATCTGGGTCGGGCACAATCGCGGCGACATCTTCATGACCACGAACGGGACGGCAGGCAGCCCGACGTGGACGCAGGTGGACGGCAACGATCCGCTGCTGCCGAACCGGTGGGTCTCGAGCATTGCCGTGTCGCCCTTCGATTCCAACCGCGTGTACGTCGCTTTCATGGGGTATGAGGCGGACAACGTGTGGCGCACGCCCGACGGCGGCGCGACGTGGGAGCGGATCACCGGCTCCGGCGCGGGCACGCTGCCCAGCGCGCCGGCCCCGTGGATCGTGCACCATCGCACCAAGCCCGGCTGGCTGTACGTGGCCACCGACGTGGGCATCTTCGCCAGCGAGGACGACGGCGCGACTTGGTCCGCCAGCAACGACGGGCCGGCGGCGTGCACGGTAGATCAGCTCTTCTGGAAGGATGACTGCACGCTGTTTGCGGTAGCGCACGGGCGGGGCATCTACCGGGCAGACGTGTGCGGACTGTGCGAGGGGATCAGCCGGGTGAAAGCGCGCTGCCGCGACGGCGCGTTCAAGCTCAAGGCCACGGCAGTCACAACGCTGGCGGAAGGCACAACGCTCACGCTGGTGCGCGACAACGTGGAGACGATCACGGCGACCGTGAACGCCCGCGGCAAAGCGAAGGGCGCTTTCCAAGGTGTCCCGGCCGGGGCGCATGACGTGTGCGTGAAGGAGTGCACCACACAGTGCGCGACGACGGAGTGTCAGTGACGATAGGACATCACGGGCGACAAGGCGCCGCAGCGGCGGCGCGCCGAAGGCGAAGCGCTTGAGACGACCGGCGTGCTTGAGAGGGCGACGTGCTCCAGACCGCGGAGGGCACATCACGGGGGCAGGGGTCCAATGCTTGGGGAGCGCTGGACGGTCCGTGTCAGCGCCCGCCGATCCGCGGACCAGACCCAGCCGCCCCGGCAATCCTCAGCCGCTGGATGCGGCTCGAAACTGAAACGCCAAAATGCGTGGCCAGACCCCGCTTCATCGTTGAAACGCTCACCGCTGGACGGCCGGCGCCCGCCTTGGTATGATGCCCGGCTCGAAAATACGCTCACGCGGAGACGGTGCGGGCCGCTCGCGTTGGCAGATCACACGGTAGCAGGAGCCAACAGGTGCCAAGAGCCAACAAGGCCGTGAAGCGACAGCTCGTTATGGCGGGCGCGGAGTACAAGAAGGGCAAGCATGAGGAGGCGTACAAGCTCTGGACGGCCGCCGCCAAAACGCGGCAGGAACTCGCCGCCAAGAAGCGCAACAAGAAGCAGGCCGCCGAGCCGGCCGCTTCCTGACGTCTCCATCCGCGCCGGCGCAGCGCTGCAGACCCAAGGCAGCCAGGCGCGTCCGTTTTTTCGTGCGAGTCGACAGAACCGAAGCGTCGACCCACGATAAGGATGCCAGGAACTTCGATGGCGCAGGCCTTACGTGCGCCTCGCCCGGATTTCCGGGCACCCCAACGGCAGGCGTGCCCGCGCTGCTGCGTTGACATCGCTCGCCCGCGCCCTATCTTCGCCCTTCTTCATGATTCGGCGACGATCCGGCATGCTCCGCTCCAACCTCCGCGCCAGCGTTGTCGACGGCGGGGCCTTCAGCGTCATGGTCGGGATCGGCGAGACCTACCTGCCCGCGTTCGTGCTGGCGCTCGGTTTGGGAGAGGCGCTGGCAGGGCTCGTGGCAGCCGTGCCCATGCTCGGCGGGTCGATGCTGCAGATGGCCGCGCCGTGGGGCGTGCGGCGCCTGGGGTCGCTGAAACGCTGGGTCGTGGCGTGCGCGCTTCTGCAGGCGGTCAGCCTCCTGCCGCTGGTGTACTTCGCCCTGACCCGCCGCGTCAGCGTCTGGGCGATCTTCCTGGTGGCGACGGTGTACTGGGCGAGCGGACTCGGCGTGGCGCCGGCGTGGAACACGTGGATGGGCGCGCTGATCCCCCGTCGGCTGCGGGCGCATTTCTTCGGTCGCCGCGTGCGCATCACGCAGGCGTGCCTGCTTTCAGGACTGGTCGCGGGCGGGCTGATCCTGCAACTGGCCGGCGGCGGCGACGCCAAGGTGCACTTGTTCGCGGCGCTCTTCGGCATGGCGATGCTCAGCCGCCTTGTGTCCGCGCGATACCTTGCCGCGCAGTCCGACGTACCGCTGCCCGTTGAGGAGCACCGCGTCGTGTCGCTGCGCGAGTTGATCCGCCGCGCCAGCCACAGCGCTGACGGACGACTCGTCGCTTATCTGCTCGCGCTCCAGACGACGGCCCAGCTCGCCAGTCCGTTCTTCACGCCGTACATGCTGGAAAAGCTCCGGTTCCCTTACGCCTTGTTTATGCTCGTGCTGGCCACGTCGTACCTGACGAAAGTGGTCGCGTCGCCGATGCTGGGGCGACTGGCGGCGCGGCATGGAGCGCGCCTGCTGCTGCGGATCGGGGGCGCGGGCATCGTTCCGCTGGCGTGGTTGTGGACGCTGACCGACGACTGGCGCTGGCTTCTGCTCATTCAGGTCGCCTCGGGGCTAGCGTGGGGGTCATTTGAACTCGCCAACCTGCTGATGTTCTTCGAGACCATCCGCGAGGACGAGAGGACCAGCGTCCTGACGGCGTTCAACTTCCTCAACGCGCTGGCCACCGTGGTGGGCGCTTCCTGTGGCGCGTGGCTCCTGGGTCATCTCGGCGAGACGAAGACCGCCTACCACACGATGTTCACGGTCTCGACGCTGGCCCGCGCCGCAACGCTGTTCCTCCAAGCCCGAGTCGTGGCGGGGAACATCCGCGTACCCGCCCCGGCGGAGCAGACGCTCGCCGTCCGTCCGGCGCTCGGCTCCATCGAAGAGCCAATCCTCTCAAGCCTCCCTGGAGAGGCGGCTCCGCAGCGCCGGTGATCACGCTATTCCCCGGTCGAACCGTGCCGTTTCACTCAATTCGGCCGCGATTCGAGCCGTTTGGCGCGATCCGCTGCGCGGCGGTGCAGCGAGTCGGCACGATTGCGGCCTCCTGATTCCGAGAATCAGCGCTGAACTCCCATTTGCGAACATCCCCCACGTGGAGCCGGCCTTGCTCGCGTCGCGCGCCACCAAGTCCGACATTCATGAATTCGCCTTCCGCGCTCCACGAATACAACGGACAGACCCGAGAACCTGCCGATACATTGGAACGGAGAGGCATCGGGGGGCATCAGAGAACTCGACGCTCATGCTTGACGCTCAAGCCAGCGAGGAGGATGGTCATGTGCATTGATGAACTGGAAGCGGCGCCGACCATCGGACGCGCGCTCGATGCCTCAAACCCGCCACGCACGACCTCGGGTCCGACCGCCACCGAGCTTGTCAGAATGGAGCAATCCCGCGTCTTCGACCTGGGCCTGAAAGAAGACCTGCACTCGCTCGACGGATGCACGGCTTGCGTGCCGCAGCTTCTGGAGCTGTCGCAAAGATCGCACCCCCGCTGGTGGAGCGACCCCCCCGCGGCGCTGACGGAGGACTCCTCCGTCTTTCTGGGCTGAACGGCCGCGCGGCGCGTCGGCGAAGCCGCGATTGTGAAACAACGTCGCTCCCGCGTTTGACGGTCCCGCATGCGACCGCTAATCTGTCAGTCCCACCTGCGTGCCGGCCGCGTGGGGTTACTACTTGCCGCAAGCGTTGGAATGACCCGGGCAAAGTGGCCGGTTTATCGTCCGATAACAGGGACAGGAAGCACGGATCGCATGAGAATCGCGATGTTTTCGTGGGAGTCAATGCACTCCATCGCCGTCGGCGGTTTGGCGCCGCACATTACGGAGCTTTCGGCGGCGATGGCGCGACTCGGACATGAAGTGCACATCTTCACGCGCGTCGGTCCGAACCAGCGCGGCTACGACTTCATCGACGGCGTTCACTATCACCGCTGCCCGTTTCAGCACCATGACGACTTCCTCACCTACACCGACCGCATGTGCGAAAGCTTCGTCTGGCATCTCGGCGAGGCCGAACATTTTCTGGGCGGGCGATTCGACATCATCCACGGGCACGACTGGCTCAGTTGCCGCGCGCTGCGGCAGATCAAGAACGAATGGCGCCGCCCGGTCGTGTTCACCGTGCACTCGACGGAGTACGGGCGCTGCGGCAACAGCCTGTGGGATGATCCCATGTCGCGGCACATCCGCGATCTCGAATGGGAGGGGACGTTCCTGGCGGACCGCGTGATCTGCGTGTCCAAGACGCTGACGAGCGAGGTGCAGGAGCAATATCGCGTTCCGCCTGCCAAGCTTTTCTCGATCTACAACGGCGTGGATGTGTACAAGTACGACACCCACGTCGATGTCCCCGCTGTTCGTCGCAAGCATTCCGTCGGCGCCGACGACCCCTGCGTGCTCTTCGCCGGGCGCATCACCTGGCAGAAAGGTCCGGACCTTCTGCTCGAAGCGGTTCCGCACGTGCTCGCGGAGCATCCGAAGACCAAGATTGTGTTCGCCGGCGAAGGGGACATGCGTCCGCGGCTTCAGGATCGCGCCTCTCGGCTGGGGCTTGCGGATTCAATTCGATTCCTCGGGCATCGCTCGTCGGGCGAGCTGGTGGGACTGTTCAAGAGTTCGGACTTGGTGTGCGTGCCCAGCCGCAACGAGCCCTTCGGCATCGTCATTCTCGAAGCGTGGAGCGCGGCCAAGCCCGTGGTAGCGACGCGCATCGGCGGACCGGCGGAGTTCGTCAAGGATCATCACACGGGCGTGACGGTCGAGGCCGAGGTGATTCCCATCTCCGACGCGATCCGCGCCGCCCTGAACGACAAGGAGCAGATGCGCGCGATGGGGCGCAACGGGCGCATCGAGGCCGAGTCGAAGTTCACGTGGGACCACGCGGCCGCGGGGACGGAGATCGTGTATTCAACGCTGATGGAGGCGAAACGCAACGGGCGCGGCGAACCGAACGGGCGCGCACCGGTGGAGAAGACGGTCATGAACGCCGAGAAGACATTGAAATCGTCCGCCGAGCCTGCGGCGCCGTTGAGCGGCGGTCCAAAGGGAGCGGCTATGAAAGACGCGACCCACTCCGCGGGATCGCCCGGCCCGTCGGAGGCCGACATCCGCCGCAGGGCCCACGCGATATACCTGGCACGCAAGGGCGCCCCGGGGGATCCCACGGTCGACTGGCTCCAGGCCGAGCGCGAGTTGAGGGCCGCGGAAAAACCCCCGACAAAAACGCGCAAATCGCGGTGACCCGAGGTGATTGCCCACATCAGGCCCGCCGATATAATGGGCGGAGATGGGCAAGTCCACGAAGACATCCTGGCTTGGGTGCGCGCTGATCGTGTTGTGCCCGGTCATGTGCCACGGCGACGCAGCCGCGCCTTCGGGTGCGCCGTCGAAAGCTGATTCTTGCTGCGACCACAGCGAGAAATCCCCACAGGCGCCCCAGCCCGACGGCGGAGATGATTGCTTCTGCTGCTCAGCCGCGTCCGCTCCGCTCGGCAGTCGCGCGGTATCGCCCGGCCCGTCCGCGGCTTGGGTCTTCGGCGACGCGGCGCCGAGCACGTTCCATGCTCCACTCGATGCTGCTTCCGCCGCTGTTGCCACCCTGTCGTCCCTTTCATTCCGTGCTCCGCCCGCGCGCATCCTGCCTCTGCTGATCTGATTCCACGGCTCCGGACCGTTTTCTCCTGCGGCGCATGATCCGCGCGCTGCGCCTGTTGCCTGTCGCGCGGCTGGCCTGCTGCTGCCGCGCAGCGCGGACGCGGGAAGATGTGCCCGGCGTTTCGCATCTTAATCCCGGTGGAATCTGACGTTCGGGGAGCGCCACGGCAGCAGGGTCGCGGCCTATGCCGCTCGCTCCGGTCATACCCAAAGGACTTGAATCGTGTTGACGCAACGATCTCGACGCGCGCACGGCGTGCGCCAAACGGGCCTGATCGTCGCCGCCGCCCTGGTTTTGGCCTGGTCCGGCTGCGCCAAGGTGGACCCACGGCCGGATTTTGAGCAGGTCAACCAGCGCGTCGGGGAGGCGATCGAGCCGGTCGGCGAAGGCCCGGCGGACGACGCGGAGTCGGTCCGGAAGCGGGCGGAAGAGATGCTCGCCGCCGGACTCACCGCGGACGACGCCATGCGGCTCTGTCTGCTCAACAACCCCGAGTTGGACGCGGCCTATGCGCGCGTGGGCATCGCACGGGCGGACCTGGTGCAGAGCGGGCTGTTTGCGAACCCGATGCTGGCGACGTCGCTGCGCCTGCCGGACGAGGGCGGACTGGCCAACGCGATGCTCGACGTGGCGCAGAACATCACCGACCTGTGGCAGTTGCCCGTGCGGCGGCGATCGTCGCAGGCCGCGCTGGACCGCGAGATTCTCTCTGCCGCCCGTCAAATCGCCGCGGTGGCGCTGGACACGCAGCGGACGTACTTCCAGGCCGTCGCCGCGGAACGGCTGCGCGACATCAGCCTGGAGAACCTGGCGATTGCGCAGCGCCTGCTGGACGCGGCCGTCGCGCGGCAGGAAGCCGGCGCGGGCAGCGCGGTGGAGGTGAACCTCGCGCGGTCGGAAGTGCTGGCGATGGAGCTGGAATCGCGCAATGCGGGACTTGAGGCCTTCGACGCACGGCGCGAGCTGGCGATGAAGCTCGGGCTGACGCGCTCGCCGACGGAAGTGACGCTGACCGAGGGGTTGCCGGATCCCGTCAACTTCGACGTGGAAGTCGAGGCGCTGATCGAGCTGGCGTTGGACCATCGCCTTGATCTGCTTGTCGCGGATCGCGAGGTCTCGATGGCGCTGGCGGACATGGACCTGGAGCGGCTGCGGGTGTTCCCTTCAGTCGAGCTGGGCATCTCCTTCGAGCGCGAGGCGCGGGAGCGCGGACAGGACACAAGCTACCTGAAGGAATCGGCCAAGGCATCGCTGGAGGCGCAGGAGTTCACGCTGGCGCCGTGGGGTAAGAGCCGGCGGCAGGGTGAAATGACCGTGCTCGGTCCGACGCTTTCGCTGGAGCTGCCCCTCTTTGATCAGAACCAGGCGCAGATCGCGCGGGCGTACTACGCCTGGCGCGAAGCGGCCGGACAGCGCGAGGCCATGCGCCGCCAGGCCGTGCAGGAAGTGCGGGGCGCGCACGAGCGCGCCCGCGTCGCCCTGACGAACGCCCGCTTCTACCACGATCAGTTGCTTCCGTTGCGCGAGCAGAACCTCGAGCTTTCGCGCGACGGATACCGCGCCGGCAAAACGCCGTTTTTCGACGTGTTGGATGCGCAGCGCAATCTGCTTAGGGCCCGCGGCGATGCCGTCGAGGCGCAGCGCGACGCCGCGCAAGAACTGACCGAACTCCAGCGCGCCGCGGGCCGACCGCTCCGCGAGCTGCTCTCGCCAACGACGCCGGCATCCGCCGAAACGCAAACCCAGGGATCGAAACCATGAAAGCCTTGAACTTCCACGCCGTTGCACTGTTGATCTGGATCGCGCCGCTGTCCTGCACCCGCAGACCGCAGGCGAACGAGAACCCGCCGAGCGCGAAAGCGTCGCACGCGGGGGACCGCGCCGGCGCGCAGGTTGCGGAAACCGATCACGCGCACGAAGGGCACGCGCACGAGGACGCCGCGGCCGAGCCGGCGCATGACCCTGCAGGCCATGCGCACGAGGCCGCGACGGCTGAATCGTCGCATGAGCATGGTGAGAGCGAGCCCGCGCCGTCCGGGCACGTGGACGAGATCAAGCTCACGGCGGAGGCGGTCAAGCGACATGGAATCGAGGTCGCGGCGGCGGAGCAGCACAGGCTCAAGCCCACGTTCGTCGCTCCCGCCCAAGTGGGGTTCAACGCGGAGGCGATCGCCCATGTCGGGTCCTGGCTGCCGGGGCGCGTGCAGGAGCTGCGCGTCCGGCTCGGCGACGTCGTCAACAAGGGGGACGTTCTCCTCGTGGTGGAAAGCCCTGAGCTGGGAGAGGCACAGAGTGAGTTTCTCCAGAAGCGGATCATCGCCCAGACGGGGGTGTCCACCGTCGAGCTTGCAAAGAGCGGACTGGATCGGGCATCGCGCCTGTATGACCTCAACAAGAGCATCCCGCTTGACGAAGTGCAGAAGCGGGAGCTGGAATTCAAGTCGGCGCAAGCCCTGCAGTTGGCTGCTCAATCCGCCGCGCTCGCCGCGGAGAACAAGCTGCACCTGATGGGCATGGATCAGGCTGCCGTGCAGCAACTTGAGGAATCGGGGGAGGTCAACCCGCGAATGAACATCTTGGCGCCGCTCGCCGGGCGCGTGGTCGAACGCGAGGTCACGCTCGGCGAACTCGTCAGCCCTGAAAAAGAAGCCCTGATCGTCCTGGCGGATACGACGACCCTGTGGGTGCTGGCGGACGTGCCCGACGCACGCCTGCACGAAGTGAGCTTGGGCGCCGCGTCCTGGATCAGGTCGGATACACTCAGCGGACACAAGCACCCGGGTCAGGTGTCATACATCTCGCCGATGGTGGACCCGCGCACGCGCTCGGCCCAGGTCCGCGTCGCCGTCCAGTGCGAACACGGGACGCTGTGTCCCGGCATGTTCGTTCAAGTCGAAATCACGGCGACGAATCCCGCCGACCCGGATCCGGCGCCGCGGGTCGCCGTCCCGGAAGACGCGATCCAGACCGTGGAAGGCCTGCCTTCGGTTTTTGTCCCGGTCCCCGGCGAGTCCAACACGTTTTCCCCCCGCCCCGTCGTTCTCGGAAAACCGGTCGCCGGCATGGTCCCCGTCTATTCCGGATTGGCCGAGGGCGAGTCGTTCGTCAAGGGCGGCACGTTCATCCTGAAGGCCGAGCTGGGCAAAGGCGCCGCGGCACACGAACACTGAGAAGTTGATAATCCCAAGGGAATCCGCTCGTCATGCTGGAATCGATCCTTCATTTCTCGATCCGCAACCGGTGGATGGTCATGCTGTTTGCGGGCATCGCCGCCGGCGTCGGGGTGTACTCGTTCCAACACTTGCCCATCGACGCCGTCCCGGACATCACCAACAACCAGGTGCAGATCAACGTTCTGTTCCCGTCGCTCTCGCCGATCGAAATCGAGCGACAGGTCACCTTTCCCATCGAGACCGCCTTGGCGGGCATCCCCGGACTGCGATCGACGCGGTCCCTGTCGCGCAACGGCTTTTCGCAGACGACAGCGGTGTTCGAGGATGACGTGAACATCTACTTCGCACGCCAGCAGGTGTCCGAGCGCCTCGGAGAAGCCAAGGAAAGTCTGCCGCCCGGCGCCGAGCCGGTCATGGGTCCCATCGCCACCGGTCTGGGCGAAATCTACATGTACACGGTCGAGTACGAGCACCCGCACGGCAAGGGCGCGCCCGTGGCCGACGGAACGCCCGGCTGGCAGCGCGACGGCGCTTACCTGACTCCCGAGGGTCAACGGCTGGTCACCGATCTGGAGCAGTCGGCGTATCTGCGCGAGGTGCAGGACTGGATCGTTCGACCGCAGCTCAAGGGCGTCAAAGACGTGGCCGGCGTCGAGGCGATCGGCGGGTATGTGAAGCAGTATCACGTTCAGCCCGATCCAATGAAGCTGGTCAGCTACGGGCTTACGTTCCACGACGTGATCGAGGCCTTGGAACGCAACAACGTCAGCACCGGCGCCGGGTACATCGAGCACAAAGGCGAGGCGTACGTCGTCCGCGCCACGGGACACATCGAACGCGTGGAGCAGATCGAGACCATCGTGGTCGGCACGCGGAACGGCGTGCCGATCTACGTGCGCGACGTCGTGACGCCGGGGGGCGTCGGTGTGGGCCGCGAAATGCGCAGCGGCTCGGCCAGCGAGAACGGTGAAGAAGTCGTCGTGGCGACGACCATCATGCTGCTCGGCGCCAACAGCCGCACGGTGGCCGCGGCGGTTCATGAGAAGGTGACGGAGATTCTGCGCTCCTTGCCTCCGGGCGTGCGCGTCAAGCCCGTGTTGAATCGCACAAAGCTGGTCGATGCGACGATCAAGACGGTCCAGAAGAACCTGCTGGAAGGCGCCGTGCTGGTCATCGCCGTGCTCTTCCTGCTGCTGGGCAACATCCGCGCGGCGCTCATCTGCGCTTCCGCGATCCCTCTCTCCATGCTCATGACGGCTACAGGCATGGTGCAGTACAAAGTGAGCGGCAACCTCATGTCGCTGGGCGCCATCGACTTCGGGCTGATCGTGGACGGGGCCGTGATCATCGTCGAGAACTGCCTGCGGAGGCTGGCGCACAAGCAACAAGCGGTTGGGCGCGGGCTTTCCATGCAGGAACGGTTGCACGAGGTGATGATCGCCGCCAAGGAGATGATCCAGCCGTCGGTGTACGGGCAGGCGATCATCATCACGGTGTACGTTCCCATCCTCGCGCTGACCGGCATCGAGGGGAAGATGTTTCACCCGATGGCGATGACCGTGATCTTCGCGCTGATCGCGGCCTTCATCCTGTCGCTCACGTTCGTCCCGGCGCTGGTCGCCATCCTGATCCGCGGCAAGGTCAAGGAGACGGAGGTCTTTGCGATCCGCTGGGTGAAGGTCTTGTATGAACCCACGGTGCGCTGGTCGATGCGGCTGCGCTGGGCTGTAATGCTGCTTGCCGTTGCGTCCTTCGCGGCGTCACTGCTGTTGTTTGCGCGCCTGGGGCAGGAGTTCGTGCCGACCCTTGACGAAAAGGACATCGCCATGCACGCCATGCGCATCCCCAGCACCGCGCTCACGCAGGCAGGGCTGATGCAGGCGGATGTGGAGCGCTGCGTTGCCTCCCAGCCCGAGGTTGCCTTCGTGTACTCGAAGACGGGCACGGCCGAGATGGCGACCGACCCCATGCCGCCCAACGTTTCGGACACGTTCATCATCCTCAAACCGCGCGAGGAGTGGCGCAGCGAGGCCGAACTGGACCGGTTGATCGCCCAGCGGATCGAAGAAATGGAGCAGCTCGCAGGTCACGGCGCGGTGGACGAACACGCGCACGGCGGCGAGGGGCACGGCGAGCCAGAAGTGGAAGGCCACAAGGGCAAGCTCATCAAGCTCATCGAGCTGACGGTCAAGGCGCTGCCGGGGAACAACTACGAATTCACGCAGCCGATCCAGATGCGCTTCAACGAGTTGATCTCCGGCGTGCGCGGCGACGTGGCGGTCAAGGTGTATGGCGACGACTTCGAGAAGATGGAGCAGTCCGCTCAGCAGGTTCTCGCCGTCCTGCAGAGCATCCCCGGCGCCGCGGACGCCAAGACGGAGCAGACGACCGGCCTGCCGGTGATGACGATTGACATCGAGCGCGCCGCGATCGCCCGATACGGTGTGAACATCGCCGACGTGCAGGACGTGGTCGCCGCGGCGATGGGCGGGCGGCAGGCCGGACTGGTCTTCGAAGGGGACCGCCGCTTCGATCTCGTCGTCCGGCTCCCCGACGCCTTGCGCGGACGTCCCGAAACGCTGGAGACGCTGCCGATTCCCCTGCCGCGCGGCGAGGAAGAGCCTGCGCAGGGAGTCCGGCTTGCCTCCCTGGGTGGGACGCACGGCGACCTGATCCCGAAACACGAGATGGGTTTCGTTCCCCTGGGTCAGATAGCCAGCATCGAGGTCGCCGAGGGCGCCAACCAGATCAGCCGCGAGAACGGAAAACGCCGCATCGTCGTGCAGTGCAATGTCCGCGGGCGCGATCTGGGTTCGTTCGTGGCGGAAGCCCAGGAGAGGATGAAGTCCGTCGCGCTGCCGCCGGGAGGCTGGCTCGTGTGGGGCGGCCAGTACGAGAACCTGGTCGCCGCGAAGGAACGCCTCACGATCGTGGTGCCCCTCTGCTTCCTGCTGATCTTCCTCCTGCTGTTCAGCACCTTCAAGAGCGTGAAGTATTCCCTGCTGGTCTTCAGCGCCGTGCCGCTCGGTCTGACCGGCGGCATTCTGTCGCTGTATCTGCGCGGCATGCCGTTCTCCATTTCCGCGGCCGTCGGCTTCATCGCGCTTTCCGGCGTGGCCGTGTTGAACGGTCTGGTGATGGTCAGCTTCATCAACCAGCTTCGCCGCGAGGGTCTGTCGCGCGACGAGGCGATCATCCGGGGCAGCCTGACGCGGCTGAGGCCGGTGCTTATGACGGCGCTGGTGGCCTCGCTGGGGTTCGTGCCCATGGCGATTGCAACCGGCACCGGCGCCGAAGTGCAGCGTCCCTTGGCGACCGTGGTCATCGGCGGACTTCTCACCAGCACGCTGCTGACGCTGGTCGTGCTGCCGGCGCTGTACCGCATCTTCACGGCATGGGACAAGGGAGGCGGGCCGGAGCCGGTTGAACAAGAGTGGGAGACGCCGCAGACCGGCCCGTTGGAAGTCGCCGCTTCGGCTGGGAACGATTCCGCGGGTGATGTCAGACACCTTGCCTGAGGCTTCGTGGGGAGCATGAAACATGAGGAACATCCTCGCCTTGACGATGGTCGCGGGCGTCGTGGCCGGCGGAGTCTGGTATGCACTGCGGCGTCCGCGGATTGCAGGGGAATCCGCCGCGGATGGATCGGTGTGCGCCGAGCACGGTTTGGCGCCGGCGGAGTGTCCCTGGTGCGACCCGACGCTCGTTGAAAAACTCGGCATGTGCGCCGGGCACGGCGTCCCCGAGGCGCTGTGCTGGAAGTGTCATGACAAGCTGGTCGCGGCGTTCAAGAAGAAGAACGATTGGTGCGCCGGACACGACTGCCCGGAATCGCTCTGCAAGATCTGCAATGGCGAGGGCGGTTCGGACAAGCCGGCGGCGGAGCGTGCCGGACAGGATGCCCCACGCGCGGCGGCGGCTCCGGCTGGCGCCATCAACGGGGATGGGACGATTTCGCCAACGCGTCACTCGCAGGCGCCCAACGCGCGGTGTGAGACGGGCAAGACGCTCGTGACGCTGGCCGACGCCGAGACGGTTCGAAGAGCGGGACTGGAGTTCGCCCCGGTGGAACGAAAGCCCATCAGTCAGACGATCTCCTGCAACGCTCAACTGGGGTACGACCTCAATCGCTTCGCGCGGCTGACCCCGCGCGCGCCAGGCCTGCTCAGCGAGGTCCGCGTAGACCTGGGGTCCGCCCTGCGCCGCGGCGACGTGCTGGCCGTCGTCGATTCCGCGGAGTTCGCCCAGGCGAAGGCCGACTACCTTCAGGCCGTCGCTTCGCTGCACCTGGCGGAAAAAAACAGCGACCGCGAACGGGAGCTGCACGAGCGTTCAGGCACGCCGATGAAGGATCTGCTCGAAGCCGAGGCCCGCCTCATCTCCAGTCAGATGGACGTCCGGAAGGCGAGCCTGCGGCTGCACACGCTGGGCTGGGACGACTCCCGCGTGCAGGGATTGGAGCAATCCAAGGACCTCAGTTCACTGCTGGAACTGGTCGCCCCGTTCGACGGTCTCGTGGTCGAGCGCAGCGCGGTCGTGGGGGAGAGCGTGGATACGACGCGCGCCCTGTTCGCGGTGGCGGATACGTCGCGGATGTGGGCGATGCTGGATCTCCATTCGTCCGACGCGGCGCTGCTGGCGCTGGGGCAGCCGGTGCAGGTGGACATCGACGGCGCAAGCGGACCGATCCCGGAGGCGCGCATCTCCTGGATCAGCACGGAGGTGGACCCCCGGACCCGGACGCTCAAGGCACGAGCCGAGCTGCACAACGCATCCTCTGCCCTGCGCGCCAACATGTTCGCGCACGCGAAGGTCCGCGTGCTCGAGGAGCAGCCCCTGCTCACCGTGCCCAAGCCCGCGCTGCAATGGGACGGGTGCTGCAACATCGTCTTCGTTCGCAAGTCCGAACGGGAATTCGAGCCTCGAAAAGTGTCGCTCGGTTACGAAACACAGGACCTCGTGGAAATTCGCGGCGGCGTGACGGAGGGGGAAAGCGTCGTCACCACCGGCAGTTATCTGCTCAAGACAGAAATCATGAAGAGCAGCATCGGGGCCGGCTGCTGCCCGGATGATTGAGAATCGGCGATGTGTGGCACCGGTTTCCAACCGGTGAGTGTAGCACAGGATTCCAACCTGTGCCGCTGCATATTCCCCATCATTGGAGCCTTATGGGAATCTCCATACTCGACTGCGAACCTCAGGATTTGCACCATTCAAGCTCGGGGACTGCCTGAATGCTCAACCGGATCATCATCTGGTCACTGCAGAACCGCTTTCTGGTCATCGTCCTGACGGCGGCGCTGATCGGCTCCGGGCTGGTTGCTCTGCGCCATCTGCCCATCGACGCCTTCCCGGACACCACCCCCGTGATGGTGCAGGTCAATGCCGTGGCGCCGTCGCTGGGTCCAGTGGAGATCGAACAGCAGATCACGGCGCCGCTGGAGCGCGTGGTGTCCGGCCTGCCCAAGTTGACGGAAGTCCGGTCGGTTTCCAAGTTCGGATTCTGCCAGCTCGCGGCCGTGTTTGAAGACGGCACGGACATTTACTTCGCGCGCCAGATGGTAAGCGAGCGACTGCAGTCTGCGGAATTGCCCGAGGGCGTGGATCGACCTGAGCTTGGACCGATTGCCACGGGACTGGGGGAGATCTTTCATTATATTGTGACCAGTCCGACGCGGAGCCTCACGGAACTGACCACGATTCAGGACTGGATCATCAAGCCGCAACTGGCGTCCGTCTCCGGCGTGGCCGAGGTAAACACGTGGGGCGGGCAGCGCCGCCAGTTCCAGGTGCTTGTGCAGCCGGCCGCGCTCGTCAAACACTCCCTGACGCTCGACGACGTGCGCGACGCACTGCAACACAACAACCTCAGCGTCGGCGGCGGGCAGTTGATACAGGCGGGGGAACTGCACGTCATCTATGGTCTGGCGCTGACCACCAACCTCGATCAAGTCGGCAACATTGTCATCGAGGCGCACGACGGCGTGCCCATTCGCATCCGCGACGTGGCCGAGGTGCGAGAAGGTTATGAGATCCGTCGCGGCGGTGTCACCGCCAACGGGAAGGGAGAGATCGTCCACGGGCTGGGCTTCATGCTCATGGGCGAGAACAGCCATGACGTGACGCAGCGGCTCGAGGCCAAGCTGGACGAAGCGCGCAAGTCGCTGCCCGAGGACGTGGAAGTCCGCGTGGTGTACGAGCGCACGGAGCTGGTTGACAGAGTCATCGCGACCGTGAAGCGCAACTTGTACGAGGGCGCCATTCTCGTGGTGGCGGTGTTGTTTGTATTCCTCGGCCACCTGCGCGCCGGCCTGATCGTAGCACTGGCTATCCCCCTTTCCATGTTTTTCGCCTTCAACAACATGGTGCGTTTCGGCATTGCCGCCAGTCTGCTCAGTCTGGGCGCCATAGACTTCGGCCTGGTCGTGGACAGCACCGTCATCATGGTGGAGAACTGCGTCCGCCGCCTGGAGCAGGCCGGAGAGGCGCGACCCGCGCGGGAGGTCGTGCGCGACGCGGCGATTGAAGTTCGCGGACCCACGATGTTCGGCGAACTTATCATCATGGTCGTCTATCTGCCCATTCTTCTGCTCGAAGGAATCGAAGGCAAACTGTTCCGGCCGATGGCGCTGACGGTCTTGTTCGCCCTGGCCAGTTCGCTGGTGTTGTCGCTGACGCTCATGCCGGTGTTGTGCAGTCTGTTCCTTCGCCGCAAGCAACATGCCGCGAAGGAAAACGCATTGATCCGTCTGTTGCAGGCGATTTTCAGACCCCTCATCCGCGCGGCGGTGCGTCACTGTGTTTTGACGCTTTCCGGCGGACTGGTCTTGTTGGGCGGCGGCGTGTGGCTAGGGGCCGGCCTGGGCGCGGAGTTTATTCCGCGTCTGTCCGAAATGGCCATTGTCATGAACACGGTCCGGTTGGCCGGCGTGTCGCTGGATGAATCGCTGCGCTATGGAACACGGATTGAGCAACTGCTGTTGGAACGCTTTCCGGATGAAATCCGGGACGTCTGGAGCCGGACCGGCTCGGCGGAGATTGCGACCGACCCGATGGGACTGGAATTGACGGACATTTTTCTGACGCTCGAGCCGCGCGAGCAATGGAAGCGCGCGACTTCCCAGGACGAACTCGTGGAGCGCCTGGACGAGGAATTGGCGCGCCTGCCCGGCATGAACGTCGCCTTCAGTCAGCCGATTGAAATGCGCATGAACGAGATGATCGCCGGGATTCGCGCCGACGTGGGGGTCAAGATTTTCGGCGAAGACCTGGAGGTTTTGAAACAGCAGGCTCGCGCCGCGGAGACGATCCTCAAGTCGATCCCCGGCAGCGCGGACGTCTCGGTCGAGCAGATCACCGGGCTGCCGGTGGTGGAAGTGCGCATCGATCAGGACGCCGTCGCGCGCCACGGCGTGCCCGCGGCGCACGTACTGGAGATGATCGAGGCCCTCGGCGGCATCACGGTCGGACAGGTCCGCGAAGGGGACCGCCGGTTCGACCTCGTGGTCAAGCTCGGCGAGAATGTGGCGCGGGATGTTGCCGCCCTGTCGGACCTGCTGATCACCACGGCTTCCGGCGAGCAGCTTCCCCTGCACCGCCTGGCGACCCTCCGCCAGGTTGAAGGACCGGCCACCATCAACCGTGAGTGGCAGAAGCGCCGGATCATTGCGCAGTGCAACGTGCGCGGCCGCGACCTGGGCGGGTTCGTCAGCGAAGCAGCGGGCAGATTGAATGCGGAGTTGAGACTGCCCGTGGGGTATCACTGGACGCTCGGCGGTCAGTATCAGCACCTCATCCGTGCGAGCAAGCGGCTCTCGGTTGTCGTTCCGCTGGCCTTGGCGATGATCCTGGTGCTGCTCTACTTGAGCGTGCGATCGGTGCGCGATGCGCTGATCATCTTCTCCGGCGCGCCGTTCGCCGCGTTGGGCGGCATCGTCGCGCTGTGGTTGCGGGACATGCCGTTCACCATTGCCGCGGGCGTGGGCTTCGTGGCCGTGTCCGGCGTGTCCATGCTCAATGGGTTGGTGCTCGTTTCGACGCTGCGCCAACGCCTTGCCGCGGGCGTCGCGCTGCCTGAGGCGATCGAAGAAACGCGCGTCATGCGCCTGCGCCCGATCCTGATGACGGCGACCGTGGCCGCGCTGGGCTTCATCCCCATGGCGCTGAACACGGGCATCGGCGCGGAAGTGCAGCGCCCGCTGGCGACGGTGGTGATCGGCGGCGTCATTTCGGACAACCTGCTGACGTTGATGATGATCCCGGCGCTGTATTCGCTGCTGGGCGCGGGGCGCGTGACGAAGCGCGAAGCTGTCGGCATGGAATCTGTGGGTGGCACTCCGTCGATGTGAATCGGGCCTGCGGATGCGTCACGATTCTGCCGAGACGTGGGTTTGGAATGCTGCACAGGTTGGAAACCTGTGCTACCGCCACCGGTTGGAAACCTGGGCTACAGCCACCGGTTGGAAACCGGTGCCACAGGCACCGATTGGGAACCTGGGCTACAGCCACCGGTTGGAAACCGGTGCCACAGAGACCGGTTGGGAACCTGGGCATTAGGAACAGGTTGGACACCGGTGCCACATTCACCTCTGCTCAGTGCACGCCCTTGTCGGCGAGCCACCGCTCCGCGTCGATCGCCGCCTTGCAGCCCATGCCCGCGGCCGTGATCGCCTGGCGATAGACGCTGTCCACGCAATCGCCCGCGGCGAACACACCGTCCACGCTGGCCATCGAGCGGAAGGCGTCCGTCAGCTTGATGTACCCCTTGGCGTCGAGCGAGAGTTGTCCGCCGAGGAAGGCGGTCGCCGGGGTGTGACCGATGGCGCAGAACATGCCGGACACCGGCAGGTCAGACATCGCGCCGGTCACCGTGTCCTTCAATCGCAAGGCGGTGATGTGCTGATCACCGAGCACGTCGGCGACCGTCTTGTTCCACTGTGGCGCGATTTTGGGATTGGAGAGCGCCCGCTGCTGCATGATCTTGCTGGCGCGAAGCTGATCGCGGCGGTGAATGAGGTACACCTTGGACGCGAACTTGGTCAGATATGACGCTTCCTCGATGGCCGAGTCGCCGCCGCCGATGACCGCGACGTCTTTGTTGCGAAACGCCGGCAAAGCCCCGTCGCACACGGCGCAGGCGCTGACGCCCCCTCCGCTGCGCGCCAGCCGCTGCTCGTTGGGCAGGTTCAGCCAGTTGGCCGTCGCGCCGGTGGCGACGATCACACTTTGCGCGCGGTACTCGGTTCCGTCCTCGCCGACGACTTTGAACGGACGGCTGCCAAGATCCACGCTCGCGCAGTCGTGATAGGCGGCGTCGTGCCCGTTGAAGCGGTCGGAGACGTCGGGGTCGAATCCCTTGTCGCTGACGACGCGCGTGCCGAACCGCACGGCCTGCTGCTCGAAGTGCCACATCAGCGTCGGTCCGTCCACGCCGTGCGGGAAGCCCGGGTAGTTCTCAACTTCCGTGGTGAGCATGAGCTGTCCGCCGGGGAGGATCGTCGTCGGCGTCTGCTTGGGCCGGCCGGCGAACACGAGCGGGGCGAGGTTCGCCCGCGCGGCGTAGATCGCGGCCGTCCAGCCGGCGGGACCGGATCCGATGATGATGACCTTCTCCACGTTCGCGTGCGTTGTCATGGCATGACCTGCCTTTCAGGATGTTGGATGCTCGATGCGGGCTGATGGTAATGCGGCGGCGGAGCTGAACCAAGGTGGGGCAGGGGACGCGCAGCTCGGAAAGCTGCAGAAACCCTGGCAGGTCGGAGACCTGCCCCGCCGCGCCGGGCTCGCACTCGCGCGCGGCTACGCGATGCCGTGGTTGACGGCGTGCTCGAACGCATCGGCGAAGCGATCCACCTCCGCCAGCGTCGTGTACGTGTTGGGCGTGATGCGGATGCCGTTAACCGCTCCGATCACAATGGGCGTCACGACGATCTTGTGCTTGTCCCACAACCACCCGGTCAGCGCGCCGGCGTCCAGCCCTTCCACGCCGAGCGTGCAGATCGCCCCGCCCATGCCCGCCTCCAGGCTCGTGTAACAGCGCACCTTCGGCAGCTTTGTGAGTCGCGCTGCATGGCGGTCGCGCAGGTAGGTCAGCCGCGCGATCTTCCGCTCGGCGCCGATGCCCTCGTAAAACGACAGCGCCTCCGCGATCGCCAGCCGCGGCGCCGTCGGGTGTGTGCCGATTTCCTCGAACTTGCGGATGTCGTCCTTCTTCGGGTCCGGCGCGGCCATGAGCGGCCAGAGGTTGGCGATCTTCGACTTGCGGACGTAGAGGAATCCGGTGCCGATCGGCGCGGAGCACCACTTGTGCAGGCTGGTCCCGTAGTAGTCGCAGTCGAGGTCGGCGTGATGAAACGGGAAATGCGCGAAGGCGTGCGCGCCATCGACGATGACCTCGATGTGGCGCTGCCGCGCCATGTGCACGACCTCCTTGACCGGGAAGATCTGCCCCGTCAGGTTGGTGATATGGCACATGAGGATCGCGCGGGTCTTCGGCGTCACGTTTTTCTCGAAGAGCGCCGCCAGCTCGGCCTTGGACTTCGGCGGTGTGTCGAACTCGAAGGTCCTGAGCACGATGCCCTCGCGCGCCTCGCGCTGTTTGAGCGTGTTGAGCATGCGCGGGTAGTCGTGCGCCGTGGCCAGCACCTCGTCGCCGGGCCTGAGGTCCAGACCGAACAGGCAGATCTGCAGGGCTTCGCTCGAGTTCCGCGTGATGGCGATTTCTTCGGCGTCGCAGCCGAAGTGGTCGGCCAGTCGCCTGCGAACGGTTTCCACCTGCGGGTCCAGCACGGCCCAGAGATAGCGCGAGGGCGCGTGATTGGTGATCGCTTCGTTACGACCCTGCGCCGCGAGGACCATGCTCGGCGCCGGCGCGACGCCGCCGTTGTTGAGGTTGGTGATCGAGCGGTCCACGTCGTACGCCCGCTGGACCTGGAACCAGAAGTCCTCGTGGGACGCCAGCTCCTGCGGCGTGGCGCCGCCCGCATCGGCGACCGCCGCGCGCACGCGCGCCACCGCGTCGTTGCGAAACGCCGCCACATATCCGAAAGCGGCGGCGGCGCAGGATTGTCTGAGAAAAGATCGTCGTGTGCTCAACGGACGGCTCCCGTAAGTGCGCTGGTGTGCGCCTCGTTGAAATTGCATCCTGTCCAAGCCGCGACCCTGCGGGAGCGATTCCGCTTCTGAGTGTCAGAACTCGCTCCCTCACGATCGCGGCTCTGATCTCTTCCGGTCGCGGCTCTGATCGCCTGTGGGCGCGGCGCTGATCTCTTCCGGGCGCGGCTCTGACCAGCGGCGTGCCCGCCTTACGCCGAGTTACGGCGCCGGTCCTGAAAAACACCCAGACCTCTCGCCAGGTCGTGATACGTCGCCATCATGCGCCGCGTGATCGCGCCGACCTGCCCGTCGGCGATGGGCCGGCCGTCCAGGGACGTCACCGGCAGCACTTCCTCCGTCGTGCTGGTGAGGAACATCTCGTCCGCGGCGCGAAGTTCGTCGATGTGCACGGGGCGCTCCTCGCACGCGATACCCAGATGCTCCGCGCACTGCGTGACGGTCAGCAGCGTCACGCCGTGAAGAATGGACGCGTCGCGGCAGGGGAACACGAGCCGCCCGCCCCTCACCATCACCACGTTGGACGAAGTGCCCTCGCGAACGTCCCCGTCGGGCGCGACAAAGATCGCATCGTGGAAGCCGCCCGCCCGAGCGTCCATCCGCGTCAGAACGTTCGGGAGCAGCGTCGTGGCCTTGACGTAGCACATCGCCCAGCGGATCTCCGCCGCGGTCATCAGCGCCACCCCGTGCTCCTTCGCCGGCGCGGAGACCTGCGGCAGCGGGCGAAACGTCATGACGACGGTGGGCTTGATTCCGGGCGGGGCAATGTGCGTCCGCGGAGCGACGCCGCGCGTGATCTGAATGTAGGCCATCGCCTCGTCGAAGCCGCAGCGCGTCAGCCCCTCGCGCACCAGCGATTCGATCTTCAGCGTGGTGAGATCCAGCTCGATCCGCAGCGCCGACAGGCTCGTGCCGAGGCGGTGCAGGTGATCGGCCATGCGGAAGGGTCGCCCGCCGTACGCCGCGATGACTTCATAAACGCTGTCGCCGTATTGGAATCCGCGGTCGTTGATCGAGACCGTCGCCTGCTCCATCGGGCAGAACACGCCGTTGACGTACGCGATTTCCTGCATGTCCAGACTCCTTTCCGTAAATCGGTGACAGCCGCCCGCGCGCGACCTCGCGCCGGACGCCGCATCATCCTCATCACCGCGACGGGAATCCCGCCCGCCGCCAACGCTCTTCGTTCGATCCGGCTGCACGCTCTTTAGGTAAATCTTCCCGAACCCGGCTCTTCCCGCGCGCCCGGTTCACCCCTCCATCGTCGGTCGCCCCAACGCCGCGCGCACGTGCCGCAGCCAGTGCAGGCATTGCTCGCGCCGCGCCGCATCCGTCAGGCGATCCAGCGCGGAGGTCAAAACCCCGTCTGCCAATTCGTAGCGCTGCAAGTCTCGCGCGTAAATCACGCCCAGCAGCAGCCCCACCGCCGGCGCTTCGGTCGAGCCGCGATACACCGCGAGAAATCGCTCGAACGCCGCCGCCGCCTGCGGACTCCGTCCAGCTTCGTAGTGCGCGCGTCCGATCAGAATCTGGTCGCGCTCACTGAGACACAGCGATGCATCCAGCGCGATCAGTCTTTCCTGCGCCGCACACGCCTGCTCAGTTTCGCCCGCCGCGAGATGACGCGAAATCACGTCCCGCAACTCGGCCGCGCGATCCAGCCGCGCTGTGTCCGTCGTCGTGCGCTGCGCGGCCACGCGACCCGGAATCCATGCGCCGTCGATCGTCGCTGTGCCACCCGCGCCGGCCATCGCGCGCCGCCAGGCGAAGCGCCGCGCCGCGCGATCCCACAGCGCCAGCATATCGTAATGATCCCGCGGCACGCCGCGCAGCAGAAGCAGCAGCAGCGCGACCCCGAAACCGTACGCGTATCCCGCCAGATGCGCCGCGTGCGCGACGTTGCCGCCCTCGTCCGCGCCCATCGCCACCACGTCCCATAGAATAACCTTCAACAAAATCAACACCATAGCCGGAACGCGGAAAAATCCGATCACGAACATCAGCGACAGGATCACCACCCGGCTCAGCGGGAACAACACGAGATACGCCGTCGTCACCGCCGCGATCGAGCCGGACGCGCCGATCAACTCCGCCCCGCGATCGTCCGTCATCGCGAACCCCCATGCCGCGAACACCCCGCCCCCCAGGTACAGCAGCAGGTATGGACCGTGCCCCATCTTGGCATTCACGCTGCTGCCGAACACCCAGAGGAAGAGCATGTTCGCGGCCAGGTGCATCAGGTCCGCGTGGAGGAACTGATAGGTGAGGAACTGGAGCGGCCGCGGCTGGAGGGTGAAGAGGGCGAGGTCGCGTTTCAGCCCGATGAGCGCCGGAACGCCTGCCACGTTGAACGCCAGATACGCGGCGATGCACAAACCGATGAGGGCGATGTTGACCCACGGCGTGCGGCGGATGGGGGACTCAGTGCGGATCGGGATCAGCGGCATCGAGCAGCCCGCGGCGGAACTTTGTCGGATCGTGCCTCAACGATACGCGGCATCGGCACCCTCATCTTTCCGAACCCGAAGCCCGCGATGGAGTCCCGCGTCCTGGTCGACGTTTTCCCTCGCGGGCGCTGGGGGGGTCGGACAAAGTACCATCGCCCTCGCGGGTGCTACGGGTTCTGATTCATCCTAGCCCCCTGCGGGCGCGGAGGGCGACGGCGCTGACGGCGGCATGGCCCCGGTGATGCGCACCCACTCCATCCGCAATTCGTACAGCACCTGCTCCAGCAGTTGCTTCTCCTCCTCGGAGAGGTTCCCCCTTGTCTTTTCCTCCAGCAGCCCCAGCAGGTCGATAAAGTACCGCGCGGCCTGCAGGTCCGGCGGCATCGGCTGCCCGCCCGGACCCATCATCCCGCCCAGCGAGGCCATGACCTGCATGACCATCAGGTTGAGCAGATCGGCGAAGCGAGGCTTGCCCGCGCCCTCCTGGGCCGCCTTTGCCTCCGCAGCGGCGAGCTTCTCCTTCTCGCGCTTGGCCTCTTCCTTCCAGTCGGAATCGATGAACAGCCCCTCGCCCGGTTGGTTCGCCACGGTGTACCCCCACGCCGCAATCGCCGCGGTCAAGCCTCCCACTGGTGCGCGCGCCTGCGATTCTGGCAGGCCGATTGTACGGAGATCAGACGGGATGCCAACCGCGAGGTTGCACGACGCCGCCGTGGGGAAGGGCAGCCGCGGAAAGGGGTCGCCACGCCGCACTGCAACCGCCGCGGGGAATCTGCCTGGCCTTCGCCTCGGAGTACCGCATAAAATGCTCGCTGTCGTGGTCTTGCAAACACCGCGCCAACGGGACCGAGTTCAACGGGATGAGTGGGCGTCCGAGCGTCTCCCCTCGCGCCCGCCATTTCAAGACGCCTGCCATCTCAAGACGCCTGCCTGAAACCCGCATCCATGGGCTTCTTCTTCAACCGCATCACGGTCCTGTCGAACTGGGTGGACGAGCTGCTGCGGCACGGGCGCCCGGAGGAAGCGGACGGTGACGCGCCAGCCACGCTGGTGATGCTCGACGGCGTGGGCGGGTGGTTCTTCGGTCCGCTGATGATGCGACGCGCCCTGCGCTCCCTGGGAACGCCCATGCACACGGTGCTGTTCGACTGGCACTCCCGGCCCCGCGGCAACATGCTGGCGGACCTGATGGGTTTGAAACGCAACCGCCTGGCGGCCTGCCGGCTGGCGAGGAAGATCAACGCGCTGCACCGCGCGACTCCGCAGCGCAGGATTCACGTCGCGGCCTACAGCGGCGGCTGCGGCATCGCCGTATTCGCGCTGGAGAAGTTGAAGCGCAGCGGCCTGGTGGACACGGTCATTCTCCTCGCGCCGGCGCTGTCGCCGGGTTACGACCTCGCGCCGGCGCTGCGAAACGTGCGCCGCTGCGTCGTGGGCGTCAGCCGGCGCGACTGCTTCCTGCTGGGCGCGGGCACGCGGCTCTTCGGCACCATCGACCGCGTGCACACCAGTTCCGCAGGGCGCGTGGGCTTCCGCCCGGGAAAAGGGACAACGCCGGAGCAGACCGCCCTGCACGCTAAACTGGAGTCGCTCGTCTGGACTCCCGAGTGGAAAAGCAGAAACCATCACGGCGGGCACACGGCCTGGATCCACCCGGTCTTTCTGGCGCGACTGTTTCAGGAACTGCGAATCTGCCCTATCGTTTGAGCGACGTCTTTCAGAACCCCGTACACACGTGCGGGGGCGCAAGCCTTTGCAGACCGCCCCCCGACCCGGGTCGGGGGTTCTGGAACGGCGCGAGTGGGAACATCCCTGGACGAACAGCCACGGGAACCGAGGCGAGCGTTTTATGAAAGCCGCATGGCTCGAATCTTTCGGCGGTCCGGAGGCGCTTCAGTACGGCGATCGCCCCGATCCCCGGCCAGGAGCGGGCGAAGTGCTCGTTCGCGTCAAGGCGTGCTCGCTGAATCACCTGGACGTGTGGGTGCGGCGCGGAAAGTCCTTTCCACGGCCTTTGATCCCGGGCAGCGACATCGTCGGCGTGGTCGAGGAGCTTGGACCCGGCGCGGAGGGCGTGCGCGTCGGGCAGGAGGTCATCGCGTTTCCCTGCTACGCGAAAAACCAGAGCATCGAGAAGCTCCGCGGGTACTATCCGCTCTGCGACGACTTTCAGATCTTCGGCGCACATCGTGACGGCGGCTGCGCCGAACGGGTCGCCGTGCCCGCCGCGGTCTTGCTTGAGAAGCCCGCCTCGGTCTCGTGGTTCGACGCGGCCTGCCTGCCCATCGCGTTCCTGACCGCCTGGCACATGCTCTTCGCGCGGGCGGGATTGAAGGCGGGCGAAACGGTGCTCGTGCAGTCGGCCGGCGGGGGCGTCGGTCACGCGGCGATTCAGATGGCGCGTCATGCGGGCGCGAATGTGATTGCAACCACCGGCTCGCCCGAGAAGGCGCTGCGCGCGCGGGACCTCGGCGCGGACCCGGTCATCGACTACACGAAGGAGGACGTCGCCGCGCGCGTGCGCGAGGTCACCTCCGGGCGCGGCGCTGACGTGGTCATCGACCACAACGGCGCGATGACGTGGAAGTCGAGCGTCGACGCACTCGCGAAAGGGGGCCGGCTCGTCGTCTGCGGAACAACCCAGGGGGCGGAGGTGTCCTTCGACCTCGGTCGCTTCTTCTACGCGGCGCAGAGCATCCTCGGCTCGACGCTGGGAACGCCCTCCGATCTGCACGAGGTGATACAACTTGTCGCGCTCGGCAGAATCAAGCCCGTCATCGACCGTGCGTATCCGCTTTCGCAGATTCGAGAAGCGCACGCGCGGCAGACCGATGCGGACAGATTCGGCAAAGTGGTGGTCTATCCAAGCTGAACCCGAGGCGGTTGCAATGCGGGAGGTCGGGAAATCGAACATCGCAAGCCCGATAACCCGAGGTGCCACGCCTTGCCGATGTTCGATAACAGCGGGTTACAGGGCATGGCGGCCTTGGACCCTGGTATTTGCGCAACCATTTACAATTAAATGAGTTAAGTCGAATGCGCGGCGCGGACGGATAGTTGGGGTCCGCCGCCAGGGAGGATAATCCACGCGATTATGCTTCTGCGGAGCTTGCCTCGCGCCCGTTAACTTAGCCATGCGGAGTAAAAAGCCTTGATTCGGGAGGCGATTTCCTCATAATTGGACGATGGCAGAGTTGTAGGTGTCGGGTTTTGAACGATTGTGTTGTGCCCCCCTCGGCGCAACGCAACCGCTCAGGCTGTGAGGACGGCGGGAGCCCGATCGAGCTTGCGGAGCGAAGAGAGAGCGGCGCGCTTGGGGGGTGACTGCGTGTCGTGCAACCGCGGAGCAGCGAGGAAAGAGGCTGGATCCATGAAAAGTCTGCGCAGCATGATCCTGATTGTGGCGCTCGCGTGTGGTGCGCCGGCGTGGGCTGACGAGATGTCGTTCAGCGAGATGGCGTCGTTCACCAGCGACTTGAACAACGACGTTGTCCTTGCGCTGCCGTCGTTCGATACGCAGAATGGCGCTCGCACGCTGCAAGACGTGAAAATCGAGTTCTTTCACACGGGCACGGTTCGCCTCGGCGCTGACAACGACGACCCGTTCAAGACGGCCCGGGTGAACGGGCGCATGATTCGAAGCTGGCTCGCCTCCGGTCCCGGCGTGGGCACCAGCGAATTCCATCAGCAGATGACCAACCAGGTCTTCCTGGACGTGGACAACGGCGACGGCGCCAACTTCGACCCCACGCCGCCGGATGGGACGAACTTCGGCGGTCCGCTTGCCTACGCCGAAGCGGGCGACGTGTTCTTCCCCAGCGAGAACCTCTACGCCACCAACGGACCAGGGACCGTGAACTTCACCGTCGACGTGCTGCTCATGATCAATGACCTCCAGTTCACCGGCACGCCGCCCGACCGCTGGACGCTGGAGGTTCAGGATCCGCTTCTCACCGTCGAGACAAAGGTTACGTACACGTTCATTCCCGAGCCGGCCTCGCTGCTGCTGCTGGCGGCGGGCGGTGCGGTCGCGCTCCTTCGACGCCGCGGCGCATGAGGATGTGCATCGTCCGCAGGTTCGGATGCGCGCAGATGCTTCAGCCCCTGCATGAATCGAGGTCGCGTGCGCAGTTTTGGGTAGATTCCCGACTGGCAGAGCGGCCTTTTGTTTAAGATGATGACGCGAGGTGGCCGAGTACAAGTCTGGTCACTTCGTTCTGAAGGAACGATGCTCGTCGATCGACCGAGGCGCGGCCCCTTCGACTTTCGGCATCGGTGCAGCCTGACAGCTTAAGCGGTAGCTCACGAGTTTCCTGCGCGGCAGGGGATCGTGCGTGTTTTCTTTCGGCTCCTGGAGGCGGAGGATCTGGATGAAGACCTGTCTTGCGGTCTGCGCGGCGGCGACCCTGTGCCTGGCTGGATTCGTCCACGCCGGACAGGGGCCGAGGTTCGAACTTGCACTCAGCACGGTTCCCGGCGGGGGCGCCGGACCGGCCTATTCCTTCAAGATAGGCCAATTCGAGGTCAGCAACGTTGAGTTTGCCGAGTTTCTCAATGATGCCGAGGCCAACCCAGGCAACGAGCGCGGCGCGAACATGCTGTACGACGCCAGCGGCGACGTCGGTCTGACGTCGGGATACTTCAAGGACGCACTATACGACCTCAGCGACAACTGCGACTCGCGCAACGGCGGCGCGTGCCCCATCATCACGTACAATCGTGCAGCGCCACCCGGCTCGCGCTATGCGGTCGCGGGCGGGTATGAAAACCACCCCGCCACCGGTGTCGGTTGGATCGGCGCCGTGAAGTTCTGCAACTGGCTGACGCTCGATCAGGGGCTGGGCGTTGAGCAGATCTGCTACACCGAAGGCCCGCGGGAAGAAGACTGGCATCCGGTCGTGATCGACACGGTGAGCTGGCTGGGGCGGGATCTCAACGACGAAGAGCGCGCCCGGCTGGTCAGCGACGTGCACGGGTTCCGGCTGCCCATGGACAACCTCGGGTATGGCAACGGTCCCATCAGCCGTCAGCAGAACCTCTACAACGAATGGTACAAGGCCGCCGCCTACGACACGGCCGCGCCGGACACGGAACGCCGCGGGCCGGGCAACGAATACGTTTCGCCGGACCACTGGATCTACGCCATCGGGCGCGACGCGGTGGTGAACGAAGACTCGAACTTCCGCAACAGCCGCGACGCCTACGAGCCGTGGATCACGCCGATGGGATACTACAACGGCGAAAACCTCATGGGTGACGGCTTCACCCGGTCTCACGACACGAACAACCCCTGGCGACTGTACGACCTCAGCGGCAACGTCGGCGAGTGGCTGCAGGATCACTGTCTGCTGGTGAACTACCGCGCCGTCCGCGGCGGGACGTTTGACGACGGATCCGGCGGAATGAGCGCCGCCATCCGCTCGACGGAGCAGACGCGGACCTCGGCGCCGGACATCGGCTTCCGCGTCCTTCGCATCGAGGGTTGCGCACCCGAAGTTCGCAGGCTCAGCGCCGTGGTGGACGGTCAGCAGCTCGACAAGGTTGATATCAAGATCAAGCTCGTCAATAACGGCTCGCCGGCGGTGGGCTGGTCCATCCTATGCCAGACGACGCAGGTCGAGAACGGGCGCATCAGACAGCACCCCATGCCGCCAACCGATCCGCGAGGGCTTGCGAAGAACTCCATCCGCCTGCCCTCCGGCACCTACGTTCTGGAGATCATCGACATTCAGGACTCCAACGGCTTCCCGTGCATGCCGCCGGCGTGCAGGCACTGCTTGGCCGTGTTCACGATTCCGTAGCGGATTCAGCGGCGTCAGCCGCACTCAAGGTCGCCCCGTCTCCGCGGCATCGGAGGCGGGGTTTTTCATGCGCCAAGCTCCCCGCGGACGGCGTGGTCGCCTCGCTCTTCGCCCGGTAGAATCAGGAAGCTGGACGCATTCGCGCGGTCGAGGACGGCGGGGCGCCGCCCACGAGGGCGTGGGACCGCGTGCGCCGATGGCAGCGACGAGGGAGATCGTGCATGAGCACCGACTTTTTGCCCATCCAGGGTTTTGATCACGTCGAGTTCTACGTCGGCAACGCCAAGCAGGCGGCGCACTTCTACGAGAAGGTGCTGGGGTTCACGCCCGTGGCGAAGCTGGGGCTGGAGACCGGCGTGCGCGACCGGGCGAGCTACGCCCTGCGTCAGGGCCACGTGACCTTCGTCTTCACCTGCGCACTGACGCCGGATCACGAGATCGCCCGGCATCAGGCGCTGCACGGCGACGGCGTCAAGTGCGTGGCACTGGCGGTGACGGACGTGGAAGCGGCCATGCGCGAGGTGAAAGCCCGCGGCGCGACGGTCCTGCAGCCGGCGAAGTCGTTTGAGGACGAGCACGGCGCGCTGCGCACGGGCGTGGTCCGCTACGCCGGCGACACGATATTCAAGCTCGTCGAGCGGCGGCACTATCGCGGCGTCTTCGCCCCCGGTTATCGCCCGATCGAGCTGCGCGGCGAGGTGCGCCCCGTGGGACTGGCGGCCGTCGATCACATGGTCACCAACGTGCACCTGGGCGAGATGAATTACTGGGTCCGCTGGTTCGAGCAGGTGATGGGTTTTTCGCAACTGTGCCACTTCGACGACAAGCAGATCAGCACCGAGTACAGCGCTTTGATGAGCAAGGTCATGGAGAACGGATCGGGCAAGATCAAGCTGCCGATCAACGAGCCGGCGGAAGGGCGCAAGAAGTCCCAGATCGACGAGTACCTCGAGTGGTACCACGGACCGGGCATCCAGCACATCGCCATGAGCACGAAGGACATCTGCGCCACGGTGCGCGAGCTGCGGAAGCGCGACATCGACTTCCTCCGCGTGCCGGACACGTACTATGCCGACCTGCGCAGCCGCGTGGGCCAGATCGACGAGAACTACGACACGCTGCAGGAGCTGGGCATCCTCGTGGATCGCGATGAGGACGGCTACCTGCTCCAGATCTTCACACAACCGATGCAGGACCGCCCGACGCTGTTCTTCGAGGTCATCGAGCGCCACGGCAGCCGCGGCTTCGGGCTGGGCAACTTCAAGGCGCTGTTCGTCTCGCTGGAACGGGAGCAGGCGGCGCGGGGGAATCTATGATCCCCTTCTCGATTATGGAAGGGAGGCGGCAGAATGACCCCATCTGAGAGCAAGCCGCAGGACGAGACCATGGAGCGCTATTGTGATTGCGCCAAGCAAAAAGACCGCATGGGTCCGCACGAGCAGATTCGTGCCCAGAAAACCTGAGGTGAGGCGGGGATCTGCCCAATCATGGCACACCGGCTGGCAATGTCTGAATCGCGGAACATAGCGGCAGTTGGATCTACCGTGAAAAAGAGCGGGGGTTCCCACCCGAAACCGCGACAGTATGTCCCGTGGAAACCGAAATGCCAAAAGTCAGTGAGTTTTATGGAATCCAGATATACTTCTACTTCGAGGACCACCCACCCGCACACTTCCATGCGTTTTATGGCGACAACGAAGCAAAAGTCGCGATTGAGTCGTTGGACATCATTGCCGGCCGTCTTCCTCCCCGCGCGTATGCCCTGGTCGTGGAATAGGCATTGAAACGCAGAGCTGAGTTACGCCGGGCTTGGGAACAAGCCTCACGGCCCGGACCGATCGGCCCTATTCAACCGTTGGACTGAGGATTCAAATCATGGAACGAATTACTTGTGCAGAAGCTCGACCCGCTTATCGCCTCTGGCTGCGATTCACCGACGCAAGTGAAGGCGAGATCGACCTTTCACACTTGGTAGGCCGGGGTGTGTTCGCATCATGGAGTGATCCGGCTCGTTTTGCGCAAGTCAAAGTCGACCCCGTGACCCGCACCGTCTGCTGGCCGGGCGGGATTGACCTGGACCCGGACGTGCTTTATGCGCGAGTGACGGGCAAACCGGTTCCCGGCGCGGACGCGATGGCAACGTCTCGCGCCTCATGAGAGGGAGGCATTCGGATGTCGGACTTGGCGGCCAAACAATGTACTCCCTGCCGCGGCGGCGTGCCGCCGCTGACAGGAGCGGCGTTGAAAAATCTGCTTGCGCAGGTCTCCGGCTGGCAGGCAATGCGGGAGCATCATCTCGCCAAGGAGTACGCGTTCCCCGACTTCGCCGCGGCACTGGCGTTCGTCAACCGGGTCGGCTCGCTGGCGGAGGAACAGGGGCATCATCCGGACGTGTACCTGGCGTGGGGCAAGGTGCGGATCGAGATCTGGACGCACAAGATTGACGGGCTGACCGAAAGCGACTTCATCCTTGCGGCCAAGATCGACGGCTTGGAAGCGCTATGAGCTGTTCGCTGTAAGCTGTAAGCTGTAAGCCGGATGGCTCATCGACACTTGTGATATGGCTAACAGCGCATAGCCAAGAGCTTACAGCCCTCCTTGTTCCAAACGATGGTAGAGGAGCGATACGGAAAGAACGAATCCATGAACAAAGTTGCGACAACCACGTTACCCATGGCCGATCGGGTCAAGGGCATTCGCCAGTCGGACATCCGCCGGTATTCGGCCATCTGTCAGGCGATGGGCGGCGTGAATCTTTCGCAGGGCGTCTGTGATCAGCCGGCGCCGAAGGAAGTGAAGGAAGCCGCCAAGCGCGCGATCGACGAAGATCACGCCATCTATACGCACCTCAAAGGCATCGCGCCGCTGCGGCAGGCCATCGCAGGGAAGATGAGGGCGTTCAACGGCATCGAGTGCGACCCGGAGACGCAGGTGGCGGTCAACGTCGGCACGGCCGGCTCCTTCGCCTGCACGAGCCTCTCCATTCTCAATCCGGGCGACGAGGTGTTGATCTTCTCCCCCTACTACAGTTACCACGTGAATCTGCTTTCGCTGATCGGTGCGAAGCCAACGTATGTGGACTTGAAGCCGCCGCAGTGGAATTACGACTCCGCGCAGCTTGCGGCGGCATTCAACGCGCGCACGCGAATGATTGTCATCAACACGCCCGCCAATCCGACCGGCAAGGTGTTTTCACGCGAGGAATTGAAGGAAATCGCGGCGCTGGCGGACCGTCACAACTGCTGGATCGTAACGGACGAGATTTATGAGTACATCACGCACGAGGCGCCGCACGTCTCGATCGGCGCCTTCCCCGAGGCCCGCGAGCGGACACTCACCATCAGCGGCGCTTCCAAGACCTATGCGGTGACGGGTTGGCGCGTGGGCTATACCGTAGGTGCGGCCGACATGATCGAGCGCATCGCCGTGGTCAGCGATCTGTTCTACATCTGCGCGCCCGCGCCGCTGCAGCACGGCATTGTCGCAGGCCTGGGTCTGCCGCAATCCTATTATGAGCAGATGCGCAAGGACTATGAGATCAAGCGCAATCTCATGGCCGATACGCTTCGCGGGATCGGCTTCACGCCATACCTGCCAACGGGAAGCTACTACATGCTGGCGGCGTTCGAGCGCGGTCGCTGGTCCGGCGCCGTGGCCGCGGCGGAGAGCATTCTCGAATCAACCGGCGTGGCGTCCGTTCCCGGATCGGCGTTCTATCGCAACCCCGCCGACGGCGAAAACCAGCTTCGCTTCTGCTACGCCAAGAAGATGCCCGAATTGGAAGAAGCCTGCCGCAGACTGATGAAGCTGCGTTAGCGATCCGGGGCGAAGGGCGACGCTCGTCATTTCCGGAAAGCTGGGAATCCAGTTTCGTCGTTCCCGCGCAGGCGGGAATCCCGACGGTGGCGTGTGAGGAGGCACGGATCCGGCGGTTTTCCCGGGTGGACCTGGACCCCCGCCTGCGCGGGGGTGACGGACCCCATGTACGGTTTCGAACTCCACCACGGGCTGCCAGGCCTGGGCTATTGGCAGGAGCGGCCGCACCGCAAGCAATGCGAGCACCGGGGGATGATCCCCCGGTGCTCACGGGTGTGGGGTGTGTGTATTGTGAGTGCGGCCCGCGGGCGCGCCGCGGCTCGCGCGACAGCCGGCCCCCGACTTGCGCCGGGGGTGCTGAAATGCCGCGCTATTCGTCCTTCATCATCTGCTGGTACTTCTCATAAAGCCGCGGGTCGCTCTTCTGGAGATCCTGTTCGCTCCTAAACGTGCGGATCATTTCCGAGTCGCCCTTGCGGATGTGGACCTCGATGCTCCCGTCCGGCGCGACATGGTAGCTCTGCCTCGCCTTGCTCAGTCCACTTAATCCCGGCTGGCCGTCCTTGAAGAACGAGTCGAGCTTGCCGAGGTGCTCGCGCCACTGCTTGAAGTCGCCGTCGTCGAAATTCTGCTTCCACTCCGACTCGATGTCCTTCATCGCGCCCTGAAACGCCTCTTCGGCCTCGCGCAGTTTCGCCTTCAGTTCCTCAAGGTATTTCGGGTCGCCCGCCCCGCCGTGTCGAAGCCATGAGTGCGGGTCCGCGCCCTGACCGCCGAAGAACGCCCCCCCTCCGTGTCCTTCGATCAGGGAAGCGGCCTCCTCATCATTCTTGCGAAGCTCCTCGCGGTTGGCATAGGACGCTTTCTTCTCATTGCCCTGAGCGTCCTTGCGAACGACGTCGATCTGGCCATCCTCGCCCTGCTCGACGACGATCGTTTCGCCGTTGATGGTGCGCTCGATGCGGATGGACTGCCGGTCGCCGTCCACATAGAACTTCTGAATCGTGCTCTGGCCATGCGGCATGAGTTTCTGGATCACGCCGGGCAGCCCTTCCACGTCCGCAGCGTCCAGGTCGTCGATGTCCTCAACGATCCACGCGCCATTCTCGTCGGGGCGGATAATCCGCCCGCGGAGGTTGACGGAATCCTCGGCCGTCATGCCCGGCGCGAAGTCGAACTTCCACTGAAAGTCCCCGCTGCGTTGGGCGAGCGTCGCATCGAGCTTCAGCGCCTTGCCCTGCCGCATCACGTCCAACGTCACGCGATCACCGGCTTTGAGCGCGCCGATCAACTCCGCCACGGCCGGGACGCCGCCGCTCGCCGGCTGCCCGTTCACCGCAGTGATGATGTCGAAACGCAGCAGGCCGGCCTTTTCCGCCGGACTGTCCTTGACGATGTTGAGCACGGTGACGCCCTGTCCCGCGGCCAGATCAAGCTGCGCAGAAAGGATGTCGGAAACCTCGCCGAGCTGCACGCCGAGCCACGCGCCGGAATTCGCGCCCGCGACGGCCACCGCCGCCGCGCGCGGCGCCTGGACGACGTCCTCGCTGATCGTGGTGAACATGGACGGCGTCAGCGCCAAGGTCGCGCCGTTTGCTGCGGAGAAGCTCGTCGTTGGCGTCAAGGTCATCATCCCCGAGGCACCCCCGACGGCTGCGCTCATCGTCGCGGGCTTGCACTCCACGGCCACGCCGCAGTTGACGGATGTGTTGCACGTCGCGCCGCTGGCGCACCCTGCGCCCGTGGTGGACTTGGCGCCGGACGTACATGCGGCGCCCGTTGCACAAGTGGCGCCTGTCGCGCACTTCGCCGCCCCACTTCCGCAGCAACAGGTGCTGGACTTCGCGCTGGTAGTCGGCGGGCAGATCATCACCCTCCCCGGCGCTCTGCCTTGGATCATGAGCTGCCCGCTCGAAAGCGTCCGGCACGGCTTGCCGTCGCCGGTCGTGCACGTCACCTGGCACTGGCCCGCACTGTCCGTCGGCGAGCAGATCATCACTTGGCCGGGCGCTGCGCCCTGAATCGTGAGCTGCCCACAGGACAGGGACTGACAGGTTTTTCCATCGCCGGTGGTGCAGGTCACGCCGCACTGCACCGCGCCGGCGCCGGAAGGCGAGCAGACCAGGATGCGCTGATTTCCCTGCTGAAGCGACAACTGCCCGCATTCCATTTTGCAGGGCGCGCCGCCCTTGTCGTCGCAGACCCACACGCAGACGTTTCTACCGTCGCCGCCGGCGAGTTGGGCGCTGCCGCCCGGCTTGCAGGTGATGACGCAGTTCGTGGCCGTTCCCGCCGTCGTGCCGCATTTCATCTGCGACGGCGCGCAGCGCACTTCTTCCATCGCCGCCGCCGCAGCATTCGCGCCTGAAGCGCTGGCCACCCCGCCCGCGCTGAGCAGCGCCAGCACTGCTCCGAAGTTCCACTGTCGATCGATCCGCATTCTCATGCTCTTGCTCCTTGACATGTTGGTTGGATGTGAGTCTTGATTCACTCTACGGGTTCGGCGGATGCGCTCCGAGCCAGGCCCCTGTGGCACACTCAAAGCCGCGCCCGTCAGGAAGCGGTGCTTCGTGCGTCGTGCCGCATCTTCTGCCGCTCCCTTAGATCGCACGGGTCGCTTCCTTACGGGCGCGGCTCCGAACGGGCGCGGCTCCGATAAGAGGCGATCCGTTCGCATAGGCCACTACAGTCCGTCTGGATCCCCGGTGCCCGAAGCCGCGCCGCCGGGGATCCGCAGCGTCTGCGTTCGGTCGAGTTCGAGAATCCAAACTTTCCCGTCGCGGTCGATCACGCCGATCACGTCCCGCGAGGTGTTTCGTTTCACGTTGGTTGGATTCGTGCTGACCGGAGTCCCCCATTCCATCCGGGGTGGCTGCATATGGGGAAGGACGACGTCCGAGTTGGTGTTCTGGTTAAGCGAAACCCGCTGGGTCGCGCTGCGCTGCGCGGGAAAGATCACCGCGATCATGATCGCCGCCGCAGCCGCCGCAGGAACGAACCACCGCTCCAACAGCGCCCACCCGCGCTGCCCGCGCGAGGGCGCGACGATCGCCCCGGCCTGCGCGAGCGACCCCGTTGCGTCCTGTCGCCGCGGCGCCAGCGACTCGACGAGCGCGGCGGACGCGAGCCGGTCAACGGCCGCGAAATCATCGTGCATCTCGCGCAGCCGCGGATTGCGGATCATCTCGCGGTTGAGCTGAAGCGCCTGCTCGTCGTCCAGCTCGCCGTGGATCGACCGCACCGTCAGATTTTCAAACGGGTCATCGCTGCGCGTCATGTGCCAAGCAGATCCTGATCCTTGAGCGCGTCGCGCATCATGCGCATCGCCCTTACCAGCCGCGTTTCCACCGAGTCCACCGGCATGTCCATCACTTCCGCGATCTGCCGGTAGGACCAGCCTTCCAGGTGCCGCAGCACGAACGGCTCGCGGTACAGAGCCGGAAGCGATTCGATCGCCTGCATCACCGTCGCCCGCCGTTCCTCATCCGCGGCGCTGCGTTGCGGCGACGGCGTCCGCGGATCCACCGGCTCCTCCGCCATGACGCCGGCCTGGTCGCGCTTGCGCCGCGTGGCCTGGCGTCCGGCATCGAGCGCCGCGTGTCGCGCGATTGCGTACAACCAGGTGCGCCAGCTCTGCCGATCCCGCAGCGTGTCGAGCCGCTGCCATGCGGCCATCCACACCTGCTGGGCGACGTCATCCACGCGATCCTGCCGCCCGAGCACGCCGTAAATCACGCCGCGTACCCATCGGTCGTTGCGCGTCATCCACTGCGCAAAAGCATCCGCGTCGCGCGCCAGCACCTGTGGCGGCAGAGCGTACTCGCTGCTCTCGACCGTCTTGACCGGCATGCCCATCTGCTCCTACAGACGTTTCGCCCAGCGTCGTCCTGTCAGGCCTCCCCCGTCGTGCCGCGCCTTCCGCGCGGCGGCCCGTCGATCCATATGCGCAACGAGCGAGAGAGTTGCGTGGGGTAGCGTATGTCAACCCGCCAAGCGCTCGACGGCAAAGACGAAGGCGTGCTCCGCCTGCATGCGCATCCCACGATGAGACATCAAACCAGTAAAAGCCACCTTCTCCGCATGGGATTGTTAAAATGGATGGCTTCATTGCTGGTGTATGCACTGTTTTCGTGTGTCACTTCTTTCAGGCAAGTTCGGGTAATCAGCCGCCCCCGCTCGGTTCGATATCAGGCAATGGTGGCCGGTCGCAATCGTACACTTGCTCGTCGGCGGTGACGCAGGGGCGGCGCGGCCGTGGAGATTTGCGGACCCGGCGGGCGCTGCGCCCGTCTTCAAGGAGGTGCATGGATGAAGCTGGCTCATCGGCAGAAGTTCAGCGGGAAAGCAAGGACAAGCTTTCAGCGGGACCGGCAGGCGCGCTGGTGGATGGAGGAGAGCGTCGAGGAATACCTCGATCCGCAGGGCCACGATTCGCACGGCACGCACGTCGCGCCGGTGGTGCGCGGCGCGGCCGTTCTCGCTGAAGTGGGCGCGATGGATCGTTCCGGCGAATACGCCAGTCTCGAATCGGTCGACATGGATCGCGCGGGGTTCTCGCTGCGACCTGCGGTGGATTCACACGCCGCTGCGTCCCGCGGCGACGGGGGCGAGAACGTGACCCGCGCCATGGACGAGAGCGCGACGTGGGCGGACGACGATGATGCGACGTGCGCCTTGGACGAAGGGGCGACGCGAGCAGCGGAAGCCCGGCAGGCCGCAGCGGTCTGCCGCGCCTCGCAGGCGAGCGTCGATCTGCTGCCGAAAGCGGAAGGCCCGCCCTTGTTTTCATGGGGGCGGTTTGCCGTCGGCTGCATGATCGGAACGGCCGCCGCGCTGGGCGCGCTGTTCATCTTGAGTTCGATCGTCCGCTGACGAAGGGCGGCCGCGCGGGAGAAGCGCACCGCCCGTGATGGAATGCAGGAACCGGCATGGCGGAGTTGATACAAAGACGGCACCGGCGCGGGCCAGTGCCGTCTTTCATTGATGCCCCGAGCAGGGCGCGATCATGTGTAGGTCCTCTGGATCCTTGATCGCCGGTGCTCGCAGCAGAAACAGAGCGGAGTCGTCGTGCGGCGACGTTGAATTAGTGAAGGCGACCAATGTGGGAGCTTGATCGTGGGCAAAGCTCCGGTCCTGAGCACACGAATCATGAAGGAGACCGCCGTCAGGCGACCGAAGCGGCATAATACTCAAAGTCCCAAGCGATCTGGGCCCGACGAGCGTAGATGCGACGGGTGGGTGGAAGGAAGGTCAAGCATCCTGCTACTGAAGGTCTGCCGACTGGACCGTCCAGCGTGAACTGGCGTTGGCTGCGCGGATGGAGCAATCTCACGTGGCCATCGCGTCTTGCGCCGCTACGTTGTTGTAAAGGAAACCGGGTCCGGCGAGGCTGTCTCGAGAACAATCTCGCGCAACTTGGCGATTTCTTCGATCTCCTCGCGGGAGACCTCGCAACCATGCCGAATCGCTATCTTGGCTCGCTGCGGCTCCTTCTGCGCGTCATCTTCCAAGACCTCCTGCATCTTGGAGTACACGAGTTTGAACCGCTGCGTATTGCTCATGCTGGCCTCAGGAGTACTCATCAATTACGGACTTCTTTGATTGTACCTCAATCTGGCGGCGCGCGTCGCCAAGATCTATTTCGGCGCCGCACCCTAAGCATCTAAACCGGTTATCGGACGGAAACCGGTGATGACCAGGCTGCAACGGACATTTCTTCAAATTGGCTTGAATTTTTGATGTTGCGTGACATTTCTGGCACATCACCTCAATTATTACCGCCCCCGCGTCTTGCGGTGGCGGAACCGCAGGCGCCGCGAACCTGAGTATTTGCGAGCCGGGGGTCTCGAACACCTTATAGATATTCGTTGAGTCAAAGGTGATCTGGAGCAGCGTGTGATAGCGCCGGATCGCCTCCGCGAGTTCGGGCTGCCGGGAATAGTCGGTGATCTTGAGCCGCATTTCCTCCAGATCGCCGAGCTTGATGGAGCGTCCATGTGTGAGCCACTTCTTATGGTCGCACAGCGTGGCAGCGACCTCGTTCGCGCGAGATGTTTTCTCTTCGGCCGTGACATCCTTGCCTGTTGACGAATGCGTGTTCCAGTGCTTGAATTTGTACCGCGCGAGCCAGTCGGTTACGAGCCTCTCTGCGAACTTGAGCGCGTTCTCGGCGCTTTGCAGCTCGCCGGGTGAAAGTGCCTGGAGCATCGGGATGTACGCGCGATTGAGTGTCCCCGTTTCCTCAACTTCGCGCTTGATCTTCTCCATTCCCTCAATCAACGCATCAGCGGAAAAGACCTTCCCCTGCCAAGATAGCTGTGCGTCGATTGGCCCCAGCGCGGACGCGGGCTCCATGAGGATCTCGTCACCCGCCATGGCGATGATCGTCCCAGCGCTCTTTGCCCAGCCCGGGACGATGACCGCAACTTCTTCGTACTTTTCGTGCAGGCTCCGTACGATGTCTTCGGCTACCTCGCCCGAGCCTCCGCCCGTTTCCAGAATCAGGTCCAGCTTGGATCCCTTCAGATTCGAGAGTTGGTCGTGGAAGGGAACCAAGTCGCTGTAGCCGATCGACAACAAGGCTGGCGGCATACTGGCCTTGTCAATGTCAGCAGCGTAAACGAACACGTCGCGTTTGCGCAGCTCAGAAACTCGCTTGAGCTGCTGTTTGCGCTCATGGGCGAGTTGCTGCGCACTGAGTTTTGCGTCGAGATATTCGCTGTAAAAACCCATCGTCCTCCAAGAGCTTCGAGCAACCTGCCAAGCACCATGCAAACGCGCTCGCGCAAGTCCACAAGAGGTCGACACACACAGTATCGGCGGTGCTTTCCGTGAGCAAGTGCAAGCGGACGCCTAATGGCGTCGCACGTGCGAATTCTGTTCGGGCGACTTGACCTGAAGATCAACCGGGGCAAGGTCGGGGCGACGCGGCCGTGAGAACGGAAGTTCTGGGGGGGTACAGCGTAACCGCGCATCGCGACCGCAAGCCCAAGATCGCTACAATCAGCGTGCCGCGGTTCAAGAATGAACTTCGACTGCTGTCGCGGACAGGGCGCGACAGCGTCCTTCGCGGTTTGCCGAAGAAAACTGCGCTGATCTTGCGTGATAGGGTAGCTTCTTTCCGGCTTCGCGAAGTGACGGCGTACCTGATTGAACGCCAGCGTCTCCTGCATGAAAGAAGCGGCACCCAACGCGATGTTGCAACGCCGGGGGTTGGTGAGCCTTCAATAAGCGCAACGCCGGCTCGCTGCGTCAGTCGTCCTTCTTCTTCTTTGCGTCCTTGGCCTTGGCATCTTTCGAGGGCGGCGGCGACTTTGCTGCTTCTTCTGATTCCGATCCGCCGTCGGAACCCGCGGTCCTGGCTTTGCTCGACGGCTTGGACTTGCCCTTGGCTGGAGTTTCGTCCGCCTCCTCCTCGTCATCGATGTAGCCCAGCCCTTTGAGCTCTTCCTTGCGCTGCGGGTCGAGACTCTCCTCATCGTCGCCGTCGCCGGCAGAGCCGGTGGCCTTGAGGTCGAACCAGCGCTTCACAAACCCCCGGTATTTTTCGACGAGTTCGGGGTGCGCCGAGGCGACGTTGTTGGCTTCCGTCGGGTCCTTGGCGAGGTCGTACACCCAGATCTCGCCCGCCTCCACGTTCAGCGGCGGGTGCGTCTTGAACGGCGTGATCGAGTAGATGACCTTGAAATCGCCCTCGCGGACAACGATCTGCCGGTTGTTGCCGTGCTCGTGAACGAACGCCTTGCGCTGCGCGAGTGCCGCATCGCTGTCACCCTTGAGCGCCTTGACCAGGCTGACGCCGCGCAGGTTGTTGTGCAGGTCCACGCCGTACAGCTCGGCCACCGTGGGGGCGATGTCGATCTGCGTCACCGGCGGCTCGACCTTCACGCCGGCGGGCATGCCCGGCATGCGCAGGATGAACGGCACGCGCAGCGCCGACTCGAACGTGAAGTAGTGGTTGAAGTACATCTCGTGCTCGCCGAGGTTCTCGCCGTGATCGCCCACGAGCACCACGCCCGTCTTGTCCGTCAGCCCTTTCTTGTCGAGATAGGAGAGCAGCCGCCCGATGTTGGTGTCCATGGTGCGGACCTCGGCCTTGTACAGCGCCTGCGGGTACTCCGGGTCGGTGACGCCGGTCAGCCAGGCCGACTTCTTCATGCTGGGGTATTCGTTGCGGATCAGCGGCCTGCCCGGCTGCTTGGGGTTGCCCTTGTAGAACTCGGCGAGGACGTCCTTGGGCGGGTTGTAGGGCGCGTGCGCGTCCCAGTAGTGGACCCAGATGAAGAAGGGCTTGTCGCCGCTGCCGTTGGCGTCGAGCCACTCGATGGCCTTGTCCGTCACCTGCTTGCTCGACAGGTACGTCTTCGAGTCCGGCGGAACGTCGTAGATGTCGTCGAAGCCGCGCCACCCGAGCCACTTGGAGACGTGCGAGGAGGAGGGGAAGCCGGCGGTCTTGTATCCCGCGCGCTTGAAGGCGGCGGGCAGCATGTCCGTCTCGCCCTCGAACTGATGCTCGTTGTCGAGGATGCCGTGCTCGATGCCCATCACCCCGGTCATCACGGACATGTGGCTCGGGTTCGTCTGGTTGGTCTGGCTGGTTCCGTGGAGGAACAGCGTTCCCGCGGCGGCCAGCTTGTCGATGTTGGGCGTCAGCCCCGGGTTCTTGCCGTAGGCACTGATGTGGTCCGCGCGGGTGGTGTCGAGCGTCATGATGAGGAGGTTGCGCTTCGGGCCGTCCCAGTAGGGCTTCGATGTCGCCCTGGGAGCGCCGGGTTCGGTCAGCTCTTTGGGAATCGCCGCAGTCCCAGCCGGCCCGGGTTGGGCTTTCGCCGGCGCGGCATCCTGTCCGGCGGTCCGCGCGTTCGCCGTAAGCCGTGACGCGCCGAATGCCGTCGCAGTGGCCAAGACTGCGATCGCTCCCATCCAAGACAACCGTAACCATTTATTTTGCAACATCTTGCGCCCTCTACTGCCTTTCCGCACGGACAGTTCGCCAAGTCATGAACTGAGCATTCCGCCCCCCAACGCATCGGCGGGACATCACCGGTCCTTGCACAACGAGCCTCGCGAGGGAATATTCGTCGCGGTCCCCGCCACCTGCAAGAAACCCTGCGGAACCGCCCGGTCAAGCGGCGAAGCCCGCGCTTCCGATAAACCTCCGACCCCGCGCGGGATTCGCGCGGATCGACGGGACTGGAGAGTCGCAAGATGAAAGCAGCAACACAGGTCAGTGAGCGCACCTCGGTCGAACGCAAGCGCCGCCCACCCAGCGCCGCATGGACGCGACGCGTCCCCTGGGCCGGCAAGGGCGAGCTGGAGCCGGCGCCCGCGATCGGCCCCGTGGAGCTGGTGGTCGAAGCCACCAACGCGGAGGGTGAGCTGTCCACCTGGTTCGACGATTTCTGGTGGGTCGATGTGCTCACGCTGTACAAGAAGCGCGCGGTCACCATCCACCTTGCGCCCACTCCGGCAGCGCTGCTCAGTCCGGCTGTGCTGCACCAGTTCGAGATGTTGCGGCGCGTGGAGCCGCAGTGGAAATCCATCGCGCACGTCTTCGCGCAGGATCTGCCTGAAGCTGCGGCGGCGGCGCTGTCCGTCACGCCCTACCACGAGATTCGCATCATTGAGCCTCACCTGGCCGCATCCAGACCGGCCGGCAGCGCCGAATGCATCGACGCTGTCGTTGAATCCCTTCGCACGCAGCAGCCCGGAGTCGGCGGGCGCAAGCCGATGCTGACGCGCGTCACCGAGCGCGATGCCACGGCGGCTCGGATTATCGGCGCCTCCGTTCAGCTCTGAACGAACAACGCTTCCTCCTCCCCCGCCCGCAGCGGTCCAGCGTGGAAGGCAACGCGCGTCATTTTCGCGCAGGCGGAAGTCCGGCTGAGTGCGTGGACGATTCGGGAGCCCCCACCGGCGCATTCCCGCCGCACCTTGAGTCCGTCGTGATACGGACGTTCACTTCAACTCCGCGCGCGACCGGGCCGATGATGCGCATTGAGGGTCTGAATGCGTTCCAGGTCGCCCAGGGTTTCCGACATGCCCATGCACCCAGACGTCGCGCGCACGCCCGCGCTTCCGCCCAGCCTCCCGGCCGTGGCGTCCAGAACAAAAGTCGCCATCATCTGCGGCGGCGTCCTTCTGCTCGCCGTGGCCGCGGGCCAGCGATTTCTCGCCTTCCTCGACATCGCAGGCCTGCTGCTCACCACCGGCGGGACGATCGCGCTGCTGGTGGTTTCACTGGGATTGGGAGCATTCAAGACCACGTCGCGCACGCTGCTTTCGGGACCGACCTGTGAAGCCGATGCCACCACGACGCGCTGCTTCCTGCGCCAGACGGCCACCTACGCGCTGGCCTGCGGCTACCTCGGCTGCGTGCTGGGCATGATGCTGGTGCTGTTCAACCTGGAGAACCTGTCGCAGATCGGACCGGGACTATCGCTCGCTTTGCTATCGCAGGTGTACGGCGTGGTGATTGCGCTGCTGGCGTACTGCGCGTCCACGCGATGGGAGCGTCGCATGGGCACCGCGGCCGAGTGGGACCGGCTCAGCCGGCGCACGCTGACCGAGACGTGCATCGCCACCGGCGCGGGCACGGCCAGCCTTCTGATGTTGTTCATGCTGCTGTACGTGGCAATGGGACCAAGTTGAAGCACCGGGCTGACGCTCTCTGCGCCATGTCCCCGGGCAGCAGGAGAATCGCGTGGGTCTTTGGGACTGGTTGATGAGCGCGCTGGGCGCCGGCGAAGCGGCCTCGCCGCCGGCGTCTCGTTCTCCCCCGCCGAGCGCGCCGGTCGCATCCACAAACCGCACAGCCTCCACGCTCTTTGCGACCGCCGCGCTGGAGGATGAGCGCTGGTGGTCGCCCTCGAACGCCGCGTGTGCGGACGCGGTGTCGCCCGCGCGCCCCGATCTTTCACCTGAAGCCCGCGCTCTGGAAAACCTGCTGGTTTCTCACTTTGACGGGCACGACCTCGCCCTGCCCGCGATGCCCGCGGCGCCGGACCAGGTGATGCGCGCCCTGCGCCGCAACGATGGCGATCTGCTCGAAGCCGCGCACATCATCGGCGAGGACCAGGTGCTCACGGCCGCGGTCCTGCGCACGGTCAATTCCCCGTTCTACCGGGGCGAGCGGGAGATCACGGCGGTGCGCGCGGCGGTGACGCGTCTGGGCACGCGCGCGCTGCGCACGCTGATGATGCACCAGGCGCTGCAGGCGGCGACGTTTCAGAGCAAGGGCGCGGACCCCGCGCGGGCGAACACGCTCTGGGAGCGGGCGCGTGCCGGCGCCTGGATCATGCAGGAGCTGGCGCGCTTCACCGGGCTGGACGAGGAAGAGGCGTTTCTCATCGGGCTGCTGCACGACATCGGCAACGTCGTCGTGCTGCGCATCGTGGCCGCGGAGCGCGTCAAGACCAAGGCCCGGATCACGGACGAGGAGTTCGAGTATCTCTGCCGCCAGTGCCACCAGGAGTTCGGCGAGCTGATTGCCGCGTCGTGGAAACTGCCGCAGCGCCTGCAGGCGCTCATCCGCGACCACCACACCGCGCCCGAGCCGAACGAGCCGCTGGCGCCGCAACGCTGGACGCTGATGCTCTGCGACGACATCCTCTCACTGCTTCGATTCTCCCCCGGGCCGCCGCGCGACTTGCTGGCTTCATCGCCCGTGGCCGCGCTGCAACTGGGGAGCGGCGAGGAGTTCATCGAGTTCCTCCGCGGTCTGCCGGAGTTCCTCGACGACGCCCTGAGCGTCATGTAGGGCGTTCTCGCATCCTTTGGATACGTGCCCCGGGACCATTCTCGCCCGCAATTCTCCGTTGTCTGGAACGCCGCTTGCAGGGAATGCAGCGCAATCCAGCCGCCTCCGCGCGTGCGGACCGAGGCCGGGGACGTTTGCATTTCGCGGGGAGAGCCGTCATGTCGGTCACACGTCATCACAAGCTTGTCATCGTGGGCGCCGCCGGGCGCGATTTCCACGACTTCAACGTGTTCTGGAAACACCGCGACGACGTCGAGGTCATCGCCTTCACCGCGGCGCAGATTCCCAACATCGCCGACCGCGTCTATCCCCCGCAGCTTGCCGGACCGCGCTATCCGCGCGGCATCCCCATCCGCCCGGAGGAGGATCTCGAATCGCTGATCCGCGAGCACGGTGTCACGGATGTGGCACTCGCCTACTCCGACCTGAGCTACGACGACGTGATGCACAAGGCCGCACGGGCGCAGGCGGCGGGCGCGGACTTCTGCCTGCTGGGGTGGGAGCACACGATGCTGCAGTCGGTCAAGCCGGTCATCGCCGTCTGCGCCGTGCGCACCGGTTGCGGCAAGAGCCAGACGACGCGCCGCATCACCGGTTACCTGCGCAGCGCGGGACATCGCGTGGCCGTCGTGCGCCATCCGATGCCTTACGGCGACCTCTCGCGCCAGGTCTGCCAGCGGTTCGCGGAATTGGCGGACCTTGATCGGCACGAGTGCACCATCGAGGAGCGGGAGGAGTACGAGCCGCACATTCGCGCCGGGACGCTGGTGTTCGCCGGCGTGGACTACGAGCGCATTCTGCGGGAGGCGGAGAAGGAGGCGGACGTCGTCCTGTGGGACGGCGGCAACAACGACCTGTCGTTCTACCGCGCCGACCTGTACATCACGGTGACGGATCCGCTGCGCGCCGGGCATGAGCTGCGCTACTACCCCGGGGAGACCAACCTGCGCCTGGCGGACGTCGTCATCATCAACAAGGTGGACAGCAGCCGTCCCGAAGACGTCGCCACCGTGCGCGAGGACATCGCCCGCGTCAACCCGAGAGCGACGGTGATGGAAGCGGAATCGCCGGTCATGGTCGCCGAGCCGGATGCGGTGCGGGGGCGGCGCGTGCTGGCGGTGGAGGACGGTCCGACGGTGACGCACGGCGGGATGAAGTTCGGCGCGGCGCACGTGGCCGCCCGGCGTCTGGGCGCGCGGCAGATTGTCGATCCGCGCCCGTTCGCGGCCGGCTCGATCCGCGAGACGTTTGAGAAGTTCCCGCACCTGACGGACGTGCTGCCGGCCATGGGCTACGGCAGTCGGCAGGTGCACGAGCTTGAGGCGACCATTAACGCGGTGGACTGCGACACGGTGCTGGTGGGCACGCCGATCGACCTGACGCGCCTGCTGAAGCTCAACAAGCCGGCGGTGCGCGTCCGCTACGAGCTGGCGGAGCGCGACCCGGCGAAGCTGCGCGGTCTGGTGCTGAGCGTCATGAAGCGCGACGCGTCGCTGCGGCAGGATGGCGCTTCGGAAGAGGGGAGCGGACCGCTTGCGGTGCCGCAGGCCGTCCACCGGTGAGGCGCCGGCGCCGCAGCGACGGAGCGCGGACCTGTCAGGCTGGAAGGTCGCCTTCGCGCGAGCCTGACGCCGCTGGCGAACCGAAAACCGCCAGCGAGGCGATCGACGTGAAGTTCCCCGTCCCGCCGGCGCGCCCGATGATGCGGACGGCACGCGCCTCCACGGCGGGGAATCGGATTTCGTACTGCACCCAAGGCGCGTGGCGGAGCGGCTGATCGCCGGGCGGACACGACGGTGACCATGTCGCATCAGCAACGACCCTCCATTCCTCGCGCACTTTGGGCGCGCCCCTCATGGATCGATCCCCAACCTCCGGCGCCTCCGCGAGCACCTCGATCCGCGGATCAGCAAACCAGCCGCCCACTTCCTCAAGCGTCCCCACGCGAAAGACCACGGCCTCGATGCGCACCGGGTGCGGCCATTCGTAGCCGTAGAAATGCTCCGTATCCTGCGGGCCGAATCCGTAGAACGACCGCGGCGCGGCGCAAGCAGGCGGAGGCCAGCAGGGCTCGGGCGCCTGCCGGTGGATCACATCCACACCGTCGGCCAGCAGCGCGCGCGGCGCGAAGACGATGATGCGCTCCAAAGCCGCTTCGTCGAGCCGCCGGCAGTGAGCCAGGATGCCCGACGCGCTACGGGTGAGATTCTCGCGCTCGCCGCAGCGCAGCGCGTAGCAGACCGCGTCCTTTTCTGAGGGAGCAACGAAGTTCGCATCCGCGTTGATGACCAGCCACGGTTCGCCTGACCGATCTTCGAGTCGCCCGCCGGCGCGGAGCACCGTGGCCACGCCCTGTTCGGCGATGCGCCGCGACTGGTCGGCGAGGCTCGCGTCGGGCAGGTCGTGGCGCGTGCGGTTGTGGTAGCGGTCGTTGAGCGGCTGATCCCACCGGCGCTCCGGCAGCGGAAAGAGCAGCTCGTCGGGGATGCCTTCCACGCCCACGAGCATCGCCACGAGGCCGCACATCGTCGCCGCCTGGTTGTCCGTGTCGAAGCCGATGCGGCAGCACATTTCCAGCGTGCGCCGGAAGTCGCCGCCGCCGTAGAGCAGCGCGAGAATGCCGGCGGCCGCGTTGAGGTTTGCGTTCCAGATCGTCTTCGTGGCGGGGTCTTCCTCGTGGAAATAGGTCTGGCATACCTGGCGGCGCGCGGCGCACCAGTCGTCCGGATGCGCGGCGTGCAGCTCGCGCAAGTGACGCACCGTTCGCGCAAATCGACCGTCTTGAGGCAAGAACGCGCCCGCCAGATCGACAAGACCGGCGACGTCGTTCTCGAAGAAGGCCGCGGCGTACATCACGCCGTAGTGGATGGTCGGCTCGATGCCCCACCCGTCGGCCATGACGCGCGCTGCCCAGGCGCTGCGGTCCGCGGCATGGCGCAGCATTCCCGGCGCGGTGACGCCCCAGATCTCGTTGACGAGCTGCGCATCGATCTGAAACCAGTGCGGGCTGACGCCCTGCCGACCCGTCGCCGGCGGGCGCAGACCGTGGTGCATCAGCCCCAGCGCCGCGCGGTTGGCCACCCACACGTGGCTGCGCACGTGGTGCATCCATCGCCGCGCCAGCTCTTCGCACGTGACGTCGCGCGAGCCTCCCTGCTCGTCTTTCGCGGCCTCCATCGCCAGCAAATACATGTACTCGACGTCCGTGTCGTCGTCGGAGAACGCCCCGTCGGCCTGGCGGATGAGGTCCAGGACCCAGGGCGCCCAGACGGGATCCTGGCCGTGCGGCATCGGCTCGTCGATGAACAGATTCTCGTAACCCAGGCCGAACATGTTGCCCACGCACTGCCCGATCCACGAGGCGTGAACCTTGCGAGCGTACTCGGACATCGGGATGGAGAGCATGGACACGGGTGATCTTCGATGCAACGCTGGTGACGCGTTCTGCACACGCAGGCGACGCCGAAGAAGCGACGTTTCTTCGGACGCAGGCCGTTCGTCAAGCCCCGGCGGCTGGTGCAGAACTCACGAACCGGCGCGGGCGTCGTCACCCCCGCGCACCCGTCGTCACCCCCGCGCAGGCGGGGGTCCAGAACGCACTGCCACGCCGCTGGATGCCCGCCTGCGCGAGAATGACGATTCGTGCCATTCGACGTGCGCGGCCATGAGGTTCCAGCGAGCCTGACACAGTGGACGCATTTCGCCTGCGACGGTACATGCACCGCATGACCAGCGAGCAGGATCAAGCGTGGGTGCGTCGATTCCGCCGCGCGCTGCTGGCGTGGTACGACCGGCATCGGCGCGACCTGCCGTGGCGGCTCGATCCACCGATCGCTTACGCCACGCTCGTTTCGGAGTTCATGCTGCAGCAGACGCAGGTGGCGACGGTCATCCCCTACTTCGAACGCTTCATGCGGCGCTTCCCCACCGTGCATTCGCTCGCGCGGGCGAGGATCGGCTCCGTCCTGCCGTACTGGGCGGGGCTGGGCTATTACCGGCGATGCCACCATCTGCACGCTGCGGCCAGGACGATCGTGCGGGAGCATGGCGGATGCGTACCGCAAGATGTTGATTCCCTGCGATCGCTGCCCGGAGTCGGAGCGTACACGGCCGGCGCGGTGGCGTCGATTGCGTTTGGGGTCCGCGCGCCCGCGGTGGACGGGAATGTGCGGCGCGTGCTGGCGCGGGTAACCGGTGCGCCTCATCGGACGATCTCGACCTCCGCAGGCCGTACCGGCTCAGCCCGCCCCGCCGCAGACCGCGCCGCCGAAGTTCGCCCCGCCGCGGACATGTTTGTCGCGCTGGCCGGCCGATTGGTTCCCCCGACGCGACCGGGTGACTTCAACCAGGCGCTCATGGAACTTGGCGCGACGGTGTGCTCGCCCGGCAGGCCGCACTGTGCTTCATGCCCGGTGACGCGCTTGTGCGCTTTCGGGATGGCGCAAGCGCGTGGAGAAGCGCCGGCGCGCAGCGCAGCGCTGAGCGCACGCTGCGACCAATCTCACGGCTTGACGCGGGATCGTTCGCAACGGCTCAACTCCGACGCGGTTGGCAGGGTTCGCGTTCACCCAGCCTTTCGGAAGCCCCGCCCGATGCACCTCGTCTCGCTGGTAGTGCAGCGCGAGGGACTGTTCCTTTACGTGCAACGCCCGGTCGAGGGTCTGTGGGCGGGATTGTGGGAATGGCCCACGAGCGAGGTGCCCGACGGCATGTCTCCGCGCGCTTGCGCCGCGAAGCTTGCGCGCGAGCTTCTCGGCCCCGACGCGCGTGGGCTGTCGATCTTGGGCAGGGTTGGACATCAGCTCACGCACCGTGCGGTCACGATTCACGTGTTCGAGGTGGAAACCGACAATGCGCTGCGGACGCCTCGGCGCCGCACTCGAGCGACGGCTAATGGGGACAGCAGCGTTCAACACCCGTCGCGCGGGGGGCGATGGCGCGCGCTGGATGAACTCCCGGCGAGGCGTGCACGCCAAGCCGCCTTGCCCATGTCGGCAGCCCAGCGCAAGGTTCAGGCCTTGTGGCTGCGTCATGCTTCGACGCAGGAATCCCGGCAGGCATGATCTGATACGGCGCCGGCTGCGAAGCGCCGGCTGCGAAGCGCCGACTGCAACGCGCGGGATGCTCGCGGCGCGAATCCTCCTGTGCGTAAAAACGAGGCACCGCTGGGGCCGGACGACTCCCCCGTCGGCCCCAGCGGCGCGTCAGCGCGTCTTATCGACCCGCTACGGTGTGAACAGATTCACAAAAACGTCGAACAACCAGCCGATCAGGGTGTGGCCGGTTTCGACCACCATGCCCTGCCACTGGCTCGGCGTTTCACCGCCCGCCAGCGCGACGCCGGGAACCGCCAGCAACGCCAGCAGCACGGCGCCCATCCACAAACTACCCCTTTGCGTTTTCGCCATAGATGGCCTCCCTGAAAAGAAACACAACGCGCATCCGGATCCTCCCTGCTTTGGCGCAGGGAATCTGCACACACCACGTGTTGCAGCGGGCTTTCCGCCTCGCAGCGACGGGCGACCTCGATCCGGAGAACTTCTACTTCGAGTCCACGACTCTCGCGGTCCGGATGATCTGCCAGCCCAGACGCCGGAAGAGCGGGAACTGTCCCACCGCTCCGGTGATCAGGCGCAGGTCTTCTTCATCTATCACGTAATCCAGGTCGTAGTTCGCGCGGTCCTTCAGCGCCAAGTGGACCTTGTACTCCATGTTGAGCACGCGCTCGCGAATGACCCAGTTGTTAAGCCGGTTGGCGATCTCCAGCCCCTTGTTCGTCAGCACGGCAATCGCCCGCTGCTGCTCGCGCCCCTGCAGGTGACGCAGCGCCAAGTTCGCCCCGAAAATGCACCACCAGCCGTGGCTTTCCAGCATGTCGCCGACGGGCAGCGCGTCGGCCTCGTCGAGCTTGGTCATGATCTGCGAGACGACGTCCTGCGCGCTGCGCTGCCCCAGCGCGACCTCCGCTTCGAGCAGGCCGCCGTGACAGGTGTGTGCGATGCTGGAAGTCTGCTCGTCGCCGAATTCGGTGTGCAGACGGGAGAAGATGTCGCTGGCGCTTTGCAGGTCCGCCCGCGCGCTTTCCGCGTAGGGCAGCGCGTCCTCCAGCGGAAACTGGAGCATCCGCAGGGAAATGTGACCGCGCACGTAGTAGGCAAAGCCTTGCGTACCCACGTCGCGCCGGCCCGTCGGAGGATGCTCCGTGTACCAGTCGAGCACGAGCTGGGCGATGCCCCGCGCCTCGGTGATCTCGCCCTGCACGAGCAGCTCATACGCCAAGTTTGATTCAAGCATCAGCCGCAGACTGTCCGACAGCGGAACCTGCCGCAGCCCCTTGCGCAGCATCTCCAGCGACTTGTGCGACTGACCGAGAAGATCCCAGGCGCCGGCCTGTCGCTGGCAGGCAAGCGCCCGCTGCTCCGCCGTCAGCGCGGCCACGAAGGCGCGCTGACTGATCTCGAGCATCCGGCGGTAGTCGGCGGCGCGGAACGCCTCCATCGCCACCGCGTCGAGCGCCTCGAACGCCGCCTCGTCGTCGCTAGGCTCGATCTCTGAATCATCGAACCAAATGAAATCCACGACCGCCTCGATGGGCCACTCGAGAATCTGCGCCAGACCGATGACGAAATCGAGCTTGGGGTTGCCGCCCTCGGGGTAGAGCTTGGTGACGTGACGATCCAGCGCGTCGGCGAGCTGCTTCTTCGACCAGCCGCGATAATGCAGCGCCAAGTCGATCAGCTTGTGCAGACGCTGCTCGCGCTGCTCGGCAGTGCAGGTTACGGCCCCGAGTTCCATGACGCGCATTCCCGTAAGTCGCAGGTCGGGGCAGGCACGCAACCCGAACCGCCGACAGGCACGGCTCATCCCGGCACGCCCGACAAGATCAGTATACAGCGCCGCCGCGCCGAGCCGATCGAACAAACCTTTTTTACTGCAAAAAACCGGTACCGATGCGCGCGGGGGGACTTCTCCCTACGTTCGATCTGACGAATCAGTCCCGTCGGAGAAGAGCGCGACGCGCCGCAGATGACACTGATCGCGCGCTTGCACGTACCCTGAACATCGCGTCCTTCCTAGATTGACGTTGAACGACTCGCCAACGCTTCTCCCGCTTCCACTCTGCGCATTGCTTACGTTGCCGGCATCGAGCGTCGTCGCGGATGGCGCGGGGTCGCGGCACCAGCGTCCACCGAGTGGGCAACATGGGCCCGCGCAGGTTGAAATCCTTTGGCGTCGCGGTCAAAGTCGGCGCATGAGCCTTTCAGCGCCGCTGCTTTCGGTGCGCGATCTGGTCGTGCGGCACGCGCGCGAGCGGTGTTGGTTGGGCGCGCCATCCGCTCGAACGATGGTGGATCACGTCTCATTCGACATCTTCCCTGGCAACAGCCTGGCGCTGGTCGGCGAAAGCGGGTGCGGGAAGACGACGCTGGCGCGAACGGTTCTGCGGCTCACGCCGGCTTCCTGCGGAGAAGTTCGCTTCGCAGGCCGGGATGTGCTGCGCATGGCCGGACCCGAACTGGCTGCGTATCGGCGCAGCGTGCAGATGGTCTTTCAGGATCCTGCCGGGAGCCTGAATCCCCGGCTGCGCGTGGCGGACCTGGTGACCGAGCCGCTGCTTATCCACGGTCTGGTCCCGCGCCGGGAACGAAGGCGAACGACACTGCGGCTTCTGGAGCAGGTGGGACTGGGCACGGCGCACGCGGATCGATATCCGCATGAACTGTCCGGCGGGCAGCGGCAGCGCGTGGGGATTGCCCGCGCGCTGGCGCCCGTGCCCCGTTTGCTCATCTGCGACGAACCCACCAGCGCGCTGGACGTCTCCGTCCAAGCCGAGGTGCTCAATCTGCTTGCCGACCTCCGCGCCGGGCTGGGGCTGACCTGCCTGTTCATCACGCACAACCTGGCCGTGGTTCGCACCATCTGCGATGCCGTGGCCGTCATGCACGAGGGGAAGATCGTGGAGACGGGATCCACGAGCAGAATCTTCACCGACCCCAGGCACGCCTGCACCCGCGCCCTGCTCGACGCCGTTCCCGCGCCCGATCCGCCGTCGCGGGCGTCGTCACCAGCGGCGTGAACGCTCTGTGGCCCGATTTCGACGCGTCCCGCCGGCGGTGGATGTCGCGTGGCAGGCCGGGGCACACTGCCGGCGGTCGCGCAAGAGCTGCGCCCAAGTCGCGTCGGGACTTGACCGATACTCACCTCGACGGGCCCGGCGCCCTTTCGCCGAGCCGTCGCGCTGGGCAAGCCTGGGAGACGCACCGTGGCAAGTGAAGCCGGCAACCGCATCGCATCGGAACTGGTCAAGACGGATCCCGACCTGACGGACATCGTCGAGGAATACGTCGCGGGCCTGCCGCAGCGCCTGGCGCGGATGCAGCAGGCAGTGGCCCAGTCGAACTTCGACGATCTCAAGATCGCCGCGCACCAGCTCAAAGGCAGCGCGGGCGGATACGGCTACCCCACCCTGACGCAGGCGGCCGGGCGGCTCGAGCAGCAGGCCGTTCAGCGAACGCTCGAGCAGTGCCAAGCCAGCGTCACCGATCTTGCGGACATGATTTCGCGCGTCGTGGTGCGCGAGTAGCCGCAAGCGGCGCTTCCTTTGCCCGCATCGCCCCGGACCGTTCGTCGTGAAAGGCCGCGCGCGTCATTCCCGCGCAGGCGGGAATCCAAACGGTGTCTTGCGAGGAGGCGCGAATCCAGCGGTTTTTTTTGGACGGACGGCGCCCCCGCCCGCGCGGGCATGGCGGACCCCTTGTCCGATTTCGAGTTCCACCGCGGGCTGCTAGCATGGTCCTGTTTGTGGGGCATCGTCGCGACGACGGCTCCCTAAACACCTCCCTGCAAGGGAGGCGTCGGGGGAGGGTGGATCGACGCAGCGGGTTACCGCGGCCGCGCGGCACATCGCGTCAAGCCGCGTGTTTCGTCGGGAGTGGTGTAACGAGGCGATTCGCCCTGCCCTCCGCCTCTCCGAGGAGATGAGAAGGGTCGTTGGAAGGCTAATGATGGTAGTCTCCACGCGCGCACAGGTTGGAAACCTGTGCCACACACACACCGGTTAGAAACCTGTGCCACACGAGGGATCGCAAAACCTTTCAATCCCCCGGGAATGTTTGGTCAGCTCGGGAATCGTCAACATGGATTGGAGTCCGTTGATCAGTGAAGCTGTTCGCGTCTGCCGCGCGGGGATTCTCGCGGGGCAAAGCCCCTTCGCCGCCGTGATCGCGCGGCGGGACGGTCGTGTCCTCGCTTCGACGCACAATTCGGTTCGCGCTTCGACCGATCCAACCGCCCACGCGGAGGTGAACGCCATCCGCGCCGCCTGTCGCTGCCTGGAGCGCATCGAGCTGAGCGGGCACGTCATGTTCACAACCTGCGAGCCGTGCCCGATGTGCGCGGCCGCGATTCACTGGGCGAAGCTGGACGAGGTCGCGTGGGGCGCGTCGATCGCGGACGCGGCGGCGGCGGGCTTTCGCGAGCTGTCCTTGCCCTGCGCGGAGCTGTATCGCGTGGGGGGAAGCAGCGTCCGCGCGCATGGCGGGCTGGGCGCGGAGGAGTGCCGGGAGCTTTTCAAGGAATGGCTCCGCGGCGCGCGGCCCGAGCCGTATTGAGGATCGCGCCGCGGGGACCGCAGAGCGGAAGCGACTGAACGGCTCCCCGTTGAAAGTAAGCGGATCCGGACCGGAAGGTGGCACGGTCTTCCGCAATACGGCCATGTTTCTCGGTCATCTCACGGCCTGGCGAGTACGCCAGACCGTGCCACCCAGTATCCCTGCAAGGTGCAACTGTTCAGACAGTCGCGGCGTTCACACGGTGCTGTCGAGGCTCAATGGACCCTCATCCTGTGAGCCAGGCGCGTTTTCAGATAGCGGCCGGTGTGGCTCGTCGCACACGCCGCGACCTGCTCCGGCGTGCCTTCCGCCACGATCTCGCCGCCGCCATCGCCGCCTTCCGGGCCGAGGTCGATCACCCAGTCCGCGCTCTTGATGAGGTCGAGGTGGTGCTCGATGACCAGCACGGTGTTGCCCTTCGAGAGCAGTTGCGAAAAAACGCCCAGCAGCGTGTGCACGTCCGCCGCGTGCAGCCCGCGCGTTGGCTCGTCGAGCACGTAAAGCGTGTGCTCGGTCGCGGGTTTGCCCAGCTCCGCCGCGAGCTTCAGCCGCTGCGCCTCGCCGCCGGAGAGCGTGTCGCAAGCCTGACCCAGCGAAACGTACCCCATGCCCACGGCCTTGAGCGTGCCGAGCAGGCGGCGAATCCGCGTGAAGTTGGAAAAGAACGCCAGGCCCTCCTCGACGCGCATGTCCAGGACGTCGGCGATGCTGCGCCCGCGGTAGCGCACTTCGAGCGTCTCCCGGTTAAATCGCCGCCCGCCGCACGACTCGCAGGTAATGAACACGTCCGGCAGGAACTGCATCTCGATGCGCTTCGTCCCCTGCCCCGTGCAGGCTTCGCAGCGTCCGCCCTGGGTGTTGAAGCTGAAGCGGCCCGTGCCGTAGCCGCGGACTTTCGCTTCGCGCGTCTGCGAAAAAAGCTCTCGGATGTCGTCGAACACGCCGACGTAGGTGGCCGGGTTGCTGCGGGCGCTGCGCCCCAGCGGCGTCTGGTCGATGCGGATGACGGTGTCGATGAGTTCCGCTCCGAGCAGCTCGCCGAATGCGCCGGGGCGCGGGCCGGTTGCATCGAGCCTGCGTCGCAGCGCCTTGAGCAGCACATGATTGACCAGCGTGCTCTTGCCGCTGCCGGAGACGCCGGTCACGCAGACCAGACATCCGAGCGGAATCCGCGCCGTGATGCCTTTGAGGTTGTTGGCCCGCGCGCCGCGGATCGTCAACATTCGCATCGGATCGACCGCGCGGCGCGAGGCGGGGACGGGGATGGCGAGGTCGCCGCTGAGGTAGCGCCCGGTGAGCGACTCCCGGTTGCCGCGGATGACCTCGACCGGACCCGCGGCGACGAGGCGTCCGCCGTGCTCGCCGGGTCCGGGTCCGATGTCGATGACGTGGTCCGCTGCGGCGATCACGTCCTCGTCATGCTCGACGACGATGACCGTGTTGTCCTGCCGACGGAGCTGGTCAAACGTCTTCACGAGCCTTGCCGTGTCGCGCGGGTGCAGCCCGACGGTTGGCTCGTCGAGGACGTAGCACACGCCGACCAGGCCCGATCCGATGTGCGTGGCAAGGCGGATGCGCTGCGCCTCGCCGCCGGAGAGCGTCTCGCTGGGACGGTCGAGGCTGAGATACTCCACACCCACTTCGACGAGAAACCGCAGGCGGTGGCGGATTTCGCGGAGCAGCGGATCGGCCACCGCACTCCACTCGCCTTCGATGCGCACGCCCTCGAAGCACTTCAACGCTTCCACCAGGGTGAGGCTGCAGACGTCGGCGATGTTGCGCCCCGAGACAAGGACGGAGAGGGCGGGCAGCCCCAGCCGCCTGCCGAGGCACGCCAGACAGGTGCGCTCGCTGCGGTAGACGTTAAGTTTCTGCCGCGCGGCCGGGGATTCAGCGGAATCCCACTGGCGTTTCAGGCTGGGCAGCACGCCTTCAAACGTGGTGTCGAGCCGGCGCGCATCGGCATCGGTGGTTCCTTCGAGGATGATGCGGCGGGCATCTTCGCGGAGGTTGCGGAAGGGCGCTTCCGGCTCGACGTGCAGCCGCGAGCACAGATCGGCGAGAAGCCGCTCGACTTCGCCCCGCTTGCTCCGCGCGCCTCGTCGCCACGGGGCGATCGCGCCCTTCGCCAGCGAGACGTCCGCGTCCGGCACGACCAGCTCCGCATCAAACTCGAACACCGTCCCCAGCCCCGTGCAGGTCGAGCACGCGCCGTGCGGCGAGTTGAAGCTGAACATCCTTGGAGAGAGGTCGTCGAGGGCGACGCCGTCGTGCAGCGGACAGGCGTAGCGCGTGCTGAACCACTCCTCTTCCGAGGAACCTGAATCCCGCTCGAACACGACGAGCACGCGCCCGCCCGCCAGCCGCGAGGCCGACTCGATGCTCTCCGCCAAGCGCGGACCCGCATCGTCGCGCAGCGCGAGCCGGTCCACGACGACGTCGACAGAGTGTGTACGGTCAGGGTCGAGGGGAGGAAGCTCTTCAATCAAGGAGATCGAGCCGTCCACGCGCACGCGCACGAAGCCCTGCTTCAACACGGCTGCAAGCCGGTCCGCCGGATCGCCGGGCTGATCGCGCAGGATCGGCGCGAGGATCAGCACGCGCCCGCCGGCCGCCTTCGCACGCGTGGCATCGACGACGCCGGCGACGGACCAACGCCGGATGGGGCGCCGGCAAATCCAGCAATGCGGCGATCCCACGCGGGCGTAGAGGACGCGCAGGAAATCGTGAATCTCCGTGACGGTGGCCACGGTGGACCGCGGGCCGCTGGCGACGAGCCGCTGTTCGACCGCCAGCGTCGGCGGCAGCCCGTCGATGCGGTCCACGTCGGGCTTGTGCAGTTGCTCGAGGAACTGGCGCGAGTGCGTGGATAGCGCCTCGACGTAGCGGCGCTGACCCTCGGCGTAGATCGTGTCGAACGCCAGCGTGCTCTTGCCCGAGCCGGAGACGCCGGTGATGACCGTCAGCCGCCCACGGGGGATGTCCACGGAGATGTCGGCGAGGTTGTGCTCGCGCGCGCCGACGACCCGGATGACGGGGGGCGGCGCGGCTGGAGTTGCGCCCGGCGCGGTTGTCGATTGAGTTGAATTCACGTGAGAACGCGCATCGTGTCCCGCCGCGCCCGAGGCGGCAAGCGCCTGCCCGCCGGACGCGAGGTTGGATGGACTTATCAGGTCGAACGGTTGTAGAGGATTGGGCGATTTCGTATCATGCGCCTGTGCGATGAGATTGCAGCGTCCAGGCTCGATCACGGTTCCGCGCATCCTTGTTCGTCCTTGGCCGAGCCTGCGCTTGCGGGGAGACTTACGCGATGAACACGAGCTGCCACCCGGCGTCTGCTCGATCCAGCCGGCTCCGCCTCCTCCCGGCCTTCGTGCTGCTTGCGTCCTCGATCCCTGCCGGCGCGGCGCTTGCGCAGTGGGAGACCGTCCTGTACGACACGCTGCGCATCGGCAGCTACTGTGAGGAGACCACCGCCAACGGCGACGCATGGAGTGGTGCGGGGATCTTCGGCTTCGTCTACGACGTCCAACTGGCCGACGATTTCAGCAGCACGCGACCGGGATACCTCGCCGAGGTCACCGCGGACTACGAGGCGTTCCTGCTCGATGCCCCGCGCGACGGCGCGTATGTGGCGCTGTTCGCTGACAGCGGCGGTCGGCCCGCGGAGGTTCCGTTCGCTGAAGCGTTGACGACGAATATTTTGGACGACGCGCACGACTTTGACTGCGATTACGGGCTTAATTGGCATCGCCTCACGGCCCGCTTTGAGTTCGATGGTCCAGTTAGACTGCCCCTGACGCCGGGTCCCTGCTGGATCGTGCTTCAGCCCGTGGACCTCAGCGAAGACGGCGACTGGTACTACGTGTTGCGCTCCGAGCTTCAGCAGTGGCATCACGGAGAAGTGACGTGCTACCGGGACGGGGCGCGCGGCGAAGGCGGATACGGCGTGACCACGTGGACTCCCTTTGAGGGCCAGTATGGCATGGCGCCCGGCGACGTGTCGATGCGCGTGGTGGTGGCGTCCGAGGCCCGATGGTGGAAACCGGAGTCCGCGGAGACGGAGTACGGCGGTTACGTAAGCGGCCAGGCGCGCTGGTTGCGGAAGTACGATGGCCGGAGCTGGATTCAAGATTCACGGGTCAGCGAGCAAGGCGACGGCCAAATCTCCAGTTTGACGGTCGATACGCACGTCAATGAGCGCAACTGGCCGGCCGGGGGCGTCGCGATTCGTCAGACCACCACAACTTCGCTGACGACGTTCACCATCAGCGTTCTGCGGAACGACGGCGTGTGGATCCGCCTCGCCGATGATTTCAAACCGGAATACGACGAGGATTTGTTTCGACTTGATTTGCCGGCTCCGGCGGGCGACTTCATCGATCGTTCCGCCGCCGGCCGGATGCGGCTGCGGCTGACATGCCGGACTGCCAGAGCCGATCGCCCGTTTCGACATTCCGTGGATTCCGTCCAGTGGAATCTGGCGCGGGAGTGATGGACTCCGTGCGCCATGGGACCGAGACGACGCCTGCCTCTCCATGAACAAAAAGCCGACGCGATGCGTCGGCTGATGTGGGATTCATCTGAAAGTGATGGGAGGCGCGGCTCTTACGACCGCGGATGCGCCTCGTCGTAGGCGGTCTTGAGCCGCTGCGCGGTCAGGTGCGTGTAGATCTGCGTCGTGGACAGCGAGCGGTGGCCCAGCATTTCCTGGACGCTGCGCAGGTCCGCGCCGTTTTCCAGCATGTGCGTGGCGAAGCTGTGCCGCAGCGTGTGCGGGCTGATGGCCGGGTCCAGACCGCATTCGAGCAGGTACTTGTCCAGCTTACGGCGGACGCTGCGCGTGCTGAGGCGCTGACCGTGCTTGTTGACGAAGAGCGCCTCGGCGTTGAAGGTGGCGCTGCGCGGGTCCGCGTCGCGCATCCCGATGTACTTCTTCAGCGCGTGCAGCGCCGTCTGCCCGATGGGAGAGACGCGCTGCTTCTTGCCCTTGCCGCGGACGCGGACGGCCTGTCCGGTGAAGTCCACGTCGTTGCGGTTGAGGTCCACCAGCTCGCTGACGCGCAGCCCGGTGGAGTAGACGACTTCGAGCATGGCCCGGTCGCGCGCGCCCAGCAGCGAGCCGTCGTCGGGGGTGGACAGCAGCGTGTTGATCTCGTCCACCGTGAGGCACTTGGGCAGGCGCTTGTCCTGCTTGGGCGTGCGGATGGTGGCGAGCGGGTGCTTGTCGATGTAGCCGCGGCGCAGGCAGAACTTGTAGAAGCTGCGCAGCGTGGCGAGCTTGCGCGCCGTCGTGGATTTCGAGTAGCTCTGCGTGCCGAGGAAGGCGAGGAACTCCTTGACGCGCTCGGTGTCCACGCCGAGCAGTCGGCCCTCGGCGGTTTCCACGAGCACGGCCGTGGCGGCGGGCAGCGGCGCGGGCGCGTGTCCCGTGCCGTTCTCCGACGGCGCGCCGGTGGGGCGCGAGAAGTTCTGGCGTCCGGCGGCGGCTTCGAGGTCGCCGTGGACGTAGGCGCAGAACTGGAACAGGTCGGCGGCATAGCACTTGGCGGTGTGCGGAGAGAAGTGCCGCTCGAACTTGAGGTACTTGAGGAACTCGTCAATCAAGGCGATGTCTTTCATTTGTCTGGCACACACTCGGCGAAAGGCACCTTGACTCGCCCGGTCCGGGTCAATGGACCGAGGGGCATCGTACACGCCCGTCCAAACCTCTATTGGACGACTTGATCGAGCTCCGTCTCCAAACGTCGACCCATCTGATACGAAAGCACCGCGGCGTCGAACCAGTCGAACTCCGTGTCCGGCGACCCCGCGATGCGGGCAAATGCGTCAATGACGTCGGCTTCGCGACCGGCCGGGTAGCGGAAGATGAAGCGCTGCGAGCCCTTCACCAATGATAGTTGCCGGATCACGCTCATGCCAGACGCCTTCCGAAGTCAGCGGGCGGCCAGAGCCTTCTGCTCCGGCTTTCCCCGCGGCTCATTCCCTTGAGCCTTTGCGGTCACGGCTCCGTCCGTTCCGCCCGCGAGCAACAGTCGAATCGTCGCGTTGCAGCAGTATTGCATGAACCGACGCTGACTGATCACGTACCATCGATACCCATACGGGTTGTCCCCCGCGTTGCGCTCCGCGGCGTACCCTTTGAGATCCCGGATCAGGTCCTCATGGGACGCATCGAACACGCGCGACGCCTGGGCGAGCACGCCGTCTTCAACTCGCCGCGGCGTTTCCGTCGCGGTTGCGCTCTGCGACAGCTTCACCGGATCCACCCGGCTTCCGCCGTCCGGGCGATGCCCGAACAACTGCGCCGCCACGCCGATTTTCGGCGGGTCGTAGGCGTTGTACGTCGTCACCGCGAACACCAGCATCGCGTCCGCTCCCAGCAGGTCCGCGATCTGAAGCGCGTGTGCGGCGCTTTCCACCTGGTCCCACCCGTGCTCACGCATCACGTCCAGCACGCGGCTGACGGGCACCACGTTGATCCCGTCCACGTATCCCAGCTCGTTGGCCATCTCGTCCGCGAAGTGCTCCGGATCGAAATCCGTCGAGCCGCTTTCGTTGATGGCCGGCGCCACGGCGATCGTGATCGACCCGAGCCGCTGATTTCCGATCAGCCCCGGACCCACGTGGCGCTGCGCACAGCCCGCCTGGCTGAGGCTCAACAGGACCGTCGGCAGAATCCACCGGCGGACCGTTCGAGCGAATCGTCCATGATTCTCCAACTTCATCGTCATTCCCCATGCGCGCCTGAAGATGACGGCGCGCTGCCGTGATGCGGAGTTTCGATAACTTCGCCTTTCTCCGCGTGATCTTCTTCCCCGAAGGCCGTCAGCCGCGCCGAATCGCCCGTCGGCGACTCCGTCAGCGGCAGCGACCACACGTTCGGCGTGCCCGCGCGATCGGATATGAAGTACAACCGGCCATCGCTGCCGAAGACCGGCGACTGGTTCGTCCCGCGTCCGTCGCTCATCTGCCGCCGTCCGCGACCGTCGAGTTGGACCACCCAGATGTCGCTGACGGCGGAAGTTGCGGGTTGGCCTTCGACGCCGTCCAGCGCGATCACGCCCTCGACCGCGGCGGCGCCGACGCTGGTGAAGGCGATGGCGGTTCCGTCGGCGCTCCAGGTCGGGGCAATCATGGCGAACTTCGACGAGGCCGCGATTTCCGTGGGATAGCGCGGCTCGCCTTCCACAAGCGTCAGGGTCCAGATCGAGAACCAGCGGCTGCCGCGCTCGCGCGCCCGCTGGAACAAAATCGTGTCGCCTGCCGGCGACCATTCCGGGAACAGCCCGTGCCCGATGAACTGCCGCGCTCCACCGGCGACCGCTCCCGCGATCCACAATTCCCACTGACCCCCGCCGGGCGGCAGCGTCGAATACACCAGGCGCTGACCGTCCGGAGACCAGCTCGGGTGCACGTCGTCGCCGGGACCGCTCGTCATCTGGACGGCTTGCGTGCCGTCGATGTTGATGACCCAGATGTCCCAGTCGCCCGCGCGGTCACTGGCGAAGGCGATCCGCTTGCCGTCGGGGCTGAGCGCGGGCTGCACGTCGGAGGCCGCGTCGCTCGTAAGCTGCGTGACGGCCACGCCGTCGGTGGCTTGAAGATACAGATCAGGATGAAGGCTGTGGCGCGTGGAGGCGTAGAGGATGAATCGACCGGTGGGGTCGATGTCGGGATCGGAGTCCGCGCCTTCTGCGGTAAACGTGTGTTGACGCAAGGCGATGCTCGGCACGCTGCGGTAGTCGTCAAGGGCATGACCTGGCAGGTCCCCGAACAGGCTGATCGGCTCGGCGTCGGTGGATGCCAGCCTCGCCGGTGCGGGCTGCGACTCGACGGCTGGGCCGGAGGGCGCCGTCATGATGCAGGCCGGCGCTGCGATGAAAGCTGTCGTGACGATCATGAAAGCAGCGAGCCGCAGGTGATGATGTCGCATGGATGCTGTTCCCGAGGATGGCGAATCCCCCGCCGGGGCGACCGCGGCACGCGGCGGAGACGACGCGGGCGTCGCCCCTGGCAGCGCGGACACGGTCGAACCGGCGTTCATCCGCTCATCGGCCCCGGCGCGGAGCCGATGAAGCCCCGCCCGATTGCTCGGGTGTCCGATAACCTTCGGCATATCGACCGATATCCGAACGCGGCTTCAGGGGAAAAGCCGTTGGGAGAGGCCGGATTTGGTTGGGGCCGCTATCGGGTGGGGCAGCTCTCAGGTGGGGCAGCTCTCAGGTGGGGCAGCTCTCAGGTGGGGCAGCTCTCCGAGCTGCCACCGGTCCGCCGGCTCTCCGAGCCGGCGCGCCTCGGACCCCCGCCCGCGCGGGGGTGACGCCACTGCTGGCACAGCAGTGGCACACGTTGCCTCGGACCCCCGCCTGCGCGGAGGTGACGATACGACTCCCCTGTTCCTCTCTGACAGGGAAGGGGGGTCATGCGTTGCCTTCAGCCGGTAGTATTCTCGCCGCTGCGAAAGACGTCGAGCATTGATTGCGCGTCCGGGGCCTGGCGGATGGACAGCCTGAAATCGTCCTTGAGCCACATGCGGCTGATGCGCGCCAGCGTCTGAACGTGCGCTGCGGTTTCGTTGGGGGGGCTAACCAGGAGGATGACCAGTTCGCACGGGCGACCGTCCACGCTGCGAAAGTCCACCGGTGCCGGCGGTCTTCCGATCGCCACGCACAGCCGCGCCGGTCCGTCGCACTTGGCGTGCGGAACGGCCAGCCCATAGCCGATGCCGGTGGATCGCATTTCCTCACGCGCAAGAACGGCCCGCGCGACGGAGTCCGCCTCCGGGATCGACCCGGCGGCAGCCAGGCTCTCGACCAGCTCGCGAATGATCGCAAATCGCTCCGCCGCCACGGTGGGCACGAGCACGCAGCGCGAATCAATGGCCTGGCTGAGCAGCATGATGATGTTTGTAGCATCCGTCCATGCGATGGTCCAGAGAATCGAGACGGCGGCGCGAATGATTGCGCCGGTTTTCGCGCTGACAGACGGTAGCGATGTGCCAAACTCGTCATTCCCGCGCAAGCGGGAATCCAGCGGTGTGCCGGCACGCCTTGGATCGCCGCCTGCGCGCGAGGGGCGCCACTGCTGGCACACCAGTGGCACACGCTGCCCTGGACCCCCGCCTGCGCGCGGGTGACAGGACAAATCCCCGCTTCCAAATTCCTGGCAAGACCGGCAATGGTCGGCCCCCGTCCGCCCGCAACGGTTGGTCAGGTCCGCCGCTGCGCGGTAGAAGACACGCTTGGTCGAAGGGTGCGGCGGCCGGTGGGGTTGCCGCCGCCGCCCAAGTGGCTTTTGGGAGCTGAGCATGAAACTGTCACGTTTTTCACATCGTCGCGCCGCCTTGGCTCATGGCGCCATCGTCGCGCCATGCCTTGCCGGACTGGTCTCGCTTGCCGGTTGCGCGGCGCCGCAGAAGGGGTTGACCTACCCGCAGGCGCAGCGCGTCGAGCAGGTGGACGACTATCACGGGGTCAAGGTGGCGGACCCCTACCGCTGGCTGGAGAACCCGGATTCGCCGGAGTCCCGCGCCTGGATCGACGCCGAGAACACGATCACCTTCGGCTTCCTCGAAAGCGTGCCGCAGCGCGAGGGCATCCGCAAGCGCCTCACCGAGCTGTGGGACTTCGAGAAGTTCGACGCGCCGTTCATGCTGGCGGGGCGCTATTTCTACTCGCACAACGACGGACTTCAGAACCAGAACGTGATCTTCGTTCAGGACGGTCTGAAGGGCGAGCCGCGCGTGCTGCTGGATCCCAACACGCTCTCAAAGGACGGGACGGTCGCGCTTTCCGGGCTGGCGATCAGCGACAACGCCAGGCTGCTGGCGTACGGGCTGGCGTCGGCCGGGTCGGACTGGCAGGAATGGAAGGTCCGCGACATCGACACGGGGCAGGATCTGCCGGATCACCTGCAATGGGTGAAGTTCTCCGGCGCGAGCTGGACGCTGGACAACGCGGGCTTCTACTACGCTCGCTACGACGAGCCGAAAGACGGCAACAAGCTGCAGGCCGTCAACAAGTTTCAGAAGCTCTACTACCACAAGGTCGGCGCGCCGCAGTCCGACGACCTCCTCGTTTATGAGCGCAAGGACCAGCCCGACTGGGGCTTCGGCGGCGCCGTCACGGAAGACGGCAGGTACCTGGTGATCGCGGTTTCACAGGGCACGGACCCGCGCAACCTCGTCTTCTACAAGGACCTCGCCCAGCCCGCCGCGCCGGTCGTCGAGCTGATCAGCACGTTCGAGGCCGACTACGAAGTCGTCGGCAACGAGGGCACGACGTTCTGGGTCAAGACGGATTACAACGCTCCGCGCAAGCGCATCGTCGCCATCGACGTCACCAAGCCCGCCAAGGAGAACTGGAAGGAGATCATCCCCGAGGACAAGGCCACGCTGCAGGGCGTCAGCGTGGTGAACGACCAGTTCGTCTGCAACTACCTGAAGGACGCTTACAGCCAGGTGAAGGTTTTCGGTCTGACCGGGCAGTTCGTGCGCGAGGTGGCGTTCCCGGGATTGGGCAGCGTCGGCGGGTTCGGCGGGAAGCGCAAGTACACGGAGACGTTCTACTCCTTCACGAGCTTTACCGCGCCGACGACCATCTTCCGTTACGACCTGACGGCCGGGAAGAGCGAGCTGTTCAAGGAACCGAAAGTCCGGTTCAACGCCGCGGACTACGAGACGCGGCAGGTGTTCTACCCGAGCAAGGACGGCACGCGCGTCCCCATGTTCATCACGTACAAGAAGGGTCTGAAGCTCAACGGGAAGAACCCGACCGTGCTGTACGGATACGGCGGCTTCAACATCCCCGTGACGCCGGCATTCTCGGTGGCCAACCTGGTGTGGATGGAAATGGGCGGCGTGTACGCGTCGGCCAATCTGCGGGGCGGGGGCGAGTACGGCAAGGAGTGGCACGACGCAGGGCGGCTGGGCAACAAGCAGAACGTCTTCGACGATTTCATCGCCGCGGCGGAATGGCTGATCAAGAACAAGTACACGTCGCGCGACAAGCTGGCGATCCTGGGCGGCAGCAACGGCGGACTGCTGGTGGGCGCGTGTACGACCCAGCGACCCGATCTGTTCGGGGCGTGCCTGCCCGCAGTGGGCGTGATGGACATGCTCCGCTTCCACAAGTTCACCATCGGGTGGGCCTGGACCAGCGACTACGGCTCGCCCGACGACCCCAAGGCGTTCCAGTGGCTTTCCAAGTATTCGCCGTATCACACGATCAAGTCGGGCACGGCCTACCCGGCGACGATGATCACCACCGCAGATCACGACGATCGCGTCGTCCCGGCGCACAGCTTCAAGTACGCGGCGGCGCTGCAGGCCGCGCAGGGCGGCGCGGAGCCGATCCTCATCCGCATCGAGACGCAGGCGGGGCACGGCGCGGGCAAGCCGACGTCCAAGCGCATCGAAGAGGCCGCCGACCGCTGGGCGTTTCTCGTGAAGACGCTGGACATGAGCGTGAAGATGGATTGACCGGTGGGGTGGCGGGAACGGTCGCCCTCCCCGCCAAGCTGCTGCTTGACCCAGCTTGGAGAAGGTCGCTTGGCTTGCGTAGGGCGGGCTGTGCCCGCCATGGATGATCCCGAAGGGCCGTCGGAGGTCATAGCCCGCCCTACGCGAGGCCACGCCACAGGCGAACCCCCAGGGATCGGCGTGACGATGGCGCAGCGCTGGGCGATCGACGCGCCCGCCAAACTCAACCTGACGCTGCACGTGGCCGGTCGCCGCAGTGACGGATACCACGAGCTGCGCTCGCTCGTGTGCGGCGTGACGCTGGCGGATCGGCTCGTGGCTTCGCCCGCGGCCATGAACGCCACGACGGTTGCGTGCAACCACGCGAGCATCCCGCTCGAAACCAATCTCGCATACCTGGCGGTGCAGCGGCTGCGCGCGAAAACGGGGTGTCGCGAAGGACTTCACCTTGAACTGACGAAGCGCATCCCGCTCGGCGGCGGCATGGGGGGGGGCAGCAGCGACGCCGCGGCGTCCCTCCTGCTTGCCCGAAGAGCATGGGACCTGCACCTCACTGACGAACAGTTGGCGGAGGTCGGGGCGGAAGTCGGATCGGACGTGCCGCTGTTCTTCTACATGCCGTCGGCGGTCATCACGGGGCGCGGGGAGCAGGCTGCATCCGTGCGGATGAACTGGAGCGGCTGGTTTGTGCTGGTTCACGGCGGGGTGAACGTCTCCACGGCGGACGTGTATCGGCGGTGGTCGCAGTCCGGGTCGGGCCAACTCCAGCCTGACCGCACCGATGAAGCCCTCCGCGCGACCTCGGCTCGCGAGCTATGCGCGTGTCTGCACAACGATCTGACCGAGGCCGTGTTCGCCGTGGCCCCCGCCGTCCAGAGTTTGCACGCAGCGATAACACAGTCTTTCAGGAACCGCGGCTTCGGAGAGAAACCCTCGCTTCCTCACGGTCGTGGCTCAGTTGTGCAACAGCGTCCAACCACGGCGGCGCCTCCGCCGTTTCACCTGACCGGCGCCGGCTCGACGTTCTTCGCCCCGCTGGACACGGAGGCGGAGGCGGGGGAATTGGCACGTCGCATTGGGGACGCTAAGCTTAAAGCACGAGTGGAGGTCGTCCGGTTCTTGCCCTCCGCTTTGGTGGTTGAACCGCAAACCTAGCATTCAGGAGCAGCGACATGGAGATCACCGAAGTCGGCGTCCGCATCGTGGAACGGTCGGAGGACCGCCTCAAGGCCGTCTGCACGATGACCATCGACGATTGCTTCGTCGTCCGCGACATCAAGGTGGTGGAAGGACAGCACGGACTTTTCGTGGCGATGCCGTCGCGGAAGCGGACCAGCCGCTGCCCCCAGTGCGGGCATAAGAATGAGATTCGCGCCCGGTTCTGCGGCGAGTGCAGCGCCAAGCAACCTCCCCCGCCGCCTGCCAGGCCCCAGAACGGCGAGAAGACGACCTCCCACACCGACATCGCCCACCCGATCAACACCGAGTGCCGCGAGATGATTCAGGAGGTGATCCTGGAGGCTTACCAGGAAGAGCTGGCCGAATACTTGGCCGAGCAGGGTCAGGAGGGGGCAGCGGGCGCCGTCGAGTCGGAAGAAACGGCCTGCGCGGGGGCCTGCGCATGCAGTGGACACGAGAGTGAATTTGGCTTCGAAGCGGATGGGGATGAACGGATGGAGGCGCCCCTCGTCGAGATGGAAGCGCCGAAGGCCCAGTTCGCGCAGGCGCGGACCGAGCCTGCCGGGCCTCGTCAGAACGACCGTCCGCAGCGCCGGGATGCGCAGCCGCGTCGGGATGTTGACCAGCGGAGGGATTCCGAGCAACCCAGACGTGATTCGGAAACGCGAAGGGATTCGGAGCCGCGGCGCGAGCGGTCGAGGGAAACCGTGCCCCAAGGCCGCGAAACTTCGAGGGATGATCAGCGGCAGGATTCACGTCCGCCGCGAAGCGAGCCTGCGCCGCAGAAGCCCGCCCCTCCGGCGAGGCCGGAGCGGGAGCCGGCGCCCGTCCGCGCGCCGCAGCCGGTGCCGGTGGCGGACTCTTCGGACGAAGGTTTCGGCGCCGGGATTCTGTGAGGCGGCGAGTGGCTTCGCTTCCATTTCGGGGACACAGAGCATAACAGCCTTGGCGGGTGGCACGGGTCCGCAGCAGCGGACCCATGGTGTTGTTGCGAACGATCTGAATAGGGCATGACGCGAAGTTCAGGAGGTAATCCTCCCTGCCTGCCTTCGTGGGCGGGAATCCAGCGACGGTGCAGGAGGGAACAGTGAGTCGAGAACTTACGTTCCCCGCCAATCTGGAGCGGGATTTCCCCGCGGTCGCGCCGCGCGTGCTGATTGTCGGTCTGGACGGCGCCACGTTCGACGTGCTGTCGCCGCTCATGGCCGACGGGCACATGCCCCGGCTGAAGTCGGCAGTGGACGGCGGCGCCTGGGGACCGCTGACTTCGACCACGCCGCCGATCACGCCGTCCGCATGGACCACGTTTCTCACCGGCAAGCATCCCGGGCTGCACCGCATCCTCGACTTCGAGGGCTACGACGTTGAAACGGGACTGCTGCGCTTCAACAGTGCGCGGTCGATCCGCGACACGCGCAACCTCTGGAGCATCCTCGGCGAACGCGGGCTCCGCGTGGGAAGCATCAACGTCCCCCTGACCTATCCGCCGCAGCAGGTCAACGGCTTCATGATCTCAGGCTTCGACGCGCCTGGTCCGCGGTCGCAGTTCGCGTGGCCGCCTTCGCTGCGCGAGCCGATCCTGCAGCGCTGGTCCGATCCGACGTTTGGCAAGAACTGGCGGCGCAGGCTGCTGGGGGGACTGCCGCTGTTCCGCGAGAACGTCGCCTACATGGTGCGCAGCTTCCATCAGGGAGCGGAGATGACGCGCTGGTGCGGCGACGAGTTCGGCTGGGACGTGCTCATGGTCGTGCTGAAGCTCGTGGACAACCTGCAGCACAAGACGTGGAAGCACATCGACCCGCGCTGGCGGGACCGGGACCCGGCGCGGCGCAACGTTGTTGTGCGGGCCTTCGAGGAGCTGGACCGGGCCATCGGCGACCTGCTCGACTACGCCCGCCAGCACGACGCGGTCGTGGTGATGGTCAGCGATCACGGGCACGGCAGCCTGGAAGGCAAGGTGTATCCCAACCGCCTGCTGGCCGACTGGGGCTACCTGAAGCTCCGCGGTCCGCTGCACCGGGCGGCGCGCGAGGCGCGACGCAAGCTTGGGCTTGGCGGGAACTCGACGCCCGCTGGAGGGGGACAGGTCGAGCAGCATCTGCCGGTGGATTTGTCGCAATCTCGGGCGTGCGTGATGCACGCGGGCATGGCCGGCTTCCTTTACATCAATCTCAAGGGTCGCCAGCCGGGCGGAATCGTCGAGCCGGGCGAGTACGAGTCGCTTCGCGGCGAACTGCGCAAGCGGCTGCTGGCGGTGCGGATGACCGATCCGCAAGGGCGTGAGTTTCAGCTTTTTCCCGCCGTGCACAGGCCGGAGGATCTTTACGGCTGCACGCGCGAGGCGGAGCCGTGGCTGCCGGACCTGATGCTGATTCAACACGACTCGCTTTCCGTCGCGCGACGGCTGCGCGGGCGCAAAGTCGTGGACTGGCTGCCGTACCGCAAGCTCGAAGGCACACACCGCTTCAACGGCATCTTCATCGCCTGCGGTCCGGGGGTCGCCCGCGGACGGCGCGTATCGGCGCACATCGTGGATTGCGCGCCGACGATCCTGGCGATGTGCGGGCTGAAGATTCCGCAAGACATGCAAGGTCGCGTCATCCTGGACGCCTTCGAGCAGCCGCCCCGCGTCGAGCCGGCGTCCGTCGCCGCGTCAGGCAGCGCGATCACGGCGGATCGTGCGCCCACGCCGGATCACGGTTACGACGAACGTGAGCTTGCGGTCATCACGGATCGACTGGCGGACCTTGGTTATCTGGAATAGGCGCGGCCGTCTCGTCGCTCGCCTCCAGAAGTTTCTTGACCGCCTCCGGTGGATCCTTCTTCAACGCGTCGTGCCAGTAGTACCGCGCGATCACGCGCCAGAAGTTCGGGTTCTTCACGTCGAAGTAGTTGTGCAGCAGCTTGTACTGCCCGGTTGAGCTTTCCATGTACACGGCCGGCGTCTGGTGGACGCCCAGGCGCTTGGCCTCCTTGATGTCCTCCTGCACGCGCTGGGCCACTTCCTCGGAGTTCATCTCGCCCAGGAAGAGGTCTTCGTCGAGCTTGAGGCGCCGGGCGAACTGGCGGACGCCCTGCTCGTTGTCCAGCACCGCGAGCTTCCCCTGGTTGGCGAACATCCAGTCGTGCGCTTCCCAGAACTTCTCCGCGCCCTGGAGGCGCGCCGCTTCCGCCGCGAAGGCCGCGTCACAGGCATGGGGGTGCGCGTTGGTGGTCACCTGGTTGCACTTCGTGCAGAGGGGGTAGTGCTTGAAAGTAAGCTGGACGTAGCCGTCGAAGAGCGGCTCGACGATGCTCGTGATGGCCTGCGCCGCCTGTGCGCACTGCGGACATTCGAAATCGCTGAAGATCACCAGCCGCACGGGCTTCTGCCCGGTCTTGGTGCGCTGCGGGTCATCCGGTCGCAGGTTGATGGCGACGCCTTCGCGCCGGAACCAGTTGTCCATCGCGGCCTTGCCGTCGTTGCGGTAAGTCTCCGCGATCTTGCGGTACTCGTCGCGCTCGCGCTCGAGGCGCTTGTAGTTGACCAGCAGTGCGGGATGGATCATGGAGCCGCTCTGGAAGGCATACACCAGCAGCATGGCCGCCAACGTGAGGGCGAGGACGCGCCAGGATGGATGGGGCAATTCGGCAGTGGTCGCGCGTTCGCCGAGATTCTGCGCCGCCGTTGCGGGCGCTCGCCGAGGCCACATCCACAGGAGCGCGACGAACAGCAGCACGTTGAGCACGTGGGTAGCGAGGCACTGCGTACACCAGGCGTCGATCTGTGTCGCCATGATGTAGATGAAGAACGCGGACGCGCACAGGCCAAGTCCGTTGAGCAGCATCGCCGGCAGGTGCAGCCAGCGGCGCGAGCGCGACGGTCTGCCCACGCCGATCAGCCACACCGCAAGCATCGAGTAGTACGCCCATCCCAGCATGGATACGGGGAGGCGCTGGGCGTCGGGCTTGTCGCCCTCCTTGGCAAACGGCAAGACGGCCCAGCGGCTTTGCGTGACTTTGCGGCAGTCGAGGGCGCTCTGCTCGCTCTCCGCGGAGCAGCCGAGGCTGAGGAAGCCGACGGGGGCTTTGCCGGTCATGTGCTCGGAGTAGAGGTTGAAGCTGATGAGCGCGGCCAGCAGGGCGACGGCGACGGCGGCGATCTGGAGGAGGGTCCATTTCATGCGGAGGAACTCGAGTACTGGATGATGAAGCTGTATTCGTGAATGGCTTATCGTTACCTGTCGGATGCCGGCTCTGAGAGCCGGCAGACCGGTGGCAGCTCGGAGAGCTGCCCCACCTGTCGAAGAGCTGCCCCACCCGGCAGCTCAGAGAGATGCCCTTCCGTGCGGCATTGTTCACGAATCCGGGGCGCGCGGCAATGCTCGATTTGTTGCCTTGCGTGTCGCGGCTTTGTAACTTGGGGGTCATGTCGCGTGAGCCTGTTCGGGACCCTGCCATGCCGACGGGAGCGGCGCGTGTGCTGCTGGTGGACGATGACGCCGCCGTGCATCAGGTGCTGCGCGACGGTCTGCCTGCGCGCGAGTTCGACCTTCACCGGGCCTCGACGCTCGCCGAAGCGCGGCGCCTGCTGAACCAGACGGCGTGGGACCTCGTCGTGCTTGACCTCCGTCTCCCCGACGGTAGCGGGCTTTCGCTGGCGCGGGAGATGCGCCAGGCCGGCAGCACGCTGCCCATTCTCATGCTGACCGTCTCCAGCGGGCTGGAGGATCGCGTCGAGGGTCTGGATCTTGGCGCGGACGATTACCTCGGCAAGCCGTTCGCGGTGGAGGAGTTGACCGCGCGGCTGCACGCGCTGTTGCGCCGGTCGCGCGGCTCGCACCCGGGCGTGCTGCGGTTCCTCGACATCGAGCTGGACCTGGTGAAGCGCGTGCTTCGGCGCGGAAAGCTCAGCGCCGAGCTGTCCAGCCGCGAGGCGGAGCTGATGGCGTACTTGATGCGCCATCCGCGCGAAGTGCTGGACCGGCGCCGCATCGTAGCGGACGTCTGGAACGACCCGACTGAAGAGGGCAGCAACGTCCTGAACGTGTATATCAACTATCTGCGCAACAAGGTGGAAGGAGGCCTGTACCCGCGCGTGATTCACACGCTTCGCGGCGTGGGGTATCTCCTCTCGGACCGCGTCCCGGAAGGAACGGAGTGAGCATGAGGTGGGGCAGCTTTCCGAGCTGCCTCCGGTCTGCCGGCTCTCCGACGGGTGGGGTAGCTTTCCGAGCTGCCTCCGGACTGCCGGCTCTCCGAGCCGGCAATTGCCGATGAATGAAAAGAAGGAGTCCCGAGGCTCGCCGGGTAGAACCGCTCCGTTACGGTCGCGGCTCGAATAAGGCGCCGCATCCATGAGACGCTGCCCTCATGAAGTGAACCAATCTTGAACAGCGCACCACCCATGACCCAAGTGAAACAGCCGGACGGTCTGAGCCGTTCTTCATGGCTTGCCGCGGGACTGGCCGCGGGGATCGTGCTGGCGGGGGGAATCGGCTACCGCGTGGCGGCGTCGCGGATGGGCAGGATGCTCAGCAGCGCGCCGATGCCCAAGGGCACGCTGGCCGGGCTGGCGATGGACCTCGACGGCTGGAGCGGGCGGGAGTTCGTTCTGGATGAGAAGCTGATTCGCGCGACGGACACGGACGATCACGTGTGCCGGCAGCTCACGTCGCGGCAGGGACTGCCGCAGGTCATGCTCTTCGTCGGCTACGGCATCAACCTGCGCGACCTGACGCCGCACCGTCCTGAAGTCTGCTACATCGGGCAGGGCTGGACGCAGATTGGCGCCGACACGATCGCGCTGCCGCTTCCGGACGGCGGAAAGCTGCCCTGCCGGTTGTTTCGGTTCCGCAAGGGGGACCTCAGTCCGCGCGTGACGGTGGTGCTGCACTACTACCTCGCCGACGGGAACCGCGGCGCGGACGTGGACTGGCTCCTCGACGCGGCGCTGCGCGGGTCGAGCCGAGCACATTACGCGGCGCGCGTGCAAATCGAATGTCCAGCGCCCGACGTGCCCGACGGCGTCGAGCGGGCGATGCAGTCGGTGCAGCGCGTCGCGCAGGCGTCGGCAGGTCCGATCCTGGACCTCATGCCGCGGCTCGAAAGCGGCGACGTCCCGGCCTCACCCGCGGCGGGAGGAGGTTCGCCATGAGCACGCATCATCCGGCGACATCGGCGCCCGAGGACGCTCGCGGTGGCGCGCTGTCCTTCGACGGAAGTCACGCGGGCGCGGCGCACCACGCTGCCGCACTCGAGAGTCGCTCCGGCGACGCAAGCATCCCGACGCCGTGTTGCGAAGCCGCGTCGCCCTCTCGCGCCAACCGACAGCTTGCATGGGTCGTCGCAGTCCTGCTGGCGATGCTTGCCGGGTCCTACTGGCCTGTACTCACGGAACTGGCGCGCGACTGGGCGTCGAACGAGGACTACTCGGCGGGCATGTTCGTGCCGGCCGTGGCCGCGTACCTGGTGTGGGAAAAACGCAAGGGACTTGCATGTGTCGGCGGCGCGCCGTTCTGGGGCGCGGTCGTGTTGATTCTGGCGGCGGAGGCGGCGCGGCTTCAGGGGTTAAGCGACCTGCGGCAATCCGTGGAGCGCTATGCGCTGGTGCTGGAGACGATGGGCGTCGTGCTTCTCGTCGGCGGGCTGCCGGTATTCCGCCGCGTCGGGTGGATTCTCGTGTTCCTCTTCCTCATGGCGCCGCTTCCGGGCAGCGTGCACAACGCGATTTCAGGTCCGATGCAGAACCAGGCCACTTCGGCCGCGAATTTCGTCCTCGAGCTGATGGGCATCGCCGTGCGGCGCGAGGGCAACATCCTGACGCTCAACGACCGGGTGCAAGTCGGCGTGGTCGAGGCGTGCAGCGGACTGAGAATGATGACCACGTTCGTGATCGTGGCGTCGTTTTTGGCGCTGTCGATCCGGCGGCCGCGCTGGCAGCGGGCGGCGCTCGTCATTTCGAGCGTGCCCGTGGCGGTGGCCTGCAACGTCGTCCGCGTGGTGTCCACGGCCTGGCTGCTGCTGGCGACGGACGGCAGCAAGGCGGTCGAGACGTTCTTCCACGACTTCGCGGGTTACGCCATGATGCCCATCGCCGTCGTGCTGCTGGTGGCGGAGTTGTGGCTGATGTCGAAGCTGGTGATTGAGGATCCGCCGGCACGGACGACGGGGTGAAGCGCGCGGGCGTTGGAGGCGGTTGAGGCGTCCCGTGTTCGGAGATCGGCGCGTTGGCGCGCCGCGACGGCGAGATTCGGCTGAAAGGACGCGGCGTTCCCGTCCGCGGGCTACCCGCATGCTCGCCAACCCCTAGAATGACGTCATGTCGGCACACCCATCCGCGTCCACGGGCTTTCGTTGCGACGAGTCGTTTGCGCGGGAGCTGGACCTCGCGGATCCGCTCGCGCGGCGGCGCGACGCCTTTCACCTTCCCCTGCGCGGGGACGGCTCGCCGGCGATTTACTTCTGCGGAAATTCGCTGGGGTTGCAGCCCAGGACCGTGCGCGACGCGATCGACCAGGAGCTGGAGGACTGGGCGCGGCTGGCGGTGGACGCGCACTTCGACGGGCGAACGCCGTGGTATTCGTATCACGAGGTGCTGCGCGAAAGCGGCGCGAGGCTCGTCGGGGCGCTGCCCGGCGAAGTCGTGCACATGAACGGCCTGACCGTCAACCTCCACCTGATGATGGTCAGCTTCTACCGCCCGACGCCGCAGCGCTTCAAGATCCTCATGGAGGACGCCTCGTTCCCCTCCGACACCTACGCCGTGCGCACGCAGCTTCGCTTTCACGGTTTGGATCCGGATTCGGCGCTGCTGATCGCCCGGCCCCGCGAGGGGGAACACACGCTGCGCACGGAGGACGTCGAGGCGCTGCTCGACCGCGAGGGGGAGCGGATCGCGCTCGTGCTGCTGGGCGGCGTGAATTACTTCAGTGGGCAGGTGTTCGACATGGAGCGGATCGCGCGCGCGGCGCGGGCGCGCGGGTGCGTGGTGGGTTTTGATCTGGCGCACGCCGCGGGCAACGTGCCGCTGCGCCTGCACGACTGGGGCGTGGATTTCGCCGCGTGGTGCACCTACAAGTATCTCAACTGCGGACCCGGATCGGTGGCGGGGTGCTTCGTGCACGAGCGCCATCACCGCGACGCCTCGCTTCCGCGCCTCGGAGGCTGGTGGGGCAACGACCCCTCAACGCGCTTCCGCATGCACCTTAACCGCGAGTTCGTCCCGGTCGCCGCGGCGGATGCCTGGCAGCTCTCCAATCCGCCGATCCTGTCGATGGCCGCGCTGAAGGCGTCGCTGGCGATCTTTGACGAAGTGGGCATGACCGCGCTGCGCGAGAAGTCCGGGAAGCTCACGGGGTACTTGCAATACCTCATCGACCGCGCCGGATGGCAACCCCATGCGTCCGGGGAGTCCGCGCGGGCTGAAGTCCAAGGCTCGCCCACGGACGCTCGCTACGAAGTCATCACCCCGCGGGAAGAGCGCGCCCGCGGCTGCCAGCTTTCAATCCTCGTCCACGACCGCCCGAAGGAGCTGCTGCACAAGCTGCACGCCGAGGGCGTGGTCTGCGACTTCCGCGAGCCGAACGTCATCCGCGTCGCGCCGGTTCCGCTGTACAACACGTATCACGAAGTCTGGCGTTTCGCCCAGGTGCTGGCGCGGCACGCGTGAAAACTTCATCCGAGCCGGCGCCGGCGGCACACCGTCGCGGTGCGGCGCCGGCAGGAGAAACACAAAGGGACGACCCGGCATCCGGATCGTCCCTCGGAGTCAGACAGCCGGCGGATCAACCGCCGTGACACTCGATGGCGCAATGCTCCCGGCGTTCCTGGGCCGCCCGCTTGCAGCGGCGGAAGCACGCCCGGTCATCGCCGCACTCGGCGCGGCAACGCTCCAGCCCCTCGCAGTAGCCGGCGCAGCAGCGCAGCCCGCATTCGACGGTCCCGATGCACGCGTGAAACTGCTCTTCGGCCCGCGCGCGGCAGGCGCGGAGGCATTCCTCGTTGCCCTGGCATTCCTCTTCGCACACGCGAAGCTGGTGATGGAACGCCTCCTCGCAACGGGCGCGCCCCTCCGCCGCCGCGTGCTCGCAGCGACGACGGCACCCCGCGTTCGCGTTGTCGGCCCACAGACCGACCACCAACGCCACTGCGGCCAACGTCAACAGATTTCTCATCGCGATTCCTCCTCAAGAAACGCATGACGGGCAACGCCCGCCGGACGCCGACGGCCGGCACCCTGCCGACCGATCCACTCGAGATTTCAAGCAGGTCGCGGAAGCGCGCGAATCGACTATGCGCCCGCCCGTCTGATGGCCCGAGAGTGGGTCCACGCGCTCACGGCAAGAACTTCCGGTGCGCGACCCAGCTTCATTTCGACTCCCGAAAACCGGGGCAGGCTCCCCACTGCGGCATGCAGGATGGGAAGCGCGAGTCGAGGTCACATCAAGCGGTGCAGGAGCCGCACGGAGGGCGCCCCTGCAATGGAAATGTCCGGCTCGCCTCGCCCCCGGATCGTGAAATCCGGCGATCGACAGGCGGATCCGCATCCCCAGCGCCCAACCGCGCGGCCCGCTCTCTGTTCCCAACTGTGAGAGTACGCGCCGCAAAAAGGCCCGGAAAGCATGGTTAGACAGGATTAACGTGGAATCGCGCCGCTTGCGGATAGCCCTCGGTGAGGGCGCCGGACACAGAACCCGAAGCGCAAGCGAGGGCGGCCGTCCGAGGGCGACTTTCTGATGGCGGCTTCGCGCGGGCGGGCGGTCGTCTTCCGGCGCGGCGGCTTGGAGCGGCTGATCGGAGCGCAAGACCCTGGCTGGCGCTACGAGTTCGGAAGCGGAGCGCCCTTGCCGGCGCTACGGGTTCGGAAGGGGCCATGCTAATGGGTGTCGGAGTCGAGCGCGAGGGCGATGCGACCGCCTGACCGCGCCAGGCGCTGGTCAGCCTCCTCCCGGCTGAGACCTGCGGCGTGCATCACCAGCGCCGACTTGACCCGTCCGCCGGCCTGCTGCAAGAGGCGACCGGCCTCAGCGCGATCCAGTTGCGTCAGCGATTGCAGGATGCGCACGCCCCGATCCGTCAGCTTGGCGTTCGCGTTGCAGTTCACGTCCACCATGAGGTTCTCATGCACCTTGCCCAGTCGCGTCATGGACAGAGTCGTCACCATGTTCAGCACGAGCTTGGTGGCCGTGCCCGCTTTGAGCCGCGTGCTGCCCGTGAGCACCTCCGGACCGGTGAGCACGCGGATCGACACGTCAGCCTCGCCGGGGAACTGCTCCCGCGGGACGCAGGCGAAGAAGACCGTTTTCGCTCCCGACTCGCGCGCCTGACGCAGCGCTCCCTGCACGAACGGCGTCGTCCCGCCGCTGGAAATGCCGAACACCACGTCGCGATCGCCCACGCCCAGCCGCCGCACGGCTTCCGCGCCCGCTTCGACGTCGTCCTCCGCGCCTTCCACGCTGCGGCGGATGGCCGGCTCCCCCCCGGCGATCACCGCCCGCACCATTGACGGGTCGGTCAGAAACGTGGGGGGGCACTCGGCCGCGTCGAGGACGCCGAGCCGCCCGCTGGTTCCCGCGCCGATGTAGATCAGCCGACCCCCGCGCTCGAAGGCGCTGACGATCAGGTCGATCGCGCGGCAGATATCCGGCTTGGCGCGCGCGACGGCGAGCGCGACGGTCTGGTCCTCCGCCGACATGATGTCGAAAGCCTCGGCGGTGGAGAGCCGATCGAGGTGCATCGAGCGCGGATTGCGCTGCTCCGTGTCAAGATGTCCACGGTCGTGCATGGTCGTGCCTGATTGAATCCGGCCACGGAGTTCGTCGCCGGCAACATCATACCGTAACTCAACGGTGCGTCGCGGCGCCGGCGGAGAAGGATTCACAGGGCGACCGCCCGCGGAGCATTGACGATCCCGCGCGCGGCGCGTAACGTTCGCGCGGCGTTTCGGCGAGGCATCATGGCGGCGTTCATCGGCTGGCAGCACATCAACGGGACCGTGATCAATGCCATCACCGTGGCGCTGGGCAGCGGCGCGGGGCTGCTCCTCTCCCACCGCCTCCCCCAGCGCTACCAGCAGATCGTCCTCAGCGCACTGGGCCTGACGACGATCGGGCTGGGCATCGACGCGGCCGTGGTGACCTTCGCCCAGACCGTCGGCAAGTTTCAATCCGCGGTGCTTGCGCCGCAGACGTACGGCGCGCGGCTGGCAATGGTGATGATCTCCTCGCTGGTCATCGGCAGCATTCTCGGCACGGCGCTGCGGCTGCACGAGCGCATCGAAGGCTTCGGCGAGTGGGTCCATGCCCGCTTCGGCGGCGGCGAGGGCGGGAAGCGCTTCGCGGAAGGGTTCCTCACCGCCAGCGTGATTTTCTGCGTTGGACCGCTGACGCTGCTGGGTTGCCTGCGCAACGGCTCGCAGGGCGATCCGAGCTATCTGTACATCAAGTCGGCGCTGGACGGATTCTGCTCAATGGCGCTGGCCTCGACGATGGGCTGGGGCGTGGCGCTGAGCATCGTGACGGTGCTGGTGTTTCAGGGCGGGCTTTCGGCGCTGGCGTTCGCCTTCGCGGACCCGCTTCCGGAAGTCTCGCGCAACATGATGACCTGCGTCGGCGGCGTGCTCATGCTCGGCACGGCGCTAATGATTCTCGACATCAAGAAGATTCCGGTGGCCAACATGCTCCCGGGCATCTTCCTGCCGCCGGCAGCAATCTTTTTGGTGGAACTGTACTGGCGCGGACTGCTGTCGCCGGCAGGCTCCGGCTAACGGCCGAGCGCGCCCGCACGGCGCGTAAAAGTCCGATAACTACTGGCGATTCGTTTGCCCGATCACACAGTACTATGCGAACACATGCGGTTACTGGCAGATCTTTCGGTGCAAAGCGCAGGATGCGAGGGGGTTCTTGGGTGAAGATCGGGGGCGGGTATCGAAGGCGCGGGCAGCCGGCCCCGCTGCTGGCGGGGCGGCGGATCGACTGGCCTGTAAAGCCGGCCCTTCGCAGCATCAAGGGCATCGAAGTGCAGCGACATCAAGGTCGCCCGCGCCATATGGAGCTACATTCATGACTCGACCCAAGTACCGGCGCGTGCTCCTGAAGATCAGCGGCGAGGGGCTTTGCCGCGCCGGCGGGTTCGGCATTGACGGCGAGGTGCTCGGACGCATCGCCCGCGAGATCAAGCTCGTCGCCGACCTTGGCATCCAGCTCTGCATCGTCGTCGGCGGCGGCAACATCATCCGCGGCAGCAGCCTCGCCAAGGACTCGCCCATCGAGGAAGTCACCGGGCACTACATGGGCATGCTCGCCACCGTCATCAACGCGCTGGCGATCCAGGACACGCTGGAGTCGCTGGGGCTGGTCACGCGCGTCCAGAGCGCCGTCGCCGTGGACCGCGTGTGCGAGCCGTTCACCCGCCGCCGCGCCCTGCGCCACCTGGAAAAAGGGCGCGTCGTCATCTTCGCCGGCGGTACGGGCAACCCCTTTGTCACCACCGACTCCGGCGGCGCGCTCCGCGCCAGCGAAATGCAGGCCGATGTGCTGCTCAAAGCCACGAAAGTGGACGGCGTGTACACCGCTGATCCGAAGATAGACCCCTCGGCGCAGCACATCGCGTGCCTCACGTTTCAGGAAGTCATCGACAAGCGGCTCGCGGTGATGGACGTGGCCGCCGTCGAGCTGTGCCGCCAGAACAACATCCCGATCATCGTGTTCAACCTGTACGCGCCGGGCAACATGCGCGCCGTGTGCGAAGGGCAGCAGATTGGGACGCTGATCGACGGGGGATGAAGCGAGAACGTCAGTCCGGGCGGTTTTTCCAGCGCTTGCGAGGGTGGATCTTCCCGAAGATCCGCGCGAGATGAATCCCGCGGTTCGCCGGACGCCGCGCTCCCGGCTTGTGCGATCGCCGCTCCGGCGGTTAAATCCCCGGAAAACCCGGCCCCACGGAGAAGAACGATCATGAACCTCGCCGCCATCGAAGCCGACTGCAAGCAGCGCATGACCAAGGCCGCCGAGCACCTCAAGCAGGAGCTGAAGGGCGTCCGCACCGGGCGCGCGCATCCGGGGCTGGTTGAGCACATCAAGATCGACGTGCCGTCCTACGGCAGCGTCATGGATCTGAAGGGGTTGGCCAGCATCAGCGTCCCCGATCCCGGCACGCTCATGGTCAAGCCCTTCGACCCCGGCACGCTCAAGGACATCGAGAAGGGACTGAAAGCGTCGGACCTGGGCATCACCCCGGTCAGCGACGGCAAGATGATCCGCCTGCCCATCCCCGCCCTCTCCGGCGAGCGCCGCCAGCAGCTCGTGCAAAGCGTCCGCAAGCTCGGCGAGGCCCAGAAGATCGCCGTGCGCAACGTCCGCCGCGACGGCAACAAGGCCATCGACGCGCTGGAAAAAGCCAAGACCATCAGCGAGGACGATTCGAAAAAGGCGCAGGAGCGAGTGCAGAAGCTGCTCAAGCAGTACGAGGACGACATCGACAAGGTGCTCGCCGAGAAGACGAAGGAGATCGAGACGGTCTGACGCCGCAGCCCGCGGTTCTTGCCCACTCGATGCACCGGGTGCGCTTCGCCGTTTCCAAAGGCCTCGACCGCGATCCACGGAGCCGGAGCGACGGGAGCCATTTCGTGTCTGCACCGTCTGCGCATTTCAAGGGCGTGCACCTGAAGATCCTCGCGGGTCTGGCGATCGGCGTCGCACTGGGGCTGATCGCCAACCGCATGGGCGCGCAGTCAGCGGCACCCGCGCCGACGTCGGCGGCGCCCGCGTCGTCATCAGCGTGGGTGGATCACGTAAACTGGGCGACGACTTACCTTGCGGACCCGATGGGCAAGGTCTTTCTGCGCCTCATGTTCATGGTCGTCGTGCCGCTGGTGTTCGCGGCGCTGGCGCTGGGCGTGGTCGGGCTGGGCGACTTGCGGAAGATCGGACGCGTCGGCGCTCGGAGCCTGCTGCTGACCGTTGCGTTCTCCTGTTGCGCCGTGGGCGTCGGGCTGCTGCTGGTCAACGCCATCCGCCCCGGCGGCGGACTCGACGGCACGCAGCGCGACCAGCTCCGTGAAAAATACGCCACCCGCGCGGCCGATCTCGTCGGCAAGGCGAAACAGGCCAAGACCGTCCGCGACACGCTGCTGGACATTATTCCGGAAAACCCGCTGCAGGAGATGGTTGGCGCGCTGGATGGCAGCTCCAAGGGCAACGGCATGTTGTCCGTCATGTTCTTCGCTCTCGTCTTCGGCGCGGCCATGACGTTCCTCCCCGCCGAAAAATCAGCGCCGCTCGTTGCCGTGCTGCAGGCCGTGTTCGACACCTGCATGATCGTCATCGGCCTGGCGATGAAACTGGCGCCGATCGCCGTGGCCTGCCTCGTCTTCTCGGTCGTATCGAAGCTCGGCTTCGACATTCTCGTCACGCTGCTGTGGTTCGTCGTGACCGTGTTCGCCGGGCTGACGTTTCAACTGGTGGTCGTCTATTCGCTGGCGGTCCGCTCGATGGGCGGATTGTCGCCGCTGACGTTCTTCCGTCGCACGGCCGAGGCGATGCTGACGGCGTTCGGCACGTCCTCCTCCAATGCGACGCTGCCGACGGCGCTGCGCGTGGCGGAAGAGTCGCTCAAGCTGCCGAAGGACATTTCGCATTTCGTGCTGACGGTCGGCGCGACGGGCAATCAGAACGGCACGGCGTTGTACGAGGGCGTGGTCGTCCTCTTTCTGGCACAGGTGTTCGGCGTCGAGCTGACGCTGGCGCAGCAGCTTACGGTGATCCTGATGAGCGTGCTGGCGGGCGTGGGGACGGCCGGCGTGCCGGGCGGCTCGCTGCCGCTGATCGTGCTGGTGCTGCAAAGCGTGGGCGTGCCGGGCGAAGGCATCGGCATCATTCTCGGCGTCGATCGCATCCTCGACATGTGCCGCACCGTGGTCAACGTCACCGGCGACCTCGCCATCGCCACGTGCGTCAGCCATCGTGAATCGCGTCGCTCGCCGGCGTGCTGAACCGCGTCAGGCACTTCGCCGCGGTCGCGCGGTCAACCCTTGCACCAGCAGCCCGGCCACAAGGCTCAACACGCCGGCGACGCCTCCCACCTGCAAGCGCGTGCGCGTGACCTGCGGATCGCCCATCACGGTCGGACCGCGAATCTGCACGCCGGCCAGCGGATCCGCCGCCGCGGCGCGCAGGCGCGACAGGGCGTCGAGCATCTCGCGGGTCCGCCGCTCTTCGTCCTGCAGCCGCGCCAGGTCCGCCGCGCCCGCCTTCGCATCCGCGGCGCGCGACGCGGCTTCGACCTCGCGGTTCCACTGCGCCGTCCACTCGGAGATCAGCGGCTCCAGCTCGTTGCCGCGCTGAAGCAGCGCTCCGCGCGCGGTCTCGAGCTGGTTCGCGGTCTCCGCCAGCGACGCGACGCGCTGCTTCCGCGCCGCCTCGATCGCTTCCTCGAACACCTGGCGATCCACCGTCGCCATCCGGTCGCGCACGCGATCACGGAGCCGCGCCGCCGCCTCCAGCGACGCCTGCAGCCGCACCGGTCGCTGCTTGATCGCCTTCGCCTCGAACCGTCCCAGCGCGGTTCGCGCGGCCGCGCAGCGCTTCGACAGCTCGGACAGCGCCGTTTGCGCCGCGGTCGTCAGCCCGACCTGCTCGCGCATGGCGTTCAGCGATGCCGTGATCTCCTCGAGGCTCTGCGCCGCGTCGAAGCAGAACTGCCGCCCGCGCTCGTCGATGCGCTGCAGCCTCTCCATGATCGCTCCGGACTCGGCTTCCTCCAGCACGGCATGGAGCCGCGCCCAATCCGCCAGGAACACCTCCGCAAGCTCCGCATGCGCCGAAGTCTTCGCGGCAATGACCGACAGGCTCTCCCGCTGCGCGGACAGTTCCGCCAGCCCGCCGCGCTGCGCCGCCGCCTCACGGAGATCCCCCGCCGCCGTCAGCGCCTCATCCAGGAAACCTGCGGCCTGCTGCTTCACATCGAGCATCGCCCGCCGGGCGTTCACAAGCTCCGCCGCAAGCTGCTGGCGGTCCTGACGCAGCATCTCGTCGGCGTCGTAGGACTTCTCGCGGTCCTCATCGAGCACGGCCGCGGCGAGCACCGGGTCGGTCGCCTCCAACTCCGCACGCGTCTTCTCCAACCGGCCGCATTCCTCGCGCAGCCGATCCAACTCGTCCAGCGCCGTGCGAACGCGGGCCTCCTGTGAGAGCCGCTCAGCGCGAACTGCCGCAGGAATGCCGGGCGACGCGGATTCCGCGGACGCCGCGCTGCCTTTCGACGCGGCCTGGACCTGCGCCCCCAACTCGACGAGTCGCTCGCGCAGGAGCTCGCGCGCCGCGACCAGCTCCTCCGGAACGGCCTCGGTCGCGCCGGCATCGTTCTTTCGCACGTCGGTGATCAGGTCTTCGATGGCCCGCCGCGCGGAGGTCGCGTCTCCCGCCCACACACGAAGCTGCAAACCGGCGGCCGTGGGAAGCACGTTCCATGAAGGCGAAACGGCGGAAGGGTTGTCCCCGTGAGCTGAATCGCCGCGCAGCGCGACCAACGCCGCCTCCAAGCGGGATCGCACGGCGGCTCGTCCAGCCGGCGGCGCGTCGAAGTGGGCTTCCGCAAGGTAGCGCCCGGGGACCAGCAGCCACGCCGCCGCCCCGACGACGAGCGCGCAGACGAGCGGCGCGACGATGGAAACCCGGCGCGGCGAGGAAGCTGCGGACGCCGCCTCCGATCTGAAGCGCCGCGCTGCGTCGTGAAGTTCGTCCAGTTCTGGGTTTCCCGTCGGCGGCATCGATCCGGCATCCACGATGCAGTCCCCGAACGGTCGTCGCACGGGCATCCTGCAAGCTCAATGCACTGTAGCCGATGCCCCTCGAAACGGACACTCGATGCCCTTCCGCTTCTCATGGAATCGGCCGGGAGAGCCGCCTCTCGCGGATGGCCTGTCCTCATATGCGCAGTCGAGAATTGGGGCTCGCGGCGTCGAGGATTCTGGCGCGCGCCGTCGCGAGGTGGAATGTCCGACCGCCGCATGAGCCGCCCTGATGCGGCTCACGGCGACTTGCGCCACGGCTCATTGAGCTGGTCAATGTTGAAGTAGCGGTTGTTCGCGGTCTGCGCCGTTCCGAACTCAAACTTGCCGTCGGCGGAGACCTCGTAACCCAGATCCGCGGCGCTTTGCGCATCCGCATGGCCATCCACCCACAAGGCGACCGCCTTCCCCGTGTGCCGCTCGTGCACGCCGGTGCGCTCGGTGGGGAAGCCGGCCATCTCACCATTGACCGGATCGACGATGGGCGGATCGAGATTGAACCCTTCGTTGCCGAGCATCGGGGCGCTTCCGCCGTTGTTCTCGTACTCCACGCGGCTGCGACGATCGAAGCCTGCGGCGGTGCCCAGCGAGTCCGCCACGGCCACGCACGCGCTGGGGCATTTGACGCGCGAGAATCCGACGGGCCAATTCTTGAAATCCTTGTCGTTCGCCGGCGTGTCCTTCAGCCGCGAATTGCCGAGGAACTGGTAATTGTAACCGAAGGCCGCATTGCGCTCGTCCGTCCAATCCGGCACTTCCGGACAGAGGTACGTCTCGCTGGAATAATTCTGCCGATCTCCCGGCTCGCCATGCCGGTCGCGCTTCGTGCGGTCGGGCATGGGATCATCAAACGGGGGAACGCCGATCTGCGTGCCCATCATCGCAAGGAAGGTCGGGCGGTATTTCTTTCCACCCGCGATGTCCACGCTCCAGCGGTAGTCGTCGATCTTCGGCAGCCGCCCAGGAACGAGCACGTCCGAGCTCTCGTTGCCGTACATCACCAGCCCCTGTCCCAGCGTGCGCAGCCGAGTCGTGCACAGCGTCCGCTTGGCCTGCGCGCGGGCGCGAGAGAGCGACGGGATCAGGATCGAGATCAGCAGCGCGATGATCGCAATCACCACCAGCAACTCGATCAACGTAAACGCACGGTAGGCGCGAACTCTGCTTGTCATGGACGGTCCCATCCCCCTTAAAGACCCCGCCCGGCCGCCCTTCCCTGGAAGCGACCTTCCCCCTGCCTGATCATTATCCTCAATCTCGATCGGACAGGTCAAGGAGACCGTTGAGCTGCGGCTGTGGCTCGGAGAGGAGATCGTTCCCGCGCCGCTTGCAAAGGCTCAGGCGGTGGCACTTGGCGAGTCCGAATAACACCCGCCAACGGGCTTGAGTTCCTGCCCCTGGCGGCTCGTGGTGAAACTCCTCGCGCGTCATTCCCGCGAAGGCGGGAATCCAGCCGGTGGCCGGCGAGGCGATAAGAACCCTGCGGTCCTTCGGGGCGTACTGGACGCCCGCCTGCGCGGGCGTGACAGGCTCCACGCCCGGTTTCGAGTCCCACCACGGGTCGCGGGCCACCGGTCAGACCGGCACGGCGGCCGTGGCGCCCGCCGCTTCCCGCGCCCCTTCGCTGAGCCACGCTTTCAGATCCATAAACAACGAGAACATCGCCGGAACGAGCACCAGCGTGAAAACCGTGGAGCACACCAGCCCGCCGGTCATCACGCTGCCGATCCCGCGATACAGCTCGCTGCCCGCGCCGGTCATCATCACCAGCGGCAGCGTGCCGAACACCGTCGTCAGCGCCGTCATGAAGATCGGGCGCGTCCGCGTGCGGACGGACATGATGACGGCCTCGTGCGGCGACAGGTCATCCTCGCGCATGTGGTTCAGCGCCTGGTGAACGATGAGAATCGCGTTATTCACCACGACGCCGACCAGGATCACGAAGCCCAGCATCGTAAGCACGTCGAGCTGCTGCACCTGCGATGTGATGTCGTACTGACTGCGCCAGTGGACCCACGCCAGCGTGCCGAACCCGCCGACCACCGCCAGCGGCACCGAGAACATGATGACGAACGGATACGCGAACGACTCGAACAACGCGGCCATGAGCAGGTAGGTGATGAGCACGGCGAGCACCATGGGCGACTGGATCAGCTCGAACGTCAGCGCGTAGTTGTAGATGAAGAATCCCAGGACCACGGCGGACCCCAGAACCAACATGATCATCCCGCCGCGCCGCCGGCCCATCACGGCGCCGCAGACCGCCCCGCCCGCGAGCACAAGACCGAGGATCAGCGCCATCGACGCGGCGATGGACATGCCGAACGCACGCGGTCCGCGCGCCAGTCCACGGAAGTCGCCGAGCAGCGCCCGCTGCGTCTGGGTCAACTTGTCCGCCGTACCGGCCAGGGACACGAACACCGTGTTCGGAATCGCCCCTTGGTCACGTAAGGGCGCGATGATCTCGTTTTCGAGTTCCTCCATCGTTGCCTGAAGCGGAACGCCGGGCTTGGGCTGAACCGCCAGGGTCACGGAGGGCATCTGCTCGATGTGGTTGATCTGCTGCGGCGCGGTCGTCCGCGCAAAATCCACCACGCTGGAAATCGGCACCACGTGACCCCGCGGCGTGTAGATCGGAATCTGGCCGATCGACTCCATCGGCGCGCGCTCGTCGCGCGCGACCTTGACGGCCATGTCGATCTTGTCGCCGCGATCGTTGAACTCGCCGACGAACGCGCCCTCCACGCAGGCGCGGATCACGAACCCCACGTCCGCAACGTCCAGACCCACGTCGGCGGCCTGTGCCCGTTTCGGCGTCATCCGAACCTCCGGGCGACCCAGGTCGAAATTGCTCGGCGCGGGCCGAGGGTACGAGAATTGGCGCCCCATGATCGCACCGCTGAGCAGGGACGCGGCGTCCACCACCTCGGAGAGATTGTCGCCGCGGATCTCCACGTCCACCGAATTGCCCGATCCCCCGCTGCTGTTGAATAGTGAAAACTGGAGGAAGACCGGCATCACGCCGGGCAGGCGCCCCCCGGCCCGTTGCATCGCATCCACGAGGGGCCTCACCTTGTTCGGGTCCTTCGACGTGCAGCCCATGAATGCGCCGCCGTTGAAGGAGACGTAGAAGAAGTCCTGAATCGGCGGGGGCGTCACCTCGCGCTGCTCCTTGCCGCCTTCGCCGATCATCATCGTGACGCGCGGCAGGTTCGCGGCCTCCGGGGAGCCGGGTTCCGCCATCCAAAAGTTGCGGATGCCGTCGCGAGGATCGGCCGGGTCGCCGTCCTCGACGACGGACGCCATCGCCTTGAACTCCTCGACGGAGTATCCCGGAGGACAGAAGAGGAACCCGAACACGAGATTGCGATTGCCCGCGGGAAGGTAGTCCCGCTCGGGCATCAGCCACCAGCTTCCCAGCAGCGACGCGCCGGTCATCCCCACGACCACCGCGACGCGCCGCGGCGTGCTCCACAGAATCATGCGGTTGACCGACGCCGCCCACTCCGCGAAGAACCACGGCTTCTCCCCGCGCCGCGCCGTCTCATCCCCGCCCAGCACCCGTGCCGCCAGCGGCGGAATCACCAGCACCGACACCAGCAGCGAAAAACCGACCGCCGCCGCGATGGCGATGGCGATGTCCTTGAAGAGCTGACCCGCCTCCTCCTGAATCGTGACCACGGGAATAAACACGGCCATCGTGGTCAGCGTGCTTGCCAGAACGGCCGTCCAGACCTCGGTCGCGCCGTCGTGGGCGGCCTGAATCCGGGACTTGCCCATGAGCCGATGGCGGTAGCTGTTCTCGAGCACCACGATGGCATTGTCCACGACCATTCCCACGGCGAACGCCAGCCCCGCGAGCATCACCACGTTCAGCGAACGCCCGAGAAGCTGGATCACCAGGAAGGTGCCGATGATGGAGATCGGAATGGCCACCGCGATGACGCCCGTGGCGCTGGCGCTGCGCAGGAACAGCACGAGCACGACGATGGTGAGCAGTCCGCCCATCCAGATATTCTGGATCACCAGGTCGATCGCGCTGTTGATGTACGTCGTCTCGTCGTAGACCTGCGTCAAGGAGAGGTCCAGCCCCATCGGGCCGAGGATCTCCTTGTTCACCGCGGCGATTTGCGTGCGCAGGTTGTCCATCGCTGACAGCACGTTGGCGCCCGTCTCCTTGCGCGCCGGCATGGCGATCACGAACTCGCCCTTGCTCTTGACAAAGCTGATGGGCTTCTGGAACCCGTCCACCACTTTCGCCACGTCGCGCACGCAGACCGGACCGCCCTCGCGGTAGGCCACCACGGTGTCCTCCACATCGGAAATGCGCGTAAATTCGCCGATGGTGCGGTAGGTGAAATCCCGCTTGCCCTGCAGGATGGTGCCGGCGGAGATGTTGTCGTTCTGCCGTCGAAGCGCGCGTTCCAGGTCGCGCAGCGTCAGCCCGCGCGCGGCGAGCTTCGGAGCGTCCACGATGATCTGCACCTCGCGGTCCAGTCCGCCGTACACGTCCACGCTGGCGATGCCCTCCGCGCGCTCCAGCAGCGGCTTGACGTTGTCCTCGATAAACGTCTTGAGCCGGGCGACATCGTAGCCCTTGCCGCTGCGGAGAATCATCCACGCGATGGTGTTCTCCATGTCGTCGTCCGAGGCGAGGACCGTCGGCTCGTCCACCTCCTCGGGATACTCGGGAACCTGGCGCAGCTTGTCCGAGACGTCGCGCAGCGCCGCGTTCTTGTCGATGCCCACGGGGAACTCGAGGCGCACCACCGCCTGACCCTCTTGCGCCTCCGCGGTCATCTTCACGACGTTTTTGACCGCCTTGAGCTTCTCCTCCTGGCGGTCGATGATTTCGCTCTCGATCTCCTGGGGACTGGCGCCGGTCCACGCCGTGGTGACCGTGATGAACGGGCGATCCACGTCCGGCGTGAGCTGCTTGGGCACCTCGAATATGCTGCGGAAGCCGAACAGCACCACGAGCATGACGCCGACCGCGACCTTGACCGGGTTGTCGATGACGAACTTGATGATGTCCATGCTCACGCTCTCTCGCAGGCGACGCACCGCGCATCGCCGGTCGCAGTCAGGAAATAGACGCGTCGACGCCTTGAGAAAGAGTCCGCGCGTTTCATGGACCGGCGCCCTTCGCCGGCTCGCCCGGCCTGGAGGCGTCCGTCGATGCCGGTCGGCCCGGCGCCGCGGGAAACTCGACCTTCACCGGCGTCCCGTTGGCGTCCACCACTTCCACCGGCATGGGCATGAACACGCGCTCATTGCCCCGCACGATGACTTTCGTGCCCGCCGCGAGGTTGTCCGAGGTGATCGCAATGCGGTCCTCCACGCTCGCGCCCGTCGTCACCGCCAGAGGAATGCCCATCAGCGCGCCCTGCTCGCCCGGCGCGACCAGGGCGACGTAATTCACGCCGTCGCGCATCAGCACCGCGTCCTTCGGCACGCACACCACCTGCTTCGGCGCGCCGCACAGCATCGTCACCCGCGCGAACATCCCCGCCGCCAGCGCCCCTTCGCCGTTGGGCACCTCGATCTCCACGGGGAACGTCCGCGCCTGCTCATTCACCTGCGGAATGACATGCCGCACTTTCCCGTCGAAGCCGCGCTTCAGCGCGTCCACGAACACCGTCGAAGCATCCCCGACGCGCACCTGGCCCACCGCCGACTCCGGCGCGTCCACCCGCACCAGCACCGACTCAAGGTCCACGACCTCGACGACCTGTCCCCCCTCGCTGAGCCATTCGCCAACCTCCACGCGCCGCGCGACGATGGTGCCCGCGAACGGCGCCTTGATCGTCATCTTCTCCAGCTCGCGCTGCAGCCGGTCCACCACCGCCCGCTGCTCCGCCACGTCCTGCGCGGCGCGCGCGATCGTCTCGGCACGCGGACCTTTCACCGCCTCATCATGGGCCGCCGCCGCCGCGTTCCGGCGCTGCAGCGCCATGTCATGCTCCGCGGCCGCGTCGTACACCTCGCGCACGGAGCCGGCCTCGCTGCCGGAGTACAGCTTCTCCACCCTATCTTTCTCGAACTTCCAGCGCGCCACCCGCGCCTCCGCCTCCAGCAGCAGCGCATTGAGCCGGCGCAGCTCCTCCTCGCGCGTTCCGGCGAGCAACTCCTGATGCACCGCCGTAAGCGCCGCAAGCCGCGCGGCCCCCTCTTTCAAGCGGAGAGACACGATATCAGGATTGAGCCTGCACAGCGGCTGCCCCGCCGCCACAGGATCCCCCTGCCGCACGGGCATCTCGACGATCAGCCCGCCAACCTCGCTTCCGACGCGACTTCGACGCAGAGGCTCGAGCGTCCCGACAAGGCTCACCGTACTCGGGGCCTCGCGCATCTCGGCCTCGGCAGCAACCACTTTCGGAACCGGCATTTGCGCAAAGAGCGCCTCCGGCGCTGTGGATATTGCTGTGAGCGCGAGGAGGATAGCAGATCGTGCCGCTACTATGCCTGACCGTCGCATGGAAAGAATGTCCAAGAAAAAACAGCTCATTGTAATACGTTGTATTTAAAGTGTTTATAATCTTAAACGCCGCAACGCCAACCGCCGCAGGGCACCCCGGAACGCTCCGCGCGAAGCGTCAACTTCACAACATGACCAAGCGGCTCGGCAGACCCCGCCACGCCCGTGCCCGGCATCGGCTGGGTCCAACCATCCGCGCGACCCACGGCCCATCGCCAGCTTAACCCACCCCAATCATCAAACCTGGTCCAATGCCATGCTCCGAGCAATCGCTTTTAACTCGTCAATTATTTCAGTTCGCAATCAATTCGTCCAGCGCCGGGCACGGACCGCAGCCCGGACAGGCCTGCCCGCCAATCCTATCAGCCCATGGTGAAAGGTGGCCCTCGTCATTCCCGCGCAGGCGGGAATCCAGCGGTTGCGCAGTGCGCCCTGGCCCCCCGCCTGCGCGGGGGTGACGGGCATCATGCCCAGATTCGAGTTTCACCACGCACGGCCATGCTTGGCTGGATCGAGCCTGCCTTCCATTTGACGCCTCTTGAAGCCTTCTGCCCGATCGAAAACCCAAAACCTATCCGTTGATGTGCAGCCCCGACATGCGCCTCCCACCCCGACGAGGATCGGCGCAGCCTAACCGACAACCGGACGAATGCCAAACAAGCTGACGCTTTTCCACACCGATCCTTCCACCCTCGGCATCCCGTCTTGCCGCGTCGTCAGACCCGACGTTTAATGCCCACTAGGTCTGCTGATCCGTCCGATGCCCGGAATCGCCGCCATGCACGTGCCCTTGGTTTCCTCGCTCACGTCAGCATTCTCCGACCTTCTGTTTCCACCGGCATGCTTGCTCTGTTTGCGCCCGGGATTGCAGCTTAAAGAGGGATTCTGCCCCGAGTGCGTCAAGCTTTGGCAGGCGGACACCGCGGTGCCGGGCTGTGCGACGTGCGGCGCGACGTGCGCGGCGAACCCCGCGCCGGACGGGCGATGCCCGGCATGCCGCAAGTTGCAGCTACCCGTGGACGCCGTGGTACGACTCGGAGTGTACGGCGAGGCGCTGGGCGCGCTCGTGGGACGGCTGAAGTTTCACGGCGACGGCGCGATCTCTCGCAGACTCGGCGATCTGCTCGCGGACCAGGTTCTGGCGCAGGCGTGGGCGTCGGGGATCGACGTCGTCGTTCCCGTACCCAGCGCCTGGACGCGACGGCTCGGACGCCCCCTGCACGCGCCGACGGAACTCGCCCGCCGCATCGCGCTCAAGCTGCGCCGCGCGAACAAGCTGGCCGGCGCGGCGATCGACGGTCCGCTCGTGCGCTTCCTGCTGAAGCGGCACGGACACCCGGCCACCCAGACGGGCAGGACCCTCCACGCGCGGCGCGCCAATGTTCACGGCACGTTTCAGCTCTCACCAGGGATCGAGGCGGACGGTTGCACCGTGCTGCTGGTGGACGACGTGGTGACCAGCCGGGCCACGTCCTTCGAGTGCGCCCGCGTACTTCGCCGCGCCGGCGTATCGCACGTGTACGTGGCCGCCCTCGCCAAGACGCAGCCGCCCAAAGCGCTCCGCCCGAACTTCATCCCGCGGTCCGGCTCGCTTGGCAGTCCGCGGTGAGAGGAGGCGACGCTCGTCATTCCCGCGCAGGTGGGAATCCAGCAATTGCGCAGTGCGCCCTGAACCCTGCCCGCGCGCCGTGGCGGAGGGAGACGCGATGTTGCGCCTCGCGCTAGACTCCATGCTCACGCGGAGTACCGCGAGAGCATGCCACCCGACCGCGAGAGCATGCCACCCGACCGCGAGAGCATGCCATCCAACCGATTTCGAGGTGCATCGCGCGCGGTTGATGGATGGCGCAGCCGGACCGCGGCCACGTTTGCCCACAAGCGTCGCCGGTCGCCAAGCGACATGCGGTTCGGCTGGCAGCGTTGAAGCCGTCTCACTTCGGCGGGCTGGGCGGCGCCTGCCGGGAGAGCTTTGGCACCTGCGCTGCGGGGAGCCAGTCGGTCATGCCCGCGGTCCAGACGTACGCGTCGCGCGCGATCTTGCCGGAGGCGATGCCGGCGCTGAGCTGCGCCTCGGTGAACGGACCCTGCGTCTGCCCGTTGATGGCGATGTGCCACACCGCGCCCGGCGGCGGAGGCGGCGCGACGGGGGCGGGCGGGCTTGATGTGTACGTGCCGACGGCGCCCTGCACCATCTGGTTCGCCATCGCCATGCCCATGCCCAGACCCATCCCGGTGGCCGCGCCGCCGCCGCCGGGGTTGCTCGCCGCCGCGGTCATGGCCTTGCCCATCTGGAACTGCTGGAACCGCCCCATGTCGCCGAGCACGTTCATGCTCGTGCGCGCGTCCAGCGCCTTTTCCACTTCCTCCGGCAGCGCGATGTTGACGATCAAGAGCTGCGGCAGGTCCAGGCCGTACTCATCATCCACGCGCGCGACGACGCTCTCACGCAACTGCGCCGAGAGCTGCTGGTAGTTCGACGCCAGATCGAGCGCGGCGATGTTCGACTTGCCCAGCAGATCCGCCAGCGCCGAGTTGATCATCGAGCGCACCAGCTCCTGAATCTCATCGGCCTCGAACGCCTGCTCCGCGCCGACGAGTTCCGCCAGCAGGGCGCGCGGGTTCGTGGCCTTCAGCGTGTAGGTGCCGAAGGCGCGCAGGCGAATCGGTCCGAACTCCGGATCGCGCAGCATGACCGGGCTGGGCGTGCCCCATTTCAGGTCGGTGACCTGCGTCGTGCTGACGAAGTACACCTCCGACTTGAACGGGCTGTCGAACCCGTGCTGCCAGCCCTGAAGCGTGCTGAGGATCGGCAGGTTGTCCGTGGTCAGCGTGTAATGCCCCGGCTCGAACACGTCGGCGAGCTTCCCGCGATGCACGAACACGGCCGTCTGCCCCGGACGGACGATGAGCTGCGCGCCGTTCTTGATCTGGTTCTGATATCGGGGGAACCGCCAGACGAGCGTCTCGCGCGTGTGATCGATCCATTCAACAATGTCAACCAGTTCGCCGCGAAGTTTTTCGAGAAGACCCATGCAATGCCTCCCGGTATGACGTGCTTGTCCGCCAAGGACGACCGCTGGCGTCTCGCCCTCATGAACTGGGAACGAATCGATCGCGCGGCGGCAGTCGTCGACCTATCGTCGTATCGGCTGAACGGGCGCGGGATTTCGAAACGGAGGTCCGGGAACCCTTGCGTTTTGACCGCCCGCGATGAAATGGACTTCCCTCTTGGCAACCGCCTTCCCATCCAGTCGTCGATCTTGCTCTCGGATGGGTTGGCAGGACCGAACACCCTTCCGACAGCGCGATTCCATCCGTCACGAAGGGTTGCGCACGGCGGACCCCAAAAACGGGTGTCTGTCCAGAACTGTGCAGGCTCGCGGGGAATGACTTTTGTGATCCGCGGACGGCCTGCGACCCATCTCACACGAGGACAAGCCCGCGTCCGCTATCAGGGGCAGGCATAGTCTTTCGATTCCACAGTCCCGCATCCCCATGCTACGGATACCACACCGTAATCACCGGGAAGACGATCGATGAATCTAAGAGCGAGCCGGCCTCGCTCTTTCAGTTTTCCACCCTGCTTGGAGCCATCCGTCAGCGTGGCAACCACAGTGTCGCCGACAACTCCGCCCTCGACGGCGATCCGGAGGCGATTGGACTCCATCCACGGCTTACAACGAAGGCTGCTGATGCGCTCTTGGCCCGTGCACCCCCCATACAACCAAGTTTCGGCATACCGATCTCCACGGTGCTCGCCGCCGAACAGCACGATTTCACGCCTTGCCACGTCGTACGCCATCGCGGCACTCGATCGCGGAGAAAGGGCACCCAAATCGCGCAACTCCCACGTGTCCCCGTCCCATTCCCATGTCTCGCCGTTGTTGACCTCGCCCCGCCCGCCGAACAAGACCGTCACTCCCCGATAGGCATCAAAGGTCATGGCGTGCCCATATCGAGGCAATGGACCGCCCTCCCAGCGCCGCTCCCACGTGGCGCCGTCCCACTCCCAGGTGTCCCCGAGGTATTGGTCGTGCTCGCGCAAGCCGCCGAACAACACGGTCACGCCTCTCACGCTGTCGTAGGCCATGGCGTGGAAACGTCTGCGCGAGGGTCCGCTCGTGGATTGCAGGCTCCAAGCCGCTCCATTCCATTCCCATGTTTCGCCGTTGGGCAGGCCGTCATCCCCCCCAAAGAGCACCGAGACGCCGCGGGCGAAATCAAAGACCATCGCATGCCCGTCGCGCGGAGACGGTCCCGTCGTGGATCGAAGCGTCCAGCTCCCGCCGTTCCATTCCCACGTTTCACCATTCTTGCCAAATCCGTTGCGTCCGCCGAAGAGCACGACGACCCTGCGGCTGGAATCATACGACATCGCGGAGAAGAAGCAGCCATACGGGCCGGTCGTGGCGCGCCGCATCCATTCATGCCCGTCCCACTCCCAGGTTTCCCGGTCGTAATTGCCGTCGTTGCCTGAAAAAAGAATGGTGACTTCCCGATCGCGGTCATAGGCAAGGCTGTGCAAGCTTCTCGCGGACGGACCCGACAGCGCCCTCCCTTCCCAGTCAGCGCCGTTCCATTCCAGCGTCTCGCCCACGTCGGACCAGTCATACCCTCCATACCCGCCGAACATGGTGATGACGTGGCGCGAGGTGTCATAGGCCATGCCCTGAAGATAGCGTGGCGCAGGTCCGCTCTCGTCGAGTACCGTCCAAGTGCTGCCGTCCCATCCCCATGTTGCGGTGTCGAAGCTATCCCCGAAAAGTACGCTCACGCGGCGTTCGACATCGTAGGCCATGGCTGCGCCGTGACGTGCGGATGGTCCATCCGTGGCTCTCGGCGTCCAAGTGGCGCCATCCCATTCCCAAGTTTCACCGCTGAGCTCGCCGAATCTGCCAACTCGTCCGCCGAAGAGCACGGTGACACCGCGCTCGAGGTCAAACGCCATCGCCGAATCACTGCGAGGTTCTGGCCCGGTGGATGTCTTCAAGCTCCAGCTCCCACCATCCCACTCCCAAGTCTCGTCGCTGGGATGACCGTCCGAGTCAATGATCCCGCCGAACAGCACGGCCACTCCCCTGATGCTGTCGTAGACCATCGCATGACGGAATCGAGGAGATGGGCCGGATGTGGAACGCAGCGTCCAGGCGACACCGTCCCACTCCCAGGTTTCGCCATTCGGCGCGCCGTCGTTGCCGCCAAACAGGACGGTCACTCCGCGAGCGCTGTCATAGGTCATCGCGGCGCGATATCGCGGCGATGGTCCCGTGGTGGCCACCAGGCTCCACGCGTTCCCATCCCACTCCCACGTGTCCCCAACGTCGGCACCTGCCGAGCCTCCAAACAGGACCGTGACGGATCTCCTCTCGTCATGAGCCATTGCATGGCCGTAGCGGGGCGAGGGACCGCTTGGCACATGGAGTTTCCACCTGCCCTCCTGCCCCGAGGCAGGCATCGAACTTGCCCAGAGCAGCATCGACAGCCATGCCAAACTCGGACTGACTTTGCGCGTCATGTTTCGCAATCGAGGGAAACGACGAACTCGGACTCGTCGCCCGGAAGCAACCGCTGGATCAGGTGACGGCTCGAACTCGTTTCGCATGACAAATCTCCTTCTTGAACTTTCCCCGGATTGCAAGGCGTAATCCGGACATCCGGATCAATGCAGCCCCAGCGCGGGTGCCGGTTCCACCTGTGTGTCCCACAGCGGAGACTTTTCTTACGCAACTGCATGCATTTCATCCTCCCCCTGAGGACCTTCGCAGCAGCCGGAAAGCCCTTTTGAAATAAAGCCTCAGTGGAATCAGTCCGCTTCCCCGCAGAATTTCAAGTGGTGCGAATGTCGGGCATCCTTCATGGTTCGTGCTGCGCTACTCGTCGAGCGCCGTTTTCCGTTCGTCGAGTTTCGTGCCTCGAAGATTCGACTTTAATTCGCGATCCGAAATCCAAACTCCGACGCTGGCGAGATCTCCCGTGGGCGGTTCGGTTCGCCTGCGATCGATTTGGCGTGTTCTTGCATTCGCGTCCTTCCCCGATGAGCATTTTCCGCATGAACGGAACATGGCTTGCTGTTGGGTTGCGCCGGGGCGTTTGGGCAAGAGCGTGCTGCGCCGCATGGTCCTGCACACTCGTCGCCGCGGCGCAGGGGGAAGACATGAAGATTTCGCAGTCGCCGTCGCTGCCCGCCACCCGCGGAAGCGCGGCGGGCGGCGGCCATGCAGGCGGGACCGTCGGCAGCGGCGCGGGCGCGAATGACGGCGACGCGTCCCGCGGCAGCACCGGCGAGAACGCGCGCGGCAGCACCGGCGGAAACGCGCACTACATCGGCAACCGCGAGCCGCTGGCGCCGAGTCCGCTGATCAAGTTGCCCATCGGCGCGATCGAGCCGAAGGGCTGGCTGTGGCGGCAGCTTGATCTGCAACGCGACGGATTCATCGGCCATCTTGACGAGCTGAGCCGCTTCGTCCGCCTCGAGAGCGGGTGGATGCAGCCGGACAACCCCGGCTGGGAGGAACTCCCCTACTGGCTGAAGGGCTTCGGCGACACGGCGTACGTCCTGCACGATCCGGACATGACCTCGAAGGCGGAAGCCTGGATCAACGCCGCCATCGCGAGCCAGCAGGACGACGGCTACTTCGGCCCGCGCGAGAACAAGCTCGGACGCGACTGGTGGCCTCACATGGTCATGCTGTACGCGCTGCGCAGCTATCACGAGGCCACCGGCGATGAGCGCGTCCTCCCCATGATGCTGAAGTTCTTCCGCTTTCTGGACAGCCGGCCGGAGGGCGACCTGCTGCCGTACAAGTGGGGCGAAGGTCCGTATCGCAAGGAATGGTGGCAGAGCGTGCGCAGCGCCGATCTGCTGCAATCGCTGTACTGGACGTACAACCGCACGGGGGAAACGTGGCTGCTCGAACTGGCGGCGCGCGTGCATGCGCGGTCGGCGGACTGGGTGGGCGGCGTGCCCACCTGGCACGGGGTCAACCTCTGCCAGGGCTTCCGCGAGCCGGCCGTGTTCTATCAGCAGTCGAAAGACGCCGCGCATCTGGCCGCGACGCAGCGCAACTACGACACCGTGTGGAACGAGTACGGGCAGGTTCCCGGCGGCATGTTCGGCGCGGACGAGAACTGCCGCAAAGGGTACACGGGTCCCCGGCAGGCCGCCGAGACGTGCTCGATGGTGGAGTTCATGAACTCCTGCCAGGAGCTGCTGAAGATCGACGGCGCCGCCGTCTGGGCCGACCGCTGCGAGGAGGTGGCGCTGAATTCGCTGCCGGCGAGCATGACGGCGGACCTGAAAGGTCTGCACTACCTCACGTCGCCCAACATGGTTCAGCTCGACCGGGGCAACAAGGCGCCGGGCATCGAGAACGGCGGGGAGATGCTGTCGTTCAATGCGTGGACGTATCGCTGCTGCCAGCACAACGCCGGGCAGGGCTGGCCTTATTTCGCCGAGCACCTCTGGATGGCCACGCCAGACAATGGCCTGGCGGCGGTGATGTACGCGCCGTGTGCCGTCAAGGCGAAGGTTGGAGACGGCGCGACAGTGATGATCGACGAAGTGACGTCGTACCCGTTCGATCAGGTGATTACGTTCAATATCTCGCTGGACAGGCCCGCGGCGTTTCCGTTGAGCCTGCGCGTGCCGAAGTGGTCCGGGCACGGGACGCTGAAGCTGAACGGCGCGATCATGGAGCGGCAACTGGTGGCGGGCGGGTTCATCACGGTGACGCGGACGTGGTCCGGTGGGGATGTGCTGGAGCTGACCCTGCCGATGGGCATCAGCGTCCGGACGTTTGCGAAGAACGGCGGCTGTGTGGCGGTGGATCGCGGACCGCTCACGTATGCCCTGGCGATCAAAGAGGAATGGACGACCTACGCGGGGACCAGCGCGTGGCCTGCGCAGGAGGTTCGCGCCGGCTCGCCGTGGAACTACGGCCTGATTTTGAGCGAAAAGAACCCCGGCTCGAGCTTCAAGTTCAAGCCGCTGTCGGGCATGTACGCCTCGCAACCGTTCAGCGCCGACTCCGCGCCGGTGTCGATGGAGGTGAAGGCGCTGCGGATTCCCCAGTGGCAGCTTGATCGGCGGGGCCTGATCATGGAGGTTCAGCCCAGCCCCGCGCGCGTCGAACCGGGCGAGGCGGAGACCATCCGGCTGATCCCGATGGGCTGCGCACGGCTTCGCGTCTCGGCATTCCCAACCGTCGTGACGGAGTCGTTCGGCAAAGTGTGGAAGGCGCCGCCGCCCTCGCGGCACGAGGCGTCCTACGAATCGGATGAGATCGGCGCGATCTCCGACGGCGTTTCACCGAAAAGCTCAAACGATCACGACATCCCGCGGTTTACATGGTGGGACCATAAGGGCACGACGGAATGGGTGACGTACCTCTTTGACGCCAAGCGCCGCGTGACCTCGACGCGCGTGTACTGGTTCGACGACCAGCCCGCCGGCGGAGGCTGCCGCATCCCCGCGTCGTGGGAGATGCAGTACCAGAAAGGAGAGGAGTGGCTGCCCGTCGAGGTGACCGGCGCCTCACCGAGCGCGACGGCGGCGACGGGCGCGCCGTCCTCATCCGGTCCGCCTGCCGCATCCAGTCCGCCCGCTGCATCCGGGGCGGCTGCTGCATCCGCTTATCCCGTCCGCAAGGACGCCTGGTGTGAGGTGACGTTCAAGGACATCGAGACCACGGCCATGCGGCTTGTGGTGCATCTTCAGCCCGATCAGTCGGGCGGCATCCTCGAATGGGAAATCAGCGGCGACCGCGTGCCCGAGCCGAAGTGACGGCGGCCTCTTATCAGATGCCGCCCTCCTGTCGGATGCTGGGCGCTTTGCAGGCGCCAGCCTCCTGTCGGACACCGCCCTTGCTCGCGCATCGGGTTAAGACGGCGCCCTCGCTTGCGCATTTGGGTCAGCCGGCGCTGCCGCTCCTTCCGCCGCGCCGCGGTGATTGATCTTTGCGTGGCGAACGCTGACGATGCCGCTTCATGCACGCGGGGACGTGGCGCGGCGAACCGGGGGATTTGGCCGACGATGGCGCAGTCGAGCGGAGTCCATCCAGGGCGTGGGAGGTGGGGAGTCTCGGCGACCGTGCTTGCGCTCGGCTCGCCTTGGCTGTGCGCCCAGACCTCTGAGCCGGAAGCTTTCCTTCTTCGCCAGCGGCAGATCGAAGATCAGGCCGGCGCGTCGCGCGAGGCGGATCGTGGACCCGCGGACCGGACGTTCTTTGACTACGGCGGCTGGGCGAGCTTCAACCTCTTCGTGTTCGACGACTCGATTGAGCAGGAGCGCACGCTGCGCCGGTACGACCTGCGGCTCTGGACGCGCCTTCGACTTGACGAGGGGGCGCACGAGTTTTACCTGCGCAGCCGCGTCAGCCTGCTCGACTTCAACAGCGGCCAGGCTTACGACGGCAACGACGACGACGTCGAGGGGATGAACCTGGAGCGCGGCACGTATCGGTTCGATCTCGGACGATGGGCGTCCGCGCGCGGCGGTGCGCCGCCGCCGACGAACCTCACGCTGACCCTGGGGCGCGACCTGGTCGAATTCGGCACGGGGCTGGCGCTGTCCACGCCGCTGGACCACGTGGACCTCGCGCTGCATGCGCCGAGCTGGCGGCTGCGCGGACTGGTCGGGCGCACGGTGGGAAGCGCGCAGGACTTCGACCTGACGAGGCCCACGCTGCGCACGCGGCGAGCCGTCCTGGGCGGCGAGTGGACGTACACGGGTTTTCAGCGGCATGAACCGTTCGTTTACGCGCTGTGGCAGCGCGACCACAACCGTGAGGCGTACCCGACGCCGCTGCAGGAGTACGATTACGACTCCTTCTACGCCGGCATCGGCTCGCGCGGCGAGATTGTGCCGAGGCTGGCGTACCGCACGGAGTGGGTGTACGAAAGCGGGCACAGCTTCGGCGATCGCGCGTTTCTCGACGCCGACGTGATCCGTACGTGGGCCTTTGACGCGGAACTGGAATACCTCTTCAGCGGAGCCCACCGCCCGCGCGCGTCGGTCGAGTACCTGTTCGGCAGCGGCGACGGGCAGCGGCGCGTCAGCCCGACGGACGCCGTCGGCGGGAACTTCCGCGGCGCGGAGGACAACGGCTTTGTCGCGCTGGGCTACCGTGACACGGGTCTGGCACTTGCGCCGAGATATTCCAATCTGCACACGTGGCGCGCCGGCGGATCCTTTCTGCCCTGGCCGGTGGAGGGGCGGCTTGCGAAACTCGAGCTCGGCGCGGACGCGTTCCTTTACTTTAAGAACCACCGCGCGGGGGCGATCTCAGATCCGACGGCCACGCGCGGCTCGAGCTTTGTCGGCTGGGAGGTGGACGCGTATGTGAACTGGCCGATCGCCACGGACCTCGCCTGGACGACGCGCGTGGGCGTCTTCTTTCCGGGAGACTCGTTTGACGACCGGGGCACGCGAACTTTTTTTCTGACGGGCGTGACGTGGAGCTTTTGAGGAAATGCCGGTATAATGTCTGTTGAATGCCGACATTTCTGGCGGCGGCGGTTTCTGATCGGCGGCGCGGCCGCGCTGGCGGCGGCTTGCGGATGTGCGCCGCGGATTCGCACATGGACCCCGCCGCAGTCTCCGGACAGCTTGGACAACGTGTCGTTCCTGCACTATCTCGCGACGGCGCCGCTGGCGAATGTGGATGAGGCGGCCCGCGCGGTGCTGATCCTGCTGGAGCCGGAAGCGCCTCCGCTTGCGGTGCAGGAGCGGATGGCAGCGGCCCAGCGGAAGGGCTTGATCCGCGCGGGCTGGAAGCTGCGCGGCGAGCACGTGCTGACGCGGGGCGTGCTGGCGTACATGCTGCGCCGGGCATGCGAGCTGCCGGCGGGGGCGAATGACGCTCTGCCGGCGGGAGTCGGCGACCGGCGGTATGCAATTCGCGCGTGCGCGGACGCGGGGCTGCTGGCGCATGGCGCGGCCGACGAGTCGATCTCGGGCGGGGAACTGCTGGGCGCGATTCGCTCGGCGGACGCGTGGCAGGAAGCGCATTCGCGCTGACGCGAGGCGCGACATGACGCGCCACGGGCACGCAGCCCCGACGGGCGCCCGCAGCGCATGCACGGGCGCCGCAGCGCGGATCACTCGGATCAACTCGGATCGTGACGGACCGCCTTGAAACTCCTCAGGGGCGGCTGTCGGGTGTTTCTTTGCGCAACATCAGTGCATCTGAAAGGAGCAGAGCCATGAAGCGAGCGATCGTGAGTTTGGCGGTGCTGGCGGGCGTGTGCGGGTGTGACGCGATCAACATCTTCCTTGACCCGAGGACGACGGTGACGCTGGTCAACGCGAGCGACTATCCCGTGGACGTAACGATGTTCGTGTCCGACGATCAGGACATTCTCGAATCGTTCCTCGTCGACGAGAGCGTGGGTGAGAAACTGCTGTACACTCTGGCCGTCGGGCAGACCGTCAGCTTCAGCCGCCCCTGCGACGAGCTTCAAGCGATGATCATCGAGCAGGCCGAGCTGGACGTGGCGCTGGGTCTGGGCCCGGAGGCGAACACGGATGTGCAGCGCGACGGGGATGACTTCTCGTGCGGCGACGAGGTGGTCTTCACGTTCGACCACTCGGCGCAGATTCTGGATTTCGACGTGACCGTGACGGTGCGTTGACGCAGAAGCCGGGCGGGCGGCCCGTGCGTGCACGTCCACGAAAAACGGACGCCAGGCCCGCGCCGGCGGACTTGGCGATCCGTTGATGATCACGCGTCGTTGTTTCCCTCAGCCTGCCGCACAGGCCCGGCTCATTCGGCGACGCAGTCCTCGTACGAGGGGCGTCCCTGCGGCGGGGCCGCCAGAGACGTGTGGACTAACGGCGACGGCAGCGTGTCCTTCTGCCAGCCGTCGCCGCGGATGATGACGCACTGGCAATCCATCTGGCAAGGGCACGCTCGGTACCGCTGGGATGGCGGCGTCGAGCAACCCGCGCTGCCATTGAGGCATTCCGTCCAGGGAAAGAACGCGACATAGCCGCCTCCCGGGCGGCAACCATCATCGACGGGCTTCTCGATGCGGTAATGCCAGTAATAGCCTTGGGCATTGCGCGTGTCGTCCAATTGCACCTTCTGGTATTCGGCGTGGCCGTCCACGAAACTGCGGTTGTACCACCAGTCCTTGCCGTGCCATCCTTGAAGGGTTCTGCCCGGATCGATGTCCACGCCGTCGTTCACATGGTCGCAGACGTCATCCTCGGCGGCCCACGCCCAGCGACCGATGTTCTCCTCGTAGTAAATCACGCGGCTCGGGGCCGGGATGCGCGTGGTGGGTCGAAGGTACGGCGAATTGGTGTCCATGAACCGCACGCCGCTGCCAATCTGGGCGATCATGAAGATGTTGGCGGAGAAGCTGGTGCCAAAATAATCATAGGAGGTTCGGTCAGGGAAGTTCGTTCGCCAGTCGAGGCAGTGAGCCACCTTGGGCGGACCGTTGTCTCCCGGACAGGTGTAGTCATCCAGGTTCAGCATGGTGTCGGCCAGTTGCTGCTGACGGGTTCCATTCCTGTAGTCGTCGAACCCTCCCTTGTAGATCACCAGGTTCAGCGGGCGGGTGGCGGGGCCGAAACCTGCACAAGTGCCATACTTGCTGGATTCCGGACCGTTGCCGCAGCCATTGGCATATCCCGGCCGGCCGATGCCCGACTTGCCGCCCCACTCGTAAGCGCCGATGTAGGTCGGCGAATTGCAGTCCTGATTGTACTGCTCGGGGTGGATCGGAATCGACCAGTCGTCGAACTCAGAGGCGTACGTCCGGCTTGCCAGGGACAGCCCCCGCAGGTGCGCCGCGCACTTGGAACGCTTGGACAGGTTCCTCGCGTTTTGCAGCGACGGAAGCAGAATGGAAATGAGCAGCGCGATGATCGCGATGACCACCAGCAGCTCGATCAGCGTAAAGCCGCCCGATCGCCGGGACGACCTCACTCTCGAATCGCGTGTGAACATGATATGCCTCCCATACGGAAAAGTGCCCGGGGACAGCGCGACGCCCCTCCTCGGAGCCTCCCGCTGCCGCTGCCGGAGTATTCGCTGGATGATCGTCATTCTCCGCCGCATGACATGCCTGCCGCGGAGCTTGAGTCCTCCCGGAGATGTCGTTCCTTGGACTACGTGTCGGACCGGATTGTGCGGCCCCAAGTCGCCCTCCCCCTGAAGTCATGCAAGCCCCCTTGGCATGGGACACCGACCGGCGGCGATCACGGCCCCGGGTCTGACAGCTTCCGCGCTTCAAGCCCGAGGACCCCTTGAACGTCAATCGATCGCCACGGACCGGATAAACAAAGGGATCGCCGACCTCGCACAAGCGAGTTCGGCGATCCTTGGGTGTTCGATTCGCGATCACGACGTTCGATCCCAGCTGGTCAGCAGCCGGTGCTCAGGAAACGCAGTCCTCATACGAGGGTCGCCCCGTCGGCGGCGCAGCCAGTGATGTGTGGACCAGCGGAGAGGGAAGCGTGTCCTTCTGCCAGCCGTCGCCGCGGATGATAATGCACTGACAATCCAGCGAGCAGGCGCAGGGTTGATACCTTCGGGATGGCGGCGTGCTGCAGTTCGCGCCGCTCGCAAGGCACTCGGTCCAAGGATAAACCCATTGACCGCCCCGGCATCCGTCGTCCACGGGGTGTTCCATGCGGTAGTGGTTGTAGTAACCCTGCGCGTTGCGTGTGTCGTCCAGTTGTACCTTCTGATACTCAGCATGACCATCGACAAACGTACGGTTGTAAAACCAGTCCTTGCCGTGCCATCCCTGGAGCGTCCTACCGGGATCGATATCAACGCCCGGGTTGACGTGGGCGCACACGTCGTCCTCGGCCGCCCACGCCCAGCGACCAATATTCTCCTCGTAGTAGATCACGCGGCTGGGCGCCGGGATGCGCGTCGTCGGCCGCAGATAGGGAGAGTTAGTGTCCATGAACCGGACACCGCTGCCCTGCTGGGCAATCATGAAGATATTCGCGGAGAAGCTCGTGCCGAACCAGTCGTACGAGCTGATATTGCTTCCGTCCGTTCTCCATTCGGCGCAATGGGCGACCTTCGGAGGACCATTGTCACCGGGGCAGGTGTAATCGTCCAAGTTCAGTTTCGTGTCAGCCAGCCGCTGCTCGCGACTGCCATTCTTGTAGTCGTCGAAACCGCCCTTGTAGATGACCAAGTTGAGTGGACGACTGCTGGGGCCGAATCCGGCGCAGGTGCCATACCGGCTTGATTCCGGGCCGCTGCCGCAGTTGCGCCAACCGGTCCTGCCGATGCCCGACTTGCCGCCCCACTCGTAAGCGCCGATGTACGTGGGCGAGTTGCAGTCCTGATTGTACTGCTCGGGGTGAATCGGAATCGACCAGTCGTCGAACTCGGAGGCGTACGTCCGGCTTGCAAGGGACAGCCCCCGCAGGTGCGCCGCGCACTTGGAACGCTTGGACAGGTTCCTCGCGTTTTGCAGCGACGGAAGCAGAATGGAGATGAGCAGCGCGATGATCGCGATGACCACCAGCAGCTCGATCAGCGTGAAGCCGCCCGATCGCCGGACCGACCTCACTCTCAACTTGCGTACGAACATGATATGCCCCCTATACGGAAAAGTGCCCGGGGACAGCGCGACGCCCCTCCTCGGAGCCTCCCGCTGCCGCTGCCGGAGTATTCGCTGGATGATCGTCATTCTCCGCCGGCTGACAAGCCGGTCGGGCGAATTGTGTCCTTCCGGAGCGCGGTCCCATCCCCCACCCGTCGAACCAGATCGCGCAGCCCCAGCCCTCCGGACCCGCAAGTCTGGAATGCTCCCTCATGGAAGACACCGCAGACTCCCCGGCGGCGGAGGATCGCCGTGGATGGGGTGAATCCCCTTGCACCCCCCGGCGGGTTTGGACAGGCGCGGGAGGGTGCCTCCCAACAGCCCCAGAAGTTCCCGGGGGCAAAACGGAACGTGCCGGGGGGGGTGGCAGTCTCGATACGAGACTCAGGGCGTCCATCAAGCGATGAACTTATAGGACTTCGCCCCGCCCCCACGGAGTCCAGCAGGCCAGCCATGGTTGCAATCCCGCGACCCCAAGCTGCAGGTCGCCATGCCTCCGACGGGAGCTGTCCGGAGCCGGTTGTGCGCAAGCACCCTTAGAAGGACTCGTCACCCACGTCCTCCCCGCCGCCGCGGCGAACCACGCCCGTAACGCCCCGGCGCGACGGCGCTTCGAGGAACTTCAGCAATTCCGCCGCGGCCCCCGTCGGCTTGGATTCCGCGAGCCGCCCGACGCCCTGACGGAACAGCGGCGACTGGCGATACAGGAGATGGAAGGCGCGGCGCAAATCCAGAATCTGTTCTTGCGAAAGGCCCGCGCGGCGCAGCCCGACGCTGTTGAGACCGGCGATGAGGCCGTCATGATCGGTCAGCATGAACGGGGGAATGTCCATGGCGACGCGAGCCGCCGCGGCAATCATGGCGAGCGCGCCGACGCGCACGAACTGATGCACGAGGGCATCCGCGCCGAACGTCACGCGGTCCGCCACCTGCACGTGCCCGGCGAGCTTTGCGCCGTTGACCATGGTGACGCGGTTGCCGACCGTGCAGTTGTGCCCGATGTGCGCGCCGCTGAGAAGAAAGTTGTCATCCCCCAGGGTCGTGGCCTGCCCCTCTCCCGTGGCGCGATGAATCGTCGAGTACTCGCGGATGATGTTGCGCTCGCCGATGCGGCAGAAGCTCTCCTCGCCGCGGTGCTTGACGTCCTGCGGCGCGTGCCCGATGAGCACGCCGGCGTGAAGCTCGCAGCCGGCGCCGATCCGCGCGCGTCCGGTCAGGTGCACGCCTTGATGCAATCGGCAGCCGGCGCCGACGGCAACGCCCGCGTCGATGATGCAGAACGGTCCGATGTCAACCTCGGCGCCGATCTCGGCCCGTCGGTCCACGATGGCGGTCGGATGAATGGCCAACCGGTCTCTCCTGTGCGATCCGCGTACCGAGTGCGTCAGGTCTGCGCGGGTTGCTCCAGTCCAAGGCGCGCCATGACCTGCTGTAAATCCTGCCACGTTTTCATCTTTTCCGACGGCGTGCGCAGCAGGTAGGCCGGGTGATAAGTCGGCATCAGCGGAATGGCCTCTCCCTGACCGGCAACGCCCGAGGGATAGAAATCATGAAAGCGTCCGCGCAGCCGGCCGATGGATTCGGTGGTTTGCAGCAGGGTCTGCGACGCCGGCGCGCCGAGGGCGACGATGACCTCCGGACGAATCGACCTGAGTTGCTCGTACAGGTACGGGCTGCACGCGGCGATCTCATCCGGAGCGGGCGCGCGGTTTCCGGGCGGGCGGCACTTGAGGACGTTGCAGATGAACACGTCGTCGCGCGTCGTGCCCATCGCGGCAATCATCTTGGTGAGAAGCTGACCCGCCTGCCCGACGAACGCCAGCCCCTGCCGGTCTTCGTCAAAGCCCGGCGCCTCGCCGACGAACACGAGCCGGGCGCAGGGGCTGCCCTGGCCGAAGACGGTCCGCGTGCGCGTCTTGCTGAGCGCGCAGCGCGTGCAGCCGCGGACCTGCTGCTCATCAAGCAGGCGGAGGCGATCCGCGACGTCGTCGCCGGTTGAAAGCGGGGCCACCTTTCCACGTTGCGGCGCGGGCCAGGTCGTGCGGCGCGTGGCAACGGAGACGGACACGGGCCAGAACGTCACGCCGCAGCGCCGGTCCGCTTCGAGCAGCGGCTGGAGGACGCCGATCAGGTTTTCGCTTTCAACGGACATGCCCGCGCCTTGCTCGATGCGTTCGCTCGTCACCCACACCGACGGCTCCTGCGCGCCGCGCGGAGCGAGAACGCATGGACCTCCGCCCGCACCTCTTGGTCGGAGATGCCCTGCTCTCACACGCGCTTCTCGCGGTCCGAGCGGTTGGTGCTCGAACGCGGCGATTCCCGGCGCTCATCATGGCATGGAAGGGGCGCGGTCTCAAGGTAGGATACGCGCGTGGCTGATTTTGAGGAGCTTGCTCTAACGCTGGGCGACGGCTACCGCGCCTACGCGCGGTACTTCGCGCCGCCGCGTCCCCTCGGCGCGGTGCTGTATTTTCACGGCATCCAGTCGCATTGCGGGTGGTACGAGGCCTCCGCGCGGCACCTGCGCGACGCGGGCTTCGCCGTGCTTCAGCCGGACCGGCGCGGCAGCGGGCACAACCGGGAGCAGCGGGGGCACGCCGCTTCCGCCGAGCAACTCATCAGCGACGTCTGGGTCGCGCGTGAGGAACTGCTGCGCCGCAGCGGGCTGGATGCCGTTCACATGCTCGGCGTGAGCTGGGGCGGCAAGCTCGTGGCCGCGGCGTATGCCGTCGATGACGCCCGCGCACTGAGCCTGACGCTGGTGACGCCTGGACTGTTTCCGTTGATCGGCGTCAGCGCGTCGGAGAAGTTCCGCATCGGCGTCGCCATGGTGACGGACCCGGGGCGGCTGTTCGACATTCCGCTCAACGACGCGGAGCTGTTCACCGCGCACGCGCCGAAGCAGAGGTTCATCAACGAAGATCCGCTGACGCTGCGCCAGGCGACGGCGGGCTTCTACCTCGCGTCGCGGCGGATGGACCGCGTGTGGGCAAAGCTGACGCAGCGCCGCGCCGCGCCGCTGCACCTGCTGCTGGCGGAGGACGAACGGATCATCGACAACGCGGCGACGGCGGAATTTTTTCGCGCGCTGAACTGGCCTCGGACGCGCATCACGACGTACCACGGCGCGCGTCACAGCCTCGAGTTCGAGCCGGACCCGCGCCCTTACTTCGACGACGTCACGGACGCGCTGCGGGCGGCGACGCGCGCGTGATCGCTTGCCTCATCTTCTCGCGTGATCGTGAAAACCCTGAAAAAGAAGGGGATTCGTGTGCATGCGCGAGCCTCGCCCCGCGGCGCGTCGTCGCGCGATCGCGCGCCGTGATCGCTCCTTTGCGCGCAGCAGCGCGCCGGATCGGCGGCGTCAACGTGATGACACTTCACAGGCGCGGCGCGGCACAAGCGGCGATGCGCGCCGCGATTCGACGCCTTGCACGCGCGACGGCGCGGCGTGATAGACTCATGGAACGACCGGGCGCAAGCCGATAGAAGAAAGCAAGGTCGCGAAACTTGAGCAAAAATTCTTTTGACAAGTCCGCGACGACCGATAGCATTTGAAAATGAAAGGAGGTGATACGCATGGCGAAAGCACGCAAGGCCGCTAAGAAGAAGGCCAAGAAGAAGGGCGGCAAGAAGAAGAAGAAGTAAGACCGCGATCAGACAGACCCTGTAGCACGCGGTCGCGCATCGACCGGATGTCCCGGTCGGCGAAAGTGGAAAGCCGCTACAGATTGCAAGGTCTTCTGAAGCTTCTCGAAGGCAACACGACTTAACGTTCCGCGCCACGGCTTGAGTCGAAAACCTTCGAGACCTGTTCGGTCTCAACCGAAACAACGTTGACGGAAGGTGCTTCCCGCCACGGCGGTACCTTCCGTCCGTTTTTTTTGCGCGGGCGTTGTCGCGCCGCTGAATCGCCGGAGGCGGAGCATCCGTCGGCGCGGGTTCCTGCCGGCGCCACGGCGAGCCTTCTGATTGGAAGTTCGATGGAGGGGAACTGGGTGGCGCGGTCTGGCGTACTCCCCAGGCCGTGGCGAGCAGGACAAGACCACGGCGAGCGGAGTACCGTTGACCCTGCCGCCCGCGCAGCGGGACCGGTTGCCACTCAACAAGGAGTCAGTGTGTGAGATCAGGCGCGAAGGCCGCAGAGGATGGAATCAGCGGAACGGGGCGAAGCAATCGGGCCGGGGCGAAAGGACAGGGCCGGGCCTACTTCCGGTACGTGATACGCCCGCGGTTGAGGTCGTAGGGCGAGACCTCGATGAGGACGCGGTCGCCGGGGAGGATGCGGATGTAGTTCTTCCGCATCTTGCCGGAAATATGGCACAGCACGCGGTGCGTGTCCTCGCCGACCGGCACCTGCACCTGGAACATGGCGTTGGGCAGCGCCTGAACCACCGTGCCTTCCAATTCAATAACGTCCGTATTCGCCATGCACTCACCTGATCCACGGGACAGGGCAGTTCCCTGACCTGCGGCGGAATATACCCGACGGGCATGAAGCCCACAAGCAAGCCTCGCGCAGGGGGTGAGGCCAGGGATTTCGGCTGGCTGCTCATGCGTTTTGGCAACTCGCCGCGGGGGGGAACACGCGGGGGCGGGATTCGCCGTCCTGTCAGGAGCCGCAAACCTCGAACGGTCACGCGATCCACGGGGCCGCTGCCCTAGCGCCGCACCACGCTGGAAGTGCGGTGACTCCGGCGCTGCCGCGCCCTGACGCAGCGCCCCTCACTGGCGTGAGGAGTTCTGATTCCAACGTATCCGCGCTTGATTCGCGTTGCGCGATCGGGCGCGCTGCCCGGGCCACGCCCGCGTGACCCCGTAGACTCTCGGACCTCGCCCGCCGCGCATTCGAGGGCTTGCCGCCTAGAATCCTGCGGGAGGGAAGGGGCATGAGCACGCGACCATCGACTGCATCCACGGCGTCCGACGCCGTCGTTCCATTCCAGGTGCCCGAGCGAGTGGGCCGCACGCCGGGCAAGCGCGAGGTTTTTCGCGCGATGATTGAGTGGGAAGCGATCAGCGGCTCGCTGACCCCGTCCCGCCGCAGGCGTCTGGTGCGCTACGCGGCGCAGTTGGGCTTGTCGGCCACGCAGGCGGGCGAACTGATCCGCGCGTGCGTGGATTGCCCGCAGGCGATGCGAGGTTCCTCGCGCGCGGAGCGCAATCTCCAGCCGGCGGCGATCGACCTCCCGCGGGCAGAGCAGGGCGGCGGAGCGGTCGAACTCGAAAGCCCGCCGCCGAACCTGCGATACGTGCCCGCGCCCACGTCGGCATCGCAAGAGGATCGTCCGTGGATGTGGACCCGACTTGCGCCGTTTGGTCTGGCTTCCTTGGCGATCGCGGCGCTGCTGGCTCTGCGGCTGCTGCGTTAGCAGGCCGTTGCAGAAGCCTTGGCACGGACCTCCGCGACGTGCTTGTTTTCCGGTCAAGTCGACCGCCGATGCGTGCGATTCGGAGTCCTGCAAGAGGCTTTAAGCGCCGAAGCTCAATCCAGCTCCGCGATCTGCTGGTACGCCGGCACGTCCGCGTTCCAGCCGCCTCGCGCGTTCAGCTCGCGTGCGAGATGCCTGGCGGACTGCTCCTCGCCGTGCGTGAGAAAGACCTTGTGCGGCGGTTGGCGGAAGTGTCCGATCCAGCGGAGCAGGTCGGTGCGATCCGCATGCGCCGACAGGCCGAAGATCTGCCGGACTTTCGCGCGGACGTCGTGGAGGCGGCCGAGAATGCGCACCTGTTCGCTGCCGTCGAGGATCTCCCGCCCCAGCGTGCCTTCCGCCTGATACCCGGTGAAGCACACGGTGCAGCGCGGGTCGGCGATGTTGTGCGCGAGGTGGTGCTTGATGCGCCCGGCGTTGCACATGCCGGATCCCGCCATGATGACGCAGCCGCGCAGGCGGTTGATCGCCTTGGACTCGCGCTGCGACGCGATCAGCTTGAACCCGGGGAAGTCGAACAGCGATCGCCCGGAGGCGAGTATCTCCATCGCCTCACGGTCCATGTGCGATTTGAAGCGATTGAAGACCTCCATCACTTCCGCGGCCATCGGACTGTCGAGGAACACGAGCACGTCGGGGATGCGATCCGCGACGGCGAGCCGCGCGAGGCGGTACACCAATTCCTGCGCCCGCTCGACGGCGAAGGTCGGAATCAGCAGATTGCCCCCGCCCTCCAGCGTCTCGTTGATCGCCGTGGCAAGCTGGTCCTGCACGTCGCCTCCCTCCACGTGATCGCGGTCGCCGTAGGTGGATTCCATCACCACGTAGTCCGCTTGATCGAGCAGCGTCGGATCCTTGATGATCGGCTTGTCCCATTGGCCCAGGTCGCCGGAGAAGACGATCGTCGTGGTTCGCCCTTCGCGCTCGGCGCGAACTTCGATCATGGCCGAGCCGAGGATGTGCCCGGCATCGTGCCAGACGGCTGACAGCCCGCTCCCCAGCGATTGCACGCGTCCGTAAGGAACGGGCTTCAGCAGCGGGATGACGCGCTCCACGTCGCGTCGCTTGTAGAGCGGCTCGTCAGCGTGCGGCCCGCAGCGCCCCTCGCGCTCGTGGCGTTTCTGCTTGAATGCAGCGTCTTCCTCCTGAATGGCCGCGGCGTCTTCCAGAATGATCCGCGCCAGCTCGACGGACGGCGGCGTGGTGTAGATCGGGCCTTTGAACCCGGCCTTGACCAGGCGCGGAATCAGACCGCAGTGGTCCAGATGCGCGTGCGTCAGCAGCATGGCGTCGAACGTGCTAGGTGCGATCGGCGGCGGCTCCCAGTTGCGGCACTGATACGCACGCTCCTGAAACAAGCCGCAGTCGATCAGGATGCGCGCGCTCCCGTTTTCCAGCGCGTAGCACGATCCCGTCACCTGCCGCGCGGCCCCGAGGAAATGCAGTTTCATGCGTGTCCTTCCCACAACTACCAGCGGCGCTGCGCCGGCTACTGGTATTCAGCGCGTTCATCCCAGGCGCTTTGCAGCACGGTCAGCTCGTGCTTGATCGCCTCGATTGACTCCTGCAGCTCCTCCACCTTCTCCGCGTCGCGATACACCGACGGATCGCTGAACCTCTCGCCCAGGCGCGTCAGCTCCTGCTCGTGCTCGTAAATCTTGATCTCAATGGCCTCGATGGAGATCGAATCATACCTCGCCCGGTCGCGTGCGAGCGGATCATCGCGCCGCAGCTCTTCCCGCGTCGCGCTCGGAGGCGGCTCCCCTTTGGATCCTCCGCGCTGCGCCGCGCCGTCGCGGCGTTTGTCGGACGGCGTCGCGCGGGGCGTGGCGTCCTCCGCCTCTTGCGCCGCCTGCGCCGCCTTCGCCTGCTCGCTCTCCAGCGTCTCGATGTACGTCGTGTAGTTGCCGGCAAAGAGCCTGTGCCCTTCGGGGCGCATGACGAGAAGCCGCTCAACGATGCGGTCGAGGAAGTAACGGTCGTGGCTGACGGCGATGATCGTTCCCGGGTAGTCCGCCAGCGCCTCCTCCAGCGCCTCGCGCGAGGGGATGTCGAGGTGATTCGTCGGCTCGTCGAGCACGAGGACGTCCGGGTTGGAGAGGATCAGCTTGATCAGCCGCACGCGCGATTGCTCGCCGCCGGACAGCTTGCCCAGCGGCTTGAAGACGTCCTCCCCGGTGAACAGGAACGCACCGAGGTGGTTGCGCACGTGCTGCTCGGAGAGATGAGGCTGGTCCGCGCGGATTTCCTCCATGATCGTGCGCGACGGATCCAGCTCGGCGGACTCCTGTGCGTAATACCCGATGGCCAGCTTCGAGTCCCAGCGCACCGTGCCCTCGTCCTGCGGGACGACTTCCAGAAGAATCTTCAGCAGCGTCGATTTCCCCGTGCCGTTGGGACCGGTGATGCCCAGGCGCAGCCCTGCGGCGACTTGCAGGTTCAGACCGGCGAACAGCCGCTTTTCGCCGTAGGATTTGCCCAGATCCTCCACGCGGAGAATCTCGCCGCCCTTCGCGCGCGTCTCCGTGAAACGCAGGCGGACGCGCTGACGGTGGGCCGGGCGCTCGGTGACGAACTCGCCCGCGGCCAGCCGGCGCTCCAGGCGCGTGCGGCGTCCCTGCGCCTCCTTGCTGCGCTGCCCGGCGAGGAAGCGGGCGATGAAGTCGCGCTCCTTCTCGATGAACTCGCGGTCTTTTTCGTACTGCCGGTCCAGCGTCAGTCGGCGCATCTCACGCGCCTGATGATAACTGGAGTAATTGCCGGGGTACGAGTGCGCGCGGCCGCGGTCAATCTCGACGATGCGGTCCGCCAGCCGATCCAGCAGGTAGCGGTCGTGCGAGATGACGACGACGCCGCCGTCGTGCCCCTTGAGGAACTTCTCCAGCCAGCGCACCGCGTCGATGTCGAGGTGATTCGTGGGCTCGTCCAGGAGGAGAAACCCGCGCTCGCGCAGCAGCAGCTTGGCGAGCGCCGCCCGGCACTTCTGCCCGCCGGACAAGGCGCTGAGCGGCAGGGCGTTGTCCGCCGGCTCGAAGCCCAGACCGCCGAGAATCTCGCCGACCCGAGCCTCGATCTTGTAACCGCCCGCGGCCTCGAAACGCGCGTGCAGGCGATCGTACTGCTCGAGCAACTCCTGCTGCTGCGGACCGTGCTCCAGCAGCGCAAGCCGCTCGGACACGTCGTGCATGCGGTGCTCGATGTCGAGCAGCTCGGTGAACACCTCGGCCACTTCGTCGTGAAGCGAGTTGGCGAGGTTCAGTTCGGGTTCCTGTGAGAGGTATCCAACCTCCAGACCTCGCGCGCGGGTGACGGTTCCGAGGTCCGGCGCGAGCTGTCCGGTGATGAGGCGGAAGAGCGTGGTCTTGCCGGCACCGTTGGGGCCGACCAGCCCGACGATTTCGCGGTCCCCCAGTTCGAGCGAGAGGTCGCTGAGGACGACGCACTGTCCGAACTGGCGCGTGACGTTTTGTATGCTGATGACGCCCATGTCGAATCGCGCGGTTCCTCGCGCTTGCGTAGCTCGTCGCGCTGAAAAAGCGTGCGGCAACGTATCACGAACCGCTCCAGCGTGCATGGGCGCGTGCGTCCCCTTGAATTGAATCCCTGCTCTCTGCCTCCACGCGACTCCGCGTGAACCTCTTCCCCGTCTGGTACAGACCGCAGATCTCAAGCACAGGCGCTGACAGCGCGGAGAAGTCCATATCCGAGGGTGCGGATGGTGCGACCGGGCAGTGCTTGCTCCGCCCGCTGCGGCCGGTCTCGGTTCAACGCCATGCGCGGGGCGCGGCGGTTCTGCAATCTTGGACTTATCGGACTTTCATGTGTCGCGCTCAAGCTGTTGCATCGTCTGTCGCTGCAAGAACATGCGCTACCTCAGAGCCACTTCCGGCTCCCTGTGATAATTGTCGTTTTCTTCCGCACGAAACCGCAGGTGTTCACCATAACATGTTATGTAGTAATACCTTATGACTCGATCGCCCTCCATCGCAGTCGCGGAGGCGGTTTGACATGCACCCTGTTCTCGATTACCGATACCCATTCAGAAACAACCTTTCACCGCCTTGACCGGAATCTCGGTCCAGACGTCAGCGAATCATGCGGCTTACACAAGCCGTGGCGCACTTCCGGGTTTGGAGAAGTCCAAGCCCGGAAGTTGTTTTTACACCCGTCGCTTGCGGAAACTCACAACCCTGACGCATCCGCACGCCACGCCTTATCATCGCCGGCGTGAGCGAGCGACCCATGCTGTGGAAGACCGTGGCTGAAGCGCGCGAAGGCGTCCGCACAGCGCAGCGCGCGGGGCAGCGCGTCGGGCTGGTGCCGACGATGGGCGCGCTGCACGAAGGGCACGCCTCGCTCATGCGCGCGGCGCGGCGCGACTGCGGCTTTGTCGTCGTCACGCTCTTCGTCAATCCCGCCCAGTTCGCGCCGGGCGAAGACTTCAACCGCTACCCGCGCACGCTCGAGCGCGATCTCGACCTGATGGCCGCGGAGGGCGTCAGCGCCGCCTTCGTGCCGGATGCAGCGGAGATGTATCCCCGCGGCGCCGCCACGACCGTGCACGTGTCCGGATTGACCGACGGGCTGTGCGGACCTCTGCGCCCGGGGCACTTCGACGGCGTCGCCACCATCGTCGCCAAATTGTTCAACGCCTTGCCGGCGGACGCGGCCTACTTCGGCGAGAAGGATTATCAGCAGCTTCAAGTCGTGCGCCGGCTGGTGCGCGACCTGAACATGCCCATCGACATCATCGGCTGCCCGACCGTTCGCGAGCCGGACGGACTGGCGCTCTCCAGCCGAAATGCATATCTGTCACCCACCGATCGCGCCCAGGCCGCCTGCCTCAGTGCGGCACTCTTCGAGGCGCAGCGCCGCATCAGCGAAGGCTTGCGCGACCCCGCGGCCATCATCAGCGGTATCCGCAAGTGCATCCTCGCGGCGGGCCCGGCAGTGATCCAGTATGTCGAGATCGTCGATCCGCAGACGCTGCGCCCCCTCAACATCATTGAAGGCGAAGGGCGCATCATCCTGGCCGTGCTCATCGGCACCTGCCGCCTGATCGACAACGTCGCGGCCACCGCGCCGGGCGCTTAACGTGCCGTACCGTAGCGGACCTGCGATTCCTGACTGGATTCGGCGACACTTGGAACCCGTGCGCGATGTTCGGAACGGGCATGGCCATAGTTCTGGGCGGTGCCGGGAATGTGCCCGCATGGCCAGGCGGTCGCGGGCGGATCCGCCGGCGAATCGAGGTCCGCGGCGCGACCGCCAGGCCATGCCACCCGGTTTGCCAAGATGGGTGGTCACACCCTTCGGAACTCGCGTGCGATGCTCGGAGCTCGCGTGCGATGCTCGGAGCTCGCGTGCGATGCTTGGAACCCGCCCGCGATGCCGGTACGCTGTCAGCATGTGCGAATCCGGTCACATCCGTGGCGTCCCGTGGATCGCGCGCGTGCCGGCGATGCGACCCGCGCGGGCGCGGCTGATCGCGGCGGGCGTGGCGGGTGCAGGCGTTTTCGTGCTGACTCTGGCCGCGTGGCTGACGCCCGACCCTTCGGGCATGGGCACGCACCGCCAGCTCGGTCTGCCGCCGTGCAACATGGTGATCCTCACCGGTCACCCGTGCCCGTCGTGCGGCATGACCACGGCGTTCGCGCACGCCGTCCGAGGCCGGTTCCTCTCCGCCCTCCGCACGCAGCCCGCGGGCTTCCTCCTGGCGCTGGCGACGATGATCGCCTCCGCCGCCGCGCTTTCCACGCTTACAACGGGCAAGGCATGGTACGTCAACCCGTTCGTGTTCACTCCGGCCCGAGTGGCCGCCACGGCGGTGACGATCGTCTTGGCGTCGTGGGCGTACAAGCTCGTCGCATGGCGCATGGGCGGAGCATGAAACACCTGGGCGCACAAGGAGCGCACAAAACAGGCGTCGGGAGATGCGGGACGCCCGACAGTCCGTGATGAACGTCGAGACTCGTCCTTCCCGCGCGGGCGGGAATCCAGCCTCGTCATTCCCGTGCATGCGGGAATCCAGCGGTTTTGCAGACTCTCCCTGCCTCCGGTTCATCCCAGCGCGCGGCCTGTAATCGCCCCGGACCGGCCCTTGTCGGCTCGAAAAGCCCATAACGCCATACAAGAATCGACATTTCAGTATTGAAAAAAAAAAAAAAGCCGGACTACGCTCCAAGACAGGGAACCCTGATCGGCGCATCACATCCGCGCCGGCGATCCGGCGCGGCAGGGGGCGGGCCGGACATGACCTGCGCACCTCGTGCGGGAGGCATCCCATGCACGTCGAGCGGAAAAAACCCCGCGCACCTTGCGCGGGAAGCACCCCGCGCACCTCTTATGGAGAGCACCCCGCGCATCCTGCGCAGGAAAAAATCTTACGCACCTCGCGTAAGAAAGGAGGGTCCAGATGGACTTCATTATTGGAGGCAGACGCGCGGAAGGATCGGCGAGAGGCCGCCGCGCGGGCTTGAGGTCTTGGAGGGATTCACGCACTTCGTGTGCAGGCTCGGCCCGCCGCCCGCGCTTCGCCGGGCTGTCGGCATGGCGCGTGTTGTTGCTGCTGCTGTGCGTCGCGGGGCTGGCGACCGCGGTGATGGCGACGGATTACACGTGGATCGGAGCGCAGAATGATTGCTCGCTCCCGTATTACGATGCGGCGTACTGGTCGCCGGACCCGGGTTGGCCCAACTGTTGTGATGACGAGGCGTTCGTGTCGGACGTGTGCGACGATGAGGATTCAGTCATTGAAATGACGGTGTCCGGATTGTCCGGTGCAGGCATTGAGCAACTGACGATCAACGAGGGCCCGAATGAACACGCGGGGCAGGCCGTGGTGTTTCAGAACGTCGATCCGTACAGCGGCTACCCCGTGCTCAAGTGCGAAGTGTATGTCGTGGACGCCACGAATGCGGAGGACAACGACGTCACGGTTCAAGCGGCCTCGTATGCGATGATCCAGACCGTAAACACATGCATTTGCTCGAACTGAAGTGGGCAAGTGAGAGGAGAAACAAACGTATGAACAGGAATACGCAACCATACGGGAATTGCGCGGTCATTCGGCCGCGCTGTGCGGGAGGATCCCGAGGCCATCGGAGCGTCGCGCTGCTGTTGCTCTGCGCGCTAACAGGATGGGCAACTGCCAACCCCGCGAGCGGTTCGGAGTACCGAGTCAAGGCGAGTGCGTCGGGTGAACACTGGTACCTTTATACAACATGGGAGATAAAGGTTGGAGGCGTCTGGAGACCAGCGCAAGAGGGTGAGTATCCTGATGGTGACGACTCCGTCTACATCCCCAACAACCTGCTGGTCTGGGTGGCCGGCGCCAGCGGCAATGGATACATCGCCCACGAAGAGGCGCACGACATCTATGTCTGCGGCGACGGTGAAACCAGCGGGAGCTTCGCCGAGTGCACCAGCAGCGACGGCGAAGGTGTCATCAAGATCAACGGCGGCTCCTCGCTGACGCTGCACGCTGATTCGATCGTCAATGGAGACATCTATTTCGAGGAGTTCCCCACCGCGTCCTCCGAAGACTGCGGCGAACTGCGGATTTCGCGCGGGCCCTGCGAGACCGATCCGCTCAAGATCACCGGGCGCGGCGGGCGCATCCGCAGCACCGGGCGCTGCGGCAGCTTGGAGGCCGCCACGCAGAACGCGGAGCTGCGCCTCAGCGGGGAAACACCGGGAACGCC
>JADZBE010000028.1 GCA_020852275.1 Phycisphaerales bacterium
CGTCCCCGACGGGATTTGAACCCGGTCGGAATCTTGAAAAGACTTAGGTTTTTTCGCTCGAATGTGTCTGGAAGTGTCTGAAATCGGTACCGGTTGAACACCGGTGTTCATCGCCACAAGGGCGGTGATGCCGGTCTTCTGGGAACTCGCCACGGGCTCCACCCCGCCGAGCAAAAGGGGCGGTTGCCGCAGGCGCGGAAGGCGGGATCTCGGGACGTGAATCGTCAGGCGGCGAGGGCCGGACTGACCTCAAGGGGCGGGATCGTTTTCATAAGCGACCGGTAGACGCCGTCCATGCATCGCAGCGCCCATTCCTGGACCGGGATTCTGACCACTTTCTGTCCTCTTAAGTCTCTGAGTCTATCCTTCTGTGACTTCCGTGTCGCATCTGGAACTGCGGCTTTTCCGGGCCATCGCTCGCGGTGATGACGGGGAAAGAGCGGGCTTAGGAGCTGAACGACGAGCCCGCAGCACATCCGGCTACGGTGGCCGCGAAGAACGCTGACGCGGATGTAGCCCTCGCGTTCGAGGTTGCGCAGATAGCGCTGCACCGTGCGCCGGCACCTACCGAGCGCGCGCATGAGGTAGGTGACCGTGATCTCCGCCGCCCTGCTCTCGCGGTTCTGCCGGTAGGTGTACTCCGCCAGCTTGCGGGCGCAACGGCGGGCGCCGTCGGTTACGTTCCGGTCGTCCTCGATCCGCGCGGCCATCTCGGGAACATACGCTCCGTTGTCTACAGGCGGGCGGTAACGGGGCTCCTCAGAGAGCGCGTAGCGGTGGCAGGTGCGCAGGGATCGCTCCCGGCGCTCGCGTTCGGCAGCGGTCGCGACACGGGCGGTGGGAATCCGTTCCTGCAGCGCGCGGTGCGCCTGGATGAGGAGGTCGGTGTGGGTGGGCGGTCTGGTCATGGTTTCTCCTTTGTGTGACGGAGAAAACCCGCGATTCTGACAATAGAGCAGCCTTGCAAGAAAGTCCTTGCAATCGGTCTTGGGTTCGGCGATATTCGGAGTTGAGATCCACCAAATATCGCCGTTTTATCTACAAGCCCGCTTCGGCGGGTTTTCTTTTGCTTAAGTCATAATTCCCTCAGTCTGCTGTATTTTACGTAGGCGCGCCCGGATTCGGCGCTACCGGAAAGTGTGCCTCAACGCGTTTCGACAGACAAGTTATTCAGACAACGCTAATCCTAGAAGTGCACCGCAAACAGTCTTTGCAATGCGTGTCTGCTGACGGCCGCTATGCAGCTTCACGGAAGAAGGCCGTGACCTAGGGAAGCTCTGCACAGGTCGCGATATAGCGTCGAGGGATCACCCGCATGGTGGATGAGGGCACGCCATCGGTCAGTGGGGAGGGGTTCTCGCGATCGCGAGAACCCCTCCGAAGCGTTTGGGACCTGCCAGAGCACCTACAGGTGACACGTTCCCCCCACGGGCAGGAGCTGACGTCGGACGGCATAGAGATTCGCCAGGCCGAACATGATGTGGGCGCGGGCCAGGTTCTTCGCGAGCCCGCGATAGCGGACCTTCGTGAAGCCCCACAGGCGCTTGACGACATGGAACGGATGCTCGCAGCGGGCACGCGTGCGCGAGCGGGCGCGATTGATCTTCCGCCACCGCTCGCTCAGTGGATGGTGCCGGCTCCGGGCGCGCCGATTGACCCGGTAGCGCACGCCACGGGCTTCGTATGCCTGCCGATCGGCCTCCTTCCAATACGCCTGGTCGCCGTAGAGCACCGTCTCGTCGCCATGGACCAAGGCCGGCAGCTGCGTGATGTCGGCGCCCGAGGCAGCGGTCGCGGTGACATGATGCACGCGCCCCTTCCGGTCGGTCCCGATGTGCAGCTTCATCCCGAAATACCACTGCTTCCCCTTCCGCGTCTGCTTCATCTCCGGATCGCGGGCTTTGGCCGCGTTCTTCGTCGAGCTCGGCGCCGCAATGATCGTCGCATCCACGATCGTGCCGGCTTTCAACAGCAAGCGCTTCTCCGTCAGCACCGCGTTGATCGCCGCGAACATCGCGGCCGTCAGCTGGTGCGTCTCCAACAGGCGCCGAAAGCGCAGGATCGTCGATTCATCCGGGATGTCGTCCTCGCCCAGCTCGACCCGGGCAAAGCGGCGCATCGCTTCGCTGTCGTAGACCATGTCCTCGGCCTGCGGGTCGGACAAGTCGAACCACTGCTGCAAGAAGTAGATCCGCAGCATCTTCGCCAACCCCAAGGGCTTGCGCCCCCGGCCATCGACCTTCGGGTAGTGGGGCTCGACCAACGCTTGCAGCGCGGCCCACGGGATCACCGCGTCCATCTCGGCCAGAAACTGCTCGCGCCGGGTTACCTTGCCCTTCTGCGTCCAGGCCACCGATGCGAAGGTCCGTTGCTCACCCATCCCTCCACCTCCTCACGCGTCGATCGGAATTTCTTGTACCCTATACGATCGATTTGTGCAGAGGTTCCCTAGGCGAAGCCGTAGTGGGGGACGTCCTCGGCGAGCAGAACGGTGTAGGTCTTCATGGCCGCCCCCTCTGGCCAGCCTCGTACGCGGCCCGCAGGGCATCGCGGATCTCCCAGACGGGTAGCTCGTGGAAGTCGAGGACGTTGTCTCCGCGGCGCACGA
>JADZBE010000029.1 GCA_020852275.1 Phycisphaerales bacterium
CTCCGAGGGGGCTTTTCACATGACCAGGAATCTGGCTTGCCATCCATTGCAGTTGTTCATCCGTGAGTGTGAGCATGGTGGCATTGTACATCAAAACAACAGATGTCAAGTTTTGGGATAGGTTCTAATCTCTTCTCGGAGAGGCCACTTTGGCCTCCAAGACAGACTCAGCCTATCACAAAGGAGTCACGTCATGAAGCATTGGATTACGGCGATCCTCGTTGGTATCATTGTGGCTTTAATATTGCCCCCCCCACTTTACGGTCAAGGCTCCATCACGGTTGTTGACCTTGCATTGGGCTGCGAACCCTCAATCGAATCAGCCGGCGACGGCAATCTGGTCGTGTTCTGGATCGACCCCTCAGCACGGCAAAACGCTCAACAGCAGCTCTGGCGACGGACATCGAGCAACTCCGGTGTTTCCTGGGCAAGCGCCGCTGCAATCCCGAAATGGACACGAGCCGGTGAGCCCACAATGGCTTACAACGCAGCTCTGGGGCACTTCTATTACGGGTGGCTGTCACGTGATGTGGACGGAGGGACAGATGCGTGGATCTATACGGCCACGAGCAAGGACAGTCCACTCGCTCCCATTGTCAGCGACGCAGCTATTTATAACGACCGGCCTTGGGTGATTGCGTGTCACCCATACGCATACCTGTCGATGTACAAGGAGACTGTCACTGCGAAGGAAATTCACTTCAAGCGATCCGATGTGATCGATAGTGAGGGGGATCTGGCATGGCCTACTACGACGCAGAAAGTCGCCTTTACGACATTAGCGAACAACTATAAATACGACATCTACTCACAACGCCTCGCCAAGGGTCGGATCAGTGGTGAGAACAATTTCCTCTACCTGATGGCGCTTCGAATTCACATCACGGGCACCTTGAGCGACAGTTCGCTGAAGGTCTTTCGATCCAGTGACAACGGCAGTAATTGGGACGCAGGGTCCGACGGTTGGTCCGGCGGCTCTGAGATTACAAATTTCCCGGACCCCAACACGAGCGACCCGGACATCTTCGGGTTGAATGTCCGTATTGCGAAGGGCATGTTCGCCTACCATGTACTCGCCGATCCCAACAGCGGCAACGTGTACGTCTTGTATACTCAGATGGGACTGCGCTCTGCGGACGGTGAGTTTGTCACCAAGCTCTACTGCCGCCGATCGCGCGACGACGGCGCGACATGGGACGACCCCGTGCAGATTATTCCGGAAACCACGATGGGGACGTTTCCCAGGCGGGTCAATTCGGGCGACGGATCCGAGAACTACGGCGATGTGCCTTACATCGGTAACACTCACTTCACCGGGTACTACCGCATAGGGCGCGTCTGGGGCGCGTTGGACGGAGCGGGGCGACTCCACGTCGTTTGGATGGACAATCGCGCGGGGAAATCACCCTACCTTGGCATCGAGGATGGAGAGCAATACTACCGCGATCATTGGGAAGTGTACCGCTCGGTTTGCGCTGATCCAAGTGACACACCAATGGTATTTTCTTCCCAAGTGTTGGAGGTGTCCTTGGGACTATCCATCGGGGGGTTTGGAATCCCTTCGGACGCTCCGCGCGAGCGCGCGTGGTTGCCACCCGGCGACACGATGGAATGCAGAGCCGACGCCAGCAACCTGTACGTCGCCTGGCCGGACACGTCGAACTACGACCCGAATGATCCAGACACGGAACTGGGGCGCGTGAGGTCCGGCGCATCCCGCTCGGGCCGTGAGGCGGTCGTGGGTGGCTCGCGCCAACCACGGCGGTGTCCGGGCGGCGGACGCCCCTCTTCTCAGCTTTCATCGGGCTGCGACGATGTCGGCCAAATCGACATCTTCCTCGAATTGCGCAGCGCCCGCGGCGAGCCTGAGGTCATCGACGATCTGCCCCCTGGTCAGCGTCGGGCGGCACTCGTGCAGGCCTTTGATAATGACCTTCACATAATCAGCGCTCCATGTCCGATCGTTGCCGCCTTGTTTGGGAACCGGCCCACTTAAGGTCACCCTGCGTAATCCCTCGGTGCCCGCGAATTCGACAATCGAAGGGTACTTGAGCTTGCTGCGGGGCCTGAGCAGTTCAGCAATCAAAAGACCCTCGCGCCCCACTCCACCCATCCGGCGGGGCGACGCCCACTGAATGGAAATCGCAGTATCGCCTGGGGCCTTTCCGTTCTCCTGAAACGCGATATCCAGAAGCTGCTCCCAAGGGATCCGATACCTGCGACCGAAGAATCGTGAGCCGTCTGAGCCGACGTCTATCAGCCCGTGGTGGAACTCGATACCAGCCGTAGAACCCGTCACCTCCGCGCGGGCGGGGGTCCAGGATGCCCGGGAATCTGCTGCATGGTGTCGCCTCGCAAACCAGCGGCTGGATTCCCGCCTTCGCGGGAATGACGGGCGTCGCCTTTCACCGCGAGCTGCTATGCGTTAGAAGCGCTTTGCGGTGATTTCGACCGCTTCGTGACCGCGGCCCCCCGCATCACGAAGTGCCCGGAATCCCAGCTTCCGGCGGTCTCGGCCTTGCTCTACTCGGCGGCGGGCTAGTGGTTGCCCGCGCACCGGCACGGCGACCATCCGCCACCGCGAAAAACCCGCCAAACTCCAGACAACCCCTTCGGAGTTGGGAACTGGGAGTGAGGGCGGAGGCCGGGACGGGGGTGGGATCGGAGTCTCCGACCCCAACGGGGTTGCGGTTCTCGACCCCAACGGGGTCGCGGCCTTCAGCCCAGAGTTGACCGCGCAGCGGTCTACCCTGGGTCAACGATGGCCGAGCATGATTCAACCCCAACGGGATTGCGGCGCGATCACCGGAGCTCGTCACGGTTTTCATGGCGCCGCGGCAATGGACTTCATTCCATTTGGAATGTGGATCAAGCGCCATCTACAAATCGGTCGGCGCCATCACAAATCGGGGGACGCCTACACGAATCGATCGGCGCCTTCACGAATCGATCGGCGCCTTCACCAATCGGTCGGCGCTTTCACGATTCGTTCGGCGCCGCCACCGATGTTCACGGGCGTGCCGATCGTTGTCGAGGCGCATTCTTGAGGACAGGCCCGCCGATCGCAACCTGAACCAGGATCACAGCAGGTTCGCGGCCAGTTCGGCGAGCGCGCTGCGTTCGCCCTTGATGAGGTTGACGTGCGCGGCGATGGGCTGCGAGCGGAAGCGGTTGACGAGGTAGGTGAAGCCGTTGCTGCTGGCGTCGATGTAGGGGTTGTCGATCTGATAAGGGTCGCCCGTCAGCACGATCTTCGCGTCCTGCCCGAGGCGCGTGATGATCGTCTTGACCTCCAGCGGCGTGAGGTTCTGGGCCTCGTCGATGATGACGAACCGCTTGGCGATGTTGCGTCCGCGGATGTACGTCAGCGGTTGAATCTCGATCAGACCGGTGCGCAGCAGCTCCTCCACCTCGCTGCACCCGTGGATCGGACCGCCGGCGTCCAGCAGGAACTCCACGGTGTCGAGCACCGGCTTCATCCAGGGATCGAGCTTCTGACCAATGTCGCCCGGAAGAAAGCCCAGATCGCGCCCCAGCGGCACCACCGGACGACCCACGAGCAGGCCTCGATATCGCTGTTTTTTCAGGCTCAGGTACATCCCCGCCGCCATGGCGAGGACCGTCTTGCCCGTGCCGGCCTTGCCCATGAGCGTGACGAGATGCACGTCCTCGGCCAGCAGCGCGTCGATGGCGAAGTACTGGTCCTTGTTGCGCGGCTTGACCCCGCACATCGCGCCGGGCGGCTCGCGCAGCGCGACCAGGTGGGAGCATGACGCATCCACGCGCGCCAGCGCGCTCCGCCGGTCAGCGCCCTCGCTGCGCAGGAGCATGTACTCGTTGGGATGCACGCTCAGCCCCGCGGGCAGATCGATCGCCCCGGCCGACTTGAACGCTTCGATTTGCTCCGCCGCGACGACGTGCTCGTGCTGACCGGTGTACAGGTCGGTGAGCACCACGCGATCGGATTCATAATCTTCGGCACGAAGCCCGACGGCGTCCGCGCGGATGCGCAGGTTCAGGTCTTTGGTGACGATGACCGTCGGCGTCTGCGGCTCGCTCTTCTGTATGGAGCGGGCGACGCGAAGAATCTCGAGGTCCGCCGGCGCCTTGGAGCCGTCGAAGAGCCGATCGGCATCACAGAAGACTTTGAGCCGCCCGCCGCTCTCCAAGGCGACGCCCTCGGAGAGGGTCTGCCCGTTGCGCAGCGAATCGAGCAGCCGCACGACGGCGCGGGCGTTGTATCCGCGGGCGGTCATCTCCTTCTTGAAGGCGTCGAGTTCGGTCAGCACGGCAATCGGGATGACGACGACGTTGTCCGCGAAGTGGAAGATGGACTGCGGATCGTGAATCAGGATGTTGGCGTCAAGGATGTAGTTCTTCCGCATGGGGGCGAGTATAGAATCGCGCGGCGACGTGACAAGCGATGTCGCCCGGTAGGCACGCGGAACGAGCGACCTGGGCGGGTGACGCGGGTCCGCAGCAGCGGACCCGAGGGGTCATCACACGCAGTCCGAACCTCCTTCGATGAATTTCCCTTGCCTGTCCATGCGATCTCCTCGGAGAGCCGGCTCATTCTTCCAGCCGGGCATCACCGCGTGCGCCGCCGGCCCAAGCGGGTGTTTCGAGCACGATGCGGACAGCGCCATCTATTGGCGAGCGTTTCGCCGAGCCGTGGGTCGAGCAAGTCCTCATCGCGCGCGATCCTCTCTCGATCAAAAACGGCACCACCGCCGTGCGATTCTCCCGGCTGTCGCCTGCGCGGTGCTCCTCTTCCGGCTGTCGCCTGCGCGGTGCTCGACAGCGCAGCGCCTTGGGTTCATGCAACAGCCCGAGCGACCGCTCGTCGATGAACACGTCGGAGAAATACGCGAAGGTTGCCCGATCGGTGACGACGCAGGCCATGCCCGCCACCATTTCGCCTCGAAACACCCCGAACGTCTCCGCTTGCACGACCCAGGGCCGCCGCAGCGCATGGGGGTCTGGCCATTCTTTTTGGCAGGCTGCCCCTGGAAAGAATGCAAGCAAAGATCTCGAGGGAGCGATCGGAGTCGAGCTTCCGCAAGATTGGACCGCGGGCCCGGCTTCAAGAAAGCGCACGCACATCGGACGACCCGCTCGTGAGAATAGATGGAGCCACCGACGGTTCTGTGGATACGCCGGCGGTTGCGTGGACGCGCCGACCGTTCCGTGGCGGCGTCGACCGATTCGTGAGAGTTTCGATCGATGCGTGAGAGTTTCGATCGATTCGTAAAGGCATCGATCGATTCGTGAAGGCGCCGACCGTTTTGTTCCCCGAAGGGGAAATACGTGAATAGCCGCGGGCGCAGCCCGCGGGAATCGAGCGTTCGGCGATTCGAGCCCGTTGGGATCAAAGACACCGATCCCGCCCCTCTTTCGGCCTCCGCCCTCACGTCCGGTTCCCAACCCCGAAGCGGTTGCGTCCTCCAGCCCCTTCGGGGTCGAAAACCGGCGACCCCGTTGGGGTCGAAAACCGCGACCCCGTTGGGGTCGCACCATCGGTTCCCGTGCGCGCACCGGAATCGCAGCAGACGTACAACCCCTTTCGGGGTTGGATTTCCCCACGCGCGGGACTCCGTGGGCTGCGGGCTCGGCTACTCACGTGGGTCCCCTGCGGGGATCAGGCTGACGATGCTGCGGAGATCAAGCTGACTCGGCTTCGGATATCGACGGACTCGCCTTCAGAGATCGAGCCCACTTGACCTCGGGGGATGGGTCGAGCCTCACTGGACGAAATCGAAATCGGGCGTGGCTCGAACGGAAATGCCAGAATCCGTGGCCAGACCCAGACACCGCGACCCGGTCTGATGAACTTGACCGTTCGAGGAAACGCGCATACGCTGGCGGACTGTTCGTGCTGGGGAGTAGCCTCCCGCAGCCCGTCTGGCAGGCAGATCGGGCCAACGCGGGTGGAGCGGACCGTCAACACGGGGCCATTCGACGATGCCCTCGGTCGCTCCTTGCGTCAGGGCGCAAAGCGCAAGACCAACACAGTTTCGGGGCCTCGCGCGCGACGTGGCCCGGGACTTGGTTGTCTTCGCGACGCAAGGACTCAGCTCGATGGATCATGCTCTCAGCGGCGGCACTCTGCTCACTCTGGCCCAGTCCGCGCAGCCCGGACTGATCTGGCTCTACGCCGGATTCATCGGCCTGGTGCTCGTCTTCCTCGCATTGGACTTGGGCGTTTTCCACCGCAGCGCCCACGTCGTCTCAGTCAAGGAAGCCGCCGCGTGGTCGGCGATCTGGATGGCCTGCGGACTGGGCTTCACGCTCTTCGTGCACTTCGCCTACGAGACGCACTGGCTGAGCGCCGGACTGAGCGTCCCCATCGTCGGTCAACCGGGTGAGACGATGACGCTCGACGGCGCGACCGCCGCGAAGCAGTACCTTACGGGATATGTCATTGAGAAGTCGTTGTCGGTGGACAACCTCTTCGTGATCGCCGTGATCTTCTCGTTCTTCGCGGTGCCGGCGAAGTACCAGCATCGTGTGCTCTTCTGGGGTATCCTGGGCGCGCTGCTGATGCGCGGCATGATGATCGCACTGGGCGCGGTGCTCATCCAGCGGTTCGGCTGGATCACCTACGTCTTCGGCGGCTTCCTGATCCTGACGGGCGTCAAGATGGCCCTCGTCAAGGGCGAGGGCGTTCATCCCGAACGGAACATCCTCGTGCGCGCCGTTCGGGCGGTCTGGCCGGTCTCCCCCCACTACGACGGACAGAGGTTCATGACAAGGATCCCGGGAGAAGACGGGGTCATGCGTCGGGCCGCCACGCCGCTGCTGCTGGCGCTGATCCTGGTTGAGTTCACCGACATGGTTTTCGCCGTGGACTCCGTGCCCGCCATCTTCGCGATCACCGGCGACCCGTTCATCGTGTTCACGTCCAACGTTTTCGCCGTTTTGGGTCTGCGGTCGTTGTACTTTCTGCTGGCCAACATGCTTGGGAGATTCCGTTTCCTCAAGCCCGCGCTGGTGCTGATTCTCGTGTTTGTGGGGGTGAAGATGCTTCTCGTCCACAGCGCGTATAAGATTGATACGGCGGTCTCACTCGCGGTCGTGGTCGGCTTGCTCGGCGCGGGCGTGGGAGCGTCGCTGCTCATTCCCGTCAGACCCGCCGCACCACGGGAAACATGAACTCCCACGCAAGCCGCCGATTTCAGCCAGGAGCACGAGATGAACTACGAAAGCCCGCTGCGCTACGACAGGGCCCGCATCCACGCGGCCGCGTTGTATTGCTCGGACGGTCGCATGGGGGAGCACTTCGACGAGTTTCTGCACAACGGGCTGTCGCTGCCGCGCTACGACCGCGTGTCGCTGCCCGGCGGTCCGGCGTGCCTGGCGGGTCACCCGCAGGCGCACCTTGAAGAGCAGGGCGTTCTCGACGAACTGGGGTTCCTCGTGGAAGTGCACGGGCTGAAGCGCGTGGTCCTGATCGCGCATCAAGGCTGCGCGTTCTACGCCACGCGGCTGGAGCTGAAAGAGCCGAGGCTGGAACTGGTTCAGCGCGCCGATCTGGTGCGCGCCGCGGCGTTTGTGCATCGCGTCACCGGACTGGACGCGATCGATGCCTACTTCGCACGAATCGTCGAAGGCCGCGTGCGCTTCGAGCGCGTCGAGGTGTGAGCGAGCGCGGCTGCGGCCCGTCCTCATGGCCCTCGTCAACAACGCTCTTCGCAAGTTAGCCTATGGGTCGCCCATTCGACCATCGGGTAGCCGAATCCGCTTCCGTGCGCGCTTCCCGCTTGAGACAAGCCTCAAAGGAAGGGGACTGGAAGTGGTGCGCGATAAAGTGCAACGATTGTTCAACGGAATCAGCGGCACTGTATCCGGCGGGTGTTCAACTCCATGAAGATCTGCCGCAATGGGTGGCTCCTGCCTGTGAATAGATTCTTCTCCAACTTTTTTTTGGCTTGTCGTGCATTGCCTGTCGGAGCCATAGCCGTTGCAGCCCCGCGACTTAGGTTTTTCCAAACACGGTTCTCACCTGTGGGAGGCCTGTGAAATACGATGAAACCGCGGATCTTATTTGCCTCTGGGATCAGCTTGGTGTAGAATGAACTTGCGACGCGAAAGCTGTTCGCAGCTCGGTGCCGCACCACGATCCCGACAGCTACGGCAGGGTCGCGGATGTCTTCCAAGGAGCGCGGGTTCGGTTCGCAGCGATGCGTTCCGCCGCGCGAGGTGAACACATAGCCCGGAAGATGTCGGACTTGAATGCCGGTGATCGTGAAGGCACGGGAACCCTGAAGGGGCTGCCTCGGCGGATCGCTTCCTCGGAAGCGGTCGCGGGCGGGGCAAGGCGGGCGTTGATTGACACTCCGGGGCGCCGCCGGGTCGGGCCGTAAGGTCGTGACTTCGGAAAGCGCGAGGGAGGAGGCGGGGCGAAGGCTCTGCCAAGGCGCTCGATCTCAGGCCTCAAGGGGGGAAAACCCAGGGGAGCATCCGGCGTTCGGCGCGCTCATACCGCGTTAGATCGCCAGAGGACTTCGGCGAGGGTGAAAGCCCAGAAGCCGCGACCTGACGGGCCGGCCCACTGCTTCGGCGGAGGGGAACAACGTCGGGGGAAACGGCAGGTGGGTTCTTCCGGGCGGAAACGCCCCGGTGACCTCGCGGGAGGAGAAAGCTCCGAAGGGGGAATCCCGAAAGCGCTGCCGGCGCGAAAGAAAGCCGGCGAGGCTCCGAGGGGAGCAAGCCGTCGAGAGGGTCACCAAACCCTGCGGACGGAACGTAGCGGGCAGGCAAAGCCCGCGTAAGGTGGACCCTCGACGCCGCATGTGCTATGGGGAACGAAAGCCCATGAGAGGAGCCGTCCGGGTGGACCTTCGGGTTGGCCCGCGAAGGGAGGCATGTCGCAAGACGCTTCCGACGGCCAGGTTCGACTGATACAGACTCTGAAGGAGAGCCGAACTCGACGAGAGGATGGACGGGGCTTAATAAACCATGACCCGTCACGTTCGCCCGGGGAAGACCGCGAAGCCGAAGGGGAGGCCCAACGGCAGGGCGGGATCGCCGAACCGATCAAGCGATACCCGGGCGGGCCGGAACACTCTGAACGAGAAGCCAACTCCGAGAGGGCGCACGCGGGCGGCAACGCTCGCCTGCAAGCAGTCGCACCGAAGACTCTGAAGGGCAACACGAGCGCGACCCGCTTTTGCGTCGCATTTTTCATGCGCATCGAGGCGCCCGTTTGTTCGCCTGCGCCTTGGCCCCGGGCTACGAGGATCATGTAACCCCAATCCTCGCGACGCATCCAAGTCGGCATGTCGATCATTTCCCAGACCGTCGGATCGAGTACGCTCCCGGATGGATCGGGAGGCAGCGAACGTATCCCGGCAGCACGGGGTCGCGTTGCGGTGGGAAAGTCCCCGCGGCGAAGCAGGAGAAACCCCGGTGCGCCTGACGCGGCACACTTGCCCGGTCAGCCCGTCGGTTTCTGTTCCGAAGCGATAAAAGCGCAGGGGCACTCGGCTGGCCGGGATGCACTGGGCGCGGAGGCGGCGGTGCCGTGTGATGACGCAGTGACGACGACGATCCATCCCGACGTTCGCCCCGCTTCAGCGCCCTGCGGGCACACCATGCAGTGCATGGAAATCTGGGGCGGCAATCAGGCCGTGGACAGCGGCATCAGCGTGCCGGGCATCGATGCGTGGGTGTTCAGCGAGACGTACCACGGCGAGGCGGCCGGCGGGGACATTCACTACGTCTCCATGTGCGGCGGCGGAAAGATCGCGCGGTTCGCGCTGGCGGACGTGGCAGGGCACGGCAGCGCGGTGGCCGACCTGGCGGTCGTGCTACGGCGGCTGATGCGCAAGCACATCGACACGGTCGATCAGACGAAGTTCGTGCGCGCGCTGAACGAGGAGTTCTTGGCGCTTTCGGCCGACGGAGTCTTCGCCACGGCCGCGCTGACGACGTACTTCGCGCCGACGGATCACCTGGTCACGTGTCTTGCGGGGCACCCGGCGCCGTTGTGGTATCGCGCCAGGCTGGGCACGTGGGTCCGCCTCGATGCCGCCACGGCGACGGACACCGACCGCCGCGCGTCGACGGACGCCGACCGCCGCGCGTGGAAAGGCGCCGCTCGCCGCCCGGCGAAGCGCGCCGTTCGCGGTGTGTCGAATCTGCCGCTGGGCGTCATTGCGCCGACGGAGTACGAGCAGTTCGCCGTCCCGTTGGAGAAGGACGATCTGGTGCTGATCTACACCGACGGATTGGCCGAGGCGCACGCGCCGGACGGGCGGATGCTCGGCGAGGCGGGGCTGATGCGCATCGTTGAATCACTGGATGTCGCGGATCCGTCCGCGATCGTGCCGCGCTTGCTGGAGGCGGTCCGCCAGTTTCGAGGCTCGCGCCCGATCGAAGACGATTTGACGGTCATCCTCCTGCGCCACAACGCCGCCGGTCCTCCGCGCAAGTCGGCCGGCGAGTGGGCGAAGGTGGTCGGGAAGATGCTGGGGCTGGTCAAGGTCTGAGCGCGCCGCAAGATCTGCGTGCATTTGGTGGGGGAGGCACCGCGTATCCGAGGCGGGACTCCAAGCTGGGGCGGTTGCCCATCCTCGCTGGCTAGCGCTTCGCGTCCGGATCGGGCGGAGGGGCAACGGCCGGCTTGATGCGAGTCAGGCGCTGTTGCGCGTGCTCGCGCCAGGCTTCCTCGGGACACAGTTCGATGAACACCTCCAGAGCCGCGATGGCCACTGGGTGCTGGCCGGCGGCTTCCTGGAGCACGCCGCAGAAGTAATACAACCACGGGTTTTCCGGGTTGCGCTGCAGGGAGGCGATGAACGAGGCCAGCATCGCGTCGCGGGCGATGCCGGCTTCCGGGGCGCGCGAGGCGGCAATCGCTTCAAGCGGCGGGATTGCGGCGGCGGGCTGTGCATCGAGCCAGGCGTCCACCGCCTCCAGACCGGCATCGAGTGCGGCGCGGTCCACGCTCTCCGGGAGCGCGTCGATCAGGTCCGTCGCGCTGTCCATGTCGCCGCCCAGCGCCAAGGCGAACGCGTGGCGGACTTGCTCGCCGATGCTGAGCGGGCGTTCGGCGGCGAGCGCTGTCCAGAACTGCGCCGCGTCCATCGGACGCCCGTTCCGCAGGAAGAAGTCGTGCAGCCCGGCGGCGCAGTCCGTCGATCGGGCGCTCGCATCCACGGCGCGGCGCAGGAGCCGCTCAGCTTCCGCCATTCGCCCGGAGGCTTCGTGGAGGCGCGCGAGATTGAGCATGGCCGCGACGGCGGCGGGATCGTATCGCAGCGCGGTTTCGTAAGCCTCGACGGCTTCCTCGAAGCGCCCCAGCCGTTCGTAGCCGACGCCGAGATTGACACGCGCGGGCGTGAACTCCGGGGCGCCTTCCAGAATCGCCTGCAGTCGCGCGACCGCCCCACCGGTGTCGCCGGCGTCCAGGTCCATTTTCGCCAGCTCGAAGGCTGCGTTCGGATCGAACGGGTTGTTGACCAGAATCTTCTGATACAGATCCCTCGCCTCGCCCAGCAGTCCTTCTCGCTGGAACAACGCGGCCGCGCGCGTCAGGCCCGGATTGAACAGCGGCAGCTCCGGCAGGGCCTTGCGGAAGAGTGCCATCGCTTCGGCACTCTGCCCGGCGTCCGCCAGCACGGACGCGAGGCGGTACTGCGCCATCGGATCGTCGGGCTTCAACGCCACGGCGCGGCGCAGCGTTTCGATCCCCCGGTCCACGTCTCCCGAGGCCGCTTCGCTGACGCCGATGAGGATCAGCGCCTCGCAGCCGGAGGTTTCGGCGTGGCGCTGCAACTCGATCTCGCCGGCCTCGATCGCCTCGGCGTAGCGCTCCGCGTTGAAGTACGCCCAGCCGAGCCGCTCATGCACCCAGGGCGAATTCGGATGCACTTCGGCAATGCGGCGCGTCTTGACGATCATGTCGCCGTAGTAGGCCGCGCTCTTCCAGCTTACCAGCAGCAGGGCAACCACGATGGCGACCCATGCGGCGCCGGCGAGCATTGAAACGGGGCGAGCCTCCCGGCCGTCGCGACAGGGCGTACCGTCGCGGCAGGGCGCGGCGCCGTTACTTGGCGAGCTGCTGCTTTTCCCGGACCCGCTGGGGTCGCCTCGCGGACCGGCCACTTCGCGCTCCGCGGTCCGTCTCCGCACGATCCACGCGAGCAGTTCCGTCGTCGCCCACGCCGCCGCAACGATCGGCAGGTACATGTAGCGATCAGCCGCCAGAAGGTTCCGCGCGGGAATGATCGGCAGCGTGTCGCCGATGCCGAGCATGAAGAACGCCGCCGCCCACCAGCCCAGTTTCGTCCAACGGAGCGAGACCGTCAGCGCGACCGCGACGGCAAGCACCACGAGCGCGGCCCGCAACGTCGCGCCGTCCGTCCAGCGCGCCACGCCCGGCGCCTCGTACCACGCGGCCAGTCCGCTGGGCCACAGGAAATGCTGAACGTACCAGCCCAGCGCCAGCACGCATCGCGCCAGGCGCGACCCCTCCATCTGCTGCGCCGCGTGCTCGAACATCTCGTGCTCAGCCGTGGCGCCGACGTTGATGATTACGAACACGCCGGTCAGCGCCAGCGCCGCCGCCCAGGTGAGCCAGAAAGCTCGGCGAGGTTTGGCGCGGTGGATCAGCGGAATCAGCAGCATCAGCAGCGGCAGTCCGATCCGCACCTTGCTGATGAGACTCAGCACGGCGAACACGACCGCCCACGTGCCGCATCGCAGTGTCGGTTTGTGAAGCTGCCGGTCCATGGCCAGCAGCGACGCCAGCAGGAAGAACGTGGAAAGGAGCATCATGCGCCCGTTCACCCAGGCCACGGTCTCGACGTTGAGCGGATGCACGGCGAAGAGACACGCGGTCGCGCACGCGATGCCGTCGCTGCCCGACCAGCGCCGCAGAAGGAAGAAGACGAGAATGGCCGTTCCTGCGTGGATCAGCACGTTGGTCAGATGAAAGACCCACGCGCCGCCGCCCGGGAACGGCAGGTCCGCGCGCAGCCCCCACGCCTCGCAGAGCGCGAACTCCGCCGAGAATGAAATCAAGGGCAGCGGCTGATACAGATCGCGATGCGGCCGGACCTCAGTGAGCAGTTGCCATGCGTGCTGCAGCGAGGGGCGACTGACGAGCACATGGTTAAGCACCAGGCGCTGGTCGTCCCCGCCGACGAACCGACCGCCCAGCGTGGGCAGCCCCATCGCCAACGCCAGCAGCGGGGGAGCGAGCGAAGGCGCGACTCGCCGCATCCTGCGGGTCCATGGCGCATCGGGACTTCTGCCGTTCTCAGGATTCACCGCGCGCATTGTTGGGAGCTCCGCAGGCGATGTCGAGGAAGGCGTGAGCAGAGCCACCCGTCGGCCGATCATCGGCGGGCTTGGTGGCAGCTTCGAAGCGGCGTGATGGACTCCTTGTCGCAGGAACCGGCGAGAATATAATCTTGGAGTGGACATTGTGAAAAAAATCACAATGTTCGCTTGTGGCACGACAGGTATCAGTCATAATGGACGGGATGCCGTGCCGCCAGCACCGTTCGGGCCAAGTTCCACTGCAGTAGGCAGGAAATGGATCGGGGGCGACGCGCCGGCGTGGCTTTGGTGTCCGCAGGGGCCAAGGCCGCTTCGTCGCCGGGACTCCAACGTCGCGCGATGAGCGGCGCCTTCCCGCTCGATCCGCAACCCTCGAACGGTCCCGCGGTTCTCTGGGCAACGGATGGATGAACGAAGGAAACGGAAAACAGGTTGATCCGGCGGCAACGCCGCGGGTGTCGCACGATCCGGGCCCGCCCATGACGGCCTCGCTGATGGCCAGGCTGTTCGGCGTGCCCCTGCTGATCGTGACGCTCATCATCGGCAGCGCGGTGGTCGTCGTTCTGCTGTTCGGCTCCATCAGCAGCGAGCAGGAGCGATCGGTGGACGACTTGCTGGCCGTCATGGATCGAGAGCCGACGGGCAAGGTCTTCGACGTTGCGCTGATGCCCGCGGACAAGGAGATATGGCAGGCGGGCAAGGAGTTGGCCGCTCGGCTGCAAAAGAAAGACGCCGAGCTTTCGACCGAGGACTTGCAGAAGATCGTCGCGCGGCTCAGCGCGCTGATCGCCCGTGATCTGCCGAGGTCCGCGTCATTCCGGGAGGACCGGCGCGGCGTACTGCACTTTGCGATCGCGGCGCTGGGCGCCACGGGGGAGGCGGATTCGATTGCGCCGCTGCGGAAGGCGCTGCACGCGGAGGACTGGCAGACGCGACGCGAAGCGCTGAAGGCGCTTGGGGCGGCACACAAGACGGTGGGCGCGCGAGCGTCCGCGGCGGAAATCGCGTCGCTGCTCGATGATCCCGAGGCCACGGTGCGGACGGTGGCCGCATTTGTTCTGACGTTTCTTGCCTCGCCGCAGGACGAAGACGTGCTGGCTCAGCTTCAGCGCGCATGCGCCCGGCCCGGCGAGGACCGCGAGGTGCGCTGGAACGCGGCACTGACGCTCGCCCGGCTGGGGAGTTCGCGGTCCAAAGATGTGCTGCTGGCCATGCTCGATCGTCGATATTGGGCGGAGGGCACGCCGGTGCGGCTGGAAGGCGGCGGCGGGGGGCCGACGGAGAAGCCCATGCCGCCGGGACAGGTTGAAGCGATCCTCCGCGCGACCGTCGAGGCCGCCTCGAACGTGCAAGACGCCGACGTGCGGCAGGCGATCGAGGCACTGGGCAAGGACGAGTCGCTGCTGGTGCGCGAGGCCGTTCGGGCGGCGCTGGAGCGGCTGGGAAAAAAGACTGAAAACCTCCCGTAAATCGCGTTTGGCGACGGGAGTCGGGTCGCTATAGTACGACCCTTCAAGGCGGATGGGCCTTGGGAAGCTGATGAGGGCGATATGCCGACCAAAGAGCTGGTCACAAAAGTCTGGATCGATCCGGGGTGCATCGTCTGCGACGCGTGCGAGAACACGTGTCCGGAGGTTTTTGACGTTCAGGAGGACACGTGCCTCATCCGCCCGCCCGCGATGGAGGCGGCGTTTACCCGTCCGCTGACCCAGAAGATCGCCGAAGCTGCCGAGGAGTGCCCCGTCGATGTCATCAAGTTCGAGGTGCAGGCCGTCGAGTTGAGCGACGCGGAGGCCGCCAAGATATTCAGCGCGGACAGCGGTGCGCCCGCCGCGGCCGCGGAAGCCGCAGCGCCCGCCGCCGCCCCTGCAGCGCCGCCGGCGCATGCGGCGCCGGCTCACAAACCAGCGGCGGCCGCGGCTGCAGCGCCGGCGGTCAAGAGTCACTCGCCCCTGGCGCCCGCGGCGGACTTGGGCGATCCGGGCTTGCAGGCGCTGCTGGCGGCGGCCAGAACGCGCGGCGGCCAGGCGGGCATCTCCAAAGCCCGCGGCGGACTCATCAGCGGCGATCCGCTGCGCACCGATCCGGACAATCTCCCGCCCGACGCGCGCTATGCCAAGACGCTGGAAGAGGCCAGGAAGATCAAGAAGGATGGCGTGACGCGGCGCGAGGCGATGTCGTTCTCCTCGGTCGCGCTGGCGGCGGGCTGGGCGACGTTCGCGGGCGCGCTGGGGATCATGGTAGGTCCGGCGGGGCTGAGCTTCTCCATGCCACGCGCGCTGGAAGAGCCGGACCCGCGCGTGCGCGTCGGACCGCTGAAGCAATACGTGGAAATGAAGCCGGGCGAAGTCAACGAGGATTACAAGCCCAAGGGCATCTGGATGATCCGCGAAGAGGATCGTGTCTCGGCGCTGAACATCATCTGCACGCACCTGGGTTGCATTCCCAACTGGCTGCCGAACGACCGCAAGTTTCTCTGCCCCTGCCACGGCAGCGGGTATTACTTCACGGGCATCAACTTTCAGGGGCCCACGCCGCGCCCGCTGGAGCGCTTCCGCATTGTGATTGAGGACGGCATTGTCGTCGTGGACAAGAGCAAGAAGTTCCAGCAGGAGCTGGGGCAGTGGGACATGCCGGAGAGCCACCTGGCGGTGTGAGTGGGAATTGCGAATGGCGAATGCTGAATGCAGAATGCTGAATGCTGAATGTGGAATGGGCGCGGCTCTGTTGAGGGTGAGTCGATGAGGGTGAGTCGATGATCAATTGGATTCGTGAAGGGCAGGTCTGGAACAGCATTTTTCGGCACGGCGTGCCGCGCGACCGGCGCACGCGCGCGATGGCCATCCTTTCCAACGTGTTCCTGCACCTTCACCCCGTCGCGGTGCGCAAGAGCGGCATCCGGCTGTCGTTCACCTGGTGCATGGGCGGACTGACGTTTTTCCTCTTTCTTGTGGAAATCGTCACGGGTGTATTGCTGATGTTCTACTACCGCCCGGTGGTGGAATACGCTTATTTTGATATTGAGGCGATGCGCTCCGGCCTGGTGTCGATGGGGCTTCTGCGCGAGATACACCGCTGGGCGGCGCACGCCATGATTATTTCCATCTGGCTGCACATGCTGAGGGTGTTTCTGACCGGCAGTTACAAGCCGCCGCGCGAGTTCAACTGGGGCGTGGGCGTGATTTTGCTTGTGCTCACGATGCTTCTGTCCTTCACCGGATACCTGCTGCCGTGGGACCAGCTCGCCATGTGGGCGATTACCGTCGGTTCCAACATGGCGCGGGCGACTCCGCTGGCGGGGTATGAGGGACCGGGCGCGGCCTTTCTCGCCATCGACGGCGTGCCGCTGGTTCACGCAGGCTCGGACGCGCGATTCCAATTGCTGGCCGGGACGTTCGTCGGGCCCAACGCTCTGCTGCGTTTCTATGTGTTGCACTGCGTCTTCATTCCCGTTGTCGTGACGATCCTCATCGGCGTGCACTTCTGGCGCATCCGCAAGGACGGCGGCGTCAGCGGGCCATTGTGAAGAAGTCTAAGAGGGCAACGAGGCGACGAGGCAACGAGGCAACCAGGCAGGAAGGCGACGAGGCAGGAAGGCAACCAGGTAACGAAGAATCCAGAAAGTCAGGGGCCGAGGAGCAGAGACCCGGAAGCTGCGAGTGGGTCATGCTGGAATCTCGAACACTCGCAAACGTGATTGAACCCTGAACCCTGAACCCTGAACCCGGATACCCGAGTACCCGAGTACCCGAGTACCCGAGAATTTGAGAATTTGAGAATCTGAGACCCGCACCTATGCACTACCTATTGGCAGCCGGCGGCATCGAGCGCGTGAAACACGCGATTAACACGATCTGCGAGCCTGCGCCGTTCTTCATTCTCAGTTGCGCGGCGCTGGCCGTGTTTCTCATCGGCTACCGCTTCTGGACCCGGCCCGCGGTCGCCGCCCTGCTGGGGCTGTCCGCCGTATTGTATTACGCCATCAGCGGATTGGACGAGAACTTTTTCTCCATCATCTCCAAGCCGGACAACGTCCCGATCTCGATCATGATGGGAACCGTCGCCTTCTGCACGTGGCTGGCGTTCCGGCAGGCGGCCATCAACGACGCCCGCGTGGAGCGAGGCGAGCCTCTGCTGGAAGCCGGCGCCGATGACAAAGTGCTCGTCTGGCCGGACTTGGTGTATATCGAGTTCATCGCCTTGATTCTCTGCACGGCGGGCTTGATCGCCTGGGCGATTCTGCTTCGCGCTCCGCTGGAGCAGCCGGCGGACCCGTCGGTGGCGCCGAATCCCGCCAAGGCGCCGTGGTATTTCCTGGGCCTGCAGGAACTGCTGGTGTATTTCGACCCGTGGATCGCGGGCGTGCTGCTGCCGGGTTTGATCATTCTGGGTTTGATTGCACTGCCGTACCTGGACAAGAACCCGCGCGGCAACGGCTACTACACGTTCAAGGAGCGCCCGCTGGTCATCACCATGTACATGCTCGGCTGGGTGGTGCTGTGGGTGGTGCTCATTGTGTTCGGCACGTTCCTGCGCGGTCCGAACTGGATCTTCTTCGGTCCCTATGAGTATTGGGATGCACACAAGCTGGCGGCGCTGCTGAATATCGACTTCCGCGACCTGTTCTGGATCAAGGCGCTGCACCAGGGATTGCCGAGCCACTGGCTGGTGCGCGAGGCGCCGGGGCTGATCTTCATCGGCTTCTGGTTCACCGGGGTGCCGATCCTGATGGCGTGGACCTGCTTCCGGAAGACCTACCGCCAGATCGGGTTCATCCGCTACGCCGTCATGAGCCAGTTGCTGATGTGGATGTTCCTGGTTCCGCTCAAGATGGCGCTGCGGTGGACGATCAACCTTCACTATTTCATCGCCATTCCGGAACTTCCGTTCAACGTCTAGACGAGGAACCTGTGAGAATCGCTCACCAGGACGCTCCCTGCGAGATCAAGTACACGGCGGAGAGGCTTCATGCCGGTCAGTGAAAAGAACTTGTACAACATCAGTCGGCTGAACGTGCTCTTCGCCGTCAGCTCCGGGCTGCTGCTGGCGTCCATGCTGTGGCTGGCCGTGGTGGATTATGACCAGCAGTGGCGCCCGTTTCAGGACTCCTACATGGACGTTCAGGGCGTGCTGGCCGAACTGGACTACCTCTTCACGCAGCGGGATTCGGAGCAGGAGAAGCTGCGCCAAGCACAGCAGCGGCTTGAAGAGGCCCGGCAGCTCACGGAGCAGAGCCGCGCGACGATCGAGCAGCACGAAGCGAAGCTGCACGAACTTGATGCGGACTACGCCGACATCAAGCTGCGTTTCGGCCCGGTGGACAACGTTCACCAGGTGACGCTTCAGTCGTATGAGCATGCGCTGGCGGCGCACGGCAGCGAGCACCCCGAGACGCGAGAGCTGGCCGAGCAGAAAGAAAGAGAAGAGGAGCAGATCGCGGAGCTGGGCGTTGAGAAGCAGCGGCTCGAAGACGAGATCGAGGCCCTGAAACGTGAAGTCAAGAAGCTCCGCGCGCCGCAGATCGAGGCGCAAAAGGCGTACGACGCGCTCGTTCGTCAGGCCAAGGACGCGGAGAACAAGGCGGACTGGTACGGCGGCAAGCTGCGCCGCACCGCCTTCAACGTGCCGATGCTGGACTTCCTGGCGACGAAGAACACGCCGGGCCGGCAGGAGATCAAGCAGCTTGTCCTCCCAGATATCCGCTCGGAACTGAACTACCTGCGAAGCTACACGACGGATCGCTGCGTCACCTGCCACATCGCCATCGACAACCGGGACTTCACGGAGGCGTCGCTGGCGGCGAGGTTCGAGCGCGGGCTGGGTTCGATCAATGAGCAGCGGGCGAAGCTGGGCCGCGCCCCGATCGCGCTGCCGCAGGTTCCCGCGCTCACCGGCGAAGGCGCGCCCAAGCTGGAAGCGGGCAAGGTCACGGACCACTGGGAGGCGCTGACCGCCGCGGATCGCAAAGCTTACTTCGACGCGCTGCTGGGGGGCCTCAACCAATACCAGCGCGAAGAGGGCAAGCCGCAGCTCGTGCTGACGCGAGCCATGCTCGCGCATCCCAACCTCGATCTCTACGTGCAGATCGACTCTCCGCACCCGATGAAGACGATGGGCTGCACCGTCTGTCACGAGGGCAATCCGCAGGAGACCACCTTCGTCCTCGCGGCGCACAACCCCGTGGATCACGCGCAGGAGAAGGAGTGGGAGGAGAAGTATTACGTCAACAACGCGGGCGTGCCGACGGCCACGTTCGAGCTGCTCGACCACTACTGGGACCGGCACATGCTGCCTACGCGCTACACGGAGGGCAACTGCGTCAAGTGTCATCAGCAGCCCAGCGGTATCGGCTCCTTCAACCTTCAGCAGCAGGGATCCAAGGTTCGTCGGGGGTTTGACCTGTTCACGCGCGTCGGCTGCGTGAACTGCCACCTTGTAAAGGGGTTTGAAAACGCACCGCGCGTCGGGCCGAGCCTGGCGCACATCGAGAGCAAGCTCGAACGCGGCTTCACCGAGCAGTGGATCTACAATCCCAAGGCGTTCCGTCCGTCCACGTGGATGCCGCACTTCTTCATGCAGGAGAACAACGGTCCCGGCAGCGAGAGCGAGTGGGACGCGGACCCGACGCTGCGCACCGAGGTTGAGGTGTCCGCGATGGCGCACTACCTCTTCGCCGTCTCGCAGCCGTGGAAGGACATGGAGCCGATGCCCGACGGCGTTGCCGGCGACGCGCAGAAGGGGCGCGAGCTGTTCAAGAGCGTCGGGTGCCTCGCCTGTCACGCGAACCTCGCCGAGTTCGGCGAAAGCTGGATCGTGCGCGACCGCAAGGAGCACGGCGAGACGCCCGAGCAGGCGAAGGCCAACTTCGACGCCATGTCGTATTCGCAGCGATCGCGCTACGCGATGGACCATCTCCCCGGCGATCGAGACGCGATGTTCTCCCCGCAGGACGTCCGCTTTGATCCGGCGAAGGCGTACAACAAGCCGGTCTTCACGCGCGTCGGTCCGGAGCTGTCCGGCATGGGCAGCAAGACCACGCCGCAGTGGATCTACGCCTGGCTGCGCAACCCGTCCAGCTACCACGCCGACACGCGCATGCCCAGCCTGCGCCTGACGCCGCAGGAAGCGGCGGATGTCGCGGCCTACCTCTCGGGCCTGAAGCTGGATCCCGCGCGCGACGCCTTCAAGGGGGAGGCGTTCCCGCTGGATGAACGACACCGGCAGCTCGCCGACAAGCTGGTTTTCGACCTGATCGCGTCGCAGCGGTCCGAAGCGCGCACGCGCCTCATGATGGACGACGCCGATGGCGAGCTGACCAAAACGCTGCAGGGGTTTCCGGGGAAGTCCGGCGTCAACGAGACCTACGCCTCGCGCGTCTCCGGGATGAGTTTGGAGGACAAGCGCCTGCTGTATCTGGGCAACAAGTCCATTTCGCACTACGGCTGCTACGCATGCCACCTCATCCCCGGGTTCGAGACGGCGGTGCGCCCCGGCACCGAGCTGACGGTCTGGTCTGAAAAGCCGCTCAGCCAGCTTGACTTCGCGTTCTTCAGCCCGTCCTTTGCCGAGGCGCGCCAGGAAGAAGCGAACAAACCGGTTTTCGAGAAGCTGTATCCGCCGCATCGGCCGGACCTCGTTGCCCTGCACCACGGCCTGAACCCGCCGGAGGAGATCACGCACGACCACGCGGCCTTCGCCTATCACAAGGTGCTCAACCCGCGCATCTGGGACCGGCAGAAGGAAAAGAAGCCGCTCGACAAGCTGAAGATGCCCAACTTCTACTTCACGGAGGAGGAGGCCGAGGCGCTGGTCACGTTCATGATGGGCCGCCGCCAGCCGCGGGTCTCCTCCTCGCTGGTGGTGAATTTCGAGAACGACCCGCGCGACCGCATCGCGGGAGGACGCGATCTGACGCGCTGGTTCAACTGCGTGGGCTGCCACCCGATCGAAGACAATTATCCCATCGTGCAGCAGTATTACCGCGTGAAAGAGGCGGGCAAGGAGAAGTTCGACGAGGTGAACTCTCCCCCGCCGCTGCGTGGTCAGGGAGCCAAGACCCAGCCCGCGTGGTTCTACAGCTTCGTGAACAACGTCGAGATGCTGCGCCCGTGGCTGAAGATCCGCATGCCGAGTTTCCACTTGACCGGCGACGACACGAGGGCGATCGTCGAGCATTTCACCGGTTTGGCCAATGACGAAGCGCGGCAGCTTACGCAGCGGCTCAAGCCGGTGGACGAATACCGCGCCACGCAGCAGGCGCAGGCGAGGCCCGGCGAGGGCACGGCCACCCACGGGGCGATCCCCGCGGGCGACGACTGGTTTGCACAGGACAACCTCAGGAAAGCGGCGGGGTTCCTGGGGAAGTACTCGATCGTCAACCGGCTGATGATGCCGTTCCAGCTTAACCCGGCGGAGAATTCGCCGGAGGACCTGGCCGAGAATTATGCGCGCGTCCACACGGAGACGACGTTCCTGCGCGACCTCTACGCCGTGCGGTATCCGTTCGACGACGTGATGCCGACCACGGTCGATGAAGAACGATTCAAGACCGGCGAGGAGATGGTGTTGACGCTGGGATGCCTGAAGTGTCACGTGCTCGGCGATCCGAAGAAGGAAGGGGCCAATGCCAATCCGTCCGCGCCCAATCTCAACCTCACGGCGCGGCGCCTGCGGCAGGAGTGGGTGCGAAGCTGGGTGAAAGCGCCCGCGGCCATCCAGCCGGGGACGAAGATGCCGCAGCTTTGGCCCAACATGCAGAGCGCGTTCTCCAACTTCGGCGACAAGCGCGAGGAGCTGGAGGCGAAGTTCGGGCGCACGGCCGAGGAACAGATCCGCTTGCTGGTGGATTACCTCGTCGCCGCCGGACTTCGCAACCACACGGCGGTGGATCCGAACGTCAAGTCGGTGCCGGCCGGCGGCGCGGAAGGCGGCGATTTCATCGATGAAGACGCCGCGCCCGCGGAAGAGTTTATTGAGGACGAATAACGCCCTGAAAGCGAACGGGGCGACGAACGCGGCTCGCGCGGCGAGGGCAAGTAGGGCGGCGCGTCGGCCGCAGCAGGGAGTGATCGCGCTATGTTTACCACGGATTTCAACAACATCGGTCTGGCGATTCTCCTGGCGTTGATCCTGTTCCTGATCCCATTCGGGTACTAGCCGCGCGCGGTGAAAGCCGTTCTCAGTTGGGGCGCCGGCTTTTCAGCCGGTGATCCTCGGCGAGTTGGGGCGGGTTGACCGGCTGGGGGTCGTTCATGGGGATGACGCGCTTCTCCCCCTCCCCCCGGGAGGGATCGGGGGAGGGTCTCGCGCGAGGGTGTGGAGGCGCTCACCCAATGACCCACCGCGAGCACCGGCATTCGCAGTCCAGCCGCCGCCGCGCCCCGGTCGTTTCATGCGGGGAATGCGCAGATGTCCACAAGCCGAAGCAACGACCCGCCGGATATCGAATCACCCGGCGGCGACGCGCCGCATATCGAAACGCTGGACGACGACGCGCGGGTGGCCGAGTGCTTTCCGGTGATCGCCCAGCTTCGTCCTCACCTCACGCCGGAGGCGTTTATGGAGCAGGTTCGTCGCCAGCGGCAACAGGGCTACCAGCTCGCCGCCGCGCGGGACGGCGAGGGTCGCATCGTCGCCGTCGCGGGCTTCCGCCTCTTCGAAATGCTCGCGTGGGGTCGAGCGCTGTACGTGGACGACCTGGTGACGGACGCCGATTCGCGCTCGAAAGGCTACGGCGACGCGCTGTTCGAGTGGCTGACCGCCCATGCACGGCGGGAGGGATGCGATCAGCTTCACCTGGACTCCGGCGTGCAACGTTTCGACGCGCACCGCTTCTATCTCCGACAGAGGATGAAGATCAGCAGCCACCACTTCGCCCTGATGCTGAAGTAGCGCCGGCCGACCCCTCGCCCGGCCACTTGGTGTCGTGGATAATCCCCGCGCAACACCGATCCGGATGACTCCAATGCACGGCGCCGGAGCGGAAGTTGCACCTTGCGCCGTAAGGCGCGCGGTGCTTCGCGACTGGCTGACCTCCAGAAGCGGTGATCCGACGCGCTTTGCAGGCGAAACGCGCTGCGAGGGACCGATCGTGGGAATGGGGGGCGGAACTCTGCCCTCGATCGGTCCCGAGCTTGCGCGCCTCCGCTCCTGTGCGCCCCCCGTCCTTTCCTTGTGCAATTCCAGTATAATGCCCGCCGCGCGCAGACGTGGTGAACCGCGGCGCATCGGAAGGGGGCCATCATGAGTTCGAGACACCGGCGACTTCGCTGCTTGGCCTTGTGCATGGGATGCCTCGCTGCCGCGTCGCTCGCACCGGCACAGGAAGGAGCGACCCCTCAGCCTCCCCTGGTCGCGCCGACGCCCGCCGCGCCGACCCCTGCGGCGCCCACTCCTGCTGCGCCCGCTGCGCCGGCGCCGGCAGCGCCTGCTGATGCCGCCGCGCAACCACCGCCCGCGGCGCCTCCCGTGCCCAGCTTGGACAAGATTCTCGAGGATCTCGCCAAAGTGGACCCGGCCCTGCTTGTCGAGCGGCTCGCCCAGGCGCAGGCACAGATTCAGAAGGTCAAGGAGGAGACCGAAACGCTCAAGGCGAAGATCAGCGCCAACGAGGCGGAGGTCGCGCGGCTCAGCCTTCATGCGCTGCTGCTCGACGCCCTCATCAAGGTGCGCGGCGCCGTGCCCGCGGCGACAAGCCCGCCCGTGCCGGCGAGCGCCCCCGACCCGCCCGCGCCCGCCGCGCCGCAGGCTCCGAAAGCCGAAGGCCCCTCCGCCCCCTCATCGCTTGCCATGGGCGCTGAGTCGCCGCCAGCGCCCCAGCCGCCCGCACCGCCGCCAGAACCACTGCCGCCCGCGCCGCCGTCGGCAGCGCCTTCCCCGCTCGCGCAGCCGATGGTCGCCGAGCCAGTTGCTCCACAGCCGCAGTCCGCCATGCAAGCGCAGTCCGCGAGCCAGGAGCCGCTCGCGCCCGACTATCAAACCCACGTCTATCCGATCTTCGCAGACAACTGCCTCGGTTGTCACAACCCGGACAAGGCCAAGGGCGGGCTGGTGCTGGATTCGTTTCAAGCCGCCATGCAGGGCAGCGGGTCCGGCGCGGTGATTCAGCCGGGCAATCCGGACCAAAGCAGGCTGTATCGCCTGGTCGCCCATCTCGACACGCCGACCATGCCGCCGATGCGCAGCAAACTGGCGGATGACAAGATCGACGTGATTCGCCGCTGGATCGCGGCGGGCGCTGCGGCGGATGCGCGCGCCGCCGCAGCGGTATCGTCAGGCCGTTCCGCTTCCGCTCCACCGCCGACGCCCGCGCTCACCGCGGTAGAGCTGATCGCGGATGCGGATGCCGCTCCCATGCCGGCGCCGCTCTCGCAAGCGTCCGTGAAGCCGGCGGAGCAACCTCCACCCGCCAGCGCGATCGCCGTCAGTCCCGTAGCGCCGCTCCTGGCCGTGGGCGCCAACGGGCAGGTGCTGCTCTTCCACCTTGAGGACGGGCGGCTGCTGGGCGCCTTCGATTTCGGGGATGCCCGCGTGCAGGATCTAAGGTTCAGCCACGACGGCCGGCAGCTCCTCGCGGCCGGGGGACTGGCGGGCAAACGCGGCAGCGCCGTGCTTTTCGAGGTGGAGACGGGGCGGCAGGTCGCGGAGTTCGGGAAGCAGTACGACGCCGTGCTCACCGCGGACATAAGCGCGGACGGCGCGCTCGTGGCCGTGGGCGGCGCCAACCGCAAGGTCCGCGTGTTCGACGCCTTCACCGGCGGCTTGATGCACGAAATCAGCGAGCACCAGGATTGGATCGAAGCCGTGCGCTTCAGCCCGGACGGACTCTACCTCGCTACGGCCGACCGGGGCGGCTCGATGTTCCTGTGGGAATCGGACACGGGTCGCAAAGTGCACGAACTCCGCGGGCACGCGGGCGCGGTGCACGCGCTGGCGTTTGCGGCGGACAGCGCCGTCCTCGCCAGCGCGGGCCGTGACGGCACCGTGCGTTTCTGGGGTGTGGACGGCGGCAACGCGATTCGACAGATCGCCGCCCACGGCGGCGGCGCGAAGCTCAGCGACGCGCTGGACGTATCCTTCTCGCCGGACGGGAGGCTGGCCACTTGCGGTGCGGACGGGCGCGTGCGCCTCTGGCGCAGCGACGGTGGGGAAATCCGCTCGCTTGAATCTCGCAAAGACTGGGCTTACCAGGTCGCATTCTCCCACGACGCCCGCAGGCTCGTCGTGGGCGACTGGTCCGGCTGCGTCACGATCTTCGACGTCGAGACGGGGGCGACTCAGATGTCGCTGACCACCCAGCCTCTACTTCGGCATTCGCTCTAAGATCGTATCCGCGATGCCATACTCCGTGGCCTCTTTGGCGGAGAGCCACTTGTTGCGGTCGCAGTCTTTTTGCACTTTCTCATAAGACTGCCCGGAGCGGATGGCAATGATGTCGTAGAGAACCTTGCGCAGACGGATGATTTCCTCCGACTCGATGGCGAGGTCGGTGGCGCTGCCCTCCATGATGCCGCCCAGCAGCGGCTGGTGCAGCAGCACGCGCGAGTTGGGCAGGAGGAATCGCTTGTTCTTGGTGCCACCGCACAGGATCACCGCGCCCATGCTCGCGGCCATGCCGATGCAATACGTCGCCACGTCGCAGCGCAGGTACTGCATGGTGTCGTAGATCGCCAGTCCCGCCGAAACCGATCCGCCGGGGCTGTTGACGTAAAGATGCACGTCGGCCTTGGGATCCTCGTTGGAGAGGAAGAGGAGCTGGGCGATGATGAGGTTGGCGACCTCGTCGTCCACGCCGCCAGTAAGAAAGACGATGCGGTCCTTCAGCAGGCGGGAGAAGATGTCCATCTCCCGGTCGCCGCGGCCTGAGGACTCGATGACGAAGGGTACGCGTTGGTTGATCAAGCTCATGCGGTCACCTGGATCGGGTGTCGGGTATTCGGGTATCGGGTATCGGGTGTCGGGTACTCGGGTGCCCGGGTAGCGGGTTTCGCCTTTCAACTTTCGACGTTTCGACTTTCAGCTTTCGCCTTTGCCTCGCTTATTTCTTCTTTGCGTCGGCGGGGCTGGCGAGGATTTCATCCACAATGCCGTACTGGAGCGCCTCCTCCGCGGACATGTAGCGGTCGCGCTCGGTCTCGTCGGTGACTTTCTCGATCGACTGCCCGGTGTGCCGCGCGACCAGCTCGTTGAGGCGGCGCTTGTCGCGCAGGATTTCCTCCGCCTGGATGCGGATGTCCTCCGCCTGCCCGCCGATGCCGCCGTACGGCTGGTGCAGCATCACCTTGGCGTTGGGGAGAATGAAGCGTTTGCCCTTCGTCCCGGCCATGAGGATGATCGCCGCGCCGCTGGCGGCCTCGCCGATGCAGTAGGTGGCGACGCTGCAGCCCATGAACTGAATGGTGTCATAGATGGCCAGCGTCTGCGTGACCAGTCCGCCGGGCGAGTTGATGTAAATGTTGACGTCCTGGTCCTTCTTGATCGACTGGAGGTAAAGCAGGCGCATGATGACCACGCCGGCCATGCGCTCCGAGATCGGACCGGCGAGGAAGATGATGCGGTTTTCCAGGAGCATGTCCTCGATGGACATCTCGCGGGTCCGCTGATAGGGCGGATACTGAAGCAGCGTTTCGATCGGCGGATGCCAGATTTCACCCATGATGGTTTCCTCAGGATCGGCGGGCGGCGAGGCTCGATGCTCGCGGCATCCCGCCGGTCTTCAAGTTCGGCGTTCACACGCGCAACCGGTCCGGCGCGCGATTCGCTCCACGCGCCGCCGGATGATTCTTCGGCGTTCGCGGGGCACAACCCCGGTTGTGCCTGCCGCCCGCCACGTTTTGAGGCGTTGACCCCGCCTCGCCACTCTTATTCGGACTCCTCGACGATCTGGGCCTTCTCCAGCAGCCGGTCGGCGATCTTCACGTCGCGCAGGTGCAGCCAGAGCGTGTAGATGCCGTCGTTGCGGCTGAGGTCGTCGCGGACGCGGTCGAAGCGCCGATTCTGCCGGGCGGCCATGTCCGCGATCGCCCCGTTGATCTCCTCCTCGCTGACCTCGACTTCCCACTTCTCGCCGATCTTTTCCATGACGAAGCTGACCTTGAGGTCGCGGATGGCCTGATCGTGCGCCTTGAGCCGGAGCTGATCCAGCCGCCGGCCGATCTCGACCTCCGGAAAGCCCATGCTGTACAGCTCAATCATGCGCCGCGCGAGCACGCGCTCGGTCTGCCGCTGCGACAGCGCCTCGGGAAGTTCCATCGGAACCTTCTCCAGCAGGTAGTCTTCGACCTGCTTGCGGCGGCTGAGGCTGCGGGCCTCTTCAATCTCGTCCTCCATCCGCTTGCGAACGCTCGGGCGGACTTCCGCGGCGGAATCGAAACCCCACTCCTTGGCTCGCTCGTCGTCCAGCTCGGGCACGCGGAGCCGTTTGATCTCGCGGACGGTGATGTCGAACGTGGCCGGCTTGCCGCGCAGCTCGGTTCGATCGTGGTCGTCGGGGATCGTGGTCTCGACGGTGACCGCATCGCCGCGCGTCTTGCCCCTGATGACGTCGCCCAGCGTCGGAAGCGGCAGCCCCTTCACCACCGTTCCGCGCGCGGGCAGGTCAAAGTTCTCCAGCGATTCGAGCACTTCATCGCCCACGCGGATGCGCACATCGGCGTAAAGCAGGTCGTCCAGCTCGATGCCCCCGCTTTCCACAGGCTCGAACGTGCCGAAGCGCATGAGCGAGCGCTTCAGCTCGGCCTCGACGTCCTCGTCCTTCACGGCAAGCTTCGGCAGCTTGATGGGGATGTTCTCCAGCTCGGGCAGCTCGAAGTCGGGGCGGACCTCCACCTCGCAGGTGTATTCCAGCGGGCCTTCCTTCGGGAGCTTCATCCGCTCCAGCGCTTCCTCGACTTTCACGAGCCGGTCCACCTTGGCGCGCCGCGTCACGCCGGTGTCGTCGAGCCGATCCTCCTCGATGTTGAGCAGGATCAGCGGATCGCCGAGCGCGTCGAGCTTCTCGCGCTCGACGGCGGCCATGAACGACGAGCCGAGGAACTGGTTGACGATCTGCTCGCTCAGCTCGGGTGCGAAGCGCTTCTCGACCAGCACCATCGGCGCGCGGCCGCGGCGAAAGCCCGGCACGGCCGCCTCGCGCTGGAACTCCTTGAGCTGTTCCGACATGCGCTCGTCAAGCAGCGTCCGCGGGATGGAGATGTTCATGCGGTAGCGGAGCGGACCGACCAGTTCCTTGGTGACGGCGAGAGCTTCCTTGAGCTTCGCCATCATCTTGTCCTGTTCGGACAGCTCCTCCTCCGGCTTGGCTTCGGGGGTTTCCCCGGTCGCGCCCTGCGGCTCCTGCAACAGATCCTCTGGCATCTCGATCAAACTCCTGATGGCGATGGGTCGGCAAGGCGGCTGGACGGGGGGCGTCCTACCCCTGGCGCGAGGCCCGGATCGGCACTTCAAACTTCTGGGCGGGAGGGTATCGGAGTCGGGGTAGGGGGGCAACGGGCGGGCGACGGGGGCATGATCACGGGGGCAAGTCTCCCCAGCATCGACCCCGCAGCCGCCCGTCGTGGAACTCGAGACCAGTCGTGGGAGCCGTCACCCTCGCGCCGGCGGGGGTCCAGTCCGCCCGGGAAAGCCGCTGGACTCGTGCCTCCCTCAATCTACGGCTGGATCCCCGCCTTCGTGGGAATGACGAGGATGGCTTTCTCCACGGACTGCCAGGCGGAGTGGCCTGGCATTCGCGGGCTTTCCGCCGCGCCATCTGAACAGGCCGCATCCCGCATGGGTCCGCTGCCGTGAAACCGTAACATTCGCCGGGCTGATCGTTCACGGAATGGACTACCCGGAAAAACTTTCTGGACGGGCGGGGAAATGGGCTTGACACGCCACATCCTCATGGAGTATGCTGGCAACGCCTTTTGTGCCGCGAGTGAGGCGGACTGCGGCCCGAGTAACTGGAGTGAGACCGATGTGGGTCTTTTCAGGCTCTGGGTTTGCGCAGAGATGCCTCGCTTCGACCCCCGGGGACAAGCCCCCGAGATCGACGACGGCCCCGCGCGCCCTTGTTTTTCCGTGGTTCCCACACACGGTCGGTGGGCGCGACATCCCTCTTCGCGGATTGTCTTTTTTCCCTCGTGTGAATCCGTCGGGTCGTTTGCCGGGCCGCCGCAAGGCAGGAGTTTGATCCGACGATTGGAGCGTGGTCGTTTCTTCGAGGGTTTGGGTCCGGTACGTCGGGATCACGGGGCCGGGCAGCTTCGCGGAGCGGAGGAGTAAGGACCTCATCGAAGTGAGGAATGGGATCAACAGGCCCTCTCGTGGTACGCGGAGTGCCTGTGCGAGGTGGGTTCACACGGAGCACGCGTGATCGGTGACAGGAAAGGCGCTTATCGAAGGCGCGTGCTCAGCGCGCTAAGGGCCAGAAAGGAGGTCTTGATCGATCCAGACGGATTTCAATGGTTCGCGCGGTAGGCCTTTGCGTATTGGGGAGGAGCGCCGAAGCGTCCTCCGGGCGCGAAGGGACCGCGGGGCTTGATGAATAAGGGTGCGGACCGGCCACGACGTTGGCACGAGAGCGGCCGGTCCGCGAGCTAAGCGCGTTTGTGCGCGCCTTGCTCTCATCATTCTATCGCCCTGTTCCTGAGTTCATCAAGACGGGCCGGCGTTCGTCGGGCATCCGCCTGAACGATCGGCTTTGTGCGCGTGTGGCTGGAGGACTGAACCGGCTGTACGGCGCTGCGGGCATGCGCCGCGGCGACTGGGCAGGCCGGGATTCCGCACGGGCGTACGAGGTTGGGCGAGGGCGGCTGTTCGCAGGAGGCTCCGCGCATGAATGCGGAGCTTTGAAGGAGCGTTCCAGGTCGTGTTTGAACACTGGGCCGGGCGCGAAGCGGCGCCCCTTCTGCCCAACAGGAGAAAAACGATGAGCAGGTTGTTTGCACGGATGGTTGCCGTCGGTGCGATGCTGGCGGCGTGGACGAGTCTTGCGGCCCCGCCTCGATCGGCGACGCCGTTTGGCGAGGAGCAGTTGCCGGGTGCTCCCGGGCTTCGGCACCAGGACGACGGAACCGGCGAGGGGATGATTGCCAGTTTCGGTCCCGGCATGGGCGCCGGAGCGAATCACATCATCTCGATGCAGTGTCCCAACGGCGGATGGAACTGGGAACACGGCGGGTGCGGCGCCACGTACAACAACATCACCGGTCCCATCTGCCGGGGTCTTCTCAATGTGTATGACCACACGGGCGACCTGGCAGCGCTCAACGCGGCCATCGACGGCGGGGATTACGACCTGACGTTTGTGTATGGCAACGGGGAGTATCGCCTCTCCTCGTTCACACCGGCGTTCTTCCGCACGTTGACCGGGGCGACGGGAGACACCACGTACAGCGACCACGCGGCCACGGAGTTTTTCGATGAACTGACCGCTGCGACCTACGGTCCGAGCAACCTGGACACGGCCGGGTGGATCGCCGCCGTCCAATCGGCGCGCAGCGGCTCGCAGATCAACCTGAGACCCTGGGACTTTCACAACCTGCCGTGGGTCGCCGGCGAGATCGGCAACGCCGGCCAGCAGGATGCGTTTCGAGATGCCGTGCTGGCCGGTCTGGGCACGCTCGACCGGACGAGTCCGGGCTCGGTTTACTGGGATCTGATCGGTCTGGCGGGCGGCGTGCGGGGCTTGGCGCTAAACGCCACCACCTCGTTCCCTGCCCTGGTCGCGCCCAACTTCCTGCCCATCAATGGTCTCACCGATCTGTGCGATCTGACGGCCGTTCTCGTGAGTTACCAGAATGGCGACGGCTCGTGGTACTGGTCGTCGAATCTCGGCGCGCCGGTTGAGGCCGACAAGGACACGCAGACCACCGCGTACGCCGTCATGGCGCTGATGGCCGCGGACGTGTACTGCACGGAGTACTCCGCGCAGATCGAGCTGGGGCGGGACTGGCTGCGCAGCATGCAGTTTTCCGGCGGAGGCTTCGAAGGCTGGCCCGGCGGCGGCAGCGGCTCGGAGAACGTCGAGGTCGAAGGCGAGGCGCTTAGCGCGCTGGCGCCCGGCGGTCAACTGAACATCACCCCGACGGACCCGTGCGACGAGACGGGGACGATCGTGTTCGAGATCAAAATGAGCGACCTGACGGAAACGGTCGTCGGCGGGCAGTTCTTCCTGTCGTATGACGATGCGGTGCTCGATTTCGTCAGCGCCGATCCGGGCGATGCGCCGTTCACATTTGAGTTCTACGAAGTCGTGGACGAGGGGATGGGCACGATTGACTACGCCGTGAATATCCCGATCGGGGGCAGCGGGACTTCGTCGGACACGGTCATGGCGCGGCTGACGTTCAATGCGCTGGCGGACACGTGCAGCACGCCGGCGCTCATCAGCTTCCGCGCGCACACGCCGCCCAGCCGGCTCTCCAACGAATACGGCGGCGCGGTGGCGGCGGATCTCAACGACGCCTCCGCCTTGACGATCGACCGGACGGCGCCGGCGCTGACCTGCCCGGATCCGTTCACCGCCGGCTGCGGCGTTTCCACGGATCCTCCCGCCAGCGGCACGGCGACGGCGCTGGATGCATGCGACGCCACGCCGACCATCACCTTTGACGACAACCGCAGCGGGCTGACGGGGTGCAACGCGACGGGCACGATCGCGCGCACCTGGCGCGCGGTGGATGACTGCGGCAATGTCTCGACCTGCGTGCAGACCATCACCGTCGTGGATACCGAGGCGCCGGTGATGACGCCCTGCCCGTCGGACATTTCGGTTAACGCCGATGCCGGTCTGTGCACCGCCGTGGTGACCTATACGCCGCCCACGGCGACGGACCAGTGCTATTTCGAGGGCTTCGAGGACGCGTACTTCACCTCCGGGCTGCCGCTGGTGGACGGCGTGGGAACGCCTTCGGTGAACTGGAACGATTACAACAGTCATCTGGCGCGCGTGCTGTCCGGCACGGATGGGATTGCCTCGGCCAGCGGCGCGGCGCACGGGCGCATCGATTCCACGACGTTGCCTCCGCCCCCGGATGACTGGACGGGCGCGTTTACGCGGCTGCGCGGGTACAGCCCCGTCTTCGGGACGGGCTTCAGGACGTCGCTCGATGTATACATCGACCTGACGGACCCGGCCGTGGCGGCGAAGACGTACGGCTGGGATCTCGGCACGGCGGCGAACAACCAGTCCAATGCGCATCGGCGTGACTTCATCTTCCACGCCGCGGCGGATAACGACACCAACCCGGGCGCCGTGCTGATCGCCGCGAGCAACAACAGCGGTTTCGTCAAGCGCAACGATCTGGAAACGATCAACCACTACGTCATCTCGACGAGCGGCTGGTACACGTTCCAGTGGGTTCTCCGCGATTTTGGAGACGGCACGCTGGCGGTGGACTGCAACCTGCGCGATTCCGGCGGAGTGTTGCTGTGGACCGAGACGCGGAACGACGCCAGCGACATCATCGCCACGGTCGTGGGCGGGAACCGCTACATGTGGTTCACCTTCCTTGCGGTGGACAAGCTGGCGATCGACAACACGCGCCTGATCCGCAACGTGCCGGTGGTCAGCGCGCCGCCGAGCGGATCGACCTTCTCCGCCGGGACGACGCCTGTGAGCTGCACGGCGACGGACGCCTGCGGCAACGTCGCGTCCTGCGGGTTCGAGGTGTTCGTCGATGACGTGAACGATCTCAAGGTGAAGATCGAGCTGTCGCCGACGATGGATGCCGCGGTGACGCGCTGCATCACGTTCGAGCTGTGGGACTGCCCGAACCCGACGCCGACCATCGTGGAGGCGGAGATCCCCTTCAACGGCGTTGGTTATGCGGACACGACCATCGAGGTGCCGTGCGGCGTCTATGACTGCGTCACGGCGCGCGACGCGCTGCACACGCTGCGGCGCACCGCGGATGACTTCACCGATGCGGGCACGGTGTACACCGCGACCTTCACCGGCGACGTGGATTCCGGCGGCGACTGGCTCGTCGGCGGCAATCTCAACGACGACCCGTACATCGACATACTCGATTTCGGCGTCTTCGTCTGGCAGTACGCCGACGTCTACGGCACCGGGGACACCACCTGCTCGACCCCGTACCCCCACGCGGACGTGACGGGCGACGGGATCGTGTGGACCGAAGACTGGCTCTTCATCTTCGTCAACTTCCTCGATTCGCACGAGGGTAACTGCTGCGGCTTCGGTCCCGGCGACGGCGACGGGCATCGCAACAAGGCCGTTCGCTCGATCACGGTGGAGAAGCTCAAGCGCCGGGGCATGGCGCAACTGGCCGCGGGCGACCTCAATGGCGACGGAGTGCTCGACGAAGCCGACATGATCGCCTTCCAGAACGGCGCGCGTCCGAAGCGTCCCGAAACCGGAGGCGGCGGCAACGCGCAGGATCCGGGCTCGGTGGAGGGGCAGGATCGTCCATAGTCAGCATCCTCCAGTGATTCCTCGCCCGTTAAGGGACCGTGAACGCGGCCTCCGCCCAGTTCCCGCCGCGGTCCGGCCCTTACGGGCGGGGTTTCTTTGACCAACAGAACCCCGTTCAACCGACCGTGCGGAATCAGGCGGCCGGCAGAGCGGGCGGCAACGATGGGACAGCCCACTTGGGGAGGGCATCGGTGACGAACGCGGCGCGGGCGGGCGCGGCGTCCATGTGCGGACCTGGGGAACTTTGGCGGAAGGAATGCACGAATGAGCAGTCATTCTCATCGGAACATTGGTAAACGAGACCGGGGCTTGCGAATCTTTGCGGGTTTGGGATGGACGTTGCTTCTGGCCGCCGCGGCGCGCGCGGACATCAACCTTGAATGGCGTCCGGTCATGCAGACGCACCCCGTCGGGGCGACGCTGCGGGTCGGGCTTTACGCCGTCTCCGACAGCGCGGAGGACCAATATCTTGCGGCGGTGGACGTGATCTTCGCCTGGTCGCCGACGCATGTGCGGCTTCTGGGCAACGACGACGCCGGCTCGCCGGGCTGGCTCTATTCCGGCTTCCCCGACGATCCGTACCAGCTCAACGAGTCCAACCCGCCGCAGGACGGCGACGGGCTTTACAACGCTCTGGCGAACTTCGGAGAGCCGGTGGCCGCCACGCCGGAAGGAACTCTGCTGACGACGTTCGAGTTCCTGGCGCTGGCGGATACGCCGGCGACGATCCTCGATATTCTGGAGGAGGCCGGAAACCCGCCGGGGGAGACGGTCGTGTACGACGCTTTCATCCCCAACCTGGATGTGACCGGCACATTGGGATCGGCGCAGTTTTCCATTGGTCCCTATGACTGCGGCTGGGTGGAGAGCACGAAGCTCAAATACCGTTACCGCGCCAACAAGCTCGTGTATCGATTCCAGCTCATTCCCGGCATCCGACGCGACTGGAAGGTTACGGGGCAACTGGTCGGACCCGACCGGACGGAGGTGAAATCGCGCCGGACCAGCAACCGCGGGCGCAAGCGCTTGAAGTTCGATTCACAGGGACCGGGGCTGTACACCTGCGCGATTCTGGAGGTGGAGGACCCCACGGGCCAGCGCGTCTGCGTGGGGTACTTCGGTGAGAAGCAGTTGGTCTTGCCATGATGTTTTCGCTGTGAGCACGTGCGCTGCGAGTCTCTTGCAGTGCACGTGCCGCGGCGTGTTTTGAGGGGCGGACTGAATTGGATCGCGCCCTCGTGCGCTCGGCGGGTCACACGGCGCCTGCGGCGCCTCCGCCGGAACGGCCACATCCGGCAGCCGTTCCGCGGCGCGGGTGAACCGCGGGTCGCGCGCCACGGGTCCGCTGCTGCGGACCCGTGCCACCCGCGCGACCGTGCCACCCGCGCGACCGTGCCACCCGCGCGACCGTGCCACCCGCGCGACCGTGCCACCCGCGCGCCGGCCCCCCTGCGCGACAGCCGAACGGTGGAATGCGGTAGCCCTGTTCGCCCCATCTCCAGCCGTCGCTACGGCTGCCGTGCCTGTCCTGCCTGCCGCTGCCACGCTATCCTGCCCATTATCGCTCGTTGAATGCGGCGCCCGCTGCGCCGATGTACACACATGATTCGAATCCTCGTGGCTGACAAGATTGCCGAGGCCGGGCTGGCGGCGCTGAAGGCGCAGCCGGGGGTCTCTTTTGACACGCGCGAAGGGCTTTCACCCGCCGAGCTGGCGCGCCTCGTGGGCGAGTACGACGGGATGCTGGTGCGCTCGGCGGTGGAGGTCACGGCCGAGGTGCTGGCGAGGCCCGGCAAGCTCGCCGCCATCGCGCGAGCGGGCGTCGGCGTGGACAACATCGACTTGGCAGCGGCGACCCGCGCGGGCGTGCTCGTGCTCAACACGCCGGACGCGAACACGATCTCCACGGCCGAGCACACGATCGCGATGATGCTGGCGATGGTCCGGCGCATCCCCGACGCACATGCGCATGTCCGCGGCGGGCAGTGGAAGCGGAACCAATTCATGGGCGATCAGGTCGCCGGCAAGACGCTGGGCATTGTCGGACTGGGTCGCATCGGGCGGGCAGTGGCGCGGCGGGCGCTGGGTCTGGAGATGAAGGTGCTGGCGTACGATCCGTTCGTGGCGGGGGAGTCGGCGCTGGATGGGGCGGTGCGCCTGGTGCCGAGCCTGGACGCGTTGCTGCCGGCGTGCGACTGCGTGACGCTTCATGCGAGCCTGTCCGCGGACAGCCGGGCGCTGCTGGGCGCCGAGCAGTTCGCGCGGATGAAGAAGGGCGCGCGAGTCGTCAACTGCGCGCGGGGCGCGCTGATCGACGAAGCCGCGCTGGCCGAGGCGCTGAAGAGCGGCCACGTCGCCGCCGCCGCGATCGACGTGTATGAAAACGAACCGCCGACGGGAAGCCCGCTGCTGACGGCGCCGAACACGGTGCTCACGCCGCACCTGGCCGCGTCCACACAGGAGGCGCAGACGGCGGTCTCCGTCGAGGCGGTCGAGGTCCTGCTGGCGTACCTGCTGCGCGGGGAGATGCGCTCGGCGGTGAACGTGCATTCGCTGCCGGCGCATCTGTCGGCGCGCGAGCGGGCCATGGTGGACCTGATGGGGCGCATGGGTCGCGTGCTGTCCGGGTGGTGCGAGCAGGGGCTTAAGGCGGTGTGCGTCAGCATTCACGGCGACGGCTTTGCCAAACTCGGCGAAACGCTCGCGCGGCAGGCGCTGGTGGGGCTGCTCGATCCGCATCTGGACGTGCGCGTCAATCTCGTGAACGCGCAGGAGCAGGCGCGCCAGCGCGGCATCCGGCTGGAGCACGCCGTGCACGCGCCGCGGCAGGACCGGGCGGACAGCGTCGTGCTGCTGATCGAAACGCAGGCCCAACCGCGCAGCATCGAGGGCACGGTGTACGCGGAGATCGGCCCGCGCGTGCTGGCCATCGACGGCTATCGCATGGAGATCGTGCCGGAAAAGCACTTGGTGCTGATCTTCAATGATGATCGACCGGGCGTCATCGGGCTGGTCGGGCAACTGCTTGGTGAAGCGGGCGTGAACATTGCGGACATGACGCTCTCGCGGCGCGGGCAGACGGCGCTGATGCTGCTGAAGCTGGACGCGCCGCTCGGCGCGGATCTGCGCGCGCGACTGGAGGCGCGCAAGCCGCCGATCCTGTCCGTCAGCACGGTGAACTTGCCGGTGCTGGGCGGCGGCGGAAAAGGAGAATGGTGAATGCAGAATGCTGAATGCCGAAATCAGCACCCGTCACGCGAGTGAGGGACCTTGCGTGCGACCGCTGAATGCCGAAATCAGAACCCGTAGCGCCAGCAAGGGAGTCGTAGGGGACACATGAATGCCAGGTGTAGAATGCCCTGAAGGCCGACGGCGGCTGCCGGATAGTGGAGGAGGAAACGCGAGGATCGAACGGGTGGCACGGTCTGGCGTAATCGCCAGGCCGTGGCAGGCGAGGAACGGACTTTCCGGCGTACCCTACGGGTTCGCTGCTGCGGATCCGCGTCACCCGGCAGTCGGCATTCTGTTGTCAGCAAGGATCCTTGCTTGCGCTGCGGGTTCTGATTTCGGCATTCGGCATTCGGCATTCATCATTCTCTCAAGGATTCTTCGCGGTGACATCCTCCCCTCATCCCTCCGTCTGCCTCGGAATCGACGTGGGCGGCACGAACATCAAGACCGGCCTGGTGGCGCACGACGGGCGGGTCGTCGCTTCGACCGTGCGTCCCACGCCGCAGGGGCCCGAGGCGGCGCTGGCCGTCATCGCGGAGATGTTCGACGGCCTGCTGCGGAAGGCGAACGTGCGCCGGGAAGAAGTCTTGGCCGCGGGGATCGGCACGCCCGGTCCTCTCAGCCCTAGTAAGGGCGTTGTCTATCGCTGCGCGAATCTGGATGGCTGGGTGAACGTGCCGATTCGTGAGCGGCTCGCAGCGCGGCTCCATCTGCCGGTCGTTTTTGACAACGACGGAAATCTCGCGGGATTCGGCGAATACTGGGCGGGCGCGGGCGGTCGATTCGGCGACATGGTCGCACTGACGCTGGGAACCGGCGTCGGCTGCGGGATCATCATCGACGGCCGCATTCTGCACGGTCACCACGAAAACGCCGCGGAAACGGGGCACATGATCGTCGAACGCCACGGGCGACCGTGCCCCTGCGGACAGCGAGGATGTCTGGAGCAGTACGCCTCCGCGGCGGGCGTCGCCAAGCGGGCGCGCGAAGAGATCGAGGCGGGCGCCGCGTCCGTGTTGCGCGAACGCGCCGGCGACTTGGCTGCCCTCAGCAGCCGCGATGTCGCCGCCGCCGCCGCGGCAGGCGACGCTCTGTGCCGCCGCCTCTGGCAGGATGCCTGCGAATATTTGGCCGTGGCCTGCGTCAATCTTCAGCACCTCGTGAATCCTCGGCGGATCGTGCTTGGCGGCGGGCTGGCCGAGTCGGGAGATGCGCTGCTCCTGCCGGTGCGCGAGGCGTTCACGCGGTTTCGCTGGAACCTGGCGGACGACTACCCGGAGATCACGCGGGCGGTGCTGGGCTACGATGCAGGGATGATCGGCGCGGCCGGGTGGGCGTGGGAGACTTTGGCCCGGCGAGCTTCCTGACGCGGCGACGGACTTAGCCGCCCGTGGTGGAACTCGAAACCGAACATGGAGCCCGTCACCCCCGCGCAGGCGGGGGTCCAGTCCGCACGGGAAAACTGCTGGATTTGTACCTCCTCGGAAGCCATCGGCTGGATTCCCGCCTGCGCGGGAATGACGCGCGTCGCCCTTCACCACGGGCCGTTAGATCGACTTTTGCCGTTTTGGAGTCGTAGGACGGTCTGATGGATCTTGGATTCCGAAGCGGCGGGCATGGGGTTCTGAAACGCCCCGTGTTTTGCCGGCTGTTGCGAAACCGCGAACCTCTCTGGGACATTCGATCCTCATCCGAAGAGGTCGCGGCATGTTCCCCGAAAGGGATCAGGCTGACGCTGCTTCGGAAATCGAGCTGACTCGGCTTCGGAGATCGAATCACCTCAACCTCGGAGAATGGGCCGAGCCTCACTGGACGAAATCGAAATCGGGCGTGGCTCGAAATCGCAATGCTGGAATCCATGGCCACGCGCCGCGGTTCTGTCCACGCCTTGCCCGTGCGGAAATCCCGGCTATAACCACTCGCATGAACCGCGTTCCTATTTTATCGGCGCCGGTTGTTCTAGCTGTGATCGCCCTCGTGCAAGCATCGCAGGCGCTGACCCCTGCGGAAGTCGCGGGTTACGCGTCCTTCACGTCAGTGTGTTTGCAGGACAACCCTGCCTCCCCCGTGGCACAGGACAAGTCCGCCTCCAAGGACGCCGCCCCTTCGGCGAAAGCGCCGGCGAATCCGATTCCTGACAAGCCCGAGGCGGACAAGCCGGTCGCGGACAAGCCCGCCGCGCCGCAGGAACCCAAGTACACCATCGAACCCGTCCTCCCTCCGGACGAGGCCGTCAAGCAGGCGCTCGCCGCCTTCGACCGCCTCGATCAAGGCGGCGACGTCCAGAAGGAGGCCGCGGAGATCACCCGGCTTTACAAGATGGTTCTGGATTCCGCGAAGGACAACCCACATTTGATGTACATCCGCGGGCGCAGCGCGATCCTCTCCGGGCGCGTCGTGGACGGCATGCAGGACTTGGAGGCGTTCGCCAAGACCACGCCCGGGCAGAGCGACTGGAAGACGTTTCGCATTCTCGGCGATCTGCACCTGAAGGACTATCCGCGCCTGGCGGAGGGCAAGTATTGCCAGGCGCTGGAGCTCAACGACCTGGAGCCGACGATCCTGCTGGGTCTGTCGCAGGCGCAGTTTCGCCTGGGGCAGCGCAAGGAGGCGCTGCAGTTGGCCGAGCGCGCCGTGCAACTCGACGCCGGAAAGACCGTTACCTACCTCGACAACTTTGCCGCGATGCTTCGGCTCGACGGCGAGAACGACAAGTCCCAGCTTGATCGCGCCGCGGGGATCGTGAACCAGGCCGTGCAGCTCGTACAGGCCGCGCTGAAGGAACGCCCGACCGATCCGAGCCTGATCCAGCTTCTGGCGACGGAGTATGAGTCGGCGCTGATCGTCTTGCGCGACATCCTCGCCGCGACGCCGGACAATGCCGCGGCGTACGCCGACGTGGCGGCCATCAGTGAGAATCTCGGCGAGCTTCGCCGGCAGCTTCTGATGCACGAGGCGATCGCGCTGATCGAAAGCCAGGCGCTGCCGCGCCTGCAAGGGAAGGTGACGGCGCCGCTGGCGATGAGCTACGCGCGACTGCTCGAGCAGGTCGGGCGCATCGGCGACGCACGGCGCGTGTATGAGAAGACGATCGAGGGCGAGCCGGAGTTTCAGGACGCCAAGACCGCGCTCGACCGCATCAATAAGCAGTATCCTCCCGACCCGGCCGCGCCGGCGACGGAACCGGAAAAGAAGGCAGACGCGCCGCCCTCTCCGCTGCCCGCGACGAAGCCGGGCAGTTGAAGGCACTCAGACGGCGCAAGTCCTTTCGGGCGGCGCAGGTCCGCTCGCGCGGCGCAGGTCCGCTCGCGTGGCGCAGGTCCGCTCGCGTGGCACGGGTCCGCGCGGGTGGCACGGGTCCGCGCGGGTGGCACGGGTCCGCAGCAGCGGACCCGTGGAGCCTCAGGCAAGGCGTTCTCCGCGAACGCGCCACCTGATTCAACGCGCCTAGCCACAATGCAAGGACCATGAAACGCGTCTATCAATCCGCGGATCCCGCACGCATCGCCTTGGTTCGCGCACTGTTGGATGAAGCGGGCATGACCACCGCGCTGCTCAACACGGGCATGGGCGGCATCGTGGGTGAGATGCCCGCGACGCTCGCGCTGCCCGAAGTCTGGGTGGCCGACGAGCACGAAGCCGCCGCGCTGCGACTCATTGAACAATTCGAGAACGAACCTCCCGAGGGCGAGCCGATCGCCGATCCGTGGGTCTGCCCGACCTGCGGCGAGCAGCAGGACGGACAGTTCACCCGCTGCTGGAAATGCGGACCGTTCGAGGTGCCGCCGGATGAAGAGGTATTGCGAATGGAGCTGGATCCGCGTCACGATCCGCAGGCCTGTTGCGACAACTGCGGCTACCACCTCTGGGGTCTGACCGAGCGCCGTTGCCCCGAGTGCGGCGAGGACTTCTAACGTCTGCGGGAACTCTTGACGGCGGAGTGAACTCTTGACGCCGACGAGGACTTCCGACGGCGGAGCGGACTCTTGACGCCGATGAGGACTTCCGACGGCGGCAAGGACCTTTTGACGCCCGGGCGGATCCGTGCTGTGGGAACGCGCCATCCGTCAGCCCGTAGCGAAGGGCGCGTCCGGTTGGGGCACCGGCTCTCCAGCCGGTGATTCGTCGGCATTGGGGCGGGGTCACTAGGCCGGAACGCCCATCCCCAGATTTCCACCATCCGGCGCCCCGAAGGTAATCTTCGGATTCTCGTTTTTTGCTTGACAGCCCTATAAGGAGGTGGTACATTCAACATGGAACAATGGATTTCGGGTTAAGGCGGGAGGCACCCCGTCGGTCCCTTCCATTCCCTTCCCTTCCCTTCCCTTCCCTTCTTTCGAAGGAGTGCGACGATGTCTGGAAACAGGAAAGGCTTGCGCGTGTTCATTTCGCCGTCGGCGTACCGGTGTGCGGCGGCCATCGCGATCTGCCTGTCCTGCGGCGGGCGGATTCTTGGGGATGAGGACTGCCCGCTGACCTGCGGCGTGGTGGATGATCCGTGCTACTGCGAGCCGCCGTCGACTGAATGCATCTGCGTGGAAGGCGTATGCACGCCCCATTACGTCACCTACGAGGACACGTTCAGCTTCACGCCTGCCGAGACGGGGAACACGTGCCTCGGTCATGAAGGCGTCGAGTGCGGGTATTACTGGAATTGCATCCCCGTCGCCGCCCAATCCAGTTGCGCCAACAATGCTGGGTGCAAGCACTTCGGTCAAGCGCACTTTGTGTATGCCATCAAGTACACGACGGGAGAGGCGAACTGCTCGCCACCGACATGAAGTACAACACGGATGCTCGTAATGTCATGTTGTCCCGTCAGTGGAGGCAGATATGAATTTCCCTTGGTCGATTCTGCTTATCACGATGATCGCGTATGGCGGCTTCGCCCACCCCTCGATGGGTGAGAAGCCGTCAGAGCTGTTGCTTGCGGAACAGCACCGCGCCGCGATCGACACGGCGTCGATCGAGTTTCGCCTGAGCGGCAAACCGGAACCCGAACCAGGATACTTCTCGGCCAAGCTAGCCGGCGAAGACGTTCTTTACACCTACCGCGGCCTTGCAGATGGGCGATTCAATGTTGAGAATCAGCCTGGAGACTTGTTCACGTACTCTGAGCTGCGCTACCTGATGAAGGGTGACGAGCAATGGACTTACCTCGAGCACACGACATCGGGACACATCAAGACCGCGGGCATCGTATGGCTTCCGTACTATGACATTTGCAGTTTGGGGTTTGATCCGGCGCCCGTTACCGCCGAGCCGCAGGACCACTGGTTTCGCACTCCGGCGGAGCGTTACGAAGTGGAGCACAGACCCGACGCGGTGGAAATCCTCGGATTCTGGTCGAATGGGTTCATCGTGCGCACCCTGCTTGACCCCACGCGGGCCATGCAGCCCATACGCGCGGAAACCCTTGTGGACGGCGAGGAAGCGGGCGTCTGCGAGACGCAGTACCAGCAGGTCAAGGACTTCTGGTTTCCGAGCGTCTCCAAGTTCACCTTTCACGGCGAAGTCATCACGACCATCACGGTGCTGCACGCGGAGTTCAATGAGCCATACCACCCCAGCAGCTTCAGCCCGGAAGACCTCGGGCTGACGCCGGGGATCGACGTGTATCGCGAGCCGAGCCTCGGCGCTTATCGCTGGTCTGGTACTGGCCTGATTTCCAAGGAGGAATGGGCGCAAGGCCTCAAGGATGGATCGTTCGACGACTCTGCATTGAAGATCCTGAGAGCCAATGCGAACCCAGACGCCACGACGGGCGGCGGCCGCTATCCCAGAGATATGGACGATGGGTTCCTGGGTCTGACGGCAGTGGTAAGGCGAAAGCCGGGATTGTGGGAAGACTTCACGCGGCGGTTTATTCGCTTCTGCAAGCTCGATGAGAATCAGACAGGCAAGGCGTGGGAAGTCCTCAAGCAGTGCCAGAAGGGCGCTTACGAGCGACTGCCCGGCATCGAAAAAGAGTCCAAGAGCGTCGAACTGGAATTAGCGCAATTGCGCCGCGGCGCGGTTGCGGACAAGACGCAAATGCCGGACGGCCCCGCAAAGCAGCCCATCGAATCGGCGTCAGGGGCCGAAAGCCGCTCGACCGGGGCACCGGTGCAGAATGCGCCTCCACCCGCTTCCGTCCCAGACCAGAAGCCCTCGACCCTTTCCGGTGATGCAGAGGAAACGGCCGCACGCATCAAGGCACTGGACGCAAGACTTGGCGAGCTATACGAGCCGATCGAGTTCATCTTCGAGAAGAAACTGAAACCGGGGCTGAACAAGCTGCTCACACCCCAGCAGCAGGAATGGGTTGCCAAGCACGACGCGGAAGTGAAAGCAAAGCGCGCGGCCAAAGAGTAGCGTCGCGCCTCCAGAGGGTAGCGTCGCGCCCCTTACAAATGCGGCGACCACAGGTACAAAAACTGCGGCGCCGGTGGGATCGCGCTGGGCAGGCCGAGCACCACAAGAAAGAGGACTTCAAGGCGGAGTTATTGCGGATGCTGCGCCTGCATGAGATCGAGTTCGACGAGAAGTATATGTTCGATTGATCTCTTGCACTTTCCGGCGCCTCCTCCGCCCCTCTGGGGCGGGATCGTGACAACACGCCGCGTTCCACGGGTTCCGCTTCGCCCGCGAAGACGCGGGCTGCGCTCCACCCGTGGCTACATGCCTGCGCCCCGCTGGGGCGAAGAGAGGAGCGGGCGCAAGCTCTCTCTGCAAGCCGGGCAACACGTGCCGTGGGCCAATCGACCACGCCATCGCAATCAGCCAAGGCGGAACCGACGACCCGCCGTCTGTCACATCCCCGTCCGGCTGACCCCAGCCCTTTGCCCCCCCGGCGCGCCGCACCCACCGATCGCCTGCGACGCTCCTCTCGACTTCTCCGCGCCCTCTGCGGATTGCATTCGTCTGCAAGTCCGGCGTGTCCGCAGGAGGAAGGGTTATCCGCAGAGACACGCAGAGAGCGCAGAGGGCGGTGGAGGTGCGCCAGGGCTGTCAGGCTCACGCGGAGGCGCGGGGCGCGCGGAAGGGCCCAGTTCTCAGGCGGATCAGGCGCGGCCCTGCGCGGCGGAGTCTCCTCTTCGAGAGTCGAGCTGCGCCCCGGCGACGAAACCCCCGCAAGCGGATCGCAAAGATGATGTAGTTTCAACGAAGAACTACACGGGCTGCCAGACCGCTCCGTCATGATCCCGGCGACCACAGGTACAGAAACTGCGGCGCCGGCGGGATCGCGCCGGGCAGGCCGCTGACGTTGAGCAGGTTCACCTGCACGCCGCGGGCGTCGGTCGGCGATTGCGCGTACACGGTCGGGCGGTAATCCAGCGGGCGATGATAGAGCACCACGCGGACGGCCTTGGCGCCGACGCGCTGCTTGATCGCGTCGATCGTGTCGTGCAGCGTGCCGATGCGGTCGATCAGCCCCGCCTCCAGCGCCTGCGGAGCGGTGTACACGCGCCCGTCGGCGAGTTTGCGAACCTGCTCCGCGTCGAGCTTGGGGCGACCCTCGTCCACCACCTGCACGAAGCGCGCGTACATGTCGTCCACCATGGTCTGAAAGATCGCCCGGTCGTCCTCGCGCATGGCGCGGAACGGCGAGCCGGTGTCCTTGTGCGGACCCGAGGTGATGGTGTTGCTGGTCACGCCGATCAGCTTCATCGTGCCCTCGACGTCGAAGAGCTGCATGATGACGCCGATGCTGCCGGTCACCGTCGTGCGGTGCGCGACGATCTCGTCGCAGGCGCAGGCGATGTAGTAGCCCCCGCTGGCCGCGACATCCATCATCACCGCGACGATCGGCTTGCCGCACGCCTTGAATCGGAGAATCTCGTCGTGCATCAGGTCGCTGGCGGTGACCGCGCCGCCGGGCGAATTGATGCGCAGGATGACGGCCCTCACGTGGTCGTCGCGGCGGGCCTTGTCGAGTTGCTCGGTGAGCAGGCTGACGGGGTGCTCGCCGCCGCCGAAGAGCCGCGGCGAGGCGGCGTTGAGAATGATGCCGTCCACGTCGAGGATGGCGATCTTGTCGCTCGCCCACGCGCCGTCGCGCAGAATCTCTCGCTCTTCAAGCTCCTGGTTGGTGTTGACCAGCTTGATCAGCACCCCATCGGGCATGCACCCCGGAACGACCCCCCCAGCCGCTAGAAGCCCGACCCAACATGCGATGCGCTTCATCTCAATGCACTCCCTTGACTGGCTGAACTTGCAGATCTGCGCGAGGCATCCTAGCGGCAAGGCGAGGAAACAAACAACGACCGCGCCCCGGGTGGTGCGCGGTCGTTGCAGGTTCTGACACGTATTCGCGGGTGAAAGTTCGCCGCGGATTACGGATTGCAGGTAACGCTCTTGTTCTGTTGCAGACCGCAGTCGTACGTGGCCGTAAGCTGGTAGCTCGTGCCGCAGGTTACCGTGCTGGTGAACACGGCCTTCCACTTGTTGCGGGCGTTGGCGGTGACCGTCTTGCTGCCAAGTCCGTTGTCACCCTGCACGGTGATGGATTGACCGCTGGTCGCGGTGCCCTTGCTGATGAGCTTCTGCTTGCCCGGGCACTTGCAGACGACCTTGTTGAAGCTCTCGTTGCCGTCGCAGCCGCCGCCGCTCTGGACGATGACCGTGAGGTTGGAAACGCTGCCGACGCCGGCGGCCTCGGTCGCCCAGAAGGGTGTGCCCGTCTCGCCGTCCTTGATGACGTTGGCGAAGACGTTTTCGATCATGAGGTTATACGTGCCGGGCGTCATGGGCGCGGTCAGCGAGCCGTTCACCAGTTCCTGCGCCGCGTGCGCGACGTTGGTGATGACGGTGCCCACGGGGAAGTCGGCGTTCTCGGAGAAGTTGTTGATCGTGTTCTGCCCGCCACAGACTTGGATCAGGTCGCCGTTGATGATCGTCCCGCCGTAGCCGTCGGGGTTGGTGATGCCCGCGTTGCGCACAAAGTTGAGCATGGGGTTCTGCGTCGGAGTGTTCGCCTGCGCCAGCGCGCCGCCGTCGAAATCGAGATCAAAGCCGACCAGCGCCAAGCCTTCGTTCAAGGCGTCGGTAAGCTGACCGGTGACCTTGTAGCCCACCGTAGCGCCGGGTTGTACCGTGACGGAATTGTTCCCGTTCGAGTCCGTCGCCCAGATGTTCAGATCCGTCGCCAAGGCGGGGACGGCAAACAAAGCCACGGCCAGCAGTGCGAAGCGCTTCATGTCAAAACCTCCTCGAAATCCAAAGTGCGACCGGATGCGACCATGTGCGATCGAATGCGAAGCAGAGGCATCCCCGCCTTCGACAAGCGATTCTACCGTAGGTGTCGTCAGAACCCGCAGGCGGCGCGAAGGAAAAACAAGTCGGTTCCGGATTCGCAGACTTGGGACGGGGCTTGCGGCAGCATGTGTATTATGTGTCCATAGAATAAAGCTTAAGTTTACGGAGGACGGTTCACCGTAGGGCGGGCTATGCCCGCCTCCCCGTCGCGCGGCGGGGTGCGACGTTGCCGTCACCGCTGTCCATCGCGCCGAGGCGGGCACAGCCCGCCCTACGCGCCGTCCAACATGCGATCCGTCTCGTCGCCGGGTTGCCGGTGGGTCTGCTCGGCGCACCATTCGAGATCGAACCCCCAGCGGTCGCCAAATTGCCTCTGCTCGATCACGATTCGATTCGAGCCTGCCCGTAGCTCAACCGCGATGCGCTCCGGCGGATCGTACACCGGTCTGACTTTCTCGCAGGAGTAAGCCGCCCGGCCGTTGATGTACAAGGTGAGCGGGTCGTCGTGGCGGAGGATCAGGGCGGCGGCGGCGGCGGCGGGCAGGCACAGCTCCGCGACCGCGATGCCCGTGGCTTCAAGTTCGCCGAAGACGGCCTTCATGTTGACCGCGTGGTTGAGCCGGTGGGCCGGGTCGGGCACGGTTGCGGCGATCGTCCGGTACCGCCGCCAGTCGTAGATGAGACCCACGCGGCAATGCCAGGTCCGCTCCGACTCGAGGTCGCACGACAGGGCACACTGAAGGGCGGCGTCGATCGAGGTTTCCCTTGCGTCCGGAAGGAAGGGTCCGAGGAGCCGCCACTCGTCGAACCAGTGCAGGGATTCGGGCAAGGCTTCCGCGCGGCGCGGCGCGCCCGTTGCCTGCGTGCGCACGCCGCCGGGGCGGCGGAGAGATTCGGGAAGCGACGCCCTCGCTGCCGGGCGCAGGAAGATGAGCAGCGCATCGAGGTCAACCTCGAAGGTCAACCAGACCGGACCGGTGTAGTGCGTTGCGGTTTCCCACTCGATCCACTCGCCTTCCGGCAGCCAGCAGCGCGCCCAAGCGGCGCCGCCGGCGCCGCCCGCGCCGCGCGCGCCGTCGCGGCCTTGGGCGTCCCGTGTGCGCGTAGAATGCGCTGCCGGATCGCCCGGCGTCGTGACCGGCACGACGAGCATGTCGGCGCCGAGCAGGTACTGATGCTCCGCGGCGTAGGCGGCTTTGCAGGCCGGATACTCCATGTACATCGGTCGGCACAGAGGAGTGCCAGTATCATGGCACTCATGAGCGAGTTGCAGCAGATGGGGGCGCAGCGCCTCTCGCAGGTGATGCGCTTTGCGCGCGGCGGAGGCGTACGGCTCGCCGTCGAGCCAAGGTCGGCGGTCGTTGAGGGGATCGCGCGTGCTGTGGACGCGAAGGATCGGGCTCAGCGCGCCGAACTGGAGCCAGCGGACGAACAGCTCCGGATTGCAGCGCCCTTCCAGCGACCAGTGCCCGCCGATGTCGTGCGACCAGTACACGCATCCGGCGTTGCCGGCGGTGGCGGTGAGTTTGACCTGGAACTTCAACACGTCCCACGTGCTCTCGGCATCGCCGGAGAACTGGATGGGATATCGCTGGCTGCCCCATCCGCCCCAGCGTGAGAAGATCAGGGGCGGCTTGCCGCATGACCGGCTGGAAAGCCGGTCCCCCATGAGCCCGTCCCCCACAAGCCGGTCCCCTGCGAGCCGGTCTTCCGAAGGCCGGTTCGCTGTGAGCGCGCCGCCCTGGCGCTCGTCGGTGGAGGTGCGTTGGTCTGAGGCTTGCGTTTCGCGTCCGGGTGCCGCGCTGAGGTTGTGGTAGTGCAGGTGGTTCAGCCACATGAGCGGGTCGAGCCGCGAGATGGCGGAGGTCTTCTGCTGCTGCCAGTCGAGCCACCAGAAGTCCACGCCCTGGCGCTCCAGCGGATGGTGCAAAAGCCCGAAGTAGGCTCGCATGAAACGCGGACTGGTGCAGTCGAACGGGATGGGCCTGCCCTCGGCGGGGTCCGCCCCCATCGTCCGCGCGAACGCCACATACGCATCCTCATGGGGATGCACGCCGCTGGCGGGGTGAAGGTTGAGCGTGACGGCCAGACCGCGGTCCTTGAAGAACTTCAGAAGCCCGTCGGGATCGGGAATGAGGTCGCGGTTCCATGAGTAACCCGTCCAGCCTGGCCTGTGCCAGTCCATGTCCATCACCAGCACATCGAGCGGGAAATCGCGCTCCGCGAATTCCTCTACCAGCCTGCGGTAGTCCTCCGCGCTGTAGGGCCAGTAGCGCGAGTACCAGTTGCCAAACACGAACGGAGGCGGGACTGGAACGCGCCCGGAGACGGTGACCAGGTCGCGGAGCGCTTGCTTGTAGTCGAGGCCGTACCCGAAGAAGTACCAGTCGCGCCGACCGTCGCCGAGCCTTGCTTCGACCCAGTCGCGCGTGAAGACGGGCGTGCGCGTGTCGTCGAGCAGGAACCACCCGTCGCGCGAGAGCAGCCCGTCGTCGAGGCGGATCGCCCCGCGGCAGTTGTCGAGCGTGCGGACGGTGCCGCCGAGGTTGCGGCGGTTCGTGTCGCCGGGTCGCCAATGCCGGCTCATGCGCGGCTCGGACGCACGGGTCGGCGGCGATGGAAGCATCGCTTCCTGACCGGCGCGGTTCGGCTGGAAATCAGGCGAGAATCCGATGCTCAGGTTGTCGGCCGTGAAGAAGCCTGATCCGAGCTTGTACTTCAGGCGCAGGTTGTCAGTCTGGACGACGAGGAGATCGTCCACCTGCCGAACGCTGAAGCGCGGCGGTTCATGGCGACGGTGGAGTGCGAAGAACGAAGGTCGATCCTCGAAGCGCGCGTCGGGATCGTATTCAAGCCGCAGCAGCGTGGGCGTCAGCACGGTGATCCGCGCGTGGTCGCCTCGAACGACGGCGCCTTCAGCGGCGATGCCTCCGGCGAAATCGACCCCGTGTCCAAAGTCTGTGTTCATGCCCGCGGCATCTTGCCCAAAAACCGGAATTCCGCCCCATGCGACTTCCCGGAAGCCTCCTGCGGGTTTGACCCGCACGCCTGACACTCTACACTTCAAACGCCAGCAACGCGGCACGGTGTTGCAGGGCGGGAGGCGCGGGCGGCTGAGTTTCGCGGTCACTGAAGACCGCGCCGACCGCGGACCCCGGCGGTCCGGACACCCAGCGTGCCAGGATGGAGATCCAATGAAGCGGTATCGCATCATGCGCGGTTTGACGATGCTCGCCAGCGGGGCGGTTATGCTCCAGCTAGGCGGCTGCACCACAACCGGTTTGTTTGATCTGCTCCAGACGGTCTTTCTCGGTGTCACAGCCGCGGGCGCCATCGCGATCCTGCAGAACATCTAGGCGAGATGCAGGCTCCGAGAGGCGGTTGTGCATCCGCAGCAGGGTCAGGCGGAAGGGCCTGTGGAAGCTGAAACGGTCTCGATTCGTTGGCGGTCGAGACGCGGCCGGCGGCTCATGCCAGCCCCGGATCCGCCCCCGGGTCCGCTGCTGCGAATCTGCGCCGCCCCGAAACGGACCCGTGCCACCCGCGCGATCGGCGAGCCGCAATCCTCAGCCGCCCCCGGGCGGTTGCGTCCGGCCGCCTTGACTCGTTGACGCGCCTCGCGGGTGCGGACTATGCTGCCGTGCTTCATACATCCTTCGACAGAGGTCGAAGCCGCCGAATACATGGCGGGACCTGTGGGATCGCGGTCGAATCCGGTGATCAAGAGGCCGGGGGCGCCCCGATCGCTGAACTGGACTGGAATGGGAGGCATCGATGCGTGGCCTGACTGATCGCGTAGACGCGTTTATTCGCGCCGGTGCGCCGCGGCTTGCGGCGCTGGTTTTGTGCCTGGGCGGCATGGGGGTCTCCCTGCGGGCACAGGAATCGGTCACGCCGGACTCGTCCGCGCCGACGGCGGACGCGACGGTCGAGTCGCTCTTCGTGGACTTCCTGCATTACGCCACGCTGGGGCGCTTCAACATGGCGGGCGACTACGCCGAAGCGCTGCTGAAGCACCCCAAGCTCGACGCGCGAGAAGTGCTCCACCTCGCCATGCAGCGCGAAAAGAGCATCCAGACGCTGCAAATCCTCGTGACCAACTCCACCGTGGGGCCCAACGCGGTGAAAGTGCTGGAGCTGATCGAGCAGGGTCAGCAGCTTGAGCGCCAGGACGAGAAGCGCATCCTCGCCAACATCGACCTGCTCGGCGGCGATCCGCAGCAGGAGTTCGACGCGACGCGCCACCTGATCGACTCCGGCGAGTACGCCGTCCCGCACATGGTGGACGCGCTGCTGGACGACTCGCGTCAGCGGCTGCACCGCCGAGTCCTCACGGCGCTGCCCAAGATCGGCAAGCAGGCGGTCGGTCCGCTGGTGCATGCGCTCAATGCCCCGCGCGAGGACGTGCGGTTGGAACTGGTCCGCGCGCTGGGCGAGATCGGCTATCCGCAGGCCGTGCCGTATCTGCTGAAGCTCTCCACACAGCCGGGCGTGGCCGAGGCGACGAAGCAGGCCGCGGCGGCGGCGATCGACCGCATCGCGTCCCGCGCCGGTCGGGCGATGCTCTCGTCCGGTCCGGACGCCTTCTACGAACTGGCGAACCAGTATTACAACGAGGACGCCGCGGTGGCGGCCGATTCGCGCCTGCCCTCGGCGAACGTCTGGTACTGGAACGCGGCGGGCAAGAAGCTGGAGCGCGTCGAGGTCGAAACGATCATCTTCGGGCAGGTCATGTCGATGCGCTGCTGCGAGGAATCGCTGCTTCTGCAGGCGGACAAGCCGGATGCGATCTCGCTGTGGCTGGCGTCGAACATCCGCCGCGAAGGCCGGCTGGGCATGAACGTCGAGAGCGGCGACGCCACCGAGGCGGGGCGCCCGGATGCGACTCGACCGGCGGACTTCCCGCGGGCATTGTATTTTTCACAGGCGGCTGGACCGCGCTACGCCCACATGGTGCTGGAGCGCGCGGTGCAGGACCGCGATGCGACCGCGGCGCTCGGGGCGATCGAGGCGCTGCGCATCACGGCCGGTCCCGCGTCGCTGATCGGTTCGGAGGAGTACAAGCAGCCGCTGGTGCAGGCGCTGCAGTTCCCCGACCTCGTCGTGCGGATCCGCGCGGCGCTGGCGCTCGGCGCGGCGCTGCCCACGCAGACCTTCTCCGACAGCGAGCTGGTCATCCCCGTGCTGAACGAAGCCTTGGCGCAGACCGGCGGGCAGCGCGTCCTCGTCGTGGACCCCACGGAGGACAATCTTAACCGGGTGGCCGGCGCCGTTCGCGGCATCGACGCCAACGCCGTGGGCGAGAAGAGCTTCTTCGCCGGCATGAGCCGCGCCCGCAAGGAGTTCGAGCATCTCTCCGCCGTGTTCATCTCGACGGCGGGGACGGAACCTGACATCCGCGCGGCGGTCAGCGAGCTTCGCCACGAGTTCCAGTTCTCCAAGACGCCGGTCGTGATCCTCACGAAGGCGGACCAGCGGCAGGTGGCCGAGGAAATTGTTCGCGCGGACGCGTACTGCCAGATGGTCGCGGACGACGCGGACGCCGCAGCGCTGACGGCCGCTCTGGCGGAGATTCGCGCCCGCACCGGTCAGGCGGAACTTTCCGCCGACGCCGCGCTGGCGATGGCGCTGCAGTCGGCGCGGACGCTTGACGCGATCGCGGCACATGGTCGGACCGTGTACGAATTCGCGCAGTCCGAGGCGGCGCTGATCGGCGGGCTGTCTTCCGCCAGCGAGGAACTTCGCACGGTGTGCGCGTCCGTTCTGGCGCAGATCCCGACGCCGACGGCGCAGCGGTCCATCGCGCACGTCGCCCTGGATGACAAGAACACGGAGAGTTTGCGCGTCGCCACGTTCGCTTCGCTGGCGCGCTCGGCGCGGAACAGCGGCAACCATCTCGAGGCGGCGCAGGTCGCTCGATTGCTGGACATCGCCAAGACTGACGCGAACCTGACGATTCGCACGGCCGCCAGCCAGGCGCTCGGCGCCGTCAACCTCGCGGACAACCAGGCCAGCGTCATCCTGCGTTCGTTCCATCGCGGCTGAAGCGAGCCGCGGATTTCAGTCCGCGCGAACATTCGGCAGGGCGCGACTCAAGCGGTCGTCGTAAAGCCGACTGGGGCCCCGGCTTCCAACCGGGGATTGCAGCACAGGTTTTCAACCTGTACCGGGTTTGAAACAGCGCCCATGTCCACGCGGACGCCTGGCGGGTTGCGGACCCGGCAGGGCGCGGACGCGGCGGGTCCACTGCGGCGCCGACCTGACGGTGTCGCAAGGGCGTCGTAGACGAAGCGGTTTGGATACCAGTCGATGCCTTCTCCCCTGACGTACAAAGACTCCGGCGTGAGCATCGCCGCCAACACGCGCTGGGTGGACGCGATTCGCGCGTGCATGACCGCCACCTACGACCCGCGCGTGATGAACCGGCACAACGCTTTCGCCGGGCTGTACCGCCTTGACTACGACGAACAGCTTTTCCGCCGCAACTACAAGAAACCCGTGCTCGTCGCCTGCGCCGACGGCGTCGGAACCAAGGTGCTGCTGGCGCTGAAGCTCGGGCGGCTCTCCACCATCGGCATTGACCTGGTGGCGATGAACGTCAACGACCTCATCACCTGCGGCGCAGAGCCGCTGTTCTTCCTCGACTACCTCGGGGTAAGCGAGCTTGCGCCCCCGCGCCTGCTCGAGGTCATCGAGGGCATCGCCGCCGGCTGCCGCGAGGCCGGCTGCGCGCTGCTCGGCGGCGAGACCGCGGAGATGCCTGACGTGTACCGCAACGGCGACATCGATCTCGCCGGGTTTTCCGTGGGGGTCGTTGAGTTCGACCGCGTGATCGACGGCCGGGGGATTCGCCGCGGCGACGTGCTGATCGGTCTGCCCTCCAGCGGGATCCACTCCAACGGCTACACGCTGGTGCGCAAGCTGATCGAGCGCGGCCGGTGCGACCTCGACGCGCCCTTCGAGGGCGGACCGCAATCGCTGGGCGAAGTGCTCCTCGCGCCGACGCGCATCTATGTGAAAGCCGCAGCGGCCGTGCTGGAGGCGTATGCCCGGCGGCGCGTCGTCACAGCCATGGCGCACATTACGGGCGGAGGCCTGCGCGAGAACATCGCCCGCCTGCTGCCGAAGGGCGTGAACGCGGTGATCCGCCGCCGCGCGTGGAAGCCGCACCCGGTCTTCGATTTCCTGCGCAAGCTCGGCGTGACACGGGGCGAGATGTTCAAGGTCTTCAACATGGGCATCGGCTTTGTCTTCGTCGTCCGCCCCCGCTTCGCCGCGGGCGTGACGCGCGTCCTCCGCGAGGCCGGCGAAGATCCGATACGCTTGGGCGAGATCAACTCCGGTTCCGGGCGCGTCGTGCTGGAGGCGTAAGGGGGCGCAGGATGCTGGAGGCGTAGGCTGGAGTCCGTGCGCCGTGTTGGCAACGATGCGCGTCCGAGTCGGTCCCGCGATGGGTTGTAGGGCGGGCCATGCCCGCCTGAGTGAATGAGCCACCCAACGCACTGCCGTGGGGCGGGCCAGGCCCGCTTGAATGACTGGGCCACCCAACGTACCGGCGGGCATAGCCCGCCCTACGGCAACTGGGCGGCCCATGTCTTCTCAGCAAGATCAGCCATCGGCCCAAGCCACCCCGCCGCTTCACGACGCCGGCGGTTGACCCCAGTGGAGCTTGGTGACGAGGTTGTGCCACGGCGAATGCCGCGGGTTGCGCACGAGCTGGAACTCGGCCGGCGCGCGGCGGATGCGCACGACGTCGCCTTCCGCCAGCGAGATCGTCGCCTGTCCGTCGATGATCAGCGACGAGCCGCTGTTCACCGCCTCCGGGCGCACCTCTATGACCGAGTCCGGACCCACCACGATCGGGCGGTGCGTCAGCGAGTGCGCGTTGAGCGGTGTGATGCCGATGGCGGACAGGTCCGCGGCCATCACCGGTCCGCCGGCGGACAGGCTGTGGGCTGTGGAGCCGTTGGGCGTGCAGACGGCCAGCCCGTCGCCACGGATGTGCGTGAGGTGTTCGCCGTCGATGGCAACGTGCAGCGAAATCATGCGGAACGGCGGACCCATCTGAAACACGCAGTCGTTGACCGCCAGCAGTGAACGGTCGGTGCCGTGTCTCGTGGTCGGTGTGCCCGCTTTCGGCAGCTCAGAGAGCTGCCCCACCCGCGGCAGCTCAGAGAGCTGCCCCACCTGCGCGCCGTCGCTGCGACCGGGGCGCGCATGAGTGACCTCGAGCATCATGCGCCGGGAGATGCAGCGGTCGTCGCTCATGGCGCGATCGAACTGATCACACAGTTCCTCGGGCGAAAACTCGGCCAGAAAACCGAGCTTCCCCATGTTGACGCCGATCAGCGGCAGTTGTGCCGCGCCCAGCGATCGCGCTACGCCGATCAGCGTTCCATCGCCGCCGAGGACGACCAGCCGATCCGGTCGATCGCGCAGCGCCGCCTCTACGTTCAGCGAGTCAAACGCGCCAACCACGGACGCGCGGGTTTGCGCGAACGTCTTAAGGCGCTGCATCGTCTCGCTCACACCGGGCTTTTCCCGGTTGGCGACGATCATCACGCGGCGCTGGCCGTGGGATGCGCTCATAACCTGCCTACTTCGGAATGACCTGTCCCACGCGCGTCTGGGCCACGATGGGGATGTTGACCGCGGGCTGGACGCGGACGCGCTGGCGCACCGTCCGCGCGATGCCCTCGGCGTTGATGCCCACCTCCGCCAGTTGTGCCGCCCGCGAGGCATGGCGGATGAAGCGGTCGGCCGGCAGACCCAGCCGCGTCATGTCGCGCACGGGCAGCCCAAGCTCCTGCGCCGTTTCCAGCACGGCCGAGCCGAAGCCCGCGGAGACCGAGTGGTCCTCGACCGTGATCACAGGGACGCCGAGGTCGAACGCCTCGCGCACCATCTGCCGGTCGATCGGCTTGGCGAACCGCGCGTTGATCACGCCGACTTCGATGCCCTCTTGCGACAGCATTTCCGCGGCGGCCAGTGCAGCCGAGCAGGTTACGCCGTAGCAGAGCAGCACCGCGTCCTCGCCGTCGCGCAGCCGCCTCGCCCTGCCCAGCTCGAAGGGCGGACAGTCCGGCATCGGCGCGGGGACGTTGTCGCGCGGGTAGCGGATCGCGCAAGGACCGTCCAGCGTCAGCCCCAGCTCCATCGCGCCGCGCAGCTCGACCTCGTCCATCGGCGCCATCAGCACCATCTTCGGAAACCCGCGCAGGTAGGCGATGTCCAGGAACCCGTGGTGCACCGACCCGTCGCCGCCTACCAGTCCCCCGCGGTCGAGGCAGAACATCACCGGGTGGCCTTGCAGCACGACCTCCTGAAAAACCTGGTCGAACGCGCGCTGCAGAAACGTCGAATAAATGGCGCAGACCGGACGCAACCCGCCCTTGGCCATGCCCGCCGCCATGTCCACGGTGCAGCTTTCCGCGATGCCCACGTCGAGATAGCGGTCGGGGAACTTCTCGCCGAAGAGGTTCAAGCCCGTGCCGTCCGGCATCCCCGCGGTCATGGCGAACACGCGGCGGTCGTTCGCGGCGATTTCGATCAGGTTCTCCACGAACGCCTTGGTCCAGCTTCGCCCCCCCCCCGACTGAATCACGGCCTTGCCGCCGCAGACGGTGAACGGCTTGGGACTGTGGAACCTGCCCGGCTCTGCCGTGGCCCAGTCGCAGCCCTTGCCCTTGACGGTGTGAACGTGGAGCAGCACGGGGTGGTGCGCGTCCTTCACCAGGTCGAGCGTGGCGATCAGATGGTGGATGTCGTGACCGTCGATGGGTCCGATGTACTGGAAGTTGAGCTGGTCGAAGCCCTGACCCGGCGAGACGGTCGCCTTGATGCCTTCTTTAAGGTGCAGCAGCATCTCGAACGCGGGCTTGCCCAGCAGCGGCAGCTTGGGCAGGATCTGCTTGGCCTTCGCCTTGACGCCCTCGTAGAAGTCGCTGGCGCGCAGCTTCGCAAGATACTCCGCCATCGCGCCCTGCGTCGGCGAGATGCCCCATTCGTTGTCGTTGAGGATGACGAGGAACTGCCGGCGCAGCGTGCCCGCCTGGTTCAGCCCCTCGAACGCCAGGCCGTTGACGATGCTCGCGTCGCCCACCACCGCGACGACCCGGCGACCCTCGCGCTGAAGCATGTCCGCCCGCGCCAGCCCCACGCCCGTGGCGATGGCCGTCCCCGCATGACCCACGTCGAACAGGTCGTACGCGCTTTCCGCCGCGCAGGGAAAACCGGACAGCCCGCCGGCTTTGCGGATGGTGTCGAAGCGGTCCGCCCGCCCGGTAAGCAGCTTGTGCGGGTAACACTGGTGGCCGACGTCGAAGAGCAGGCGGTCGTGGGCGAAGTCGAACACGCGGTGCAGGGCGATGGTCAGTTCAACCACGCCGAGGTTGCTGGTCAGGTGCCCGCCGCCCCGGCCAACCACGTCGATAATGCGTTCGCGGATTTCCTGCGCCAGCGCCGGCAGCTTCGTCGGCGGCAGCGCTCGCAGGTCCGCGGGCGAGTGAATGTCCTCTAGGATTCCCATGCGATCCAATGTTCCTCGTGTACTCATGCCCGCCGCCCGATGGATCCGACTCCCCACACATTACGTCGAATCCACGCCCGCGGTTCGTGGAACTCACTTTTCAACTTCGCCGCTCGACGACCAGCCGCGTCAGCTCGCGAAGATCATCCGCCTCCGGTCCGAACGCGTCGAGACAGCGAATCGTGGATTCCGCCAGACGGCGAGCTTCCTCCCGACTGGGCTCCTCGCCGATGCAGGCCGGGTAGGTCTGCTTCCCCGCGGCCTGGTCCTTGCCGCTGTGCTTGCCGAGGTCGCCGAGGGTGGCGGTCAGGTCCAATAAGTCATCGGCGATCTGAAACGTCAACCCCAAGCCATGCCCGTACCGGGCAAGCGCCGCCGAGACAGGCTCGTCCGCGTCAGCGCAGTCAGCGCCCATGCGCGCGGCCGCCTCGAACAGACGAGCGGTCTTCATCTCGTGAATGCGCTTCACGCGTGGGGCGCTGGGGGATTGCGACTCGCCGGCGATGTCAAGCATCTGTCCACCGATCATGCCCGCCGGTCCGGTGGCTTCGGAGAGCTGCCGGACCAGGCGCACCGTGCGCGCCGCATCTAATCCACCGCGCGCCCCATCCATCGCGCCGCGCGCCGTATCCAGCGCGCCGCGCGTCAGGATCTCGAACGCCAGCGTCAGCAGCCCATCTCCCGCGAGGATGGCCGTTGCTTCGTCGAACTTCCGGTGATTGGTCGGCTGACCGCGGCGAACGTCGTCGTTGTCCATTGCGGGCAGATCATCATGGATGAGGCTGAAGGCGTGGACGCACTCGATGGCCACCGCCGCCGACCGTGCGTCCTCGCGCGAGCCGCCCGCGATTTCGCAGGAGCGGACCAGCACGAACGGCCGGATGCGTTTGCCGGGGGCCAGCGCGGAGTAACGCATGGAATCGAGCAGGCGCCGGGGCACGCCGTCGCAGGCGCTGAGCGCAGCATCCAACCAGCGGTCGAACTCCCTGGAGAACTCGACCAGCCGCTCCCGCATCGAAGTGCAGCTTTCCGCCACGCGCATGATTTCCCGCCTCACTCCCGGCCCGCAGGATTCTACGGGAAGCCCCGCGGCGCTACCATTGCGAAGTTTCAAAAATGAATGAAAGCAGGGCAGGAAGCTCACCACCCGCGCCTGCCGGATTCTGGGACCTGCTCCGAACGGTCGGGTGCGGAGAGGCGTGCACAGACTCCTGCGGAGAGGCAAGCAGAAAGGCGTGAGCAGACTTACTCGGAGCGGCCAGCAGAAAGGCGCGCGGAGAACAAAGGCTGCCCCGCCGAGGCAGCGGTCTGAGGGGCAGGGGTCCGCGAAGCGCCGGCGCGCGTCGGTGACTCCCCCACTTCGATCTGAGTCCGGCGGACCGTCGTCGGCGGACCGTCGTTGCCGGGCCGACGATGGCCGGCAATCCGAAATCAGAAATTTCAGATTCGAAATCTCAAATCCGAAATCCGATATCGTTCGGGCGAGGCTCCCGCGCCCTGTACCCCCCCATCCGCCGCGCACCCCCCGTCCGCCGCGCCCTTGACCGGCCCCGTCGGCACGATGATCCTCACACCCGTCCGTTCTGCATCAAATGGTTCAACGATGTGAGCTGAAAGTGGCCGCGATCTCGAAAGTCGCCGTGTTCGGTCTCGACTGCCTGGAGCCGTCGCTGTGTTTTGAGCGATGGATCGAGGACCTGCCCAACCTGCGCGCCCTCATGCAGCGCGGGACATGGGGGCGGATGACCAGCTCCATGCCGCCGGTCACCGTGCCGGCGTGGAGCTGCATGACGGCGAGCAAGGATCCGGGCACCCTGGGCATATACGGATTCCGCGACCGCAAGGACCGCTCGTACGACGGCTGGGTCATCTGCACGTCGCTGCGCGTCAAGGAGCCGCGCCTGTGGGACATCCTCACCCAGCAGGGCAAGGACAGCCTCATCATCGGCGTGCCGGAAACCTATCCTATCACCAAGCCCATTCGCGGTTGCATGATTACGAGCTTTCTGACGCCCACCACGAAGGACCCGTCGATCCAGTACACGCATCCGCCGCAGCTTCGCCGGGAGATCGAGCAGCTCGTCGGCGAGTACATGGTGGACGTGCCCATGCCCCGCGGCGGCGACAAGCAGGTCATCCTCGACGGCATCTACACCATGACGCGGCGCCGCTTCGACGTGGTGCGCCATCTCATGTGCACCAGGCCTTGGGACCTGATGTTCATGGTCGAGATGGGCACGGACCGCGTGCATCACGGGTTCTGGAGTTTCATGGACCCGCAGCATCGCAACCACGTCCCGGGCAACCGGTTTGAGAACGCGATCCACGACTACTACGTCGAAGTGGACCGGCAGATCGGCGAGACACTGGCGAAGATCGACCTCCAAACCACGGCTATCTGGGTCGTCAGCGATCACGGCGCCCGCGTGCTGCACGGCGGTGTGCTGCTGAACCAGTGGCTCATGCAACAGGGTGACCTGGTGATGAAAGCTCCACCCACTCCAAAACAGAAGTTCGATGCGAAAGACGTGGACTGGTCGAAGACGAAGGCGTTCGCCTCGCCGGGGTATTACGGGCAGATCTTCATCAACCTCAAAGGCCGCGAGCCGCAAGGCGTCGTCGAGCCTGGGAATTACGAGCGTTATCGGGATGACCTCATCCGCCGCTTGGAAGCCATGCCGGGTCCGGATGGTGACCCCAAGGGCGGGGGGGGTTGGGGGCCGAATGCACAGGTTGGAAACCTGTGCCACACTCCACAGGTTGGAAACCTGTGCCACACTCCACAGGTTGGAAACCTGTGCCACACGGAGGGGGCAGGCCTCCGTGAGGGTGGGGCAGGTCTGCGACCTGCCTCTGGTCCGCCGGCTCTCCGAGCCGGCGCCCCGCTGGGCAACAAGTGCCACAAGCCCGACGCCATCTACAAGACCTGCAACAACGTCGCGCCGGACCTCATCGTCATCCTTGGCGATCTCGGTTGGCGCGCCTCAGGCTGGCTGGGCAGCGACTCCATCTACATCTACGACGACGACGCCGCCGCCGAGGACGCCAATCACGCGCAGGAGGGCATGTACCTCTTCGCACACCCGACGATCCAGGGGAGGGGACGAGCGGACGGCGCCACCTTGTACGACGTCGCTCCCACCATCCTCCGCGAGCTGGGCCAGCCCATCCCTCCGGACATGCAAGGCCGCCCGCTGCACGAATGAGGATGTCGCGTCCCACGGGTCCGCTGCTGCGGACCCGTGCCACTCGACATGAGTCAGTCGATGAGTGTCTCGCTGCTGGAACCCATGCGGCTTTCCACGTTCGCCAGCAGCTTCTCGAGCACGGTCCGCTCCTGCGACAGCGCTCGCGAGTTGTCCGACGCGCGGTCGTCCAGTCCTCCCGCCAGCCCGTCGAAATACGGCAGGAACTCCGTCAGACGATCGGCGGCGCGGGCATAATCCGAGTCGTCCCCGTACCAGCGGGCATAAGCGTCCGCGCAGGCGGCCTTGAGCGTCAGCGCCGTGTTGAGCAGCAGCACCGCGCGCTGCGATGCCGGAGTCGGGAAATACGATTGCGAGCCGTCTTCGCTGAGTCCCGCGGGCAGCTCGATCGGGTTGGTGATGGTGGTGACGTTGCCCTCGGCGTTCTGATAGCTGAACTGCACGGTGCCGATCGCGGCCGGCTCCTCGAAGTTGACCAGCGAGCCGGCGCGTAGGCGGATGAGAATCGCGCCTCCGTCCTGCCGCGTGCTGAAGAATAACGTGGGAACGTTGAGTTCGAGCACATGCCCCACGTCGTCCTCGCCCGGCAGGCCGTACACGTCGTGGACGTCCCAGGCATAGTCGATCGTCGCGCGCAGCTCCACGTCATACGCGATGGGCGTGACGAGGTAGTCAAACTCCTCGTCGAACACCGAGGCGATCCGGTCGAAGTCGTTGAGGTAGAAGAAGTTTCCGCCGCGCACCTGGGCGATGTCCTGCGCCAGCTCCGTGCCGAAATCCAGCCCGACTCCGAACACCGTCGCGCCAATGTCCTCCGCGGCGTAGTCCTCCATGAGGTCGAGGAAGGCCTCGGTCGAGCCGGGTCCGTAGGTCGGGAGGGCGTCGGTGAAGACGAGGAGTCGATCCTGGGTGCCCGTCGCCGGATGCTCGTCGAGCAGGCGGTATCCGCGGGCCAGCCCATTGTGCAGGTTCGTCGAGCCATCCGCTTCGATCTGATCGAGCGCGTCCTTGATGGCCGCCACGTTGGTGCCCGACGCCGCCGAAAGATCGACCCGCGCGGCGTCGTTGAACGAAACGATGCTGACGCGGTCGTCGGCCGTGAGGTTCGCCAGAAGGCGGTCCACGGCGATCTTCACTGCGGCGAGCTTCGAAGTATCGGTGCGCGCGTCGATGGGGTCGTTCATCGAGCCGCTGCGGTCGATGACCAGGCAGAGGTTTTGCGGCTGTCGCGTGAACTCTCCCGCGTTGATCGTTGTGCCCATTCCCACCGCCACCGTCGCCAGCGGCAGGATGGTCTCGAAATCCTGATTCCACACGGTCGTGACCGTGCTGTACAGAATCGGGGCGGCCGGAGGTTCCTCCACGGGGATGTCGTGTTCGGAGAGCAGTCCTTCCACCGTGACCGCGTCGGGATCGGGGATGTCGCCGTCCTCGATGATTTGCCGGGCGTAGGCCATGTCCTTCGCGCCGCCTGTGGTGACGCCGGGATCAAAGAAGTCGCCGTTGTAAAAGGGCTCACTTGCCGCGGCGCAGCCCGGAATCGAAACGGCGATGCCGCACAGGACAAGCCCGGAAACGGCGAGGACGGGCCAACCGACGCGGTCTCGGCCCGGAGCGCAAAGCCGCCAAGGGGCGCCGGAACATCGCGGGGAGGCGCCCAGAAAACGCGAAGGGCGAGGGAATCGGCGCGACATGGGGAGTCTCCTCTAAAAGTGGAGTGACTGTGCAACTCGCGCCACAGGCGCAAGTCGCCGTGGGAACCCTCCGTTTTGCAGGTGACCGCGTTGACCATGCGCCGCCACCCGGGCGTGTAAACCGGCGTCATGATCCGCCCGGCCACGTGTCCGGTCCAGCCCATCGGGATGTCTGATAGCGTCGCAGTTTGAGCGCGCGGGCACGCACTCTTGAGAACCGCGCACGTCTGCCATCGGTCCGCGCAAGGGTTGATGCATCCGGCGCCCTCCAGAACCGGTTCCGGCACAGCGCGACGGCGGTTCGCTCCCTCGCAGAGCAGTGGCACACCGGGATACATTGGTGACGGTCGCGGCTCTGTTATGCAAACGGATGCCTGATCGCCGCGCCACAGAGCCGCGCCCGTCTGGAAGCGATCATTCGTCCACCGCCGACGAGCTGCTCCATCACCGCCGCGGCGCCGCCGATCCACATGCTTCATTCAGCATTCTGCATTCAACATTCATCATTCAAAACACGTACATCTTCATGCAGAACACGCTGCCGCCGGATTTCATGAACTCCGACGTATCGACCTCATGCACCTCCAGCCCCCGCTCGCGCAGTTGCGCGACGGCGCGCGCGTTGCCGCGCTGAATCACCACGCAGCGCCCGCCGATCGCCGTGGCGTTGCAGGCGAAGCCGCGCAGCGCCTCGTGCTCGGTCGCTTCAATCACGTCGGAAAAGACCGCGCGGATCAGCCCCAGACCCTGCTCGTCGAACGCCGGGGGATAGATCATCGCGGTCCGCTCGTTGATCGCGCAGAAGCTCGTGTCCAGATGGTAGAAGTGATCCGAGTGCAGTTTCAGCCGCAGCACGGGCGCGGCGAAGTAATCGCTGACGGCCTCGTACACCGCCGGGTCCGTGCGGAAGCCGTGCCCGCCCCAGATGAGCGACCGTCCCGGATGCCACACGGCGTCGCCGCTGCCTTCAAAGAGCTCTTCGCCCGGCAGATGCTCGACCTGATAACCCCGCGCGGCGAACCAATCCGCAAACGCCGGCACTTCGCGCTGCCGCGAAGGGTGCTTCATCTGGCTCAGCAGGCAGAGCCGCTGCCCTTCGACATCCAGGCCCGCCAGCGTCTGGTTGGCGCAGAAGACCATGTCCTCGCAGTTTTCCAGCGGTTCGAGCGTCTCGACGCGGGCGCCGCAGCGGATGAAGGCGTCGCGCACCTCCTGCCACTGACGATCCGCGAGATCGAAGTTGACCCGCCCCAGACTGCCCTCCATGTGCGGGTTCTTGACGTCCACCACGTCGAAGTACGTCGGCGGACACATCAGCAACGTCGTGGGAAGCGGCGTCTCGTTGCACGAATCCAGAAGCCCCTCGGGAAGCTGATCGATCGAGTCATAAACTTCGGCCACGAGAACCCTCCATGTGATGGACGCCTACTACTGCTCGTCCGCGCTCGCCAACCAACCCGTAGGTCGGGTGATGCGCCCTGCTCGCTTCGCCTCCGCGCGCGGCTGGCGGGCATAGCCCGCCCTACGTCAGAGCGTACCGGTCCAGCAGCCCCGCCAATCCGCGCTCGCGCGCCAGAAAGTGCATGCGCAGCCTCTCCGCCCGCGTGCGCAGCGCCGGCGACCTTCCCGCGGACCGGTCGATGATCCGCAGCGCCTCGAAGACGTCCTCATACGCGAGCACCGATCGTCCTCGACAGGCCGCCTGCGCCCGCGCGAGCCACCCCATCGCCGCCAGCGACGCCATGAATGCCAGCAATCCGCTGACCAGCGGCCAATCATAATACCCCGGACCGAACACGCCGCGAGACTCAAGCCGTGCCGTGAGGTAACGGCGGAGCAGGCTGTCAATCCGCTCGGTGTGCGACGGATCGCCCGCGGGCTGCACGTCCTCGACGTGCTGAAAAGACGGCGTGCCGGGCAGGCCCGGGATCGCGGGCATCCGCCCGCGCCCGCGCCGCATGCGCCCCGCCAGGCGCAGTTGCCGCCAGCGCCGCGCCCAGCGCCGCGGCAGCGACGCCGTCATGTCGCGGATATTCACATGCTCGGCGTGCGCGAAGACCAGCTCCCGTAGCATCGCAACCTGACCCGCGCTCGGCGCTCGCGGCGGCGACCCGTCGCGCCCGCCGTCCGCGGCCGCGAACACCATGTCGGCCAGTTCGTCGAAGCGCTCAAGCCCGACGCGCTCCAGCCGGGATTCGGAAAGCGTCAAGACAGCCGAAACCGCGGCAAGTATCTGGTCCCGCAACGGACGGCCGTGATCCCCGAACAGCGACAGGAACCGCTCGATCATCTGCCTCGTCTGCTGAGGGGCGAGCCGAATGTCGCGGCAAAGAATCGGCTCCTCCAACGCCACGGCGCCCGGATGCGGCAGTCCCGCAAGAAGCTCCGCTACCGGCGCTCGATGCTGCTGAAGCGGCGCGCCCTTCGCGTCGGCCACGCTCGGGCAGTCAAACCGCAGCGCCGCCTGCCAGCCCGCTGAAACCGGATAAACCGTGAACGGATAGATGCGGCACGCCAAGGGTTTGGCCTGTTCGCCGAACTTGACGTGGATGCGACAAAGCTTCGTCTGCCGGTCGAGAAAGACGCAGGCGCCGTCGTCATGCTTGTTGAGGACGAACGCCCGCCCCATCCGCACGTACGGCTCGACCCCAAGCTCGCCGCGCCAGTCCTGCCGGTTCAGCCGCATGCGTTCTTCGCTGCTGAGATGCCCCACGAGGTCGTAGCAGCAGCGCCCGCACGAGTGGCAGGACCAGCGCTGCCCCTCGACGCGCGGCATCAGGATCGGCAACGATCGTGTGGACATGACGTGAGGATTCTCGCGGGCTGCCGCACCACCCGCAACGAGGCATCCGCCCGCCGTGTCGAGCATGGACAACGACTGCCGCAGCGCCTGGAGGGCGAACAGGTGGACCCGAAGATCCCCTGGCTCTACGGCTTCAAGCTGGACTTCCGCTTCCGGCAAGCTCCCGCCGGGAGGCAAATCGACTCACCCAACAAGATCGCTGCCGAAAGGGGTTGTACGTCTGCTGAGATTCCGGCGCACCCAGAGGAGTTGAAGGTATCTTTCCGCCGTGATCGAAGCACTGTGGGGTACGTTTTCCGTGGGGTGCGCCCTCGGCCATCCATGTAGGTCCCTTTCGGGCAACAGGTGGCGCGGCGCCGGAAAGGATGTTCATGCGCATCCCTCGTGGGTTCTCATTCTATTCCAAAGGGCGCCTGCCGTTTGATTCTCACCAAAGCCGGATCACTATTTTGTCGCCCGGGCTTGCGGGGTCTCTTCGTTCCAGACGCGGCTTGTCAAGCCAATTGACCAGGCCCGCTGCCGCCACCTGCCCACACGCATCCCCTTCCGCGTTGCTGCAAGGAGTCTCCCCGATGCGGCGTTGCCCTCCATTGGGCCCGTCCGATCGCAGGCCTTGATCGCCCCGACGGCGTGGCACCCATGCGCCGGTCCTGCCGCGCGGATTCTCAAACGAACAGAATCCACTATCATCCCTGCCTTGCAGCGCGGGACGCCGGGCCGGTCCGCGATCTGCCCGGACTCTGTTGCAATGCGGGTACGGGCGGGAATCCTGTGTTGCAGACCCCGGCCGGAAACCGGGGCCACCCTTGATCTTGCAAGGGGCTCGTGTCCGATTGTTGGGGGGTGCGCGATGCCGGTGATTGCCAAGACGGTCGGTCTGCTGATGATCTCGAACGTGTTCATGACATTTGCGTGGTATGCGCACCTCAAGGAGCTGAGCCACAAACCGTGGATCATCGCAGCGCTGGTGAGCTGGGGGGTCGCGCTGTTGGAATACCTGTTTCAGGTTCCGGCCAACCGGATCGGGCACACGGCGCTGAACGTTGGGCAGCTCAAGATTTTACAGGAGATCATTACACTGGGCGTGTTTGTCCCGTTCTCACTATTTTACCTCAAGGAACCGCTGAAGCTGGACTATGCGTACGCAGGGTTGTGTTTATGCGGCGCTGTATTCTTCGTGTTCCGCGGCAAGATGGGCCTGGCGTAGCCGGCGGCTCGGGTAAGGTGGCGAGTCGGCCACGCGGTAGCCGTAGGGAAGCGTTCTTGCGAGTTGTCTGCAGATCACTTTCTGCCTCGGCAAACAAGTTTGGCGTTCGAGCCTCGACGCTGCCGGCGAGGTTGAAGGTCTTCGGAGCGACAAAGTCCGCCAGCGGATGGGCGGCTCGGTATTGGAACGACATGAACGTCGGCTTGGAGCGCCGACATACCCACTCGTCGGGTCGGAAAGGCGAACCGCCCTGTTTTCGGCTCGGAGACCCGGCCTACCCACGTCCTCAGGGAGAGCCAACCTGCCAGAATATCGGCTCGGAGGGCTGACCCACCCGTTGCGCCACCTGCTTGCACACCTTCTTCGCCGCGTCGGTCAGGTCCGTCGCGGCGATGAGCTGCGGGATCGCCGCTTCGCGGAGCGCCGGGAAACAACCTTGAGAAACCCCTCGACGGTTTCCCCGCCTTCCTCCCAAAGCTTCGCGCGAGCCGTGCGCACTTCGGCTACAACGGGGTCGTCCGGCCAGGCCGGGAGGGTTTCTCCATTTGATGTTCTGGTTCTCGGCTTCTTCTTCAAGGCATTGCCTCCAACCTGCCTCAGATGGAATCAGCGTTGGCGAACCTCCCCATTCGACCGAGTCCCGGGCATTCTGGAGATCAACGAGCCCGTGGATGCGGTCTCCTTGTGGCGCGCTGCAGTGGGCGCGTCGGGTTTGGCGAAGTATTCTCGATCGACCATCATTTGCCGGGTTACGACGGGGGCGGCCGGATCGAGCTGCCGCCGTGCGGAGGTTTTGGAGCGGTGTTCACGGGCACGCCGACGGGCCATCCGGCTTTCATTCGATCAGCCCAAACAGGAAGCGCATGCCCACTTCAACCAGGTCAGTGTCGCCGATTCCTCCTTTTGGTCTTCTGTCTGCCGGAAGTACCAAATGCCTCCAGAACGCCTGTTCGGACGAGACTCGCTATTCTGACCGCCTCCCGAGCCTGTTCGCGCGACGCATTCGAACCTGGGTAACGGAAACGAACTGCATAGTCCGTCAAACAGGTGAGGTGTTCGCGCATCAGTTCCCATTCCGGCTCCAAGGGCGAAAGGAGTTTGAGCAGAGCCGTCAGATCATGCGTCTTCGGGAATCGAACTTTCGCTACAAGCAGGCGGGCCTTGAGGAGCTTCTCCGGTCATTGTTGTGCACAAAAGCAGGCCAGGTCGTAGTTGGGCGATTGCCTTGCCCTCAACTCACGCTGGGCGCTTTGAAAGTCGGCTTCGGCCTTTTCGAGCCACTCCCGCGTTACGCTGGTCATAAAGGACAATTCCCTCATCAAGCACGTCGTGTAGAAACCAATCGTTCTCACTCAGCCTTCGCCGAACCTCGCCTTCAGTCCGGGCAATGAGGTCCATTGGAAACCCGGCCTCCAGCCGGAGTCGGATATCCAGTGAGCGACTTGCGGCATCGCCTCTACCCGGAAGAATGACAAGCAGGTCCACGTCCGAGTCAACCGTTGCGTCGCCGCGCGCGTATGATCCGAAGAGGATGATCCGCTGCGGATGGAACTCCCGCGCGATGGCGTCGGCGTAGGATTGGATATCGCTCAAGAGTACCATGCAGGATCTGCCTATTTGGAATCGTCAACCGCTCCGCTTCCGCAGCAACAAAATCTCACGCCTCCGCCGTGCGGTTCTCCCCCACTTGACACCCGGCAAGCTCGTAGGGTGCCGATCATACCGCAGTTCCAGAAGGTCCTAGCAACTCCGCCTTGGGATCGCCATTCGGTTCAACACGCAGTAATGCCCTGACTTTGCCTGTCTTGTCAAAGAACTCCAATCGCGGTTCGACCCAATCCCCGCTTAGCGTCGCCCGAAGCTGGCCGTTGTAGTCGAATAACGCGAGGGCGTGGCCATGTCGATAGGGCTCAAATGATGCGAGGGCTTGTTTAGGGTCCGCTCCAGCATCCCCAAACACCCTCAACGTTCCGCCAGGACCAATTCTTACTCGAGTAGTGAGTTTGTCTTTCTCGGTAAACAACGAGAGCTGCAGTTCACTCTTATCCATCTCCAGAACGGCGCGGCATGGGCCGGCGCCGTCTTCCAGCACAATACGGGACGCCCGCACCTCATGGACGTTGTCCTTTTTTTGAGCTTGCGCCATCGCCGGTACAACGCCCACGATCGAAGCAGCCGCTATCAAGAGGAGAAGCACTGAGAGAGTGACCAGCGTGAGCAGCTTTCGCTTCGCTTTGATGACAAACTCCTGGTGTTTCGTCACCATCAGATCCAATTCAGCCAATCTCTCCTCAGTCGTCATACCGCCGCTCCCTTCGTTAGATTCCTAAATCACGCCGAATTCGTGATTCACGCCACCTTCGCGCACACCTTCTTCGCCGCGTCGGTCAGGTCCGTCGCGGGGATGAGCTGCGGGATCGCCGCTTCGCGGAGGAGTTCGCGGGCGCGATCGACGTTTGTGCCTTCCAGGCGCACCACGACCGGCACCTTGAAGCCCACCTCCTTCGCGGCCGCGATGAGCGCCTCGGCGATCGTGTCGCACTTGGCGATGCCGCCGAAGATATTGACCAGCACGCCCTTGACCTTCGAGTCGGACAGGATGATGCGGAACGCTTCGATCGCGCCGTCCTTGGTCACGCTGCCGCCCACGTCGAGGAAGTTCGCCGGCATGCCGCCGTGCAGCTTGATGATGTCCATGGTGGCCATCGCCAGCCCCGCGCCGTTGACCAGGCAGCCGATGTTGCCGTCCAGCGCGATGTACGAAAGGTTATGCTCCTTGGCGCGCAGCTCGTTGGCGTTCTCCTCCGCCGGGTCGAACATTTCCAAGAGGCGCTCATGGCGGAAGGTGGCGTTGTCGTCGAAGTTCATCTTGGCGTCGATCGCCAGAATCTCCCCCTTCGGCGTGCGCACCAGCGGGTTGATCTCCGCCAGCGCGCAGTCGTATTCGTAAAAAACCTTCACCAGCCCGCGGATGATCCTGCCCGCCGCGTCGGCCTGCGCCTTCTCCGTGAACCCCAGCGCCACGACGAGCTTGCCCACCTGCGCGTCCTGCAAGCCTTTCACCGGGTCGAGCCATTCTTTCACGATGGCCTGCGGATTCCGCTTGGCGACTTCCTCAATCTCCACGCCGCCCTCGCGCGAGACCATCACCACCGGGCAGCGCTTCGCGCGATCGACCACGACGGCGACGTAGGATTCGCTCTCGATGTCCACCGCCGAGGCGATCAGCAGTTTCTTGACCGCGATGCCATCCGGTCCCGTCTGCACCGACACCATGCGGTTTTTCAGCATGAACTCCGCCGCGGCCTTGACCTCCGCCTCGCTGTCGCACAGCTTGACGAACCCGGCCTTGCCGCGCCCGCCGGCGAAGACCTGCGCCTTGACGACGACCTTTCCGCCGATGCGGCGGTGCGCCTCCACGGCCTGCTGGACGGTGTCCACCACGCTGGAGGCGGGCACGGGCGCGCCGGTTTCAGAGAGCAACTGTCGAGCCTGGTATTCGTGAATCTTCATCGTACTCTTTTCCCGCGGTTCAAGTTGGTCATGGTTGCGCCCGCTTCGGGCGACCGTCGGCGGGGCGCTTGGCAGCCGATCGCGCCGAAGGCGCAGCCGGATTCTCCCGCTGCGTGGAAGATTGTCCAGTTGTGCAGCGCAGGGTGTCCCCGTGGGGCGAGGTCCGGTATGATCCCCGCCAAGCTCGAGGGGAGTCCGACTGGATCATGGCAAAAATGCATCAACCCGTGCCCGACGTGCTGTCGCTGGTCGTCTGCGACCAGATCATCACCGACCGCCTCACCGGCAAGCAGTCGCTGATCGGCATGTTCAGCACGATCAACGCGTTCAACTTCCCGGCCGTCCACGGTCAGCTTTGCGTGTTCTGCTCGCTGACGGATGGCCATGGCGAAACACCGCTGACCATCCGCTTTGTCGATTCCAACGAAGCGCGCCCGCCGCTGGTCGAAGGGCACGGCAAGGTCATCTTCAAGAACCCCAGGAGCATCGCGAACCTGACGCTGCAGTTTCACGGGCTGCGCTTTCCCGCGCCCGGCGAATACCGCGTGCAGATCTGGTGCGAAAGCGAGCTGCTGCGCGAGGCGCGCCTCACTCTCGTTCAGGCCCGTCAGCCTCAGCCGCCGCCGCAGTCTGGCGAGCCGCCCGCGCCGGCCGACGGCGGGGATGAGGTCTGATCGCCGCGCGGCGCGTTGAAGGTGCGAAATGAACCCCCTCGCCTTGCGCCACCGGTCCGCTGCTGTGGACCCGTGCCGCGCGACCGTGCGATTCCCCCACGCCGCTCAGCAGCGTGATCCGGTCATGGCGCGCAGCCGCGCCGGAATTGCGCGATTGAATCCTCATCGTGGAGATCGGCCTCTGTCGCCCGCCGCCATTTCAGCCGACGAATGCTATACTCCGGGCGGAGGAGTCCCGGTTCGCCGGTCGGCGCGGCGCGAGCGCGCACGGCGTCATCACGGCGCCGCGCGGCGGCTGTGTGCGGAGAGATGCATGGGTCCGGTCGCCGTTCGATGTCACGATGTTCCCTTCGCCGCGCAGGACACGGCGCTGGACGGGCTGCGCATCGCGCACATCTCCGATCTGCACTTCCGCCGGTGGAACGACGTGCTGGCGACCGCGTCCAAGCTGCTGGCGTCGCTCGACTACGACGTCCTTGCAGCCACGGGGGACTACGCACATTGGCCGCGGCACTGGCACAAGGCCGTCGAGTTGATGAAACGGTTTTTCGAGCCGATCGCCGGAAGAGAAGGGCTTTACGCCACGCTGGGCAATCACGATCACGAGAACATCGCCGGCGACCACGGGCTGCCGATCCAGTTTCTGCGCGACGAGTCGGTGATCATCGAGCGCGGTTCGGCGAAGGTGGCGCTGGCGGGCGTGGATCAGCTCAAGAAGCGCGGCGGGGAGTTGCACAAGGCACTGGCCTGCGCGGACGGCGTGCCGACGGTGCTGCTGGCGCACTATCCGTCCACGGTGTATCGACTGCCGCCGGGGAGGGTCATGCTCCAGCTTTCCGGGCACACGCATGGCGGGCAATGGCGGCTGCCCTACATCGGCTGCCTGTGGGGCAACGATCGCATTCATCCGCGCTACGCTTGGGGGTTGCACCGCATCGGACAGACGCAGCTCCACGTTTCGGCCGGGCTGGGCACGTCGTTGCCCCTCCACGCGCGAATCAACTGCCCGCCGGAGATTACGATCCTCACGCTGCGCCCGCTGAAGTGCGCCACGGTGGCCTCGCCCTCTGCCGCGCGACCCTCACTGACCTGCGGCGCGGCGCGCTGAGCCTGACCCTCGCGCGGGGATTCGGGCGCATCGCAGGAGCCGCGCCGGTCAGGAGCGGAATCGCGCTGCCTGCGTGTCGGATGAACTTCGGTTGCGAGGCATCCCGTTTGCGAAGCATCCCGTTTGCTGAAGATTGTTGAGCTGTGCGATTCCGGTCACCCCGCGAACTCGACGGGGCTTCCTGTCAGCCCGTGGTCAAAGTCAACACTCGTCATTCACGCGCGTGCGGGCATCCAGCCCATGGTTCGTAACAAGGCGAGAATCCAGCGGTTTTCCCGGGCGGACTGGACGTCCCGCCTGCGCAGGAATGACAGGACTGGTTCAGAGTCCCCCCTCGAACTGTTACTCCCGTCCGGGGCACGGGAAAACCAGATGCATTCCGCGAGTTGACCGCAAGGACAAACGGCGACGGGAATTCTGAACCGGAGTCAATGCTGATGCTCAGGAGCTCCTATTTCCGAAGGTACAACCAGACAAACCCCGTGCGATCCATGGAGGCAAACTCCTCGCGCGATTCATACAACTTGCCGATTCGCTCCCAGACCGGCTGAAGTTTCTCCTCGTCCGTGATTCCCTCCGCCTCCTTTTGCGCGGCGTCGACGGCCGCTTTCCACTCGGCGGACCGTTTGACGAAATCGGCTTCACTTACGCCTGGCTTGGGGGAAATCAACGTGACGCAGTCGCCCACGAGAGCGTCGAGCTTGCCGTCGCCGTTGACATCCGCGACCCAGACGCGCGTGGAGCCCGCCGGCTCGTGGACTGCTTCAGGACGTACTTCCGCGTCCGCTTCCTTCGGCGCGGGGATGAGCACAACAAAAGGCTTGAGCGTCGGAATCCTGCCGGGACCGGCCGTATTCTGGGCCCACTGCACGCCGCCCGCAGCGGCGCCGCTGAGAATGTCCAAGTCGCCGTCCTGGTCCCAGTCGATCACAAACGGGTCGCCGTGATGCGCGACCTGCAACGCGACATCGCCCGTCTTCATCGCCTGCGGCGTCGGCGCGAACTTGCCGCCGCCCTCGCCGGTGAACAGGTAGAACTTTCCACTGAACGTGCCGACGACCAGGTCGAGGTCGCCATCCGCATCCCAGTCCACCGCCGTGGGTCGCGTGCAGATGGACTCGACAATCTCCTTCTCGTTGGCCGGGCGAATCACCAGCGGCGCGTCGTCCGAGCCTTTCAGCACGGAGGCTTTCTTGAACGTCCCGTCAGCCTGACCCCAGAGCACCTGAAACAGGCCGGCCATGGGCTGTTCCTGGCGAGAGTACGAACCGGAGAGCAGGTCGGTGTGTCCATCCGCGTTGAGGTCCACAAACTGTGGAGTGGAACTGGTGCATCACCAGACCCCCGGAACTTCGGCCACCTCGCCTTCGGCTTTGAGCCACTCGCCCGCGGCGAACTTCAGGTCGCCCTGACCTTTGTAAACGCGGATCTTGCCCTTGTTGAACTGGCCCACGAGCAGATCGGGCTTGCCGTCGCGGTCGATATCCGCAACACAGGGCGCCGCCCAGCCGGGGCTTTCCACGCGCATGAGGTCTTCGCCGCCCTTCAACCGCATCGCTTTCTCAAACTGCGGCGCGCCGGACACGCATCCGCCGCAAAAGACGAGACCCAGAAGCAGAACGTGTTTCATTGGCAGTTGCTCCCACCGTTGAACCGACGATTGCCGCATGAGCGGCCACCAGCCCGGACAGACAATGTACAAGATAGACGGGGCCTGGATCAACACGAAAGGGCAGGTCACGTCGAGGTCCGTCACACAGGGGTCCGTCGCTGAACGGTTCTACAGAAAGGTGACCCTCTTAGGAGCCCGCGGTGAAATGCGACGCGCGTCATTCCCGCGCAGGCGGGAACCCAGCCTCGTCATTCCCGCGCAGGCGGGAACCCAGCCTCGTTGGCGAGGCGTCACGATTCCAGCGGTTTTCCCGGGCAGACTGGACCCTCGCCTGCACGGGGGTGACGGGTGCCACGGCTGGTTTCGAGTTTCACCACGGGCTGTCAACCCACCGTCCTTGCTGCCGAGGGACCCGGGGGCGGGCCTTGTCTCTTCCTCCCCTGGTTGGGGGCCGGGGGCGCGCATCCTCACATCGGGAGGGACCGGCAAAGGCTCCCGCGCCGGCTGGGACTGAGCGACCCCCTCCTGGCCGCTCCTTCGAGCGAGAAAGGTTGTGCGTGGCATCCTCGACACTTGCAGCACGTGCCGGGTACGAGTAAACGCGGGATCGCACTGACGCCGCTACGGATGACAGACTGCCTTCACGGACTACGGGAACAGCGGCGACTGAGCCAAATCCGGAGGAACCGCTCGCTTTGAACATCGTCTTCCTGGCATCCGGTGAATTTGCGCTGCCCAGTCTGCGCTGGCTGGCCAACTCGCCAGACAAGGTCGGGCTGGTGGTCACCCAACCCCCTCGACCCAAAGGACGCGGGAAACGCCTTACGCCCACTCCGGTGGCAGCGTTCGCGCGTGAGGCAGGGCTGACGGTGGCCGAGGTGGAGGACATCAACGCACCCGTCGAGGTTGAGCGGCTCCGCGCCGCGCGCGCTGACCTCGGACTCGTGATTGCCTTCGGTCAGAAGCTCGGCGAGGCAGTGCGCTCTTCTTTCGCGCGGGCATGCGTGAACCTCCACGCCTCCGTCCTGCCGAACCTGCGCGGGGCCGCGCCGATCCAGTGGGCCGTCCTTCGCGGCATGGAGGAAACCGGCGTCACCGTCTTCCGGATCGTTGAGCGCATGGACGCCGGGCCGATCCTTGTGACCCGCTCCACGGCGATCAAGCCGGAGGAGACGGCCGAGGAGCTGCACGACCGGCTGGCCGCCATCGGCGTCGATGCCGTCCGCGCGACGTTCGACCTGTTCGCGGAAGGCGCCAACCCGCCGGGCGAGCCGCAAGACGACGCGGCCTCGACCCGGGCGCCGAAGCTCAAGAAGGAGGACGGCGCGACGCGGTTCGACCGCCCGGCGCGCGAGGTCGCGCGTCATGTGCTGGGCATGTGGTCCTGGCCCGGCGCGACGGCGCGCTTCGAGGCGCAGGACGGGCGCTGGGAAAACGTCACGCTGGCGCGCGTCCGCCGGCCGGAAAGGGTGGAGGATCCGCGTTCTCGATCGCACCATCCCGAACCCCATCCCCTGGGAACCGCGAAGCCCGAAACTCTTCCCCTCCCCGCGCAGCGGCCCGATGGCCCGCGCCTTGCGGCAGGAACTCTCGACGCGCGCCGGTTCGTCGCCTGCGCCGACGGATTCCTGGAGATTCTGGAAATCAAGCCCGCCAGCGGTCAGCGCATGACCTGGCAGGAATACGTCAACGGCCGGCACGTGCGCGCCGGGGACCGCCTTGCGCCGCCCGATGCAACCTGAGAAGGTGAGCGCCAGCCGCCCCGACGCCGCCCCGACGCCGCCGTGGTCGGCGCGGGCCTGCTTCAGCCCGGGCGTCGTGACCGCGTAGGGGGTGAGGGTTACTCCAGGCGGAAGTACAACCGCCCCGACCGGGGCGCAGGAATGTAGCCTCGGGTGGAGGTCGCCTCTGCGACCGGAACCCGTGGTTGTCAGGTCGTGCGCGAGGCCGCCCGCGAGGGGCGGAGGAGACCTTCACGGCGACGGGCTGCGTCACGACGAAGCGAGCGCGGACACGTTCTACTACACTGCTGCAGGAGCTTGACACGGTCACCGGTCTGATCGAAAAGAACGGCGCCTTGGCGGAGGCCGACGTGTACGACGGGTATGGCAAGGTGCGGATCTGGGACTACAGCCCGGGCGACTTCGACCGCGACGGCGACGTGGACGCGACGGACCAGACGACGTTCAACGCGGCCCTGATCGCCGGCGGGTCGAACAAGTCCACGCCCGACCCGATGTCGGACCTGGACGGCGACGGCGACACCGACCTGACCGACGCGGGCCTGTTCACCACGATCAAGAACGCGGGCGGGGCCCTGGCCGAGCGGTTCGTCTCCTCCCTCGGCAACCCGTTCTTCTTCACCGGCCGGCGCCTCTACATGCTCGAAAGCCGCCACGATACCAGCGCCACCCTCACGGCCAACCAACAACTCCAGCACAACCGCGCGCGGCACTATTCGCCGCTGGAGGGACGGTGGTTGCAGAGGGATCCGGCAGGGTATGTCGATGGGCTGAATCTCTACGAATACTGTAGTGCTAATCCGAGCATTGGCCTCGATCCCAAGGGTGAGCAGGGCTGCGGGCCATGGAAAAGTGAGAAGGTGTTCTCAGATTATGAGAAGATTATTCTCGACGGTCAATTCATGCGCAACCGACTTGACCCTGAAAGAAAATGGATTGATTATGTTAATTGCCGTCTAGTGCCGGTGGAGATAAAGGGAATGGAAATCGACTTTCAGATTGCATTTAGCCGCGCGCTGAAAATCGTTCTCATTGGGGCTGATGATGACTCCGAGATTGAGATTCCTTTCGTGGAACCAGGATTCAGGTGGCCGACCATTCCGGAGATATTTGGTGGTCTCGACGATGAAGGCAAGCGCATCGACATTTCTGGTATACTTTGCAGAAAGAAAGAGTTTTGTGTGCGCCAGTGCCGACGCACTTGCTGCTGTGCGCAGCCCAATGGCGCTTATACTTTCACTGACGATCGCATGTGGCTTCACGGCAGCACGAGTCAATACTGGTACGGAAAGGTCGCACAATCAGGTGCCGGGGCATCCTGTCAGCTCTTCGGCCCCGGTCAGCGGTTTCGGGTTGGTGGATGGCGCGATCAAAACCCCAGTTCACACCTAGCCTGCGGTGGAGGATCAGTTCCTTTATGCCCAAAGTAACAACGAGCAAGGCGAGAACATGAAGCTGAAGACTAGTCGTTACTTTCTAATGGCGATCTTCCTAGTAGTTGGCGCTTCACTATACTTTTTGTGGGGGATGCCGGCCGGGATACAGATTGGATATGACGAACGACCCGCATATGTTGACGACGTGGACGAATTGTATAGGTCCGACTGCTTACAAGCGTTTCCCGCAACCAATCTTGCTACGGATGTGTATTGCATTCCTATCTCGCTCAGAAGTGGCGTCAATTTGTATCGCTCGAAGGCGGCAGTATTGACCTTGACAGATATAGACGTAGCGGCATCATTTGTACATGACTGGCGAGACGGTACATTTGGGATCTTGTTTTTTCTTAGGGAGGATCGTCGGACTTCGTTTTCTGAGTGGACGCATGCCAATATAGGGCAGTGGATATTAGTCTATTTGAACGGGGACCTCATCGATTCTATTCGCGTGGATCCCCCGCTGCGAGAGGTGTTTGCTGCGGGACACTATTCGAGCGATTCCGAAGCTTACAAGCAGCTGCAGTTTCTGAAGACTGATTGTTTGATTAGTGTCGGTGCGCCGGTTGGGGGAGATGCGCCTGGAGAGAAGAACAGGTGATGAAACCGGCATTTGAGGTGTCCTTGCGATGAGTTCTCACACTTTGTCATAGTCTGCTGCTCAATTCATTGGAACCAAATAGTTCGCTTGAAGACATGCACGAGTTAGCTCACAGCCCACGGACGTTAGCACGGAAAAAAGCGTGACCTGGGCCTACCTGCCCGTTGATAATGGAAGGTGCAAACCTTTGGAACGTGCTTTCCCGAGTTGTCATCGCGCATCGCGCTGGACGATTCCGAGTTCATCAACCGGCTGCTGCGGGAAAGCCGATTACAGGAAAGCGGTTTAGCAGCCGCTTTTTAGGGAAGTTGGCGAAGTGGACGCTGGGCGGGGTCGTCCGACATCAGGTTTGTTGTGTTCACGTACACTTTCGACCGCGCCGGCGACCGCCTGTCGAGCGTCGGCAATCGCGGGCTGTCGAGCGTCACCAACGCCGCCGGGTTCAGCAAAATCCAGAAAATCGACGGCTACGGCTACGACACGTTGCACCGGCTGACGCAGGTGGACTATAATAACACGTGGCAGACGCTCAATGAGGACTACGTGTACGACGAGCTGGGCAACCGCGTGACGTACAGCGACCATCGCAACTCGATCACCCGTGGGTACGCCAACAACGCGGCCAATGAGTACACCTCTGTTGTCAGCAACGGCGTCACGCAGGCCGTGGCGCATGATGACGCGGGGAATCTCGCCTCGCAGGTCGTCAATGCCGCCGGCGACGCTTATGAGTATACGTACGACTGCGACAACCGTCTGCTGAGCGTGACGTTCGACCCGGCCACGGGCGGCGACGTGCCGCTGGCGACGTTTGCATATGACGCGCTGGGGCGGAAGATCACCGCGTGGACGCAGTATGATGTGCAAGGCGGGACGCAGGGCGATTCCAATACATCGGACCTGCGCTTCTACCACGATGGCCAGGTCGAGATCGCGGACTATTATAGCGACGGCTCGCTCGCGCGGCGGTTTGTGAATGGCACGCAGTATATTGATGAACGGGCCGTGCTGATCGAGGGCGAGGCCGGGGACAATGGCGCTCCGGTGGACGCCGAGACGTTCTATTATTTGTTGCAGGAACTGTACACCGTGACGGGCGTGATGAAAGTCAACGGCACACTGACGGAGGCGGAGACGTTCGACGGCTACGGGGCCGTGCGGCTGTGGCACTACAGCGACGGCGACTTCAACCGCGACGCCGCCGTCAACGCGACCGACCAGACGCGCTTCACGGCCGCGCTGGCCCCCACGTCCGGCATCCCCGCGGCCGACCCGCTCGCGGACCTCGACCTCGACGGCGACGTGGACCTCGCCGACTCGGCCACATTCACCACCATTAAAAACAGCGGCGGCGCCATGACGCAACTGTTCATCTCCGCCGCCGGCAACCCGTTCCACTTCACCGGCCGACGCCTCTACATGCTGGAAACCCTCCCCGAATCCGACACCACGCCCGTCCCCAACCAGCAGCTCCAGCACAACCGCGCGCGGCATTACGCGCCGCTGGAGGGGAGATGGCTGCAGAGGGATCCAGCGGGGTATCTAGATGGCTTGAACCTTTACGAGTTTATGGGCAACCACCCGCCCTTCGGCGTTGATCCTCTCGGCTTGGATTGGTTAGACAACCTAGCCAATTTTGTGGCCGGGGTCGGAGACTCACTCAGTTTTGGGTTGACTGCGCAAGTACGAAGCGCCATCGAGTGGGGAGCTTACGGCGGAAGCTGGGAGGATCCCATGATTAATCCGAATTCTGGCTACTACCTTGCAGGTGAAATCGTGGAGGTCACCGTGGAGATCGCGGTTACGGCAGGCGGAGCGAGCCTTCGGCATGTCGCCAAGCGAACGGTCAGAGAGTCAATTGAGGGTGGTGCGAGAACCGCGTTTCGTCGCGCGAATAAGCTTGAAGGGGGCATTGTCAGTCACATTAACCCAATCCTAGGGCATCCTGGTGGAAAGCCCGCGAGGTTTCCACTCCCGTTTGAGTTCGCTGCTCAAGGTTCTTGGAATATGGAGCACATCTCAACCGGAACCGTCATCGGAGATCGTGTAGCGCATCTCGATTATCATAGATACCTGATGCGACTTGAGGCGCTTGATCGTCTGAGGACGGCAACAATGGGAGTGCGACAGGCGACCAATGCGGTGTTTGCTCATGTTGGCTGTTCCTGCTTTAAGCCGAGCGTAAGTATCTCGACATCATTCAGTGGCGAGGCCGTGTATTATTCACGTGACTACTCGGAGTCTTCGGCGCTTGGTTACACTTCAACTTCCGCCAGCGCTTCTCTGATCGAGACGAGCACAATACGATGTCATGCTTCTGGCAGGTAACTGTGGAAGTGCATTGGGGTCAGCGCTGGCGACTCGGACGATTGCATCATTATGACTGGCAGGTACTGTTTTGCTGGATGTTGGGAGATGGGTCTTTTTGAGACGATTCTTGGCAGGCGTAGAAAGATCTCAAGAGATGATAGTCCGTTCGGTCGTATTGAGTACACGAATGGTATATGGACACATATTCCCGATTCCAGTGGGCCGAATATATTAATTACAATTGTCGCGTCACCTTTAGGGCCATCTATGCTGCAAGCAACATTGTTCGCCAATATCAAATTGCAACTGGCTGAACTGCTCGATGCGTCTAGAGATCTTGTCAAGAAGCACATTCAGACTCCGGCGGACGTTGCAAGAATGGACTTGTATTCATTAGAAATCGGAACAGATGAAGAAGTGAAGGCTCAACGCTTTGTACTGGAGCTGGCGGATACCGACGCGATTGTGATTCATCGCGTGTCATTCGAGGCAGGGAAGGCGGTTGCATATTCATATGACAGTTGACACCGTGGCGAGTCCGCGAGTTAAAGGAGCGGCTGGCTGGTTTCATGTGTCATTCTCAGCGTTGTGTATTGCCTAAGATTGACACTTTGTTCTCGCCGCAATTCCGTCTGGCTGGCGTATGACTACGACGGGCTTTCGCAGAACACCAAGGTGCAGGCCAAGTTCCGCACCGCCCGCGGCAACCCCTCCGCCTACCAAGACCTCATCACCTACGACTACCAGGGTCGCTACCTGACCAAGCGGAGCGTGCAGAGCCGCTACCGGTACGAATCGACGCACGCCACGAAGGACCTCTACCTTCAGTACCGCCCCGAGTACGATTCCCAGCGATTCCTGACCAAGGCGACGAACGCCACGCGCTGGGGGTCCGGGGCGGGCAGCGACCATGACGAGCTGGCGCAGTTCACGTACACCTTCGACGCCGCCGGCAACCGCCTGTCCAACTCCGGCCACCGCGGCTCGGGCGGCAACGCCGAGGGCTTCAGCAAGATCCAGCAGATCGACAACTATCTGCACGACACGTTGCACCGGCTGACCCAGGTGGACTACAATATGGGAGCGCCCACGGGCGACGAAATCTACGTGTACGACGAACTGGGCAATCGCGTGACCTACACCGATGAGCGCAGCAACCTGACCCGCGCCTACGCCAACAACAAAGCCAATGAGTACACCTCCGTGGCCGGCTATTCGGTGCTGCACGACGCGGCGGGGAACCTCTCGAAGCAGGTGGTCAACGGCGCCGGCGACGCCTACGTGTACGCCTACGACTGCGACAACCGTCTGCTGAGCGTGACGTTCGACCCGGCCACGGGCGGCGCGGTGGTGAAGGCGGATACTGCGTCGAGGCGAGAGAGGTCCATATCGTGCCGATGGCATTCAGGCATGAAAAAAACGCGCCCGAACCATCCGGGCAACGACGGGCCTGCGGTTGGGCAACTGCGCCAGGCTGTGAATTAAATGGCAATTCATTCATACTCGGTGTTGGAATCGACACTTGCGTAATCACGGTCCGGGCGCGCGGGCACAAACCTCGGCTTTCTTCGTTGAGTTTGCGCCACCCTCAGGTTAAGAATGACCGTGCCGAGCGCGGGGCAAGTCCGCAGGCTTGTCGTGCCGTCTTGAAGCGCCGCGTTGGGCCTGCGCCGCGAGGGGACGAACAAGATACCTGTCTGCGGGCGATGTCGGTGTCCGCGTGCGGCGCGAACCGGTCAAGCGAGATGAGCCGCCTCGCAAGCCGAGCAGACGGCTTGGATGGCCGTGTGGGCGAGCTGCGTGGGCGAGCCTCGTGGGCGAGCCGCGTGGGCGAGTCGCGTGGGCGAGCCGCGTGGGCGAGTCGCGTGGGGCCTAGCAGTCCGTGGTGAAAGGCGACGCGCGTCATTCCCGCAAAGGCGGGAATTCAGCCGGTGGCTTGCGAAGTGGCACGAATCCAGCGGTTTTCCTGGGCGATCTGGACCCCGGGCCTGCGCGGGTGCGATGGGCTCTGTGTCCGGTTTCGAGTGCCACGCCATCAGGCGCTCTGGTGCGCCAGTTCGTCCATTCACTTGGATGCGGCGGATGGAGCGAGGGTTTCTCAGTTGCGTGAGGAGTTCTGATTACAGCGTGCCGGCGTATCGAAGTACCGACGTGCCGCCGCTTCGACGTGCCGCCGCACCGACGTGCCGCGGGTTCCACGTGCCGCCGCAGCGACGTGCCGCCGTTTCGACGTGTTGTTGTTTCGACGATTTGGCGTCCTGACAATCGGGTAGCTCATGCGAATCATCCGTCGTCCGAGCGTGTTCGTGGTCGGCCGCCAGCAGGTGGACACGGCGGCCATCGAGCGTTTTCTGGGCGAACACGGGGTGGCCTCTTGGAGCACGGACACGGATGTGGCCGGCGAAATGCTCGCGGAGGTGGCCGGTCGCGTCTGCTACATGAGTTTTGCCAAGCCCCGTCCGGGCGGCAACAGCAAGTATCTGTCGCACATCAGGGAGGTGGGTCACGGAAGTGTGCTGGAGCACGCGGTCTGGAACTTGCTGATCACCGGCGTGTCGCGTTCTTTCACGCACGAGCTGGTGCGCCACCGGGCGGGGTTTGGATTCAGCCAGCTTAGTCAACGCTACGTGGACGAGTCCGTGGCCGAGTTCGTCGAGCCGGACTGCATCGGCGACGACGCCGAGCTTCACGAGATCTTCCGCGCGTCCGTCGAGCAGTCGCAGCAGGCCTACATCCGCCTTACGGAGGGCCTCGCCCGCAAGTTCGCCGACGTGTCCGACGCCACGCTCCGCCGCAAGATGGCGCGCCAGGCCGCCCGATCCGTCCTGCCCAACGCGACGGAGACGAAGATCTTCGTGACCGCCAACGCCCGCGCGCTGCGCCACTTCATCGAGCTGCGCTGCAACGAGCACGCCGAAACGGAAATCCGCATCGTCGCGGGGATGGTGCTCGAACTCCTCCAGAAGGAAGCGCCGAACTTGTTCGGAGATTACGGCTGGGTGGATCTGCCCGACGGGACGCGGGCGGCGCAGACGGAGCATCGGAAAGTGTGACGCTACGACGCTTTCGGGTTGCGCTCTCGCCACGGCCTGGCGAGTACGCCAGACCGGGCACACTGATTCCAGGCCAGACGGCGGTTGCCACCCTGTTCCAGGCCGGAAGGCGGTTGCCCGGAGTACAGAGATCATTCGCTGCGCAGGGCGGTGATCAGGGAGCCGCGGAGTGTGGGGCGCAGGGCGAGCCGGCCTGTTGCCAGGGTGGTCAGCAGCACGCCTGCGGTGGTGGCGAGCGCGTTCGTCAGGCCCAGGCTGCCGGCGGAGGCGGCGGTGTGCGGCGCGACGGAGAGGTGCGGGGCGACGGCGAGCGCTGCGGCGAACAGGCCGATGGCCAGGCCCGCCAGCGTCAGCGCGACGTTCTCCGAGAGCACGATCCAGGTCAGCGCCCGCGGCGAGAAGCCCAGCGCCTGCATCAGCGCCAGCTCGGCCCGCCGCTCGAACACGTTGCGCAGCAGCACCACCGTCAGCCCGATCGTGCCCAGCACCAGCCCGAACCCCCCCAGCGTCTGGAACGTGGCGAGGTAGGTGTTCTGCACGGCGAAGTAGCCCTCCATCCGCCGGCGCACGGGCATCGCGTCAAACCCGAATCGCGCCAGGTCTCGTTCAAGGACGCGCGCCAAGTTGTCAGCAGGCGAACGAGCCGGGTCGTGTTCAGGCAAGCTCGCCGCGTCGCGTTCAAGCGATCGCGCGGGGCGCGTGGGATTCAGCTCGCCAGGAACCGCGGGCTTTGGTTCACCCATCCGGCTAGTCACCGGCTCGGAGAGCCGGTGGACCGGTGGCTGCTCGGAGAGCAGCCCCACCTCAGCGGGCGGCCCCACCTCGGAGTGCGGCCCCACCTCGGCGGGCGGCCCCACCTCGGAGAGCAGCCCCACCTCCGCGGACGGCCCCACCTCGGCTGGCAGCCCCGCCTCGGAGAGCAGCTCCACAGCGGCGGGCGTTTCCTGCGGGGGTTCGATCAGGAAGAATCCATGTCCCGAGTTCGAGGGGAACAGGCGAACGAAGTCCGCTTCGTTGACGATCAGCTCGCTTTGCAGCGCGCTGCCTTTCAGCAGGGCCACGAAGCGCAGCGCGACCTTCCGGCCCGACTCGTCTTCGATCTCCAAGTCGCGCCCCGGCCCGGAGTGCAATTGCCAGCGGACGCTGGCCTCGTCGCCGATGGCGGGGATGGCGCCGTCGGTGAACGTCACGTCAAGCAGGTTCCAAGGCGAGCCGTCGGGCGGGAGCTTGTCCTTCATGTATGAGGAGAACGCGAAGCCGCCGCGGGCGATGAACGCGGACGAGGCGCCGAGGATGCGCGGTCGAGTCGGGGCGTAGAGCCCCTGGCAGCTCGTCTCATCGCCGCGCTGAAAGCGGAAGGGGAACACGCGCGAGCGCTCGATCAGATGCAGCGTTTCAGGCGGAAGGTCCAGCTCCTTGCGGCCTTGCTCCGTGCTGATGTCGTGTGGAAGTGGGGAGGTGGTTTCCGCCAGCAGCGCGAAGCCGCCCGTGCCGGTCGCGCGAGCGGCCGCGACTCGCTGAGGGGTCGATGCCCGCCCTGATGCCTCTGAGTCGCCGAGGCGATCCTCTGAGTCATCCGCGGTCAATCGAAACGCCGCCAGCGAGCAGACCAGGAACGTGGCCGAGGCGATGAGCGCGATGGTCAGCAGGCTTCGACCGCGATGTCGCGGCGCGTTTCCCACGCCCATGCGCACCCAGGCGCCGCGCCCCGCTCGCGCCGTCATGGGTCGCACCCCGTGGAGGCGCATGGCCGTGACCGCCAGGCCGGAAACCAGCGCCAGCACTCCGACGATGAAGAAAGCTATCGGCGCGTGGTCCGTGTCGCGGAGCGGCCAAGCGATCGCGCCGGCGATGATCAGCCCGGCACCGCTGCCAATGGCGACGCGGCGCGCCTTGACGCCTGAGGATCGCGAATGCGCCGTGCCTGCGACGGCGCCGGCCAGCAAGCCTCTCGTCGAGAGCGTCAGGACGCCGCGCAGGGCCAGCGCCATGCTGCCCAGCGCTACGAGGGTCGCCGTCGCCCATCCGATCGCCAAGCTGGAAGCCGTCACATGCAGCGTGAGGAACGGCGCGCTCGCCGCGCCGGACCACCATGTGCGCAGTCCGGCGAGCATGAGCCATGCGTATCCGCACGCCAGAGGCAGCCCCAGCACGCTTCCGACGGAGACGATCGCCGCGCCCTCGCTCAGCAGGATGCGGCGAATCCGCTCGGAGGTGAAGCCCACCGCCGACAGCAGGCCGATCTCCCGCGCGCGCTGCTCCACGCCCAGCCGAAACAGCAGCGCCACAAGCATGGCCGCGGAGGCGATCAGAAAGAAGCTGAAGCCGATGAACAGCCCGGAGAAATCCGTCGTGCCGCGCGACGACTCCAAAGCGCGGCGGCGCACGGGATCCACCACGAAGCCGAAATCCGCGGGATCGACGGACGCGAGAAAGTGTTTCTCAAACTGCTGCGCAAGTTCGGTAAGCGGCTGATCCTCCTTCGGCAGGAGGCGAATCGACGTGAGCCGGCCATGTCTTTCCGGCTGATCCGCCCAGAGCGACTGCGCCCGTGCGAGGTTGACGAACGCCTTCGGCGCGGCGCGGTGGCGGTCCCAGTAGGCCTCGTCGTCGTCGCGGATCTTCTTGAAATCAAAGGGAAACGGCGGATCCCAGTCGGAGAGCTTGCGCGCGTCGGTGATGCCGGGATACGCGGGGGCGAAGCCCGCGTCGAGCAGCGGACCGTCCATCGGCAGAATGGCCGCGACGCGGAAGTCGGCCTCCTGCGTCGTCAGCGGCGCCATGCCGCGCGAGACGAAATAGCGCAGCGTCAGCGCGTCGCCGACCTTCGCGTCGAGCTGCTGCGCGGTCCATGCGTTGATGAAGATATCGTTCACCTCCAGCGCGGGAAGAGGCTTGCCCTCCGCATCGTGCGAGCTCGCCCACGCCTGCGGCGGCGCGTCGATCCCCGCGACGATGGAGTAGGGCACGGATTTTCTGTCGGCGGTTTCGATGTCGTTGGCAAGATAGGCGAGGATGGAGGCCGTACTCGCGCCGAGTCGCTCGGCAGCGGAGTGCGCCGCATGTTCGGCGGGCGGGCGCAGCAGCATCTCGCTCGATTCCAGCACGACGTGCCCCCGCGTCGCATCCATCCGCAGTTGCAGGCCCAGATCCGACAGGCTCACGCTCTTGGCCACCGCCCTCAGCACGGCGCCACCAAAATCCGGCGGTAAGCCCCCGTCGCACGGCCCCGGAATTAGCACGGCGTTGAACAACCCATCTCGATGCAGCGCAGCCTGCAGCCGTTGGAGCGGAATGAATACATTTCGGGCCGTCAGCCGTCCGGTGCGCAGGCCGAAAGTAGCGAGGTCTCGGTCTTCGAGGATAGCGGCCACCCTCAGCCGCAGCGTCACGGCCGTCGAATCCTTTCGCCCCATGAGGGATTCGAGAGGAATATCCGACGGACGCGGGAGGGTGAGCACGAACTCATCGCCGGGATTGAGGCTCAGCTCTCGCGCGAAGGCCTCGTTCACTCGGACTTCGTCCTCTTCCAGCAGACGAAACGGATCACTGCCCGGAGCTCTGCGGGCGCGGTAGAGGAGCTCGCGGTCCTGCGCCATCGCCCAGAACTCGTCATCGAACCCGATCGCTTGAATGTCCGCGGATCGAGCGCCGCTTGAGGCATGTTGTGCGATGCACGGCAGGATGATCGCGCGCGCGACAACAGCGCCGAGCTCGATACTGGGCGCGGCGGCGCCTGGGGGCCTTTGGCGCTCCATTTCGACCCAAATCGCATTGCCCAAGGCGGAGTGCGCGCCCTTCGAGGGGCCCTCGCCGAAAAACCGCGGCGCGATTAGCGCATACTCCACGTCACCGAGCCGGCTCAACGCGCGATCCCGAAGGCTGCCGCGCATCGAATCACCTACGAGCAGAGCGCCCGTGAGGACGGCCGAGCCGGTCATCACGCCCAGGATCACGGCGAGGTTGGCGCGGGCGCGGTGGGCGAGGCTCTGGAGGACGTACCGGCGAAGGGTCATGATGTCGTCCGCGTCAGTTCCACGAGACGGCCCTCGTTCAGTTCGAAGACGCTGTCAAAGCGAGAGGCCAGGCTTTCGCTGTGCGTGACGACGATGAGGGCCACGCCCGCAAAGCGCGGCAGCTCCGCCAGCAGGTTGGCCGCGTCGGCGGCGCTGGCGCGGTCGAGGTTGCCCGTCGGTTCGTCGGCGAGGACCAGCGCCGGCTGTTGAATAAGCGCGCGGGCGATGGCGGTGCGCTGGCGCTCGCCGCCGGAAAGCTCCGCGGGGCGATGCGTCAGTCGGGCGGAAAGTCCGACCCGATCAAGCAGTGCCTTCGCTCTCGATCGGGCGTCCGCTCCCTTGCTGCCTGCATCCATGCTGCCTTGGCGCTTGCCGCCCGCGTGCTCTTCGTCCGCGCGCTTCTCGTCCGCGTCGCCGCTGCCGTCCGCCAGCGTCGGCAGCAGCACGTTTTCCAAGACACTGAGGTGCGGCAGGAGGTGGTGATCCTGGAAGACGAAGCCGATGCGGCGGTTGCGGAACCGCGCCAGCGCCTGCGGCGCGAGGTCGAAAGGGTTCGCTCCATCGAGCGTAAGGGACCCCGACGTGGGCGGCTCCAGCGTGCCGAGGATGTTCAGCAGCGTGCTCTTGCCGCAGCCAGACGGACCCATGATGGCCGCGGACTGCCCGCGCTGAAGCCGCAGCGTCGCGCCGCGCAGAATCTCCAGCTCGCCGCCGGGCGTCGGATAGGACTTGGCGATGTTCTCGGCGCTGAGCATTCGATCGTCTGGCCCCGGAGCTTCCGCGTGCTCTTGCATCCTAGATGGAAGCTCGCTGAAGGAAAACCGGGTGGCGCGGTCCGGGGTACGCCCCTGAAGGTGGCGAGCGGGGCGACAGCATGGTCAACGGAGTGCCGCAAACCATGCCGCCCGCCGTGGCAAGCGGGGAGACAGCATGGTCAACGGAGTACCGTAGGCCATGCCACCCGCCGGGATCGACGCTCGGTTCGAGCTTCGGTGCGGAGACGCAAAGGAGGTCGAGGTGGTTCGGCGGCGCGGGCGCCGCTATGATGCGATCGGGCGCAGGCCGCAATGCGGGGCAGGCGCGGGCAGGCGCGGGCAGGCAGCGGCAGGCGTCGTCGGGCGGCACAGAGCGGCGATTCGAGGAGCTTGACAACGGTGAGTGGGCAACATCATCCGCCACGGATACTGCTGGCGAAAATCGGATTGGACGGGCACGACCGCGGCGTGAAAGTGCTCGCGCGGGCGTTCCGCGACGCGGGGATGGACGTGATCTACACGGGGCTTTGGCAGACGCCCGCGGTGACGATGCACGCCGCGCTGCAGGAGGACGTGGACGTCGTCGGCGTCAGCCTGCTCTCCGCGGCGCATATGACCGTCATGCCGGAGATTCTGCGCCTGCGGGAGGAACTGGGCATCGAGGACATGCCCGTCGTGCTCGGCGGCATCGTGCCCGAAGCGGACCACCCGGCGCTGAAAGACATGGGCGTGGCGGCGGTGTTCAATCCCGGCTCGTCGATGGACCAGATTATCACCACGCTCAAGTCGCTGGGAGGAGCGAGAAGGCGGCCTGATTCCGGCGCGCTGCGCAAGGGCTTCGAGGCGCGCGACGTGCGGGCGCTGGCGCGGACGCTGACGGCGATCCAGCGCGACTGGGAGCTGAAAGGGTGGAACCCGTCGCAGCGCGGCAATGGGTCGCGGGTGGTCGGGGTCACGGGCGCGCCCGGCGTGGGGAAGAGTTCGTTCATCGCGCGGTTGAGCCGCGAGCTGCGCGGGCGCGGGCACAAGGTCGGCGTGGTGTGCGTGGACCCCTCCAGCCCGGTGACGGGAGGAGCGCTGCTCGGCGACCGGCTGCGTATGATGGGTCAGGAGCCGGACGCCAGCTTTTTTGTCCGCAGCGTTTCCTCCGGACCGGTGACCGACGGGACGGGTCCGCACTGTCGCGAGATCGTGGACGCGCTCTCCGCGTTCGGGTTCGAGTACATCATCGTCGAGACCGTCGGCGCGGGGCAGGCCGACGTGGGCATTCGCCATCTCGCCGACCGTGTGCTCCTCGTGCTCATGCCCGAATCCGGCGACAGCGTTCAGTTCAGCAAGGCCGGCATCATGGAGATTGCGCACGGCTTCGTGATCAACAAGTGCGACCTCCCCGGCGCGGACGCAACGCTGGCGCAGCTCGTGGGCGCCGTGGGCGACTCGCGCCCGGCTTGGAAGAGCAGCACGATGACGGACGAAGGATTCGCGCAGGTGGCGGACTGGGTCAGCGCGGGAGGAAGAGCTGCTAGCTGCTAGCTGTTAGCTGCTAGCTGCTAGCTGTTAGCCACGAGCCGCCAGCTCTATGCGCATGGCCGGCGGCTCCACACCATCGACCCCGGTACCCGACACCCGAGCACCCGACACCCGAGTACCCGATACCCGAGTACCCGACACCCGAGTACCCGAGTACCCGATACCCGCCCCCCATCATCCTCCCTTGCCCATGACCGCCGGGTTTTCCTGCAGCGTCTGAATCATCTTCAATGCGGCCGGTCCGGCGAGGACGACGAGAATCGCCGGGAAGATGAAGAGGATCAGCGGGGCCATGAGTTTGACCGTGGTCTTCTGGGCACGTTCCTCGGCGGCCTGGCGGCGCTTGGTGCGGAGGGTTTCCGCCTGGGTGCGCAGCGCGCGGGCGATGCTGGTGCCGAAGCGTTCAGCCTGGTTGACGATGGCGACGAGGGAACGCATCTCTGCGATGCCGGTGCGGTTGGCGAGGTTGGCGAGCGCCTCGGCGCGGGGGATGCCCATCTGGCTTTCGAGCGTGACGATCTGCATCTCTTCGGCGAGGAGCGGATGAACTTGGCGCATTTCATCGCCGACGCGCTGGATCGCGGCGTCCAGCGCCAGGCCGGATTCAACGGAGATGACCATGAGGTCGAGTGCGTCGGGGATGCCGTTCTTCACGGCCTCGGCGCGCTTCGAGGCGGCCATCGAAAGCCAGAGGTTGGGCGCCATGAAGCCTCCGCCCATGCAGAACAGGACGGTGCCCGCGCCGTGCCCGAAGGTGTCGCCCTTGGTCCAGACGAAGATGGTGGCGACGATTCCGGCGAGCGCGGCGATCATGGTCTTGCTGCCCAGGAACAACGTGGCGGCGTTGTCGCGGCGGAAGCCCGCGCTGGCGAGCTTGAGGCGCAGCTTGGACATCTCCTCCGCGTTCTTGGGCATGACCGGGCGCATGGCGAAGGGCGCGAGGTTCTTCACTACCTTCTGCGCGACGGAGGCTTTGGCGCGTTTACGGATGTCGGTGATGTCCTCCTTGCGCGAGCGTCCGATCATGCGCCGCTGGATGGTCTGGCTGTCGTCCTGGTTCTTGGGCCAGAGGGAATAGACGACCAGAGCCCCACTCATCAGAATCATCAGACCGACGACGTAAATGGGCATGATTTCAACTCCGCGGGAAAAGGGGCTGTTAGCTGTTAGCTCTTAGCTCTTAGCCATAAGATGCCGGCTCTCAAATGGCAGCGGTCAAGCGGCAGCCGTGAGCTGAACGCCGCTTTGTCCCTGCCAATACTTCTGCATCTTGACACTTCAATGGACAGCCCGTCACTTGCGTGAGGGGCTCTGATTTCGGCATTCAGCATTCAGCTTTCGGCATTCAGCATTTGCATTTCGCCATTCGCTATTCGAAATTCGCTATTGCTCGCTCCCCCTCGCTGGCGCTACGGTTTCTGAAATCTGCGGTTCCTCGTCTCCGCGTTCAGACTTTGATATTCACGATCCAGCGGATCATGGCGAGACCCATGAGCTGCATGCCGCCGGCGACCATGAGGAGGATCTTGCCGGTGGGGTCCTCCAGGAGCACGTTGGCGTATTTTGGGTTGAGGTACATGCAGCCGGCAAAGACGAGGAACGGCAGCGCGAAAAGCACCCAGCCGGACAGGCGTCCTTCGGCGGTCAATCCCGCCACCATGCCGAACAGCTCGATTCGGGCGCGGATCACGCCGCCGATGTTGTCGATGACCTCGGCGAGGTCGCCGCCCGTCTGGCGCTGAATCAGCACGGCCGTCACGAAGAACTTCACGTCGAGCAGGTCAAGCCGGTTGGCCATGGCGACGAGCGCCTCCTCGATTTTCATGCCGAGGTTCTGCTCGTGGTACACGCGTCCGAACTCGGAGGCGATGGGGTTGGGCATCTGCTCATGGACGAGCTGGATGGCGCTGGCCAGTGAGTGCCCCGCGCGCAGCGCCTGGCTCATCATCTCGAAGACGTCGGGCAACTGATGGGTGATCTGCTTGAGGCGCCGCTTTCGCTTGAACGACAGGGCGACCAGCGGCAGCATGAGCACCGCCCCGGCGCATCCCACCGCCGCCAGCGGACTCGCCTGGAACGCCAGCAGTCCCATCATCACGCCGATGGCGCCGAGGACAAGGTTCATCAGCATCTTCGAGGCCGACCAGTCCACGTCCGCCTGGTCCAGCAGGCCCTGCACGCGCGCCACGATGCTGAGCTTGCCGAGCAACTGATCGGCGATGGACTTGGCGTCGCCGCCGGCCTGGCGGCGAAGGATGGACGCCTTCTCCTTTTCGTTCTTTTTCAGCGCGCTGACGCCGCGCAGGCGCTCCTGCACCTTCTTCTGTCCCGCGACCTTCGACTCGGATATCACCTGGTAGATGCCGTAGCACAGGAGCATCGAGCCGAAGAGCGGCAGCAGGATGTACAACAGGTCTTGCGTGGATGCGAGGGTCATTCGTTACTCCTCGTCGGTCATGAGAACCTGACGATCGAACATGCCTGAGTCCACCGACTGCCCGGAGGCCTTGAGCCGGTCCAGAAAGGACGGGCGGATGCCGTGGGCGACGAAGTGCCCGTGGGCCCTGCCCTTCCCGTTGATGCCCAACTGCTCGAAGGAAAAGATGTCCTGCATGGTGATGACGTCGCCTTCCATGCCCTGGACCTCGGTAATGGTGACGATCTTGCGCGGTCCGCCGGTGAGGCGCTGGGCCTGCACAATGAGGTGGATCGCGGAGGCGAACTGGTTGCGGATAGCGCGGACGGGAAGCTCGAAACCGGCCATCATGACCATCGTTTCGACGCGCTGCACGGCGTCGCGCGTGCTGTTGGCGTGGATCGTGGTGAGCGAGCCGTCGTGCCCGGTGTTCATGGCCTGGAGCATGTCGAGCGTCTCGGGTCCGCGGCACTCGCCGACGACGATGCGATCCGGGCGCATGCGCAAGCTGTTGATGAGCAGGTCGCGGATGGTGATCTGCCCCTTGCCCTCGATGTTGGGCGGGCGCGTTTCGAGGCGCACGATGTGCGGCTGACGGAGCTGCAGCTCGGCGGCGTCCTCAATGGTGACGATGCGCTCCTCCGGAGGAATGAACGACGACAGGTTGTTCAGCAGCGTCGTCTTGCCGGAACCGGTGCCGCCCACGATCAGAATGTTGAGGTGCGACTTGACGCAGGCTTCGAGAAAATCCCGCATTTCCTGGGTGACCGACTTCCAGCCGACGTAGTCGTCCCAGGTGACGGGGTCGCGCCCGAAACGGCGGATGGACACGCTGGCGCCGTCGATGGCCAGCGGCGGGATCACGGCGTTGACGCGGCTGCCGTCCTTGAGGCGCGCGTCCACGAGCGGGCACGTCTCGTCGCAGCGCCGCCCCACGGCGCTGACGATCTTGTCAATGATGTGCATCAGGTGCGCGTTGTCGCGGAACTCGATCGGCGCCAGCTCCAGGCGCCCGCGACGCTCGATGTACACCTGCTTGGGTCCGTTGATGAGGATGTCCGATATCAGCGGGTCCTTCAGCAGCACCTCCATCGGGCCCAGGCCGAACGTCTCGTCGAGCACCTCGGCGATGAGCCGCTGGCGCTCGGTGAAGTTCAGCAGCGTGTTTTCCTGGTCGGCGAGTCCGGTGACGATTTCGCGGACCTGCTCCCGCAAGGTTTCCTCGTCGCCGACCATGCGCGCGAGGTCGAGCTGATCAATGAGCTTGCGGTGAAGCTGCGTCTTCAGTTCGTTGAAGCGGTCGAGCTTCTCGCGCGAGACCTTGGGCTTCGGCGCCGGCGGCGGGGAAGACGCGGCGTTCTTGGGCGGCTCCGGCGGCTTGCCCGGCTGCCCCGGCGAGGAGGCGGCGGGCGGTTTCACGGTCGAAGTCAGTCGTTTTCCGAACATCGTTCCCTGCTTTCAATTCTTTCAGGTCCGCGGAGACTCCCGGATGTCAGCGTTCAGCGAAGATGCGGCTCATGAGTCCCTTCCGCTGCGCCTGCTGCTCTTCCTCGTTGCGCGCCGGCGGCGGCGCGGTGAGCTTTTCGGCCAGCTCTCGAATGGCGAGGCGCACGCGGCTCTTGGGGCTGTACGTTTTCAGCGGCACGCCGAGATTCACGCCGCCGCCGACGGTGCCCCAGTCGTCCGGCAGCGTCACGAGGGCTTCGAGGTTGAGCGTGCTGGTCACATCCTCGACGGACAGGTGTGACGACTCCTTGCCGACGCGGTTGCAGATGAGGCGGAGGCGTTCCATGTTGTAGCCCGCGTCGCGCATGCCATCGAGGATGCGCACCGTGTTGCGCACGCTGGGCACGAGAAGCTGCACGAGAATCAGGTTGATGTCGGCCAGGTCCAGCACCGATTGCGCGCCGACGTCGAAGCGCGTAGGCCCGTCGAGCAGCACGTAGTCGTTGAATTGCACCAGCGTGGAGAGCACTCCGACGCAGTGCGCCGCCGTGAGCGACTCGGCCTGCGCCAGGTGCGACGGTCGCGCCAGCACGCGCACGCCGGTCTCGTGCTTGACCAGCGCCTTTTCGATGACCGACTGCTCGACGTGCTCCACGGTGTTGCACAAATCCGCGAGGGTGTACGTCGGCTCGATGTCGAGGAACGTGGCCACCTGCCCGAAGCGGTAGTCGAGATCGACGAGCGCCACACGCCCCTGCGTGACGTCGGCCAGCTCGACGGCGAGGTTGGTGGCCAGCATGGTCGAGCCTTGCCCGCCGCAGCCGCTGAGGATGGTGATCAACTTGCCCTGCGGCGCCTCTTCCGTCCGGCGCTGGGCGACGCGTTCGATCGCTTCCCACAGCGTCTGGGGATCCAGCGGCTTGGGAAGGAACTCCTTGACGCCCTTGCGCATGGCCTCGATGACGATCTGTCCGTCGGTGGAGGCGCTGGTGGCGAAGACGCTGAGGGCGGGGTGGGAGCTGATGAGGTCGGCGGCGAGGTTGAGCACCAGGCGGGGGTCCGGGTCCAGGTTCATCAGCAGGATTTCGGCCGAGACCTGGTGCACGATCTGCGCGAGCATGGCGGGCTGATCGACTTCGGCGGCGATGCGGACGCCGTCGAACTTGAGGAGCGTGCCGCGGAGCTGCGCCCCGAACACGTCGTCGCCATTAAGAATGATGAATCGGACGCCGCCTGCCATGAGTCGTCAGCCTGACCGAGCCTGGTGCCGTGCGCGGTGAACCCCTCGCGAAGCGCTCGCTGCCTCACGTTCATCGGAGGCGCGTCCGCGCTACTGCATCCGCGCGGGTCCAAGAAGCCGTGGGCGTCCGAGTATGCTCGACAGCGGCATCGGCAGGGTTGATCGGACCTGCATGGCACGCGTGCGAGGGGAGGAGGGAACGGGGACGCACTGTCGCGTGCCAAACGATGTCGCGCCAGGGGATAGCGCGCCAGGCCATAGCCTGCCCAGCGACCGCGTGGCGCACGAGCCGCGGGCTTCAGCCTGCGCGAACTCGTGCATCCCTGACGGCGCTTCTCTCAAGCAACCTCCCATCGGCGAAACAAACTCGTCCGAGAACAGGCGGCAGTTTTCGGACGCCGATCGCAGAGCAAGCTCGCTGGAGATGCACGCTCAAGTCACGCCTGCCACGGCTTGGCGACCACGCCACACCCCGCCACCCGGGCGGTCCGACTGCCGCGGAATGCGGTTGTCCTGCGCGGCGAGGCGGGTCCAGCCATTCTTTGTGGCAGGCAGCCCCTGGAAGTTAGGGAAGTCGGGATTTCGGGGGAGAGATCGGACCTGGGCTTCGCTGAAAGGTGATCGGCGGGTCTGTCCTCAAGAAAGCGCACCCACAACGATTGGCACGTTCGCGGGCATCGGTGAAGGCGCCGATCGATTCGCGAAGGCGCCGATCGTTTTGTTCCCCGAATGGGAAATACGTGAATAGCCGCGGTCGCCGCCCGCGGGAATCCCGCCACCGGCGGTTTGACCCCGTTGGGGTCGCACCTTCGGTTCCCCTGCGCGCCCCGGAATCGCAGCAGACGTACAAACCCTTTCGGGGTTGGGTCCCCCCGCGCTCGAGAGTCCGTGGGCTGGGCCCACGGCTACCCACATGGATCCCCTGCGGGGATCACGCCGGCGCTGCTCTGGGGATCAGGATGACGCCGCTCTGGGGATCAGGCTGGCGCTGCTCTGGGGATCAGGCTGACGCTGCGCTGGGGAGCAGGCTGAGGATGATGCGGGGCTCGGGCTGGGGCTGCTGCGGGGATCGGGCTGGCGCTGCGCTGGGGAGCAAGCTGGCGCTGCTTCAGTGATCGAGCTGAATCCGCTTCGTAGATCGAATCACTTCGACCTCGGAGAATGGGTCGAGCCTCCCTGGACGAAATCCAAATCGGGCGTGGCTCGAACGGAAATGCCAAAATCCGTGGCCAGTCGCCCCGCCGAATTGCCCGCCCGATCGACCTTGACACGCCCGCCCCCGGTCACAAGAATCAACCCTCTTTATCCATCGATCGGTGCATGATAGGGGAGTGTGTCGGGGGCGACCGACGAGAGGGCGCCGACGGGCGGGGCGGCCTGGTGCGGCTGAGATCGGGTTGACGGAGCAGCGCGACAGAGACCGACTTGGCGGCGTCGGCATCGGGTCTTGACGGACGGGTATCGCGGATTGGGCATCGCTGAAACGGGCGACCGGGCCGACTCGTGGCAGCCAGGAAACGGTCAGCCGGCGAGCCGCTCTCGACGGGCTTTTGAGCGGGAGGCATGTGCATATGGCAAGAACCCAGCAACGCGGCGTCAGCGGGACCACGATCGGCTTGATCGTGTTCGCGGGCTTGTTCCTGACGTCCACCGTCTTCCTGGTCATTCTCTACACCGATCAGGAAAAGCTTCGCCAGGAGGCCGATGACTACAAGAACCGCAAGGAGCGCGCGGTCTCCGCTTCCGAGGAGACCTCCGTTGCCAGCCTGCGCTCCGGACAGGGCGGCGGCAGCACGACGATGGTCGGGATCATCGAGGCCGCCCGTGCGGAAACGGCCCGCCTGGCGACCGGCGCCGCGGATGACGAGCCGCCGGCCATCCACACCAAGCTCAGCACGCTGCAGGATCGCATGGCCACGGAGAGCCTCGTGCCCGACGGGCGCCAGTTCGCCGACCTCTCGCTCTACCAGTCGCTCGATCGCCTCTACGAGCTGTTCCGCACCGAGCACGGACTGCGCCTGGAGGCGGAGAAGCGCGCCGCGTCGAGCGAGCAGCAGCACGGGCAGGCCGTCACCGAGAACACCTCGCAGAAGACCGGCTTTGATGAGCAGGTCAACGCGCTGCAGGCCAAGCTCAGCGACTGCCAGGCGTCGCGCGACTCGTTCGAATCGGAGCACAAGACCCAGCTCGCCGACCTGGAGAAGCAGTTCAACGAGCTGCGCGCGGACATGAACAAGTCGATCAGCGATGAGCGCCAGCAGAAGTCGGCCATGCAGGAGCGGTACGCCGAGCTGCTGCACCGCTACACGGAGCTTCAAGGCAAGCTCGGCTCGCTTCAGGTGTCGCCGGACGTCAACGTCACCGCGCGGCAGGCCGACGGGCGCATTCTCAAGGCCGTGGCGGGCGACGAGGCGGTGTACGTGAACTTGGGCGCGCGCGACGCGCTGGTGCTGGGGATGCAGTTCGCGGTGTACAGCTCGGACACGGGCATTCCGGCGGACGGTCACGCCAAGGCGCAGATCCGCGTGGAAGCCATTCACGAAGCTTCCGCCGAATGCAAGGTGCTGCGGGTGTATCGCAATGAGAGCATTCTCGAAGGCGACCTGATCGCCAACCCGGTGTATGACCGTCAACGCCCGCTCAGCTTTGTGGTGGCCGGCGACTTCGACATCAACCGCGACGGCGACACGGACCCGAGCGGCGAGATGCCCGTCGAATCCATCGTCAAGGACTGGGGCGGAGAGGTGTCCAACGAGCTGACCGCGCTGACGGATTTCGTGGTCATCGGCATCGCTCCGAAAGGCGCGAAAGTCACCGCCGGAAACAACCCGGCGGACGTGACGGAGAAAGACAAGGCCGCCCAGATGCGACGCGACCGCTACGACAAGATCGTCGAAAACTCGCGGACGCTCGGCGTGCCCGTGCTCACTCAGGACGTGTTCCTGCACTTCCTCGGGTACGCGGGGAAGGAGCGCACGGCGTCGACGCGCTAGTGCGGCGACTCATGGGAAGTGCATCAGTTCAGAGCCGCGACCGTAAGGGAGCGACCGCTACTGACTCCCTTGGCGGTCGCAAAGTGGAAGCGCCGTGCCGCCACCGCCGGGGAGCCAACCTGACGATTGAGAATCGCGATCTCTCTCGCCCGGGAGCGCATCCCGATCAGGGAGAAGACCTGCGGGAGGCGTCGCCGCAATCGGCGCCGCACGGGTCGCCCTCTTGCGGTAGCGGCTCGGTTCCTGTCCGCGACTTGCTTTGACTCGGATGACCCGTTCGCACTTGGGTGGAGACGCCGATGAACCTGCCTGGCTCGAAACTAACAGGACGAATGTACCTCGCGCTCGCCGCTGCGCTGATGTTTTCCCTCGTTACGTCCCCGATCGCCTTGGCCGGCGACAGGATCGATCCGAAAAATCCTCCGCAGGGCATGTTTATCGACGAGTGGGCCGAGGTGCTCATGCAGGGGTCGAAGGTCGGATACGGGCACACCACCGTCACGCGTCATGGGGACCAGATCCGCACCGCCACCGCGATGAAAATGAAGCTCGCCCGCGCGAGCATCAGCGTCAGCATCGAAGTGCAGCAGTCCACCGTCGAGACGCTTGCCGGCGAGGCTCTCGAGTTCGAAAGCGTCATGCTCATGGGCGACCCGAACAACCCCGTGCGCACCAAGGGGGTGTTTGACGGGCACACGGTCCACTGCACGTCGTCGCAGTTCGGCATGGAGAACAAGCAGTCGTACGAGTTGAAAGGCCCGGACGGCAAGCCTCACCCGTGCGTGATGGCGTGGGGTCTGCTCCGCGAAGCGCTGCTGCGCGGGTTCGAGCCGGGAACGCAGTACACGCTGCTGACGTTCTCGCCGGAAGTGCGAGTGGACGGGCTGGTCGAGGCGGTCACGAAGATCGGGCAGGACGAAACGTTTCAGCATCGAGGCAAGCCGATGAAGGGCCGTCGCGTCGAGTTGAGCATCGTCACGCCCCTGGGGAAGGTGGATACGACAAGCTGGATCGACCCTTCGGACGGCTCCACGCTCCGAAGCACGGTGGCCATGGGCGGCATCTCGATGGAGATGTACCGCGTGGACCAGGCGACCGCCGTGGCGGATTTCGTCCCGGCCGAGTTGTTCATGTCCAATACCGTGCCGGTGAACAAGCCGATCGCGTACAAGGAGGCGCGGCAGATCACCTATCGCCTTTCGCCCAAGGACGGCGCCGCGGTGAAATTCGACCTGCCCGAGACGCCCATGCAGAAGGTCGTCGCGCGCGAAGGCGACACCGTGACGCTGCAACTGACGCGCGTGGACCAGAAGGCGCTGGCGGAGCTTGGCGCCAAGACCACGGCTTCCGCCCCCGCGCCCGGCGGCGCGCCCGCGGACGCCGCCGAGTTCCTTGAGAGCAACATCCTCATCAACACCAAGGACCCGCAGCTCATCGAACTGGCGAAAAAGGCCGGTGGCGGCGAGAAGGATCCGCTCAGACTCGCTGACAAGCTGCGGGTGTTCGTCACGGATTACATCGACGCCAAGGGCCTGGACGTGGGCTTCGCCACCGCGGGCGAGGTGTGCCGCTCGAAGAAGGGGGATTGCAGCGAGCACGCCGTGCTGCTGGCGGCGCTGGGGCGCGTCAACGGGCTGCCCTCGCGCGTGGCCGTCGGGCTGGCGTACGTGCCGCTCTTCGGCAACCAGCAGAACATCTTCGGCTTCCACATGTGGACGCAGTTCCTCGTGCATGGCGCCTGGGTCGATTTCGACGCGGCCATTCCCGAGTCCGACTGCAGCCCGACGCGCATCGCCTTCGACGTCAGCTCGCTGCGGGAGACGGCGCTGGTGGAGATGAGCTTCAAGCTGATGGAAGTCTTTGGACGGCTGAAGCTGGACGTGGTCGAGTTCAAGTCGCTGAGTGATTTCGGGACGCGGTGACCGCGCCGCTCGGTTCCACCCCATCGCCGGCAGCGCCGCGCCGCGGCGCTTTGCCTTCGAGGTCGCGTTGCAACGCCCCCGCGGTCGAGTCCCCGCCCGTTTTTCTGGAGGTGCGCGGATGCCGTTTCGGCGGCCACCGCGTTCCATCCTGGAGAGGTCCCCACGCCCAGGCTCAAGCTTTCGTCAAGGCGAGCGCCGCATCAATCAGACCCAGATGCGAGTACGCCTGCGGAACGTTTCCCAGCGCGCGGCCGTGCCGCGGATCGTACTCTTCGGACAGCAGGCCGGTCGGTCCCACCAGCGACGCGAGCCGGTCGAAAAGACTTGCCGCCTCGTCTGGCCGCTCCCCTCGAGCATAGGCTTGAATCAGCCACGCCGTGCACAGGTGGAAGCCGCCTTCCCCGCCGGGCAACCCGTCGTCGCATCGATATCGGTACACCGTCGGCACGGCAAGCAGGTGCTGCTCGACGTAGCGGATCGTCGCCTGGAAACGCGGGTCGGTCATCGGGAGCAGTCCGCTCAGCCCGATGGACAGCGTGGCGGCATCGGCTTCATTTCCTTCGTAGGATCCGCAGTAGGCCCGACGCTCCTCGCTCCAACCGCGCGCCAGCACGTCCGTGGCCATCCGATCGCGCAGGGCGATCCATTCCGCCCGCGTGCGCCCCAGGTAGGCCGCGACGCGCAACGCCCGGTCCAGCGCCTGCCAGCACATCACCTTGGAGTGAACATGGTGCCGACGGGCAAGCCGAACCTCCCAGATGCCGTGATCGGCTTCGCTCCATCGCCGCTCAACAGCCTGGACCATCGTCTCCACCAGTTTCCAATGCTCCGAGGAGAGCGCAGCGCCTCGCTCCGCCAACAGGGCGACCAGCTCGGTGATGGGACCGAACACGTCAAGCTGGACCTGGTGGGCCGCGGCGTTTCCGACGCGCACGGGTCGGCTTCCGGCGTATCCGGAAAGTTCGGCGATCTCGCCTTCCTGTCCCAGGTGTCCGCCGGTCACGGTGTACACCGGGTTGAGGAGCGCGCCGGGCCCCATGTGTTCGCAAATCCCCAGCAACCAATCGAGGAGCTTGATGGCCGGACCGGTCGCGCCCAGGCGCACCAGCGACGCCGCAGCCAGGGCGGCGTCGCGAGGCCAGCAGAAGCGGTAGTCCCAGTTGCGAACGCCGCCGGCATGTTCCGGGAGGCTGGTCGTGGCGGCGGCGGCGATGGCGCCGGTGGGACCGAACGTCAGCGCCTTGATCAGCAGGGCACTTCGGAGGACGACGTCCTTGTGCTCGGCGGGCAGGCTCAGCGTAGAGGCCCAGTTTGACCAGAATCGGCGGGTGCGCTCGCGGCGCACGGACTCCGGCGCCGGATCCGGTTGAAGGCTCCCGGTTCCGCATCGCAGCTCCAGCACCACGGGGCCCGCCTCCAACTCGAATTCCGCCACGGCCGCCTGGTGCTTCCCTTCGTCCACCAGCTTCCACGCCAGCCCCGGCGCCCGCAGCGCCAGCGGATCGATGGCGCCTTCCGCCACCACGCCGTTCTCGCAAACCTGCAATCGTGTTTCCACTCGACCGAAGTCGATGCGCGGCGCAAACGCCACCCGAACCGCGCCGCGCCCGGCGATCACCCGGATCAGGTCGGAGCGCCCCGCGCGCTGAAACGGCCGGCTGCCGCTGCAATCCAGGTAGTCGGTCACGCTCAGCCCCGGCCATTCCGTGCGCAGGATAAACGTGTCGCTTTCGTAGCTTTGTTTCGGCGCCGGCGCGGGGCCAGCCGGGCGCACGTCGAAGAATCCCGCGGTGGGTCCGCCGAGCAGTTCCGCGAACACCGCGGCGGAGTCAATTCGTGGAGCGCACATCCACACGACGCGCCCCGCATCGTCCAGCAGCGCCACCGTCCGCTGGTCCGAGAGGATGGAATGGCGCTCGATGGGGGTGGCGTGCGAGCCGGCCAGCCACTGCGAGCGGCGCTCGGCTACGTCCGCAAGGGTGCGCACCACGCCAAGGGCGTCCACCGTCCGGTGCCGCGCCAGGCTCGGTCCGGCGCCAACTTTCACCCCCACGTCAGGTCCGCCGAGCGTGGCAAAGGCATCCTCGTCCGTCGCATCGTCGCCCAGAAAAAGAACGGCGGTCGCGCCCAGCCTCTGGCGAAGCCGCGAAAGGGCGACGCCCTTGTTCGTTTCCACCACGCTCAGCTCGATGACCTTTTTTCCATGGCGCACGTGAACGCCCGGTTGCCGGGCCGGCCCGTCCAGGATTCTCCGGACGGCTCGCTCCGCCGCATCGTCCTCCGCGGTTCGGTAATGGAACGCCAGCGACGGCGGTTTCTCCTCGAGCAGACACCCGGGGGTTTCCAGGGCGATCTCTTGAAGCTGCCTACGAAGCCCGTTGAGCAGCGTCCGCGCGTCCGCGTCCATCAACGACGCAAACCCCGGCTCGAACTCACTGCCGTGACTGCCGACCAGGTGAGCGCCCTCAACCGCGCGCGTTCGCGCCGCCAGGTCGCTCAGCGCGCGCCCGGAGATCACGGCCACGTGCGTCTGCGGCATCTGCCCGAGCACGCGCAGCGCCACCAGCGCCTCCCGGCTCGCCTCCGCTTGGTCCGGCTGCGGCACGATCGGCGCGATCGTGCCGTCAAAATCGGTGGCCACCAGCAGCACCGGCGAGCGCGCCAACTCCTGTAGACGCAGGTCGAGTTCGCTCGTTTCAGGTGTGGACATGACCCGAAAGCTCCTGATCATCCTCCCGATGCGATTCCGGCGCGGCGTCCGACGGTGCGCCCTGCCCGCATTCTTCGCGGACGCCGCACGCGGCCAGAAACCGCTTGGCCCACGCATGTACGTCCTGACGACGAACCAGCCCGCGAAGCCGGTTCATCGGCGCGCGCCGTTGCCCGGGGGTCATCGCGACCGCGCGTCGGATCGCCTCTGCGGTGCCCTCCAGGTCATACGGGTTCACCACGATCGCGTCGCGATGAAGCTGAACGGCCGCGCCGGCGAACTCGCTGAGGATCAAGACACCGTTGCCTTCCACCTGGCATGCACAGTATTCCTTCGCCACGAGATTCATCCCGTCCTTCAGCGGCGTCACCAGCGCCACGTCCGCCACCCGGTAGTAAGCGAGAAGCTCCAGCCACTCCAGGCTGCGGAACACATGGTGAATCGGCACCCACCCCGGTTGGGTGAACTCCCCGTTGATCTGCGTCACGAGGCGCTCGATCTCCGCCTTGAGGTCCTGATACTGCGGAACGGCCTCGCGGCTGGGAACCACGACCTGCAGCAACGTCACCGCGCGGTGCAGCTCCGGGTATCGCCGCAGCGCCCGTTGAAAGGCGCGGAGCCGATACGGGATTCCTTTTGTGTAGTCCAGCCGATCCACCCCGAGGATGATCTGCTGGTTGGGCATGTCCGCGCGCAACGCCTGGGTGCGCGCGGTCACCTCGGGGCCGGCGGCCGCCTTGGCGTATTGCTCAAAGTCGATGCCGATGGGAAACGCGCCGATGGCGCAGCGGCGGCGGGAAGCGTCGCATTCAATGACGCGCTGCCGCCTCCGCACCTTCGCCGCGGGCAGCAGCCGCGCGACACAATCGAGAAAATTCTCGACATCATGCGGCGTCTGGAACCCGATGAGGTCATGGTGAAGCAGTCCTTCGAGCACGTCGTTGCGCCACGGCAGCTTGAAGAAGATGTCAGGCGGCGGAAAGGGGATGTGAAGAAAGAAGCCCATGAGGTTGCCCAGCCCGCGCTCTCGCAGGCGGCGACCCATTCCCATCAGGTGGTAGTCCTGCACCCATACGAAATCTTCCGGTCGGACGTGTTCCAGAACCACATCCGCAAAGGCGTGGCGGATCGCGATGTAACGCGTCCAGTAGTCCGGCACGAAGTTGCAGCGCGATTGCAGATCGTGAAACAAGGGCCAAATGATCTCGTTGGAGAAGCCCTGGTAGAAGCCCTCCACGTCTTCCTTCGACATCGGCACTGGTTTCAGCTCGAACCCCAGAGCCTGCGATTGAAGGCGCAGCTCGGTTTCGATGTCGCGCACGTCCGTGCCGACGGTTCCGGGCCAGCCGATCCACATGCCTCCGCGCCGCGCCAGCACCGGACCCAGCGCCGTCACCAGTCCACCCGAAGCGGGCGTGAGGCGCAACCCCGTCTCCTCGCGTTCGACCGCGACGGGAAGCCGATTGGATACCGCAATGATGCGCAACGCGCTCGCTCCAGCAGGGTAAATGGCCCGGCATGTCGAACCCTCCCCGGGCGGATCCCGGGTTTCCGCATGAGGACCGAGTCTTCCCGCGACGAGACCCCGATCCAGGATGAGTCACCTATTCTAGGCGCGCATGCCTGCCAGGGGCAGCACGACCACGGGGTGGCTTGCGTTCCGGGAGGGACCGCTGAAAACCGGCGGCTCTCCGAGACGAGCATGGGATCATGCGCGCTTTCGGCGCCCGAGCCACCCCGCGGCACACGCCGATCCACATGCGTCGCGAGTCCACCTGCTCTGCTCAGCCGCTGCGACACCGGTGGCACGGACCTCCGGGACGAGATTTCTCCAGAGGAATTCCGGCGCCGAAGCATTCGATTCGCAGGCTTGCATTGGGTTGTTGCTGCGGCGGCAGACCCCACCCTCCCGCGGCCGGCGCCCGGACCCGACGCCTCCCCATGCCGGATGCCCGCGGCGGCGCCTTTCGTCTCCGCGGAAAAATTATTAAACCAGGTGGTTGACTTTTTCAGGAGGCCGGATATATTGAACCACATGGTTTCAGATCGCGCGCCGAATCTTGATCGCGTCTTTCACGCGCTGGCCCACCCGGCCCGGCGTTCCATCCTCCGCCGGCTTGCGGCGGGGGAGCTGAATCTCAGCGAACTGGCCCAACCCTTGCGCATGACGTTCCCCGCCGCGTCCAAGCACGTCCGGGTGCTGGAGCGGGCCAGGCTCGTGCGCCGCCGGGTGTCCGGGCGGCAGCACCGCTGCCGCCTGCACGCCGCTCCGCTGCAGGAGGCGGTCCTGTGGACGGAGCAGTTTCGCCAGCAGTGGGAAGGGCGATTCCAGACCTTGGACGCTCTCCTTGAGGACATGAAATCGGAAACCCGCGGCCCCTCCAGGCGCCGCTGAATCGTTCGGGCAGCCGTGAGTTTTCCCGGCAAGAACAAGGAGAAACGCATGATCGCCGCAGGATTGAAAGTCTCGACTCCGACGGACACCACCATCGTGATGACCCGCGCCTTCAACGCCCCGCGCCCGCTGGTGTGGAAGGCCATGACGGACGCCCAGCTCGTCCGCCGCTGGATGTTCTGCCCGCCGGGGTGGTCGTGGGCAACGTGCGAGATGGACGTTCGCGTCGGAGGGACCTACCGCTGGGAGTGGAACGGTCCGGACGGCAGCCTGGCGCTGACGATCCGGGGCGTGCACCGCGAGGTGGACCCGCCGGTCCGAAACGTCCATACCGAACGAATGGAGATGGCGCCCGGCGCCGGACCTTGCGCGCCGGACGGCGGCCCTCCCGAACCGTGGGAGCTTGTCGCAACGCTCGAGTTGACCGAGAAAGACGGCGCCACGTCGATGAAGATGACGCTGGCCTTCGGCTCCAAGCAGGCTCGCGACACCGCGCTCAAGTCAGGCATGGAGCAGGGCATGGAGGCGGGGTACCAGCAACTCGACGCGTTCCTGAGCGCGCAGGCGACCGGCGCGTGAAGCGATCGCTCGAGTTTGGCGCCGTTTCGTCACACGTTGCTTGAAAGGAGGCAGGGGTTATGAAACGACCCAGGGATTCCGCAACCGGCGCCAGCGCGCGCCGCGGCGGAGACGAACTTTCCGCCTACGCAGATGGTCTGGCGTCGCCGTTCGGCGCGATGTGCAACACGCTCCGCGCGCTGATCGAAGCCGCCTTGCCGGGGGCAACGTCCAAGGTCTGGCACGGCAGCCCGGTGTGGTTCATCGATGGCAACCCCGTCGTGGGCTACAACGCGACCGCGAAGTCCGTCAATCTGCTGCTCTGGAACGGGCAGGCGCTCGACGAGCCTGAGTTGAAGCCGGTCGGAAAGTACGGCGCGGCGCAGGCCGTGTTCGCCGGCCCGGACGAAATCGACGGCCGTGCGATACGTCGATGGCTGAAAAAGGCTGGAGCGAATGTGTTCGATTCGAAAGCGTTCTTCAAGAAGCTGCGCGAGAAGCGCAGGACGCGGCCATGAGGGCCAGCGCAAGGACGCGCGCGAGCGGCGCTGGCCGGCGTGCGCGACTGGGGAGCAGAAATCGAGTACCAGGTGATCGACGACGACAGTCAGCCGACGATCGTCGCCACGACCCGGGGTGAGATCTTCACGCAGCTCGTGCTGCACGAGGTGCATCACCGCGCGCAGGCGATGAGCCTGTTGCGCCAGCTCGGCGTCGCGGCGGAAGACCTCGACGGCAACACCCTGACGTACCGGCGACGAAAGGTGTGCGAATGACGCGGGGCGGGTTGTTGACCCTGCCGTCCACGAAGCGTGAAGCCCGCGACCGCGGCAGGCTCGCAGTAAGAGAAAGGAGAAACCGATGGATCCATCCTTGCTTCTGAAACTGTGGGATCAATCCTGGACGGAGGGAATCTGGGTGGCGCCGTGGGCCAAAGCCGTGCAAGACGTGACGCCGGCGCAGGCCGCATGGGCACCAAGCCTCAACCGCAACAGCATCTGGCAGATCGTCCACCACGTGTGCATCTGGCGCGAGGACACGTTGTCGAAGTTCGATGGTCGTCCCGGTCCGGCGCGCGCGGACCTCGATCGTGACAACTTCGCCAAGCCGGCCGCGCCTGACCAAGCCGCGTGGGACCGGACGCGCGACCGCTTGCGTGCGACGCACGATGCAATCCGCGAGGCGATCTCCCGGCCCAACGCGTCGATGGAGCGGTTGCCGTATCACGTGGGGCATGACTGCTATCACCTCGGGCAGATCATGTACCTCCGCGCCATGCAGGGGCTGGCCCCCATCGAATAGCAACTTCGCCGGGAGAGCCGATCGCGACCCGATCAGCTCGCTTGTCGTCGGTTGAGTGCTTCCGCCACGGGCAGGCATGCGCGAAGGACCCCGATCGCAGGGTCGTCCAGCCATCGCGCTCCCGCGGCGACTCCACCGCTCCGGTCGACGAGGTCCACGAAAACCTGCTTCTGCCTGGTCCAGCGCCGCCTGGTGCGATCCGGAAAGCCGATTCCCTTTCGACTGCGCAATGATGATCCCTTCGGTATTCCAGGCTTCAATCATGGTGCGTCCATTCGTCCATGCAGGGAGCGATAACCAAAATACGGGATGGAAACACCGACCGGCCCTGGAATGGCGGAAACCGGCGGAATCCGCAGGCTGTTCAGGCCGCTGCTTCCGCGCAGCGCTGCCGGCGATGAGGCAGGCGCATCCCATCGGGCGCGACGCTGTCTTGTCCTCAAGGTTTAGCAGGATGCGGTAAACGGCGAGGTTCGTCGTTCCCGGGAAGGCAAGAATCCAGCCCATGGGATTGCGAGGGGGGCCGAATCCGGCGGCGCTCCTGCGCGGGCTGGACCCCCGCCTGCGCGGGGGTGAGGGGGCGCATGCCCGGTTTCGAGTGCCACCGCGGGCTGCCCGGCGGTCGGGGCGGCGAGGTCTAGGGAACTCCACTTATGCATCGCGCCTTCGCCTCATATCAGGGCTTGGGAATGGCGGCTTCCGATATAACGACCGGGTGATGCGGTCATGTCTGGCCGCGACAAGGAAGGTTTGCGGCGGGGCGCCGTTCGCAGGGAAGGGGGCGCACGCGCGGGAGGCTCGACGATGAAGGCTGAAGTGTTTGAAGCGATCAAGCGGTCCGCCGCGGTGCCGTCGATGCCCGCCGTGGTCGTGCGGTTTCTCGAAGTGATCCAGGATCCCAACTTCGAGTACGACCACGTCGTGCGCACGCTCTCGGCCGACGCAGGAACCGTCAGCGAAATCCTGCGCCTGGCGAACTCCCCGCTGTTCGGCGTGCGCAACGACGTCACGTCGCTCAAAGTGGCCTTGACGCTGCTGGGACCGAAGCGCACGCGCTCCCTGGTGCTGGGGCGGTATCTCGTCGAGATGATGGGCGGGCGCAGCGTGGATGCGCTGGACATGAGCTACTGCTGGCGGCGTTCGCTGGTGTGCGCCTCGGCCGCGTCGCACTTTGCCAAGGTCGTGCTGCCGGGATCGCGCGAGGAAGTGTTTATCAGCGCGCTGCTGTGCGACATCGGCATCCCGATCCTTGCCCAGTCCTTCCCCGACCGATATGCGCCCATCGCGGAGCGGTTCGTCCCCTACGGCGCGGACATCACGCCGGAAGCGGAAACCTCGGCGGTGGACACGACGCACGCGGAAGTGTCAGCGCTGGTGCTGTCTTACTGGAAGCTTCCGGATGTGGTGACGGCTTCCGTGCGGCTGCATCAGACGCCGCCGGTGACGGACGCGCGCGAGCCGATGCGCATCGCGCGGCTGATCCGCGCGGCGGACCAGATTTCCAAGCTGCTGTGCGAAATTCCGGATGAGCGCCGCATCGAGCCGGTGTGCAGCGAGGCGCTGAAGTGGGCGGGCTGCGGCGTGGGCGTGCTGATGGACATGCTGCCGCGCCTGGAAAAGGAGGTCTCCGAGCTGGCGAACCTGCTGCGCATCGACGTGATCCCCAGCCGCGTGTACGAGGTCATCGCGCAGACCTTGCAGGAGAAGCTGCAAGTGGCCGTGGGGGCGTGACCCTCCACGCGTCGCCGGCATCCGCGGCGCGGTCCGCCAACCAAGCCGCAACCACCAGGAAACGGTGGACCCACTGAGCCGCGCCCGTCAGGAAGCGGTGGCCCCTTGCTGGCGCTGCGGGTTCTGAACCCGAAGCGCAAGCGAGGGCGAATTGCATCTGCGGGTGGGACGTGGAGCCACACGTCAGCCACGGGGTTGACCCTTGCTGGCGCTGCGGGTTCTGAACGTGCGGCCTGTTACGCCGACGGCCCTCCTCCGCCGCGGTCAGTCCACTTTCACCCTCAGCGGCCGACCTTGCCCAGCAGCGCTTCCAACTCCTTGAGCGTCGCTTCGTCGAGGCACGCAGCCGAGGCGTGCATGGCCTGGGCTTCATCGAGACGGGACTTGGCCTGCGCCGCATCGCCGGATGCAAGCAGCACGCGACCCAACTGAACCAGCGCCTTGGCCTGCTCCGCTCGATGCCCCGCGCGCTGCGCCGCGGCGGCGCATTGCTGGTAATCGGCGCCGGCACGTTTCGGTTCGTTCATCCTTTCCAGAATGTGCCCGCGCGTGTCCAGCACATCGATGAGCACCGGGCTGCGCGGATTTGATCCATCCGCGCCGGACGCCAGCGACACGGCGCGATCCGCCAGCTCCAAGGCACGCTTCGGATCCCTGTTCTCCTCGTAAAGCAGCCACGCGACGCCGTTGAGTGCGATGACCAGGTTCCGCCGGCCGCTCGTGCGTGCGTTGGCAACCTTCTCATACGCGGCGAGCGCGGCGGCGCGATCGCCGAGCAGGTACTGCACGGACGCGAGCGCCAGCCATGCTTCGTGATTCGTCTCGTCGTCCCGCGTGACGGGAATGAGCACGTCGCGCGCCGCCGCCAGGTGCGCCGGGTTGCCCGTGGCCGCCAGCAGGTTCGCGCCCGTCGTGTAAACCCGGGCGTCTCCCAGCTTGTCGGCGCGGCACTTCTCCAGGGTCTTGCTCACCTCGTCGAAGCGCCCGCGCTTTGCTGAAAGCCGCAGCGAAACCAGCAGCACATCCGGAGACTGCGGGGCTTTGGCGAGCGCGCGATCCAGCCAGCGCTGCGCCGCGTCCGTCTCGCCGGCAACGACGTGCAGGTCCGCCAGCGCGGCGAGCAGCGCCGGCGAGGCGCTTTCTCCGCGAGAATCGGCGTAGGCAGTAAGTCCCTCGACGGCTTCCTTGGACCTTCCGGCTTCCTGGAGCGTCAGCGCGCGCTTCACGTGCGCGGCGTCGCTGTGCGGGTCCGATTTGATCGCCTCGTCGATCAGCGCCAGCGCCGAGTCCGGTCCGGCCGACGCGCCTTCGGCGCGAGCCACATCAGCCAGCAGCATCCTTGCCTGCGCCTGCGCCGGTTCACGGGCGAGCACGTCCTCAAGGATGTCTCGCGCCTGCGCGAGGTTCCCGCGTCGGCGCTCGATGTCCGCCTGCACGATGCGGAGGCTGCTGTTTCGCGGCAGTAGGAGCAGCGCCTCGCGGCAGAGGTTCATGGCGGCGTCTTCCTCTCCACGTTCGCGAGCAATCTGAATGTGCAGCAGGTGCGCCTGCAGCAGCGTCGGACGCGCTTCAAGGATCTGTTGAAGCATTCCCTCCGCCTGCTCCACCGACGCCTTGTCTCGCTTCTCGTGCAGCAAGGCCGCGGACAGGAGTTGAAGCAGCGGATCACCCGGGTGCTGCGCGAGGAATTGATCGAGCATCTGCCGCCCGCGGGCGCGATCTTGCGGCAGCGTGGACGAAAGCAGCAGTTCCGCCAGTCCCTGCTTGAGCGGCAGCGCGTCGGGCACGGAGGCGAGACCGGCCTCCATCGTCCGAATCGCCTCGGTGGGTCGCCCGGATTCCGCATAAAACCGCCCGAGCAGGAACCACCCTTCCGCCGGGTTTTCCGGTAATTCGGGAAGGCGTTTGAAATCGCGCTCCGCCTCTTCCAGCCGGTCGCGGCGGAAGTAGAAGCGTCCCCGCACCAGATGAGCGGCGTAGCTGTGCTTCGATTCCACCTCGCGGTTGCAGAGCGCCTCGGCCTCCGCGAACCGCTGCTCCCGCTCCAGCATCTCGGTCCGCGCCAGCAGGATCGCCGACGAGTTGGGCAGCAGCGCCTCGGCCTCGTCGAGCAGCTTCTTCACGCCGTCGTAGGGCGCGCCGCCGCGCGAGAGGAGCTGCGCCAGGAGGAAGCGAGCGCCCCCATCCTTGGGCTTCTCCGCGATGTGACTCCGCAGCAGCGCGACGGCATCCTGGGGGCGGTCCTCGCGCAGCGCGATGTCCACGCGACTGGACGTCACGTCGCGCCCGGCCGCGGACAGCAGATCCGCCACCTGTGTCGCCTCTGCAAATCGAGCCTGCTGCTGAAGAAGACTCAGGAGGCGTTCCGCGACGCGCACGGCGCGGGGATTGGCGGCGAGCACCCTGCGGTACACGTCCTCGGCCTGCGCCGCCCGCCCTTTCTCCTCATGAAACAGCCCGAGCGCTTCCGCGGCGGAGGCGAACGCCGGATCGCGCTGGAGGCACTCCGTCAGCAGCGTGGTGATTTCCTTCTCGTCGTGGTTCGGATCGCCGCGAAGCCACGCCCGCGCCTGGTAGAAGCGCCAGCGGATGCCTTCCGCCGGGCTTTCGATATTCTTCAACTCGTCAATCAGTTTCTGAACGTGCGTCGCGTCAAAGGGCGCGAGCGCTTCGTCCGCGTCCAGCCGCGCCTCCAGCAGCAGCACGCGGCAGCGCGGGTTCGTTGGGGTGGATGCCCGAAGCTCCTCGAGCTGCTTCAACCCCGCCTCCACGTCGCCATGCTTGAGCTGAAACGTCGCCCTTGCCAGCAGGCTGTCAGCGCGCGTTGTCGGGTCGCCGTCCGCCAGGGCCGCGGTCTTCTCGACGGCCTGTTTCGCTTCTTCAGTCTTGCCCAGGCGCTCGTACAAGTCCGCCAGCGCCAGCCAGAGCCGTGCGTCATCGGGGTGCGCTTCGGCGGACTGCAGAGCTGCCTGCGCGGCTTCGTCATCGCGCCCGCGACCCAGCAGGAACGCGACCAGCGCGTCCGTCGCGTCCTTGGGATCCATGCCCTCGCCCAGCGGCGCGCGCAGCAGCTTTTCCGCCGACTCGAACTGCCCGGCTTTGCTTTCAAGCATCGCCAACCACAGTCGCGCCTGAAGCCGGTCCGCGGGAAGCTCGGGTCTGACCTTTGCCAACTGCCCGCGCAGCGCATCCGCCCGCTCCGCCTTCACCTGGGCGGGGTCCATCGGCAGCAGCGCGATCTCGGCGCGCACCTGCGCCCACGCGGCGTCGTCTCGATACGGCTCGAACTGCGCCAGCCTCGACGCCTCCTTCAGCACGCTCGCCCAGTCCCCGGCATCGACGAGGATTTGCGTCAGGTGCCAAAGCCCCTCCGGATCGTCCGGCTCGGCCTCGATGTAGCGTTCGATCGACCGCCGCGCCGGAGTGAGCTGCCCGATTTTGCGATAGCAGAGCGCCTTGTAGAGAAAGATGCGCGGGGCGCGGACCTCATCCGGCAGCGCGATGACCCGGTGCGCGCTGTCCGGCGCGTTCATCGCGAGGATCGCAATGGCGTCGTACACCGTCGCCCACGCGCGCTGGACATCCGCGCGGGGTGAGGCCGGGTCGATCGCCGCCCGGTATGCGTCTGCGTTCTTCTTCGCCTCCGCGCCGCGCCCGGCCAGTCCGTAGAGTTCGATCAGCGAGGGAAGATACTCCAGCTCGCGGCCTTGCAGCGGGGTCAGCGCGTCCTCCCACTCACTCGCCAGCGCGCCTGCGGTGGAGGGCGGTTCGAGCTTCTTGGCAATCTTGAGGCGGACGAGCCGCGCATCCGCGCGAAAGACGAAAATCTGCCAGCTCTCCGGCTCCTCGCCGATGTCCACGACGACTTCTTCGGCGATCGAGGCGGCGCGAGCCTGCGGTGAGGCGTCCTTCGCAGCCTTCAGGTGCGCTTCCGCACGCGCTACTTCCCCGAGGTCCGTCCACTCATCAAACAAGCGCATGTGCAGCGCGGGGGTTTCGACCTTGAGCGTCTCCGCGCGCTCGAGTTCCGCGCGGGCGGCGGCAAGATCGCGCACGTTGCGCAGCAGGAACCGCCCCAGATAAGCGGAGAGCTTCGCGGAATCTGGAAACCGCGTGACACCTTCGTCGTATCTTGCCCGCGCCGCCTTCAGCCCCTCCGCGCCCGGCTGTGCATCGACCTCCAGCAGCGCGAGCAGGATGAAGGCGTCCGGCGACGAGGACGGGCCGGCCGCCAGCGCCCCGAGCGTCTTGCGGGCGTCCTCGAACTGGCCCATCGCGGTCCTCGCCCGACCGAGCCACAGCGCCGCCTGCGCGGATTCAGGATGCGCTTCGTGCCAGATATTCGCCCAGTACAGCAGTTGGTCGGGGGCGTCGTAAGCGCGGGCTTGAAGACGCACGAGAGGCTTAAGGTACTTCTCCTCGCCGGGATTCAGGCGAAGCAGCTCCCGATACGCCTGAACGGCCTTGCTGAGGTGCTTCGCCTGTCGCGGGCGCGCCAGCAGGTTGGCGCTCGCCCATTTTTCAAGAACCGCGACATCTTGGGGATGCCGGCCGAGATACTCCTGATACTGCTTCGCGGCCTTGTCGAAGTCGCCCGCGCCGGCGGCGGCCTCGGCATCCGCCAGCGCCGAGTTGGCGAGCCGCTCGCCGCGCCAGCTCCGCAGCATTACGGCGCCAAAGCCGAGCGCCGCGACGCCGATCACGAGAGCCAGGATCAAAGCCACGTTGATCCGTCCGGTCCGTCGGTTGGATTTCATCCTTGAGGTTCCTCTTGGAGGGTGGTGCTCGCACGCCGTGGAGAAGAGCAAACCATCAGGCGTACGCCTGCACCGCCCTTGGGTGGGAGTCTAACTCCGCCCATGCTCCTTTGGAAACACGGTTGCAGCCCGGCTGCCTCTTGGAGGATGCGAGGTTCCGACTGTATCGCAGGCGCGAAACCTGGTAGAATGCAGTGCCTTGCGTGGTTCGCGAGCCGTTGCGGAGCAGCGTTCGGACGACCGGGCTGGATGTTCGTTGCCCGCGCGCGTGCAATGCACGGCGTGGGCGTTGGCCGCTTCGGCTTTATTCTCGCGTCGCCGACATGGATGCGGTGCTGCCTTTCCAAGTTGCAGATGGGACGGGCGGGTCCGATTGGGCCTCGCCTATGTAGGTTCGGCGCTTATGAGAAAGGGAAGATGATGACCACCAAGATTCGAAGGGCGTGGACGAAAACGACGGCGTTGATTGCCATCCTGGCGTTCTGTCCCGCCGCGAGCGCGGACATCCTGGATGACATCCTGGACCTGGTCAAGTCGGCGAAGACGTACGCCCTCGCCGCCCGAGACCGCGCCACCGAGGCCCGGAACAACGCCGCGGCCGCGCGCGACAGCGCCAACGAAGTTCGCGACAATCTGCGCGACAGCGTGGGGAACCTGACGGACGCCATGCGCGACGCCATCGCTGAGGGAGTCGAGGATCTTCAGCGCCAGCTCGAGGGGGAACTCGAAGGGCGCGACGAATTCACCGATGGGCCGAACGGGTGCTCCGCGGAGGAGTGCCAGCCGTTCCGCGCTCGCCTGATCGAAATCCTGGACAGGATCGAGCTCGTCGCCAACACGGTTCTCGCCCAGTCCTGTGCCGGCGAGGTTCGGCTCGACCTCCAGAGGGAAAGAGACCTTGTCGCCAACCTGCCGGGGCGACTTCTTTTTCCGTTGTACCGCAGCCACCTCTTTGACGACGGCACGCTCGCCCAAGCGCTCCAGGCGGCGACGGAGGATCTCTCCATCCTCGTGCAGGTGTTGCAGGAGGACGAGGCGGCCGCCTGTGCGTTCATCGCCGACAACGAGGAGGCGGCAGAGGACGCCGTCGAAGGGCTGGAGTGCAAGGCCCGTTTCTTCAAAATGATGGGCAAGCTCTTCTCAGCGCTCGGCAAGCTGCCGTTTCAGCCTGATGCCGGCGCCTGGGGTTGGGTGGGCATCGTCGCGAAGGTGGAGCCCGGAGAGAAGATCGGTACCGCTCTGGAGGGCCTCTCGGATTCGATGGACTCCCTGGCGAAGTCCGCGGGCAAGCGAATCCGCGATTGCGTCAAAGGCGGCAACAACAGCAAGTTGAAGAGGAACCAGGAGGAGATGATGCGGGATCTCGATCACGTGCTCGCCAACCAGGACCGGCTCCTGAAGGGTCAAGAGCAGCTTCAGCAGGACGTCCGGCGCATCCTTGAGATTCTCGAGGACAAGCCGCGCCCCTAGCACGGCGCCGGACAGCCGCTAGAAGAATCTCGCCGCGACGGCATCGTCCGTGCGGGCTGCCGTCGGTCTCGAAGCCGACGACCTGGCGCCGGAAGCGAGTGCGGATCATCATGCGAGAGCGTTTTCAATCGCCGTATCCCATGGTCTTCGTGCAGTATCATCTGCAGGGGGGCGCGCGTAGGTTCGCAACGATTGCCGTGGGCTACGTACTGGTGTGCGTACTTGCGCTGCTGGGGTATCGGCGCGCGGCGGCATTGGATTCGTGGCGCATCGTGGCGCTGCATGCGCTGCGGACGCTGGCGTACGCGCAGGGCGTGATCTGCGTGCTGGTCGGATCGAACATGGTGTACCGCGCGCTCTTCCGCGATCACCAGTCGCGCATGTCCGAGTCGCACCGGCTCTCGCCGATGAGCGACATCTCGATGGTCCTCGGGTACATGTTCGGCGGACCGCTCCAGGCGCTGCTGCTGTACGGCATCAACCTGCTGGTCGGCACGCTGCTGGCGTCGATCGCCCAGTCGCCCGTGAAGATATTTCTCGGCGGCAACGCCCTGCTGCTGAGCTGCGCCATGACCGTCTGGTCGCTGGCGGTCTTCTGGGGCGTGGGCAACAACAAGCCGGTCAGCCCCGTCGGACCGCTCATCGGGCTGCTCTTTGCGGGTAACGTGCTGCTGCTCTTTCTCCCGGGCGCGGCGCTGCTGTTCGGCATTTACGCCGGTTCGCTGGCGCTGTGGATCATGTCGGGCGGTTCTTCGCCGGGCACGGAGGCGGTGTACCTGATCGCCGTCTCGAACCTCCTCTTCACGTGGTTCTGGCTGCGGGCCGCCTGCGCGCGTTACCGCCGACCGGAGCTGCCGGCGCTCAACGGCCTGCGCGGGTCGGTGCTGTTGCTCATGTGGTTGATCGCGTCAACGATAGGGACGGTGGTCTATCAGCGGGTTTCCCAGATCAAGCAGTTCGAGTTCATGGGCGAGATCGCCACCGCGCAAACGCACTGGCTGGTGAGCCTTTGCGTCGGGCTGCTGCTGGCGCTGTTGCCGATCAGCAGTGCGGCCACGTTGCGGCACATCTCCTCGATGGGCACGAAGCTGCGCGGCTGGCCCGACCGTCTGCCGGACATCGCGCTGGGCATTGCCCTTCCACTGCTCATCTGCGGCATCACCGCCGTGCTGGGCCGGCCGATCTGGAAGCCGCTCGTGCAGGACTCCATGCTCACGCACGGCGCCGGCACGACGTTCGTCACAGAGGCATGGAGCATCTGGCTGAAGACGGGGCTGGCCTGCACGATGGCGTGTCTGACTTTTCTGGCGATGGCGAGAGTCTGCGCGGCGCGCGAGAAGACGGCGCGCGGGCTGTCCATCTTCATCCTCTGCGTCATGTGGCTGGGACTTCCGGCATTGGACCTTGCCTACGCCGGGTACCAGGCCGCCACGACCAGAGAACCCCTGGTTTTTTCCGGTCTGTTTGGGTGCTCTCCGCTCGGGACGCTGGTGCTGACATGGACCGCGCAGAAGACGCCCACCCTTGCGGGTCTGGTCTTTCAGACCGCCGCGTGCGCCGTCGCCGTTGCCGTCGCCTCGCTGATGGGCCGCTCCCGCCGCGCTGCAGCGTAAACCTCTGCATCTTCTCGAATTGCGCCGCCTCGTCGCCTCTTGTCGCCTTCGCAAACTTCCACGCGTTTCGCGTGTCCAATCTCCTGTACGGCGGTCGCGTGATCGCCGGGCTGAAACTCCAAACACAGGAGGCACAGACCATGTTCGGCGCTGGAAGATGGAACAAGGGGCTTAAGGCTCTGGCGCCGGCTCTGCTCGTGGCCGGCGGATGGATGAACGTCGCGAGCGGTCAGGTTCGCGTGGACGTGCGGCATGATGATCGCGACTGCGGTCACGCGAACTGCCGGCGCGTCTGGGTGCCTCCGGTGATCGAAAAGCGGATGCGCAACGTCTGGGTTCCGCCGCGCACCGAGATGGTGCATCGCCGGGTCTGGCACGAGGCGGTGTACGAAGATCGCAACGTGCTCGTGGACATCCCGGCCGTAACGGAGTGGCGCGAGGTTGCCGCGTTCGACGCGTACGGGCGGTTCGTCGGATACCGGTGGGAAGAGGTGGTGATCACCCCGGCCTGCCAGAGATGGGAGCTGCGGCGCGTGCTGCTTCGCGAGGGCTGGTATGAAGACGTCTGCGAACAGGTTGTGATCTGCCCGGGGCGGTGGGAGAGCGTGTGCGAGGACGTGGTGGTTCGTGAAGGTTACTGGAAGACGGTGTGCGAGCATCGCCCGGTTCCCCTGATCGACGACCTGCGGCGGCACTCGCCGCCGATGGAGGCAAAGCCGGTCAGGCCGGTGACGATCCAGCCGATGCCCGATCGCCGGGAGTATCCGGTCGGTGGAGGCAGCAGGCCGCCGATGAGCCGCGTGAGCGATGATCGGTTCGGCGCGTTGGATCGGCTGGGGATGACGGGTCGCTTCGGCGGGGAGATGAGCGAGAAGGACCGGGCTTCGATGAGCGCGCGGGAGCGTGCGCAGATGAGCGAGCGGGAGCGTGCCGCGTTGAGCGCGAAGCCCGCAACCTCGACCGGAAACCGGCCCGACGTGCAACGGGATGAAAAGGACGGCCGTCGCTGAACCTCGAAGCGGCTCGTCGGTTCACCGTGCAGTACACGAGGATTGGGAGTCGAAGCAGAACCGGGACCGCCACCGAGCCCGTTTTCGACAGGCGGTGGGTGCTCCGAACCGACAAGTCGAAGGACCACAGGCTGGAAACCTGTGGCACATCCACCGGTTAAAAACCGGTGCCACAGGAAACAGCGGCACGAGATGCTCAACCCTTACGCGCCCCCTCGATCGGCGAAAGCAGGTCGGGGGGGCGTGTTGCCATTGCGGAGTGGTGGTATGATGCTCGCGTGCGGCGGCGCGCTTGCGTCGCACGGGTGGCATTGGGATTCGACACAACCGGAGTTCAGGCTTCATGCTGATCGCACGCGAGGGCGTCAGGGAGATCGCGCTGGCCACCGTTGTTCTCGGCGGGCTGGCGTATCTCGCCTCGCTCGCGTGGTGGCCTCTCATCATCCCGTTTGCCCTGGTGTGGGCGTGGGCGGTGGCGTTCTTCCGCGATCCGCCGCGATCCCGCACCTACGCACCGGGGGATCTCTGCTCGCCCGCGGACGGCACGATCACCGAGATCACCGAGCTGGATCATCACGACGCCATCGGCGGACCGGCCATCCGCATCGGCATGTTTCTGAGCATCTTCAACGTACACCTGAACCGCGCGCCGTGCAGTGGGCGGGTCCGGTCGCTGGCGTACCGGGCGGGAGAGTTTCTCGATGCGCGGCATCCGGAATCCGGTCGGCGGAACGAATCCAACACGATCTTGCTGGATCCCGAGCCATCGATGCCCGGTCCGGTCGAGGTCCGCCAGGTCGCGGGCAAGGTCGCCCGTCGCATCATCTGCCGCGTGGACGCGCATCAGCGCGTGGCGATTGGGGAGCGCATCGGTCTGATCAAGTTCGGCTCGCGCACGGAGCTGGTCATCCCGAAGCTGGAGGGCACGCAGGTCTGCGTCCGGCTGGGCGACAAGGTCAAGGGCGCGCTGACGCTGCTGGCACGGCAGCCCGCGCTGGAGTCGGCGCCGAAGGAGGCAGCGCCGAAAGCGGCGGCGCCCGCGCGGGAAGCCATGGGGACGGCGTGATCGCCGCCACCGTCGAATGAGCCGCACATCTGTGAACCGCGATGTTTTTCCCGGGAATCGAGCCGTCTGATGAACCCCATCGAGCCTGAACTCTCCGCGCCTCATCACCGCTCTCGACGGCGGCGGCTGCGGTCGCTCTCCATGCTGCCGACCCTGTTCACGCTGGGCAACCTGCTGTGCGGCTTCGCGGCGATTCACTTCGGGCTGCACGCGATGTTCGACCTCGGCAAGGGTACGCCCGCCGCTGATGAATGGACCCTGAACAGCCGCTTCATCGAACGCATGTTGCCCTCCTGGCTGTCGATCGGCGCCTTCATGGTCCTGCTGGGCATGGTCTGCGACGGGCTGGACGGACTGGCCGCGAGGGTCACGCGCAGCACCACGGACTTCGGCGGGCAGCTCGATTCGCTGGCGGACGTGGTGACCTGCGGCGCGGCGCCGGCCACGCTGATGATCGCGTACATGATGCGCGAGCTGAAGGACGTCACCGTCGTGTCGCCCTTGAGCAGCGATCTGCTGGGGAAGATCGCGTGGCTCTGCGCGGCGCTGTACGTCGCCTTCGCCGCGATGCGCCTGGCGCGATACAACGTCGAGCACGACCGCGAGGACTTCGACTACCGCACCTTCCGCGGACTGCCCAGCCCCGGCGCGGCCGCGATGATGGTGACGTTCATGTTCCTGCACGACCAGCTCTCGGCCGGGGCGCGTCGTTGGATCGTGTACGCGATTCCCGTGTTCCTGCTCGGGACCGGATGCCTGATGGTCAGCCGGATTCCGTATCGCCGCGTGCAGGCGTATTTCAAGGGAAAGAAGCCGTTCAGCCACCTGATCCTCGCCATGCTGCTGGTCGCCGTGTTCTTCACGCACAAGACGGTCTGGCTGTTCTTGATGGTCTTCGCGTACGTCCTCAGCGGGCCGCTCGTCTGGCTGGTGCGCTACACGCGGATGCGCCGCGCCGGGTTCGTACATGCGGGGGAGGCGCTGGCGCGGGAATCGCTCGCGGGGGATGCTCATGCGTTGAAGCTGCGCGACCGAGGCGCGGACGCCGCGCCGCGCGATGGAACCGCAGGCGGATAGGCGTCTCGGAGGTCGGCGGCGGCGAGGGCGGTACGTTTGAGCGCGGAAACTGTTCCCAGACAAGCGGGGGCGCTGGCTTGGCGCCCCCGCTCAAACTGGTTCCGTCGACGTCGGCCCAACCACCGCAGCACCACGGTTTTGTTGGCCTTTTTTCTTGACGAGCCTGCCGCCGTTCAAGGGTGCCGCATGTGCTTTCGAAGGCGCTCGCCTCGAAGGAGTACGACTACGGGCAACTCGTCGTGCAGGAGCAAGTACCCGAGCCGCCCAGCCCAAATGTGGCGACGGAGGTCGATGTGGTTCGGATGAGCGGCTCGGTCGTGTTTTGACCGACCGCGATCGATTTCCATGTGAGTTTGCCCGTCGTACAGAACGTGGTCCCGCATGGACACGACAGTTCGCCGCCCAGCAGCGTGACCGGGCCGCTGGATTTCACGCAACCGCTGTCCTCAATCAGCAACACCTTGTTGTCCGCACTGTCGGAATCGACGTACCAGGCGCTGGCGCCGGTGACCTCCGCCGAGATCTCCAGCGTGCCTGCTTCCTTGACCCACCACCAACCGTCGCTTGTGCCTGTCTTGGCGCGATCTTCGAGCCAGATGTGGTCGTCCGCGATCACGTAGGCGCGGTTGTCGATGTTGACTTTGATGTGCCCGTCGCCGCGCAGCGTCATGGAGCACGACTGGTTGCTGCACGTGCTCGTGGCCTTGAGGATGAGCTTGTCGTCACCATCCGCGTATTCCTCGATCACGGCCCCTTGTTCAACACGATGGCGCCGCCGTTGCCCTGAACGGTATGAACCCCGTCGATCTTCAGCGTGGCGGGGCTGCTGGGATGCACGCTGAGGTCGAACTGTCCATCGATCGTGGAGGTGAGGGTTCCGCCGTCGCCGAGCACCAGCGTCGAGCCGCCCGTCAGGAACAGGGTGCTGCGGTCGTCGCCCTCGTCCTCGATGGTAAGCGTCTTGCAGTAGGCCGTCGTACTGCCGGGGATCACGACGTCGAAGTGCTCATCTCCGTCGTCGTCGGCGGGAATAACGGCGCACTTGTTGGAATCAGGCACACCGAACGACCAGTTTCCACCTTGCGTCCAACTGCTGTTGATGCCGCCATTAAAAGTGGTTGTATTGTTCTCGTCACAATCCACCAGCAACGCGGCATTGGCACCGAGCCCGGCCACGGGAACCGCGGGCATTATGAGCAGGAGCGCACCCCAACACAATCCGAGTGTGATTCCAAGAAGATAGGATGTCTTCATGACTTGGTTCCTTTCAGTGCGTAACGAAGAATCATCGCGGAAAAATGCAAGCCCTTTACATGAAAGCACTGATGAACGCGGTTCCGGATGCGATCACGGTGGACCCACTGTGGAGGTTTAACGCGTTGGCGCAGCCGGTTTATGACATCCGTCAGTACGAAGCTCCAAAAGCATTCTGGAATCGGGCGAAATCGGCCAAGTCCAGATCGCCGTCGTAGTCGATATCCAGGAAACGGCACTCGCACAGCCCGGTCGTTGTAATCGGACCCGTCAGGCATCCGTGCAATCGGGAGTAATCCGCTGCATCCACGTCGCCATCGAACTCGGAGTCTCCCGTGCGAATCCGTCGCAGCAGGCGGATGCCCCCGCTCCAGTCGCCGTGGTTGGGATCGCGCCAACTCACCCAAGCGGCCTCGCCCCAGGAATTGACGCTGCCTCGACTCGCGTCGTAGTCATCCTGCGTAAGGCGGTAAAAGCGCGGTCCACCGGGTTCTGGGCGGTACAGCCACGCATTCCAGCGTCGCCGCGGTCGGTCGAAACGGGCAAAGTAGATTTCGCCGCCGTCTCCAATGTTGGGAACCGCTGCGTCGACCGTGTCAAGGATCAACTCGGTTGCGCCGTTTTCCCAAACCTCAAGGTTGCTTTGCGCATCCCAGACAACCAGCCCCCGGCGATTGAGCTTCGGCCCCTGAACCTGTGGGTAGGAGGAAGGGAGGTCCACAACAGGTCCGCCACAGGCCAACTGGATGGTTCCCACCCAGGGACCGACGCAGAAGTCCGAGCTCATCCAGGTGATCCAGCCCGCGTCGTTGATGTCCGCGCCCTGGAGCATCAACTCGGAGTTGTAAATGGATTGGATCGAATTCCCATCGAAGACAAAGACCTCCGAACGGAGCGGACATTCCTCGGATTGGTTTCGTGACCAGACCGCAGTGCCCAAATTGCTTATGGACGCAGGACTCACAAGTCGGTCGTCATCCTGAATCATTCTCTCTATGCCGTTTTCATAGAGAACAACCTGATGGGCGTCCCCCGAACCCTGTCCTCGTAGCCACACCATTTGGCCATGGTTGTTCATGGATGCCGCAACGTCCCGATCGTTGTTAGTTGTGACGCGAACCAATAGACCGTTGTCATAGAGCAGAATTTCCTGCGTTGAAGCCCCCCCGCCGAATCGCTCGGTGTAGGCAATCTGGCCGCAATCATTCAAACAAGGGAAATTCGTCTGGTTCTCCGTCACCACCGCATCCACGATTTCGAAGCCGGGTGGGATTTCGACCTGCGCGAGGGAGGACGCTGTGACGGCAACGAGCGCGCCGCTGGCAAGGCAACATGGACGCATGGGATAAACTCCGGGACGGACCTGCGAAAGAGTACACGACGGACGCGCGAGCGCCGTCCCTGGATCAGTTGGTCTCGATCCCGGCCTTCTCGACGACCTTCACGCCATCGCTGAGGCCGGTGAGCGTCACGGTGTCGCACGTCAGCGTGTACTCGGTGCCATTGGCGTCGAAATAACTCACGCAGAAGTCGCTCGAGACGTCGACGTTCAGATCGTCAATGGTGCGATTGGCGTTGAATTCCGCGTGGAAGCCGCAGTCGTCGAACGTCGCGTCATCCGTCGCGTCGTCCGGGTAACCCATGCCTCCCACGCCCCAGTTCAACGCCGTACTCCACAGGTCGTCCGATCCGCCGGCCGTCCAAGTGAAGGACAACATCATCAGCGGCGCGCCCGGCAACCGAACGGGAAGCAACAGAGGCATTGCTGCGGCTTGGACGATCAGCGGCGACGCCTCTGGCTCGGCTATGGCAGGGCTAGAGAACGTAGCGAGGTTACCCCAAGACTGGTGGTCGGACCGCTCGGTGGATTCGATCGCAACGTCGGCGGGCTGGGCGATTTCGATCCTCACATTAGGCGGCAGGACGGCGGACACGGCCGGTTCGGGGACCGCCCTTAGGGGCCAAAGCGAGGGGCAGATGAGGGTGCCTCCAACGAGGACCATGAGTGCGGCCCTCCTAACGATTTCGGACCGAAACCTCGGGTCTCGGGTCTCGGCGCATAGTGCTGCCAGACCCCCGTTTGCATAACGGGCTTGCGATTCCATCGCAGCCTCCTTGCGAAAAACGACCTCGTTCGGTTGCTGGGTGGCCTTACACAAGGGCCCAGACGGACGTTTTTCCTCGGATTCTGCCGCCAAGTCCGGGGAAGCTCGAACTTGCATGACGACAGGGTAGCAGAACGCAAGGTGGGAGTCAAGCCCGAAATCCGGACTGTGAACGCCAAGTCGAACCTATGTTCCAGGCCGTTTGAGTGTGCAGCGCTCACCCGATGAAGTGATGTCCGGCCCGCGTCGCTGCGGGCTTAGCTAACCTCGCTCGATGATCCACCGGATCGCCTCCGCCTTCAGCACGGCCTGAACCTGCTTTCCGCAGGCAAGCAGCCGATCGCCATCATAAGCGGCGACGTCGCAAACGACGCAGTTGTCGTCCACGGCGGCCAGTTCCGCGCGAGGCGGCACGGGACCGCGGCCGCGGACCTGTGAGATCGTCCGCCCCCGTATGAGCCGGGCGCGCGACGATGCTCAGCGGTTGCCCCTTCCCACAATCATGCTGCGATTCAGGCCCTTGCAATGGCCTTTCTGACGATGCGTCGCAAGTCACGTAGTGTCGTTGTATGGGACCGCATCGTCGTGTGGTCGCTTGACTTTTCGAGGTTGCGCCACCTCAATAATGATGTGGCCGGTTGCATTATTGAAGAAAACCTGTTCCGCAGTTCGCTCCTGTCCGTGCGGGAGGTGCGCTGTCGGCACCCGCGCGGAGGTCGCGGGGAAGAGGAATGCACGCGCGCGCCGAGCCTGGCGTTCATCAGCCGCGGCGTCTTCGTCAAGCACGAGGGGTCGCGCGAGCTGGTCGCCAACGCGAACCGCGTGGTCTGCTTCAATCCCCGGCGGTCCTATCGCGTCAGCCATCCGACCGACGGGGGCGACATCTGCGTCAGCTTCACCTTGAGCGACGAGCTGCGGCATGCGCTCGGCGAGACCAGCGGTCGCATGAAAGACGCATGGACGCAGGAGGGCATCGACGCGCCCGCGGATGCCGTGTGCTCGTCCCGGACCTTCGCCCGACAGGGGCGATTCGTGCAGGACTTGCGCAGAGGACTCCTGCGCGACGTCGACGCGGAAGAAAGCGCGCTCGCGCTGCTGGAATCCTTGGCGCGGGACAACGGGGCCGAGCCGCCGCGACCCGACCGTCGCCGCGCCACGCGCGAAGCCCACCGCGCTGCGGTTGAGACGGTGATCTCCCGATTGGCTGTGCACCCCACGGCGCGGGTGGAGCTTTCCGCCCTCGCGCGTTGCGCCTGCGTGTCCCCGTTCCACCTGTGCCGCCTGTTCCGGGAGCACACCACGTTGACCATCCAGGAGTATCGCCTCCAGCTTCGCCTCCGGGCCGCCCTGCATGCACTTGCCGAGGGCTGCGAGGACCTCACGACGCTTGCTCTTGAACAGGGCTTTTTTGACCACAGCCACCTGACCCGCGCCTTCCGTCGCGCCTTCGGCGCATCGCCCCGTGAACTGCGCGGACCTCTCGCGCGGGCCACCCTCCGCGAAACGAGCAATCGCTTACAAGTCTGATCCGCGCCCGGGGCGTAATCTTGCCTTGAATCGCGGAGCGGGGCAGTCGGTGTCCCGCTGAACAGGCGGCGGGCCCAGTGGCTGCCGCTGGTTCTTCCGGCGATCCGTCAAGGGCTGGTTTCAAAGGAGAAAACACATGGCCAGCAAGTGTCCGGTGTGCGACTGGGAAATCAAGGACAAGGGCAAGAACGTGAAGATCGGCGACCGCACGGTCTGCGTCTGCTGCGACGAGTGCGCGGACAAGGTCAAGGCCGAGCCGAAGAAGTACGCGGCCAAAGCCTGACGCCCCGAGCCGCGCTGAGGGCAGGGTCTGCGGATCTGGGCGGGCCGCGGGAGCACTTCCGCGGCCCGCCCGCGATCATGCTTTGTCGATGATCCGCCGGATCGTCTCCGCCCGCAGCACGGCCTGTATCTGCCTTCCCTTGGCGAGCAGCCGATCGCCGTCGTAGGCGGCGACATCGCAAATGACGCGGTTGTCGTCGACGGCGGCCAACTCCGCGCGGACGCGGACCGTCTTGCCCACTCGGCAGGGAGCGACGTGATCCACGCTGATGTGCACGCCCATGCCTTCCTCGTGCGATTCCAGAAAATCGACGAGCACCTGGCGGGCGGCCAGTTCCATGTGATGCACCAGCGACCAAGTCGAGTAGCAGCGGTGTACTACCACTCCGTCGAAGGCCGGGCACATGTCCTCGGTCACCAAAGCCGTCACTTCGCGGACGATGCCGGGATTGAAGCCTGGTTTCATGGACCGTCGCCTCTCGTGTTCCGTGTCTCCGCTGCCGGGCGCGCCGCCCGCCGACACGCTCGATCCCGGGGCGGATTATCGTAAGATTTGGCGAGCGGGCCAGCTTGCCCGCCCGTATGCATGCTCGCCAGACGACATCCCGGGATCGTCCCGTCGTGGTCTTTGACCTCGACGACACGCTCTACCCGGAGCGGCAGTTCGCCCTTGGCGGCTTTCGCGCTGTGGCCGCGGCGTTCACCGACGTGCTGGGGCCGGTCGAATCCGCGGTGCGGGACATGACCCGGCTGTTCGATTCCGCCCACCGCCGCCGCGTGTTCGATCAACTCCTGCTCGAGCGCGGCGCGCCGGTCGATGCGGCACTGGTGCAGCGCATGATCGCCTGCTATCGCGGGCACACCCCGATCCTCTCGCTTCATGACGACGCCCGCCGCGCGCTGGCGCGCCTTCGCAGCGTCGCGCGGCTGGCCCTGATCAGCGACGGTCCATCCGCGGTGCAGTGGGCCAAGCTTGATTCGCTCGCGATCCGCCCCGCGTTCGAGCACATCATCCTCACGGACGAGCTCGGCGAAGGGGCGGGCAAGCCGAGTCCGCTGGCGTTTGAGCGCGTGATGAGCCTGTTCGCGGCGAAGGCGGCCCCATGCGCCTACGTGGCCGACAATCCCGCCAAGGACTTCGTCGCGCCCAACCCGCTTGGGTGGAAGAGCGTGAGAATCCTGCGCGCCGACGGCATCTACGCGGACGCGCCGCCCGCTCCGGGCGGCGAGCCGGCGGTCACGATCGAATCGCTTGACGAGCTGGATGCGCAGCTCCCGACCGCGCTCTGAAAAGCCGTCCCTGGCTCACGCCGACGCGCGACGCTGTGCAGGGTGGCATGCAATCCGCACCTGCACTTGGACAGGTTGGAAACCTGTCCCACAACCACCGGTTGGAAACCGGTGCCACAGGCGCAGGTTGGAAACCTGTCCCACAACCACCGGTTGGAAACCGGTGCCACAGGTGCAGGTTGGAAACCTGTCCCACAACCACCGGTTGGAAACCGGTGCCACAGCCGGGCGGCGCCACTCCGTGACCACGGGTCCGCTTCTGCGGACCCGTGCCACCCGACAAGCCCGCCCCGCTAATCGACCTGTCGAAGGCCGCTCCGAAGATAGGCCTCCTCCAGCCCTTCGCGCACGGGCTGAAACGACGCCACGCGCACGCCGGCGCTGACGAGGCTCGCCAGCAGGTCGGCCGCACGCTCTTCCAGCTCGTCGTACTCGAAGCGCACCTTGCCGTCATCGATGCGCAGGTCCGTCACGCCCTCCGTCTCCGCGAGCCGTTCGACGACGCGATCCGTCTCGGAAACGACGCGCAGCAGATAGGCGCGCCGCCCCGAGGCGCGGTCGTGCAGCGTGTGCGTCGCGCCGAAGCGGACCAGCGCGCCGTGTTCGAGAATGGCGATGTGCGAGGCCACCGCTTCCAGGTCGGAGAGGATGTGCGACGAGACGATCATCGCGCAGCCCTGATCGCGCAGGCTCGCCAGCACGCCGCGAAGCTGCACGCGACCGGCCGGGTCCAGCCCTGTCATCGGCTCGTCGAGCAGCAGGACGTGCGGGTTGGGCAGGAAGGTGCGGGCAAGCGTGACGCGCTGCCTCATGCCGCGCGAGAGCGCGCCGATCTTCACCTCGCGCTTGTCGGACAGCCAGAGCCGGTCCAGCCAGAAGTCGATGCGCTCCTCCGTCTCCTGCGGGTCGATCTGGTAGGCCAGTCCGATGAAGCGCAGGAACGCGATGAGGCTGATGTCCTCGTACGCGGGCGGCGAATCCGGAGCAAAGGCAACCTCGCGCCGTACGACCTCGGTCTCTCCGCGGACCGGGTGACCCATGACCAGCCCTTCACCGCGCGTCGGGGCGTGCAGCCCGGCCAGCACGCGCATCAGGGTCGTCTTGCCGGCACCGTTGGGACCGATCAGCCCGAGGAGCTGTCCGCCGAAAAGCTCGAACGACACATCCCTGACCGCCACCAGCGGTCCGTATTCAACGCGAACGCTTTGTGCGGTGAGGAGCGCGGTCATGATGAACCGATCGGCGGCAGCATCGCATGGATGGACGTGGGGCTGCGGGACGAGCGAACCGCCGTCCCGCGGCGTGAGGCGTCATCCCCGGCGCAGCCCCTGCTAAACGGGCACATTGACCGCCGCGAGCCGAGGCTGGAGATACTCGACGCAGCCGTCGAGCGTGGCGAGGCGAGGATAATCCTCCTTGGGCACCTCCACCTTGTACCGCTTGCGCAGCTCCATCACGATGTCGAGGAAGTCCATCGAATCCATGTCGAGCTGGTCACGCAGGCGGACATCCCCGCGGAGGTCGGACAGATCCTCATCCGGCGCCACGACGGCGATAATCTCCAGGACGATGTTCTTGACCACGTCTTTAGTCATCTAAGCTTCGTTGCCTCAATAGATTATGTCGCGCTACCCGGCCGAGGATCCACGCCGGGCCTGCGCGGGCATCCGAGCCGCATTCCCGCGCGTCTGCCGACAGGCTCAATCCGCCCATCGCCTGACGATCACCACGGAATTGATTCCCAGCATCCCAAAGGAGTTGTTGAGAATCACGTTCACTCTAGAGGCGGTCCGCGGTTTGTTCAAGACAAGCCCCGTCATGGCGCACCGCTCGTCCAGCCGGTCCACATTGATCGTCGGATGGACCACCTTGTCTTGAAAGGCGGGCAAGTTCCCTGCCAGTTCCAACGCCCCGGCCGCCCCCATCGCGTGCCCGATGTAGCTCTTGGTGTTGTTGACGAACACGCCGGAGCAGCCGGCGAACACGTCGCGGATGGCCTCGGCCTCCTGGATGTCGCCCAGCTCGGTCCCTGTGGCATGGGTGTTGAGAATGTCTACGTCCGACGGTTCGAGCCGCGCTCGATCGAGCGCTTTCCTCATGCACTGGGAGAGCCGCTGCGGCGTGGGAAGGACAGGGTCGGCGGCGTCCGAATTCATCGCATACCCGACAAGTTCGCACACGATCCGCGCGCTGCGGGCTTTGGCGTCGGTCAGCCGCTCAAGCACGAACAGCGCGCCGCCCTCGGCCACGACAATGCCCTTGCGATCCACGTCGAACGGCCGGGAGGCGCGAGTGGGGTCCGCGTGGTCGGCCAGGGCGTTCTGCGCCGCGAAGCTGGCGAAGATCCCGAAGGAGTGGATGCTCTCGGAAACGCCGCCGCCGATGGCCAGATCGACCTCGCCGAGCCGCAGCATCTGGGCGGCCTGGATGAGGCCGGCGTTGCCCGCGGCGCAGGCGGCGCCGATGGTGTAGTGCGGGCCGATGATGCCGAGGTTAATGGTCACTTCGCCCGCGGGGTTGTTGGCGACGGTGCGCGGGTTGTGGTGGTGGGACCAGTACTTGACGTCGTAGTTGTACTCGCGGATGGCGGCGATCTCGTTTTCGGTCTCGACCGTCCCGTGCTCCGTGACGCCGATGAAGACGCCGACGCGCGAGGTGTCGCGGTCCTTCAGCTCGATCCCCGCGTCCTTCAGCGCCTCGTGCGAGCAGAAGATCGACACCGCCCCCGCCCGCGTGCCGCGGCGGCGCTCCTTGCCGGCCTGGTACTGCTTCTCGTCGAAGCGACACACGCCGGCCAGCACGCGTCCCATGAAGCGGGTTTCGATCGAAGTGACGCCGGACACCCCGTCGAGCAGGCTGCGCCGCATCTGGGCGAGCGTGTTGCCGATGGGCGAGGTCAGTCCGACGCCGGTGATCACGATGCGCTGATTGTCGGGTATCACGCTCAAGGCGGTTGGTCCGTCAGACCCGGCGTCCGCACGCGCCCCGCGCCGGTCCACGCCGAGACGGGGAGTGTACTCAGGGATGAAGCGCGGGCCAACCGGCGGATGCGGGGGCAAGCACGGGAGGCGGAAGGGGCGAGCGAAGACCGCTGTGGAAGGCGGGGCTCGACGGCAATCCCCGCGCGACCTGGTCCGCCGCGGCTGCAGTCGTTCCCCGAGTAGTTGCGATTTGCCAGGATGCCTGCATGGCCGCAGGAGACCACTGGACCCGCGACGAACTCCTCGTAGCGTTCAACCTGTACTGCCGTACGCCCTTCGGCCGCCTCCACCGCTCAAACCCGGACGTCATCCGCCTCGCCAGGCTGCTTCGTCGCACACCCAACGCGGCGGCCATGAAGCTGTGCAACTTCGCCAACTTCGATCCAGCGCAGAAGGCTCGCAAGCGGGTTGGCTTGAAAAACGCGTCGGGGGCGGACGAGGCGATGTTCATGGAGTTTTGGAACTATTGGCATTCGCTCGCAGCCGAAAGCGAGGTTGCGGCGGAGCGCATTGGGTTGGGCGCCGTCGGCCCGTTGCCAGAGGAGTCCGCTGAAGACTTGGCCGCGAGGGTCGGTGAGACCGAGGTCGTCCGCGGCGTCCCGGTGCGCCGCGTACAATCGCTGTTCCGTGCAACCGTGTTGTCCGGGTACAACTTCGAGTGCGCCATTTCGGGGATCAGAATCCCTGAGCTGCTGGAGGCAGGCCATATCATCCCGTGGAACACGGATGAATCCCGGCGCGGAGACCCGCGCAACGGCATCGCCCTCTCCGTGCTGCACCACCGTGCGTTCGACCTGGGACTGATCGCGTTTGACGACGACTTTCGGGTGGTCGTTTCCCACAGGCTTGTCGTTAAACACGCCAGTGTTATCCACCGCGCAGCCCTCGTTGCAATCGAGGGAACGCAACTACGCAAGCCGAGCCGCTATGAACCTGATGCCACGGCCCTCGCATGGCATCGACGCGAGGTTTTCGTCGCGTGAGTCCGGCCGCTAAGCCCTCTGCGTCCTCTGGGAAGGATGTCCGCCCGCGCTGCGATTCTCGGCCGAGGGCGCGTGCCTTTCGGCAGGCGAGGACGATCCCGACTGGCGACCCACGACCTGGGCGGACGGGCGGAGTCTCTCCAGCCCGGGGGTAACATTCTGGCCGCGCGATCGTGGGTCGGCGCTTCGGTTTTGCCGACAGGCCCGAAGAAACGGGCACATTCCAGCGGAGTTTTCCCAAGGAAGGCATGGTGCGGCGCATTTGCCGGGAAACGGTGCAAAGCGGGTACAGGGATTGCAACGTGGGATGCGGATATCGGCCCGCGCGATCCACGGGTCTGCTGCTGCAGACCCGTGCCACCCCGTGCGCTGTTCCCCGGGGCGCGCGGTCCATGGGGCGCGCGATCCATGGGGCGCGCAGTTCATCCGGCGAGCTGTTCACCCGGCGCGCTCCTCATTCGCGCGCTCAGATGTCGCCGGACACGACGGCGCTGAGGTCCGCGGCAATGTCGCGCAGGACGGTGAGCGGGTGCTGGTCGCCGTTGATCGTGGCGATGAGGCTCTTGGGATACGCGGACAGAACGGGGCAGGTTTCCGCGTCGTACACTTCCAGGCGCCGGCGGATGACGGCCGGGTCGGCGTCGTCCGGGCGGTTGGCCTTCAGCGCGCGGGCGCTGAGGCGGGCGACGAGCGCTTCGCGGTTCTCAACCACGAGACAGATGATGCGTCGCACCTCGATCGCGTCGCGAAGCTGCTCGACCTGCGCGAGCGTGCGGGGAATGCCGTCCAGCAGAAGCAGATGATACCCGGCGCGCACGCGCCCGGCGGCGACCAGCCCGTCCACGTGCTGCCGGAAGAGCCGCACGGTGAAGGCGTCGGGCGCGAGCAGCCCCTTCGTCGAGTACGACAGGAACTCCTTGCCCAAGTCCGAGGACTTGTCGAGGGCGCGAAAGATGTCGCCCATGGCCAGGTGCACCAGGTTGGGAAGCTGACCGAGCACCGTGCCCTGCGTGCCCTTGCCCGTGCCCGGTCCGCCGAACATCAGGATGGATGGAAAGCCCTTCACGCAACATCTCCCCGTCAGCCGGCGGGCCGAAGACGCCACGCATCGTAGGCGTCCTTCAGGGCCGGATCGAGCACGACGATGTTCGCCTCCTCGAGCATGCGGCGGTACAGCCTGGGCAGCGCTTCGTCCTGCTTCATCCGCGTCAGTCGCCGTCGAACGTCTTCCAGCGTGGCCGCGTCCGGCGCTTCCAACGCCGGCAGCCGTCCTTCGAGCGTCAGCACATGATACCAGTGCCCCACTCGAAGGGGAGCGGACACCTCACCTGCGGGCAGGTTGAAGGCCGCCTCGCGCAGGATCGCCGGAACCCGCTCGTCGTCCCGCGAGAACGGTTCCAGCAATCCGCCGCGCGCCGCCGTTGCCGCATTGCCGCTGAACTTCCCGGCCACGTCCGCAAACGCCGCCCCGCCGCGCAGCTCCCGCAGCACCGTCTCAGCCTGCGCGGGCGTGGCCACTTGAATGTGCCGGACCTGTACGCGCTCCCCGCGGCGCGCCCGCAGATCTCGCTCCACTTCTTCATCGGACACCGTCGTTTCCCGCTCGATGAGCTTGCGCAGCATCGCCTGCCGCCGCACGCCGAGGCGGAATTGCGCCAGGGGGATGTTGCGCTCGGCGAGAACGGCCTCGAGGACGCGCTGGGCCTCGCGGCGATCGGGCGCGGCGCCGGTGACTGCGTGAAGCGGATTCGTCATGTCGGCAAGCAGAGTCTGATATTCAAGCTCGACGTCTTCATCCCGCACCGCCAATCCGCGGCGCTCCAGTTCCTGCTGGGCGCACGTCGTGACGGCCAGCTCCTCCAGCAGCGCGGGACCATGGAAGCGAATCAGGAGATCGACGAACGGCTCGCGTTTCACGCCGCCGCCTCCCTCCATGACCGCAACGGGAGCGGCCTGCGGAGTCGAGGTCTCCTCGCCGATAGAAACGGCCGCGCCCGCGCTCAGGGATGCGTCCGCCGGCTTCGCGGCGGCGTTCCACTCGTCCGTGACCGAGCGTGCAGCGGGGATGGAAGACGGCCCGCTCGCGCAGGATCCAGACAGCCCGACTGCGGCAACCAGACCCATGGCGGCGGTCAGGACGCAGGCTGCCATGCGGACGGCGCGGGTGAATCCTGCAAAGTGTGATGGCGTACGGGAGGTGCGCTTCATACAACGATCGACGATATCGGGCGCGGCAACCAGCGTCAATTCAACTGGATCCCCTTCGGAATGATCGCCGACGGAAGTCGCGCGCTGAGCAGCGCCCGCTCGGCTCGCCCGGCAGGCTTGCGAAAGTCGGCGGGCACGGATTCCTAAGCCCGCCTGATCAAGACCCGCGCGATCATGGCCCGCGCAACCATTCCCCGCACCATCGAAGCCTACCCACTCGATGCTTACCATTCGGGGGTCGGCTTCAGCCGACCAGCGCTCGCCACCCACTCGAGTTGGTGGAGTGCGTGCCGCCCCCCGCTTGTCTTCGGCCGGCTTCATCCGGGCTTGGCGTGGATGCGTTCGGTCCATGCGGAGAGCCCGGCTGAAGCCAGCTCCCTTTTCTAGCAAACATCCTGCCCAACAATTCATGGGGGTGGCAAACACCGCCCGGCTGAAGCCGGTCATCGGTCAAGGATGCGGCGGATGGGGGACATGGTCCAGGTACTCCGTTGACCATGATCTTGCCCCGTTCGCCACGGCCTGACGAGTACGCCAGACCGTGCCACCCGGTTTCTCTTCAGCGAGCTTTCATCCAGTCGGCGGCACACGTCTGCTCACCGCTCCTCGAACCTGGCGACGCGCCGACGAACCGGCGATAGACTCCTTACGAGCCTCCTGCCGGACGCGACTTAAACCGGCAGGCGAGGTTCACTGACGCGAGTTCCGCGGGAGCGACAGGGATGAATCCGAGAATGCAGGAGCTGCGACGGCTGGGGCAATCCGTCTGGTGCGACAACATCAGCCGCACGATGATCGACTCCGGCGAACTCGACCGCCTCATCGCGTCCGGCGTGACCGGTGTCACCTCGAACCCCACCATCTTCATGAAGGCCATCACCGGCGGCCGCGCGTATGATCGTCTGCTCGATCCGCTGCGCGAGTCCGCGGCGTCGGATCTCGACGCGTACGAAGCGCTCGTCCTGCCGGACATCCGCGACGCGGCCGATCGCCTTCGGCCCGTGTACGACCGCACGGACGGCGTGGACGGATACGTCAGCCTCGAAGTCAATCCGCACCTGGCGGGGGACACGCGCGGCACGATCGAGCAGGCTCGCCGCCTGCATCGCGAGGTCGCGCGCCCCAATCTGATGATCAAGGTTCCCGCCACGCCGGAAGGGCTGCCCGCCATCGAAACGCTGCTGGGCGAGGGCATCAGCGTGAACGTCACGCTGATTTTCTCGCTGGACATGTACGAGCGCGTCATGCAGGCGTACATCGCCGGGCTGCAGCGGCTTGCGGCCGGGGGGGGGGATGCGTCGCGCGTCGCGTCGGTGGCGTCGTTCTTCGTCAGCCGCGTGGACTCGCTGGTGGACAAGCGGCTCGACGCGTTGAAGAAGGCGGGGCAGGCGGTGGACGAGCTTTTCGGGCGCGCGGCCATCGCCAATGCGAAGCTTGCATACGCTGCGTTTCAGCGGGTGTTTCAAGGCAGCGGGGCGTTTGCCGCGCTGCGCGCCCGGGGGGCGCGTGTTCAGCGCCCGCTGTGGGCCAGCACCAGCACGAAGAACCCGGCGTATCGCGACACGATCTACGTGGACGAACTGATCGGCGCCGAGACGGTCAACACGCTCCCGCCCGCGACGATCGAAGCGTTCCTCGATCACGGCGCGCCGGCGCTCTCGCTGGAGCGCGGGCTGGAGGAAGCGTCGCGCACGCTGAAGCGTCTGGCGGCGCTCGGCATCGACATGGACGAGGTCACGGACACGTTGCGGATCGAGGGCGTGAAGCTCTTCGCCGACTCCTTTGACGAGCTGCTCGCCAACATCGCCGGCAAGCGGCGCGTGGCTGCGCGCGTGTGAACCTCGCGATACGGTCGGCCAATCCAGGGGGGCTGACGCGACACAGCTCGAAGCGTCATCGGCGCCCGCGCAGCTCTGCCGCGACCCGGGACACCCGCCCTTCAATCCCGGCGTCACCCACGAGCTTCTCCAACGCGACGCGCATCGCGCGGGTCCAGCAGAAGCCTGATTCAGGCGGCAGTCCGGGGATGTTGAGGGGAATCTCCTCTCCAACGAGGTCCTCGAGCGACACGGCCACCAGGGGCGCGGGGGATCGTGCCAGGAAGCGATGCACGGCATCGACAAGGATGGGGAGTCTCGAAGTGTCGGCCTTGCCCTCCGGCGTGAGGAAAATCGAGAAATCACCCAACAGCAGCCCCTCGGCCTGGAGCGGCGTCAGCAGTCCTTCGGCCGCCAGCCGGCGCATCAACATGTCGCAGTCGCGTCGTCGTTCGCGCATCAGCGTGCGCACGGCGCGGAGATCAACATCCGCGGACGGAGCGGGGTCGAGCAGGGTCCGGCCGATCACCCGCCGGCGGATGTCCATTCCACTGAGATACCCTGCGATCGGCGGAAGGTCGTGCGTGCCGGCGACGAGGAGCGCGTGGTCGGATATGGACCCGGGCTTGCGGAAGGCGCCGCGCCGCGTGCGCTCGAAGTGCAGCACGCGCGTGGAGAGAATGCCGCGGCGCTTCAGCTCGCGCGGCACCTGCGGCTGAACCGTACCGAGATCTTCGCCGACCACTATCACCCGGCTGCGACGGCTCTCCAGCGCCAGAATGCCCAGCAGATCGTCCGATGGGAAGCGCACGTACCCGCCTCGGCGACCGCCGAGACCTTCGGGAATCCAATACTGTCGGAAGAGGCCCATTACGTGGTCGATGCGCAGCATCCCGCCTCCGCGCATGTTCGCGCGCAGCAGCCGAATCCAGTAGTCGTATCCTGTCTCGCGGAGTGCCATCGGGTGCAGCGGAGGGAAACGCCAGTCCTGCCCGTCGCGCGCCATCGGATCGGGCGGAGCACCCATCGTCGCGCCGCCGACGAAAAGCGGAGAGGCCTGGTGCCGGGTCGCGGACGGCGCCGCCCACGTATCGAATCCGCCGCCGTCCGAGCCGACGGCCAGGTCGTGATACAACCCCAGCGTCATGCCCGCGGTCTGCGCTGCGGCGTGGGCGTCATCCACCTGCCGATCCGTCTCGAACTGGAGATAGCGATGAAACTCCACGTCGTCGGCGAAGCGCGCCTTGAACTGCGCGACCGCCGGAGAGCGCGGATCGCGCATCTCCGCGGGCCAGTTGCGCCAGTCCGCGGATCGGCGCCTGCGGAAGGACAGCCGGTCGGCGAGCGCCATGAACGTGGCGAAGTCTTCGAGCATCCGCCCGCCGGCCTCGACGTAACGTGCATACTTCCGCCCGCGCGCGGAGGGGCGCGCCATGTGCCGATGCTTGAACTCCGCAAAGAGCGGCCGGAGCACTTCCTCCTTCAGCGAGATGACAAGGTCGTAGGGCACTTCGCCGCCGCTTTCGGGCGAGGGCATGCGCCGCACCCTGTCGAGGCGCTGCCGGAATCCCGGCGAGCCGACGCGCTTCCGCGCGCGAGCAGACCCGCGAAACTCCGGCACGCGCTCGACGTCGAGGTAAATCGGATTGCGAAACAAGCGGCTGATGGGCGAGTAAGGGCTGATGCCGGCACCGCGGTTGGCGATGGCGTGCAGCGGACTAAGACCGATGAACTCCGCGCCGCATGAAGCGCCCCATGCGGCAAGTCGCGCGAGATCGGTCAGATCACCGATGCCCCAATTGCGCCGGCTGCGCAGCGTGTACAGGTGCGTCCAAAGGCCGCAGACCCGCCGCTCGCCGATCGCCTCGCGCCACGTCCAGCAGGACTGCGGGCAGAGGATGAGCGACTGCCGCGCGGAAATCGCCCGACCCTCCGCCTGGGCCTCCAAGTGGACATGGTGATATCCCAGGGGCAGATCGGCGGGGAGGCGTAGCTTCAGCGCCTTGCGGCCCTCGATGCGCCGCCTTGCGCCTGACAACTCCACGGCGCCGCCGGACTCCAGCGTCACCTCGAGACGCCAGTTCATCGCCCGAACGCCTTCGGGACATCGCAGCTCGACGTGCGCCGCCCGCGAAGGGCGCGGCGTCTGAACGGACACGGGGGTGAGAAGCCGAGCGCCATCGACCTGCTCAAGCTCCGTAAGCGCCCGCCGCGCCCGGCGTTCCGAGGAGGCGTCGAAACCCATCGCCCCCAGCAGCGCGACACGGGTCGCGTCGGTCGTTCGCACCGCTCGGCCTGTCACGTCGCGGTACTCGCGGAGAATCCCGACTCGATCCGCCAGCGCCAGCACGTCGGGACGCGAGGGCATGTCAATCCGCCGGGGCCAGGATGAGCGCGCCCAACGGCGGGAGGTTCACGACGATGGACTGCTGGAAACCGTGCCACGGAACAGTCTCGGTCTTCGGCTCGACGATCATGCGGTAGCCGCTGCCGCCGTAAACCTTCTCGTCCGAGTTGAGCCGCTGCACGTAGCGCCGCGAGGGCGGGACGCCGATGCGATATCCGTCGCGCGGCACCGGCGTGAGATTAAGCACCACAACGAGCAGCTCCGAACCCTGCCGCCGCAGGTACGCCAGCACGGATTGGTCGCGGTCGTGGCAGTCGATCCACGAAAACCCGGACGCGTCCGGGTCGCAGTACCACAGGCAAGAGGACTCGCCGTACAGCCGCCCCAAGTCCTCCATGAATCTCGCGAAGCCCGCGCGGCGCGGATCTTTCTCCAAGTGCCAGTCGAGGCTGCCGTCGCAGTGCCACTCGTTGGAGGGCGCCAGCTCGGTGCCCATGAACAGCAGCTTCTTGCCCGGGCGCGTGTACTGGTACGCCAGCAGCGCCCGCAGGTTGGCGAAGCGCCGCCATTCGTCGCCCGGCATCTTCTCCAGCAGCGACTTCTTGCCGTGCACGACCTCATCATGCGAGAGCGGATTGACGAAGCGCTCCGCGTGTTCGTACAGCATGGCGAAGGTCAGGTCGTTGTGGTGGTACCTGCGGTGGATCGGATCGCGCGCGAAATACTCCAGCGTGTCGTGCATCCACCCCATGTTCCACTTGAACGTGAACCCCAGCCCGTTCTGCGACACGGGGCGCGTCACGCCCGACCAGCCCGTGGATTCCTCCGCGACGGTGAAGCAGCCGGGGCACTCCTCGCGCACGGCGTCGTTGACGGCGCGAAGCAGCTCCAGCGCCCCGAGGTTCTCCTTGCCGCCGTAGCGGTTGGGGATCCACTCGCCTTCCTCCCGGCTGTAGTCGAGATAGAGCATGGATGCCACGGCGTCCACGCGAAGCCCGTCGATGTGAAATTCCTTCAGCCAGTACAGCGCGTTGGCGAGGAGGAAGTTGCGCACCTCGTGGCGGTCGTAGTTGAAGATCAGCGTGCCCCAGTCCGGGTGCTCGCCGAGCCGCGGATCGTCATGCTCGTAGAGGGCCGTCCCGTCGAAGCGGCGCAGCGCAAAGTCGTCGCGCGGGAAGTGCGCCGGCACCCAGTCGAGGATCACGCCGATGCCATGCTGGTGGCAGTAATCAACGAAGTAACGGAAGTCGTCCGGCGTGCCGTAGCGCGAGGTCGGGGCGTAGTATCCGGTGACCTGGTAGCCCCATGAGAAAATGTACGGATGCTCGGCCACGGGCATCAGTTCGACGTGAGTGAAGCCCAGCCGCTTGAGGTGCTCGACGAGGCGCGGGGCGATTTCGCGGTAGGTCAGCGGGCGGTTGCCCTCTTCGACCACGCGGCGCCAGGAGTGCAGGTGCAACTCGTAAGCGAGCATCGGCTCGCGCAGCACGTCGCGCTGCCGCCGGCGCTTGATCCACTCGTTGTCGCCCCACGCATGTCCGCTTGAAAACACCCGCGAGGCCGTCCGCGGCGGCGTCTCCATCGACTGCGCCATCGGATCGGTCTTGAGCCGAAGGAACGCGTCCTTCGTCTTGATTTCGTACTTATAGATCGCGCCCGCCTCGATGCCCGGAATGAACAGCTCGAAGACGCCCGAGGCGCCAAGCTGACGCATCGGATAGACCCGCCCGTCCCAGCGGCAGAACTCGCCCACCACGCTGACGCGCAGCGCGCCCGGCGCCCAGACGACAAACACGGTCCCCGCCACGCCGTCCACCACGCGCGGATGCGCCCCGAGCCATTCCCACAGCCGACGATGCGTGCCCTCGCCGAAAAGGTGCAGGTCGATGTCTCCCACGGTGGGCAGGAAGCGATACGGGTCGTCGCGCTCCCAGGTTGATTCATCCGCGAAGCCGAAGCGGATGCGGTACGCCAGCGGCAGGGTGGACTTGTCCAGAAAAACGTCGAACAGCCCGCCTTCCGCCACGATCGCCATCTCGGCGAGCCGCCCGTCCTCCAACACGACCCAAGCCTGCTTGGCATCCGGGTGGAAGGCGCGAACCACGACGCCCTCGCGCGGGCCGATCTTGCACGGATGCGCGCCCAGCAGGCGATGCGGGTCGTTGTGCGTGCCCTCGCGCAGACGCGACCAGTCGGGGAAGTCAAACGGCGGATGCGCCGATTCGATCCAGCGAGAAGGGTCAGGACGCGGCTTCGTGGTCGTGCTGCCTTTTCGCATGGTTGTTGATCAGTTCATCCTGCTGGGTGTGTCAGCGGTCAGCAGGTCGGCGACGTGCTGGACCTTGACAGGTCAGAGTCCTACCCCACCTGACAGGTCAGAGTCCTGCTCCACCTGGCCGGTCTTGCGCCCTGCTCACCGGGCGGCATGCTCTCGCCGTACTCGGCGTGAGCATGTAATCGCCACGGCCTGCCGAGTACGCCAGACCGTGCCACCCGCCCGTCATGCTCTTGTCCCGTACCAATAAACCCGATATTAACCCACGCGGCTCGGACCTCCAAGAATGATCGGATCACGCAGGCGGGTTTCTGCGGCGGCAGCCTGCGAGACCCCGGGAGCGAAAGCGGCGAAAGCGGCGGGACCGGCAGGACGGGCGACTCGCCGTCGCACCTCGACAGGCGGAACTTGCGTATGGATACCTCGCGGCGAATCGCGTACTTCTGCATGGAAGTGGGCTATCAGGCGACCATGCCCACCTACACCGGCGGGCTGGGAATCCTCGCGGGAGACACGCTGCGGTCGGCCGCCGATCTGCGACTCCCCGTCGTCGCCGTCACCCTCCTTCATCGCCGCGGCTACTTCCGCCAGATTCTCGACGCCGCCGGCAGCCAGGCCGAGGAGCCGGAACGCTGGAACGTCTCCGACTTTCTCAAGGAGCTTCCGGTCCGAACGTCCGTCACCCTCGAAGGCCGCACCGTCCACGTCCGTGGCTGGCAGTTCGACGTTCTGGGCGCCACCGGGCACCGCATCCCCCTGTACTTCCTCGACACCGCCCTGGACGCCAACAGCGAGTTCGACCGCACGCTCACCGACCACCTCTACGGCGGCGACGCGCATTACCGCCTGTGCCAGGAGGTCGTGCTGGGCATCGGCGGGGTGCGGCTGCTTCGGGCGCTGGGATACAAGTCGCTCGAGAAGTTCCACATGAACGAAGGGCACGCGGCACTGCTGGCGGCGGAGCTGCTCGACGAGCGCACGCGCGTCGAAGGGCGGCACGACCCGCGCCCCGAGGACGTCGAGGCCGTCATGCGCCAGTGCATCTTCACCACCCACACGCCCGTCCCCGCGGGGCACGACGAGTTTCCGGCGGCGCAGGCGACCGCGGTGCTCGAGCCGCGCCTCGTCAACCTGCTGACCAAGGTGGGCTGCTACGACACGGGGCTGAACATGACGCACCTGGCGCTGAAGCTCTCCGCGCTGGTCAACGGCGTGTCGCGGCGCCACGGCGAAGTCTCGCGCCGCATGTTCAGCGGACAGACGGTGGACTCGATCACCAACGGCGTGCACGCCCGCACGTGGGTCAGTCCCGAGCTGGCGCGCATTTTTGACAAGTACCTGCCGCTGTGGCGCGAGGAAACGTTCACGCTGCGCCAGGCGATGCGCGTGCCGAACCACGAACTGTGGGCGGCGCACGTGCAGGCCAAGATCCGCCTGCTCGATTACGTCAGCCGCACCACGGGCATCGTCATGGACCCGGAGGTCTTCACGATCGGCTTCGCCCGCCGCATGGCCGCGTACAAGCGCGCTGACCTGTTCCTCCACGACATCGAACGGATCAAGCAGATTCAGTCCGCCGCAGGCCCCATCCAGATCGTGTACGCCGGCAAGGCCCACCCGCGCGACACCGGCGCGAAGGAGATCATCAAGAAGGTCTTCGCGGCGCGGCAGGCGCTGCTGCCCGAGATCAAGATGACGTTCCTGACCAACTACGACATGCAGGTCGGGGCGCTGATGACCTCCGGTGTGGATGTCTGGCTCAACACGCCTGAGCCGCCCATGGAGGCGTCCGGCACCAGCGGCATGAAGGCGGCGATGAACGGCGTGCCCAGCCTGAGCATCCTCGACGGCTGGTGGATCGAAGGTTGCATCGAGAACGTCACCGGCTGGTCGATCGGGCGCGACCGCGAAGGCCCGGACGGCGGGGTGGATCGCGCCCGCGCGGCCGAGATGATCTATGACAAGCTCGAGCACGTCATCCTGCCCATGTACTACCACGACCGCGACCGCTACTTCGACATCATGCGCCACGCCATCGCCATCAACGGCGCCTACTTCAGCACCCAGCGCATGGTGCACCAGTACGCGGTGAAGATGTATTTCCGGTAGGCGCTTGCCGCAGTCGAGCGTTCGATGGAGGCCGCTTTCCATGCCGGCCTTCCTCGTGAGGCAGCGGACTCCCGTTCGTAACCCGCGCGCGCTACGGCCGGGACCACATGAATCACGCGCGGCCGCGGCGAACCGCGTACCCTCGCTGCCTTGCCGCGCTTGGGGCGTCCGGTTATTCAACCCACCGAACCGCATCCATGCCGGGCGGAGCGCGACGGGGACTTGAGTGGCGAAATCGAGCGCGAAGAAGTGGATTCTGAACCTGCTGCGGATCGGCGTCTGCGTCGTCGGGCTGTACCTCGTCGTGCGCGGCGTGTCCTGGCAGGACCGCGCTGCATTGCCCCCGCCTGACGGTCGCGTGCTCTTTGGCGAGATCAGGGAGGACGACGCCACGGACACCTTCACCGTTCGCCCCGGCGGGGGCGAGCCGCTACCCCCTCTGCCGCGCACCTGGCCTGCGGTGGAAGGCTCAACGGAAACGCGGCACGCGGACATTCACTACGGTCTGCGGACGGTGCTGCGCGAAGCGCGGATCGGGCTGCTGGTTGCCGCGCTCTTCGTCTTCGCGCCGGGGACGTTCATCCAGGGCAAGCGGTTTCAGTGGATGCTGCGGGCGCAGGAGATTCAGATCGGCTACTGGGAATCGCTGAAGCTCTGCTACGTGGGCAACTTCCTCAACTTCGCCTACGCCATCGGCGGCACGGCCGGCGACATGTACAAGATGTACTGCATCGCCCGGCACGCGCAGCGCAAGACCGAATCGGTCATGAGCGTCCTGCTCGATCGCGTCGCGGGTCTTATCGGGCTGGTGCTGCTCGTGGGCATCATGGCGATGTTCACGCCCAAGCTGGCGCCGTTCCGCTGGGTGCTGGCAGCCATCCTGGGCATCGGGGCGTCGGCGGCGTTCCTCTACTTCTGGGCGCCGATCCGCCGCCGGGTGCCCGCGACGCTGCTCGATCGCGTTCCGAAGATCGACTTCCTGCGCAAGATCGACCGAACCGCCTGCAACCTGGTCCATCATCGCCAACTCACCGCCGGCGCCATCCTCAGCACCATGCTGCTTCAGATCTTTTGCACGGGTTCGTACGTCGTGGCGGCCGGCGCGCTGGGGATGAAGATCGGCACGTTGGGACGCGTGTTCGAGTACTTTGCGTATTTCGGCACGGGTTGGATGATCACGGTGATTCCTATCTCCGTGCAGGGCGCCGGGGCGGTGGAGCTGTTCTACACGGAAGTTTTCAAGCCCTACGGGTCCGTGTCGCAGATTCTTTGCCTGGCGCTGGCGGTCCGCGTCGTGCAGATCGTGTCCTCGCTGCCGGGCGGGCTGCTGTTCCTCCTCGGCGTGCATCACCTGCCGACGCCGCAGGAGATGGAGGACCTCGAGCACGAAAGCGACCCCGCCGGCCCGGATTGATCAGCGCAAAGCCTCCCTCCGTGTTTCAGAACGCGAAGCGCCAGCGAGCGTACCCCTCCCACCCGCGCGCCTCACCCAAAGCCGCCGCCCCTGCCGAAACATGTCTGGGCGGATACGATGCGCGCCGCCGCGGCCGGCAGGGCTCATGAGCGTTCTGACCTTCAAACTCCTTCTCGGATGTTCCGTCGCGCTGGACTGTTTCCTCGCGGCGTGGATTCTGCTGCGCCGGCGACATCGGGCGCGGCGCGCGGCGCCGACGCCGATCGGCCTTCAGCGCGTGCTCCTCGCCGCGCTCCTGGTCAGCGCGATGTTTGCCGCGAAGTTCTTCTTTGCGGGGCTGAACGGCCGGACATTCTTTCCGCTCATGTCCTTGGCCAATGCGACCGTGTTCTTCGTCATTCCCTTTTGCGGGCTCGCCGTCCTCCTTGCCGAGCGGATCAGGACCAACCCGCACGCGCGTTACCGCGCCTCCCGCACGGTTCGGGCGATAGCGATCGCCTCGCTCCTGCTGATTCCCGTCGGCGTGTACGGATTCTGGATCGAGCCTTACCGGCTGGTGCTGGAGACCGCCGACGTTCCTCTTGCGCCGCTGCGCGAGGGGCGTGAGCCGGTTCGCATCGCCGTGCTGGCGGACATTCAGACGGATCACGTCGGCGATCATGAGCGCCGCGCCATCGCCCGCGTCATGCAGGAGAAGCCCGACCTCATCCTCCTGCCGGGCGATCTGTTTCAAGGAACGGTCGAGGAGTTCAACCGCGAGGAGGAAGCGCTGCGGGAGCTGATGTCGCAGCTTGAAGCCCCGGGCGGCGCGTACTTTGTCTTCGGCAACACCGACGAGCGGGCCTTCGTCGAGCGCGCCCTCGCCGGAACGCCGGTGCGGCTGCTGGAAAACGAGATTGAGACGGTGACGATCCGCGACCGGCGCATCGCCGTCGGCGGCGTGGAGTTCGACTGGAAGCGCAAGACCGCACGCCAATTCGTGCAGCGATTCGAGCAGCTTTCCGGCGACGCGGACGTGCGCATCCTCCTGACACACCTGCCGGACATTCTCTCGCGCATGTCGCCGGACTCGCGCATCGACCTCGTCGTCGCCGGGCACACCCACGGCGGACAGGTCGTCATCCCCGGTTTCGGCCCGCCCGTCACGTTCACCATCATTCCGCGCGACGCGGCCGCGGGCGGACTGCACACCCTTGATGGAAAGCGGCTCTACATCAGCCGCGGGATCGGATTGGAGCGCGGGTACGCGCCGCGGGTTCGGTTCCTCTGCCCGCCGGAGGTCAGCCTGCTCACGCTCGCCACGCAACCCCCCGCAGGCCCGCCCTGACCCGGCAGTGCATGGTCCGGCGGCTGATCGAGCCGAGGGGTGTGGGACGTTTCATGAGGACGGAAAACCGCCCGGGCAGGGGCGGCGGAGACCCCCGCGGCGACGGAGTGCGTGACGACGAAGCCGCGTGCGTGATTTCCTTGACGCCTTGCGCGGCCGCGGTCGGATGCCTATCGTGGCCTCGGGTTCCGCTGCGACCTGAACGTCATCGCTCCGCCCGTGGCTGCCAACCCGGGTGAAAGGCCGCCGACACGACTCTCCAGCGCGTGAACCCTTGGAATGCCGCGGCCAATCACCCGCTGGAAAGCGGGTGCCCCAACCGGGACTCCGCCGCACGGAGCCGAGAACCCGGCGTCCGCGGCTCGCGTACAATCCACAGGCGCCGTGCCGTCGGACATGCGAACTCAATCTCCTGGTCCACGCTCGCCCGATCCGCTGGAATCGCCGTGCAGTATGCCAACGGAATGCAGGTATTGCCGAGACTGCGGGTATGACCTGCGAGGCCAGGTCGATCCCCGCTGTCCGGAGTGCGCCACGCCCTTCGACCCGGCTGATCCATCCACGTTCGACAACCGCCCATTGACAAAGCTCGGCAGGTTCATCCGGGGAGTATGCACGCGGGACGTTGTAATCCTGGTGATTCTCACACTGTTGCTGATTGCGTCGTATGCGGCCAGGCTCCTGCTGCCAGACATCTGTCACGATCGAGTCCCAATTTACGAGACGATGTCGCACCACAATGTTGGGTTCGTCATCAGGCTGTGGCGGGGCGGATTGCAAGCCGATCCCGCGAACGCGCAGGCCGCGCTGGACCGCGCCATCGCCGCGGCGCCCTTGTTCTACAGCTTCAAGACACAAACCGGGAGGATGCGCGACCGTCGAATCTGGATGGAGCGCTGTGGGAAAGGGGCGAGCCTGACGGCCCACCTGATTCCCTACGGCCTGCTCATCGTTCTGGCCTGTCGCAAGCGCATCGCCGCATTCGGGGCCGTCATCCTGGTCACGTCTCTTGCCGTTGTCCTTCTCTGCGGGATGGCCCAGTCGAATCCACCTCGCGCGTACATGCCCGATCGCGCCTACGTAAACGACTACCTCTACCTCGTCGACGTGGACTGGACGGAGGCCGCCACGACTCCGCGCGTGGCCGCGTTCGAGAAGCCGCCGTGGAGCGACCGCGTGACCGTGGGGCTGACCGACGGCGGCGTTCGGTGGCTGACCGTTGAGGAGTTCCGCTGTCTCGCGGAGGCCGAGGGCTTCGCCGACCGCCTGCCGCCGTGATGCCGCGAACTCGACAGGGCGTGCATGGCGGATGCGGCCTGCGAGGTCAAACCGATCCCCGGCGCCCTGCCCGTGCGCCATCTTGAGCGGCGGCGCATTGTCGCAATTGCAGCTTCGATTATCCTCGTGGTCATGGCGGAAGCTGCTGAGAAACCGCTGGAGCTGAACGCGCCGTTTCGTCCCTTCCTCCCGGGCGACACCGCGGGCGCGCTGCACGCATCAAGCCCGCGCGTCGTGGTCCATCCCAGCGCGGAAATCGCAAGCCGTGCCGTCGCCGGTGAGATCGCCACACAAATCCGCGAGCGGGCTTCGCAAGGGCGGCGGGCGGTTCTCGGGCTTGCCACCGGGTCCACGCCGCTGGGGGTGTATGAGGAGCTGATCCGACTCCACCGCGACGAGGGTCTCTCCTTCCGCAACGTCCTGACCTTTAACCTCGACGAATACTTTCCGATGTGCCCCGATTCGCTCCAGTCCTACCGCCGCTTCATGGACGAGAACTTCTTCGACCTGATCGACCTCGACAAAGCCGGCACGCACGTTCCCGATGGCACGTTGCCGCCGAGCCGCGTGGCGGATTTCTGCGCGGATTACGAGCGGAAGATCGCCGACGCGGGGGGGATCGACATTCAGCTTCTCGGCATCGGGCGCACGGGGCACATCGGCTTCAACGAACCCGGCTCCCCGCGCGACAGCCGCACGCGCCTCGTCACGCTCGACAAGGTCACGCGCATGGACGCCGCCAGCGATTTCTTCGGCGAATGGAACGTGCCGCGGCAGGCGATCACGATGGGCGTGGGCACGATCCTCGACGCGCGGCGGATCATTCTGCTCAGCTTCGGCGAGCACAAGTCGGCGATCATCCGGCGCAGCGTCGAAGGCGAAGTGAGCAGCAGCGTGGCGGCCAGCTTCCTTCAGCAGCATCCGCGCGCAAGCTTCATCCTCGATCCCGCGGCCGCGGCGGAGCTGACGCGATTCAAGACGCCCTGGCTGCTGGGACGTATCGAGGAGTACGGTCTGACGTGGGATTCCGCCACGACGCGTCGCGCCGTCATCTGGCTCGCGCAGGAAGTCGGCAAGCCGATCCTGAAACTGACGGAGGAGGATTACAACGAGCACGGTCTGGCCGATCTGCTGTCCTCGCGCGGCAGCGCCTACGACGTCAACATCCAAGTCTTCCGCGCGATGCAGCAGACGATCACAGGCTGGCCCGGCGGCAAACCCGCGGCGAGGAAAGGCGCGAGCCGCGCAGCTTCAGGCACCTCACCGCCTGCCGGGGCGCGTGCCGATGTCCCCGCGCGCGCTTCTGCCCAGGCCGATGGCCCCGTCCGTGGCGCTGCCCTTGACCCTGATCCGCGGGTCGAGCCGGCCTCGGCGCGCAGCGGCGGACCGGACCTCTTCGCGCACGCCAGCGACGTGTTTCCCAAGCGCGTCGTCGTTTTCAGCCCGCACCCCGACGACGACGTGATCTCCATGGGCGGCACGTTCATTCGCCTCTGCCGTCAAGGCCACGAAGTCCACGTCGCCTACCAGACCTCCGGCAACATCGCCGTCTGGGACGACACCGCGCGGCGGCACATGGACTTCGTCATCGAGTTCTGCCGCGCGTTCGGCATGGGCGACGGCGTGCAGAAGGCGCAGCGGATCGCCGAACGCGTGCAGCAGTTTCTCCTCGCCAAGCACCCCGGCGAAGTGGACAGTACAGAGCTGCAGCAGATCAAGGCCCTCATCCGCCGCACCGAGGCGCGCGCGGCCGCGTTCTACTCCGGCGTCAGGTCTGAGCACATTCACTTCCTCGACATGCCGTTTTACGAAACGGGCCGCGTGCGCAAGAAGCCGCTGTCGCCGGAGGATATCCACATCATCACCGACCTGCTGGAGCGCGTGCGCCCGCACCAGGTGTACGCCGCGGGTGACCTGTCTGATCCGCACGGCACGCATCGCGTGTGCCTGACGGCGATCGTCCGCGCGATCGAGGAGCTGGCGGACAGGGACTGGATGAAATCGTGCGAGGTGTGGCTGTACCGCGGCGCGTGGCAGGAATGGGGCGCGCACGAAATTGAGATGGCCGTGCCGCTCTCTCCCGACGAAGTCGAAGCCAAGCGCAAGGCGATCTTCAAGCACGAATCGCAGAAGGACAAGGCGCTGTTTCCGGGTCCGTGGGATCCGCGCGAGTTCTGGCAGCGCGCCGAGGACCGCAACCGCGCCACCGCACAGCTCTACGACAAGCTCGGCCTGCCGGAGTACCAGGCCATCGAGAGCTTCGTCAGGTGGTCGCGGGCGACGTGAGAGGCTGTTTCAAAACCTGCCGCGGGCTTCAGCTCGCGCGAGTGCTCCGATGATTCTGGTGTACGGCCGAACTCCGGAGCTCGTTTTGAGACAGCTTCCAATCTCGACTTTTGCCAGTTCTTCCAAGGAGGATCAGAGGTTCGTGAGCCATCCCCGCAGGGCATGCACGTGAATAGATGGGGATGAGCGTCCGTTGCCCGGGCCGTTCCAGGATACCGGCCCGAGGATTCCCTTGCCTTGGAGCATTCCTTTGGCTTGGAGAGGAGCAACGGCCATGGGACAGGATCACGACAGCGGTTTGCAGGAACGAGTCTACGTAGCAGCCCGCGGTGAAAGGCGACGCGCGTCATTTCCGCGAAGGCGGGAATCCAGCCGGCAGCTTACGAGGATCGACAAACGAGCGGTTTTCCCGGGCGGGCGGGACCCCCGCCTGCGCGGGGGTGACAGATCCCAGGACTGGTTTCGAGTTTCACCACGGGCTGCTAGGCTCTGCCATGCAAACGGAGACGCTTGCAGGCGGATACACTTGCAAACGAAGACACCCGCAAACGAAGACACGGCTGAACCGTGGGTTTTTCTTGTTTTGAGCAAGGCGTTTCGCTAGGATAGCAGCTCGGGTTTGGCTCGGGAGATGGGGATTCCTTGGCCGTCGCATGGGGGGAGTGCTCTGTGGCGATGCGCCATCTTTGGCGTTGACCGAATAGCAGGGAGCAAGGTCATGAAGCGGTTGAAAGGCGCGCTGTCGTGCTGCGTGGGAACGGCGACGCTGAGCCTGGGGACGTGGGTGGTGGCCGAGCGGTCCGGGGCTACAGACGGTCACAACGGCAGCGTCGGCAGCGGCGGCGCGAATTGTCTGGGCTGCCACATCGGCGGCGAGGCGGGCTTCATGGCGATCTTCAACGCGCCGACGGCCTACCTGCCGGGCGAATCCTACGACCTCGAGGTGTACATTTCCGACTCAACGCGCAGCGGCGCGGGTTTTCAACTCAGCGTGGAGGACCCGGACGGCAACGCCGTGGGCGAGCTTGTGCTCTCCGACTCGGATCGCACGCAATACTCCAGCGGCTCGCGTCAGTGGGTAACGCACACCGCGGCCGGCGTGTTGCATTCCGTGCAGAATTGGGAAGCCAACAATTCCAATGTCCGCTACCCGGTCACCTGGATCGCCCCGGATGCGGATGCCGGCAGGGTCACGTTCTATGCCGCGTCGTGCACGATCGACGACAACTCCTTTGAGACCGGCGATC
>JADZBE010000030.1 GCA_020852275.1 Phycisphaerales bacterium
GGAAATCCCAAAGCCTCCGCAGTACCCTGTCCCATGGCGTATCCTTTCGTAAAGGGTGAACTTGATACTCCACCCAGGATACGCCGCCTTTTTTCTCACGTCATCCACAGGAATTGGTCATAGCTCGTTTCGGAGAGGTTGGCCGGGCCGTCGGCGACGATACACTCCGCCGTTTCGGCCAATCGTCCAACCGATTCAATCAACTCATCCGCCCGCTGCTCCACGATGATATTCACTTCCGGCGCGGCGACGCGCAGCCAGCTTGACGACGACGCCTGTCCATCGGCGTCGATGAGCGCAGTCCGCCGTCCGGCGTCGTGAAGCCACGCCGCAAGGTGGACGGCCAGCGTGGTTTTCCCGACCCCGCCCTTCTGATTGACGAATGCGATGAGCATGGTGAGACGATCGCACGATTGCCTGGGTTCGTGCAAGCATGATCTCATGCAGGATTGCGTGTCTGAGTGCGTGCATACATGCTTGCAGGTCGGCGCGTTTCCCCCCGCCCCGCGCGAAGAAAGGTCTTGCGCGACGCGACCAGTTTCGTATGCTTAGGATCGGAATTGGAACGTAGAGCCCGCGGACGATTTCCGCGGGCTCCCCCGAAAAGCGAATAACCTAGGAGGAAGCAGCGGAAATGTAAATGCAATCAAGCCCGCAAAGGGCCGGACCAACGCTGAAACGCGAGCGTTCAGCGTGGTGGATTCAGTTCAGACACCTGCAAGCCTACCACGCCTGACACCCCCTTCGTCAACGGCAAACTTGAGCCTCGCCCCAATTCGTGCTTGTACGCCACCGCAGGCCGCTTCTCCCTCCCACATGGAGGACATACTATGGGCGCGTTTTCCCCCGCCGCCGCGCAGCAATGGGCCGTCGCTGCCTTGCCCGGCGGTTATTGTCGAATACCAACGTCAGAGCTGCTCGGTGCCTGGCACGCCTATCGCAGCGACCGGAAGCTCCGGTATTTTGATTTCCGACTGTTCCTGGCGCTGCATGAAGTTGAAGAGCGGCGGGTGGCGGCGAGTCGACGTCGGAGGCGTGGCTCATTCGGGCAACCGCACCTCGGAACGAACGTCACCGCTGAATGTGCGCGGCTGGTCGGGGTCGCGGACCTTCGAGCGGTGCGTAGCGGGTTGCGGCGTTTGGAACGGGCGGGCTTGGCTCGAATCGGCGACGCTTCTGTTCGCCTTGGCAGTGCCACGAACGCGGACGAATCGACCAGCGATGGGCAATCTCCTGCATGGGTCGCTCGATTGGGCGCGAGGCGCACGGTGGTCATCCCCCGCCGCGTGCTTCGGTGGGTGGCTCTGGGTGGTGCGGCGGCAGAGACTGCCACATTGCTTGGCCACTTGGTTCGCTGCGTCTTCTATCAGCCTGACTCAGGCTGGCGCACCGAAGGCTCGTGCTCCGTCAGGTTCATCGCCGACGTATTTGGCGTGAACCCCCGGAGCGTGAAGCGTGCCCGGCGCCGGTTGTTCGAGCGGGGATGGCTGGGCCGTGCGAGTGCGGATCATTGGCATATTCAGTCGCACGGGGCGCGCGTACGGGTAGTGACGGAGAACATCCCCGCCGGCTTCCCCCCGCCCGCCCGCGAGTCGAGGATGACACCCCGGCGATGCCTTTCCGCGACGCGATTGTCACCCCCAGAATCAAAACGAACCCTCCTGGCGGATCTCAAGAACCAATCTCTTGAACGAAGGCCTGGTGTTCGAGAAAGCGTACAGGCCGCGGCGGCGCCGAGCCTTCGTCGCCTCACCGACGACGACCTTGGGGATCCGTCGCGACTGTTGCAATTGCTCCCACAGGCCCAAGCTCGCGGATGGGTGAGCGACTCAGAGCATGATCGACTGCGATTCTTGGCCGCGGCGGAGCACGCTCGGCGCGTGGGCACGAATAATCCATGCGGGCTTTTCCTCACCGTTCTTCGCGATGGCTTGTGGTCGTTCATCTCGAACCTTGACGAAGAGCGCGCCCGCACCCGATTGGCTCGATTGACCGATCGAGAATCAAGGGAGCCACCATGTTCGAGGCTGCAACGCATCGACCGCGAGGACGCCCTGCAGAAGCTCATCGCGGGCGTTGCGAATGCGTGTGCCCTGCCGAGCGGGCTTTGTTAACGTACTGGTCCCTTCCATGAACGCGGCGAGCAACCGCTGGGGCGGTAGGCGCAGCCCAAACAGTGGTCGTAACGGCGGACACTCACCCGCCGGCCTCCGGCCTCGGCCTCGCAGGAGGTAGCGATTCCTTGACCGATGGAAACGCCAAACGGGCGAGCAGCGTCGGATTCTGTGGCACTGCGATCTTGGCGTCAGCCATCGCCTTGACAATCTGTTCCCTGGAAAGGAACACGTCGCGGTTATAGACCACGAGGGCTTGAAACAGCTCCCATAGGGTGTGGTCAAGCTTCTTGGCGATAGCCAGTCGGCGATCCCATTGAGGTCGCGCATTGGCACCGTAGAGGCGTTGCATATCGCCGTCAAACCACTCGTCAAACGTTTTCTTGGAATTGAAAGCGGCAGGTAGCCGCCCAGCGTGCCACGCCCACGGATTCGGCTCGCTGGGGTTGGTGCTGATCATCATCTCGAACGCGGCCAGCGTGTCCGGATGATGAGCAAGGTCCCACAAGTATCGGTCATAGGCCGCCCGATCGAGGCTCGCGGGCTGAGAGGAAACCGGAGCCGACGCGGGGCTCGGCGAGCCTGCGGGGTCAGCAGGCTGGGACTGGGCGAGTGCCAACGCGACGACAACGGTAGCGGAGATTGAACCTAGAGCAAGAGTTGAAACGAATTTACGACGCATGCACAGATTCTCCCGTGGCGTAAACTGCTTGGAGACGCAATCCCCGGTGGGCGGGGGCACAGTCTTTGGATTTGAAATCAATGACGAGCTACGGCTCCTTTACACCGCCCTTCGTTGCAGGGAATTCCCAGGGAAATACCGTCACCGGGCCGAGTTGCACGTAAAGACGATCAAACGTCATGTCTAGCATGCCGTTCTCGGCACGGACGAGATCATCGAGCGCTTTGTTCTTCTCTTTCTCGTCGGGCGCTCCACGCCACTCTTCCCGAAACTTCTTGACCTCCGCCTCGCGTCGTGCGCGCTTGTCCTGTAGCTCTGCAAGCCTGATAAGCGTCTCCTCCGCCTGCCGTTGCTGTTCCGGGGATTTCGCCAGCTCCTGTCGGTCCCGCTCAGCCATCTTCAGATTCATGGTTCGGAAACGAGCACCTCCTTCGTTGACAAGGCTCTCGACGGCGTGACGCGCAATGGCTTGAATCGACCCGGCTGGAGGTTCGGGAGGCTTGGAAACCTCGGACGGGGATCGTCGCGGCGCGTCGTCACGAAAGGCGGCGCGTATGCCCCATACGAGGGCCAGCGCGCTGAGAACGATGAGCATGGTTACGACCAGGAACTTGAGCGGATGGTCATCGCTCGTCGAGGCTGCCTGCCGGAGGTCTGGCGCAGCGCCTTCGTTGGTGCCGAGTTGCTCCGCGGCAGGTTGGGGCGACGCCGAGTTTGAAGATCCCGTCGGTTCCATGCGGAAATCCTGGTCAAGAAACCTCCGCGCAATTATGACGCTTCTGCGTCCCGGGAAAAGAGCCTTGCCCCGAGGCGTCTTTGGGACCGGCAGGGAGGCTGATCATCGCAGCCCTCCCCGGCGCCGACCCCCCGGCCAGAAAAAACCGTCCTGACCATCTACGGGATTCTGAGGACCATTCCCAGGAGACCGCTCGCTCCCCCTTTGGGCTAGTTTGCGGCGCCATCACCCGGACCCCGAGGGCAGGAGATTGGGCGGCTGCCTGGCGGCCCAACGCCGCATGTCAGGCCGATTCCGTCAGCCTCGCGCCGAGTTGGAGAGAGTGACGAGAAAGGCGTTTCGGCCCGTTCTTGGCCCCATTATGGCCCGTTTGGCCCCGTTTCTGGTCCCGTCCGGTGGCGGCGGATGCCGACGCTTCAACAAGGTGGGTTGACTTCCAGCGACAGGGCCGTTTAGATGCGTTTGCGTAAAGGGACGTTTTCTGCCCCTTTACGCAAACGCTGTCGGTGAGCATAGATGGCCGAAAAAACGCTCGAAGCCTGGGTTGACGCTCTTCAAGCGAGAGGGCGGTACACCTTTCTGCGGACCGAAGCGGTCCGCAACAGCGGCCTGTCGTCCGACGCCGTCAAGAAGGCCCTGCAGCGACTGGCTCGCCGACGCCGAGTCGCAAAAATCAAAGATCATTTCTACGTGATCGTGCCGCTCGAACACCGTTCCGCCGGTTGTGCGCCCCCCGCGTGGTTCATTGACGATTTGATGAAATCGATGAACCGGCCCTATTACGTCGGCCTTCTCAGCGCCGCCGCCATCCACGGAGCGGCGCACCAACAGCCGCAACAATTCCAGGTCATCACTGACAGGCCCGTCAGACCCATGCAGGCGGGCCGGGCGCGAATCCGGCTCATCGTCAACAAGCACGTTGGGAGCGTGCCCACGCAGGACGTGAAGACCCCGACCGGCAAGATGCGAATATCCACGCCGGAAGCGACGGTTGTGGATCTGATTCGTTACGCAAAGAGTTCCGGCCACCTCGACCATGTCGCGACGGTCATTCGCGATTTGATTCCGCTGCTGGATCCGCAACGGTTGCTCAAAGCCGTTCGGGTTGTCGGAGACACCCCCCATGCACAGCGGCTTGGTGTTGTGCTTGAATCGCTGCGCGAAAAAACGCTCGCCAAGCCGATTCAGGAATGGGTTGATCGCCGACGCCCGAACCTTGTGCCCCTGCGAGCTGGTCGAGCCGCCCCCGGTGCGAAGGTCAATTTGCGGTGGAACGTGGCGATCGATTCGCCTCTTGAGATCGAATCGTGATTCAGGAGGCGAACATCACCGCTTGGCGAGCGACGGTGCCCTGGGCCGATGATGCGCAGGTTGAACAGGACCTCGTGTTGTCGCGAGCCGTGACGGATTTGTTCGCCGACTCCGATTTGCGCAGTGCGCTCGCGCTGCGGGGCGGCACAGCACTCAACAAGCTGTTTATCGAGCCGCCGGTTCGATATTCGGAAGACATCGACCTGGTGCAGACCCACGCCGCGCCGATCGGTCCGGTGTTGACCGCCATCCGACGCCTGCTCGATCCGTGGCTTGGAAATCCGCGGCGCTCACGGGCGACCGCCAGCGTGACGTTGCTCTACCGGTTCCAGTCCGAACTACCGCCGGTCCGTCCACTACGGCTGAAGATCGAGTGCAACACGCGCGAGCACTTCACGGTGCTGGGATACCAGCCACGCCGCATCACCGTCGCCAATCCGTGGTACACGGGTGAGGCGGATGTGAGCACGTTCCAGCTTGACGAACTCATGGGCACCAAACTGCGCGCCCTGTATCAGCGGCGGAAGGGCCGCGATCTTTTCGACTTGTGGTTGTGCTTGACGCAGCGACTGCTGAACCATGACCGGGTGGTCGCGTGCTTCACCCAATACATGAAACATGAAGGGAAACCGATCTCCCGCGCCGAGTTTGAGCACAACATCTACAACAAGGAGCGCGAACCCTCGTTTCTCGATGACGTCAAGCCGCTGCTTGCCTCAAGTGTCAGCTACGACGCCAAGGAAGCGATGAAGCTCGTTCGCCAATCGCTGATAGAACGACTGCCGGGAGAACCGTGGCGAGGCCCGGCGGTTCGTCATGTGCCTCGAAGCCGAGGCAAGCCACGACCGCGAAAGGGTGACGCCGAAGCGGGCGACGAAGCCCGCGCTTGATCACGAGGAAGCGGTCCTGCCCGATCCTGGACGGACGACGACGGCGAAGGTCTTGATCGCGAGGACGCCGGCCTGGAACTCCCGGGTGGACACGCTCGGTGCTCATGCTTACTAAATTGGGCCAGTTGACGGCGCATTCAACATCGGCCTTTGCGTCCATCGACCGGCTCTCGAAGTGGCCGATTTGCAATAGGGATCGTGCCCGACGCGTCGCCGCCTGCACGAAGGTCCAAAAGAATTGGACCGCCGTGCGGCTCAAGTCGGTCCTTGGATCAAGGAAGACGGTGAATGTTTTGGTTTCACCACGTGGTGAAACTGGCCTTTTCAGTGAAACAGAAGCTCGGCAGAAGGACCCGAAAGTACAGAGGCCGACGGGTATGTCTGGAGCGTGGTTTTTTGCGTCAGATTTGCGTCAGAATGATGCTCGAAACAGGTGTTCGCTAGTATGCGTACAGCGCGCAGACAGTGACGCAAATTCTTGTACCACAAGCGTTAACCGTTGTCGGTACTGGGGTTAGGATCACCCTCTGGGGACTTCCCAAGCTGGACGTCGTCGGTTCGAATCCGATCGCCCGCTTTCTTCATAAAGTCTTCCAGTTTCAGGACTTGTGGCTCAGGCTCCTCGGGGTCTGAAACCTCCGAAACAGCGAGTTGCGTCAGAAGTTGCGTCAGATTTCCGGCGATCGGCGTGTGCGCTGCGGCGTCGATGTCGGCATCGTTGACGCGGAGATAGTGCTGCCCCTCCCGCTTCCGCCTGCCCATGGCCTTGACCCGTCCTCCCTGACCCACGCTTGAGGTTGAACGCGCACAGTCCATCCTGCGTGTCAGGAGGGAGTTTCACCACGGGCTGGCAGGGTTGATCCGGACTGATCCGAGCTGATCCGGGCTGATCCGAGCTGATCCGGGTTGTTTCACCCCTTCCGCTTCACCATCGCCTCGACCGCCACCGGCACGTACGGCGGGATGCAGCCCTTCGACACCGGCCAATCCTTGTACAGCCCAATCTGCTCGCCAATGGCGATCGCGCGCTTGCGGTGCGCGGCGTGATGGATGCCGATGGCCAGCAGCGTGTTGTTCATCGTCCACTGCACTTCCGGCTTGGCCTTGGGCATCTCCTTCTCGATGCGATCGAGCAGCGCAGCCAGGTCGAGTCCGGCGGCATCCTTGCTCACGCGCCCGGCAGTGAGGTGCCAGCCCGCGCGGGCGGCCCAGCGATCCTTGTCCTTCAACCACTTCTCGCGCAGCGCTTCCCTCTCGGGATGCTGCGCGACGACGTAACTGTTCATCCATTCCGCCACATACGCGAAGACGGTGGAGCGCGTCAGGCGATCAACCTCCTTGGCGGAGAGGGACTTGGGGTTGATGATGAGCGTGGCGAGGAGCTGCGCCTCGACGTTGCCGGTGTCCCACAGTTCAAGCGCCAGCTTGTGATCGGTCTTAATCTTCCTGGCGAGCGCGCGGAGGTCGCCGTGCTTCACGCCGAACTGGTTGTCAGGCGCGCCAACCTTGGCGTTGTGCTTGCGGCGGGCGTCGTCGCCGAGGGACTCGAATTGTGCGAGGATTTCCTTGACGGTCATGGCGCGAATGATACCAGGAGCAAGCTGGGCAGGTCCAGGCATTTCTGGTGCTCATGCAACCGAGGATGCGAAAAGCAATCCGGGCAAGGCGCCCACAACGCCTGCACCGCCGGCGCTTGCGACAACGCCATCGGCGCTCGCGGCATCGCCATCGACGCGCATGCCAGCGCCATCGTGGGTCGACGCTTCGGTGCTGGTCACCCGCCCGAAAGAATGGGCACACCTCCCGCACGACAAGCGCGCCGCGGCGTTTTGCCTCCTTCCGAGACGACGGTATCATTTTCAGAGAGGAACGGGTTTGATCGAAGGAGCGCTGCGCATGCTGCTGAAAGTTCCGCTGGTTCTTGAGCCGCAAAGCGAGGGCGGCTTCACCGTGACGTCGCCGCTGCTGCCTGAGCTTGTCACGGAGGGCGATTCCGCGGCCGAAGCGATCGCCAACGTGAGTGATGCGCTTCAGGCCGTGCTGGAACTCTATCGCGAATCGAACCGCGCACTCCCGCCCAACCTTGTCCAGCGGGAGTCTGACGGTCCCGTGTGGCTTGAGACCGTGGTGGTTACGTCGTGAGGTACCGCGAAGTCGCGCGCAAGCTGTCCGTTTTGAACTGCGAAGAGTTGCCACGCCAAGGCGGTGGGTCGCACCGCAAGTGGCGCAACCCTTCGACCGGACACGCGACCACGGTTCCCGATCGGGGATCCAAGGACTTGAAGTCTGGAACGTTGCGCGCCGTTGTCAAGCAACTCGGGTTGAGTTGGACTGCATTCGATCAGGCATGACATCCATTCGCATTGACATTGGATTGACGTGATGACATTACGTTTGCAACACACCGACGAACGCATCCGCATCTTCGACGGGCAGACGCTGCTCGCGGCGTATCGCTTCAAGACCTCGCAGTCGAAGCCGTACTTTGAGCACGTCGCCCTGCCGGCGGACTGCGGGGATCACGCCGGCGAGAACCTTGTGCTCGTCTGCCCGCACGATCACGTGTGGCACTTCGGCCTCTGGTTCGCGCAGAAGCGCGTGGACGAGATCAACTTCTGGGAGGTCGAGGCGCTGCGCGTCGAGAAGAGCAAGCCTTACGGCGAGTGCGTGCACGCGGGCCTGTTCGACGTGGATGCGAAACACGCCGGGGCGGTCGCGTTCGGGCAGCGCATCGACTGGGTCAGCGAGCATGGCGAGCCCGTGCTTTCCGAGCGCCGCACGCTGGAGATTCTTCCGCCGAAGGACGGGGCGTACCGCATCGACTGGACGATCGAGCTGACCGCGCTGGGGCGCGACCGCACGCTCAACAGTTTCGGGCGCTGGGGGCATTACTCCGGCCTGTGCTGGCGGCCCATCCGCTCCCTCTACGGCGGCGACTGGTGCAACGCGGAGTTCGAGTATTTCTGGAACATCACGGCCGAGCGCTCGAAGTGGTGCGATTTTACCGGCAAGCTCGATCGCTCGCCCGTGTTCATGAAGCCCGAGCAGGCGGGCATGACGATGTTCGACCACCCGGAAAACCCCGGCTACCCGACGCGCTGGTACGCGGTGTACGAGCCGTTCGTGTTCATGAACGCCAACCGCACGTACAACAGCGAGTTCCTCCTGCCGAAAGGGCAGACGACCACGTGGCGCTACGGCGTGTTTGTACACTACGGCGCGGCGGAGAAGGCGCGCATCGAGGCGGAGTACGCGGCGTACGCGGGTTGAACGCCTCTGCGCCAGCGGAAGCTGGGTGGTGTAGTTGATCGTGTTCGTCCGGCGGCGCATGTAGGCCTTCCATGCGTGGGAGCCGGATTTGCGGGCTTCCGGATCCTGCCGCTTTCAGTCTGCGCACTTCAGCCTTTGTTCGTGCAACCCGGCATCCAGCGTCCCAATTCACGGCAGAGCTTGTCAAAAGACCTGGCGCGCCGGCGACACTCGGCGAGGTCCATGCAAGCCGTCAGCCGGACCTGATCGACCGTTTCGCTGTAATTGCCGCCCCGAAAGCGCTGTTCGATCCACGCCTTACCGTAATGGCCGTCTAAAGGGCTGGCGGGAATATCCGAATCGGCGACATCCAGCAGGTCTCCGAGCGATCTCGCAGCGGCAACAAACCACGATTCGTACTCGACCACGGGCAGAACAACCGAGACGGGGCCTCGCTTTCCGGTCGCCCGAGCCATCGAGTCAAGAATGGACGGCGCCAACCTCCCGGCGCAATCGCCGTTCGAATCCAGAAGGACGAGGATCAACTCACTTCTCGCGACGTTATGCGTTCGCACTTGTGCCAACTTGCTGAAGGCGAGTCGCACGGCACTCGAGATCGCATCGTCGTCCGGCCGGATGTTGCCGGACGCCGCATCTCGTCGGAGGAGCTTTGAGCGGGGTTGACGTATGGGCCTCATCACGTCGATGTAGGCGCCGCCAAGCAGCTCCGTTCCCATGCGGCGCAGCAGTTCCGGAACGGCGCTGACCTCTCCATGCCCTTCTACGATGGGTGCGACGCGCAGTTGGATCAAGGCTCGTCTTTCTCCAGGTTCCAAAGCGTCGCTTGCCGCTCCTGCTCCTCGACCTTGGATGTATCCGGTTCCAGTTGGTCCATCCGCAGCAACTCGCCGGCTGAATACAGGTGGTCTCTGATGGCGCCGAGCGTCGCGTGGTCGGGGCCGGAAAGCGAGGTGCTGCCTTCGTGAAGCACGACGATCAGCAGGGTGTCGCGGCTCGTCTCAACCTGATCCAGCAGGTCGGGGCTGTGAGTGGTGACGACGATCTGCGTGACATTCGCCGCTTCTCGCAGCGCGTCCATGAGAGCGCCCGAGGCCGCGGGGTGCAGCGCCGTTTCAGGCTCTTCAATCCCCACGAGCGTCACGGGTCGTTTTCGCTCAGCGAGTTGCGTCACGGCGGTCAAGGCTCCCAGCGCCCGCAAGGTCCCGTCGGACATGCTGGCGGCGTGAAACCTCCACGGATGCGGCGACCCCTTCACGGCCTGGCGAAACTCGAAGGTCTCCTTTGGTCCGAGCGCGACACGCTCCACGTCGGAGACCCCCGGCACGATATGCTGAAGGTACTCCGTAATTCGTTGCAGGATATCAGGCTTGTCCCCTTTGAGGCGCGCGATGACGCCGGCGATGTTGCCGCCATCCCGGTGAAGCAGCTCTCCCGCGTCGGGATTTTGCAATTCTTTCATGGCCTCTGGATTAAGGTTGTAGAAGCCCATGGATGTCATGGCGTCATACACGGGGCGAAATGCGGGATGTGTTGAAGCGAGCACCAGGTAAAGCCGATCATGGGCCGCGGGTGGAAGTCCGGATGGGTGACTCGATTCCACGACACCCTCACGAACGAGATACCGGCCGAGCAGGTCTCCACCCAGCGTCTTAACAACCAGGCGCTCGACCTTGACTGTAAAGGCTCCACGCTCTCGAGCGGCAATCTCGAAGTCGTAGGTTGCCAGCAGATGATCGGGCAGGTCCAGCGTCAATCCCAGCATGAAGTTGCGCGGATGGCCGGTGCTTTTTCGCCGCACCTGTTCAATCCCGCCGCGCGCATTCAGTGCATGGCCCAAGGAGGTCTGAAGGCTGTCGGCGATGAACCGGAGTGCGTCGAGAAAATTGCTCTTGCCCGACCCGTTTCGACCGACAAGGATTGTCAGCCCGCCAAGCTCGATGTTGCAGCTCCCGATGCTCTTGAAGTTCCGGATGCGCACGCACCTGACCCGCGGGGCCGCATCGGCAGGGATGAGGGTTGCGCTGTTGCTGGACATCGTTGCTCCACAGCGTATCGCACGGGTGACTACTCGCCAAACCGGATCCCTTGCGCCAGCGGGAGCTGCGTGGTGTAGTTGATCGTGTTCGTCTGGCGGCGCATGTAGGCTTTCCAGGCGTCCGAGCCGGACTCGCGTCCGCCGCCGGTTTCCTTTTCGCCGCCGAAGGCGCCGCCGATTTCCGCGCCGCTGGTGCCGATGTTGACGTTGGCGATGCCGCAGTCGCTGCCCGCGGCGGAGAGGAACGTTTCCGCCTCGATCAGGTCGCGCGTGAAGATGGCGCTGGAAAGACCCTGCGGGACGGCGTTCTGCAGGTGGATGGCTTCGGCGAGGTCGGAGATGTCTGGTTGGCGAACCACCGGTTCGCTCGTTCGCGCGGGCTGAAGTTCGCGGCTCGGTGGGGAACCCGCTCCCTGACGGTCGCGGCTCTGATGGTCGCGGCTCTGACGGTTGCGGCTCTGACCGTACGGAATTACGTAGAGGATCGGGGCGAACGTTTCGTCCTGCACAATCCCATACTCATTGCGCGCCTCGGCGATGCACGGCGTCACGTACCCACTACCCGGATACTTGATCAAATCTGTCAAGCGCTCGCCTCCGAAGAGGATCCTCCCCCCCGCCTCCTCCAGCTTCGCGATCGCGCGCATCATGTCGTCCACGGCTTTGGTATTGATCAGCGGACCCATGAGCGTGCCCTTGTCCAGCGGGTCGCCGATCGGCACCGACTGGTACGCGCTGACCAGCCGCCGCGTCAGCTCCTCGCGCACCGACTCGTGCACAATCAGACGCCGCGTGCTCGTGCAGCGCTGACCGGCCGTGCCCACCGCGCCGAAGAGAATCGCCCGCGTCGCCAGGTCCAGATCGGCGCTGGGCGTCACGATAATGGCATTGTTCCCGCCGAGTTCGAGGATCGTGCGTCCGAAGCGCGAGGCGACGACTTCGCCGATGCGCTTGCCCATGCGGCACGAGCCGGTGGCGCTGATCTGCGGGATGCGCCGGTCGGCGATCATGTGCTCGCCCACCGTCGAGCCGGGGCCGATCACCAGACTGAAAATCGCCGGGTCCACCCCCGATTCGCGGCAGACGCGCTCGGCGATTTTCGTGCAGGCCACGGCGCACAGCGGCGTCTGCGATGAGGGCTTCCAGATCGTGGAGTCGCCGCACACGGCCGCCAGCGCCGCGTTCCACGCCCACACGGCCACGGGAAAGTTGAACGCGGAGATGACGCCGACGATGCCGAGCGGGTGCCATTGCTCGTACATGCGGTGCCCCGGGCGCTCGGAGTGCATGGACAGCCCGTAAAGCTGCCGCGACAGCCCGCAGGCGAAGTCGCAGATGTCGATCATCTCCTGCACCTCTCCCTCGCCTTCGGGGAGGATTTTCCCCATCTCCAGCGTGACGAGCCGGCCGAGGTCCGCCTTCGCCTCGCGCAGCGCGTTGCCGAGGCGTCGCACCGTTTCGCCGCGCACGGGGGCGGGCACGTCGCGCCATGTAAGGAACGCCTCATGCGCCCGTGCGGCGATGCGGTCATACTCCGCGGACGTCACCTGCTGCACGCCGGCAAGCAGCGAGCCGTCCCTGGGAGAGAGCGAGTCAAGCTTCCCGCCGCCGCCCAGCCACTCGCCGCAGAAGCCGCCGGGATTGACCGCCTCGATCCCCAGTTTTCGCAGTAGCGCCTGTGCATTCATGAGTCGGACCCGCCTTTGAAAGTGTGACGCCCGGCCAGCATAGAAGTCCGAGAACAAGCGTCAAGAATGCCGGACCCGTGCGGCACGGGTTTCCAACGAGTCGATGCAGAGGAGGCATCTTGCCCGATCGTGTTGCACCGGTTTCCAACCGGTGGCTGTGGCACAGGTTTTTCAACCTGCAGCGCGGATGTAGGTTCGCTGCCCGCTCGTGTGGCACCGGTTTCCAACCGGTGGCTGTAGCACAGGTTTCCAAACCTGTGCAGTTCACGTCGTCGGTGGCCGCTCCGCTGACGAGCAACAGCAGCATCCCTCATCGATCACCGCCGCCGAGGGGATTGGACTCCATGGCCCGCGGGGCTAGCATGGATGCGTACAAAGAGTCTGATTGTCGTGTGGAAGAAAGCGATGGTCACAACGAGTGGACCGCTGACCAAGGGCGAAGTGGGGACCTTTGGAGAATTGTCCGCCCGCCCCAATCCCCTTGGGCTTGTCGTCCTTCAAGTTCCAGCGCTGGAGGACCTGTTGCCCTTTCTCGAAGCCAAGCTAGGCCGCAAGCTCACCGATGCGGAGCTGGCGGAACATAACGATCGCGCTCCCTCGATGGCCGTGGAGGCGGAAGTCGCAAACCACATGCAGGCGTTTCGACGCGCCCGTCGCTAATGATTCGGTCGAGTGGCGAAGCGGTTTTCAGCCGCGATCGTTCTCCACCCCAGCTTCTTCCGATTCTGCTTCCGCTTCCGCCGCGCCTTCCGGATCCAGCAGGCGCTGAATTTCCGTCATGCGCGCTTCGACCGCAAGACGCCGCTCCTCTGCCTCGCGTGCCGCTTGTTCCCGGGCATCCCCCACATCCGCCACGGCTTCCCCGGTCGCGCCGGTCGTCGGCTCGCCGCCTTTCAGGGAAGCGCCGCCATAAAGAAACGCATATCGCTCCGCCACCTCACCGAACTCGAACGACTCCTCGCGCAGCACGCGCGTGCGCGCATCAGCATAGGTGAAACTGAACCGGTCGCCTTCGGGTCGCAACCGGTCGAAGCGCACGCGCATGGTCACTTGACCGCCCGGGAGGCGCTTCACGCTGACCATGTCGAGCTGATCGACGCCAATCTGGTACATCTGCGACACAATCATCGCGTCCAGCAGCAAGGTGCGATCGGCTTCCGTAACGTGCGCAATCAAGTGCTCCCACGCACGATCGAGCTTGGCCTGATCGTCAGCGCCCAGTCGAGCCACCATAGGCATCGAAAGCGGTCCGCATCCAACGATGGCCCCAAGAGCAACCACGCTCAAGGAACGGATCGAGCTGAATCGGTGTGTGGCACGCATGTTGGGTCTTCCGCTTCGCTTGGGAATTCTCCCTGCGGTGCTTGTCGGAATAGCAAGGCATCAGCACTCCCGGAGCACGGCTCATGGGCTTCCAATGGAGCTTGCGGGCTCCTGCCTGATTCGGCGGATCTGCTTGGCCGCCGTCCGGGAACCGCCCTGAAATTTCCAAGTTGACGCTGTATGTCTCGTCGCGCAGCGGCGTCTAATGCGACAATTGAAATGAGATTCTATGGCAGAGCGATATCGGACGCCACCTTGTGCGGCGCGGTCGTTCGCCGCGACGGTCTTGAGCCGCGCTGTCCGGCGGGCCCAGCCTGCGCGCGCCTTCTCACTCGTCGAAGGGCTGATGGCCTCCGTGGTCCTCTCCTTCTCCGTGATCGCCATCTCGGCGGCGCTGACCTTGGGACAACAACATGCGCTCGAAGCGGCGAACATGCGCTATGCCGACGACCTGGCCGAGTCGCTGATGGAGGAAGTGCTGTGCCTGCCGTATGACGATCCGAATGGTCCGACGCTTCCCGGTCCGGAGTCGGGTGAACTCAACCGCGGGCAATTCGACAATCTCGACGATTTCCATGGGTGGCTCGAGCGCGCGGGGACGCTGACGGATGCGACGCGGACGGCGCTGCCGGCGGAGTATCAGAAGTTTGAGCGCAGCGTCACGGTAGCGGCCGGTCAGGTGCGGCCGACCGGCTTCCCCGCGGCCGTGCCGGGTCAGACGGTGACCGTAACGGTGAACCTCAGCGGGCGGGCGATGGTGGAGCTGACGCGATTCGTGGCGCAGCCGCCTTCTTGATGAGGCACCAAAACTGCGAGCGATGGCATGACCGTAGTCGCCCATATCAGAACGAAGCGCCCTTCGCGGTTGCGGCGTCGGCGCGCGCGCGTCGGCGATGCAAAACTCGGTCAAAGCGACGGCCGCATCGCGTTCGCCGCGCGGTCCGCAGGCATGACGCTGGTCGAGCTGCTCGTCGGGATGGTGGTCATGACGATCGTGCTGGGGGCGCTGGGCGGCGTCATGTACACGACAGTGCAGGCGACGCAGGACACCAAGCAGTCGCGGAGCCGCGCGGTCCGTTCGACGGCCTTGCAGGCGCAGCTTGCCGAGGGCGTTCACGAGTCGCTCTCGTTCCTGCTGGCCGCGAACAACCGGCTCCTGCTGTGGACGTCCGACGGCAACGCAAGCGACGGCGTGAATCTCGATGAGCTTCGGCTGTATGAGCGCGATACGCGGACGCGGCAGCTCTTCGAGTACACGATCGTCTGGCCCGCGGGGATGACGCAGGCGCAGATCGACGCCGCCAATACCGCCTACGCCGCGACGAGCAACTTCGCCACCGTGGCAAACCGCCTCAAGCGGCACGCGAACTGCCGCAAGACGCTCGTCGCCACCGGGCTGAAGACGATGACCGCGACGCTGAATAAATCGGCGGCACTGGACGCGACGCTGGTGACGCTCAAGCTGGAAACCGTGATGGGGGCGCTTTCGGAAACCTGCATCGCGGCGTGCGGTCCGCGAGAGCCGCGGAGGCCCGCGTGATGGCGATGAAACGAACCGCATTGACGCTCGTCGAGATGCTGATCGTGGTGACGATCTTCGCGATTCTCGCGGTGATTGCGCTGCCTTCGGTGCAGAGCCTGGGCGGCACGCAACTCGCGGCGGCGGGGCGGCTGCTCAGCGCGGACTTTGAGTTCGCGCAGGCGGAGTCCATCGCGCACCCCGACGACCCGCGGCTCGTTCGCTTCGACGCCGCCCGCCAGACCTATTGGGTTGCGGCAAAGTCGAATCCCCTCGTGCCCATCCGCGATCCGGCCGGACCGGGCACGCTGCTGGTTCAGTTCGGCGACGCGCGCGGCGCCGGATTGGAGGGCGTGAGCATCAAGTCCATCGACCTTGGCGGGGACGCGGAGCTGCGATTCGACGCCTGGGGGCGGCCTGATCAGGCGCAGCCCGCGCGCGTGGTCCTGCAAAGCGGCTCTGCCACCCTCACGGTGGCGATCGCCGCCGGCACGGGCGACGTGAGCGCTACCCAACCTTGAGAATATACGCGCCGCGCGAGTGCCAGACATCTGGCACAGACCTTGCAGCATTCTCTCCTCTCATCCGTCGAACGCGATTTGGGTTCAATGCAGGGGGGCGTGGGTGCGTCAAATCTCGCGCCGTGGGCCAACTCGCGCGGTCAGTGGCTCGTCCTTTGGTTGAACGCGGGGTCAGCGTCCACGACGCACGCCCGCGTTGAAAGAACCTACCTTGCGACCACGCCGGTCGTCCCGTTGCGTCAAACCGCGCCGCGCCCCGTGAGTTCTATTCACGGTTTAACCGCATGTGTCAAACATGCAAGGAGCAGGTCACCATGTCTCTTGTCAAGCTGCTTGTCTTTCTTATCGCCGCGGGGCCGGCGCTGGGAGAAACGCCGCGCAGCGCGCCCAATCTCACCATCAAGGACGGCGACGTCACGATCATCCAGATGACCGAGCCGGCCGCCAAGACTTCCGTCAGCGTGAAGGTCAGCAACATCGGCGACGCGGCGGCCGGGGCGTTCAAGCTCCGCGTCGGCGCGTCCACGTCGAACAACTCGGGCTGGGCCGATCACCTCATTCCGGCTCTGAACGCCAACAGTTCGGTCACCTACACGACGGTGCTGGACGGCACGCAGTGGAAGTGCGGGTTCGGCAGCGCGGACGTGAACGCCCAGGTGGTCGAATCCAACGAGAACGACAACTACAACAGCAGCAATGATCTGTGGATCATCATTTCGCCGAGCCAGCGCCTGGATGAGTTCGTGGGCGCCTTCAACCCGAATGAGTACACCGCCACCCTGGCGTTTACCGCCGAGAACCCGCCGGAATGGGAGGTTCAGTTCGATCCGAACCCGGTGGTGATCCAGCCGCTGTCGACGGCGGAGGTCAAGGTGTCGTTCACGGCGCCGGCGAGCTTTGAGAGCTATGCGGAGATGCCGCTGATCGGCGAGTTCATGGGTGGCGAGCCGGGGCTGATGAAGTGGACCGTGCACGCCTTCGCCCCGCCGCAGGTCGCGGATGTCGTGGTCTGCGAGCGCAACGTGGGCAACAACCCGAGGCACGAGCCATACTACTGGTACGACGTGACGCCCGGGGCCTTCGGACGCTGCGACTTCCATGTGCAGGTGTTTGACCCGAACCCCGCAAACTACACCCAGGTCTCGCTGCCCGCCGCGACGTGGCAGTTCGCCGTGCACCCGATGGGCAACACCTGGTGGGCCTCGTGGTGGGACCCGGAGTGCCAGAACGCCGTTTTCCAGACCTTCCGGTTCAAGTTCACCAACGAGCACAAGCGGACCTGGGGGCAGTGGACCACGACAATCGGGGCCAGCTCCAACCCATTCATTCAGCCCGTGGATGCGGCGCTGGCGCATGACGGGGAGCTGGACGGCTACGGATACCGCGTCCACGTTCCGGGCGCCTGTACCGGGTTCGAGAAGCTCGCGGCGGCGGAATGCGAGTTCCGCCACGGCACGAACCGGCTCAAGGTCAAGCTCGTCAAGGGCGTGCCCGGCGACGCCTACACCATCGTGCTCTCGGACGGCACGACGCGCAACGGCCTGCTCAACACGCGCGGCAAGGTGGTGGTGAAGTTTACCGGGCTGCCATCCATGTCGGGCACGGCCACGGCGATGTGGGGCTGCGGAATGTCGGCGACGCAAGCGTTCACGTGCCCGTAGGGTCGGACGCGAATCGCGCGACGGTGCATGCGTGAAAATCAGGCGGAGAGATTCGCCCGTCGTAGTCGCGGGGCTTCGGCGGGCGATTCGTTGCGCGCGCTCACGGCTTCACTTCGTACTTGCCCGGCTCCGCCCAGAACTGGCCGGGGCAATTCGGACAGCAGAAGCCGATCGCCTTGCCCTCGAACACAATGACGTACCTCGGATCGACGGGCTTTCCGGTGACGGGGCAGTTGGCGTTCACCGGTTTGAGCGACTCCGCCGCCGCCGGTCCGGCCGCCGGCGGAGTCTTGCCCAGTTGAACGACCTGCTCCGCGTCCGTCGGCGTGGAATCCGGCGCGTCGCCATTGTCCACGGTCAGCGCGGGCCGCTCGCGTCGCAGCCGCGCGGCCGCATCCGCCGAAAGTCCGCTGCGCCAGATGTACAAGCGCTTCAGCGCCGGCATGGCGAGCAGCGAATCCACGGCCGCATCGCTGAGCTGGTTCTGCGCAAGCGTCAGCTCTTCCAGCCGCGCCAGCCCGGCAAGCCTGGCCACGCCCGCGTCGGTGATCATCGTGCGACGAACATCCAGCCGCAGCAGGTTCGGCATCGCAGCGACGAGTTCCATCGACGCGTCCGTGATGATGGACCGCCCAAGCGACAGATTCGCGACGTTCGGTTTCAGCGGCGCAAGAAGCAACTGCACGTCTGCATCGGTCATCTGCGGCGCCACGGCCGCGAAGTCGATGAGCAGTTCGTTCGATTCCGCTGCAACGGCTTCCACGTGCACCAGCCGGGCGCGCAGCGCCTCAATCGCGTCCGGCGGCGGCGCGGGCGCGGGCACGGCGGGCGGCGGGGGGGCGCGGTCAGGCGCGGGGGGCGGCGCATGGGTTGGCGCGGCATCCGGCAGCGAAGGCACTGACGATGTTGCGCCGTTCGATTCAGGCTTGCGCGTCGAATCCGTCCGTGAAGCGGAAGGCGGCGGAGGCGACGATGCGTCGAACGCGCCTTCCAGTGGCGCTCCGGCGAGGATCCACCCCGTCAGCAGATCGATCTCCGCGGCGGAAAGCTGCGGCTTGTTTTCCGGCGGCATGTGGTCGCGGTCGACCACCGGCAGGCGCAGACGCCGGAGCATTTCGCTCTCCCGTGGCTTGCCTGGCGGAACGATCGGCCCGCTCTCGCCGCCTTTGAGGATGGCTTCACGCGTGTGCAACGCGAGATCGGCCTTGGTCTTGGTCTCACCGTGACAGGACGTGCAGCGCGAAGCGAAGAGCGGTGCGACGGCGCTCTCGTAGGTTGCCGGACTGACTGTCGAGGTCGCGGGCGGGTTCGATTTCAGCGGCGCCGATTCCGTCGGCGCCGATTCCGGCGGCGTCGATTCCGGCGGCGTCGATCCGTCCGGCGTCGGTGTCGTCGGCGTCAATTGCGACGGCTGGGTGGGGATCGTTCCATCCGGTCTGGCGGAAGAAGGACGCTTCGTGCTGAGCGGCTCGGTCAGGAATCCTTCCCCATGCGTGATGGAAGCGCCGATGTGCCCGGCCGGGAGCATGATGCCCAACGTCACGAGCAGCGCGATGCGGTACGTCAGGCTCGCGCCGCCTTTCGCCGTCGCCGCCCCGCGCCGGGTGCGAAGCACGGCCGTGACTACGCTCGCTGCGGCCAGCGCCAGCCCCAGTTGCAAGTGCCGCGTCACCGCTTCACTGCTGTAGCCGTCCTCGCGGCTGAGGACGTATCCCGTGACGGCGGCAAGCAGGGCGGATCCGGCCGCAAGCCAGGCGAGGATGGCGGTTTCAGGTCCACCGATGCGGCGGCGGAGGAGATTGACCAGCTCCAAGAGAGCGCAGCCCGTGAGCACTCCGATAGGCAGGTGCAGCACGAGCGGATGGAGCCTTCCGAAAACACCCAGCCATTCCGTCACGTTGCGTTCCTCTTAGACGCCGTTTCAAACCTGAGCCGCGGGCTTCAGCCCGCGCGAGTGCTCGGAGGGTTCTGGCGTACGGCCCAACTCCGGAGCTGGTTTTGAAACAGCTTCCTCGTGAGCGGCCGGTCCATCCCATTCGTGTGCGAAGCGCAGTGTCATGCGGCGATAGCCGCGCATTCTGGACTGAAATCACCCACCGGCGCAAAGGTTTGGAAACCTGTGCCACAAGGTTGGAAACTTGTGCGACAGCCTCACAAGCTGCAAGCCCGTGCCACATCGCTACGCCACGATGTCGCGGATGACTTTACCGAACACGTCGGTCAGGCGGTAGTCCCGGCCCTGGTGGGCGTAGGTAAGGCGTTCGTGGTTGAAGCCGAGCAGGTGCAGCATGGTGGCGTGCAGGTCGTGGACCTCGACGGGGTTCTCGACAATGTTGTACGAGTAGTCGTCCGTCTTGCCGTAGGTGACGCCGGGCTTGATGCCTCCACCCGCCAGCCAGACGGTGAAGCAGCGCGGGTGATGGTCGCGCCCGTAGTTGTCCTGCGTCAGCGTCCCCTGGCTGTACACCGTCCGCCCGAATTCGCCCGCCCACAGAACCAGCGTCTCGTCGAGCAGACCCCGGCGGCGAAGGTCCTTCAGCAGCGCGGCCTGCGGCCGGTCGACGGCGGCGCACTGGGCGCGCATCTCGCCGGGCAGGTTGTTGTGCGCGTCCCAACCGCGCATGTAAAGCTGAATGAACCGCACGCCGCGCTCCGCCAGCCGGCGCGCCAGCAGGCAGTTGGCCGCAAATGAGCCGGGTTTCTTCACGTCCGGTCCGTACATCGCCAGCGTCTCGTCGTCCTCGTCGGAGAAGTCCGTCAGTTCCGGCACGGACATCTGCATCCGGTAGGCCATTTCGTACTGCGAGATGCGGGTATGCACTTCCGGATCGAGGCTGCGCTGCGCCTCGCGCTCGTTGAGGTCGGCGACGAGGTCCAACATGCGGCGGCGGTCGTCGCGCGAGACGCCCTCGGGATCCTTCAGGTACAGCACCGGGTCGCCGGCGCTGCGCAGCTTGCAGCCCTGGTGCTCGCTGGGCAGGAAGCCGCTGCCCCAGAAGCGCGCGGACAGCGCCTGCATGTTGCCAAATCCCTGCGTGATCAGCACGACAAAGGTCGGCAGGTTGGCGTTGGCGCTGCCCAACCCGTAACTCATCCACGAGCCGAACGAGGGACGCCCCGGCTGCTGGTTGCCCGTCTGGAAAAACGTGATGCCCGGCTCATGGTTGATCGCGTCGGTGTGCATCGAGTGGATGAAGCACAGCTCGTGCGCCTGCGAGGCCGTGTGCGGGATCAGCTCGCTGAGCCAGACGCCGTCCTGGTGGTTGCGGTAGCGGCTGAACTTGAAGATGGAGGGCGCGACGGGGAAGCGCTTCTGCTCGCTGGTCATGCCGGTGAGCCGCTGCCCCATGCGGATGGAGTCCGGCAGATCCTCGTCGAAGCGCGGGCGAAGCTGCGGCTTGAAGTCGTAGAGATCGAGCTGGCTGGGCGCGCCTTCCATGTGCATGTAAATGACGCGCTTGGCGCGGCCGGGGAAGTGCGGTCCGGTCAGCGCCGTCGGCCCGGCGAAGGGCGTCGGTCCGTGCGTCGGCGCACCGGCGAGCGCCCGGCGCCCGTCCAGCAGCGACGCCAGCGCCATCGTCCCCAGCCCCGCGCCGAGCGACTGTGCGCAATGCCCAAAGAAACGGCGGCGGGTGATGCTCAGATAATGATCTTCCAAAGGATGCATGTTGTTACCATTACACTGCAAGGTCGTCGAGCGAAAGCGCCGGACCGTCCTCCTCCCGCCCCGAAGGGGCGCCGGAGTGTAGCCACGGGTGGAGTCTGCCGCAGGCGGACGCAACCCGTGGATGCGAGGCGCTCGTTGATTCTCCCGCCCCATCGGGGCGGAGGAAGCACGAAGCAGCCTGCACGAACATCGCCGACCTCCTCCGCCCCTACCGGGGCGGGAATGCTCTTGCCCCGACTTTCCCACGGGTTTCGGCCGCTGCGCGACCTTCACCCGTGGCTACAACCCGTTGCCCCGTTGGGGCAAGTGAACGATCCAGCACTGTCGTTACCCCTGCGTCGTCACGGCGGACAGGTTCAGGATCGCATTGGCCAGCATGGTCCACGCTGCGAGTTCCGCGCGGTCCATGTCGGCTGGGGCCGGCGTCTCGCCCAGCGCGACCAGCTTGCCCGCATCGTCCAGGGATGCGGCGTACCGCGCGCGAAACTCCGCCAGCGCCGCCAGCAGTTTGCCCAGTTCGTCCGCATCCGGCGCTCTCGAAAGACACCGCGCAAACAGCCGCGTCATCCGCACCTCGTCGTCGCCGCCTTCCGACAGCGTGCGCTGCGCCAGCGCCCGCGCGGCTTCGACGAACTGCACGTCGTTCCACAGCGTCAGCGCCTGCAGCGGCGTATGGGTCGAAGTGCGGCGGATCGTGCAGGACTCGCGCGTCGGCGCGTCGAAGGCCATCAGGTTCGGCGGCGGGCAGGCGCGTTTCCAGTAGGTGTACAGGCTGCGCCGGTACAGGTCCGCGCCCGCGCCGCGGACGAACTCGCGCGTGTTGGACTGCGGCATCGCCACTTCCTGCCACAGCCCTTCCGGCTGATACGGCTTCACCGACGGACCGCCCAGCTTCTCGACGAGCAGGCCCGAGACGTACAGGGCTTGATCGCGCACCTGCTCGGCCGCCAGCCGTCGTCGCGGGAAGTACGCCAGCAGGCGGTTATCCGGATCGGTCTGGCGCGCCTCGGGTCTGACGCGCGAGCTTTGTCGATACGTCGCGCTGGTCACCATCAGCCGCAGCATGTGCCGCACGTCCCAGCCGCTCTCGCGGAACTCGACCGCCAACCAGTCCAGCAGCTCAGGATGGCTTGGCCACTCGCCCTGCAGGCCGAAGTCTTCGCTCGTTCGCACGATGCCTGTGCCGAAGAGCATTTCCCAGAAGCGGTTGACGATCACTCGCGCGGTGAGCGGGTTGTCCTTCGACATGAGCCACCGCGCCAGACCGAGGCGGTCGCGCGGCGCGTCGTCCGGCAGCTTGCCGAGAAACGCCGGCAGCCCGCGCGAAACGGGTCGCGCCGGGTCCGGCTTGTCGTACTGCCCGCGCGTCAGCACGAACGTGGGGCGCGGCGCGGGAAGCTCCTTCATGATCATCGTCTTGGGCACGGCCGCTTCGATTTCGGCGCTGCGCTTTTCCAGCGAAGCGATGTGGTCCTTTTTCTGCCGATATCCGGGGGAGAAGTTGAGCTTCCACGCCTGCGCGAGGCGCGTGCGAAGGCTTTCATCGCGCGACGATTCGGGCAGCAGCGCCGCCGTCAGCTCGCGCGTCAGCTCGCCCTCGCGCGGCAGCGCCTTGTGGTAGAAGCCGGCCGCACCCCCGGTGTTCACGATCTTCAGCGTCAGGACGTGCGCGCCGGGGCGCAGGTGGAGCGTCGTGCGGTCCTGATCGGCGGCGACGCCGCGCTCGACCTCCCGGGCGAAGACCTCCTCCCCGTCGAGGAACACGCGGATGCCGTCGTCGCTGCCGAGCGAAACGTCCACGCCGCGGCACGTCGGGGAGAAGACGCGGCGTGCGAGGTAGGTGACGTTCACGCCGTCCACCAGCGGGTTGAGCTGCTCGTCGCGCAGGTTGAAGTCGTGACGCCAGTACGGGTTGCCCGATCCGAAGTTCTTCTTGAGGTCCAGCGTCCTTTCCTGTTCGGGTCCGAACGTCGCGTTGAACGCCTCCCCGCGGTCCGCCACGGGGAACGGGCCAACGACGTGCCAGCCGCTCACCGCCGCGGGGAGGAGTGCCAACCCTTCGTCACTGATCCGCCCCGGCGTGACGCGCACGCGGCCCAGCGTGTGCTCGGCGTAAATCGAGCGATGCTGCAACCGGATCACCAGCTCCGTGCCGCCGGGAAATCCGAACGGCGCCTCGGCGAGCAGCAGCGCGACGCGACCGTCCGCCCTGCGGTGCGCGTCCACCGCCCAGCCCAGCTCATCCGTGGTGTCGAGCAGGTTCACGGCCGCGTGATCGCCGTCTGCCTGCTCACCGTCCGCCCACGCCCAGACAAAGCGGATGGACTGGCGCTGCGCCGGATCCGCGATGGAAACGGCCTCCGCCTCCACCCCCGTCAGCACGGCGTTGCCGTTGAACGCCCGCCCGACGCGCCCCGCGGGCAGCGAGGGATCCGTGAGCGCTTCGAGCATCAGGACCCGCAGGTCGGTCTCGGACGTTTGCAGCGTAAGAACGAAATCATCCTGCTTGGGATTGCTGCCGGACGCGAGGATCGAGCCGTCGGGCTGAACCGTGAGCGTCGCGCCGCCGGTCGAAACGGCGCTGACGAGCCGCGGCGTCGCCCACGACACGCCTGCGCGGCGCGGCGTCTGCGCAAGAAATTCCGCAAGCTGCGAAGCTTCCTCCGGGGAAGCGTTGTCCAGCTCCGCGAGCGACGCCGCCAGCGCCACCTTGAGCGAAGCAAGCTCGGCTTCCTGCTGCGGCGAGGGCACCGGCATGAACGGCTCGAAGGCGCGGATGGGGTCCGGGAGCTGCGAGTACAACCCCGGCTCCTCGATCGAGTTGAAGAAGGCGTAGAGGCTGAAAAACTCGTCCTGCGAGACGGGGTCGAACTTGTGCTCGTGGCAGCGGGCGCAGCCCAGCGTCATGCCGAGAAACACGCTGCCCACCGTGGCCGTGCGATCCACCGCGTATTCGACCAGGTACTCCTCGGCAATCGCCCCGCCCTCGTCCGTGGTGACGTGATTGCGGTTGAACCCGCTGGCGATCTTCTGATTGCGCGTCGCATCGGGCAGCAGGTCTCCGGCGAGCTGCTCGATCACGAAGCGGTCAAAGGGCATGTTGTCGCGCAGGGCGTTGAGCACCCAGTCGCGCCAAGGCCAGATCTGCCTTCCGGCATCCATGTGAATGCCGCACGTGTCGGCGTATCTCGACGCATCGAGCCACGGACCGGCCAGTCGCTCCGCATGGCGCGTGCGGTACGGCTCCTCCGTCAGCACCTTGTCCACCCAGCGTTCGTAGGCATCTCCGCGCTCGTCAGCCAGGAACGCGCTGATTTCCTCCGGCGTCGGCGGCAGCCCCGTCAAGTCGAGGAACATGCGGCGCATGAGCGCTTCCCGATCCGCCTCCGGCGAAGGGTCAATGCCGTGCTTGTCCAACTCCGTGAGAATGAAGCGGTCCACGGGCGTCCTGCACCATGCGTCGCGCGCGACGGGAGGCTCCACCGGCCGCGCGGGTGGCGCAAACGACCAGTGCGGCTCATATTCCGCGCCCTGCTCGATCCAGCGCCGGACGCGCTCCAGCTCCTCGGCGGCGAGCGGACGCTTGTTGCTGTCGGGCGGGGGCATCAGCTCCTTTGGATCGTCGCTGCGAACACGACGCCAGAGGTCGCTCGCTTCGAGTCGGCCCGGAACGATGGCCGTGACGCCGTCGCGCTGCGCGACCGCCGGCTCGCGCTGATCCAGCCGCAGGTCCGCCTGGCGCGAGCCGGTGTCAGGACCGTGGCACTTAAAGCAGCGGTCCGACAGGATCGGGCGGATGTCGCGGTCAAACCGGATCGGCTCCACCAGTAGGGCATCTCTCCGACTTGCTGGTAGGGCAGGTCTCCGACCTGCCGCGAGCGACTCACGTCCGAAACGAGCCTCCCCGCCGGATGCAAGAAGCCCAGCCACGACGGCCAGAACCACGCATGTGACAATGCCCGGCTTGAATCGCTTCAGCAGATGCTCCATCGCCCGCGTCCCCGGAATGCAGGAAGGAAAGCCGTGGAACAACCGGCCCGAGGTCGTTCCGGGACGTCATCCTATCACCAGCCGGGGAGTGAATTCAATCGCCGAGCCGCGCCGGGCTGCTCGGCGTAGTGCCTCGATGGAACTGCATGTCGTCCGAGCCGCGACCGTGAGGGAACGCGCCCGCTTCCGAGCTTCAGATCCCGCTCCCTTACGGTCGCGGCTCTGAATGGTCGCGGTTCTGAACAATCGCGGATCTGAACGATCGCGGGGACACTCAGAGCGGGGCTTGCCCGCTGGTGCGCTATGCCGGCGCGGAGACGAGGTCTTCGACGGTCGCCCCGGGGGGCATGGGTTGGGTCGTCTTGCACTTGGGAAATGCGCTGCAGCCGAGGAACTTCCCGCTGCGACCTTCGCGCAGCAGCATCTTCGCGCCGCACTCGGGGCAGGACACGTCAGTGGGGATCGGCTTGGGTCGCTGCGGCGCGGGGAGCTCTTCCTCGGCCCTTTTCTTGGCGTCGCCGCGCAGGTTCACCGTGCAGCGGCACTTCGGGAAGTTGGAGCAGGAGTAGAACGGTCCAAACCGCCCGCGCTTCAGGCTCATGTCGCTGCCGCACTCCGGGCAGTGCAGCGCGCCCTCGGGCCAGGTCTCCACGACCGGCTTGCCCGTCCGCGTCCACGCGAAACCCTTCGGCGGTTCGCCCAGTGCCGCGAAATCAACCTTTCCTTCAGCCGTTTTCGGGACCGTCTTCGGAACCGCGCGGCGACCGTTGCCGTTGGACTTCTTCAACTGCTCGGCGGTCTGCGTGTCCGTCGCTTGGAGCTTGCCCTCCGCGACCTGCTGGAGGAACTCGTCGAGCTTCTCGTGCGGCTTGGAGTTCTTGCACCGCGGGAACCCGCTGCACGCCAGGAACTTGCCCCGGCGGCCTTCGCGGATGACCATGGGCCTGCTGCACTTCTCGCAGTTGAACCCGGCCGGCTCGAGCGGCGTGCGCTTGCGCTCCAGATAGACGCCGTCCGGCAGCGAGGCCGTGTGCTTGCACGTGGGATACTTGTCGCAGCCGAGAAACTCGCGGCGCGCCTTGCGCTTGACCCGGAGGGTGCCCTCGCCGCACTCCTCGCAGGGACGCTCGATTTCCTCCGGCGTGACCAGCCGCAGCGGTTGACCGGTGGCGTCGCAGGGGACGGTGCTGGAGCATTCGGGATATCCGCTGCAACCGAGAAACGGCCCCATCTTCGAGCGCCGCAGGAGCATCGGCTTGCCGCATTTCTCGCAGGCGAGGTCCACGACCTTGGGAATGATCGGCTTGCCTTCGCGATCGACGTTGTACGCCCCGTTGCAGTCCGGGTATCCCGTGCAGGAGAGGAACCGCCCAGTGCGCGCCCAGCGATACGCCATGGGCTGCGAGCACTTCGGGCACGTGTACGCGCTCGGCTCGGAGCGTGCCGGCTGCATCTCCGTTTCCGCGCGCGCCAGCGATTCCTTGAACGGGTCGTAGAACTCGTGGAGGACGCGCACCCAGTCAAGGTGCTCCTCCTCGATCTTGTCCAGCTCGTCTTCCATGTGCGACGTGAACTTCACGTCCATGATGCGCGGGAAGTGCTCGACAAGCTTCTCAGTGACGATTTCTCCCTTGTCGGTGGCGTGAAAGCGGCGATCGACCTGCTCGACGTAGCCGCGATCCTGAATGGTCTGAATGATGGCGGCGTAGGTGCTCGGTCGCCCGATGCCCTCGGCCTCGAGCGACTTGATGAGCGCGGCTTCCGAGTAGCGCGGCGGCGGCGAGGTGTACTGCTGCCGCGGATCGAGCTGCAGCGGAGAAACGGGCTGCCCCGTCGCCAGCGGCGGCAGGACGACGTCCTCCTGCGAGCCAAGCCCCTGCACGCGGTAGAAGCCGTCGAACGCCAGGCGGCGACCCGTGGCTTTGAAGATCGCTTCGCCCTGCGCCGTGTCCGCGCCGATGAGCAGCGTGGTGCTGTCCCACTGCGCCGGCTCCATCTGGCAGGCCACGAAGCGCCGCCAGATCAGGTCGTAGAGCTTCCACTGCTCAGCAGAGAGGGCGGCGCGAATCTCTTCGGGCTTAATGGACGCGTCGGTGGGGCGGATAGCCTCGTGGGCTTCCTGCGCCCGCTTCGCGGAGCCGTACACGTTGGGCTTTTCCGGCAGATAGCGGTCTCCGAAGTCCGCGCGGATCATGTCGCGGACGTGAGCGATCGAGTCCTTGCTGAGATTCGTCGAGTCCGTTCGCATGTACGTGATGAGACCGACGGACCCCCGGGCGCCGAGTTCCACGCCTTCATAAAGCTGCTGCGCGATGCGCATCGTGCGGCTGGCGGAGAAGCCCAGTTGCGTGCTGGCCTGCTGCTGGAGCGCGGCCGTGGTGAACGGGGGTTGAGGGCGCGTCGTCGTGCGCCGCGTCGAGACGTCGCGCACGGTGAACGCCGGTCCGCGCGACGCCGGCAACTCGCCGTGCAGTCGCGTCCGCTTCAGACCGTGCGCGCGGTATTCTTCCCAGTCCGTTTCTTCCACTCGCTGCGTGACGAAGCCCAGCGCTTCCACGACGCGGCGCGCGTCCGCCACCGTGCGACCCTCGAACGACTCCCCGCCGAGTTTGACCAGTTCGGCCGCAACGCAGGCGTGTTCCGTCAGCCAGGCGATGCGCTCCTTTTGGGTGCGCGGCGCGTCGGGATCCTCCGCCTTCGAAAGGAACTCGCGCCAGGCGGAAGCCAGCGCGGCGGTCTGGTCCGGCTGCGTGGCGAACACCGCGAGGATCTTCCACGATTCCTCGGGCACGAACGCGCGGATTTCCTCCTCGCGGTCCACGATCAGTTTGACCGCGACGGACTGCACGCGCCCGGCAGACAGACCCTTGGCGATTTTCTTCCACAGCAGCGGGCTGAGCTGATATCCGACGATGCGGTCCAGGATGCGCCGCGCCTGCTGCGCGTCCACCTTGGCAAGATCCAGATCGTGCGGATGCTCGAACGCTTCCTTGATGGCCGACTTGGTGATCTCGTTGAACACCACGCGGCGGGCCTTCGTCTTCGAGAGGTCCAGCGCCTCGGACAAGTGCCAGGCGATCGCCTCCCCCTCGCGGTCCAAGTCCGTCGCCAGGTAGACGGTATCCGCCTCCTTTGCGGCTTTGCGCAGTTCGCTGATCACCTTCCGCTTGCCCGGCAGAATCTCGTAGGTAGGTAGAAAACCCCCGTCGAGGTCGATCCCCAAGCCCGACTCCGGCAGGTCGCGGACGTGCCCCATGCAGGCGCGGACCATGTAGCCCGCCCCGAGGTAGCGCTCAATCGTCCTGGCCTTGCTGGGGGATTCCACAATCACCAGCGTCGCGCCCGTCGATTTTGCCCTTGCCTTTGCCAAGCGGTTTGTATCCGATTCGTAACCTTAAGATGTACAACAAGTTGGCGCGAACCTGACGCGAACCATCCGGCAGCATTTCTGCGCTGGCTCGAGCGCCGCAAGGCCTGCCCCCCGACTCAACCTCGCCCGTGGGGCGGCCCGAGGAGGCCCGCGCCACAACGCTGAGCTCTGCCCTTGGACGAGTTCAAACCATTATCGGTCTGTGATTCGAACTTCTCTACCCACCCCTACCAATCGCCGAGACTTGGGGTAGCCCACCGCAAGGGCTTTATCCAACCGATTGTGAAGTGTCAAACCGCTGACCCGGCTTGGGGTCGCTGTTGCGTTGGTAATTACTGCCCATAAGATACCGGCTCGTTCGAGAGTAATTCAGTGGCACTTTATTTGGTGCTAATGCCATGAAAATGCAGAAGTTCTTTCGCAAGTACCAGAAGCCCCTCATGGGAATCCTCGGGGCCGTCCTGATCGTAGGCTGGCTGGTTGGGGATGCCATTCAGAACCTGTTCACGCGCAAGCCCATCACCACGCTAGCGCAGACGGGGCGCTACGGCAAGATCACTTCCTCAGATTCGGACATGGCCGACAGCATCACCAAGCTGATCGGGATGTTGAACCCCGGATACAACTGGCAGTCGCCGGTGGACAGCGGCCGCCTGCCGCAGCCGCCGCTGGACGTGGTGGATTGGATCGTTCTGAACAAGGAGCTGGATGGCAGCGGGCTTAAGATGACATCCGACGCGGTCGCGGCGCAGTTCGATGAACCGACCGCGCAGGAGGCGCTCGCCGTCGCCGCACACAGCAATCGCATGAAGAAGGACGATCTGCTCTCCGCACATGCTCGGGCCGTGTCCCTTCAGGGCTTGGCGGATTTCACCGGCGCCGGCACCACGCCCAGCCTCGCCGAGGTTCGGCAGCTCGGGCAGCGCACGCTGGAGAAGACGAAAATCAACGCCGTGGTGCTCCCGGCGGCAGCCTTTGAGGATGAGGCGGCGACCTTCACGGATGAGCAGATTGCGGCGCAGTACGCGGCCGCGAAGGACAACGAGGCTGGCACGGGCCTGGATTTTGGCTACGTGCTGGAGGACGCGGTCAAGATTGAGTACATCGAGATCGACCGGAAGGTGATCGAGCAGAATCTGAAGGTCGATGCCGCCAAGGTCGAGCGCGAGGCGAAGAAGTACTGGGAAGAAAACCGCACCGCTCCTGTCTTCCGCCGTCCGAAGGAAGAGCCGAAACCGGAGGAGAAGCCGGCTGCCGACGCGGGTGCAGAGAATGCGCCGTCTCCCGCGACCGAGGAGAAGAAGGAACCCGCTCCCGACGCGCCCCAATCCGATGCGCCCAAGTCGCAGGCTCCCAAGTCCGACACCCCGGCGCCTGCCCCCGCGAAACCGGAGGGCGGACCGGGCGGACCTCGCGCCGTCGAACCCACGGACGTCATGGACGGGGACGCGGGCGCGGATGTTTCGCAGACAACCGCGATCGCAGCTCAAGAGGATCCCTCGAAGCCTGCGGGGAGACCGGCGCAGAAGCCGGCGCCGGCGCAGCCGCCTGCTGAAACGCCCGCGCCCGCCAAGCCGACGGACTCGAATCCGACTCAGCCCGGCGCCACCACACAGCCTCCGAGCGCACCCGGCGCCCCCGCTGTGCCGCCGGGCGCGCCGGTTCCACCTCCGGGTGCAACGGGTCAGCCTCCGGTCGCGCCGCCGATCGCCTACTTCGAAACCTGGGAGGAAGCGAAAGAAGCCGCGATCAAGCAGATTCGCCAGCAGTACACCGGCGCCAAGGCGCTGGAGATCACCACGTGGCTCCAAGGTCGCCTCGATGAGCCGTGGATCGGCATCAAGGCGAACGCGGACGGCTTCAAGCCCGCTCCGGACTCCGTCAAGGCGGAGGGCTACTACGCCAACGTCATCGAGCAGGCGGGCAAGGCGCTGGGTTACGCCGACGCGTTGAAGCCGGGAAAGACCGAGCTTTTCACGCGCTCGCAGGCCTCCACGCTGCCAGGCGGGCTGGCCACGGCAATGCACTTCGAAACCCGGGGAATGCGGCTGAGCCTCGCATCGCTGGCGTTCAACGTGGAAGGGCTGACGAAGATCCCCGAGGGCGTGGACAAGTACCTGTTTCTCTCGCTGATGCAGACGTCACGCTACGCGCTGACGGCGGTCACCGAAGGGAAGTCTTACCTGATACGCGTGATCGAGACCCGCCCGAGCCGCCCTCCGCAATCGGTGGACGAGGTGCGCGACCGCGTGGTCAAGGACCTGCGCACCAAGGCGGCGTTCGAAGCAGCCAGGAAGAAGGCCGACGAATTGCTTGCAGCGGCGAAGACCTCCGCGTTGAAGGATGCGTATGACGCCAGCGAGGAGCTGCAGGCCCTGAAGGACAAGAACGTGCTGTTTCTCGATCCGCTGCCGTTTGCGCGGATGACCAGCGCGTTCGCCGGGGACCTCGCCAATCGCGGCAATGTCAGCATCGCGGGACTTGGCGCGATCAAGCCGGAGCTGGCCGACCGCATCTTCGCCCTCGCCGCCGCGGCCGATCATCGCGACGTGATTCTGCTGGAGGATCGCGCCAGCGTGCTCGTGGTGGAGTGGAAGGAAACGCTGCCGGCGCGCGTGGACGACTTTGACAAGTTCCGTACGCAGCAGACCGCGCGGCTCGCGTCCATCCGAGCGACGGCCGCCAAGCGAGAGTTCCTTCGCCCGAGCAACGTGCGCGCACGGGCGGGCGTGGAAGAGCGCAAGTAGCGCAGCGCCCCGAGGGCGCCGCATCCCAGCAAGACGGCAGGAGGGTTTCGCCGCTTCCTCCTTTCCTATCTAGGTATATAACTAGATACCGGCGCGCCAAGACGGGCAAGTCCGCATCCGGAGCCTCTCAAGGGCGCCCGCGATCCTGCCCCCGCGGTTCCACAGGCGGAAAATCAAGAAAGGGCCAAACTCCAGAAGCCGGCTGGAGCCGACGGCGCGCCGCCCGCGGCGGCCCATCACCCTGCGGCCTCCCGTGACGCACGGCGGCCCATGACCGTGCTTGGCGCCTCACTGAAACGCGCCCGCGCGGGCATTTCGCCCTCGCTTGCGCTTCGGGTTCCGAACCCGCAGCGCAAGCAAGAGAGCTTTTCCGAACCCGCAGCGCAAGCAAGGGAGCTTTTCCGAACCCGTAGCGCAAGCAAGGGAGCTTCTCCGAACCCGCAGCGCGAGCAAGGGACGCCTGAGCTTGCGACCTCAAACCGCGGCATCCGGAGCCCTAGTAGAACGCCGTTCCGACAAAGAAGCTGAAGACCTGCTCTTCGTCGTCCGGACCGGTGGAGATCGGGGCGGCCAGGTCGAACTCGATGGGGACGGGTCCGAGGAACTCGAGGTTGAGCCGCACGCCCACGCCGAGCGACGCGCGCCAGTCGCCGACCGATGGGTTCTGCTCGACGGTTCCCATGTCGGTGAACACGACGCCGCGCAGCGTTTCCCCGTAGATGGGGAAGGTGTACTCCGCGCCAAGCAGAATCATGAAGTCTCCGCCGATGGCGTTGTCGTCCAGCCCCTGCCGCGGTCCGACGCCGCGGAACTTGAAGCCGCGCAGCGAGCCGATGCCGCCGGCGTAGAAGCGCTCAAACGTCGGCGAGTCGCCGAACAGAAGGCCCGCGTCCGCCTTCAGGGAAAGCACGTGCTTGCGCTCCTGCTCATCCACGTACACCGGGAAGTGCCGCACGTAGCCGGCGCGGGCTTCGGTGAACGTGTGGTCGCCTCCGAGCAGGCCGTATTGCTCGACGCTGAATCGCCAGCGGTCGCCGCGCGTGGGGACGAGGCGGTTGTCCGTGCGATCGAGGACGACGGTGCCCTTCACGCTGGTCAGGAGGTTGCTGCCCTCGACCTCACGGATGTCGCGCGCGGCGAAGAGGTCGAGGTCGTCCACCTCGACGTCTTCCAGCCGCAGCGCCAGCTCGCCCGTCCAGCCCTTCAGCAGGCCTCGCTCGATGCGCTTGCCGAGGCTCGCGTAGGTTCCGACGCGTCCTTCGCTGTATCCGTCGCGGTCGCGCTCGAAGAGGAAGATGCCCGTGTCGAAACGCACCGGGACGTCCCACAGGTACGGCTCGGTGAAGTCGATGCGGAAGCGGTTGACCTCGGTGCCCGGCTGGGCGTCGATGCGCAGCCGCTGCCCGGCGCCATGGAACGCCTGAAGCTTGAAGAGTTCCGTGAGGGTCTTGGGCGTGTCGTTGATGTCGAAGTTCTTGAAGTCGATGACGAACTGCCCGACCAGCCCGGCGTTGCTGGTGACGCCGAAGCCGAAGATCAGGTCGCCGGCTCGCTCGTTCTCCTGCACGTCGATGAGGACGTCGCGCACGCCTTCCTCGTTGCCCATCGGCGTAACGCGGGCGGAGGTGAAAATCTGCGTCTGGCGCAGGCGCGTCTCGGTTTCGCGCGCTTCCGTCAGGTTGAACAGGTCGTCGGGCGGATACAGGTGGAACTCGCGGAGGATAACCTTGTCCTTCGTTCGAGTGTTGCCGCGGACCACGACGCGCCCGACGTGGAACTGCTCGCCCTCGCTGATTTGATACGTCAGCAGCACCATGCCCGGCTGATCGGAGAACACCCGGACGGCCTTGACCTCGCGCTCGATGTACCCGATTTCTCCGTAGCGCGATTCGAACAGGGTCCGATCGGACTCGACCTTGGACTGGATCACGAACTCGCCGACCTTGGAGCGCATGAGCGACGCCAGCTCGTCGGATGAAAAGACCGTGTTTCCCTCGAAGCGGATGGACTCGATGACGTAGCGCGTGCCTTCCTCGATCGTGAACACAACGCGGCGGTCGCCGGGCTTTTCCATGTCCTCGACGCGGAAGCCGACCTTGGCGTCCAGGAACCCCTGGTCGCGGTAGTAGCTCTGCAGCTTGGCCGCGTCCGTCTCGACCTGCTGAGGATCGAGCGTGCCGGCGCGGAAGATCCAGATGGCGGTCTTGGTCTCGATCTGCTTCCTCAGGTCGCGTTCCGGGAGCGACTGCCGACCTTCGAAGATGATCTTGCGGACCTTCACCTGCGGGCCTTCCTGAATCTTGTATTTAATCTCTCCCTGCGCGAGCGCGTCGTCGTCGTACGTGACCTCGACCTGCCCGTAGCCCTTGTCCTTGTACAGGGCGACGATCGCGTCCTGCCCCTCCTGCACGCTGAAGCGGTCCACGGGGTCGCCCACCTTCTGCGGCACCTTGTCGCGCAGGTCGTTGTCCTTGAGTTTGGAATTGCCCTCGAAGCGGATGGCCTTGACCAGCGGGCGCTCCGCCAGGAGGAACACGACCCGCACGCCTTCGGCTTCCGGGCGGGCTTCGTAGCTCACGGTCTGGAACCGGCCGGAGCGGACCAGGCGCGCCACGTCGCGGTCCAGCGCCGCCGTGTCGAGAGCGTCGCCGGTTTTGACGCGGACGATCTCGCGCACATACGCCTCGCTGGTCTTGTCCAGCCCCTCGAAGGCCACGGCGACGACGGTTTGGCCGGTTTGGGCAGCGGCGGGGTCAGCCGGGGCGGCATCCTCCTGGGCGAAAGCGGGGAACCCCAGAGCAAGGAGGACAAGCCCGCACACGGGGAGGGAGGCCCGCTTGCTGCCTTCGCCCGGCGGCGGGGCATGGCGCGCCGATGCCACCTCTCGTCTGATCGTTCCGCCGCGATAGAGAACATCTGCGTGCCGCATGCCGAGCGCATCCGGAGAAAGGAAAGGGGCCACCTCGCCGGCCCCGCTGTCACACCGCGCCGGGGCGTATCCTATGAAGCTGACGCCCGGAGGGAAAGCTACGATCGAGGCGCCGGCAAGTCGCGGTCATGTCGCCTGCGTCGGCCGGGCGGCATCGCCTGGCGGTCGCGCCGCTGGACTCGATCCGCCGGCGGCGGGGTGGCATGGCCTGAAAGCCTACTTCGGCAGGTCGCGGAGCACCGCGCGGACAGGGCTGGCGTCGAAGCCCACCAGCGGCAGGGGCAGGGCGATCAGCTCGTAAACGCCCGGTGTCACGCTCTCGAGCACCAGCCCTTCGAGAATGGCCATGTCGTGCGCGAGGAATCGCTGGTGCGCGGGCAAATCCTTGGAGTGGAACAGGTCCACGCTGGGCGTGTCCAGTCCGATGAGCACGACGCCCCGGGCGTGGAGCGCGTCCACCAGCGCCGGAGCGAGGGCGGCGAAGTCTTCGTTCCAGTGATGCGGATCGGGGAAGGTGCCGGTGCGCAGGAGCACGCGCGGCTCGGTCACTTTGGAGCTGAGATGCTCCATCCCCACGCGCACACCGCGCGGCACGGGGACGTGGATCACCTGGCAGCGGCCGAGGTAGTAGTCGAGCCGGCGCTGCTCGATCGTCGCCGCGTCCGTGCCGTAATGGCTCGGCGCGTCAGCGTGCGCCCCGACGTGAACGGTCGTCCGCAGCGTGGACAGCGTGATGTTGTGTCCGAGGTGCATGTCCAGCAGCACCTCGCGAGATGGAGGAGAGTCGCCGGGCCAGACGTTCAGCAGCGGCGAAATCGGCGGCGTGATGTCGTACAGCATGGCGCGTCTCCGAGCAGCGAAGTCAGTCTCGCGGAACAGGCCGAGAACGCAAGCGGGCCACGGGGCCACGCCCCACGCGCACGGAGAGAGGCGAGGCGAACCGCCGGCTGTCGGGCGCGGCACTCAGAACCCGTAGCGCCAGCGAGGGTGAGCACGCAGTAGCGAACGCAACAGGCAGAATGCAGAATGCAGAATGGAGGATTCAACCATCAGAACGCCACACACGGGTCACGCACCTCGCAACGCTCAGCCTTCTTGCGGACGCGACGAGGAAGGACACCGCTTCCTCACAGCCGTGGCACGATGAGGGGGCGCGGCTCGGTTCGTGCGGCGGAACCGCTTCCTCGCGGGGACGGTTGGGTTCTTGCAGACGCGAGAATCCTGAAGCTGTACATTAGGATACGGCTTTCGTGGGGCCGGCAGCGCCGAATGGAATCGCCTCGGTCGCTGCACGTGGAATCGACAAGCAGGGTCATCGCCTTGTCCGAGCCGCGACCCTATGGGAGCGTTTCCGCTTCTGAGCGTCAGAAAACGCTCCCTTACGGTCGCGGCTCAGATACGCAAAGCGCTCCCGTACGGTCGCGGCACTGAACGACCAACGATGTGATCATCCTGAGGCACTACACAGGGCAGCAGCAAACAGCGAACAGCCAGCAGCAAGCAGCCTGCGGCGAACAGCCAGCAGCGAGCAGCCATTCATGTCCAAACGCTGGATCATCGAACCCGCATGGGAAGAACGCGACGCGGCCGCGAAGCTGTGGGGCGTGCCGCCGCTGGTCGCGCAGTTGCTGCACAACCGGGGCGTGCGCGACGTCGAAGCCGCGCAGCGGTTCCTGTGTCCGTCACTGAAGGGGCTTCACGCGCCGGGGCTGCTGCCCGGCGCGATGCGCGCCGCGGAGATCATCGCTGACGCGGCAGCCGCGGGGCGCCGGATCGTCCTTTACGGCGACTACGACGTGGACGGCATCACCGGCGTGGCGATTCTGTGGCGGCTGCTGACCGCGGCGCGCGCCAATGTCGGCTTCTACGTGCCCAGTCGCTTGGACGAAGGCTATGGTCTTCATGCCGACGCGGTCTGCGCGCTGGCGGATGAAGGGGCGGAGCTGATCGTGACCGTCGATTGCGGCGTGACGGGCGTGGAGGCGGCGGAGAGGCTCCGTACGCGCGGCGTGCCGCTGGTCATCACCGATCATCATGAGCCAGGAGCGACGCTGCCGTTCGCGGAAGCGATTGTGCATCCCGGCATGAGCGCAGCGCCCTACCCCAACCCGCACCTGAGCGGATCCGGCGTGGCATTCAAGCTGGCCTGGGCGGTCGCGCAACGCCTCTCCGGCGCGGAGCGCGTCACGCCCGAGCTGCGCGAGACCCTCATGGACTGCCTCCCGCTGGCGGCGCTGGGGACCATCGCCGACGTGGTTCCCCTCGTGGACGAGAACCGCATTCTCGCGCGGCATGGCCTCGCCATGCTGCCCGACACGCGACATGCCGGGTTGGCGGCTCTTCTGGAATCCGCCGGGCTGAAGGACTCCACCGTCGGCGGGTTCGACGTGGGGTTCAAGCTCGCGCCGCGGCTTAATGCGGCCGGGCGCATGGGTCATGCGCGGCTCGCCGTCGAGCTTCTGACCCGTGCGACGATGGACCGCGCCCGCGAGATTGCCCGCGTGCTGGAAGGCGAGAACCGCACGCGGCAGACGGTCGAGCGCCAGGTCTTTCATCAGGCGTGCGAGCGCATCGACGCGGAGCGAATGGCCGCCGACAGCCGCCATGCCATCGTCGTCGAAGGGGAGGGCTGGCACGCCGGCGTGATCGGCATCGTGGCGGCGCGCGTGGTCGATCGGTATCACCGCCCCGCATTCCTGATCGCGCTGGATGGCGATCGCGGACAAGGCTCGGGGCGCAGCGTGGCGGCGTTCGATCTGAATGAGGCGCTGACCGCGTGCGGCGAGCATCTGCTATCCTACGGCGGGCACGCCATGGCCGCGGGGCTGAAAATTCAAGCCGACCGCGTCGGCGCCTTCCGCGAGGCGTTCGTGCAGACGGCCAATCAGCGCCTCACGCCGACCGAGTTGCAGCCTCGGCTGGCGCTCGACGGCGTCATCGCGCTTCAGGAGTTGACGCGCGCGACCGTGGACGCGATCGACGCGATGGAGCCGTTCGGGCAGGGCAACCCGAAACCTCGCTTCGCCACCGACTGGATCGAACTTGCCGCCGAGCCGCGCGCCGTCGGGCAGGACGGGACGCACCTCCAGGCCGTGTTCCGGCAGAACGGCGCGCAGATCAAGGCGATCGGGTTCGGGCTGGCGGGTCACCTGGAGGATTTGAAGCAGCATCGCCGCTGCCGGGCGGCGGTGGAGCCGATGATCAGCCGGTTCAACGGGCGCGAGAGCGTCGAGATGCGCCTGCTGGACTTGCAATTCGAGTGAGGGTGGGGCAAGGTGGTCGGGCGCGGTCGATCGCCGCAGCCGCCGGAAGGGTCCGGCGAGTCGCCAACCTCGTGCGCCGAGGCGTGTCATGTCCGCAGGCCGCATCCCGAACTGCGCCGTTGACGAAGCGGGGCCCGACCGAGCCGCGCCCGTGGTCTAGCGGGGTACGGCTGAGCCGCGCCCGTCAGGAAGCGAACCGGGATCGCACCGGCAAACGGTCGCGAATGCTGCAACGACGCATGGTGTACGGTACGGAAAAACAGCCGCGGTGTTGGAAACCATGCCGCAAGCCCATCCCGTGCAAGGGTGAGGACAAGGCGGGTCGCTCGCTGCGCGCGTCACGTCTGCGTCCCGCGCTGGCCCTGTCGCTGGCCTGTGGGTTCGCAGTCATCGCGCTCGCGCAACAGAACAACAACACTCCGCCGCCGCCTTCATCCGGCGCGGCGATCGACGTCGCGTCGATGGAGCAGGAGATCAAGCGCGTCACGGATTCCTCCGCCCTGGATGAGAGCCTGAAAGCAAAGGTCCTCTCCCTTTACGATGAGGCGCTGGCGGATCTGCGGCTGGCCGAGCAGTGGGAGACGCGCGGCGCCGGCTTTGTGCAGGCGATGGAGGAGGCGCCGGCGCGGCTGAAGACGCTGCGCGAGGAACTGGCCAAGCCGCCGACGGAGGTTAAGCCGGAAGCCCCGACCGGCGCGGCGCTCGCCGATCTGGAACTGATCGTCACGCAGCAGCAGGCCGCGCTGAAATCCGCCCGCGACGAGCTGGACGCCGTGGACAAGGAGCGCGTCGAGCGGACGGATCGCGCCCCGAAAATCCAGGAGGAACTGGTCAAGGCGCGGCAGGACCTCGAGGCGGCGCGAGCGGTTGCTGCGACCGCTTCGCCGGAGGAGTCGACCGCCCTGACCCGCGCGCGTCAACTTCGACAGCAGGCGCGACAGAAACTGCTCGAGGAGCAGGTGGCCGCGCTGGAGAAGGAAGGACCCAGCTACGCGGCGCGCGGCGACTTGCTCACCGCCCGCGCCGACTCCGCCGCCCGGAAGATGCAGCAGGCCGAGTCGTCGCTGAAGGCGTGGCAGGAGTTCGTCAACCGGTTCCGTCAGGAGGAGGCGGAGCAGGCGGCTCGGGCCGCGTTGCAGAAGCAGATGGAGGCCGCCCGCAAACACCCCATCGTACAGCCGCTGGCGGACCACAACGCCCGGCTCGCCGAGCGGCGCAAGGACATCGCCGCGCGCATCGAATCGGCCACGGGCGTGCTCAACGGCGTCAGCAACGACCTCAAGCGCTACACCGACGAGCTGGCGGGCATCACCAAGAAGGTCAAGGCCGTCGGTTTGACGCCGGACCTGGGGCAATATCTGCGGCGCCAGCGGGCAAGCCTCCCGCGGGTCAAGCCGCACCGTGACGCTGTGGCGTTGCGCGAGCGCGAGAACGCGGCCGTACTCGTCGAGTCGTACACGCTGGAGGACGAGCGCGTCGCGCTGCGCGATCTCGACGCGCGCATCGCGGAGCTGACGGCCGGACTGGAGACGCCGTTGCCGGACCGCGAGCTGGCAGATGTCCGTGCGGCCGCGCGGGAACTGCTCACCGACCGCCGCGGACTGCTCGACGACCTGCTGAAGGACTACACGTCGTACTCCGAGCTGCTCTCCGTCCAGCTCAACCCCACGCAGCGCCTCTTGATCTCCAAACTCGAGGAGTATTCCGAGTACATCGACCGCCGCGTGCTGTGGGTGCGCAGCACGGGCTGGCCGGCGCTGAGCGACCTGCGCACGGCGTGGATGGCGATCTGGGACATCACGCTGCCGGAACGGTGGCGGGGGCTGGTGAAGAATTTCCTGACCTCGCTGCGCCGCGAGCCGGAGGCCGTGGGCAACGCATCCGGCGCGGCGATCGCCCTGCTGCTCCTGGTGCTGTTGCGTCGTCCGCTGGTGCGACGGTTGCGCGCCTGCGGCGAAGAGGCGCAGCGCCGCGGGCAGACGTCGTTTGCACCGACGCTTCGGGCGATGCTGCTGACGATCCCGCTGGCCGCGACGGAAGCGATGATCCTCTGGGGGGCCGCCAGCGTGCTGGAGATCGTGCCGGAGCTGAATCAGTACACGTTGGCGACGGCGTACGCGCTGAAGCGCACGGCATTCGTCATGGCGGCGCTGGAGCTGTTTCGCAACATCTGCCGCCCGGAGGGTCTGGGCGAGCTGCACTTCGACTGGCCCGTGCGCGCGCTGCGCGTGGCGCGGCGGCAGATCTTCTGGCTGAAACTGCTGTGGATCCCGCTGCTGTGGGTGAACGCGACCGTGGACCGCATCGACGACGACGCCTGGCAGTCGGCGCTGGGGCGACTGAGCTTCATCCTGCGGCAGGCGGTCTTCGCCGTGCTGATCTACCGCGTGTTCCGGCGGCGCGGCGGCGTGCTGCAGGAGTCGCTGGCGGCGCGTGCCGCGACGTGGCCCGTGCGGCTCTATCGAATCTGGTTTCCGCTTGTCGTGGGGCTGCCGCTGCTGATGGCCGCCCTGGCCATCCCGGGCTACTACTACACCGCGATGCACCTGACGCCGCGGCTGGTGTTTACGCTGCCGATGGCGCTGACGCTGGTGCTGGTTAACGCCCTTGCGCTGCGCGCGCTGATCCTCTCCCACCGCAAGCTGGCGATGGACCAGGCGCGCAAACGGCGCGCGGCGATGAACGAAGCGGCCGCCACCGACGCCGCGCCCCCCGAGCCGGAGCCGGAGCAGTTGCTCACCAGCCTCAGCGAGCAGACGCGGACCATGCTCCGGCTGGTGCTCAGCGTCGTCTTCGTCGCCGGGCTGTGGTTCGTCTGGGTGGACGTGCTTCCCGCACTGCGCGCGCTGGACGATGTCGTCCTTTGGTCCTCGACGGTGACCACGACCCAGGAAGTGCCCGTTCCGGACGGTTCGCCGCGCATGCAGACGCTCACCACCGTGGAGCACGTGACGCTGCGCCACCTGCTCGTCTCCGTGGTCACGATCCTGCTGGCGCTCGCCGCGTATCGCAACCTGCCCGGTCTCATGGAGCTGATCCTGCTGCAGCGCCTCCCGCTCAAGCCCGGCTCGCGCTTCGCCATCACCACCGTGACGCGCTACATCATCGTCGTCATTGGCGTCATCGGCGCCTTCCAGAACGTCGGCATCACCTGGGACAAGTACCAGTGGCTGGTGGCCGCGTTGTCCGTCGGCATCGGCTTCGGGCTTCAGGAGATCGTCGCCAACTTCATCTCGGGTCTGATCATTCTGATCGAGCGCCCGATCCGCCTCGGCGACCTCGTGACCGTCGGCGACGTGGAGGGCAAAGTCACGCGCATCCAGATTCGCGCCACGACGATCACCGACTGGGACCACCGCGATCTCGTCGTGCCCAACAAGGACTTCATCACCGGCCGGCTGATCAACTGGACGCTGACCGATCCCATCACGCGCATCGTCATCCCCGTGGGCGTCGCCTACGGATCGGACACGGACCTCGCGCGCAAGCTGCTGCTGGACGTCGCCGGCGCGTGCCCGCACGTGCTGGCCGACCCGCCGCCCAGCGCGGTGTTCCACGGCTTTGGGGACAGCACGCTCAACCTCGCACTGCGCATTCACGTGGCCAACCGAGACCTGTGGGCCGAGATCATGAACGACCTGAACACGAGGATCGACCGGGAGTTCCGCCGCGCGAAGATCGAGATGGCCTTCCCGCAGCGCGACGTGCATATCCGCTCGATTGCCGGACCGGTCACGCTGGGCCGCGACGCAGAGCCGCCGCGCCCCGGCGCCGGCGCGCGATGACGTCTCCTGTCCGCTGGTTGCCGTGAACGTAGCGATTACGGGGCAGGATCCATGCTGGAGAAGGCAGTGCGCCGAAGAAGCGGCGGGTCTTGCGCGCCGCGCGATCCGCGGTTTTGAAGGAAGCCCACGCGGGATCCGGGCTGCAGCGATGCCGCCCAGTGGCTTGGGTGACTTCGCGTTAAAGGTACGCCAGCCCCAGAGCGAGAATGACGCGGCGAGTGGCACGCAGGGTGGCACGGTCAACGGTACTCCGTTGGCCGTGGTCTTGCCCCATTCGTCACGGCCTGGCGAGTACGCCAGATCGTGCCGCCCCGCCTCTATCGCGGGAATGACGAGCGTCGCCTTTCACCACGGACTGCTAGTCCTTCAGTCCGCGCGCGATGACGAGTCTGTGGATCTCGCTCGTCCCTTCGTACAGTTCCGTGATGCGCGCGTCGCGGAGGAATCGCTCCACGGGGTAGTCCTCGGTGTAGCCGTAGCCGCCGAAGATCTGGACCGCGTGGTTGCCGCAGAGGTTGCTCGTCTCGGACGCGTACAGCTTGGCCATCGCGGCGGTCTGGCCGTACTCGCGCTTCTGGTCTTTCAGCCACGCGGCCTTGTAGGTCAGCAGCCGCGAAGCTTCGATGCGCGTGGCCATGTCGGCGATCTTGTTCTGGATGGCCTGAAACTTGCCGATGGGCTGGTTGAACTGCTCGCGCGTCTGCGCGTAGCGCGTGGCTTCATACAGGCAGGCCTGCGAGATGCCCAGCGCCTGCGCGGCGATGCCGATGCGCCCGCCGTCGAGCGTGGCAAGCGCGACGCGCATGCCCCGGCCCTGCTCGCCGAGCAGCGCCTCCTTCGGCACAACCGCGTCTTCAAACACGAACTCCGCCGTTGAGGAACAGCGGATGCCGAGCTTCTTTTCCAGCTTGGCGATGCGCACGCCGGGCGTGGAGGTCTCGACGATGAACGCGGACAGGCGGCGCTTCGGCTCGTCCGGGTTCGTCACCGCGATGAGCACCATGATGCCGGCCTCGCGCCCGTTGGTGACGAAGATCTTGTTGCCGCTGAGGTGCCAGCCGTCGCTTTTGAGGACGGCCATGCAGCTCGCAGCGCCGGCGTCGGAGCCGCTGCCCGGCTCGGTGAGCGAGAGGCAGCCGATCATTTCGCCGCTGGCGAGTTTCGGGAGATACTTCTTCTTCTGTGCGTCGCTGCCGAACGTCTGGACGGGATCGACGCACAGCGAGTTGTGCGCGGAGAGGTACACACCCACGCCGCCGTCGGCCTTGGAGACTTCCTCGACCACCATCGTGGAGGCGAGGCAGCCCATGCCCGCGCCGCCGTACTCCTCGGGAATGGCGATGCCCAGAAGCCCCATCGCCGCGATCTGCTCGCGCAAGCCGTCGCCCAACTCGCAGGTCTTGTCGCGCTTCGCAGCGCCGGGCGCCACCTCCTTGAGCGCGAAGGTGCGGACCTGTTCCTGGAGCATTTTCAGATCGTCAGTGAGATCGTAGATCATGGCTGGGTCTCGGGTATCGGGTACTCGGGTACTCGGGTACTCGGGTACTCGGGTACTCGGGTACTCGGGTATCGGGTTCTATGCGCTTGCGACTATGCGGTGCGGGCGTTCTCCTTCAGTGACACCATCAATCTTCTGAGCATTCGGCCCAGGCGTTCACAAAGTTCAAAGCCTATTTTCGCGTCAGGTTCATCCAACATCGAAAGACGGACGGCGATGTCAAACTGTGTTTCAAGCTCCAGCAGCGATCCATTGGCAATGGAGAGATGGCGGAGATATTCGGGTCGATGCGTCCGACCATAACCTTCCGCAATGTTTGAGGGAATCGAGACTGCGCCCCTCCTCATCTGCGATGTCAGCCCAAAACGCTCCGTATCCGGGAACATCTTCGTGACCTCGTAAACCAGCACAACCAGTTCCATGGCGATCTGCCAAACCTCCAAGTCTCGATAGCTCTTCAGCGCCACGCGACTCATCCCCCTGCAGGACCGTCCATCAATCCCGGGCTCACGAATCACTGTCTTCCCGATTGCCGATACCCCAGTTTCCGATACCCATGTACCCGAGTACCCGATCCCCGATCCCCGCTTCACATTCCCAACAGCGTCCGGGCAATGATAATCCGCTGGATCTGGCTGCTGCCCTCGCCGATTTCGCACAGCTTGGCGTCGCGCATCAGACGCTCGACCGGAACCTCCTTGGTATAACCGTACCCGCCGTGGATCTGGATGGCCGAGAGGCACGCCTTCGTCGCCATCTCGCTGGTGAACAGCTTGGCGATCGAAATGTCCGTGTTGCAGGACTGGCCCGCGTCGGACAGGATCGCCGCCTTGCGCGTCAGGAGCCGCCCGGCCTCGATGTCCACGGCCATGTCCGCGAGCATGAACTGGATCGACTGGTGGTCGAAGATGGGCTTGCCGAAGGCGTGTCGCTGCCGGCTGTAGGCGAGCGCCTCCTCGAGGGCGCCGCGCGCCAGACCGACGGAGATGGCCGAGATGGTGATCCGCCCGCGCTCCAGCGTCTTCATCGCGTCGCGGAAACCGCCGTGAAGCTCGCCGCAAAGGTTCTTTTTCGGGATGCGGCAGTGGTCGAACGTCAGGCCCACCGTGTCCGACGCCCTCATGCCCATCTTGTCTTCCTTGGGTCCGATGATGAAGCCGGGCGTATCGCGCTCCACGATGAAGGCGCTGATGCCGTTCTTGCCGCCTTCCGGCTTGGTCTTGGCCGTGACGACGAACACGCGCGCGTAGTGCCCATTGGTGATGAACTGCTTGGCGCCGTTGAGCACCCAGGCGTCGCCGTCCTCGACCGCGGTGGTGGTCATGGCGGCGGAGTCGCTGCCGCAGCCCGGCTCAGTCAAGGCCCAGGCGCCGAGGTATTCGCCCCGCGCCAGGGGCGGCAGGTACTTGGCTTTCTGCTCGTCGCCGGCGCCGATGAGCAGATGCGCCAGGCACAGCGAGTTGTGCGCGTCGAGCATCAGCGCGGTGGCGCCGCAGTGGCGGGCGAATTCCTCCATGATGACCGTGGCTCCGAGGTCGCCCAGCCCCGTGCCGCCGTACTTTTCCGGCACAAAGATGCCGAGAAAGCCGGTCTCACCCAGTTTGCGGATGAGGTCGCGCGGGATGTCGGCGTCGCGGTCCCAGTGGCGCGCGTACGGCGCGACGTGCTCGGCGGCGAACTTGCCCGCAAGGTCCTTCAATGCGACGAGGTCGTCGGGTAGATCGAAATCCATGCTGCACAATCCTGGTTGAAAACGCCCATGCTCGGTCCGCGATACGCTCCGGCCTGACGCGCCCCTCAACTTTCCGAGCAATCGCCGTGCCGCATCGACAGGGTCGAGAGCCGCCGGAAGGCGCAGGCCGCATGGTAGTCGAATCCCGCGCGCCAGGAAACGCGACTTGGTTGGGCCCGCAACGGGATGGAGAACGAGGCAAGCTGGAAAACGGCTTCGGCAGGCACCGCGGTGGGTGTTGTGGCGTTGGATGGCTTGGCGTTGGATGGCATGGCTTCACGCGCAGCGGGTAGCCATGCCGACCCGCAACCGGGGAACCACTTGCGCACGCCGAGTACGGCGAAGGCGTGCCACCCGAGGGGTCCGAGTCCCTGGGCTACCCGTCGGGTTCGCGATACCGTGCTGGCGGGTCGCTAGGCGCAGCGCCCGCCGGTCTCGTCGGCCATGAAGAAGTGCAGATGCCGCGGCTCAATCCGAAGGCTCACCGGCTTCCCCGGCGTGAGTGCGACCACCGGGCCGATGCGGGCGACGATCGCGTCCCCCGTGGAGAGACGGGCGTGGACGTTCATCGCCTCGCCGAGCGGCTCGACAACCGTCACCGTCGCGGGCCAATGCAGGTCCGATTCTGAACCTGGCGACGACTCTGAAACCGCATGGGCCGCCGAACTGGTCCGACCGTCCATCGCCAGCCGCACATGTTCGGGCCGCACGCCGAGCGTGATCTCCCCGTCCTCCGAAATGCATGCGGGGAGACGAGAATGAGGGAGGCTCCACGACGCGTCGTCGCCCGCCGGCTTCCACGCTGCCCCTTCGCGGCGCAGGCGCAGAAAGTTCATCCCCGGCGAGCCGATGAAGCCGGCCACGAAGCGGTTCGCCGGGCGGGTGTAGAGATCCATCGGCGGACCGGCCTGCTGGATGACCCCGCTCTTCATCAACACGAGCCGATCGCCCAGCGTCATGGCCTCTTCCTGATCGTGCGTGACGTAGATGCACGTCGTGCCGAGGCGCTGATGAAGGCTCTTGATCTCCGTGCGCATGTGCAGGCGGAGCTTGGCGTCGAGGTTGGAGAGCGGCTCGTCGAAGAGGAACACGCGCGGGCGGCGGACGATGGCGCGCCCCACGGCCACGCGCTGCCGCTCGCCCCCGGAGAGGTCCTTCGGTTTGCGGTCGAGGAGGTGCATGATGCCGAGCATGTCCGCGACCTCGCCGACCTTCAGGCGGATTTCGGCTTTGGGCATCCTGCGAATCTTGAGGGCAAAGGCCATGTTGTCGAAGGCGGTCATGTGAGGGTAGAGGGCGTAGTTCTGGAAGACCATGGCGATGTCGCGGTCCTTCGGGGGCACGTCGTTGACGACCGCGTCGCCGATGCGGATGACGCCTTCGGAGATTTCCTCCAACCCGGCGATCATGCGCAGCGTCGTCGTCTTCCCGCAGCCGGACGGACCGACCAGCACGACGAACTCGCCGTCGCGCACGTCAAGACAGAAGCGGTCCACCGCCTTCACCGCGGCCTTGCGCGTGCGGTACGCCTTCGACACCTTGTCCAATGTCACGGATGCCATGACGCAGGCAGTATCCGCGAATTGCGGTCGGGAACAAGCGCGTTGCAGGGGTCCTGGCGGACCCTCTGGTTGAATCCCGCGCGACTCCTCAGGGGCAGGGCTTTACGGAAGCGCCGCGGCCTTGCACGATGTTCCGTACACGCTGCGCCGTGAGATCAGCATCAGGGAGGCGGTGTTCGTGCTGACGCCCGGCGGTCGAGTGGGTGGATCCGCAGAGGACGCGGAGTGCGCAGAGGGGGAGCCGCAGGCAACCTTCGCGCGTTGGGGAAATCGGATGCCGGCGGCGCCGAGGGCGCACGAGTCTGAAAGGTATGGTCGTCGTATCTCCGTATCTCTGCGGTCCTCCGCGTTCTCTGCGGATAATTAGGAGGTCCTTCAGCGAGCGAAGGGATCGAAACAGGAGATTTCGCGCGGCAGCGGAGTTGTCCACAGATTACGCGGCTTGCGCAGATGAAATGCAGGGGAGCATTGGACACAGGGTATGAAGCGAATGGTAGGAGTTACGCCGGGTTCTTGGCTTGAAAAGCAGGGGCTTTCTTGTTCGCACTGACCTGCGCTGGCTGCGGATGAAAATGTACGGCACGCGGGCAACGGAGTCGCAACAAGCACCTCGGTTTGCCGAGCTGCGGATTCCTCCGCCCTTTGGCGCGGACGTCTGGAGCAGCACGAGCCGCCACCCATGAACCAACTCGGGCACGTCTCCAACACGCTGTGGGCACGGCGGCTGAAGCGCCCGTTCGATCTGCTGACGGCGGCGCTGCTGGCGCTCGCGCTGTCGCCGCTGCTGCTGCTGATCGCTTTGCTCATCAAGCTCACCAGTTGCGGTCCGGTGTTCTTCGTGCAGGAGCGATCGGGGCTGCAAGGGCGCGCGTTCCGCCCGTTGAAGTTCCGCACGATGCGCGCGGAGCGCCGGCCTGACGTGAAAGAGCTTGTGCCCCTGGCGCATCCGGACATCACCGGGATCGGCCGGCGGCTGCGGCGCTTCAAGCTGGATGAACTCCCGCAGCTTCTCAACGTCATCCGGGGCGAGATGTCGCTGGTCGGCCCGCGCCCCACGCTGCCGGACCAGACGCAGCGCTACACGGAGTTCCAGCGCCAGCGGCTGCTCGTGCGTCCGGGGCTGACCGGGCTGGCGCAGGTGTACAGCAGCGCGGCGCGCCCGTGGAATGAGCGGATTCTTTACGACATTGCGTACGTGCGGCGAAGTTCGTGGGCGCTCGATTTGCAGATTCTGCTGCGCACACCGGTGACGGCCCTGCTTGGCGAGGAGCGTACGACACAAGCGTTTGAAGCGTCGAGCTTCGCGGCCTGCGTGACCGCACCGTCGGCCGCCGACATGCCGGACCCGGTGAGCGGCTGATCGGCTGCCGGGAATCGCCGCGCGGGCAGGAACCCCGTCCCGTCATTCCCGCGCAGGCGGGAATCCAGCATTCTGACGATGCGCCCCGGCCCCCCGCCTGCGCGGGGGCGACGGCGCGCATGCTCGGTTCCGGCGTCAGTACTTCTCGGACCGCGCGAGGTCGAACCCTTCGTGCTTCGGGTCCGGCGTTGCGCCGCGGAACTCCGCGCGGCAGGCGTAGCACACCGTCACCGTTCCGATCAGCAGGTAAATGACCAGATCTATCAGCACGGCCGCTCCGAGCACGCCCCAGCTCACGGCGAAGTGCGTCCGAAACGTGGCGAAGCTGATGATGGCCGCGACGACCACGATGAGCAGACCCGCCTTCTGAGGGAAGTCCTTGCGGATGAACAGCTCGCGGCATCGGCAGATCGGGCAGGCATCCACGCGGTTTTCCGTGCGGAGGGCCTCCGTGACGTGCACGGCGTGCGGCTTGCGGCAGCGCGGGCAGATGATCGGCTCGCCGGCAACGGGCAGCGGCTCCATCTCAATCAGCGCCACGCAGCCTTCGGTTGGGCAATTGAATCGAACTTGCATGCAGTGACAACGTGCCTCCTCGGAATCGAATCGTATCAGAGCCGCGACCGTGAGGGAGCGACCCATGCGGCAGCGATCGCGGGGACGCCTGATGCACATCTTCTCCCTGGTAGGGATGCGCATCCCCGCGCCTGGGAGCACGCTTCTCAGTCTTGCGGTCCGCTGCCCGACGGTCGCGGCTCCGTGTGCCGACTTTCCAACCGCGTTGGGATTCCATGGCGGCCGCTCCCTTACGTCGCGGCTCTGCCATGCGCGGCTGCCGCGCCACCATCCCTCATGGCTGCGGCTCGGCATCCACCTGCGACGGCGCCTTGGCGAGGAACGGCAGCTTGAGCACCGGCTCCTCCGCGTCGTCCGTCTCGATGGTGATGACATGCCCCGGCTCGGCCGGCGTGTACCCGATCGGCATGACGACGCGGATCAAGTACTCGCGGCCTTCCTTCTTCTCAACGACGTCGGCCCGGAGGCGCGGGTCGTCGCAGGTCACCTTTCGAACCCGAACCGGCGCAAGTCCGTTGTTGATGAAACGCACCTCGCGCAGGGCGAACGCCGGATTCGCCACCAGCGGGAACGGTCGCAGCTCCAGCCGGGGCGGCACGTAGGCGGTGCAATTGACGTTGACCAGCGGCTGCTCCTTCACCCCCGTTTTGATCTGAACCCGCGCTTCGTTGAGATACGCCTTGTACGGCGGGGAGGCCTGCACGCGCAGCAGCCACTCCTTTCCAGCCGCGGTTTCATCGAGGGAGAACGAGAAGCAGCCGACCTGCGCGGGCGAGGCGAGTTCCAGCGTGACGGGCTTGTCGGTGCGGTTGGTGAGCTTGATTTCCTTCTCGACGGTCTCATCCTTGCCGACGCGAAGAAAGCCGGCGCCAACGGGCGATCGCTCAATGTATTCGCGCAGCAGGCCGCGGAACTTAAGCTCGACTTCGGGGTCGCCCGGCACGTTGGTGACGAGCGTGATCCGCTGGTTGATCTTGCCGTACACGTGGGCACTGGAATCGAGCTGCACGAGCACTTCGCCGGTCTTGCCCGGCTCGATGCGCCGGTCCAGCCGCGTGACCTGCACGCACGGGCAATGCGTCACCGCGTCGAGAATCTCCAGCTCACCGTCGCCCGCGTTGAGAATCTTGAAGCCGTGCGCCACCTTGTCGTTGATCCAAACGTCGCCGAAGTCGTGCCCGTTGTTCTGGACCCTGGCGATCGGCACGCCCGCCATGCACGCACTCGCCGCGCTGAAGAAGGCCGCCAGGACCGCCGAAGCGGCGATCTTTGAGTCTCCACAGCGCAGCGCCGCACCCCTGTTCCACCGAAGGGCAGTGGGCCAATCCAGGGAACTCGATATCACATAGGTTCGCATTCGTTCGCCCTTGACTTTCCGCATGGAGTTTCACGCACTGGAAGAAGGTGATCCGCGCAGCACGCAGAGGAGTGCAGAGAAAAAACAACACGGATTCCAAGATCTCAAGCCACTCCGACGCACTCCTCGACGACCGAGACTGCGGTTAATGCAACCTCGCACTGCATCTGCGAAATCTGCGAAATCTGCGGATACTTCCTACTCGACGAAGACGCATGAATCCGCAGAGGACGCAGACGGACGCAGAGAAGCGAGATTACGGGTTCCAAGATTTCACGCCGGCTCCCCTGCATTCCCCGTCGCCCAAACATGCAGTCACGGGAACACGGCATTCCATCTGCGCTCTCTGCGTCCTCCGCGGATCACCTCTCTGTTGCCCCCGTCACGAGCCGACCTCGACGATGAGATCCACCTCGACCGCCGCGTTCAGCGGCAGCTCGGCCACGCCGACGGCCGCGCGGGCGTGGCGACCCGCATCGCCGAAGATTTCGACGAGCAGGTCGCTGGCGCCGTTGGCAACCTTGGGTTGTTCGGTGAAGCCCGCCGCGCTGCTTACAAACACGCCGACCTTGACCACGCGCGAAATCCGGTCGATCCCGCCCGCCGCCTGCGCCGCGGCCGCGACGGCGTTGAGCATCGCCGTCCGCGCGCCCGCCGCCGCCCGCGCCACGTCCGCGTCCACCGGAACCTTCCCCGTGCACGTCAGCTTGCCGTTTTCAAACGGAAGCTGTCCCGACGTGTAGATCGCATTCCCCGTGCGCACCGCAGGGACATAGTTCGCAACCGGTGCGGCCACCGCCGGCAGCGTGATCCCCAGTTGCGCAAGTTTTTCGCCGGCTTTCAAGGTCGTTCCTCCGAGATCGTGGGCTGCTCGTGTTCGGTCGAAGGGTTCCGTGCCGGAGCCCCATCATCGCGGTCAAGGGCGGATCCCGTAACATCGCTCCTCGCGGCCGGCGCAGGCGCGCCGAGGTCATCAAGGTCCGCGGTGCTGATCCTCAATACGCCCGCGGTCGCCTCCCCGTCCCAATCCGTCATGGGTTCCTTCGACTCCGGGAGCCGAAACGACTCGTCAAGCTCGTCTTCCAAAGGCGGTTCGTCGTCATCCATCAGCCCGACTGCTTCAGACTCGTCGAGCTGCCCACGGCTGTCCGGGATCCCCTTCCCCCATTCCGCAGGCCGAATCACCGCAACCGAGGCTTCATCGCTTGCATCCCCGTGCGCGTGCGCCTCCATCGCACCGTAGATCGGCGTGGCGTCCAGCAGGTAGAGCAGGATGCACGCCAGCGGCGCGTCCTGTTTCGCCTGCACGCGGCGCTCGCGGATCAGCTCCAGCAGCGCAAGGAACAGCCCGATCATCTCCGCCCTCACCCGCCCGGCGAAGATGTCGCTGAACGCCTGCACGCCGCCCGCGCGCTCGAGCGAATCGAGGATGTCCTCGGCATATAGCGCGATCGGCGTGTCATCCACGGCCACCTGGTGAAACGCTTCGCCCTGCCCCGTTTCGTCGAGAAGGCGCTGAAAGGCTTCCAGCAGGCGCCAGACCTCGACGTCTTCCAGATCAATCTCGCTTTCCGGCGTTTCCGGCGTGATCGGCTGTCGCGGGTGTTTCAGCGACTGAATGCGCGCGGACCACTCCAGCGCCCGTGCCGCGTCCTTGTACGTCTTGTATTGCAGAAGCTGGCGGACCAGCTCCATCCGCGGGTCCACCCAATCCTCGGCGCCTTCCTCCTCCACCGGCGGGCGCGGCAGCAGCGCGCGCGACTTGATCTCCATCAGCGTCGCCGCCAGAACGAGGAACTCGCCCACGGCCTCGGGGTCGATGCGTTGCAGCAGGTTGACATAGCCGAGGTACTGCTGCGTGAGGCGTGCGATGGGGATGTCGTAGATGTCGATTTCCTCGCGGCGAATGAGGTACAGCAGCAGGTCCATCGGACCGCTGTACACATCAAGTTGCACGCGATAATCGTCCACCGAAGTTCCACCCTGTCCTCGATCCCGCGGACCCGCCTCGCTCGCGGGGTGAATCTTGCTCGCCGCATACGCAGGATAGCCTCCGCGGCGCGATAACAAAAGCAACAAGCATCGCTGACTTTCGGACTCGGGCCGATCCAAGAATCCATGCCGGCCGGCCCGCGCCGAGCCTGCCGTCCGCGAATACCCCCCGTCCCCGGTTGATGTCCTCGATTCCGGCTCGACTTGCCACCTGGGGCGGCCTACCATGAACACCGCATCCGTCGCCCGATGGGAGGCGACGAGGGACCTGAAAGGAGCACTTGAACATGACTCATCGGAAGGGCTGGACCGGCGGTTCTTGGGCGATCATCGGCGCCGTGGCGTTGGCGGCGATCCTCACGGGCGCGTCAGCGGAAGTTCGGGCCGAAGGCGCCGCGGCCGGTGTCCCCGGTCTTTACGGCGATGTTAATGAAGTTGCCGGTCTTGGCGAGCTTGCTATCAAGAATCCCGTCCGCCCGCTTGGACCGTCCGATGGACCGCTGACACCAACGAGCGTGACGGGGTGCGGCAACATGGGCGGCGCGATCGTGCCCATGGGGCTGATGATGTTCGCGGGGCTTAAGGCCATGTCCGCCCGGCGGCGGCGGTTCTGCGGCTGACCTGAAGGGTGAAGCTGACGGGCAGACCTATCAGCCCGTGGTGAAAGGCGACGCGCGTCATTCCCGCGGAGGCGGGAATCCAGCCGCCGGCTTGCGAGGCAGCATAATCCATCGGTTTGCCAGGGCATCCTGGACCCCCACCTGCGCGGGGGTGACGGATCCCACGTCGGGTATCGAGTTCCACCCCGGACTGCTATCCGTTGCGCTCGCGATTCGCGACGACTTTCAATTGCCGCTTGGAATCGGGCAGGGCTTCCGTGGCGTGCTTCGGAGGCATCGCCGGTCCGCAACCACACCCGCAGCCGCGTCCGCGCAGCGTCCGCCGGATCCGCAGGAACAGGTACGCCCCTGCGAGCAGGACGGCAGCGACCACCGCGATGTCTTGAAAGTCCATCATGCACTGAAGGTTCGCATGAGCCGCTGCTCGATGGTCGCGGCTCTGGGTATCCACTTTGCGACCGCCTTGGGAGTCGATGGCGTTCGCTCCCTTACGGTCGCGGCTCTGAACCGGCGCGGCTCTGAACCGGCGCGGCCCTGAACCGGCGCGGCTCCGAACCGGCGCGGCCCTGAACCGGCACGGCTCTGAACGGGCGCGGCTCAGATCGACCGCGGCTCGGAATGAGTGCTTCGCAAGCTCGTGATCGCGCCCCTGCTCATACATCAAGCTCCCAGCTCTCGCTGCGGATTGCTTCGGTGATACGGTCCGCCATCTCCACCGCCGCCAGCCCGTCGGCCGCGCTGACCGCCGCCGGCGCGCCGGTCCGGACGCTTTGGATGAACGCCTCGATCTCGCTGCGCAGCGGATCGGCGTCCTCGACCTGCAGCGGCTCGACCTTGACCATCGAGCTGTAATCCACGCCCTGCATCTGCGAGAGGTCGTCGAAGTTCCGCTGGCGGGCCAGTTGAATCACGTCCAGGTGGTCGCGCAGCTTGATGGCGATGCCCGATCGCTTCTGGTAGTCCATGGCCACGTAGCCCGTCGGCGCAAAGATGCGGATCTTCCGCTCCGTCTTCAGCGCCAGCCGCGAGGCCGTCATGTTCACCACCGTGCCATCGGCGAAGCGGATGCGCGCGTTGGCCACGTCCGCGTGCGGACCGAGCAGCGCCACGCCCACCGCGTGCACCTTGTACTCGCGCTGACCGGCCAGGTGCAGGATGATGTCGATGTCGTGGATCATCATGTCGGCCACGACGCTGATGTCGGCGCTGCGGAAGGTGAAGGGGGAGATGCGATGCGTCTCGATGAATCGTGGGCGAAGCTCCATGCGCAGCATCGCCTGCACCACGGGGTTGAACCGCTCGGAGTGGCCGACTTGCACCAGCGTTCCGCGGCGCGTCGCCGCTTCGACGATGCGCCGCGCCGAGGCCGTGTCCGATGCCAGCGGCTTTTCGATCAGCAGCGGGAGGCGCCCCTCGATCAGGGGCAGCGCGACCGCCTCATGAAACGCCGTCGGCACGGCCACGCTGGCGGCGGCGATGTCCGGCGGAAGCTCCTCCAGCCGTTCGAACACCGCGCCGCCGAACTGGTCCGCGATCGCCCGTGCCTTGGCGCGATCCCTGTCCACCACGGCCGCAAGCCGGCAGCCGGGGAGTTGAGAGTAGGTCCGCGCATGGTGCGCGCCCATCTTCCCCGCGCCGATCACCGCCACGTTCAAGACTTCGGACATGCACGAAAAGCCTGCCAAAACTCGAACGTATTGGCAAGTGCGCGCTTCCGAACCCGTGGCGTCGGGTCTGGCCAAGAATCTTGGCAATTCAGTTTCGAGCTGCGTCCGGGTTCGATCTCTGAAGGCGATTCAGCCTGATCCCCGCAGCAGCGTCAGCCCGATCCCCGCAGGGGATCAACGTGAGTAGCCGTGGGCGCAACCCACCGATTCTCGAGCGCGGGGAGACCCAACCCCGAATGGGGTTGTACGTCTGCCACGATTCCGACGCACGCTGGGGAATTGATGGTGCGACCCCTTCAGGGTCGAATCGCCGAGGGCGCGATTCCCGCGGGCTGCGCCCGCGGCTATTCACGTATTTCCCCTTCGGGGAACACAAAGATCAGCGCCTTTACCAATCGATCAACGCCTTCACCAATCGATCGGCGCCATCACCAATCGATCAACGCCTTCACGAATTGATCGGCGCCTTCACCAATCGGTCGACGCTTTCACGAATCGGTCGGCGCCTCCACCGATGCTCTCGGGCGTGCCGATCGTTGTGGAAACGCTTTCTTGCAGCCGGGCCCGAGGTCTAATCTTTCTGAAGCCCCATTCCGATCGCTTCCTCAAAATCCTTGCTTGCATTCCTTCCAGGGGCGGCGTGCCCAGAAGAACGGCCGGACCCGGGCCGCCGCGACGGACTCGCCGGGCGCGCGGCGGTGCATCTCCGCGTCGGCCTGCCCGACAGGCTCCGCCGTGCTGCGCGAACGCCATTCCCTCGCAGTCCGCGGTGGAACTCGCAATCGGACATGGTGCCGGTCATCCGTGCGCAGGTGGGGGTCTGGTCGGCGCAGGAAAACGGCTGGATTCGCGCTGTCTCGCAACCCACCGGCTGGATTCCCGCCTGCGCGGGAAGGACGAATCTGGATCCCGCCTGCGCGGGAATGACGCGCGTCGCCTTTCACCTCGGGCTGTCAGGGCGGACTTGCGGAGGGTGGGGAGAACCCTCTTGGTCATTTCGGGATAGAAGTAAAAAAAAAGCGCCGGCGGCGTCCTTCCTCGTTCGGGCCGGAGATGGGAAATCGGAAGGCACTGGAGCCGCCGGGCGCCGTTCGGACAAGGATTCGGATTCAGGCGGTCCGCCGTGCGTCAAGCTCTATCGGACGCACCGTCGAAGTTGCACCGCTTGAATCCGAACCTTGCTTCTTCTCTTGTCCCCTTGTCAAGGATCGGTTCTGCGAACCCACCACATACCTAGCACTTTATGTACCAAACTCCATCCCGCCGGTTTCAGACGGCTGCAGAAGCTGAAACACCGCTGAGGCCTCGCAATCCGTATCCCACAATCGAGAATCCGCCGTCGTGCGTTTCCCAGCCCCCGATCCCTGCGCAGAGTTTCACGCAGCCCGCGCAGAATGACCCAAGGGAGAGGCTGCTGAACAATCCCTTGCTGGACGGCATCAACCGGTCTGGGCAGACTCGGGATATTCCATCCAGCCACACGCTGCCCGTGCGGACAGGAGAATCTCGTGAGCGAAGGTGCAACCGATGTAGGCAAGGTTCGACCCGGTGACGCGGGTCAGGTTCGACTCCGGATTGAGGGGATGTCCTGCGCGGGTTGCGTGTCCCGCGTCGAGAGCGCTCTGCGGGCGGTGCCCGGCGTCACGGAGGCACGGGTCAACCTCGCGACCCATACCGCGACCTTGGAGGTTTCAGACGTCGCCTTCCCACCAGCCGCCTTGCTCACCGCCGTGCGCCGCATCGGCTACGACGCCGAGCCGTTGCGGGCGGATTCCACCGACGCGCCGGCGCTGTCCCGCAACGAGGCGGAGGTGCGCCGCAGGCATCGGCAGGCGATGGTGCAGGCCATCGGATTATCCCTCCCGATCCTCGCGCTGGACGCAACGGGACATTCGCTCGGCTCGACGCACTCGGGGGCGCACATCTGGTGGCGCGGGCTGCAAGCCCTGCTGTGTGCGCTGCTGCTGGGCAGTTCGGCCGGCGCGCCGATTCTCGTCGGCGGTCTGCGCGCCATCGTCTATCGCACGCCGAACATGGATCTCCTGGTCTCGCTGGGCGTCGGCGCGTCGTTCCTGGCAGGCGTTGTGAGTCTCTTCATCCCGGGTCTGCACGCGTTCCACTTCCACGCGGCGGCCATGATCCTCGCGCTGGTCAGCGTGGGGCGCTACCTTGAAGCCCGCGCGCGGCACGAAGCCAGCGACGCCGTCGGCTCGCTCGCCCGGCGCATGCCGCGGCAGGCTGCCCGCGTCACGGCGTCAGGGCTTGAACAGGTGCCGGTGGAACAACTGACGGTCGGCGACCGCGTGCGGATCGCACCGGACGGGGCTGTTCCGGTGGACGGGATCATCGAAAGCGGCGAGGCAGCCGTGGATGAATCCGCCATCACGGGAGAATCCACGCCGCGGCGCCGCGCGCCGGGCGGCGCGGTTCGCGCCGGCTCCTGGGTGCGCGAGGGTCTGCTTACGGTGCGAGCGACGCAGGTGGGCGCGGAGTCCACGCTGGGTCGCATCCTGCGGGCCATGGAAGACGCCCAGTCCGGCAAGACGGACATGCAGCGCCTCGCCGATCGCGTCGCCGCCGTCTTCGTGCCTGTTGTGCTCTTGCTGGCGCTCGCTGCCTTCAGTCTGTGGGCGGCGTCGCCCGCGTGGCTGGCGTCTGTCGCGCGCGTCAGCACCGCGGATCGCTGGGCGGACGCGATTCGCGCGGCGGTCGCCGTGCTGGTCATCGCCTGCCCCTGCGCGATGGGGTTGGCAACGCCGATGGCCGTGCTGGTGGCGACGGGTCGCGCGGCGACGCGCGGGATGCTGGTGCGCGACGCGGCGGCGCTGGAGCGGGCCGGGCGGGTCTCGGTAATCGGACTGGACAAGACGGGCACGCTCACCACCGGGCTGCCCGAGGTGCGCGAGGTCGTCGTGATGGCGCGCGACGCCGGGCCGACCACCGCGGATGAGCTGCTGCGGCTCGCCGCCGCCGTCGAGCAGCACTCGCAGCACCCTTTCGCCCGCGCCCTCGTGCGCCGCGCGGCTTCTACGGAACGTGCCGGGGAGGCCTCTGCCGTCGGCGCTTTGCCTCCGCCCCAGGTGGAGAATCTCATCTCCTACCCCGGACGCGGCCTGCGCGCGACGGTTGACGGTCGGGACATCCTCGTCGGCAGTGTCTCACTGGCGCGCGAGCACCACGTCGCGCTCGACGCGCCGCAGCCGGACATCGAATCTGCCGCACAGAGCGGGGACTCCATCGTCATCGTGTCCGCTGACGGCCAATGTGCCGGCCGGCTGACCTTAAGCGATCGTCCGAGGGCGAGCGCGGCGCGCGCCGTGGCGGACCTGCTTGCCCTCGGCGTGCGACCGATCATGCTGACCGGCGATCACGCGGGCGCCGCGCGCGCCGTGGCGGAGGAAGTCGGCATCTCCGAAGTTCACGCGGAGCTGATGCCCGAGGCCAAGCTGGAGAGGGTGCTGCGACTTCAGCGCGCCGGCGAGGTCGTCGCCTTCGTGGGCGATGGGATCAACGACGGTCCGGCGCTCGCCGCCGCGCAGGTGGGCATCACGTTTGCCACGGGGACGGACGTGGCGATCGGCGCGGCGGACGTGACCATCCTCGCGGACGAGCCGGCGCGTCTACCGGAGATGATCCTGCTCGCCCGACGCGCACGGCGCATCATCAAGCAGAATCTCTTCTGGGCCTTCGCGTACAACTTCGCGGCGCTGCCGCTGGCGGCGACCGGTCACGTTCCGCCGGCCGTGGCCGCGGCGACCATGATGGGATCCTCGCTGACCGTGGTGCTGAATTCACTGCGACTCAAGCGGGGCGGCTCGCGGCCATGAGAAGGTCAAGCAGGTCAGGATGTCAGGCAGGTCAGGATGTCAAGCAGGTCAGGGTGTCAAGCAGGTGAGGATGTCGAGCAGCTCGCGCGGGTGATGAATGAGGAAGTCCGCGCCGGCGGCCGCAAGGTGCGATTCATCGCGGAATCCCCAGGTCACGCCGACGCATTTCATGCCCGCGCGATGCGCCGCCTCCACGTCGTTGCCCGAGTCTCCCACCAGCAGCACTTCATCCGGCCGCCGCCCCAGCTCACGACATAACAGCAGCGCCGCCGCCGGATCAGGCTTGCGCGGCAGGTCGTCCCGCTGCCCCAGCACAGCCGCGAACGTCCACCGCCCCAGCAGCCGGCTGACGATGGCCCGCGTGAACTCGTCCACCTTGTTGGACAGCACGGCGAGCTGAATACCCCGGCGGGCCAGCCCGTCCAGCGTCTCGTCCCACCCGTTGTAAATGCACGTGCGGTCGAGATAGTGGGCGCTGTAATGCTCGCGGAAGCGATCAAGCATCCGCGCCTGGACCTGCGGCGCGACGCCTCCCGAAGCGCGCTCGAGGAGGATGGACCACCCGTCGCCCACCATCGCGCGAATCTGCGAGGCCGTCAGCGCTGGAACCGCGAACGGCTGCATCGCGTAGTTAACCGAGGCCGTCAGGTCCGCCAGCGTATCCGCCAGCGTTCCATCCAAGTCGAAGATAAGCGCGGAGACCGCGGCGGCGAAGACGCGCGCAGGGGAAGCTCTCTCCCCGACTTCACGCTGCTCGTTCGGTTTCCCCACGTGCCCTCGCCAAGCAAATGTACGGAAAGCGCGACCCCCGAACACCGCCTCATGCCCGATTCAGACCGTTTCTACCAAGCCCAAGGGTCCACGGCTGCGGAGCCGTGGCGCCCACGCTTGGTCATCCATGCTTCGTTTCTGCGCGATTACCAAGGAGTATCAGCGATGCTAAGCAGTAACGTTGGCGCGGTCAGACCAACACGTCAACTCGGCAAAAGCACCCGACAGTTGCGCTCCTCCAGCCAACTCGTGTTCGTCAGGCTTCACAAGCGCACCTTCTTCAGCGCGCTCCTGCGCGATCTCCGCGGCGCTGCGTGAGAATCCGTCATTCCCAGGATAGGCTGCGGGTAACGCTTGAAGCGCCGCCGGGCGGGTCCAGGCAACCGCATGCTGGCTGCGGACAAGCTCAGGGTGGCAGCCTCCCTTAGTCACATGCTTACGCACCGGGCAACATGCTCACGCTGAGTACAGCGAGAGCATGCCACCCTGCCGCAGGTAAGGCCCGAACCGCTGCACGGCGGGTTCACGCTCATGGTGACCCGTTGACGCCGCCCCGATCCGCCCCTATCTTGCGCCTCTTGGGCAGCGGTGCGCGCATCGGGTTGAAACAGCTTGGGCCGTTCGCCGCGCGACGCCCAGATGAACTGATAGTGGAAAAAGTATGTTACCAGTAAAAAAAGTTTCGAAGGCCAGAAAGAACCGTCGTCGATCGCACCACGCACACTCGGTGCCGTCGCTGGTGAGCTGTCCGAAGTGCGGCAAGGCAAAGCTCCCGCACATCGCCTGCGGCGGCTGCGGATACGTCAGCGCCAAGGTGCTTCTGGAGCCGGTCCAAGAGGAAAGCTAAATGTCCGTCCGCGTCGCAGTAGATGCGATGGGTGGGGACCATGCGCCCGAGACGATCGTGCACGGCGCCTGCCGGGCGCTGGACTGCGACCCGGACCTGCGGGTCGTCCTCGTGGGGCAGCGGGAGCGGATCGCGCCGCTGATCTTCGGCGACCGCAAGCGTGATGCCGGCGACCGGATCGAGATCGTTCACGCGGGCGAAGTCGTGGAAATGCACGAAGCGCCGGTCGAGGCGCTCCGCGGCAAGAAGGACTCGTCCCTGCTGACGCTCGCCCGGCTTGGCGCCGCCGGCGAGGTCGACGCCGTCGTCAGCGCCGGCAACACGGGCGCTTTCGTGGCGGCCTGTCAACTCAAGATGCGCCCGCTTTCCTGCGTGGACCGCCCAGGCGTAGCGGTCACCATCCCGGCCTTCCATGGTCCGTTCGTGGTGTGCGACGTGGGCGCGAACATCCAGGCGAAGGCGCGGCACCTCTACGAGTATGCCGTGATGGCGTCGCTCTACGCGCAGCAGGTGCTCAACATCAAGGCGCCGCGCGTCGGCGTGCTCTCGGTGGGCGAGGAGAGCGAGAAGGGCACGCGGCTGGTCAGGCAGACGCACGAGCTGATCGAGGCCGACGGGCAGGTTCGCTTCGTCGGCAACGTCGAGGGACGCGACCTGTTCAACGACCGGTGCGACGTGGCCGTCTGCGACGGCTTCGTCGGCAACATCGTGCTCAAGCTGATCGAAGGGCTGGCGGAGGGGCTGTTCCGCACGCTCTCCAGCGAGGTGCACGAGGAAGGCGAGGACGTTCGCTCGGGCATGGAGGCGGCGCTGACGCGCGTGTGGAAACGGCACGATTACGGCGAATACGGCGGCGCGCCGCTGCTGGGCATTGACGGGGTGGCCATCGTCTGCCACGGTCGCAGCGACGAACGCGCGATCTGCAACGCCGTGCTGGCGGCGAAGCGGTTTGTCGCCCTGAAGTTCAACGAGTCCATTACCGCGCGACTGTTCGACGCGGTCCTGCAAGGTTGATTCATGAGTTCGATCCTGCCAACCATCCTCCGCGGGACGGGAAGCTACGTCCCGCGGGAGGTGCTCGACAACGCGTTCTTCGAGCGTTACCTCGACACCAGTGACGAGTGGATCCTGACCCGCACCGGCGTGCGCGAGCGTCGAAGGATCGCCCCCGGCGAGTCGACGTCCACCATGGCGGCCAGGGCGGCCGAGCGCGCCCTGCTCGACGCCGGGATGCAGGGCAGCGAGCTTGACCTCATCATTCTCTGCACGGCCACGCCGGACCAGCCGATCCCCGCGACGGCGTGCAACGTGCAGGCGCACCTGGGCCTTTCCGGGGTTCCGGCCTTCGACCTCGGCGCCGCCTGCAGCGGCTTCATGTACGGCACCACCGTGGCGGCGAACCTGGTGCAGGCCGGCCTATACCGCAACATCCTCGTCATCGGCGCCGAGACGTTGACGCAGGTGACGGATTACGAAGACCGGACGACGTGCGTGCTGTTCGGCGACGCGGCCGGCGCGGCGATTCTGGCGCGAAGCGAAGACCCGCGGCAGGGACTGCTTTACGCCTCGCTCGGCGCGGACGGGACGAGGATTCAGGACATCTGGGCGCCCGCCGGCGGCTCGGCGCTGCCCGCGTCCGCCAACACGGTGGCGGAGCGCCTCCACTTCCTCCGCATGCGCGGACGCGAGGTGTACAAGTTCGCCGTCGTCAAGATGATGGACCTGATCGACGGGGCCTTGAAGGCGACAGGGCTAAGCTCCGAGCAGCTCAAGATGGTGATTCCGCACCAGTCCAACCTGCGGATCATCGAATCCGTGCGGGAGAAACTGAACCTTCCGGTCGAGAAGATCGCCATCAACATCGACCGCTACGGCAACACGTCCGCGGCTTCGATCATCGTGGCGCTCGACGAGGCGCGCAAGCAGGGGCAGGTGCGGAAAGGCGACCTCATCATGATGCTCGGCCTGGGCGCGGGCTTGACGTGGGGCGTAAGCATCTGGCGGCTGTAGCGCCGCGCCGCCCGGGGCAAGGAAACGCCAAAACGTCAAAAAACATCAAAGCGTCGAAATCAGAACCCGCAGCGCCAGCGAGGGCGGGGAGAATGGCGAATGGCGAATGGCGAATGCCGAATGCCGAATGGCGAATGGCGAATGGCGAATGCCGAATGGCGAATGGCGAATGGCGAATGCCGAATGGCGAATGGCGAATGCCGAATGCTGAATGCTGAATGCCGAAGAAAGGGCGAAAGACCGAAACACAGAAACGCGAAACATGGAGAATGCCCATACGACCCTACGCACCGTGTACGCTGAACGACACACGATGAACAATGCACGATGCACGATGAACGATGCATGATGAACGATGAACAACGCACGACGCACGATGCACGATGCACGATGCACGACGCACGACGCACGATTCACGATGCACGATGCACGATAACCAACCCATGACTACCAAAGCCGCAGTATTCCCCGGGCAAGGCGCCCAGAGCGTCGGCATGGGGCTGGACCTCGTGGAGGTCAGTCCGGCCGCCAGGCTTGTATATGAGCGCGCGAACGCCGTCGTCGGCTACGACCTGTCCAACCTCTGCTTTCACGGACCCGCCGAGAAGCTGGAGCAGACCGACATCCAGCAGCCGGCCATCTTCGTCACCAGCGTGGCTTTCTTCGAGGCGTATCTGGAGCGCGGGGGTCGGCGCGACGAGTTCGGCTTTTTCGGTGGGCTGAGCCTCGGCGAGTACACGGCGCTCTACGCGGCGGGCGCGTTCGACTTTCAGACCGGGCTGCGGCTCGTGCGGCGGCGCGGCGAGCTGATGCAACAGGCGGCCACCGCGTGCCGCGGCGGCATGGCTTCGCTGATCGGCGCGGAAGAGGCCGACGCCCGGTCGATCTGCGACGCGGCTCGCGAAGGCGATGTGCTCGCGCCCGCGAACCTCAACTGCCCCGGTCAAGTGGTCATCAGCGGACATCTGGCCGCGGTGCAGCGGGCGATGAAAGTCGCGGAATCGCGGGGGCTGAAAGCCGTCCAGCTTGCGGTGGCCGGGGCGTTTCATTCCGCGCTGATGCAGCCGGCGGCGGACGGGCTGGCGGCAGCGCTGGCGGAATCGACCCTCGAGCCGCCGCGCTCCCGGGTGGTTCGCAACGTGGATGCCGCCTACTATGCGACCGCCGCGGACGTGCGCGCCGGATTGGCCGCTCAGTTGACCTCGCCCGTTCTGTGGCAGCGGGACGTGGAGCGCATGATCGCCGAAGGCGCGGACACGTTCGTCGAGTTCGGGCCGGGTCGGGTTCTGACGGGGCTGCTGCGCAAGATCAATCGCAACGTGAAGGGCGTCAACCTCGGCTCGGCGGCGTCGCTTGCCGGGGCGTGAAAGCCGCTCGCGCATCGAGTTCAGAGTTTGGCGCTGGGTCGCCGGTGAACGGCGCGCCGCAGGGAGCAGAATCATGAACGGACAAGTCGCCATCGTGACGGGCGCGAGTCGGGGCATCGGGCGCGGCGTGTGCCTGGCGCTCGCCCAGCGCGGCGCCACCGTCATCGCGGCCGCGCGCAGCGAGGGTCCGTTGCAGGCGCTCGCGGAGGAGGCGCGTCAGCGCGAGCTGCCGGGGCGCATCGAGCCGCGCCCGCTCGACGTCACCCAGCGAGAGACCATCCCGCCGTTCATCGAGGCCGTCATGACGGCGCACGAGCGCATCGACATCCTCGTCAACAACGCAGGCATCACGCGCGATGGACTGTTTCTCAACATGGACGACGACCAGTTCGACGACGTGCTCACCGCCAACCTCCGCTCCGTCTTCTGGCTGACGCGCGCCGCGTGCCGGCCGATGCTCCAGGCGCGCTACGGGCGCATCGTGAACATCGCCAGCGTTTCGGGCGTGATGGGCAACGCGGGTCAGGCGAACTACGCCGCCAGCAAGGCGGGGCTGATCGGCATGACCAAGTCCATTGCCAAGGAGCTGGGCAAGCGCAAGATCACCTGCAACGCGGTCGCGCCGGGCTTCATCACCACGGACATGACCGACGGACTGCCGGAGAAGCTCAAGGAGGAGGCGAAGAAGTTGATTCCCCTTGGGCGATTCGGCACGGTGGAGGACGTGGCGGAAACGGTCGCGTTTTTCGCCAGCCCGGCATCGGGTTACATCACCGGACAGGTTGTGCTTGTAGATGGCGGGCTGCGGATGTGATGGGGGGTCAGCATGGAGGGAGTTGGGGGAATCCGCCCCGGCCGCGCGTTGAGGGGCGGCGTTGCGACGGGCGGGGATGGGGGTTAGCATCCGGCCTCCTCGGCAAGAGGGGCTGAGTCGAACCGTTCAGTGGTGAATGCACCCCCTGCGGCTTTGCGGGCGGGCGAGGATGGTCTTGGAGGATTCTGACGTGGCAACGCGCGAAGAGATACTGGCGAAGGTGGTCCAGATTGTCAGCGACCAGATGGGCGTGGACAAGGCCGAGATCACGGCGGAGACCTCCTTCGTGGACGACTTGAACGCCGACTCGCTGGACACCGTCGAGCTGGTCATGGAACTCGAGGACGAGTTCGACATGTCCATCCCCGATGAAGAGGCCGAGAAGATCAAGACCGTCGGCGACGCCGTCACCTACGTCGAGAAGCAACTGGCATCGAAGAAGTGAGGTTCCGTCCAGATCCGCCGCGTCGCCAGGCCCGTGCGCATGCGGGCGCGGCGGTGCAATCCGCGCGCCGGCGCCGCGATTCCCACGACTAAGAGACTTTGACACGCATGATCCGACGCAGAGTCGTCATCACGGGCATGGGCGCCGTCACTCCGCTGGGGACGGGCGTGGACCGCTTCTGGGACGCGCTCATCGAGGGGCGCAGCGGCGTGAAAACCGTCTCCCTCTTCCCCACGGAGGGCTTCGACGTCCACTTCGGTGGTGAATGCACGGATTTCGCGCTCGGCGACTTCGTCGACCGCAAGGCCGCCAAGCGTCTGGATCGGTTCTCCCAGATGGCGTTGCAGGCCGCCCACGAAGCATTGCATCAGTCCGGTCTCCTCGCCGCCTCCGCGGACCCGCACCGCATCGGGGTGATTCTCGGTTCCGGCATCGGTGGGCTGAAGGAACTCGAGGACCAGCACAACCGGCTGATCGAGAAAGGCCCGGATAAGGTTTCCGCGTTCACCATCCCCAAGCTCATGGTCAACGCCGCCGCGGGGAACATCTCTATGGAGTTCGGGCTTAAGGGCGTCAGTCAGGCCGTGGCGACCGCCTGCGCCTCCGCCGCCAGCGCGATGGGGGACGCCGTCTTCACCATTCGCGCGGGAGTTGCCGACGCGATCGTCACCGGCGGCACTGAAGCCGCGCTGACGCCGCTGGGGCTGTCCGCCTTCGCCGCGATGAAGGCGCTCAGCACGCGCAACCACGCGCCACAGCAGGCCAGCCGCCCGTTCGACAGAGACCGCGACGGGTTCGTTCTCGCGGAAGGCGCGGGCATGGTGGTGTTTGAGGAGCTGGAGTTCGCCCGCCGGCGCGGGGCGCACATCCTTGGCGAAGTGGTCGGCTATGGCGCCACTTCGGACGCCGGGCACATTACCCAGCCTTCCGAGAGCGGGGACGGCGCGGCCGCTGCCATGCGCAACTGCATGCGCGACGCGGGGATGAACCCCGAGGATCTCGATTACGTCAACGCTCACGGGACCAGTACGCCGCTGGGCGACGTGGCCGAGACCTTCGCGCTGAAGTCCGTGTTTGGTTCCTATGCCCGCCAGATCGCGGTCAGCAGCACCAAGAGCGCGACGGGGCACCTCCTCGGCGCCAGCGGCGGGGTGGAGATGATCGCGTGCGTCATGGCGATGAACCACAGCGTCGTCCCGCCGACGATCAACCTCGAACACCCCGGCGAAGGCTGCGATCTCGACTATGTGCCGAATGTCGCGCGGGATTTGCCGATCCGGGCGGCCATCAACAACTCCTTCGGCTTCGGCGGTCACAACGCCTGCCTGATCGTCAAGCGCTGTCCCTAGCAGTCCGTGGTGAAAGGCGGCGCTCGTCATCCCCGCGCCGGCGGGAATCCAGCATCGTCATTCCCGCGCAGGCGGGAATCCAGCAGGTAGCTTGCGGAGACGCACGAATCCAGCGGTTTTCCTAGGTGGACTGGACCCCCGCCTGCGCGGGGGTGACGGGCCCCATATCCGGTTTCGAGTTCCACTACGGACTGTAGGGCGCTGGAGAACCGGCTCATCCCTACCGATACACGCTCGGCGGCTGTTGCGCGCGCCGGCGGTTTTTGCAGGGAGATCACACACGCGACGTGCCCGCGCGGATGAAATCTGCCACGCTGCGGCGCGTGAATCCGACGGTCAGCTCCAGCACATGAATCTGACGCAAGACGAGATCGACGCCCTGCTTCGCTCCTCCGACGTGACCGGCCCGCCGGCGGACAAGCGACCCTGCGGGGGCGGCAAATCCGGCGCCAAGCCGCGCCTGACGGGGGACCCGTCGCGCTGGTCGTACATCCTCCATCTCTCGGTGCCCCTCGTCGTCCGCGTAGCCCAGCGGCAGATGAAACTCCGCCAAGTCCTGGAAATCTCCACCGGATCCATCCTCGAATTCGACACCCCCGCCGAATCCGAGCTGGATCTCCTGGTCAACAACTGCCCCGTCGCCAAGGGCTTGGCCGTAAAAGTCGGCGAAAACTTCGGCCTCCGGCTCACGCGCCTGCTACCCGCCGACTCGCAGGCCGGATAAGGAATGGGGTACCGTCGGTTCGCGTCCGCCCTGGGTGATTCGTACAACGTGCGCGCCCTCGCCGGCGCCACGGGTTCCGAATGGGTCGCCGGTTCACGCCCGCCCCGGTAATCTGTACAGTTCACGAGTTCGGGGCGCGCTATCGGACGGGGGCGCCCTGCCAACTTCCCACGGGGGGGATTGCGTGCCTTCAACCGCTGTGATCAAGCCGAGCGAGGACAACGAACTGCTCATCCAAGCGGTGCGCGACTTCGCGCGCGGAGAGCTTGTCGAAGCCGACCGGCGGTGGGACTTCGATGAGTCGTCCATGGCCGAGCTGCTCCCGCAAATCGCGCAAATGGGTCTGCTCAAGCTGATGATCCCGGAATCGCAGGACGGCATGGGCTGCGACTGTCGGACGTACTCCACGCTGCTGCACGAGGTGGCGTACGCCTCGCCGTCGATGGCGGTCACGCTCTCCGTCCACACCATGGTCGCCAGCACGGTGAGCAAGATGTCCGAGGAGCCGCTGCGGTCCACGTGGCTGCGGCAGTTTGGCGAGGCGGACCATCTCTGCGCGTTCGCCATCTCCGAGGCCGACGCGGGCAGCGACCCTTCGAGCATCCGGGCCCGCGCGGTAAAAGCGCCCGGCGGGTTCCGCGTCAGCGGCGAGAAGATGTGGATTTCCAACGGCATGTCGGCACGCTGGTTTCTCACGCTCGTCCGGCTCGACGACGGCACACCCGACGGGGCGTTGTGCATGGTGATGATCGACGGGCAGTCGCCGGGGCTGGAGCGCACGAAAATCCACGGGAAAATGGGAATCCGCGGCAGCGAGACCGCCGTCATCGCGCTGTCCGACGTCTTCGTTCCCAGGGAACATCTCGTGGGAGGCGTGGGCGAGGGAGGCCGCGTCAGCGCCATCACGCTGAACGAGGGTCGCGTCGGGATCGCCTCGCAGGCCAGCGGCATCGGCGAAGCCTGCCTCGATGCCATGGTGCAATACGCGCGCGAACGGCGACAGTTCGGGCAGCCGATCGGGCGGTTTCAGGCCGTCGGCAACATGATCGCCGACAGCGCGATGGAGCTTGCCGCCGCACGGGCGCTGATCTTCAGCGCGGCCGCCAAGATCGACCGAGAGGAGGCGGACCTCGCGTCGTCCTCGATGGCCAAACTCTACGCCACCGAGGCCGTCAACCGCATCGCGTACCGCGCCGTGCAGGTGCACGGCGGGATGGGCTACGTCCGCGAGTGCCGCGTCGAGCAGCTCTACCGCGACGCCCGCGTCACGACGATCTACGAAGGCACCAGCGAGATCCAGCGCTACGTCATCGCCAAGCGCCTTCGCGGTTAACAGTCCGCGGCAGGAGGCGACGCTCGTCATTCTCGCGCAGGCAGGAATCCAGCTTCGTCATTCCCGCGCACGCGGGAATCCCGTCGGTGGTTTGCAAGGTATCACGAATCCAGCGGTTTTCCGGGGCAGACTGGACCCCCGCATGCGCGGGCGTGACGGGCGCGATGCTCGGCTCCGAGTTTCACCACGAGCAGTCAGGCCGTTCGCCGCGTCGGGGCGAGGTCCGTCGCTGCCGCGCTCGCCAGCCCCCGATCCGGCGGTTAGCCTGCTGCCCATCATGAGCGATCCGCTCTCGCGTGGAAAATCTGGCGTCGCCGCCGCGCCCGCCGCCGAAGGCGACGACTCGACGGCGCTGCGCCGCGTTCTCGGGCCCATCGACGCGAGTTGCGTGGTCATCGGCGCGATCATCGGCGTGGGCATCTTCTTCACGCCCAGCCGTGTGGCTACGCTGGCCGGGTCCGCGCCGATGGCGCTGCTGGCGTGGGGCGTCGGCGGCGTGATCGCGCTCGCCGGCGCGCTGACCTTCGCCGAGTTGGGCGCGCGATTCCCGCACGCCGGCGGGCAGTACGAAATCCTCCGCGACGCATGGGGACCGCTGCCCGCGTTCCTGTTCGTGTTCTGCAACGCCACGGCCACGCAGGCGGGCGCGATCGCCATCATCGCGCTGCTCTGCACGCAGAACCTGGCGGTCGCGGTGCTTGGGGAGCTGCCGGGTTCGGTTGCGTCGGTGGCGACGTCGGCGCTGTTGATCGTTCTGGTCACCGTCGCCAACGCCGTCGGGGTGCGCTGGGGCTCGGGGATCCAGAACGTCACCGTCGCCGCAAAACTGCTGACGCTGCTGCTCGTGGTGGTGCTCGCACTGAAGGTGGCTCCGGCGATCGGGTCCGCCGTCGAGGGCGCCGCGCTCTTGCCTGGCGGCGCGCTCCCGTCGGGCGAGGCGCAGGCGATGCGTGCTGCGTCACCGTCCGGAGGCTCGGCGGCGGGCACGGGCGCCGGGCTGCTGCTGCTGCTGTTTGCCGCCATCGTCCCGTCGTTCTTCGCTTACGGCGGCTGGCAGCACGCTCTGTGGATCGCCGGCGAGGTGCGCGATCCCCGGCGGACGCTGCCCCTGTCGATCGTCGGCGGCGTGATCGTCGTCGTCGCGGCCTACATGCTTGCCAACTGGGCGTATCTTCATCTTCTGGGTTATGAGGGCGTGACGCGAAGCGGCGCGCTGGCGGCGGACGCGGTGGCGCGCGTGTGGCCCACCTATGGAAAGCGATTCACGGCTGGCGCGGTGGCGATCTCGGCCTTCGGCGTGCTTAACGCGCAGTTGCTCAGCGGTCCGCGGCTGATTTACCGCATGGCGGTGGATGGCCGGTTTTTTGCTCCGTTCGCCCGCGTCAGCGCCGGCGGGCGGACTCCGCGCGCGGCGATCGTCCTCCTGGGCGCGCTCGGGCTGGCGCTGCTCCTGCTGGCGGCGGGATTCTCCAACAATGCGATCGACGCGATCGACCGCCTGACCACGGGCGCTGTGTTCATCGACGGGATATTCTTCGTGCTGACCGGCGCGGCGCTGTTCATCCTGCGCGGACGCGGCGCTGCGGGCGGCGCCGCGCCGCGCGTGCGCCTGGGCTACCCGTTCGCGCCGGCGCTGTTCGTCCTCGGCGAAGTCGGCATCATCATCGGGGCGTACACGGAAGGGTCCACGCGCAGCGCGGCGAAGATCGGCATTGGATGGATTCTTGCGGCCGCCGCCCTCTATGCGGTCTTTTTCAGGAACTCACAGCGCAACCGCGCGACTCACTGCCCCGAGTGAGCCAGCGCCTCCGCCTCGGCGTATTGTTTTCGCACGGCGTTCGTAAAGGCCTCGCCCAGCGCCAACTGCGTGACGGCATTGCCCTTCAGCAGCCGCACATATCCATCCATGCCCGACCCATACTCGAGGGTAATCGACTGCGACTCGCCTTCCGCTTCAACTGCAAACGCCGGCAATCGCGTAAGCGCCGCACAGGCCTGCGGGCACGACCGCGGACCGCCCGCTTCGATCATCGCGCCCCACGCACTTCGCAGTTCCACTCCGCAGTCGATGCACATGCACTTGATAATCTGCCGCAGCGCATTAAACTGCGGAGCGGTCCATTCCTCATGGTAGGTGAGGAACTCCTTCATCTCATAGGTGTTCAATTCCGGGTCGGCCATGTGGCGGCGGTTCTCGTCGGTAAAGAAATCACGCCGCACGGCCACCCGGCGCTGCGTGTATTTCTCCGGACCGCCCGGCTCGCCGGCGCGAAACGTCCACAGTTTCTGGCTGGCGTCGTCGAGCATGAAGTCGACAAATCGTCGCGCCAGGACGCGGCGGTATGGCCGGTTGCCCGCCGCCTGCGACTCCGTTCCCATCCGCAGAATGCTCACCGGGTCGGCATTGACGCTTGAACCGCCGACTGCATGCTCCGGGTCATACGGGTTGACAAACACCATGCGCGGTTGACCATCCGCGCTCAGCGTGTATTGGCTTTGAAATCGGCCGTAGAAATCCACGCACATTCCAGCCGCCGCGTCGCCCTGCCCCACGTCGATCGGCACCTTGTTCGACGTGTCGGTGAAATACCGTGCATTGGCGCCGATCAGCAGTATGACGCGCAGCCCCTCCCGCCAGCCTTCGGCAAGAGCCGCCTTGACTTCAGATTCCCGATCCCGGGCGGCGGACTCATAATTCGACTCCCCAATGCCGCGAGTTTTCAATGCGATCCACATCTGCTGCTGGATCATCATCTCGAAGCATTTGGTGATGGAGCTGCTCTTGGTGGGATCGGCCGCGCCGATGCGCCTGAAATAGAGCGGATCGGTGAGATCGGACCACTGCCGCGGCGGGCGGGAAATGCCCGCCTCGGCGAGCCGGTCGAGATTGTAGCAAATGCCGAATGAGGATAGCGTCGGACCATACCAGCGATCGAACGCCCGGTTCGGGTTGCCTTTGGCATCGAGCCTGGGCGCATAATAATCCTCGCCGCGAAATCTCTGGGGAATGAACTCCAACGAGACCTTTTCATCCGTCAGCAGGCCGACGCGCGCGGTGTTGCCCAGGAGCGCCTGCCTGTTGTGATCGAACGGACCGCCGCCGAAGAACACATCGATGCCGCAGTCCAGCGGCGTATGCTCGTCCTCAATGTACGTCTGCCGCGCCTCCCATTGCTCGGGAGTCGCCTTCTCGCGCGCCAGGCGCGAATCCTGCGCCGCGCGGCCGATGTCCTCGCTCCACGGCTTGCCCAGCGTTTGCGTCCAGTGACGCCGAAACGAGGCCAGCATCTGGGCGTCCAGATAGCGGGATATCTCCGTCGTTCCGCCAATGCTGCGCCATTCAATGGCCACCGGCTGTCCGAACTTCTCCTCGTGCCACTTGGCGAATCCCCGCTCAAACTCATAACGAATAGCTTCGCCGTGCGGGCTGACGATGACCAGTCGCCACGCATCGGCATGTGATGTGCCTGAGTCGGAGCGCAGCAGAAACGGCGCCAGAAGCACGACCGCGAAACCCAGAGTCAATGCAATATATGCAGGCCGCATCGCCGCCCATTCCCGCAAAGGACGCCCCCTTACGCTTCCTTCAATACCACAACATCCACCGGATCCACATGCCACGTCACCGCGACGCTTTCACCCTCGCCGGCCATTCGTCGCGGATTCATTTCAAATACTCTGGCCTCCGTGGAGTCGTCCAGGATGAGTTTGTGTTGTGCGATTTCACCAAGATAAGTGGAATGCACAATCCGTCCGGGAAATCCCGACGGCGCGCCCTCCTGGCCGTTGGCGTCCATGCGAATGGACTCCGGGCGCAGGCTCAAAGTGACCGCGTCACCATTTCGAATGTCAGGCGGAAAGGTGGGGCTGGCGATGCGACCGAAGGGCGCCTCGACGACGGCCTGCTCCCCATCCATGCTGATGACCTTGCCCTCGATGAAATTGGTTTCGCCGATGAAGCCCGCGACGAACCGATCAGCCGGGCGGCGATACACGTCGCGCGGCGCGCCCACCTGCCGCACGCGCCCGTGGTCCAGAACGGCCAGCCGGTCCGCGACGGAAAGCGCCTCCTTCTGATCGTGCGTGACGTACATGGCGGTGATGCCCGCGCGCTTGCACAGGGCGCGAATCTGCTCGCGCATCTCCAGCCGCAGTTTCGCGTCGAGGTTCGATAGCGGCTCATCCAGCAGCAGGCAGTCCGGCTCGATGACCAGCGCCCGCGCCAGCGCCACCCGCTGCTGCTGCCCGCCGGAGAGCTGGTTCGGCTTTCGCTCCGCAAGGTGCTCCATCTGCACCAGACGCAGCGCCTCCGCCACCCGGCGCTCCTGATCCCCGCGCGAGACCCGCCGCTCTTTCAAGCCGAAAGCCACATTCTGCGCCACCGTCATGTGAGGCCACAGCGCATAGTTTTGAAACACCATGCCGGTGTTGCGCCGATGCGCGGGCACGCGCGTCATGTCTCGATCGTCGAAGCGGATCGCGCCCGCGTCCACCTCATAGAAGCCGGCCACGCACCGCAAAAGCGTCGTCTTCCCGCACCCGCTGGGGCCCAGAAGAAAAAACAGCTCGCCCGGCGCGACGGACAGATCCACCTGATCCACGACCGCCACGCCGCCGAACCGCTTGGTGAGCTGCTCGATATGAACTCGAATCACGGCGGGCGGAATGTAGCGATGCGCCCCGCGCGAGGCAACGCGGGCGGTCCCTGCCGCGCCGAACGGCGCCGAACCGCGTCGACGCGGCCTGCCCCAACCACGCCAGGAGGCATCCGCTGCGCCGCCTTACGTTATTCCCGCGAAGGCGGGAATCCAGCTGGCTGGTCTCAGGAGGCAGGAAACCAGCGGCCTTGCGGGAGGGATTGGACCCCCGCCTGCGCGGGGGTGACGGTCCCCAGATTCCCGCTTCGAGTGCGGCTTCGGTGTGTCATTCACCCGCGTCGAACGTATTCTTCGGGCGCTGCTCGACGATGTAGGTCTTGCGCCGCAAGGCGTACTCCTCCGGCGTCAGCTCTGCGATGCTGAATGCCTCCGGGCAGGCCGCGATTCTCTTGAGAAACGGGATGCACCACCCGCACCCCGTCCCCGCCCCGAGGCACTGGCTCATCTGGCTGGGGCGCGCAGGTCGCTCGCGCTGCGCAAAGGACAGCAGCTTGCGCAGCGGCACATGGTAGCAATAGCAGATCAGATCATCCGGTTGCATCCCCGGCCCCCGGGGGATTATACAGGGCGACTCGCCTTGACAGGCCACGTGGTCCGATGGACTTTTTGGACGCGGAGGCGGTAGAATGTCTGTACCCAGGGGCGCCCGGGGGACTAGCTGATCGAATCGGCATGGAATGCCGTGTGGTTTCAGCGTTCGGGGCGCAGGGAGTGAGGCCCGATGGTCACGGGTTTCCGCGCGTTTCCTTGCTTTCCGCCCGGTTTGGCGCGTGCTTTGCAATCCAAGTCTCCGTTCGTAGTGGACGTTTTCGTGCTATGCTTTCTCAAATGAAGCGGCACGGGAACCTGAGATCCCTTGAACATGGAGGAGTATCCCTCATGAAACGACTGTGGCTGGCGATGCTGGCGATCCCGTTGACCGGATGCGGCACCGGTGCGTTCGATTTTGGTCAGGAAGATCCGAAAGAGACCGGGCAGACCGGGCTTCGACGTTTCGAGTCGGATTCAGAATTGGTCGGTTACTTCCAGCGCGAGACCTCGCGGGAGTCGGCCGTGTTTGGTGACCTGTTCCTGGGCGATCCTGCCTCGGACGGTGGGGCTGCGGCGCCCGGCGCGGCCGAGGGGTCGGCGGGGCGACCGGCCGACGACGGCGGAAGCGGCGGGGCGCAGGGCGTGCCGCAGGAAGGCGAAGACGCCGACGGACTGAACTACTCCGACACCACGATCCAGGAAGACGGCGTCGATGAGGCCGACGTGGTCAAGACCGACGGGCAGTACCTCTACATCATCGACGGCGGGCTGATGCGCATCGTGGATGTCCGCGCCGCCGACGCGATCACCGAAGCGAGCCGCTTGGAGCTGGAAGGCTACGGCCAGGACCTCTTTTTTGTCGGTGACAAGGTCGTGGCACTGACGCAGGTGTGGAACTGGTGGTACGGCGACGTGGCGCTGATGATGGACGGGATGGGCATGGGCGGCGGGTCCGGCGCGGGCATCGCCGAGGGCGAGCCAAGCCCGATGGAAGGACCGAGCGTGGCGCTGACGGTGATCGACGTGGCCGACCGCGCCGCGCCGAAGGTGCTGTCCACGACGCGATTCGAGGGCAATATCGTCTCCAGCCGCATGATCGGCGAGCGCGTCCACCTTGCCTTGGCGATCTATCCGAACGACTTCGGTCGCGTGTTCCCGGTGGGCAGCACGACGATGAAGTCCGTGTCGCTGGCAGCCAAGGACATTCTTCCGGACTACGAGTTCACCGACGCCTCCGGCGCGAAGGTGCACGGCGAGATGATGACCTGGGGCGACGTGTACCACCCGATCGACCCGGACGGCTACGGCATGGTGAGCGTCATCAGCCTCGACATCTCGAACGCCTCGCAGTTTCACGCCGTCGGCGTGATGGCCAACCCCGGGCTGACCTACGCCTCGCTCGACGCGTTCTACCTGACGGACACGCAGTGGACGTTCTGGGGCGACGAGCGCGAGACGACGGACGTGTACAAGTTCAACTACACGGACACGGGCGTGTCGCTGGCGGCGGTCGGCGCGGTTCCGGGCCGCATCCTCAATCAGTATTCCATGAGCGAATTCGCGGGAAACTTCCGCGTCGCCACGACGACCGTGAACTGGACGGAAACCGCGGTGGAATCCGGCAATCACGTGTACGTGCTCGGGCAGAACGCCGATATGCTCGACATCGTCGGCAAGCTCGAGAACTTGGCACCGGGCGAGAGCATTCAAGCGGCCCGGTTCCTCGGCAATCGCGGGTATCTCGTCACCTTCGAGCAGGTGGATCCGCTGTTCACGCTGGACTTGAGCAACCCGGTGGAGCCGAAGGTCGTGGGGGAGCTGAAGGTCCCGGGCTTCTCGACGTTCATCGTGCCGATGGATGAGAACCATCTGTTGACGGTCGGGCAGTACATCGCGGACGGCGACGTGTGGTCCACCGGCGTGCAGCTTTCCATCTTCGATGTGACGGACTTCGCGGCGCCGGCGCTGAAGCATCAGACGGTGATTGCCGACGGCGCGTGGTCTGAAGCGCAGTGGAATCCCAAGGCGCTGACGTACTTCGCTGAAGCGGGTCTTGTCGCGCTGCCCGTGACGGTGCCGGACGTCGTGTTCTTTGACGACGATTTCGTGATTGACGACGGGACGGGCGCGGAGGGAGGCGACGCGAGCAGCGGCAGCACGGAAGGTGACGACGGCACAACCGCCGAGCCGCCGATCTGGGAGCCGCCGATCTACCGCGACAGGTTCCAGGGACTGGTCGTTTACACGGTCGGCACGGACGCGGGGTTCTCCGAAGTCATGCGGCTGGACACGAGGCTGGACGAGGAAGGCTGGACGTGGTGGCCGGCGTTTACGCGCGGCGTGTTCATCGACAATCGCGTGCTGGCGGTCACCAACCTGGGCATCATCAGCGGCGACGTGAGCGCTCCGGACGCCGCCGGCGCGAGCCTGCAATTCGAGCAGCCGGACTGGATCGGCTGGGGCGAGGGCATGTCGCCGATGATCCGCTAAGCAAGCCGGAAGGCTTTCACCGGCGCACGAGCGGCTTGTCGGCCGCGACGCCGGATGCGATAAACGCGGGGAGGATCGCCGTGGGGCGGTCCTTCCCGCGGCTTTGTTTTGGGGACGGCTCGCGGAGCTGCGTCGCGCGGTGCCGCGCTGCGCGTTGCCGCGCGTTGCCGCACGGTGCCGCGCGTTGCCGCACGGTGCCGCGCGTCGCCGAACAATGCCGCACGATGCCGCGCCGGTGAGGTCCTCGCCGCGCCGGCGCGGTTCTCGCCGCGGCGGCGCGTTGGGACGCGCCGTGCCGTGCCGGATGCGCCTGAGTTTGCCCATGCGCCAACCACCATCAGACCAATCGCGTCGCGGGCGAAGGCTGCCGCCGATGGTCGGCGCGCTGCTGGTCGGCGCGACGACGACGGCGCTGATCCTCACGGTGTACTGGCTCGGCGGACTGCGGCGCATCGACAACCTGGGTTACGACACGTTCTTCCGCGCGCTGGGCGGCATCGAGGCCGATCCGCGCATCCTGCTCGTGGACATCGACGACTCGACGCTGAAGCGCATCGGGCGGTGGCCTTGGGACCGGCGGAAACTCGCCGGCATGATCGACGTGCTGAGCGACCTGGGCGCGTCGCACATCGTACTGGACATGACGTTCCGCAGGCCTCAGCCTGTGCGCGTGGAGGCGGCGCCCTCTGACTCGAGTCTGCGGAATCCGGTGAGCGCGACCCGCCTTCCCACACTCGAAGCCTCGGGGCTGCTGATTCGAGATGATGATGAACTCGCCGCCGCCATGGCGCGCGCCGCAAACGTGTACTTCGGGATCGACTACCAGCCGCTCGATTCCGACCCAGCTCAGGCGACCAGCGCCGGGCGCCAGCCATCCGAAGGAACGCAGAGTCGTTTCACGAACGCTGCGATGCACCTGGTCCAGGATTTTTCGCTCACCGAAGCCGAACTGCGGCGCTTGGTGCACTGGCCGCAGGACGAGCCTCTTCCGCTCGCGGAGCTTAAGGCGTTCGCGGCGAGAACGGCCTGCAACCAATACATGAGCGGACATTCCGTGAGTAACTTTGATGCTTTTCTGGATCAGTTCATGCCGGGTCATGCGCCGGCGGAACGGTCACCCGATGTCGAAGAACTGCGGATGGCATTTGCAGAGGCCGTCTCCGCCGAGTCGTTGCGCGGTCGCTGGCGCGTCCCGCACTCGACCCTGCCGGACTTCATCCTCCGTGGAGCGCGGCTCAACGCGCCGGTGGCTGAAATCGGCCAGGCCGCCCGCGGAATCGGTTCCGTCGTGTATCAGCAGGAAGAATCCGCGCCCATCGTGAGGTCGCTTCCGTTAATCGTGCGCGTGGAGCAGCAGCTTGTTCCACACCTTGCGCTGGCGACGGCGGGCGCCATCGCTCATCGTCCCATAGACACGCTGTACTGGAACGGGCGGACGTTGGAAAGCACGCCCGACACATCCCTGTCAGCCAAGGCTAGGCGAGTATCTGGAAATCCGGAGGCTCGCGGCGACGCTGCACGTCGGCAAGACCATTGGCTGATTCCCATAGGAGAAGACGGCACAACGCTGGTTCCCTGGGCGATGCCATCGAAACCCGGCAACCCCACGTGGCTGGGCACGTTCCGGCATGTGTCCGCCGGCCGGCTGATGGAGTATGTCGACAAGTTCGATTCGATTGAGGAGAACGATCGCTGGTTGAAGGCGAAACGGTCGGATGCGGTCCACTGGGCGACGCGCCTCACGCAGGACCGTTGGGAGGTCTACGCCGACAGGATTCGTGAACGTAACCTCTTGACGTCGGCCATCCGTCTTGCGAGGAACGAGCACGAAGTCGAAGAGCTCCTCCAACGTGTGGCCGACCTCACGCTCCAAGTCGCGGATGAAGAAAAACTCGCATTGCAACGCCTTGACGACTTGCGCGAGCCTTGTCGGGATGCGGAAGCGGGGGGCAACTCATTCGCGGAATGCCGCGAGATCGCTTCGTTCGAGGCGGCATTGACGGACTCGGCCTTGACCCATCTTCAGATGAGACAGGAGCGTTTGCAAGCCGAGGCCGAAGCGCTGAGGCGAATACTGCGTCCTGAAATCGAAGGTCGCGTGTGTCTGGTCGGGTTGGTCGGGACGGGCGCCGCGGATTTTGTAAGCACGCCGATGGACTCCCGATGTCCCGGGGTGGCCGTTCATGCGCACATGCTCAACGCGCTGCTGCAAGACCGGTTCGTAAGGCCGATCGGCGCCCAAGGGAACCTGCTGATTCTGTTCGTGCTCGGCGCCGCCGCCGCGTTCGCGGCCTCGAAAGTAGGACTGGTGCGGAGCCTCTTTATCCTTGCGTCCAGCGGCGGCCTTCTCGTGTCCCTCTGCGCCTTGCTCTTCCGCCGCGAAATGATCGTTGTGAGCTGGGCGCCGGGGCTGGTCATGCTGGCGGGCGTGTGGGTCGCGGTGATTGCGTATCGGCAGGCGACGGAGGAGCGGCAGCGGCGGCGCGTGACGCGGATGCTGGCGCAATACACCTCGCCGGCCGTGGCGGCGGGAATCGCCGAGCGACTGGACGATCGCGGCTTTGCGCCGCAGCGGCGCATCATCACCTGCTTCTTCAGCGACCTGGGCGACTTCACCGCCGCGGCCGAGCGGCTCGACCCGGAGGAAACGCGGCGGTTGCTTCAGCCGTATCTGGAGCGCGTAAGCAACGCGCTGATCGCCGAGGAGGCGCTGGTCAACAAGTTCATCGGCGACGGCGTGTTCGCCTTTTTCAACGCCCCGCTGCTGCCGTGCACGGATCAGGCGGCCCGCGCGTGCCGGGCGGCGCTGGCGTGCCTTCGCGCCACCTCCGCCTCCGCGTCACACGCATCGAACAGCGCGAATCCGTCGCTTCCCGTGCGCATCGGCATCGCCACCGGCGAAGCGATCGTGGGCGACTTCGGCACCGATCGCAAGCGGGACTACACCTCGATCGGCGACACGGTCAACGTGGCCTCGCGGCTTGAAGCCGCCAACAAGACGCTGGGAACTTCCATCCTCGTCAGCGATTCGGCGCGACAGGCCGCGGGCGACGGATTTGCTTTCAGGCCCGTCGGGCGGCTGCGCGTGGCCGGGCGCGTGCAGGCGGTGCAGGCGTTCGAACTGCTGGGCGACGGTTCGACGCGGGAAGCCTCGCAGGCGACCATCCGCGGGATGGAAACGGTGCTGGAGCACTTCTCGAACCGTCGATGGTCGCAGGCGCGCGCTGAGCTTGAAGCGTTGCTCGCCCTGAACGCCGGCGACGGCGCAGCGCGGTTCTATCTGCGGGCGATAGAGCGCCTCAGCGCCGCTTCGCCGGAGGAGGGGTGGCGGGGGGAGGTCGAAGTCGGCGGGAGGTAGGGCGCTTGCGCAGCACGCGCCAAGCGAATTCGGGGCACGGGTCCTGCGGAACATAACCGTTGCACGGCACTCCGGGATGTTGCGGAACTTAGCCGTTGCGCGGCGCCCCGCCGTTACGCGGGGCCACTGACTTTCCCCCAAGCCTGAACTCCTAACCCTGAACCCTGAACCCGGAACACTGCAGCCTGAACCCTGAACCCGGAACACTGCACCCTGAACCCTGCGCCCAGCGCCCTGTACACCGCTGCGCGCAACCCCGCAGCCCGCACGGGAATTCGCGGTTGCACGGGACTCCGCGGTTGGGCGCAGGGGCCGGTTTGACGGATCAGGGATGCGGCGGATAGAAACGTGAGGGTCTGGCCGGTCTGATGCCGCGCTTCGCACCAGGCGTACCGGCCCGCGGATTCGACGAGGGCGTAGCTCAGTCGGTAGAGCACCTGCCTTTTAAGCCGGTGGTCGTGGGTTCGAGTCCCACCGCCCTCAGTGCGTTTCCGTGGGAAAAACCGCTATTTTTCCCGGTGTTTTCGCTTGGTGCCACGATGCTGGCACTTCCGCCCATCATGCCGCTAAATGCCACGCTTACCCCCCGGCTGCCGCTGTGAAGTGCAACCGGGAGTGCAACGGGCAGTGCAACGGGGTTTCCTCGCGCACGCACACGCGGGGAAACTGGTTGCCGGGACGGGATAACTCCACTTCCGGTCGCCCTTCCTTCCGTCCCGGTCGCTTTCAGGGATGCCGATTCCGCCGCACGCGGGACCGCTGGGAGCTTCGCAACCTCCGCCCAAAGGTTCACAAGCCGGGCGTCCGTGTAATGCCGCTCCGTGACGCCTACCGCCGCGTGGCGCGCCAGCACGCGCTTGGCCGTGCCGGTCACGCCCGGTGCGGACTCCGCCACGGCGGTCGAGCGGCTCAGGGAGCACGCCTGGCTGGGGCTTTCGATCGGTCCGTCGTATGCGGCGTTCGCCGCGGCGGTCGAGCGGCTCAAGGAGCACGCCTGGCCCGGCAATGTCCGCAAACTTTCCCACCTCATCGAGGAGCTCCTCCTGGTTTCGCCCAGCGACGAGATTCTCCCGGAGCACCTGCCGTTCGGCGCGGCCGTCCCCGAAGGCGGGGCGGAGATCCGGCTGGGCCGCTATCGGCGACTGTCAAAAGATTGCGAGACGCTCACTCATAGCAGTGAGACCATGATCCCAATTGCCATGATCAACCTGGTAATTCACAGGCGCGGCCCAGGGCAACATGCCTTTTCAAACACTTTCTAAATGCCTTTTCAAACACTTTCTAACAAGCCGATGCCGCAGGACCCGGCTGCGCGCGCTATTCGTGTCCATGGGCTGATGCAATCATCTGCAATTGACCCACTGGAATAAAACCCACGCACTGAATTCATGGGTTTCCTCGCAAGAAACAGGCAGCGGCGCGAATGAACTCCAAGGTTCGTCTTCGCGCCGCTGCATGTGAAGCGAGTCAAACTTGCCCCACGCACAAGTTCCGCATCCGTCCTCAGACGAATGGGAACTCAACATCCGCAACCGAAGGGCTTTCGAGTTCCACAGACGGTGACTCCGTTCGGCCCGCAAGGCGGCTTGTTCACGCCCTTGAACAGGAACTTCACCTTGCCGCGATCGCCGGCAGTGTTCGAAACCGACTGGCCGGTATCGAGCACGGCCGTGTAGGTCGCATGAGGTGTCGCGTTCTTGACCAGGACAACGGTCTTGGTGGGCGCGCCGTTCTTGATCGCGCAGGTCGCCTTGGCGATGACTTCCTGGCCGTTGCAATCGCCTCCTCCCCCTCCTCCTCCGGCAAGCCAGCAACCGGGCGCGCCGAGGAACAGCGACTTGCCCTGCAACTGAAAGGCGCCGACGAAGACCTGACCGGCGAGCGCCGTGCGGCCATTGGCCTGGATACCGCCGCCGCCACCGATGGCGATGTTTCGCACTGACTGAGCCAAAACAGGAGTGGCGAGGCTGAGTGCGACCAACCCTACACTGGATCGAATATTCATGCTCTTACTCCATTGAATCAGTGGGTGACGAGGACGGAACCGACGGGGGCCTGGATCACAACAGACTGTTTGATGACCGTCGAGCTCGACGCATAGGTTCCGGTAGCGACGCTGAGTATGCCGCCGGAGGGCACGTGGGCCAACCCATGATCGAGCGTCAGGTAGGGGCGGAAAATCTTGCCCGTTTCACTTGTGATCGGATGACCGCTGTCGACGTAGACGGCATTGGGGCCGGGGAATGAGTTGATCGCGAGCTGCAAAGAATTGTGATTGAAGCTCGTCGCGCTGCTCGGGCATGATCCGCCCTCCGTGCTGTTGGTATGGATGCCGATTCCCACGTTATTGGCAACATCAAACACGGGCGCTCCCGAAAGTCCGTTTCGACCGTAGATGTCATATTCAATCCAGATGCTTGAGCCCGAGGAGTCCTCAAGATCGAAATCGCCCGTGGACGTCTGGCGCGTCTGATTGTCCGAGTTATTGTTTCCGGTGCATCCGGTGGGCACGTCGTCGACGCCGCAGCCGGTGAGGCGAACGGTCGTGGGGTCAAGCACGTCCAGGTCTCTGGCAAGTCGTGCAAACGCGCCCTCGCCGTAGGCCGGCATGAGATGGGTGTTGGGATTTGGGAAGACCGCGCGGACGTTCCAATCCGCCCCTTGGCCGGCGTTCTCACAGTTGTCGCCCGTGGAGCAGTCAAAGCTGCTCAGGTCCACGGCGTATTGATGATCGGGACTTCCAAAGTTAACCGTCCCATCGCAATCCGACGCGGGGATATCAAACTCAACGTAAGGCTTGGAACTCACGGCACAGTGTCCCGCGGTCAGCAAGGCCCCGTTGGCGATGATCCAATTCGTGCAGCCGGCGGAGCCGGCGTTGGGATCGATGCCGCGGCCCACGCGCTTGGCCGTGGACGGCGAACGCAGGTCCTCCGAACAGACGTCGGCCGGCGCGGAGTTATCCCCGTCAACATCAGCGCCCGGGTCCGCTTCGCCTCCCGGCGAGCGAATGCCGACGAGCACTGCGTCCACATCCGCGAACACATGTTCCGCCCACGGCGCGACGTGCAGCTCGACTTCCACCGCGTCGCCGTTGAAAAACGCGCTCCAGCCGTTCCACTGTGCCAGCGTCTCGTCGTTGTGCCGCAGCCAATAGCCGTCCTCCACGGATCGGAACAGGATGTAACTGCCTTCTCCCAGATCGAATGCTCCGACATGAATCTGCAGCCACGGAGCGCCGGCGACCGTGACGACACCGATTGGTACGACCATCATCTCATCGTTGGGGTTCTTCAGCTCGCCGCTGGCCATCGGGTAGGGCATCGACTCCGCTGGTTGGGCCCAGGCCGTCGTCGCGGCCAACAGGCTTATCAGCCCACTTATGAGTATTGGATGTTTTCTCACGGATCGTTCTCCCTCCTGGGTTCACGCAGAACCTACTGAAGGTTGATGAGCACGAGCACCAGGCCCCTCTGACCCTGTTCCAGCGACGTCATGGCCTTGCCGATCACCGCGCCGTGCGCGCGCTTGCGCTGCGTGGCCTTCATTGCGTGTCCCGGCATGTCACTCGTGGTCAGCAAGTCGCCCGGCACAATTGCGGCACTGGTCGCGTCGCACTGCACCCAGACGCGCCCCGTCAGGGCGATCGGCGGCGCGTCCGCGGACTCCGGCCGATTGCCCAGAATCGCTCCAACGTTCAAGCCGTTCGCGCCGCTGACCACGCCGGCGACCGAGTGGTTGTAAGCGCCGCGGGCGACGCACAGCTTACCGGCGTGCTCAGGATCAATGGCCACAACCATTCCCGGCGTCAGCGTCTCGGAAGCTGGGAAGCGCTCCGCCACGTCGGCGCCGGTGATTTCGATCTCGCCGGTCTTGATGCGCCCGATGTCGGAGCCGCCGTAATCCACGTACATGCCGATCTGCACGCGCCCGTCGTCGTCGCGCAATTCGAGCGTGGCGTCCCCGCTGCTGGTCATGCCGCTGGTGATCTGGACCACTTCATTGCCGCTGTTGTCATACATGGAGAAGCGGCCGTTGGACGCAAGATTCTGGTCCCCTCCCATCAGGACAATGTCCGTATCGCCATTGATCGGGCCTTTGAGCAGAACCGTGCCGCCGCCATTGGCGTCCTGGGCTTCGATGACCACGGCCTCCTTGACCACGCCCAAGTAGTTGGTCTGGAACATGGTCATCTCGGCTTCGCCGTTGCGTCGCACCGCGGACAGGCGAATGGCGTCCTTGTCGTCAGCCGTGCGAATGCGGATCAAACCCGACGCGCCGAAGCCGGAACCGGTCTGGTCGCCGTCGAGAACGATGGTGTAGTAGTCGCTGGGATTGGTCAGCGCCATGAACGCGCCTTCGCCATACGTCTCCGACGCTTGAAGGCGAACCGTCTGATGCGACCCCTGATCGCTGCATTGCCCCATGAACAGGCCCAGCGACCCGGCCGACGCATCGCGTCCGGAGTGCAAGCGGCATCGCAGGCACGCGTTGCCGTCGTAGAGCTCGAGGTTGCCGTCGCCGGGGAATCCGTTGACCGCGTCGCTGCCCGCGAGCTTCATGGTCACTTTGCTCGTCCCGAAGCCGCCCGCATGGTTGCCGTTGTACAGTTCGATCTCCCCGCCGCCCTTGTAGCCCGTGGCGTCGTCGAGCCGGTTGTCGCCGTCCAGTCTGAGCGTCGGAGCGTTAAAGCTGTTCGCCAACTCAACCTTGCTGCCTTCACCGCCCTCATCCGGGTCGGCGGCGTACAGCCAGTAGGAGCGCGAGTTGCTGCGAAGGTCAGACGACACGTTGACCAGACCGGCATAGTCCACGGTCACGGCCGCGTCCATCGAATCCGGCTTGACCAGGTTCTCCGCGTAGTAGGATTTGATGGCGAAGGGCACGGCCAGCATTTGCGTCCGCGGCCAGACGTCCGTCGTGTTGAACGTGAGCTGCACCCAGATCTGCGCCCCGGCAAAGGCCGAGTCGGGGATGCCTCCGAACGTGTTGGATCCGACGTTGATGTTGAAGATGCCGTCGGGGGTGAGCGAGACCGAGCTGAAGGTCTCGCTGAACAGATGCGTCCCGCCGCTGGACGCGCTGTAGAAGTCCACGTCGATCCGCACGGGACTGGAGTAGCCCGTCGCCACGCCCTGCATGGTGAATTGCCGTGGGATGGGCGGGACGGCGGCCCAAGTTGATGCACAGAACAGTGCCGCCAGCGCCTGCGCTCCAGCTTGCTTCCAACGGTGATTGAACTTCGACACGTTGCACCTCCCTTTGTTGATGAAGCGTTTTTGCTCCGACGGATCCGCATTTCCGGGCAGAGCGGTCGCCGTGCCTTGCCGGTCCGGCCGGCGCGCGGATGACCGCACAATGTCCTGAGCACGGGTGGCCCTTGGGGTTTGGCTGGACGTTTCCCGCGGAAATCTCTATAATCGCCCCGTCTTTTCGTTCCGGTCGAGCCCGTGGCGGTTGGGCTGCCGTCCATATACTCGCAGGCGGCGGTGGATTCGGCTCACGAATGAGCAATAATTCGGTGCACGTCTCCATGAACGGAGCGAATCTCGAAAGCTCGGACGGCATGCCTTCCATCCCGGATGCCGCGGCGTTGCGTGCGTTTGACGACCTGCTCCCCGAGGTCTACGATGAGTTGCGAGCCCTGGCCGAAGGCGTTCTGCGCAACACCCGCGTCGTGGATTCCACGCAGACAAGCTCTTTGATCAACGATGTTTACGTTCGCCTGTCGAACAAGGGGCTGCGCGTTCGCGATCGTGCCCATTTTCTGTGCCTCTGCGCCCGCGCCATGCGCCTCGTGCTGATCGATCGCGCGCGGCGAGCCGGCGCGGCAAAGCGAGGCGGGCGTCAGCCCCTGGTTTCCCTCGAGGGCGACATCGTGGCTGCGCGCGCGGGTCCGGACCTGCTGGCGGTCGACGAAGCCCTGCTGCGATTGGCGCAGTTCGACGAACGCAAGAGCCGCATCGTCGAGCTGCGTTTCTTCGGAGGGCTGTCCGTGGAAGAGACGGCCCAGGCCCTTGGCTTGTCCCCAGCCACGGTGAAACGCGAATGGACCCTCGCCCGCGCGTGGTTGTCACGGGAGATCGGCGAAGCGGACGGATGAGCCTTATGAGCCGGGGCGGGTGCGGATTGCGATATCGATGATAGAGAGTCCCGATTCACATGTTGCCGTGGAGGCCGGCGTGAATTCGCGGCGCTGGCAGGAAATTGAATCTCTTTTTCAAGCGGCCCTGGTTGAGCCTTCTTCCGGGCGGGCGGCATTGCTGTCGCGCGGGTGTCGCGGCGATACGTCGCTTCAGGCGGAAGTCGAGTCCCTGCTTGCCGCCCATGAGCGGTCGTCCAGCATTCTTGACACGCCGGCCTTCGAGGCCGCGCCGCAACGCCACGCCGCGGACGCGCCCGACATTCCTCCCGGCCGGCGGATCGGGCGGTATGTGCTCCGAGGTCGGATCGGGCGCGGGGCCACCGGCATCGTCTACGATGCGGAGCAGGACAATCCTCGGCGTCTTGTGGCCTTGAAAATCCTGCGAGCGCTGCCTTCGGCGGATGAACTGACGCCAAGACTTTTCAAACGAGAGGGCCAGGCGCTGGCGCGGCTCCATCACCCGGGCATCGCCGCGATTCACGAAGCGGGGCGCAGCGACGACGGCTGGTACTACTTCGCCATGGAGCGGGTGGAGGGCGTGGAGCTGACCACGCACGCGCACGAGCGTCATCTCTCCACGCGTGCCCGGGTCGAGTTGTTCAAACACGTGTGTGACGCGGTGCACTATGCGCATCAGCGCGGCGTCATTCATCGCGATCTCAAGCCGTCGAACATTCTCGTCCAGGGAAACGGACGCCCCAAGGTGCTCGATTTTGGCCTCGCGCGCATCAGCGATTCGGGCGGCGAACCGGGGTCGTTGGCCACGGAGGTTGGCGCGATCGTCGGCACGCTTGCGTACATGAGCCCCGAACAGGTCAGCGGCCGATCGGACGACCTCGATGTTCGCACCGACGTCTATTCCCTCGGCGTCATGCTCTTCGAGCTGCTGACCGGACATCGCCCCTACGACCTTTCCGGCGCAACGCTTCCCGCGGCGGTCCGCATCATCTGCGAACAGGCGCCGAAGCGCCCACGCTCCCTCCACCGGAAGATCGACGAGGATCTGGAAACCGTCGTGCTCAAGGGCATCGAAAAGGACCCGGCGCGGCGCTACGCGAGCGTGGCGGCGTTGGGCGAGGACGTCGATCGGTATCTGGCGAGCCAGCCGATCCAGGCGCGCCCGCCGAGCGCGATGTACCACCTTCGCAAGTTCGTGGCTCGCAACCGGCTGGCGTCCGCGATCGTCGGCGCCCTGGTGCTGGGACTGGTCGGACTCGGTGTGATCAACGGTCGGCTGGCACGCGAGTACGCCGACCAACGTGACTCGGCGACGCAGTCCGCGACCGATGAGCGCGTCGCGAGGATGTCGGCTGAGGAAGTAATCAAATTCCTGGAATCCCTGTTGACCAGTGCGGACCCTGCCGCGGGAAGCCAGAGCGAATTGACGCTGGCCCAGGTGGTCGCGCGGTCCGAGGAGCGCCTCGCGGAGCTGAATGATCAGCCCCTGATCCAGGCGCGGGTGCTGACGGCACTGGGGCGCGTCAACGTGGCGATGGCAAAGTATGACCACGCCGCGGAGATGTTCGACCGCGCGCTGAACCTCATCGCATCTCAGCTCGGCGATTGGAATCCCGCCTTGGCCTCCACGCTGGAAGCGAAGAGCGCGGCGTACTCGGCCGCGGGAGAGCATGAAGAGGCCATCGCCGTGGCAGCGCGATGCGTCGCCATCCAGGATAAGGCGAAGGGACGGGAACACGCGGACACGGCCGACGCGCTTTCAGCCCTGGGCACGGCGCAATACGACGCCCGGGCCTTTGCGGATGCCGAGGCGACGTTTGAAGAGGTCCTGGCGATACGCCGGCGACTGCTGGGCGACAACCATAAAGACGTGGCCGCTGCGATGACGAATCTCGGGTTCGCGCGCCAGTCCAACGGCCGGGTCGCAGAGGCGCTTCCGCTCCTGCGGGACGCCCTGCGCATCACCGAGGAACAGCTTGGAGACTCACCGGCCGTTTGCTATGGCCTTCAAAGCCTGGCTGAGGCCACCTTTCAGGTCGACCGGGAGGAAACCCAGCAACTTCTAAGGCGCCGGCTGGAGATGGCGCGGCGCATTTATCACGCCGGGCATCCGGCGATCGCAAGCGCGCTCAAGGATTATGCGTTCATCATGGGCGCAACGGACCTCGTCGCCGGTTGCGAGCTTAATAGCGAGGCGGTCGCGATCCTGCGGGCGGCCTTTGGCGACGACCACCCGCTGGTGGCCGATTCGCTCAATGAGCTGGGGTGCATGTTGCAGCAGCGAGGTCTGCTGGAAGAGGCCCAGGAGTGTCACGAGAAGGCACTTGACATTCGCCGGCGGCTGTTCGGTCCCCGGGACGCCCGCGTTGCCAACAGCATGAACAGCCTGGCGATCACCTATTGGAGCATGGGCAAGCTGGAGCCGGCGAAGGAGCTGTCCGAGCAGATTATCGACATCTGGTCGGGAATTTACGGCGAGTTGGACCCCATGGTGGGGGTTGCACATCTGAATGCCGGCGCAATCTCCTCAGACATGAAATGCTGGGAACTCGCCGAGTCTCACTTTGAAAGCGCCATTTCAATTTACGCCCGATCCTCCCACCCCGACCTGGCGGGCGTCTGGAATCTCCTTGGAAACATGAATTACATGCGCGGGGATTTCATCACCGCGGAGGTCGACGCAAGGACCTCGGTGGACATGGCGCGCGCTCAGCCGGCTCCCCGACCGCTCGCCCTCGCACCTTATCTGAGTTGCCTGGGCCACGCCCTGTCCGCCCTCGGGCGCGACGAGGAAGCGCGAGCCGCGCTGGAAGAGTCGCTGGATTACTATCGAATTTCCATGGGTTCCGACGCCGCCGCGCTGTGCACTCCGCTCATCGCACTCAGCGAAGTCCTCCTGCGCGTCGAGCCGCAGTCCGCGCGGGCCGTTCTCGACGAGGCGACGAGACTGGCAGCGCCTCTTGGCCCGGTCGATCGAAAGCGGGCCGATCTTTTCGCGGCGCAGGGCCTGCTGCTGCTGCACGAAGGATCACCCCAGACCGCGGAAGCTCCCTTGCGCGCCGCGGTGGAGCTGTTGCAGCCCGACGCGGGATCCTCCGATTGGAAGAGAGCCGTGGTCCGTGCCCGGCTCGGCGCTTGCCTTCAGCAACAGGGCGCGTGGGAAGAGGCCGAAGAGCTGCTTTCGGAAAGCACGAGCGCGCTGGCAGCGACGTTTGGCCCGAATCATCCCGAAACGTTGCGCGCGGAATGTGCCCGAGGGCTGGCTTTGGCGCATTCGGCTGCGCCTCGTTAGTGCGACAACGCTGCTTTTCCGACCGCTTGCACTGGCATAGCAGCCCGTGGTGAAAGGTCGCGATCGTCATTCCCGCGAAGACGGGAATCCAGCCGGCGTACACGCGCCACAACGTCAGCCGCGCCGCCCGAGTCCTCGGCGTAACGCGCGACTTCCTTCGATCCCGCGTGCGCCCCATCGAGCAGCGCGAACAACCGACGTCGGGCAGAACCGGTGCGCACCGGGAACGATCCGCCGGAGCACAGGGAGCGACTCGTCGGAGCCGATGCGCGGGTCGAAAAAAAAGACAAGAAAAACCCCCGGGGGCCTTGCTTGTTTATATTTTATGGATAGAATAACCGCATGGTCGATATCCCGAGTACAGCGAAAACGATCCTTTCCGAGGCCGAAACCCAGTTGCAGGAACTGGCCATCCAAGCCATGCGCGCCGCCGATTACGACGGGTCCCGCCGACTGGCCAATCTCGCCGAGGATGTCCGCCTGTTGGCAGACCGTCTGAGATTCGAGAAGGCGCCCGCCTCTGGGGACGCGAACGGCCACTCCATGCCGGATCATGGCGGGCGCGCCGGCGCGCGGGTCGGCTCCCTCCCGACGATCGCCCCCGCGCGAGACATGCGGATGCCAGGTTCGACAACCGCGGGTGTTCCCAGCGGTTCCGGGGAACGCGCCCCTGCTGGGGACCGCACAGGCCAGCCCACCCGCTCTGGTACCGACGCCCATGCCCGACCCGCCGACGCCCATGCCCGACCCGCCGACGCCCATGCCCGACCCGGCAACGCGCATGTGCATCCCGCCAACGCCCGGCCCCGGCCCGGCGACGCCCCCGCCCGACCCGTACCCGACGATGCGGGCAGCGTTCGCCATACCGCACGGGCATCCGGGGATGCGCGCAAGGTCCGCCGCCGCGCCCCGGCCAAGGGCGAGTACCCGAAGTTCTTCCGCGAGGGCGACACGCTGATCAAGGTCGCGTGGTCGAAGAAGCAGCGCGCCGAGTACCAGCACAAGGCCCCGCGCCGCGCCGTGGACCTCCTCGCCGCCGCCATCGCCCGCAAAGCCTCCCGCACCGGCCGCTTCACCACCGAGGAACTCTTCCCCCTCAAAGACCCGCACGACGGCGCGGAAGTCCCCAGCTACCAGGCCTACGTGGCGCTCGCCTGGCTCAAGTCCGCCGGAATGGTGAGGCAGAAGGGCAAGGGCGGGTATACTGTGAAGGGAGCATCTGAAGTTCAGGAAAAGGTTCCACCGCTTTGGCTAACGCTTTTGGAAGCATGAATCCATCGACTATCCGCAACTGGGAAATCGTGCTGCTGGCGCTTCAAATGGAAGACGCCGCATCGAAGCGCGTACACACCGAGGACATTACCCTTCGGTGCTTTGCTTTGGCACCAGACGCCTTCTCGTGGCTCAAGCACCGGAATTACCCCGACAAGGAAGTCGTCCGGAAGGACCTGGGCCGCCTTCGAGACGGCAATTTCGGTGGAAATTTCGTCGAGGGACGCGCCGGCGTCACTCGCAAAGACAGGGACGACGACGAGGTCGGAGTGACCGACGGATGGCAACTCACGTCCGAAGGAATTGAGTGGCTTCTCGCCAACCGGAATAGGATTGAAGAAGGCCTAGGAGTGAGGACGCCAAAGGCGACGCGTCAGGATGCCCAGAAACTGCTGCAGAGAGTCCGCCAGGCATCAATGTTCGCGCAATATCAAAGCTCTCCGGAGAGCTTCGTTCCCAAGCTTGGCGAACTCGCCAGTTTGCTTCGTTGCCGGGTCGACGCAGAAGATCGCGTTTGGAAGTCGCGGTTTCAATCCCTTAGGAACAACGCCACCCTATGCGGCGAAGAAGTAATCCTGCGATTTCTTGATCACTGTGAGGCGCTTCAGGATTCTATACGCTGAGCCGCACGAAATCTGTTTCGGAGGTACGTATATGAGTACGACAAGTGGAGTCCTGGAAGTTGACCGACGCTATGTGCAGCAGAACGCGAGGGCGGCAGTTCGAGACGTGTTCGATGCCCTGACCGAGCTACTAACGAATTCAGACGACGCTTATGAACGGGCCGAGAGAAGTGGTCGCATCGAGATCGAGATCGAGCGTCGATATAAGGAGCAACCGACAGTCCTCCGCGTCCGGGACTATGCAGACGGAATGACAGCCGAAGAAATGAAATCCAAGCTGTGCAAGCTCGGCGACCGACGCTGTTCCGGCCTGGCAGCAGGGCTCCAGGTGCGGGGAACTAACTCCCGCGGCGCCAAGGACGTTACCGCGCTGGGGAAAACCACCTTCGAGTCCATATCAGCGAGGAACACATCTTCGCGATGCACCATCACCCAGAGTGCGGAATGGACGGTCGATGATCTTGGTCGATCCGACCCCTTAGCTGGGACCCGGATTGGAATCCCCAAGGGAACAGGAACACTCGTTACCTTGGAGATCGATCGCGCTGTACAAATTCCACAGCACGACTCCCTTGTCAGGAAACTCAGACTTCTCGTCCCCTTGCGCGAAATCTTGTCTGACCCTAAGAGAGAGGTGATTCTCCGAGATGTTAACCAGGATCGGGAAGATCGAGTCCAGTATCACCCCCCCGAAGCGATTGAGCGCGTGAAGGAGACTTTCAAGATTCCAAAATATCCGACCGCAGAGGGCAAACTTGTCATCAAGCGATCTCGCAACCCCTTGGAGAATCGCGGGAAATTCTGGGAGGGCGGGATTATCATCAAGTCGAGGAGGGCAATTCATGAAGCAACCCTCTTCGCGCCGGAATTCGCAAATGATCCTCAGGCCGCCCACTTCTTCGGGTGGGTCCGTTGTCCGTTCATAGACGACCTCTGGAACGAGGCAGACGAAGCAATGGAAAGCGGCGCATCAGTGTCCATACAGAATCCGTTTCCAATCCTCGATCCTACCCGTCAATCGGGACTGCGGAAGGACCATCCCTTCTATGAGGCCCTGCAGAAAGAAGTTCTCAAGCGACTCCGACCCCTTGTAGAAGAGGAGCGGCGGCAAGCCGAGGCGCAGCGTGCAAAGATTGAAAACCGCGAGACGCGAAAACGACTCGATGAGCTTGAGAAGCTCGCGACGCAGTTCATGAATGACAACCAGGAGGATGATGAGGACGATCAGCGAGACAACGCCGCTGATATCGACACTCCGCGCCACTCTAAGGTTCGAAGCCTTATCCTGAGCCCGCCGTACACACAAATGGTTGTCGGACAGACTTGCAGGTTCTCCCTGGCCCTCTCTCAGGAGAAGTTCCCCGAGATTGCGGTAGGAAGCGTATTGCAGATTCAGTGCGAGACCAAGGAGATTACTACTGACAGGATCGTTGCGACATTTGAGCAAGTCGAAGGAAAGGACGGTTTCCTCCGCGCAGCGTGGAACGTGAAAGCGGTACAACCGACTCAGACCACGGGGATCATCGTTCGTACCGGGCCCATCGTTGAGTCCGCTGCGATTGAGGTTTTTGCATCCGAAAAGGATCTCTATTCGCACATCCAGCAGCTTCAATTCTGGCGGCCCCGGTGCCGCCTGCGGCCCGGCGTCACAAAGCGCGTGCGCTTACTCGCACCCTTTCCGAGTGTCGTCAATCGGTCAGAGGTCGCAGTCTTCAGATGCGACAATCCCAACATATTGATCAGCGGCGACCGGACCATGCGCATTCGCGAGAAGTTGGGTATTGCAGAATGCAAGATCACTTTACGAGCTGAGCAGCCCGATTTTAAGGCGACCCTGACCGCTGACGTTGATGGCAGGTGTGCAGAAACCCAAATCATTGTAGGTCCGCCGGAGGGAGAAGCGATCAGGATCGAAATCAAGGATGAAGGAGACAAGACGAATCAGCGTTACCGTTGGGAACGTGGAACGAACCTCCTTATCATTGCTGCGAGGCACCCGTCATTACGTCGATATCTGGGCGCTGCGCCCGCCTTTCCGGGACAAGATAGGGACCATTTTCGCGTCCTCCTCGCTGAGATCGTAGGGTTCGCAGTCGCCGAGAAGGTTCTGGGACGCAGGATCGCGCAAAACCCGGACGAGTATCGGGATGCCGACTTCGATATCTTCATGGCCGACCGGGACGAACTCGTGACCAAGTTTCTCCCACTGGCCCACGAGAGCCAAGTTCCCAAGCCCCTATCGACGTAGCTTGACCCGTGCGCCGCGCTCGGACTGAAGAAACCGATTGCCGCACATCAGCGTTCCGCCTCTTCCGGATACAGGCCAAAAAGCTCCTCGCGGGTGAGTTCGCCGCGAAGGTGCTGGTAGTACGCGTCCGGGGGCTGCCCGTCGGGGAACTGGCGGAAGAAGCTGCGGAGTTCCAGCGTCGCGTGGGCGTGGGGGTCTTTCTCGATGGACAGGGCGATGCGAAACGCCTGCCGACCGGGATTGGCGGAATGGTGGGCGGTGCTTGTCGAAGGGTGGCCGGCGCCTTTTGAATGGCGGCCGGGATGGGCTGAATGGCGATCGGTACTTCTCGAATGGTGGCCGGGATTAGCTGAAGGGCGGCCTGAGTGAGTTGAACGTATCTCCTCCCGCGCGCGAAGCGCGCCCTCACCCTTGCGTCTCCCACGGGGGGAGGGCTGCGTCATGCACGGGGCGATGTTGTCCTCACCTTTGCGACTTCCACCGGAAGCGGGGAGCGGCAGGCGCAGAGCGCTGAAGCCTTCGCCCAGTCCGCCCGGGCCTGCGAACAGGTCGATCACCGGGATGCCCGCTTGGCTCTCGCGCATGGGCGGCAGTGTAACCGTCCCCCGCAGGCCCGACGAATCACCGGCTGGAAAGCCGGTGCCCCAAACCGGAATTGTCTTTCACCACGGGCTGTTAACCGCCGATTCCTCGCGCGCCGCCGGTTCTGCTTGACCGCCGATTCCTCGCGCGCCGCCGGTTCTGCTTGACCGCCGATTCCGCCAGCCCGCCGATTCCGCCTGCCCGCCGATTCCTCGCGCTCCGCCGGGTTCGTTCGCCCGCTACTTCTTCTTCGCCTGGATGCGGTTGAGCTTGGCGTCCACGATGTCGATCATCTGCTCGAACTCGCCTTCGACGAGGTGCTCGACCATCTGCTCGGCGGTCATCTTGGCGACGATGCGGAAGGTGGCGATGCCCTTGTCGAGCTGGGGACCGTTGACGGTTTCCACGCCGGGAATGGCCGCGATTTTCTTCTTGAGCTTGATGGCGTCGCCCATGCTGATGCCCTCGATCTCGAGGCGCACCTCGCCGCCCGCGGTGACCTGCGTACACCACTGCTGCATGACCGTGGCGTAGATCTTCTCGATCAGATCGACGCCGGAGTTTTCCAGCGCCTTCTTTCCGGCCTGCGGAGAGTGCGTGAAGATGCCGCGGGCCCCGCCGCGCCAGTTGGGGATGGACTCGCTGGCGAGGAGCTTGCCCGTGTCGGTGTAGTACATCTTGGCGACGGCGTCGCCGTTGTACATGGCGACTTCCTGACCGGCGAGATTGGCGACGCCGGCGGCGTTGGCGTTGGCGTGACCGGTGATGAAGATCTGGGCGCTGAAGCTCTTGGCGATGCCCTGAAGCTTGGCGATGTTGTCCTCCGCCAGCGCGTCGGCGCTTTCCTTCTCGGCGATGGCCTTAAGCTGCGCGCCGTTGTACACGTCGAAGCCGGCCTTGATGAGGCGCTCTTCCAGCTTGGATTCGAGGATGCTGCTGTCCTGCACCTGGTTGTCGATGGTCTCCTTGATGAAGATGGCGATGCCGGGGCGCCCGATCTGGTCGAGGATGTTCTGCACCTCACCCCAGGTCGTGGCAATCGCGCTACGGCTGACCTTCGCCCAGATTTTGCAGGTAAACGTGCCGCCGGCGCCTTCGCCTTCCTGCAGCACCTTGTGCTCGGTGATGAAGCCCTCCGCCCGCGCGAAGATCGAGTCGCGGATGAGCACGAAGTTCTCCGCCTGGCTGTGCGAGCTGATCTCGACCTTGCCGCCTTCTTCCATGGCCTTGCGCATGGCGTCCTTCTTGGCGGCGTCCTTGGAGATGCCCTCGCCGGTGACGGTGACCTCGGAGAATTCCTGCGCGCGGGTCGGCGCGGCGTAGCCGACCGCGAAGAGACCGGCGAGGCCCAGCATCGTGAAGATGTTTTTGCGTGTGTTCATGGTCTTTGGTGTCCCGTGTTGAGTTGCATCGCGCAGGGCGGGCTGTCCTCGCCGCTGCTGCTTAACGCTCATTCGCCAGGGATGGGCGCCGCCCGAAACGAGACGACCCCCATCCTTTGCACAATCCTTACTTTATCGGCCGTTTGCCCGAGATCGTCAAACTTGGCGTCCGCGCAGGGCTCGGTGGCATGCTCAGGGTGGCAGCCTTTGGGGTGGCATGCTCACGCTGTACTCAGCGTGAGCATGCCACCCAGACGTATTGTGCGAGTCAGCTTCCCGGCGACATCAGGTATTCCATGAGCAGCCGCACGCCGAAGCCCGTCGCCCCCTTCGGGGAGTAGGCCGTGTCCTTGTCGCTGCTGCCCGTGGCCGCGATGTCGAGGTGCGCCCAGGGGACGCCCTTGTTTACGAACTGCTTGAGGAAGATGCCGCCGATGATCGCGTGTGCGGCGCGGTCAGCCGAATTCTTGAAGTCGCTGTCGTCTCCGGCGATGAGGTCGAAGTACTCGTCATCCAGCGGCAAGCGCCAGAGGCGCTCGTGCGCACGCTCTCCACAGTCGCAAAGATCCGCCGCCAGCGTGTCGTCGTTGCCCATCAGCCCCGCCCGCAGACTGCCCAGCGCCACCGAGACGCCCCCCGTCAGCGTGGCGAGGTCGATCATGCACCGGGGCTTATACGCCTGCTGCGCATACGTCAGCGCGTCGGCCAGCACGAGCCGTCCCTCCGCGTCCGCGCTGATGATCTCCACCGTCTTTCCAGACATCGTCCTGATGATGTCGTTAGGGCGGTAGGCGCCGCCGGAGATCATGTTCTCGGCCGCGGCGATGACGCCGACCACCGGCGTGGGCAAGTTCAATCGCGCCGCCGCCTGCATGGCGCCCAGCACGGCCATTCCGCCGCACTTGTCGTATTTCATGCCGACCATGCCGACGCGGTCCTTGATCGAATAGCCGCCGGTGTCGAAGGTGACGGCCTTGCCGATCAGGAGTACGGGCTGCTCCGCGCCGCCGTCCTTGCCGCGCGCGCGAGCGAGGGACTTGCCGCGTGCCGCAGCGCCGCGCACGGACGTGGCGCTTGTGGACTGGCCGCCCTGCGACCCATCGCGCGCGGGCGCGCTGCGTGCTCCGCGATGTTCGAGCACGATCAGTCTCGGCGGCGCGTCGCTGCCCTGCCCGACGGCGAGGAGGGCGCCCGCTTTCATCCGCGCGAGGTGCTTCTCGTCGAAAACGCGGCAGCGCAGCCCGCATGACCGCGCGACGCTTTTGGCGCGCTCGGCGAGGCTGACGGGGTTGATGACGTTGGGCGGCTCATGGGCGACGTCGCGGGCGAGGTTCACGCCCTCGCACACGTGCAGCACGCGATCGAGGAGCCGCTTCTCCCGCGCGCCCGCGCCGTCCACCAGCCAGTCAACCGACACGTCCGTGCGGTTGTTCGCCGACGACTTGCGGCGATCGAAGCGGAAGGCGCCGAGGTGCAGACCTTCCAGAAACGCGGCGACGCGGGACTCGTCTTGGGCGACCGGTCCTTCGGCAAGGTCCACGGCCGCCCGCGCGACGTCGTGCTTGGTGAGCCACTTGGCAAGCAACCCGCCGGCACAGCGGAACGTGTCGTTGCGAAGCTTCTCCTTGGCGCCGAGGCACACCACGAGCCGCGGCGATTTCCGATCCGCACCCGCGACTGCGTGGACTTCACCGAGGTCTTTAAGCGTCACCTTCGCGCTTCCGGCAGGCCCCGCGCAGGTCGCTGTGACGACGGGGCCGTCCTTCCATGCTTTCCTGGGTCGTATGCGAATGTCCAACCTTGCGATCCTCCTTCCGCATCCCGCGTTTGCCGTGACGGCGAAAAACGGTATGAAACCGCGATCCACTCCGCCGCCCGCGTTGAAGCCTGCGCACCTCGGTCGGCGCGGGCGCCATAATAAACCACCTTCTGTGGGCCAGAAAGCCGCATTTCGCCAGAAGCCGCGCTTCGCGACGTTGCGTCGGATCGGGTTTTCGGTCTGCAAGCTGGTCGGCGGCAGATTCGGCGCGAAGAATCAGAAGCAGCCGCCTGCGAGGCGGCGGAGGGGGAGTGAGTGTGAAGAAGGTCGCCTCAGTGATCATGTGCCTGACGGGGTTCGGGCTGGCGAGTCTGCCGGCCGGATGCCAGAGTTCGTCCGCGTTTCCCCTCCGCGCGGCGACGGCGCCGAGTCAGCATCTGATCTTCAATCCCGAGGGAACCCCCCGCGGGCCGCTGTTCGTCGGGCGGCAGCCCTGGCCCGCGTGGATCGAGCAGCCCGTCGTCGGAGATTACGCCGAGTACGAAGTCCAATTCCACGACGTGTCCGGCTTGATTCAGACCAATCACCACTCAAACACGCTGGGCAACACGACGATCCGCAGCACGCACGAGCTTCGCACGGGGCATGGTCGAACGCCTCGCTGATGCGGCGCTGGGAGCTGACCGCGCCCGGTGCTCCCCGCGTCCAGAGCAAACCGAGCCGCGCCCGTACCAAAGCGATTCGTGTGCGCGTCGGGCGGCACGGCTTCTTCACGGTCACGGCTCGGAAAGGCACGCTCCCACTCCTGGACGATGCCACGTTGAACACGCCGCTGCGGCAAGGTAATCTTGCGCCTGATGCACGACGGGCACGATGCGCGGAAGGGCGGCGGCGCGGGCGACTTCGGCAGCGCGGGCGACTGCGGCGACCCCGGCCGGTTGGCGGTCATCGCGGGGGCCGGGCAGTTCCCGTTCATGGTGGTGGATGGCGCGCGGCGCGCGGGACGGCATGTCACCGTGCTCGCACTGCGAAACCTGGCGGACCCCTCGCTGCGCGACGCGGCGGACGCGTTCTGCTGGACGGGCATCGCCCGGCTGGGCGGGTGGATTCGCCTCATGCTCCGCGCCGGCGCGCGGCGCGTGGTGCTGGCGGGATACGTGCGCAAGTCCGCGATGTACGGCCGCTGGCGGCTGCTGCGCAACCCGCCGGACTGGACCGCGATCCGGCTGTGGTTTTTCAAGCTGCGCGACAAGCGCAACGACGCGATCCTTTCCGCCGTGGCCGACGAGTTCGCGCGGCATGGAATCCTCATGGAAAACTGCACGAAGTACACTCCCGAGCATCTGGCGCCGCCCGGCGTGCTGACGCGCCGGCAGCCTTCGCCGTCGCAGGCGCGCGACATGGAGTTCGGCTGGCCTCTCGCCCGGGAGCTGGGGCGGCTGGACATCGGGCAGTGCATCGCGGTGAAGGAGACGGAGGTCATCGCCGTCGAGGCCATCGAGGGCACGGACCGGATGATCCGCCGCGCCGGCGAGCTGTGTCCGCGCGGGAACTGGGCGCTGATCAAGACGGCCAAGCCTTCGCAGGACATGCGCTTCGACGTGCCCACGGTCGGACCGGACACGATCGACAACCTCCAGGCGGCCGGCGCGTCCATGCTGGTCATCGAAGCGGGCAAGACGCTCATGATCGACCGGCAGCGGATGATCGAGCGCGCCGATTCCGCGGGCATCGTCATCGTCGCGCGACCGGCGGACTGATTTCGCTTACCTGTCTGACTGGGCTCGCTCCCCCTTCCGACTGATCTCGTTCGCTATTCCTGCAAGCCCCACCCGCCCCGCCGACATTCTCCTCCAGGCGGGGCAGGAACCATCACTAGTAAGGGAGGATGGACGTGATCAAGGGTATCGGTGCGCGCCGAGGAGGCGCAGGGAACCATCGGGCGTTGTGGACGGCGGCAGTGCTGCTGGGAATCGCGGCGACCTCGCAGGCGCAGATCCAGCAGGGCGACTTGACGATTCGATTCGAAGATGTGGCGACGGGGCTGGTCTCCCCGGTGTACCTCACGCACGCCGGCGACGGCTCGGGGCGGCTCTTCGTCGTCGATCAGGCCGGGATGATTCGCATCATCAAGGACGGCGTGCTTCTCGATCGCCCGTTTCTTGACCTCACCGGCGAGATCCCGGCGCTCAACGCCGGCTTCGACGAGCGCGGCGTGCTGGGCATGGCGTTTCACCCGGACTATCGCAACAACGGGCGCTTTTTCGTGCGTTACAGCCGCCCGCGGACGTCCGGGCCGATCGGTCCGTGCATGGGCACCTCGCGCGGCTGTCATGAGGAGGTGCTCGCCGAGTTCCACGTTTCGGGCGATCCGGACGTGGCGGACCCCACCGGACGCCTGCTCTTCCGCATCGACAAGCCGGAGTTCAACCATAATGCCGGCGCGGTGGTCTTCGGGCCGGACGGCTACCTCTACTTCTCGCTGGGCGACGGGGGGGGGGCGAACGACGACCTGCACAACCCGGAGCTGTGGCACACCGCGCAGGGCAACGGGCAGAACATCGAGACGCCGCTGGGCGCCGTGCTGCGCATCGACGTGAACTCGTCGAGCGTGCCCTACGGTATCCCGGCGGACAACCCGTTCGTCGCCCGCGCGGGCATCAATGAAATCTACGCATGGGGCTTCCGCAACCCGTTCCGCTTCTCGTTTGACGACGGTCCCGGCGGCGACGGCACGCTGTACCTCGGCGACGTGGGGCAGGACGTGTACGAGGAGCTGGACATCGTCGAGCGCGGCGCGAACTACGGATGGGCACGGCGCGAAGGCATGCACTGCTTCGACCCGTTCAACCCCAAGGGACACCCCAAGGACTGCGACACCGAGGGGCTGACCGACCCCATCGTCGAGTATTCTCAGTCGGATGGAGGCCTGTCGATCATCGCGGGCTTCGTCTATCGCGGCTCCCAGTGGCCTGGACTGATGGGGCGGTTCATCTTCGGCGACTTCAGCATGGCGTTTCAGCAGCCGCTGGGGCGGTTGTATTACCTCGACGAGCCGGAGCCGGAGAAGTTCCAGATTCTCGAGTTCCGAATCACCTCGAGCAACGTGCCTTATGGCAAGTTTCTCAAGGGTTTCGGGCGCGACGAATCGGGCGAAATCTACGTGCTCGGCACGACGAGCCTGGGACCGACCGGGACGTCCGGCGTCGTTCAGCGCATCGCGTTCGTTCCTCCCTGCACCGGCAAGGAGCACATCGACAAGGCGCGCTGCAAGGCCGGCGACGGCGGGAACCAGTTGACGGTTCGCCTCGTCGGCGGTGCGCCGGGCGACGTCTTCACGGTCACCGTCTCGGGCGGCGGCAAGGGCGGCGGGAGCATCGACGCCAACGGTGAAGGCAAGGTGAAGTTCCGCGGTCTACCGCCCGGCGACGGCGGGGCCACGGTCACCTGGGGCTGCGGCGCTTCGCAGGAAGCAGCGTACTCCTGCCCGTAGGACCGCAGGGCACGTCTATCCCCGCAGGGGACCCGCACGACGGCAGTGCAGTGGAGCATGAAACGCGGCCGCAACGCCGGCGCGCAGCCGAAAGGTGGGAGAGAGCAGCCCGGTCGAGACGTGGGGTCCGCCCCTCACGCTCTTGACCGGGTTTGTTATTGCGCACCGCAGTCGAGTCGCGTGGCATCGGAGCAGCCCTCGCGCCGCCGGGGTGCACGCGACGCTGGCGCGGCTCGTCAAAACTTCTTGCGTCTGCGGGCGGGCGGGATGTCGAGCACCTGGCGGTATTTCGCCACGGTGCGGCGGGAGATCTCAATGCCCTCTTTCTTGAGGATGTCCACGATCTGATCGTCGTTAAGCGGATCCTTGGGATCCTCTCCCTTGATGATCTCCGCGACGCGCGAGCGGACGCTGTCCCAGCTTGTCACCTCGCCGGTGTCCGTCTCCGTCCCGCCGGTGAAGAAGTAACGCATCGGGTAGATGCCGCGCGGCGTCTGTACGTACTTGTCCGCGACCGTGCGGCTGATGGTCGAGGGGTCGCAACTGAGCTGCTCGGCCAGTTCGCTCATGCGCAGCGGGCGAAGCCCCTGGGGACCGATCTCAAAGAACTCGTGCTGACGTTCGGTGATGATGCGCGCCACTTCAAGCAGGCGCTGGCGGCGGAACTGCACCGCGTCGATCAGCGCGCCCGCCGCCTCGATTCCCTTGCGCGCGAACTCGCGGACGTCCTTCTCAATCGCGCGGGACTTGGCCATCTCCACGTACTGCGGCGAGACGCGCAGCCGCGGATCGTTGCCGCGTGCAAGCCGGACGGTCAGGTCGCCGCCGGTGTCGGCGTATTCGACGATGACGTCGGGGCGGATCGCCGGTTCCGCGCGCTCGCCGACCAGCCGCCCCGGGTGCGGATGCAGCTCCTTGCGGATCACGTCGAGCGCGGCGCTGACCTCCTCGACGGAGTAGCCCGTGCTCCGCGCGATGGCGGGCAGGAGGTTGCGCGCGGCCTCGTCGAGGTGCTTGTCCACGATGGCGCGTTCAATGCGATTGTCGCCGGGCAACCCGTCGATCTGGAGCAGCAGGCATTCGCGCAGGTCGCGCGCCCCCACGCCCGGCGGATCGAGCAACTGCACCTCGATCAGCGCTTCCTCCATGATCTCCAGCGGCTGCGGCGGTTTGAGCTTCGAGGCCACCTCCTCCAGCGTCGCGCGCAGGTAACCGTTGTCGTCAAGTTGATTGATGATCGCCGCGCCCGTCGCGCGGATCAACGGGCTTAAGTCCAGCAGCGACCATTGCGCCAGAAGGTGCTCCTGAAGCGACTGCCCGCGGCTGGCGGTGTTGGCCATCGCATCCATCTTGGCGTCGCGTTCGTCGCCGCCGGCCGGCTTGCGGAAGTTGCGGCCGGGGTCGTCGAAGTCCATTTCGTATTCGCGCGCCAGCCGGTCCAGCCGCGTGAAACTCTCCGAAAGGGCGTCGGACTGGCCGTCCGTGGGCGCTTTGGGCGGCTCGGCGAGCGCGGCCGCCGGCTCGGCGATCTCCTCGGTTTCGAGGGCGCCGTTTTTCTCCAGCTCCTGCTCGACGAGGGCTTCCAGTTCGCTGACGCCGAGCTGAAGTATGTTCATGGACTGGATGAGCTGAGGCGTGAGCCTCTGCTCCATCCGCATGTGCTGACCGAGGATTTGTGAAAGCCCGCCGGACATTGTTTCTCGCCAGTCCCCCTCGACGGCGCACGGGATGGTCCGCAGGATCCGTCGTCGATTTCGAGTATAGCAGAAGGACCGCGCCGGGTCGCATGGGGTGGTTGGCACTCGGAGACCCCGAACTTATGGGGCACATGTTCAATGCAAGACCGCCGCTCGCGTAAGAACCCCTGCCCCGGCGGGACGAATGGGTTGCAGGGATCGTCGGCGAGGTCTGTCCGGGATTGCGGCAACGCCCGGGATGAGCGGCTGATCCGGCGAACTCGCACCGGTCCGGCTTTGCCTTGGCGCTGGAGGCATCGAATAATCCCTCTGACGAGGTCTTGACGATAGCGCTCTCATGGATGACCGCACGGGACGAACATCGCGGCTTTTTCTGAGCCTGGCGTTCGCGCTGGTTTGCAGCGCTGCACGGGCACGCGCGGCGCCGCCCACCGACGCCGACGTGGACGCGCTGGTCACCCGGCTTGTGGACCACCTGAAGGAAGCCCAGGTCAAGGAGGGATCGGCGCGGGGGAGCTTCGACGGCGAGATGGGCGGCGTCCACGCGGGCGGCGTCTCGGCGCTTGCCACCTTCGCGCTGCTCACCGCCGGCGTTCCCTGGCACGACGAGTGCATCGAACGCGCGGTCGACTACCTCGCGGAGCATCCCCTGCCAGGAACCTACAGCCGCAGCCTTCGCGCCGGCGCCTGGGCCATCCTCGCTCAGCGAACCAGCGACCCCTCGATGCGATTGCGCTACCGCCGCCTGCTCCAGGCCGATGCCGACTGGCTCACGTCCACGATCAAGTCCGACGGTTTTCACGGCTACGACGCGGAAGGCTCGGGCGGCGATCACTCGTGCTCGCAGTTCGGGGTGCTCGGCGCCTGGGCGGCGGAGCGCGCGTCCGCCGAAGTGTCCGACGAGTACTGGGACAAGGTCATGCGCCACTGGCTGAGCTACCAGAGCGGCGACGGAAGCTGGTCGTATGCCGACGGCGCGGGCGGCACCGGAACCATGACCACCGCCGGCGTCAACACCATGTTCGTGCTGCTGTCGCAGCATCTCGTGCGCGCGGAGGCGCCCTACGTCCGCCTCCGCGGCGTCAGCTCGCGCGGACGCGTCGTCGAGGACATCGACCGCGTCCTCTCCGCGGCGGAGCACGGCCGTGCCTGGCTGTCCGAGCGCGACCTGCTGACGGGCGGACCCTACCAGCTTTTCGGACTCGAACGTCTCGGCGTGGCCTCGGGGAGAAAGTTCATCGGCGCCGTGGACTGGTACCGCGCGGGCGTCGAGTCGGTTCCGCCGGAGTCGGGCAAGGTGGTGGATGATGCCTTTCGCCTTCTCTTCCTCACCTACGGTCGCGCTCCCGTGCTGATCAGCAAGCTGCAGTACGGCGACGGCGAGGAGTGGAACAACTACTACCGCGACCTGCACTTCCTCACCAGCTACCTCTCCGCGCAGCACGAGCGCATCTACAAGTGGCAGGTCGTCTCGGCCGAGTCGCCATTGCACGACCTGCTCGACGCGCCGATCCTGCTCATCAGCGGATCGGACAAGCTCCCGCTGACGCCCGAGCAGCGCCGGCGGCTGCGCGACTACGTGGACGCGGGCGGAACGATCATCGGCCACGCCGATCGCGCTTCGGAGCGGTTCTCGAAAGGTTTCCGCGAGCTCGTCGAGATGACGTTCAGCGACCGCGGCGAGCCGCTGTCGCCGCTCCCCGCGAACCATCCGCTGTATACCGCCATGCACCGCGACCCGTCCGGCAAGTGGGCGACGGAGCTGCGCGTCGAGGGCGCCGGCAACGGGCTGCGCACGTTTGCTTACCTCTTCCCCGCAGACGTGGCCGGTGCGTGGCATCAGGATCTGCTGCTCAAGCAGACTGACCTTTTCAACCTGATGATCAACCTGCGCGTGTGCGCCGCGCCGGAATACGCGCACCTCCCCAAGCGGCTGCGCCCGCCGGAGCTGGGCGGGCTGCCGTCGCCGCCGCGCGGGCACCTGGTCGTGGCGTGCGGACATCCATCGGACGACGACCTCGTGGTTGAAGGCGCGTGGAACGCCCTCGGGAAGCGGCTGTCGCACGAGTTGGGGCTATCGTTGATCGTGGTGGACCGCACAGGTCCCGCGGCGGGCAAGCTCCCCGCTGATGTGATTCACCTGTCCGGCGGCGGCAAGTTCACGCTCAGCGAGGACGACCTCGCCGCCCTGGCGAGCGCGCTGCGCGGCGGTTCGCTTCTGTGGCTGGAGGCGAGCGGGTCGCGCCCGGCGTTCATCGAATCCGCGGGTGCGCTGATGAAGGAACTGGCCTCGCGGCTGGGAGGCCCAATCGTGGACCTGCCTTCGGATCATCCGCTGCTGACCGGCGAGCTGCCCGGAGGCCGGGCGGTGGGCAAGATGCTGCCGAACCGCTGGGGGCGGCAGAGCCTTGCCGGAGGTACGCCGCGCGTGCCGATGGTCATGTGCGGCGATGCGCCCGCGGCGATCTTCACGCCGTTCGACCTGCTCGCCACCGGGAGCGGGCAGTTTCTCTACGACGCAGCGGCGTATGAACCGGTCGAGAGCGCCGCGCTCCTGCGCAACCTGATCTTGTGGAAGTACGATCGAATCTGTGCCGCACCGGGCAGCGTCCCGTTCAAGGAGGTCGTCCGCGACCGGCCGATCGACCCGCTTCGTTCCGCCGCCGCGGGCATCGTCGAGTCCGGCGACTGGAGCCCCGCCTGTGCGGTCGTGGCAACGCTCACCCGCGTGGACCCGGAAGCCGGTCAGACCCGCACGCTGCGCGAAGCGCTGCGGGCGAATCTGGGGCGGGCGATGAACCAGGCGCGAGATCTGGGTCGCATGGCCGACGCGGGCCGGCTCGCACTTCTGTTGGAGGAAGCGTTCCCTGGGGCGTTCGCCGCTCTGCCGGACCCGGCCTGGACGCATGGCGGCGCTGCCCCCGCCGCAGGATCATCCGGGCACAAGTCGGCGCCGCGCGACTACCACCTCCCTGCCGAGCTTTCCAACATCGCCATCGACACCGATCAGGGTCCCAGCGACGCGCTGACCCTGCTGACGCAGTGGTTCGACGTGGACGCGCAGCGCGCGGACGTCACGCGGAACCTGCGCGCCAAACTGGACGACCTCAAGAACCTCGATGCCAAGGCGGAAGAACTGGCCGCTCGACAAGGGGCGCGCGGGCGCTCCGGCGAACGCGGCGGCGCGGAATTCGGCCGGATTGCGGAGGAACGCAAGGGCGTTGAAGCGGAGGTCCGGGGGCTGCGCGCCAAGCTCGCCGAGCTGGAGCCGCTGCTTGATGGAATCACCGAGGCGCTCAAGCCGCACGAGCCGCGCATCGCCTCGCTCGGCGTCCGCCGCGAAAAGGACCGCTGGAGCGTTGGCGAGACCGCCCCATAATGTCGTCACTTCAGAATGCTGCAACGCAGTGAATCGGCGCTTTGCCCGCATGGAAGCGAACCGTCAGCGCCGCCCCCATCAGGAAGCGAACCGTCAGAACCTCTCCCGCAAACAAACGAATGGGTGGCACGGTCAGGCGTACTCGCCAAGCCGTGGTCTGTTGGGAAGGAAAGGCCCTGCTCAAACCCCACGGGTCCGCTGCTGCGGACCCGTGCCACCCGATTGCTGCCGCCCCGTCCATGCCTTGGACCATTTCTGACGCTTCTACTTGCCGGGGAAACGCCCTACGATGGGCCGCGTCGGTTGGGAATCTCGCATCTGAGCGGGCAGGCTAGCAGCGGCTCACAGCATCGAACGGTGCTTGCAGCCGGAATGGCGCCCCGACGGGTTCAATCATGCGCGTTGTCAACATCGAGACATTCAGGCTGGGCGTCCGCAACCTGTGGCTGCACAAGCTGCGGTCGCTGCTGACCGTCCTGGGCATCATCTTCGGCGTGGCCGCGGTGATCTGCATGTTGTCCGTCAGCGAGGGCGCCAGCGCCGACGAGCTGCGCACCATCCAACTCCTGGGCACGCGGAACATCCTGGTCAACGCGGTGGTTCCGCAGCAGAACTCGCAGGCGTCGCAGGGCAGTTCCTCGCTCCTGGAATACGGCATCAAGCCCGCCGACGTTCAGCTCCTCACCGCCACCATCCCCCACCTGTCCTCGATCACGACGATGCGCACCGTCTCCGACCAGGTGCGCTGCCGCGACCGCCGCGCCACGGCCACCGTGACCGGCGTCGATCCGACGTTCTTCCAGGCGGTCAACATCGACATCGCCTTCGGGCGCACGCTTTCCGATCAGGACCTCATGGAGAACCGCGCGGTCTGCGTCATCGGCGACGACGTGCGCCGCGACCTCTTCGCCCATCAGGACCCCATCGGGCAGGTCGTCCTCGCCACGCGCTTCCCGACGGCCGTGCCGTTCGAGGTCGTGGGCGTGCTGAAGAATGTGCAGACCGCCGGCGCCCCGCAGCGCGGCGTGGAGGAGCGCAACCTCAACCGCGAGGTGCTGGTGCCGTTCTCCGCGGCCAACAAGCTCTTCGGCGAAATCACCGTGAAGCGCCGGACCGGTTCGCGCGAGATGACCAAGGTGCTGATTTCGGGGCTGATCATTCAGGTGGACGACCTCGCGCACGTGCTGTCCGTTTCGGAAATGGTGAAGCGCGTGCTGGAGCGCAATCATTCGGTGCAGGACTACGAAGTGAAAGTTCCGCTGGCGCGGCTGATGATCGCCGAGAAGAAAAAGCGGAACAACCAGATGGTGCTGGGTTTCATCGCGGGCATCTCGCTGCTGGTCGGCGGCATCGGCATCATGAACATCATGCTGGCGACGGTGACCGAGCGCACGCGCGAGATCGGCGTGCGGCGGGCGCTGGGCGCGCGGCGGCGGCACATCACCGTGCAGTTCCTCGTCGAGACCATTGTCCTCTCCACCGGCGGCGGACTGGTCGGCGTCGCGCTCGGCTGGCTCGGCTCCTCGATCCTCAGCCGTTACGCCGAGTGGCAGCCCGTCATTCAGCCCCAGTACATGCTGCTGAGCTTCGGGCTGTCCATGCTCGTGGGTCTGGTCTCGGGCATGTACCCGGCCATTCAGGCGGCGCGGCTGGACCCGATCGAGGCGCTGCGTCATGAGTAGGGCGAAACGCCCCATGCAAGGAGTCGGCGCGAGCAAGCCGTCGAACGGTCGCACACTCCAGCGCGCCGGGTGGCACGGGTCCGCTGCTGCGGACCCGTGCGGGGCGGGAACGCGCCTGGGCGGCCCGCGCTCCACGGATTTGCAAGTACGCCGGCCCGTGCGGCCCTCATTCAAGCCCGGAATGCGGTTGCCCAAGGTCGCCATCTCGAAGGGCCAAGATGCACAAGGACCGGTCGGCAGTTGAGATTTTGCCTCGCCTGATTCTCGCCTCCGCCAGCCCGCAGCGCGCCGAGCTTCTGCGCCGGCACGAGTATGACTTTCGCGTCGTGCCGTCGCCGCTGCCGGAGCCGGAGGCGCCGCAACTGGGCTCGACAATGACCCCCGCGGCTTTGGCTGCAGAGCTGAGCGCCTTCAAGGCGAAGGCCGTCGCGACGCTTGTACGCGAGGGAGTCATTCTTGGAGCGGACACGGTGGCCGCGATCGGCGATCGGGTGTTCGGCAAGCCCGTCGATCGCGCGGACGCCCACCACACTCTCGCCAGCCTCGGCGGGACCAGCCACCAGGTCATCACGGGATTGACCTTGCTCGACGCCGCGACCGGCCGATGCGACACGCGCACGGACACGACCGTCGTCGTCATGCGGCGGCTGAGCGAGGCGGAGCTGGAAGGCTATCTCGACACCGGCGCGTGGGAAGGCAAGGCCGGGGCGTATGGCATTCAAGATCACGGCGACGCGTTCGTGGAGCGGATTGAGGGGAGCTTCACGAACGTCGTGGGGCTGCCGATGGAGCTGCTGGCGGAGATGCTCGGGGCGTGGCTTGCCGGCGCGGGAAGGGCGTAGGGCGGGCTATGCCCGCCGCTCGTCATTCCCGCCCGGGCGGGAATCCAGACCCGCCCGGGACGCCCTCGCGCGCGTCATCCTCACGATAGCGCACCTCGCGCCTTCGCGAGTCATTCCCGGGCAGGCGGAAATCGAGCCGGCGGCCCCACCCTGCCCCAGGTCCCGGCGCATCGAAGAACGGCCCTGCCTCACCCCCGTCAATCCCGCGCAGGTGGGAATCCA
>JADZBE010000031.1 GCA_020852275.1 Phycisphaerales bacterium
GATCGGATGGCTTCAGAACCTCAGGCGGCTCTGCATCCGCTGGGAAAAATCGACTTCGTTGTTTCGCGGCTTTGTTCACCTGGGATGCGCTTTTCTATTGTTAAAAGAAGTTCTGGGATAGGTTCTAGCCTACAGTCGTGGGAACTGCAATGTCGTGCATTCTAGTGGTTTAAGGTGAGCAGGAAACTCTCAATGACAACGCTTAATCCGAGAATCTTGATTCTGCTCGCTCAATTCATCCCGAGCCTTTGCGTCGCACAACTGGCCGACACCCCCTGGCCGAAATTCCAGCATGACCTTCGCAACTCGGGGTGCAGCGAACACGTCGGCCCGGAGTCGCCGCATGCGATCGCGTGGTCCCGTTTTTCAGAACTCGCCTACGGTCCGCAGGTCGTTCTGGATTCGAACGAGGGGCCGTGCGTCTTTTGGGCGTTCTCTGGTTCGCTTCATCTGGACGCTCGGCCCGACTACTTCGGCAGGGGCGATGAGGATATCGAAAGCCAAAGTCGCCTGGAGCAGTTTCGCTGCGACGGATCCATGAGTTGGAACCGACGGATAGCCCCGTGGGGAAATGCCAGTCCCTGCCTCAGTGCCGACGGACGGGTTTACATTGGAACAGGATCGAGCATTGCATTCTTTGGGCGCGTCTATGCGTTTTCTACAAACGGGAGGCGGTTGTGGCGCTCGGACCTGCTGGACAACGTGTTCTACACCCACCCAACCGTCGGACCCGGCGGGGTTGTCTTTTACCCGACAGAAGGCGGCCTCTTTGCCTTTGCGTCGAATGGCTCGGCTTTGTGGCGCTATTCTGGATCCTATGAGTTTCAGTGTCCTTCAATCGGGGCCGACGCCGCCATCTATCTGGGGCTTCACGGCCTCTTCGGCGGCGGTGGAGTTGTTGCTTTGAATCCGGAGGGGACAAGGCGATGGTACAACGATGCAGGGGGAACGAGTGGAACGACGCTCGCGGAGGATGGAACAATTTACAGTCATCGCGTGCGAAACAACTACGCGTCCGACCTTATCGCCCTGTACCCTGAAGGGGCGTTGTTCTGGAAACACGCTCTTGAGAAAGTGGCCGTCGCTCATCCAGCCGTCGGTCGGGATGGGACGATCTATGTGGTCAGCACGCAAGAATCCCCAGAGGAGCGAGGCCTGCTGTGGGCGATCAACCCTGACGGTTCGCGAAAATGGTCCGTGGAGTTCGAGACCGGCACCGACGCTCCTGTCGTCGTGGACGCCGCGGGGAACACGTACGTCGTGTTCTATCGCAGCTACGAACCCTTGAAGACGACGCTCATTTCGTTCGACTCCGACGGACAGGAGCGCTGGCGGTTTGACCTGGGTTACGCTCCGGCGCTCACCGGACCGGCGATCAACGACAAAGGGCAGTTGCTCATCTTCGCGCAGAAGGAAGGCGATCCCGAGCCGGTCACGCGCATTCTTACGCTGGGCGACGCCGACGACCCCACGCCTCCGGCGATCGATCACCGTTGAGGCTGTTCCTGCGCGCTGCGGGTGAGCTGCGGTTGTTCAGGAATCGAAGCAGTGCCGTTGAGGAAATGAAGGGGAGGGGGGATGACCGGCTCGCGGCTTACGGCGATTGCATTCCTAGGTGCTGGCGCAGCGAACTTCTGCTTCGCCCAACTGGCCGACACACCCTGGCCGAAGTTCCAGCACGACCTTCGCAACTCGGGATGCAGCCCATACGTCGGCCCGGAGCATCCTGCCGTCGTCGGCTGGTCCTCTTTTGCGGGACAGACGCTCGGGGCTCAGATCATTCTGGGCAGCGAAGGAGACCCGTACGTGTTCTGGGGCTTCACGGATACCGAGATGCGAATCGAAGACGCGCGCCCGGAGTATTTCGGATGGGGCGACGACGACTACCCCAGCTTCAGCCGGCTCGAGCGGTTTCGCGCCGATGGCTCGCGCCTCTGGGGCCGCCGGATTTCCCCCTGGGGTACGTCCACCCCCTGTCTGGACCAGGACGGGCGCGTTTTCGCGGCTTCCGACGACAGCATCTACTACGAGGGGCGCGTGTATGCCTGCTCGGCACAGGGCCGCCCCCTCTGGCGATCGGACTACCTTGATATCGTGCAATACACGCACCTCACGATCGGGCCCGACGGGGTGGTCTATCATCCCACGGATATCGGGCTGTTTGCTTTCTCCAAAGACGGCGCGTTGCTCTGGCGATATTCGGGTTATTTCCAGTTTCAGTGTCCGTCGATCGGCTCCGACGGGACCCTCTACCTCGCGCGTCACGGTATCTTCGGGGGCGGTGGCGTGGAGGCGGTGAACCCGGACGGATCGCGACGCTGGTACACGGAGCTTGGAGGAGGCAATGGAACGACGCTCGCCGAGGACGGTACAATCTACACCTTGCGATCACCCACAAACTTCCGGTCGGATCTCATCGCTTTGAATCCCGACGGAAATCCGCGCTGGCAACATGCGCTTGAGCTCATCTCCAACGCGCATCCTGCCGTGGGGCGTGACGGGACGATCTACATCGTGAGCAGACAGACGACACCGGATGAATGGGGCGTGATGTGGGCCGTGAACCCTGACGGCACGCGCAGATGGAGCCTCGATTTCCAAACGGGATCGTTCGCACCCGTAGTCGTGGATGCGGCCAGCAACACGTACGTTGTGCATTATGAAAGCTACGATCCGGTGAAAACAATGCTGATCTCCTACAACCCGGAAGGCCAGGAGCGCTGGAGATTTGATCTCGGTGTTGCCTTGGCCGCTACGGGTCCAGCCATCAACGCCCAAGGCCAACTGCTCATCTACGCTCAAAAGGAAGGCGACCCGGAACCGGCCATGCGCGTCCTGACGATCGGCGACGCGAGCGACCCGGTGCCATCGGCAATTGACCTCGGCGGGTAGAAGCGGACGTTCCCGCGGGTTGCGATTCGTCCAGCATGCGGACGATGCTTCAGAACCAGCACGGGTGGATATCCCGCTGTTGCATCACCCGGGCGGGAGTCCGAGACCACGCCAGGGCTTGCATCGACCCCGTAGCAGTCGGTGGTGGAACCCGATACCGGGCGCAGGGACCGTCACCCCCGCGCAGGCGGGGGTCCAGTCTGCTCAGAAAAACCGCTGGAACCGTGACGCCTCGCCAACGAGGCTGGATTCCCGCCTGCGCGGGAATGACGAGGCTGGATTCCCGCCTCCGCGGGAATGACGAAGTTGGACTCCCGCCTGCGTGCGAATGACGAACTCGGCCCTCTACGACGGGCTGGTAATTGATTCAACCCCGATTCTGAAGCGCACTCGCACGGCGCAGTGCTGCAATGGCCGTTCCTGCAGCGGCATGGGAGGATTGGCGACCGTTTCGCAGGATTCCGATTCCCGGGCGTGGCACCCGCGCGTTGCAACCTCCAGCCGGGTTCAGGCTATAATTGAATAGACCACTGGCCGTGGTTTTTTGCGCCCGACGTGTCCGGCTCGCCGTCCGGCGCGGGGGGGCTGCGCGCGGCGCTCCGGGCGTCCTATGGAGGAGGACCATGCCATGCGCGCACTCACGAATGCGCTGCTTCCGTTTGCCCTCGTTTTGATGCCCGCTGGCGCTCAGGGACCGGCCAGTCTCGGGGAGAATCGCGGCGGCGGCTCGATTGCTGTTCCACCGCCGCTGTTTCAGCCGGAGGAGGAAACCTACAACCGCCTCGACATCGTGGACCGCCAAACCTACGTCTACGGCAACGGTGATGCCTGGTCCGGTACGGCGATCTTCGGCTACGTGAGCGACCTCCAGGCCGTGGACGACGTCAACATGACCGACAATTGCTGCGTCGATTCCGTTGTCCGCGACTACCTCACGTTTTTTGGGAGCGTTCCGGCGGGCGGCTGTTACCTGGCCGTCTACCCTCACAACGGCAATGGAGCGCCGCAGGAAACGGCAGAATGCGAGGAGGACGGAACGCAGGTCCATGGGGCGAGCTTCGAGGACACAGTTTTCGGGCTGCTGGGCATGCGGCTCACGGCGCTCAGCAACACCGGCTGCTGCTTTGCGGCGGGCATCATCTTCATCGACTGCCAACCGCACGACGAGACGGACGGCGGCGACTGGTACTACGCCGTGCGCGACAACGTGCTGTTCGGCTACGACATTCACCTGCGCGATGGCGGCCGCGGCCAGCCGGGCTACGGCTCCTACACGTGGATTTCATCATCTAGGTTCGGCTATGGCGCCGGCACGATTTCCCAGGCCGTTTCCAGGTGGTGCTGCGGTCTGCCGGCCCATTGCAGCTACGAAGTGACCCTAGTCCAAGACTTGGCCACGCTCGAAGGCGTGACCTGCGGCGCGTGTCCGTACATCGTGGGGGATCGGGTCTGCACGGACCGGTGCGGCTACGACGGAGATTGCCGCGGGCGGCTGAGGGGCTTCAGCGCGTGTGCGGATGCCGGCGCATGCCGAGTGGTCGCCCGCCTGATAGGCTGCGAAAGTCCGCCGCGGGAGTGCAAGTTCTGCGGCAGCCTCGAGCCATCGAGATTATGCCCGTGAACCATGCGCGCGGACAAAGAAGCGCCCGGCAGCGCTGCGGTCTGCGCGACTACTCCTCCCAGAAAAATTTGCCGCGCGGGCGCTGCTGCGGGGCGATCTCGTTCATCGTCTTGGCGTCATACACTCGCCCGTTGAGCACCGTCTGGCGGATGTTTTCGCTGTTGCGGATGTCCTCCAGCGGGTTCTTTTCCAGCACGAGGAAGTCCGCCAGCTTGCCGGGCTGGAGCGAGCCGAGGTCGCCGGCGAGACCCACGTAGTGCGCGCCATTCATCGTGACGCAGCGCAGCGCCTGCATCGGCGTCATGCCGCCCTGCACGAACATCCACAGTTCCCAGTGCGCGCCCAGTCCGGCGAGTTGCCCGTGCGCGCCGAGGTTGACCTTCACGCCGCGGTCGGTCAGCGCCTTGCACACCTGCGACGCGCGGACGTGGTTGTACTCCTCCTCGGGCGCCATCTGCCGCCGGCGCGAGCGCGGGTCGACAATGTCGCGCGGCACGAAGCTCATCAGCCGCTCGTTCGCCCACACGTCGGTGTGTTGATACCAGTAGTATTCGCCGCTCATCCCGCCGTAGCAGACGACCAGAGTCGGCGTGTAGCCGGTGCTTGAGGACGACCACAGCGTCAGCGCGTCATTGTACGCCCGGGCGACAGGGATGTTGTGCTCGATGCCCGTGTGCCCGTCGAGGATCATGCTCATGTTGTGCATGTACAGCGAGCCGCCCTCCGGCACGACCATCATGCCCAGCTCGCGCGCCGCGGCGATCACCTGCTGGCGCTGATCGCGCCGCGGCTGGTTGTAGCTCTTCACCGAAAACGCGCCGATCGCCTGCATCCTCCGCAGGTGCGACTTCGCGTCGTCGAGGCTGTCCACGTCGGCCTTGAACGAGCCGGCCGCGCCGTACAGGATCGTGCCGGTGGAGAACGTGCGCGGGGAGACGATCATCCCCGCGCGGGCGAGTTCGGCGGCGGAAAAGATGGTGTAGGTGTCGTTGGACGGATCATGGATCGTGGTCACGCCGAAGGCGAGGTTGGCGTAGTGGCTCCAGTTCTGTTGCGGCGTGAAGCCCTCGCTGCCCTGCGGGCCATGCGCGTGCACGTCGATCATCCCCGGCATGATCGTGCAGCCGCCGGCGTCGATCTTGGTCGCGTCCGCCGGAATCTGAACCTGCGCGGACGGCCCAACGGCGACGATGCGGTTGCGGTCGACAACGATCGTGCCGCCCTCAATCACTTCGTCGCCCTTCATGGTGATGATCCGCGCGCCGGTGAACGCCAGTTTGCCGTCCGGGATGTCGGATTTCTGCTTGAACGCAAGGTTGACGCCGGACGTCGGCGCCTCGGGCAGCTTCTCCGGCGCGCCGGGCAGGAAGGCGAACGCTTCCTTCAGGTCGCGCGTGAACAGCTCCGGTCCGTAGGCCCAGTGCAGCTTCGTGGAATCGCCCGACCAGTGCAGGAACAGCCCCGCGTCGCGCGAAACCTTGGCGATCGGCAGCGCCTTGGACTTGGGGCCGATCTCGACCTCTTTCCCCGTGCGCACGAACGGCGCCAGGTGAACGTTGAACTTCTCCACCCAGGCGATCCACTTCTCGTCCGGCGAAATCCGATACTCGACGGCGTTCTCGCTCACCAGGTGCGTGCGCTCGTCGCTGCCGTCCAGCTCGATGCTGATGAGCATCCGCCGGTCCTTGTCGTCCTTCGACTCGACGTGCGTGAGGAAGACGCGGTCGCCGGACGCGCCGAACATCGGGTCCGTGCCCTTCTTCGTCACCAGCTTCATGCCGTTGCCGTCGATGCCGATGACGTACACACCCGGGTCGCGGCTCCAGATCTGCCCGCGCAGCAGGTCGCCGGGGATCTTGCGGAACACGACATGATTGCCGTCGGGCGTGAACGCCGGCTCGACGTAGTGCCCCGCCTCCGGCGTCAGCGTGCGTCCCGTGCCGCCGACGGAGGGGACCATCTTCACCGCGCCATACGCGCCGTCCTTCCACGTGGTGTACACGATCCATTTCCCGTCGCGCGAGAAGGAGGGGTAGAACTCGAAGTGGTCGTCCTGCTTTGTCAGCCGCCGCGGCGCGCCCTTGATCGCGAGCAGGTCGCTGTCTTGCGGCGACGGGCCAGCCTCGGCAGCGTTTCGACTTTCATCGTTTCGGTTTTCAGCGTTTCGACTTTCATCGTCTTGACGTTTCGACTTTTCCTCAACGTCCGCCACGTAGAGACGTCCGAGCGCCTGGTAGACGACCTTGTCTCCCGCCGGCGACACCTGCACCCAGCGGAGCACCTTCACGTCGAACTCTTCCGGGTGCACCTGCACCGGGAATCGCAGCGCATCGAACACCTTCTGCGTCGCCTTGACGTGGAACGGAATGTCCGCGACCTGCTTCGAGGCCACGTCGATGCGCTGAATCTTCCCGCCCGCCCAGAACACGACCGACTTATTGTCCGGCGTCCAGGCCATGCGCGGATACACGCCGTGCACCGCCCACGTCTCCTGCATGTCGCGGTCGAGGTGTTCGTAAAGAGGCCACTCGCGCCCGCTGGCGACGTCGCGCAGGAACAGGCACGTCTGGAAGCGGACGCGCCGCACGAAGGCGATGAGTTTGCCGTCGGGCGAAGGCGTCGGGCAGCACGCGCCGCCGGGGCCGGTGATGAAGCCTTCCGTCTCGCCCTTTTCGCGGTCGAGCCGGAAGACGACGTAGATCTGCCCGTTGGAGTCCTTGTTGTACTGGAACGTGTCGCCGGGCGTGGCGTCCTGGCTGTAATACAGATACCGTCCGTCCGGCGAGAACACCGGCTCGCCCACGTCCTTTTGATCGTTGGGCTTCCTGGTCATCTGAAGGCCGTCGCCGCCGGTGACGTGGTACAACCACATCTCGCCCGCGCCGAGCGATCGCCTGGACGTGAAGTGCTTACGCGCGACGATGAACTGCCCGTCCGGCGACCACGACGGCTGGTTGAGCAGGCGGAAGGTCTCCTTGGTCACCTGCTTGGCGTCCGAGCCGTCGCGGTTCATCACCCAGATGTTGTCGCCGCCGCCGCGGTCGGAGGTGAACGCGATCTGCTTCCCGTCCGGGCTGAACCGCGGCTGCATGTCCCACGGCAGTCCCGTGGTCAACGCCTTCGCCTCTCCGCCGGCAATCGGCATGATGAACAGATCGCCGAGCATGTCGAACACGAGCTGGGTCCCGTCCGGGCTGACGTCGAGGCTCATCCATGTGCCCTCGGTGGTGTCGATGGCGACATCCTTCGACGGCCCCAGTGGAGGATCGGCCACGTCCCACTTGGGCTTCTTGTCGTCGTCGGCCTTTTTTTCGTCCTCGGGATTGGCCTCCTGTCCACCCGCTCCTTGCTTCTCTTCCCCCTCCTGTCCCGGCGATCTCCAGGGCGCCGTCATCCCCGGCAGCCCCGGCATGCCGCAGCCGCAGGAGTCCTGCGCCGATACTGTCGGTAAGCTGATTCCATGTATCCCGGCTCCCAGAACGACGAAGCACGACACGGTCAGGTAACGGCTCAAAGATGCACCTCCCGAAATCCCCCTTGCGCGCGGCACATCCGCGACGCGGCCGCATTCAACTTCTGCTGAGGCGAGGCTATTAGAACGCATCCACGCCCGGGTGGGGAGAGGCGCAAGGGGATCGCAACGGCGTCCTATCGTCTCCCGACGGACCGGCGCTTGGCTTTGCCCTGGGCCTTGACGTAATCGTCTTCAAGCTGCTTGATCGCCCGGCGGTTTTCGAGCCGGACGGCTTCGGACATGGAGTCGATGATGAGGCGCCCGAAAAGGTGGTCGGTCTCGTGCTGCCAGACGCGAGCGAGAAGCTGCTCGCCGCGCTGCTCGAAGGGGCGCCCATTCGCGTCGCAGGCGCGCAGCGTAATCCGCACGGCCCGGCGCATCGGAACGGTCACGCCGGTGATCGAGAGGCAGCCCTCGTCCTTCTCCTCCTGCCCGTCCGGGTCGTGAAGCGAAGGGTTGACGCAGACGAGGTCGTCGGCCGGCTCGCCGCTGGCATTGCACACGAAGAGTTGCATCGAGAGTCCGACCTGCGGCGCAGCCAGGCCGACGCCCTTCTCTTTGTGCATCAGCTCGAGCATCTTCGCGGCGAGCCGCTGAAGACGCGGGCCGAAGTGCTCGACGGGGCGCGCCCGCTTGCGCAGCACGGGGTCCGGATAATGCACGATCCGCAGCGCTTCGATGGCGACGTTTTCCAGCGGATCGGCGTGCGGCACGGACGAGGCTCCTTACGGTCGGTCGGGTTTCGTTGACAAGGCAGCGCATAAGCATAGTATCAGCCGCAAGCAGCGTAAAGGCGCGCCGCTGAAAGCCGCGCCTCGAAGGGTATTTTCCGCGTTTGCCCATGGCCAAGACAAAGACGCCGGAAGCACAGAACGGACCGGACCCCGCTCGCCACACGGTCAGCGAACTGGACAAGGCCAAGGCGGGCAAGTGGTTTGAGCGCGCCTTCGAGTTCGGCAACCGCGACAAGAAGTACGACTCGGCCATTGAGTACTATGTGCAGGGGCTGGGCTTCTGGCCTGACGCGGTGGAAAACGGATTGAAGCCCCTTCACGGCTGCGCCGTCGCCTGGCGGCAGTCGGGCGGGAAGAAGCCGGGCCTGAAGGACACGATGAAGCGGTCGCTCACCGCGAAGGACGCCAAGGAAGCGCTGCTGAACTCGCTGTGGCTCTTCGGGCACGACCACGACAACCTCAGCTACATCGAGGGCGTGCTCAAGAACGCCAACCGCCTGCACGCCGACGACTGCCTCATGTGGGCGGCGCATGTTTACCGCAAGGTTCTCGACGACGAAAAGAAGCCCAATGCCAAGCGATATCTGCTCCTGAAGGAAATCCTGGAGGAGACGGCGGACCGGGCGTGCGCGCGCCTCGAAGTGACGCTGGCCATCGCCACGCTCGAGATGGGCGTGCAGGCGCTGACCATGCTCTCGCACCGCGTCGCCAAGGACCGCGAGATCGACAACGCCATCCGCGACCTGTCCACCAAGCTCACCATCGTGCGCGGTCGCTACCAGGATGCGGACTCCTTCCGCGAGAGCATGCGCGACGAGACCGGCGCCAAGGATCTGCACGACCAGGACCGGCTCGTTCAGGCCGATCAGCGCGTGGAGGAGTTGATCGCCAAGGCGCAGGCGGACCACGACGCCAACCCCGACGACGCCGCGCGCCTCAACGTCCTTATCGACGTTCTCTGCCGCCGGGAGCGTTTCGAGGAGGAGTGCCGCGCGATCGGCGTGCTGGTTAATTCCTTCAAACGAACGGGACGGTACATCGCCAAGCAGCGCGCTGACGACATCCGCATGAAGCAGCTTCGCCGCGACCTCCGTGCGGCGCGCGACAAGAATGACCCCGCCGCCATCCGCGAGGCGCAGGTCAACCAGCTCAAGTTCGAGATGGCCGTCTTCAAGGACCGGCTCGAGCAGTACCCGACGGACCTTCGCGTCAAGTTCGAATACGCCCAGCGGCTCTTTCAGGCGAAGCGTTACGACGAAGCCATCCCGCTCCTTCAGGCCGCCCGCGTGGATCCGAAGTCGCGCGCCTCGTGCATGTTGTATCTGGGGCGGTGCTTCCAGAAGAAGGGCATGAATCAGCAGGCGATGAGCACGCTCAAGCAGGCGCTCGCCGAGCGCGAAGCAACGGACGACGACACGAGCAAAGAACTGGCCTATTACCTCGGTCGATCGCAGGAGGCGGACGGTCTGGCGGGCGAGGCGAAGCAGACCTATGGGCGCTTGCTGGAAATCGATTACAATTACCGCGACGTGCGGGACCGGCTCGAAGCTCTGCCCCCCGGCTGAGTGGCCGGCCTGCGCATAAGGCGTTGTCCTGATTGAAGTTGTGTAATCGCGTCGAGACCGATCACCCGTCCGGACTTTCCGGTGATGCACATCGGGGTCGTCTCACGGGAAGGACCAAACCCCGAAGCGGGGTGGACGGAGACTGATAGTGGCTAACTCGAGATCATCGGAAAAGAACGTTCGTCAGACGGCCAAGCGCCAGGCGCGCAACCAGGCGCGCAAGTCGGCGCTGAAGACGGAAATCCGCAAGTTCCAGGAGGCCGTCCGCACCGGTGACTCCGGCAAGGCGTCGCAGCAGTTCGTCGCCGTGACGAAGAAGCTGGACCAGACGGCGGCGAAGGGCACCCTGCACCGCAACACGGCCGCCCGACGCAAGTCGCGCCTCGCCAAGCGGCTCAACGCGCTGAAAGCCGGCGGAGCGAAGTCGGCTTCCTGACAGCGGCTGCGGGGAACGATCGAGTTCGCGCGGTCGTGCACGCGCTGCGGCGACCTTCAGAACGATCGCTCCGCAGTCTAAGCGCCCGGCTCCATCGCAAGAAAACTTGGCAGCAACGCCGTATCGTGCGTCCCCGCGGGTGGCACGGTCTGGCGTACTCGCCATGCCGTGGCGGATGGAGCACGTCATCGCTTTCGCATGTACCACGGGTCGGCTGCCGCGGACCCGCACCACTCATCGCGCACCCGTGCCGCGGGGCGCACACCCGTGTCACGCAGCGCGGGGGACAGGAAAAACGACATGATGCTTCTGGCGGATTTAGACGTTGCGGTCTGGGTGTCGCGGGCGCTGCACTTGCTGGCGGCCATGGCGACGATCGGAGGAGCGATCTTCGTTCGAATCGCGCTGCTCCCCGCGATGAAGCAGACACTCAGCGCGGATGAGAATGAGCGCGTTCATCAGGCGGTGCGCAAGCGGTGGATTGGAATCGTCCACGCCAGCGTGACCCTCCTGCTGCTCACCGGCGGGCTTAACTACTGGTGGTTGGCGCTGAAGACCCACGTCAAGCCCATGCCTTATCACCCGATCTTCGGCGTCAAGCTTCTGGCCGCGTTGTTCATCTTCTTCACGGCCATCGCGCTGACGGGAACCAGCCCGGGTTTCTCCAGGATGCGGGAGCGGAAGTCGGTCTGGCTGACGGCGATCATTCTCGCCGGGGCGCTGATTGTTCTGCTGTCCGGCGTGCTGAACCAGGTCCGCACCACGGGTGCAGCCTGAACCGGCGCCGCTTGGCGGTTGCGGATTGAGCCAGGAAGGGAAGCGGAAGGGATTCATGCCTGAATTTATCAAGATCGCCTCGGAGCAGGGCGTCGCGCGGGTCACGCTGGCGCGCGCGGAGCGGCACAACGCCTTCAACGAAGAGATGATGCGCGAGATCACCGCCGCGTTTCACGACCTCGGACTGGAGCATGAGGTGCGCGTCATCGTGCTGGCCGCCGAAGGCGACTCGTTCAGCGCCGGCGCGGACGTGAACTGGATGCGGCGGATGGTGGACTACTCGTTCGACGAGAACGTCAGCGACGCGCTCGTGCTGGCGCGCATGTTGCGGTCGATCCACGAGTGCCCCAAGCCGGTCATCGCGCGCGTCCAGGGCGCGGCCATGGGCGGCGGCGTCGGGCTGGCCGCCGCTTGTGACATGGCCGTGGCGGCGGAGCGGGCGTTCTTTTCGCTCAGCGAGGTGAGGCTCGGGATCATCCCCGCGGTCATCTCGCCGTTCGTGATCGAGAAGATCGGCATGTCGGCGATGCGAAGGTATGCGCTGACGGCGGAGCGATTCGACCCCCAGGAGGCCAAGCGGATCGGGCTGATTACAGAAGTCGAGAAGAGCGAGCCGGAGCTGGATGCGTGGATTGCCGACCGGGCGACGGCGCTGAGGCGCAACGGTCCGGAGGCGCTGGCGGCGTGCAAGGCCGTGCTGCGCGAGGTCACCGCGTTCAACTGGGAGCACGCGGGTCTGCTGACGGCGAAGCGCATCGCCGAACGCCGCGTGTCGCAGGAAGGCCAAGAGGGCCTGCGGGCGTTTCTGGAGAAGCGGCTTCCCGCATGGTCAAGCCCCTGACGGTGGACAGCTGGGCACGGCGGATTGTCGGCTCAGGAGTATCGACCCGAGACTGCGTAGTCCGTCCCTGCCACGAACCCGTGCTCCAGAATCATCAGAACGATCGTTCCCGATCAAGCCCGATGATCGTCAAGGGGATCCTCCGATTCTGCCCATCGTCGGCATTCATTCGGCTCGAAGGGGGCGAATTCACGCGAATGGCTCACCTGCGCGGCCTCAAGCCCGTTTCGCATGGACGGGATAACCGGTTAAGCTGGCCCGCCTTGAAAATGGCGTGTGGCGGCAGGCAAGACCCCAGAGGAGGCACGAAGCGATGATCCGTACCGCGAATCCCGCGCTGGGACCGAAGACATTCACCGCGTTTCCGCAGGCTGCTTCCTCCAGCAGCAGCATGACCATCGCCGGAACGGTGACGCGCACGGCGGTTCTGCTCGGGTTGCTGCTGATCTCGGCGGCGATGACCTGGCAGACGTCTTTCAAGAGCGGCGTCGCGGCGACCCTGCCCCTGCTGTGGGGAGGCGTGATCGGCGGGATGGTGATGGCGCTGGTCACCATCCTCAAGAAGCCGTGGGCCATGTTCACGGGATCGCTCTACGCACTGGCGGAGGGGCTGGTGATCGGCGCGCTGTCCGCGATGTTCGAGCAGAAGTACCCGGGCATCGTGATCAATGCCGCGGCGCTGACGTTCGGGACGCTGTTCTCGCTGCTGCTGGCGTACCGATCGGGGCTGATTCGCGCGACGGAGAACTTCAAGCTCGGCGTGTTCGCGGCGACCGGCGGGATCATGCTGGTGTACCTGGTCACCTTCCTGCTGGGCATCTTCGGCGTGAGCGTGCCCTACATTCACGGCAACGGGCTGATCGGGATCGGCGTCAGCCTGTTCGTCGTGATCATCGCGGCGCTCAACCTCGTGCTGGATTTTGATTTCATCGAGGAAGGCGCCGCCCGCGGCGCGCCCAAGTACATGGAATGGTACGCGGCCTTCGGGCTGATGGTGACGCTGGTCTGGCTGTACATCGAGATTCTGCGGTTGCTGGCGAAGCTGCGATCCCGGAGATAGGCGCGCTTGTTCCGCAGGATCCTCATCGCCAATCGCGGGGAAATCGCCGTCCGCATTACGCGGACGCTGCGCGAGATGGGCATTCGCGCCGCGGCGGTGTACTCCGAGCCGGACGCCGGCGCGCTGCACGTGCGGGAGGCCGACGAGGCGTATCCGCTGGGCGGCGCGACGTCGGCGGAGAGCTATCTCCGCGGGGAGAAGCTCCTGGAAATCGCGAGGACGCACGGCGCGGACGCGATCCACCCCGGCTACGGCTTTCTGTCGGAAAACGCCGCCTTCGCGCAGGCGTGCGCCGACGCGCGGATCACCTTCATAGGCCCGGCGCCTGCCGCCATCCGCGCCATGGGCGACAAGGTCCTCGCCAAGGAGACCATGCGCCGCGCGGGCGTCCCCGTCGTGCCCGGCGCGGAGTGCCATGACGGTGACACCCTGGAAACCGTGGCAGGGCGCGCCGCGGAAGTGGGCTTTCCGTTGCTGGTCAAGGCGGCGGCGGGCGGCGGCGGCAAAGGCATGAGGCTCGTGCGCGATCCGGCGGAGCTGCCCGCGATGCTCGAGGCGGCGCGGCGCGAGGCGCAGAAAGCTTTCGGCGACGGGCGCGTGTTCCTCGAAAAGTACATCGACCGCCCGCGGCACGTCGAGTTTCAGATCTTCGGCGACGCGCACGGCGGCGCGGTGCACCTCTTCGAGCGCGAGTGCTCGATCCAGCGCCGGCACCAGAAGATCATCGAGGAAACGCCCTCCCCCGCCGTTACGCCGCATCTCCGCGAGCGCATGGGCAGCGCCGCCGTCCAGGCCGCCCGCGCGATCGGCTATCAGAACGCCGGCACCGTCGAGTTCATCCTCGCCCCGTCCGGCGAGTTCTACTTCCTCGAAGTCAACACGCGCCTCCAGGTCGAGCACCCGGTCACCGAGATGACCGTGCTGAAGGACCTGGTCCGCGCGCAGGTGCAGGTCGCGGCCGGTCAGCCGCTGCCTTTTCGCCAGGACGACCTGCGTCAGCACGGTCACGCGATCGAGTGCCGCATCTACGCGGAGGACCCCGCTCGCGGCTTCATGCCCAGCGTGGGCCGGCTGGAGCGGTTCATTCCGCCGGCGGGTCCGGGCGTGCGCGTGGACGCGGGCTTCGTCGAGGGCGACGAGGTTTCAACCTACTACGACCCGATGCTCGCCAAGCTGATCGTCTGGGGCGAGGACCGCGCCGCGGCGCTCGCCCGGATGCGCGCCGCCCTGCGCCGCTTCGTCATCCTCGGCGTCACGACCAACGTCGAGTTCCTGCACGATTGCATCTCTCACCCGGCCTTTCAGCGCGGCGAGATCGACACGCACTTCCTCCAGACGCACAACATCGCCGGGCAAGTTCGCGACACTGCCGCGCAACTAGGCGGCACCGCCGGGCAAGTACGCGACACTGCCGCGCAACCGCACGACAGCGCCGCGCAACCGCGCGACAGCGCCGCGCTATCGCGCGACAGCGCCGCGCACCCGCGCGACATCGATCCGTGCGAGACCCGCATTCCTGATGAGGTCTACCTCGCGGCCGCCCTGACGCGAGGCGCAGGCGCAAGCCGTCCCAGCGGTCCCGCCGGGCAAGCCTCCCACGTTGGCGCGGACATCCAAACGGACCCATGGCGCAGCCTGAGCGGCTGGCGGGTGGGCTGACACTGATCACCGTGCGACCGGTTCCGCCTGTAGCGTCAAACTCAGCGGACTTCCCCCTCCTCGCCTTCGTCCCTGTGTGCGCTGGTGCCCCTCGGCCTTGTGCCCATCGCCGCTCCTACGGGCAATCGACGTCGCGGCAAAGCCTTTCTCCGCAGCCTTCGATGCACACGGTCACCGCGCCGTCGGGGCACTGGCGCAGGGTGGCGATGCCTTGACCTGCGGAGTCGATGCGGGCCTTGCGGACGGTCGGGCAGTGGGCGCCGGGTCCGCAGGTGCGGTCGGCGCAGCACGGGTCAACATCCGGGTTGCCGTCCTTGTCCACCGACGTGAACGTCACGCGCACGGTCGAGCCGGCGGGAAGGGTCGCTGGATCTACCGCCACCGTCGCGGTGATGATGCAGTCCTCGCCGGACTCGCACACCCCATCGCCGTCGCCGCTGTGACCCTCGGCGTCGTCCTCGACCACCGTGGCCGCCAGGTCGAGCACCTCGCGGCAGAGGTTCTCATAAGCCCCAATGTCCACGCGCCCCCCGAGAATGCGCGGGTTGCCGTCGAGGTCGGTTGGCTCGGTCACCGCGTCGTCGGTCCCGGCGTCGATGCAGGGGGAGTTGCTGCGCAACCGAAGGTTGCCCTTCTGCGCGTCCACCCATTTGGGGTTGGCGTCAAAGTTGCCCTCGCCTCCCCAGCGGCCCGTCCAGCCCTCGACAAGGGTATTCGTGATCACCGTATGATCCCCGTAGAAATCGACCTGGGCATCCTCCCCATCGCGCCTTCGGCCCGTGTTGCCCCAGAAGATGCAATTGGTGATCGTCGCGTCGTCGAGAGCGGAAATCCCACCCGCCCACCAGTTCGTTGAGTTATCATAAAATGAGCAGTTGATTAGCTCCACTGGACCTCGCCACTGCCGCACGGCACCACCCCAATCGTGAGCAGTATTCCCCATAAACACACAATCAACAAATGATGCGGCATCCAAACCAAAGTATGCTCCACCATCAACGTCTGAACGGTTCAAGTAAAATGAACTGTCCACCACAGAGGTTGTGCTTCCATTGAATAACCCCAAACCGGCGCCATCGGAAGGAGTATAATTCCTCTCGAATCTACAACCTGCAATTCTAGGATGACTATCGTTGCTGGATATTCCGCGACCTCTGTTGTTTACGAGCGTGCAATCCACAAGGTCCGGCGCGCTTGATTGAATCCACATCCCACCGCCTCCGCCTGCGTAATTCTTGCGAATCCTACAATTAGAGATAGTAATCCTCGCCTGCTCAAGGTATACGCCACCACCCCTTCCAAGGGGAGCGTCGCGATCATTCCACGCATTCTGGATGACGAATCCGTCCATGATTGTGCCATCGTCGACGTTGCTCACCTCAACAACGCGCTGAGAGTTATCTTTCCGTGACCGCTGGTCCCCGATGTTCCCGCACAGTCGCGTTCGATACTTATCCCAATCTCGTTGATCGCGGGACAATTCAGCACCAGAGAAGCCCCCGTACAGTCGAACGCCGGATGGGATTCGAAAAGCAACCCCACGATCTCCAGCACTGCTGGGGTAATAGCGGCCCTCTGTCACCCACACCTCATCATCATGCTTGCTATTTAGAAGCGCATTCTGCAAATCAACAAACGCGTTCGCCCAGCTGGTGCCATCATCGAGACCCTCCGCGTTGCAATCGACATATATGGTCTCGGCGCGAGCCCCAATGCAACATGCGATGGCGCATGACACAGCGTGTAACGATCTCATCTTCTGTTATCCCCGGAATTGGAATGGTAGAAACGCGCGCGACGAAGAAGCACCGCCGGCTATAGACCGGCGGTGCTTCTTGGTTACTGATATCAGGATCCGCTTGGGCGCTCGAGACTGCCGCGATCGATCAGATCACTGCGGTTGTCGAGATTGACCTTGCGGGTACGCCTTTTCACGTCCCCGCCCGAGTCTCCTCCGCCACCTGTGTCGCAGAGGCCAGTGCAGTCATCGTCCTCGCCGCGGTCGATGCTCTTGGAATCGCAGCTATCAAACCCGCAGTTGTTCGGATCGAGCTCGTAGTCATCCTGCGCGAAGTTCTGGAATTGGGGGTTCTTGTCGTTGTTCTCGCCGCCTCCTAGAGATCCGATGTTCTCAATAGAGGTAAACGACGCCGTCACCGTACCCCCTGCGATCTTGATCTGATCGTCTTCGCTGTCGTGATACTCACTGGAAGTCGTGAAGTTCTTCCAGAGAATGCATGTCTTCAAGACGGAGTTGCCGGCGGCGTTGTAGATCGCGCCGCCCATGTTCTCTTCGCCGCACCAATTCTTGGCGAACGTACATTGGAGGAGCACGATCTTCCTGTTCGTGTAGATCGCTCCCCCGCGGGTGTCGGTGTCGCTCTTGTTCGCATTGTTGCGGTAGAACAAACAGTTCGTGAAGTGCGGCTCGGCGCCGGTGCTGTCGGAGTAGATGCCTCCACCTTTGTCCAGTGCGAGATTATTGTTAAGGTTGCAGCGCAGGAACTCGATGTTCCCGCTGCCGCCCGAAGCAATGTACATCGCGCCGCCGCTTCCGACGCCGCCGCCGGCCGTCTGCGCGTGGTTATCCACGAACGAGCAATCCGTGAAGGTTGGATTGCCACTCTTGAGGTACACGCCGGCCCCGTGGTCGCCGAGGTTGTCGCTGACCATCAGTTGCTTGAGCGTCGGACTGCCGTCGATGTAGAGACCGGCGCCCCTGTCCTGATCGGTCCCCCCGCCGTCGGCCCGGCCAAGCTTGACGGTGAAGCCGTCAAACTCCGTGGCCGCGGTGATCGTGTTGCCCGCGGTGACGACGTGGTACACGCGATAGAGTCCTCCGCCCGCCGAGCCGATCAGTCCGGTGAGGATGGTTTCATGGTCCGCCGGATCGCGCTCGTCCCGCTCCGTTTCCGTCCCAGCGAAACCGCCATAGACGCCGACGCCTTCTACAAGCGCGAACGTGCTGGTGCGGTTGCCGCTGCAACTCGTGCAGTCGTCCGGCTTGTACGACCCCTCGGCCACCCACGCCTCGCACGCCGCCGGGTCGTCCCCGGCCTGGCGGAAGGCGTTCTGCAGATCGGTGTACGCATCCGCCCACGACGACCCGTCATTGCCGCCCGTGGCGTCCTTGTCGACGTAAATCAGACCCCTGTTGGCTTCATAAGCGCCCATGTCGGTTTTGTCTCCTGAGCCATGGCCCGAATCAGCCGCGCAGAAGTGATCCTTCCGCCTCGCGGTATCCAGGATATCATACGGAAGTTCTTCCGTAGTGTTCGCATCGCCGTCAAGATCGAGCGCGTCAAGCGGCAAGGCATCCCGGTCGGCGGCATCCAGGCCGGGCGAGCCGCGCAGCAGCCGATAATCATTGCTCGCCGCATCGGCAAACAACGGATTGTCCGGAATGTTGCCCGTCCCGCTGTAGCCGCCCTCCACACAGTTGTAGGTCACCGCGCCGAGACCGCTCGCTGGAACGATCTCGTTCGACGAGCCATTGGCCGTGTCGTCCCAGAAGATGTTGTTCCGCAGGCGGACGATCTCCTCGTAGTAATCGGTATCGATGCGGATGGCCCCGCCGGCGCCGGAACTGCTCGCCTCGTTCAAAGCGAAGGTGCAATTCGTAATATCGAGATAGCCGGAGTCTTCCGGAAAGGGATTAAGAAACACGCCGCCGCCTTGAGTGGCCTCATTGCGTGCGAAAACCGAATTGGCGATCGTTGAATTCTGAGCAATATAGAAGGCGAAGATCGCCCCTCCTTTTCCAGAGGTTGTGTTTGAAAGGAGCGCGCAATTGGCCATGCGGAACAGGTTGGATTCAAAGTAGATACCACCGCCGCCGCCGGTTCCAGCAGCGTTTCCGCTGAATGTGCAGCGCAGGAGGGCGGGGGTTGTCGAAATGACCGTAGGCTGGTTGGACCAGGCAACGAAGTGGCACCCGCCCCCGGCAGCATCGGCGGAATTGTTCGCAATGATGCAGTCCTCGATATGCAGTTCCGGACATCCTTCGGCGGCGATCCCTCCGCCCGTTCCATTCCCGTCGTTTTCAGCTTGATTTCCATCCACTGTGCACCCGCGAATGACAGCGCCGTCGACGCGGTTGAGTGCGATTGCTCCACCGATCTTCGCGGTGTTCGCCTCTTCGAACAGCGAGTCTAAAATCGTGATGGAATGGACAGGTTCGATGTACACTGCGCCTCCCCGTTGATCAGCGACGTTGCCTCGAAACTCGCAAGAATCGATCACGTGGTCGCGTTTTTCAAGGTAGAGCGCACCGCCGTACTCGGCCGTGCAGGCTTCGAACACGCAGCCGTCGAATGTGACCGTTCCTGGAGCGCCAGCCGAATGGATAGCGCCGCCATTCGAGGCGCCCACATTGCCATTCTTGATGGTCAACCCCACGAAGCTGATGGTGAGGGTCGACGTGGCGACCTCGAACGCACGGCCGCTGTTCTGGAGGTCGATGATGACGTCCGCCGGGTCACCGCTGTCCGAACGGATCGTGAGGGTCTTGTTGATCGTGATGTTCTTGTTCCCGGTGCCCTGGTAGGTGCCATCGAGAATGCGGATGGTATCTCCGCTCGAAGATGCGGTGACGGCGGCGGAAATCCGGAGCTTGGGCCCGTTCGGTGACGAGCAAGTGGAACTTGTACCCGCCCACGAGTCGTTACCGCAGGTGGCGACGTAGTATGTCGTCTGGGCAAGGGCTACCCCCCCCCCCCCCGCGCAGAAGCACGCCAGGGCGAAGACGACGAGTCTGCCTTTCGGGCCGCCGCGGCGGGTCTCCCGGCTGAATACGATGGACGCGCGTCGAATGTTCGATGCCATAACCAACCTCCGTTGCAGAGGGTCTGCGGGGCGACCTCGGTGGAACGTCCGAACCGGGGATTCGCCACCCCGCGAAATCGCATCTCACATGGCACCGGCCCGGAGGCACGCGGATGCGGGCTTCGGGGTCGGCAATGGATAATGTTATCGGGTTTTCACTGGGCAGTCAAGGGGGTTGGGTTGCACCCTCGATCGCCGCATGCGCGGGGGTGACGGAGGGCAACTGATTCTGCGTGCCGCAGCGCGGCGCGGTGCGGCATGTTGCGGCGCGGGGGCGTGAGCTCGCGCGGGTTCAAGTCCCCGGTTCGGCTGGAGCAGGTTCGCGCGGGCTGAAGCCCACGGCTCGCCCATTCATGCCCGCGCGGGTCGAAGTCCGCGGTCCTGTCGGCTGGTCCAGCGGATGGGTGCCGACATAATACAGGTCATGCAGACCCAATCCACCGACAGTCCTGGAAGTTCCGTGCCGCGCCATTTCATTCTTGGCACGGCCGGTCACATTGACCACGGCAAGACGTCGCTGGTGAAGGCGCTGACGGGGATTGATGCGGACCGTCTGCCGGAGGAGCGGGCGCGGGGGATGACGATTGAGCTGGGCTTCGCGCATTTCGACGCGGGCGACTGCCGGTTCAGCGTGGTCGATGTGCCGGGGCATGAGCGATTCGTCCGCACCATGGCCGCGGGCGCGCAGGGGATCGACGTGGCCGTGCTGGTGGTGGCGGCGGATGACTCGGTCATGCCGCAGACCGTCGAGCACGTTGAAATCCTGGAGCTGCTGGGCGTGCGATGCGGCGTGGTGGCGCTGAGCAAGGCGGATCGGGTCGATGCCGACATGGTGCGGCTCGTCGGCGAGGAGGTCGCGGCGCTGCTGAAGCCGACGGGGCTGGACGGCGCGGAGATCGTGCCCGTCTCCTCCATCACAGGCGCGGGGATGGAGGAGCTTAAGGCGGCGATCGTGCGCGCCGCTGGAAGGGTGAAGCAGACGCGGCTGGACCCCCCCTTCCGCATGTGCATCGACCGGGTATTCAGCGTGCAGGGTCGGGGGCTGGTGGTGACGGGATCGGTGCTGCGCGGGTCCGTGTCGTGCGGCGACGCGCTGGAGCTGCTGCCCGCGGGATTGCCCTGCCGCGTGCGGCAATTGCAGAGCCACGGGGAGGAGTCCTCCGCCCTGTCGCGCGGCACGCGTGCGGCGCTGAACCTGATCGGCGTCGAGCGGGACGGCGTGGAGCGCGGCATGGAGCTGGCGACGCCGGGGTATCTGGCCGGGTCGCGCGTGATCGACGTGCGGCTGAGCTGCCTGCCCACGCACGTTCACGGCATTCGCTCGACCAGCAGAGCGCGCCTCTGCATGGGAACGCGCGAGTCCGTGGTGCGTATCGTGCTCCTGCACGGGGGAACGCTTGCCGCGGGTGAATCGGCGCATGCCCAGCTTCGGTGCGGACAGCCGCTGGCGGCGACCTTCGGGCAGCGCTTCATCCTGCGCGACGAGACGGCGGCGCGCACGCTGGGCGGCGGAATCGTGCTGCGACCGGCGGCGCGCCGGCGTCGCATCGCGGCATCCGTGGAGCAGGCGGCGCTGCAACGCCTTGAGCAGGGATCCGCGACGGATCGGCTTGAAGAGTCGCTGCGCGCGTCGGGCTTCACGCCTCTCACGGGGCTTCGAGCCTGCGCCGCGACCGGCATCGAGCCGGATGAGCTGCCGGCCATTCATGCCGAGTTGTCGGCGAGCCGGCGCTGGGTGCTGCTGCCCGGCGCCAAGACGCGCGTCGTGCCCGCCGTCCTGCAGGAGCTTCTGGATCGTCTCACCGCGTGGATGACGCGGTTCCACCGGGAGAACCCGGACGCGCCGGGACGGGCGATCGACGCGGTGATCGGGTGGCTGGAACGGCGCGGGGATCGCGCGCTGGGGCGGGTGCTCTTCGAACACTTCTTGAACGGCGGCGCATTTAAGATACTGGGGAAGTTCGTGTGCCTGCCGCAGTTCGCCCCCGCGCTGAGCCGGTCGGATGAGCGCGCGCTCCAGCACATGATCGAGGCCATCTCCTCCGGCGGCTTCTCGCCGCCCACGCTCGACGAGATCCGGTTCCCCGAAGCCGTGGACCGCAAGCGGCTCGCCCGCCTCGCCACGCTCGCCGTCGCCACCGGGCAGCTTGTTCATCTCAAGGAGCAGTTGTACCTTTCCCCCGGGCAGGAGCAGCGGCTCAAGGAGAAGACGGCGGAGGCGATCCAGCTCGCCGGTGGGGCGAGCGTTTCGCAGATCCGCGAGGCGCTGGACACGAGCCGCAAATACTGCGTGCCGTACCTCGAGTATCTGGACCAGATCGGCTGGACGCGGCGCGTCGGCGACGTGCGCGTGCTGGCCTCGATGCAACCCGCATGAACGACGGCGCCCGCGACATCCTCCGCAGCCTGCCCTCCGTCAGCACGCTGCTGGCGCACCCCGAGGTTGAGCTGTGGACGCAGGCCGTGCCACGCAGCCTTGTCACCGCCTCCCTGCGCAGCGCCGTGGACCAGTTCCGCGATGCGGTGCTGAGTGGAGGGCTGACGCGGCCCGTCGAGCCGGAGGACGTGATCGCCGTTGCGGAAGACGAACTGACGCGGCGCTCGCTGCCGTCGCTGCGCCGAGTGATTAACGCCACCGGCGTGGTGCTGCACACGGGTCTGGGCCGCGCGCCGCTTTGCGACTCGGCCATCGAGGCGATCGTTGAATCCGCCCGCGGATACTGCAATCTCGAGTTCGATCTGGATACCGGTCGGCGCGGGCGGCGAATGGCGCACGTGGCGGACCGCCTCGCCGAAGTGACCGGCGCCGAGGCGTCCCTCGTCGTCAACAACAACGCCGCCGCGACGCTGTTGATCCTGCACGTGCTGGCCAAGGACCGGGAGGTCGTCGTCTCGCGCGGGCAGCTCATCGAGATCGGCGGCAGTTTCCGGCTGCCGGAGATCATGGCCGCCGGCGGCGCGATCCTGCGCGAAGTGGGCACGACGAACCGCACGCGCGTGGGGGATTACGAAGCGGCGATCGGCGAGCGCACCGCCATCCTGCTCCGCGCTCATTCCAGCAACTTCCGCATCGTCGGATTCACGGAGGAGGCGAGCATCGCCGATCTGGCCGCGCTGGCGCACTCACACGGGCTGATCCTCGTGGACGACTTGGGCAGCGGCGCGATCTTCGATCTTGCCCGGCACGGACTTCCCGCTGAGCCTTGGGTGAAGGATTCTCTCGCGCGAGGGGCGGACCTGGTGTGCTTTTCGGGGGACAAGCTGCTGGGCGGGCCTCAGTGCGGCATCCTCGTCGGGCGGCGCGAATTGATCGAGCGCATCGGGGCGCATCCGCTGATGCGCACGTACCGCGTGGACAAGCTCACGCTGGCGGCGCTGGAGGCGACGCTGCGACACTACGCGGATGAGGAGGATGCGCTGCGATTCATCCCTGCGCTGCAGATGCTCACGGCGGAGACGGAAACACTCGTTCAGCGCGGTGACACGCTCGCGGCACTCCTGAAGGAACACGCGCCGACGGAGCGATTCTACGTCGGAAGCGACAGCGCGTTCGCCGGCGGCGGCGCGCTGCCGGGGGTGGAAATTCCCACCGTGGTCGTGCGCTGGACGCCGGCGTCCCTGTCCACGGACCGCGCCGTCGAAAAGCTCCGCCAGACCGATCCGCCGGTCATCGCCCGCATCCACGACGACGCGATCTGCTTCGATCTGCGGACGCTGCGGCCGGATGAGTTCGAGGAACTGGCGTCCGCCGTGGCGGAGGCGCTCGTCGAAGTGGCGGACGAGAGCGACGAGGACTCCGGGGACATCCCGCTGCCGGTCGTGTGATTTCCAATCGCTGAGGGGAGGTCGTTCGGGGCGGGGCAGGCAACACCCGCCAGCGATCCGACGGGCGCCTCATCCAATGGAGCCAAGGGGAGTCGAACCCCTGACCTTCTGCATGCCATGCAGACGCGCTCCCAACTGCGCTATGGCCCCTGCGGGCGGGCATTATGAGCGAACCCTGCCCGGCTTGCAACCCTGGACGCAGGTCATCCCCAAGCCAACCACATTCTATAATCGCCCGGAGCTTTCAGCGGCGAAAGCGGCCCAGGCGGCGCGCGGGGCATGGACGGCGCGGGTGGCACGGGTCCGCAGCAGCGGACCCGTGCCCAAGCCTGCCGGGGCGCCCCAGCGCTTGTGGGTTTTCACCCGCCACGGCCATGCGAGAACACAAGGGCGTTCCACCCCGTGTTAGCGCTAGGCGAAGCCGTGTACGCTGCCCGGAGCCGCGCGCACCGTTGACAACGCCGCCGCCTCCATCGAAAAACGGCTCTCTGTGGAGCGCGCGGGACTTTCGCCGCGAATCCCGCAACGACCGTGGATGCACAGAACCTGGATTGTGGACGATGTACAACCCGTGCCAGGCTGGATGGCCGGCGCGACGATCACCTGTCGCCGCCGGCCGCGCGTCCTGGAACCGAGGCTGATCGGAGCAAGCACACGACATGAGCGCCAACCCCTACACTTTCCATACCCTTCCCAACGGCCTGCGCATCGTCATCGAGGTCATGCCCGACGTGCCCAGCGCGGCCGCCGGGTTCCTGGCGCGGACCGGCGCGCGCGACGAGACGCGCGACGTGGCCGGCGTTTCGCACTTCCTTGAACACATGATGTTCAAGGGCACGCCCCACCGCACCTGGCACGAGATCAACAGCGCCTTCGACGCCATGGGAAGCACCTACAACGCCTTCACCAGCAACGACCGCACGTTCTACTACGGCTGGGTGCCGCGCGACCGGCTGCGGGCGCAGCTTGAACTCCTCGCGGACATGATGCAGTCGGCCATCCCGCCGCAGGAGTTCGACATGGAGAAGAACGTCATCCTCGAGGAGATCGCGCGCTCGAAGGACAACCTCGTTTCGGTGGCGTTCGACTTCCTCATGGAGAGAGTGTTCGCAGGGCACCCGCTGGAGTGGCCCGTGCTGGGCTACGACGACACCGTCCGCAACCTGAAGCGCGACCAGATGGTCGCCTATTTCAGGCGGCGGTATGCGCCGGACAACCTGATCCTGATCGTCGCCGGCAATGTGGATCCGGCGCAGGTCATCGCCTGGGCGCAGGAGCTGTGCGGCGGGTGGAAAGCGGGATGCGAGGGTCCGCCGCGCACGCCGCCCGGCATCGGCACGGGGAAGGGTCATCTGACGCTGACGCGGTTCCAACAGCAGGTCGTGATGTGGTGCTTCCCCGCTCCGCCGGGCAGCGTGGATGCGTGCGAGACAGCCTCGGCCGCCTCGACGATTCTCGGGGGAGACAACTCCCGGTTCTACTGGAACATCGTGCAGAAGGGCATCTGCCCGCGGGCGGGCGCGTTTCACATGGACTTCTCCGACGTCGGCTCGATCATCCTCTGGGCCATGTGCGAGCCGAAGAACACGCGCGCCGCTTTCGACGCCATGCGCGCGGAGACGGAGAAGTTCCAGACGGGCGGCGTCACGCCGGACGAGGTGGCGCGCGGGCGCAACAAGCGGCTGACCTCGCTCGCCGCCGAGGCGGAGGCGCCCTACGATCGCCTCAAGCAGATCATGGACGACGTCGATTACCGCGGACAACCCAGGACCGTTGAGCAGCGGCTCGCCGTGGTCAACGCCATCACGCCCGACACCGTGGCGCAGTACACGCAGACGTACCCCCTCGCGGGTGAAGGATTCCTCATCAGCGCCGGACCCGCGGATTGGATATGAGCCGCTCAGCCGTCATCAGCCAAGCGCGAACCGCAGCCTCGCCGATGGTGACCGTCATCTACTCCGCCGACCGCTCGGCCCGCGCAACCGTCGGCCGCAGCGGGGGTGGTGGCGGACGCATCGCGCGCGCCCTGATCGGCGTCCTGCATCTGCTTGTCGCCGGCGGCGTCTTCTATGCCGTCTGGTGGCCGATCGACAAGTGGATGGCGGTCACCCTCATGATGAAGGTCCCGATCCCGATCCATGCCATCGGAGGCCTGTCCGGAGCAGCAGACATCCGGCAGCCCGAGTCCGGTTTCAGTTGGCTGCTCTCGACCGAGCTTGAGGCTCATCCGACCTCGAATCCCGCAGGCGCAAGCGGCGGCGGCGACGCGGAGGCAGCGCCGCGGCTGCTGTATCCCATGCGGGCGCGGGGCGCGATCGCAGGCAGCACGATGTACGCCTGGCAGGCGGTGATGGCTTTGGTTGTTTTCCTGTGGTCCTTGGCAGCCGGGAAGCGGATCGGAGGAAGCGCCGGGCCATCGATCCGTCGCGCGTTCGGCTGGGCGGCGTGGACCATCGCGGCCGCGCTGGGCGGCTGGGCCGCGGTCACCTGGATGCAGTCCGGGAGGATGTTCGCGGTGTCGGCCGGTCAGATCGGCCTGGGCGGGTTGGGCGTTCTGTTCCTCCTGATCGGCGCCGCAATCGGCTTTCGCGGTCGCGCCGTCGAATATGCGGCCTCGATCTGGCTCATCCTCTCTGCCGCGGCGAGCGTGTTGGCGCTGACGCTTGCGGACCGCTGCGACGCGCTGGAACCGCCTCAAGCTGCCTTCGCCTTCAAGCTCCTCGTATTTGCCGCCCACTCCGCATACGGCTGGCTCGTGTTGGCCGCCCTGCTTCTAAGGGCGCGGGCGAGCCGCCCCGCCTTCGCGCCCGTGCGCTGATTCCCCCACCCCCGAGCCGCGCCAGCTGAGCCCCGCCGGCTGAGCCGCGCCCGTAAGGAAGCGGTCCTCATGGTGTCGCGCAAGGAGGGAAACCAAACGGTGAAAGTACCGTCCCTTGAGTGAGCGGCGTTGTCTGATTGCCGCATTCGCTATTCGCTATTCGCTGTTCGCTATTCGCTATTCGCCATTCGCCATTCGCCATTCGCTATGACTCGCCCTCCCTCGCCGGCGCTACGCGTTCTGATGCCGCGCCGCCATGCGCCGCCCGATTCTTCGCACGCCCTCGTCGGCCATTACGCCCAGCAGCAGCACCGTCCCGATGATGGCAAACTCAAGCTGCGTCGGGATCTGCAGCAAATTGATGGCGTTGTAGAGAATGCGCATCACCGCCGCCCCGAGCACCGTCCCCAGCACGGACGCCTCCCCGCCGCGCAAGCTGCACCCGCCCAGCACGGCCGCGGCGATGGCGTACAGCTCGTAGAAGTTCCCCATCGAAGCCGGCTGCACGGAGTTGCAGTCCAGCGCGAACAGCACGCCCCCCAGCCCCGACAGCGCCGCGCACGCCACGTAAGCGAGCACCGTAAGTCGATGGGTGCGAATGCCGGAAAACCTCGCGGCCTCTTCGTTGCGCCCCAGCGCCAGCAGCGACCGCCCCCCCGTCGTCAGGTGCAGCACGACGGCGGATGCCGCGGCCAGGAACAGGAGGACGAAAAACGGAGTCGGCAGGGCGAACCCCCCGGACTGAAATGGCAGCAGGACCTTCCCCGTCGCCAGCCGCCGAAGCCCGTCGTGCGCGGACCCGAACCCCAGCGTCTGATCCGCCGTCAGCCACCGCGCCAGCCCGCGATAAATCAGCAGCCCGCACAGTGTCACCACGAACGGTTGGATCGACCATCGCGTGATGAGCAGCCCGTGCGCCAGCCCGATCAGCACGGACAGCGCCGCCGCCGCCGCCAGCGCCGCGCCCGTGCTCCATCCGCGATCCAGCAGCCACGCCAGCACGCAGCCCACGAGGCACACCACAGAGCCGATCGACAGGTCGATGCCGCCGGTCACGATCACGAACATCGCCGCGAGGCTGAGGACCCCGAACAACGACGTCCAACGCACCAGGTTCTGCAGGTTGTACGCGCTGACGAAGTTCGGTTGGATAGCGGCCGTGGCGACGAACACGGCCACCGTGAGCGCCAGAATGCCGGCGATCTTCCGCATGGCGCGTCAACCGCCCCCGGCCGCGAGGTTCTTTTTGAGCTCGGCGCGGAACGACTCAACGTTGTCCTTGCGAATCTGCCGCGCGGGGATGTCGAGAAAACCCTTCGGCGGAAGCACCGTCTGGTCGCCGCGCGCCAGCGCCGCGAGGATGCGCACCGAGTCGTACCCGTACCGGTACGGATTCTGCACGACCGTGCCGTGGATGCTCCCCTCGATGATCCCAGTCAGCGTGGCGTCGTCCTCGTCGAACGCGACGAGCTTGATCGTGCCGAGCTTGCCGGCCTGCCGCACGGCGTCGAGCATCAGCGGGGGGTTGTAGGCGAACAGCCCGACCATGCAGGCGAGGTTGGGGTATGCGGCGATGGCGTCCTCGGCGTTCTGCTTGGCGCGGGCGCGATCGAACTGGTCGGTGCGCGTGTCGAGGATGGTGTACTTCTCGCCCTTGAGCAGCTTGCCCGGCGGGTCGTAGTTCTTGGCGCTGACGGGGCGGTCGAGCAGCTCGTCGATGACGCCCTGACGGCGGGCCTTGGCGTTGTCCTGCTCGAGGCGTCCGATGAAGATCAACACTTCGCCGCCCTGCGGCAGCGCCTCCTTCACCAGCTTTCCGCACATCCTGCCGCCCGCGTAGTTGTCCATGCCCACGTAGCACAGGCGCGGCGACTTCGGCGCGTCGGAGTCGTGCGTGATCATCCGCGTGCGGCGGGCGGCCTCTTCCAGCAGCGCCGACTGGTTGTCCGGATCCGCCGGGGCGATCGCCAGCCCGTCGATGCCGCGGGCGAGCAGATCTTCGACGATGCGCTGCTGGTCGGACGCGCCCTGCGCGGGCAGGCGGATGTCCACGTCCACGTCGAACTCCTTCGCGGCCGCCTTCGCGCCGGCGGAGGCGATGGTCCAGAACGACGCGATGCCGTTGCTGACGAAGGCGACGCGCGGCCTCTTGGCCTGCGAGGCGCCGTCCTGCGCGTCGCGCGACTCGGCGGCGGCGATCGGCGCGAGGGAGAAGCACGATCCACAGGCAAGCAGCGCCGCCCCGAGCATCGTGCAACTCCGCCCTCGGGCGCGATCCGGCGCTGACCTGCGGCTGATTTTCTTCATGAGTTCAAGCTCCCTGAATCCGCGACACTCCCCGACCGAAATTGGGAACAAACGTACCGCGCCCGTAACCGTACCGCGCCCGTCACCGTACCGCGCCCGTGAGCGCTGAAAGACCCTTCACATGCGTGAGGGGTTCTCATGCCGCGCCCGCCGGAAACGGAACCCTGGGACTGGCGGCAGGGTGGCAGGGTCTGCGGTACTCCGTTGACCCTGCTCTTGCTCCACGCCCCACGGTCAGGCGAGTACGCCAAACCGTGCCACCCCGGAGCGGATCCGGGCCACCCGTGAAGGATCCATGATTCCCAACGCGTCACTTCACTGGCGTACCTTAACCCGGCAGCACGAGCATCGCATCTCCGAAGCTGTAAAAACGGTAACCGCGTTCGACGGCGTGGGCATACGCGCGGCGGATGCGCTCCACGCCGCCCAGCGCCATGACCAGCGCCAACAGCGTGCTGCGCGGCAGGTGAAAGTTCGTCAGCAACAGGTCCACGCAGGCGAAAGAGTACGGCGGATAGATCAGCAGGTTGGTCAGTCCGCGGCCGTGCAGCAACCGCCCGTGTGGCCAGCTTCCATGGGAGGACTGCCCGCAGTCGGATAGCGGCCCAACGTCGGAAGACCACGCGCCGCCGGGCCGCAGTTCTGTGTCGGGCTGCACGCTGGGGTCCGCTTGCGGAGAGAGCACCGGTTGCGCGCGCGATTCGAGGACTCGAACAGACGTCGTCCCCACGGCCACGACCCGTCCGCCGGCGCGGCGACAGCGATCCACCGCCTCAACGGTCCGTGGCGGAAGCTCGAACATCTCGTGGTGCATCTCGTGGTCGGCCAGCGTGGGCGCAGTGATGGGCTTGAACGTGCCCTCACCCACGTGCAGCGTCACGAACGCGCGCCCGATACCCGCCTTCTCAAGCTTTGCCAGAAGTTCGTCGGTGAAGTGCAGCCCCGCCGTCGGCGCGGCCACGGCGCCGGGCGATCGCGCGTAAACGGTCTGATATCTCTGCCGGTCGAGTGATTCCTCGTCGGCGACCCCGCGGACGGCGTGCCCCTGAGCGGCGTCCACTCGCGCCGCGCCCGGTCTTTCGCGCGCGATGTAGGGCGGCAGCGGCGTGACCCCGACTGCTTCGAGCGTTTCAGCAGCCGGCTCGGCGGGCGTGACCTCGATGACCCAATGCCCTTCCTCGCACCGCTCCTGCAAGCGAGCGGTGAATGCGACCTCCGTCGCGAGCGCGGAGCCGGGTGACGGCAGGAAGCGCAGCGACTCGCCGACGTGGCACCGCCCCGCGTTCTTCAGCAGCACCTGCCACCAGCCGCCCGACAGCTCGTGCAGGAAAAGCCCCTCGACGCGCCCGCCCGTCTGCCGCTGGAGGAAGAACCGCGCGCGGACCACGCGCGTGTCGTTGAGGATAAGCAGGTCCCCCGCTTTCAGGATGCCCGGAAGCTCGCTGATCCGCGAGTCCGTCAGCGCGTCGCCCGGACCCACCACCAGGAGCCGCGCCTCCTCGCGCCGCGCCGCCGGATGCTGCGCAATCAGCGACGCAGGCAGCTCGTAGTCCAGCAGCGCAAGGTCGAACTCGTTGGGGTTTCGCCGCTGCTTCAACGTCCGGCTCGCTCAATAGCCTTGGCCAACACCGCCTTGAAGTGCGCGCCGCGCGCCTCGAAGTTGACGTAGCGGTCGAAGCTCGTCGCGCCCGGCGAGAACAGCACGACGTCGCCCGCTCGCGCGCGGTCCATCGCCCAGGCGACGGCCTCTTCCAGGTCGCTCGCTTCGAGCAGCTCGAACACACCGCCGCGAAGCTTGCCTTCCCGAAGCGCGCACGCGAACCGCCGCCCCGTTTCGCCCAGGCACGCCACCGCACGGCAGCGCTGAACCATCACCTCGACGCAGGCTTCCAGCGGCTCGTCGATGGCCGCGCCGCCCACGATGGCGACCACGGGCCGGCCGATCGCCTCCAGCGCCGTTCGCGTCCCGCTGGGGGAAGTCGCCTTCGAGTCGTTCACGTAATCCACGTCGTCCACCCGCCCCACGCATTCCAGCCGATGCGGCAACCCGCCGAACGTCGCCAGCACCTCTCTCGCAACCGCCTCCGGAACTCCCACGGCAGCGGTCGTGTTCAGCGCGACCTGCGCATTCACCTGATTGTGCCGCCCGGGAGTGCGGACTTCGATCGGCTCAACCGGCTCCGACGTGAGGCGCAGGTTCACTTCGCGTCCGTCCAACCGTTCCTCCAGCATCCGCCGCAACCCGCTCGGCGTTTCCCTGTTCTCCAGCTCGCGCGACAGCTCCGGTCCGAGAATCAGAATCCGCGCGGCATGCGCGTCACCGAGGATGTTGAGCTTTGCACCGGCGTAAGCTTCGAACGTCTCGTGGCGGTCCAGGTGATGGGGATGGAGGTTGGTGATGACCGCGGCGGCGGGCGCAAACGCAATTCGCGGGAGGTGCTCCAACTGCGCGCTGGACAGTTCCATGACCGCCCAGTCCGTGCGCTGCATCGTGTGAAGTTCATCCAGCAGCGACCGGCCGATGTTGCCGCCGAGGAAGACGCGGGACACCTCGCTGCGACCTGCGGCGCCTTCGAGCATCGCGGCGATCATGGCGCTCGTCGTGCTCTTGCCGTACGAGCCGGTGACCGCGATGACCGCCGCCGGGCAGCGCTCCAGGAACAGGTTGATCTCCGTCGTCCACGCCAGCCCGCGCCGCACGATCTCCTGAAAAAACACGGACTTCGACGGCACGACGGCCGGATTCACCACCACTCCCGCGACACCTTCCAGCCGCGCGGGGTCCTCTTCGCCCAGGTGGAAGCGGATGGGCAAGTCCGATAGCGCGGCCACGGATTCGGTCAACGTCCCCGGCTCCGCGCGGTCCACGACGGTGACCTCCGCGCCCTGCGACGCCAACCAGCGTGCCACGCCGACTCCGCCACCCAGCCGTCCCAGACCCCAGACGAGCCAGCGCCGACCACGTACTCGCTCCGCTCCATCCAAGCCCATCCTCCTTGACACCTGCCCGTCGCCTCAGGTTCAGCAGCGATTCGCCGCTTCGCGCGGATAATGCCGTATCGAAGGCCTTGCGATCAAGCCTCAATCAGGTCCGCAACGGCCCGCGCCTCGCCGCGCGCGGTTGCGTCCCGCGGCGACGCATCATACGGTTTAGGCGGCAGCGTATCCTGCCACGAGTAGGAACAAGAGGCCGCACCGCGCGCCGTCGCCTGCATCCGCGGGATCGGCGGCGGATTTCCTTCGTTTGCTCCTACCCGGCGGATTCGGCAAAGATAGAAAGTTGTGTTGACAGGCCTCTTAGTGCGTTCGTATAGTTGCGTGCGACGGTCATTGAATTGACAGTGTCGCAGTTATAGGGGCACTTGATGGTTATCGCCCGTCGGGTTCGGCTCTAATACGGGTCGCAACGGCTGCGCGGGCATCTGGGGTTTGTCTCTCGGCGGGACCCGGTTTCCTTATTTGGGGAGTGGCTGCATCATGGAACTCAATCACCCAAGGTTCGCGAAGACGCGATGGGCGGGCTGGTATCTACTGCCGGCTTGCGTGCTCGGTCTCGTCCTCGCCATCAGTTGTACCACCAACATCAATCCCGGTGGCGGAGGCAATGTCAACGACAATGACTCCACCAGCCCCACGCGCGACGAAGTTCTCTCGCTGAAGCAGAACTTCCCGACGTCCGGCAAGGGCACGATCACCATTCAGTACTCCGTCCTCGCGCCCGCGTCGGTGACGGCGTACTACGTGCAGGTCAAAGAGGCGGTCGCCGGCGCCGAGCGAATCGGCGATCCCGTGGAGTTCGCCAAGAACCTCCCGGCCGGCGCGAACCTGCAGGTTTCGCTGGACCACACCGCGCTGGCGGTCGGGTACTACCAGATCGGACTGTACATCGACCGCACTTCCGGCCGCTCCGAGGTGGTCAGCAGCGGCTTCCTCGTGATCGAAGCCCCGCCGAACCCGATCTTCAAGTCCCCCGTTGAGAACACCAGCATCCACCAGGGCGACATCGTCGCCGTCTCCTTTGACAACCAGAAGGTTCCGGCCACGCGCGTGCGTTGGAGGTTGTTCTATCAGCGCTACGACATTCGCGACAACGACCGGGACGGCGTGATCAACGCGCTGGACCAGTGTCCGGCGACGCCGACGGATGAGCAGGGCAGCGTGGACGCTTCCGGCTGCGGCGCCTCACAACTTGCGGCGGGCACGGACTTCGACGGCGACCTGGTTCCCAACGCCGCCGACTCGTGCCCGAGCACGGAGGGCGGACTGGCCGTCGATCAGGCCGGCTGCTCCTCGCAGCAGCTTGGGACGCAACTGGCCGTCGGCGAAGGCAATGAAGACGAGGTGTCGTGGGACACGACCGGCGTGACGGTGGGCAATTACCGCCTGGGCATCTCGGCTTCGGACAACGGCGAATCGATCGAAACGAACTTCACCCAGGACTCCTCGCGCATCGTGACTCGGTTCAATGCGGCCATCGTGTCGATCGACACCGCGCCTCCGCCGCCGACGCCGCCGACGCTGGCGTTCACCAAGCCGCTCAAGGACGTCGGAACGTTCCTGACCGAAACCGTGACGCTCGAGTTCCAGACCACGATCCGCAACGCCGGCGCCGTGGGCAAGGTGGACATTTTCCTGGATCCCGACACCGCCCCCGGCAGCGGCAATGAAATCCTGCTGCTCGACGACGCGGACGCTTCTGTGACCACCGCGTCCTTCAGCACCGCCAATCTGGCGGAAGGCATCTACAACGTCGGCGGCACTGTGGACGACGACGTCTCCCCGCCGGTCACCGTCTATGCGGCAGGCCGCGTGGATGTGGTCAAGACGCCGGCGCTGACCGTGACCGCGCCGGACACTCCGCTGTCGGTCCGTCCCGGCGCCTCGGTGGAAGTGGCGTGGACGACGAACGTTCCATCCCATGCGGGGCTGCTTGACGTGTACGCCCGCCGCATCGGCAGCAACGGCGAACCGGAAGGCGGGTTCATCACCATTCGTCCGGCGGGCCCGCCGCTGAGCGGATCGGACACCGACAGCTTCGTGCCGACCGAATCGGGCGTGTTCCGCGTGTTCGTCCGGGTCGATTTCAATGACGACTCGGTGGAGACGATGACCAAGGCTTCGCCCAAGGACCTGCGCGTCACGACGCTGCCCGCGATCGTGTGGCTGGGGCTGTTTGGCGAGGACGATCCGCAAATCGAAGGCGCGATCCTGGGCGGGTCGAACTTTGAGGACAACATCGGCGCGGACCTGAAGGTGGTCCCAGACCTCAACGGCGACGATGTCGATGAGTTGCTGGTCAGCGCGCGATACGCCAAGCCGGGTTTCAAGAACTCCAGCGGCGTGGGCGAAGGCGAGGCCTACCTGATCTACGGCGGCGCCAGGCTGATCGGCGAGTACAGCGCCAATCAGACGGGCAAGGACCTGCTCGGCATCACGTTCACCGGCGTTCGGACGCGCGGCGAACCCGCCAACCGCGAGCAGACGCAGGGCCTGGCGTCCATCGCGGTGATCGAGGACCTCGACGGCGACGAACTGCCGGAGCTGGTGTTCGGCTTCCCGCGGACCAAGTCTCGCGGGCACAACGTGGACGTGCTGCAGGACGGACTGACGCGCGATTCGTCTCTGATTTCTTTGGAGCGCGCGGATCAGTTCCTCCGCGGCGGCATCGTGATCGTGTCCAGCAAGAACACCAACCTGCGGTTCCCGGATGACGATCGACTGTCGCCGGTCATTCGTTTGGACCTGGTCGGACAGCAGTTCGAAGATAATTCGCCGGCTTTCGGCGGCGTCGAGGAATTCGCGTTCGCGGACTTCCGCTCGCACAACCCGTGCCTCGACTTGGAAACTCCGTGTATGTGCCCTGAGGATCCCGACACGGGTGAAGAGGAAGCCTGCCAGGATTACTGCGGCGATGTGAAGTGCAGCGAGCTGTGCGAAGCGATGGGATTCCCGGATGACACCTGTTTTGGCGACTGCCTCTGCCCGCAACCGGACGGGCTGTACGACGCCATGTCCCCGCAGGGCGAGGCCACCGGCTTCGTGGGCCCGCTCGCGGACAACTGGTTCGAGCGCTATTTCCTGCCGTTCGGGTGCGATCAGAACTGGGACTGCACCAACCCATGCGTGGGCAATCTCGCCTGGCCGGTGCCCGTCTGCAACTACGTGTATGACCCGATGACCTGTCCGGACCCGCTGCACCAGAACGACGCCTGTCGGACGGGCGGCTGCTATCCGTTCAAGCCGGTATTCGCCGACGTGGGTCTGCCGGGACTGACGGGCTTTTATCCGACATGGATCGTGGTTGACGAAGACCGCAACGACCCGATCGAGCCGTTCGGCTGCCGCATCGTCGGTCTGAGCACCTACGGCGGTCTCAACGACGGCGACCACTTCGGCGCGTCGATGACCATCAGCAACAGCAACGGCGTCGGACCGTCCGAGCTGATCGTGACCGCGCCGGACCGGCGCAAGGCCGTGCCGACGCTGGCGATGGGCGGCATGCCGCCCACCTGCAAGGAGAAGGGCGTGGACGGCGAAGTGAACAACATGCTGGACACGAGCGGCGACGGCTGCCCGGACCCGATCGACTTCCCGGGCATCGCCTACATGGTGAACTTCGAGATCGAGAACCGCTCAGGGCAGCGTCGTCCGTACAACTTCTGGGAAGACGACGTGCTCGGGCGCATTCCGCCCAAACCGCACCAGTACCAGGTGGGCACGTTGAGCCACTGCGATTCCATCGAAACGCGCATCGAGAATCCCGAGGCGCTGCGCATCATCGGACAGGCCAACGAGCGCCTGCGCAACATTCTGGGCATCAACGACTACAACGGCGACGGTCGCAACGACATCGCCGCGGGCAACCCGGACTCCAACGGCGGCAAGGGTCACCTGTACGTCGCGTATCGGCGTGAGAAGCGGCTGGAAGGCGACTACGTCCTGGGCAAGCTCGCGCTGGCTCAGAACGATCCCAACCGCCTGGACGGCATCTTCGTGACGTGGGGCGGCAACGACGCTGCGGCCTTCGGCTCCGCGCTGTGCACGGACGTGGACTTCAACGGCGACGGCTTGTCCGACATCGTGGTCGGCGCGCCGAACGCCTCCGTGAAGACGGACGTCGAGGGGCAGACGGCCTCGAAGGTCGGTTCGGTGGTCATCATCTTCTCCGACCCGGCGCTGGTGACTCCGCTGGGCGGCGTTGCGGTTCCGGAGCTGCTTCGGACGGGGCGCGCCGTCAGGATCGACGGCAACTTCCTGGACGTCAGCGGCAACCTCGGCTTTAACGTGGCCAGCGCCGGCGACGTGGATAACGATGGCAAGAACGACCTCTTGATCGCCGCTCCGGGCGCGACGCCGCGGTTTGACGTGACGCCGACCGACTCGTCGGACGTGCTGACCGAGCCGGGTCTGGACCTGAACTTCGACGGCAAGCGGGATGACGTCGCCAAGGACCACAGCCTGGCGAACTTCGACAACACGATGACCCAGGCCGGCGTGGTGTACGTCATCTCCGGCGCCAACGACTTCAGCAAGGTCACGGGCGGCGAACTGTCCGTCCGGAACCTTGGCTCGGAACGGCTGCGCGGCATGATCATCGCCGGTCGCCGGGCGCTGGACTTCGTCGGCGGCGGCGACGCCGGCGACACCGTCATGGGCGGCAACGGCGTCAAGGCGAGCCGTGGCCGGTCCTTCGGTCTGACCACCGCGGGCGACATCGACGGCGACGGCAAGTCCGACATCGCTCTGGGTTCGGTCCTCGCCGATCCGCGGCGCGACCGCATCACCGGCGAAGGCGTCCGCAACGGCGGCGAGGTGTATATCATCTACGGCGGCACGCTGCCGGGGATGTAGGCGAAGAGGCTCCGCGCGGCGGGAGATTGCAAACCCCGCGTGCGGGGGCGCGAAAACATGACGACGAGATCGCGTCCGGCGGGAACCACGGGGTCCGCCGGACGCTTTTTTTGCGCGGCAGGTTCCGAGTTCGCCGCGCGGCAGGTTTCCGGGTTCGCCGCGCAGCGGGCGTTCGTGCGGCATCGCCCGTGACGCTTCTCTCGTTCGGCGCTATCCGACCGTGGTGCAGCTTGAAGCCGGGCATGGGAACACCGTCACCCGCTCGCAGGCGGGGGTCGAGGGCGCACCCTCGGACCACTGGATTCCCGCCTGCGCGGGAATGACGATCCTGGATTCCCGCCTGCGCGGGAATGACGAGCGTCGCCTTTCAGCACGGAGGGCCAGCAACCCATTGCAAGACTCCGAAACGCATGTTTCGGCACATTGATTTCCCGGAAGTAGGCACGTCCCAAAGGTCCGTGCCACCCCGTTTGCAACGGTCTGCTAAGGGCTCGCTGACCCTCCCAGGTGCGGCAGGAGCGTGTCCGCCACCAGCGAATGTCCGGCGGCGCTTAAGTGGACTTCAGTGAAGAACAGTGCCTCGCGCGAATGCCCCTTGAACACGGGCACCAGGTCGATCAGCCTCACGCGCTCGCGCTGGGCCACCTGCGTCATCGCCGTCTGCTTGCTGTTGTACAGAGCGGTGCGCAGTTGCGGCTCGTAAGGCCACAGCAGCAGGATCGGTTCCGCGCGGCGCGAACGGCACCACTGGATCATGCCCCCGAGCTGCTCCGCGAACTCCGCATCGGTGAGTCGTTTGCGCGGCGCGGCGGAGCGAAGGCGCATGGTGAGTACGGCCCGTTCGACGGCTCCAACCAGCGCGGAGACGCGCCCCAGCCCCTCCGTTCCGCAGTGAAGCAGTCGATCATGCGCGGCGTCGCCAAGGTTGTCCCAGGGCAGATTGTCATTGACGCCGAACGCCATGACCACCACGTCCGGCGGCTGCTCGAAGGGGAAGGTCTCCAGCCGCCGACGTCCCTGATAGGCGGTGTAGCCCACGCAACCGAGGTTGCGGCATTGCATATCCGCGGACCGCGCCTGAATGAGGCTTGCATACGTCTGGTCATCGTCCACGCCCAGCCCCACCGTGGATGAATCGCCGAGAAAGACGACGTGGCGCCCCGCGCCCAGTCGAGCCGGCATCAGGCGGCAGGAGAGCGCGTCCGTCGAGATCGAAAACTTCGCGGGAGGATAGTATTTCTCCGCCACCAGCTCGTAGCCGGCAAGGCTTGGACGCAGCCTCCAGAACAAATCAGGATCGAATTCCAGCACGCTCGCCAGTGAAGGGAAACCCGTTTTGGAAAACTGCGCCTGCTCCAGCCGCCACACGGCATCCGGTCGGCCGTGCAGGAAAAGCCTGCAGAACCCCTCGCCCAGCGCGATCGCTCCCAGCAGGAGCACGACCGCGAACAGCGCCTTGCGCCGCCCGGCAATGGGAGGGACGGCGCTCGACGTGGGAATCGGGTTGTCGCGGGCGTGTCCCGGCGGGGACATCGGTTTGGTGCTGCGATGCTGAATCACGCCAGACCTCTGCTGACACGTTGAAGTCCGCCCATCCGCGCGAATTGGATGCGCTGCACCTGCGGCGGCGGAAGGGCGGGCGAGCCGTCAGCCGACGTTCACTTGCCGCAGAAGTCGATCACCCGCGCCAGCTCTTTGCGCAAATCCGCCCGCGCAACGATCCGGTCCACGAAGCCGTGCTCCAGCATGAACTCCGCCGTCTGAAAACCCTCGGGCAGCTCGGCCTTGATCGTATTGGCGATCACGCGCGGACCCGCAAAACCGATCATGGCGCCTGGCTCGGCGAGAATGACGTCGCCGAGGCACGCAAAGCTCGCGGCCACGCCGGCGGTCGTCGGGTCCGTCGCCACCACGATGTACAGCCCGCCCGCGTCGTGCAGCCGGGCAAGCGCCGCGCTCGTCTTGGCCATCTGCACCAGCGAGACCATGCCCTCCTGCATCCTCGCGCCGCCCGAAGAGGTCACCACGATCAGCGGCAGGTTCTCGTCCGTCGCCTTCTCGATCGCCCGCGTGATTTTCTCGCCCACCACGGCGCCCATCGACGCCATGATGAACGTCGGGTTCATCACCGCGAGGACCACCTGCCGGCCGCGCACGAACGCCCGCCCCACGACGACGGCGTCCTTCTCGCCAGTCTTTTCCTGCTCCTCGCGGAGCCGCTCTCTATACGGCAGGCGGTCCTTGAAGCTCAGGGGATCCACGCTCTCCAGGTCCGTCGCGAATTCCTCGAAGGATTCGGGATCGACAAGCTGCCTGATCCGCGTTCGCGCGTCGGTGCGCCGGTGGTAGCCGCATTCCGGGCAGACGTTCAGCGCCTCGAGCACTTCCTTCTCGTACACCATCTGCCCGCACTTCTGGCAGCGGGTCCACAAACCCGCCGGCACGCCGACGCGGCGCTCGGGCGCGGCTTCAGGTTGATCCAAGGGTTCGTTGGCCATGAGAAAAAGCTGCTGGCTGCAGGCGCTTGGCTGCCCGCCGGAAGCGCTGGCGCTTCAGCCAACATTCAGTTCAGTCGCCCAGCAGGCGATTACGAATCCAATACACATACACGAAGATCAGGACGGGCGTCAGCAGGAGCAGCGCGCTGATCCACACCACCACCGCCACCGCCCGGTCGGACACCGGCGAAGGCGCGGCCGGCGACGCAGACGGAGCATCCGTCGACCCCGACGGCGGAACCGGCGCCGCGGCATCCACGCCCCTTCTCTCACCCTCGTTTGGCTTCCGCGACGATTCCACGCTCGCTCGCCTCACCGCTGCGCTTCGAGCCAAGGCTCCCGGCGTGCGGTCTATCCACTCCACGGGCCAGGAGATTCGTGACCGTGCTCAGCCCCCAGCGGCCTGACCCGCCAGCCGCGTGAGTTCGCGGAACGCCTGCCCCGGATCGGCGGCGCCGAACACTGCCGAGCCGGCTACCAGCGTATCCGCCCCCGCCTGCACCGCCAAGCCTATGGTCTTCTCGCCGATTCCTCCGTCGATTTCGAGCCGCTGGTCCGTCCTCAGCCACCCGCGAAGCTGCGTTACCTTCGCCAGCACCTCGCTCATGAACGCCTGTCCGCCGAAACCCGGCCACACGCTCATCACCAGCACGAGATCAACGCGATGCAGCACCGGCCGGACGCTCTCGGCAGGCGTCGCCGGGTTGAGGCACACGCCGCTGGAAACGCCCAGCGCATGCAGCCGTTCCAGCAGCGCTGCCGCGCGATCCGCCGCTTCCGCGAACTGGTGCGGCGAGAGGGTTCGACCTCGCTGCATGGGAGGGCTTGCGGTGGGTCCGATCATGGCCTCGATCTGAATGGTGATGTGGTCGCATCCGGCGTTGGCGAAAGACTCCGCGTAGCGATCCGGCTCGTCGATCATCAGGTGTGCGTCGAAGACCATCGCCGAACGCGACCGCAGCGATTCAATGATCGGCACTCCGAAGCTGATGTTGGGAACAAAGTGCCCGTCCATCACGTCGAGGTGGAGCATTTCCGCCCCCGCGTCCTCTACGGCCTGCACTTGCTCAGCGAGCCGCGCGAAGTCGGCCGCCAGAAGCGAGGGCGCGACGCGCCAACCGGGGTTCCGCAACAAAGCCCGTCGAGCCTCGCCCGGGCCATCGGCCGTCAATGGCGGTCCCGGCGACATCTGGTCCTTGCCTGTCATGCCCTCAGCTATCGCTGAAACGCCGCCGGATTTCAAGCGCTTGCCTGTTCGCGGTACTCCAAGCCCGCCATCCCCGCGCCGGCGGGAATCCAGTTTCGTCGTGGAGCGATGAACTACCCAATGCCGTCCGTCCTGCGCGGGCCGCTTTGAGCGCGATGCCGCGGCAAGTTACGATGCCTCTGTGAACACCCGTACCGCGCCGCCATCCTCCCGCTGGACCGCGATCATCATCATTCTTGCCACGGCCGGCGCGGCCGCCCTGCGGCTTCCGCACCTCGATCGCCGCCCCATGCACGGCGACGAGGCCGTCCACGCGGACAAGCTTCACACGCTCTGGCAGACCGGCGAGTACCACTACGACCCGAACGAATACCACGGTCCGACGCTGTATTACCTCACGTTGCCCGTGCTCAAGCTGGCCGGCTGCCGCTCCTTCGCGGATTTCACCGAGGCGCAACTGCGGCTCGTTCCCGCGCTGCTGGGCATCGCGCTCATCCCCATGTTGTGGCTCGTTCGGGACGGATTGGGGAGCACGGGCGTCATCGTGGCCGCGCTGCTCACCGCCGTCTCCACAGCCATGACGTTTTACAGTCGGTATTACATCCAGGAAATGCTGCTGGTTTTCTTTACCTTTCTGATGCTCGCGGCGGGATGGCGGTATTGGCGAACAAGGGGTACCGCGTGGGTCATTCTCTCGGGGGTTGCCGCGGGTCTGATGCACGCCACGAAGGAAACCTCCGTCATCGCCTTCGGCTGCGCCGCAGCGGCGATCGCAGTGGGGAGATTCAGTCGCGTTCGGACACAGACTTCGTCCAGCGTCGACCCGCAGACGGTTGCAAAAGGGGTGGCACGGACCTCCGGGACGTGCTTTCTTCCGGGAGATCCCCGTACCGAACCATGTGAATCGAAGTCTTGCGACGCGATGTTAGAAGCCGCCCAAGGCTTGGGCGCCGCCCACGATGCTGCCGTAACCCAGCCGCACCCTCGAAGGGTCTTGCCAGGTTTGTTGCTCGCGGGTGCGGTTGCCATCCTGACCTCGGCTCTCTTCTACTCCGCGTTTCTCACCAACCTGCGCGGGCCGCTGGATTCGCTGCTGACTTACCGCACGTATTTCGACCGCGCCGGCAACCACGGATTGCACAACCATCCGTGGTGGTACTACCTGCAAATCCTCGCATGGACGAAGTGGGCACCGGGACCGTGGTGGTCGGAGGGCGTCGTGCTGGCGCTGTTCATCATCGGTGCCTTCTCAGCGCTGCGCCGCGGGCGTGAGCTTCCGAAATCCGAATTCCGAAATCCAAAATGCTCCAACACCGACCCCGCCGGCGGCGCGACGGCGCGGCTTGGCCTCCACCCCTTCGTCGCGGACTGCGTCTTCCTGCGGTTCATGTGCATCTACACCGTGTTAATGCTCGCCGCATATTCGGCCATTCTTTACAAGACGCCGTGGTGTATGGTGGGATTCTTGCACGGCATGATTCTCATCGCCGGCGCCGGCTTCGCCGCACTGATTCATGCGCTGCGCCGGCGGCTGTTGCAAGTATTGATCTGCGTCGCGTTCGCCGCGGCCTTGGGTCATCTGGCATGGCAAACGCAACGCGCGGACGGCCGATTCTGCGCCGACAACCGCAACCCCTACGTGTACGCACACCCGGTAGGCGACGTGCTTCGACTCGCCGGTTTCATTTCGCGGCTGCGCGACGCGCATCCCAATCCCGCCGGCATGGTGATCCAGGTGGTTTCCCCCGACGCAGACTATTGGCCACTGCCGTGGTATGTGCGCGGTTGCGAAAACGTCGGCTATTGGAGCGCCGCGCCCGGCGACAGCGATGCGGACGTCCTCATATCACCGGCCGCCTATTGGCCCGCGCTTAAGCCAAACCTCACGCGCGACTGCGAGACCTTCTATTACGGACTGCGCCCGGACGTGCCGCTGGTCGTGGCCGTGGAAAAGGACTTGTGGCAGCGGTTCCGCGAGAAGGCGAAGGACTGACCGGCAAGGCCCCGAAACCGCCCGCCGATTTGAACCATGCCCGCGACGGAGCGGTTCCCCATCCGAGCCGCAACCGACAGGAAGCGGTTGTTCGTGTGGCATTGGGTCAGCATGTTGCGAGGTCCATGGATAGTCACCCAAGGCTGACCTTCCTTGTCAACGTCAATTGCACGCCGCGTCCGCCGGAGCGTCGCATTCTTTGAGGGTGATGTGATACGTGCCCAGCGGCGCAACGGGGTCGAGGCGTTTGAACTTCGCCTTGGCCGTGCCGTCAGGGCGGACCGTGCGCTGCTTCATCCGTTTCCAGTAGTCGAGCACAAACGTCAGCGTCGCGCCCGGTTTCGCGCCGGAGAGCCTCGCGCGGACGGCGGTCGTGCCGTCGGTTTGCGGCAGGCACGCCGCTTCCATGTGCTCCGTGAACGAGCACTGGTCGCAGTCGTCAATGCAGGGGATGCGGGCGACGAAGGCCTCGGTGCTGAATTCTCCCTCGTGAATGCCCTCACCCACGATCGTCTTGCCGTCATACGAAACGGCCCACGCGATGCCCAGTCGCCAGTTTCCCAGATCCAGGCCGAACTCGTCGGTCAGCAAGCTGTTGAGGTTCACAACGCCGCGCCCCGGCGTCCACGCCACGGCCTGGTCTTTGGAGCCTAAGTCGCTGACGCCGACGATGACTTGGCCCAGGGCGGAGGAGGCGTAGGCTTCGCTGAATCGATAGCGCTGATCGTCCAGTACGGGCAGCACGGCCAGGCCTTCTTCGTCCGACCAACGCAGGGGCTTTGCCGAACTTCCGGGGTTTGCCCGCCCTACGATTACGTGGCCGTCGGGGGAGATGCCCAAGGCTCGTGGCGTTTCCCAACCTTCCGGTTTCTCCAGTTCAACGAATCCGTCGACCTTGGTCCAACTAAACGCAGCCCGGCCATTGTAAGAATACCCGTGGCCTACCAGAATGTTCCCATCCGCGGACACACCCAGGGCAATGCTATACAATTGCCCGCCTTCCATGCCGCCCAGTGGGACCAGCCCGTGTCTTGGATCCCATCGGAACGCCTCATAATTCTCCGATCGGTCTGAGCTTCCCCAGCCCGCAACCACGGAGCCGTCCCAATTTGTGGCGAATGCAGAGGTGACGTGTTCTCCGCCCGGCAGATCGCCCAGAAGCTCGAAGGCACCGGTTGAAAGGTTCCAGCGGTACGGTTCCTCCGGAGGAGTTGACGTCCCGACGAGGAACTTCCCGTCGCCCGACACGCCACCCAGCGTGGTGTCCACTCTGTTGCATCCGACGAGTCCCGAATCTTTCGTCCAGTAGAAGGCCTCCGCAGGAAAACCGCGAGAGCTTTCTCCTCCCACCACAAGCCCATCCGCCGACACGCCTTGCGCGCGGCTGATGGGATTATTGGGATCGATAAACCCCAACGCATGGATTTCAACGGATTGCGCGTATGCAATGCCACCCCATTCGATCGCCATATTCTGTGCCAAGACAATCAACAGGCAGATTGCCGCATGGCTTCGTCGACGTCTTGAGTCAAGCATTGTTGGAATGCTCCTGGAAACCGCATGATCGCGTTTGCGGAAATGAAAGAAAGGAAAGCTCAATGGGCGGTCCGGTCAACACGCGCCGGACCGCCCCGCGCCCCGATTCCGCGTCCACCGATTACATCTGGTTGATCATCACACTGATATTGGCCGAGCCTTGATTGGCCGTGACCAGGTCGCCATTGCCGTCCTGATCCAAGTCCACGATAATGACGCGCACCGGATACAGCGCCTCATCCTCGCCGCCGCCCGGCGGCTCAGCGCTGATCCAATAACTGCCGCCGGTGTCGAACTGGAACTTGTTGGAAAGCGAAGGCAGACCGCCCAGGCCGATCAGGATCGCAACTTCCGTGCAGGCGGGCAGCGTCGCCGCCAAGTCGAGCCGTTGATTACCGTTCAGCAGACCTGTGGTGACGCCCGCCACAATGTCGGCGGTAGTGCAATTGCCGTGGGCAATCACATACTTGTCGCCGCCGGCCGTGTGAGGATCGCAGTCGTGCGTGAAGCCGCCGTGACCATCGCCGTACAACACGCGCAGCTCACCCCCGGAGGAATCGATCACCGCGGCGTCGCCCACGGTTCCCGGATTGAAGGTCCCGGCGGTCACGTCGGTCCAGCCCCATGTGACGCTGCACGGGTCGGGATAATCGTCCAAGTCGAAATCGTAACCGCCGTTGTTGGTCAACTCGGACGATTCGTCATCCCCGACGTTGCAGGTCACAAGATCATAAAGACCGTTACTGGGGGAGTCGTTGTCGAAATGCGCGCTGGCAATGTCGAAAGCCGATGAGTAATCGCCCATACCGAGATCGTCCGAGTCCGCCGGCGTGAGAACCCCGCTCCCGTTGTTCGAGTACACATATACCTTGTCATTGCCCACGGTGCCTCTATCGTCATGACAATCGTCTCCTGCCACGGCGACGTCAAAGGCGGAACCGGAGAATTGCTGAACGACCAGTCCACGAATGGGCGTAGCCGTCTCGTATACTGCGTCCACCTGAAAGTCCCCAGTCCCATCCCCAAAGCAGACATAGATGCCCCAACTGCCTACCTCGTCATCGTCGGGGTCGCCGTCGCCGGCGCTGATTACGAGGTCGAGGTGGCCGTCTCCATCCAAATCCGCAAAAGCCACCTCGTTGGGGGAACAGTCTGCGCACACATCAATATCGATCGGGGCCTCGAAGCCGTTGGAGGTGGGAGACCAGTCGCCCGAGTTGATCAGGATCGAGACAGAAGGCGTGAGCGGGGGATCGTCGATGTTGCAGTTGGTGATGTTCACTGAGGAGTTGGCCACGGCCAGATCCGGGTAGCCGTCTTCGTTCACGTCGCCGGACGCCAACCCGAAGGGATACCCCGCGTCCGATCCCAGCCCCGTGGCCGTGAACACGACGGCATTAGAAAACGTGGGCACCGTTTCAGACCCTCGCACCTCGGCGGACGGAATCGCCCCACCGACGGCCAACCCCAGGAAACTCAGCGCGATCCTTCGCGCCGATCGCGGGCAGGAGCGCCGCAGGAAGCCCCGCGCGGCGCATGAGCGCGCGCAGTTAGAGAGAGAGAGAGAGAGAGAGAGAGCAATTCCCGTACCATACTTTCGACTCCTTCCGAATAGCGACACGGACCGCCGGCACCGCCTGACCATCAGGAGCATCCGCGGTCCAGTACAGAGCGTCTTTCGCTTCGCTTGGAGTCCCACCCACGCAAAGGGCAGGGCTGCGCCATCGGCGCATGACGCCGATGGCTGATTGCATTGTACCGCATTCAGGGCTGTCGTGTCAAGAACGGTCTCCTGAACGGAGATTATTGCGAATTTGACCCCACGGCTCGGCTCGCCGAAGCGCCGTTTGCACGTCCGAAGCAAGCTCCCACCAGGACTCCCCTTCCGCGACCCCTCCGCTGAGGACAGGGAAGGCGTGGGAATCATGCGGATGTGCAGCCGCTACCCCAAGCCGTCCGTGTTGGACCGCAAGCCCGGCCCGCGCCGTCAGGTCTGATCAAACAGGGCCGTGGACAGATATCGCTCGCCGAAGCTTGCCAGCATGGTCACGATGGTCTTGCCCTTGTTTTCGGGCAGGCGCGCCACGCGATCCGCCGCGGCCAGCGCGGCGCCGGAGGAGATGCCGCAGAGGATGCCCTCCTCCTTGGCGGCGCGCTTCGCCCAGGCGAAGGCGTCCTCGCTCGAAACAAGCACCGTGTCGTCCACGACGTCCATGTTCAGCACGCCGGGGATGAAGCCGGCGCCGATGCCTTGAATGAGATGCTTGCCCGGCTGGAGCGGCTGGCCCTTGCGCTTCTGCGTGATGACCGGCGAGGTTTCCGGCTCGACCGCGTAGCACTTGAAGCCCGGCTTGCGCGACTTGATCACTTCGCCCACGCCGGTAATCGTCCCGCCCGTGCCCACGCCGGAGACGAGAATGTCCGCCTTGCCGTCGGTGTCGTCCCAGATTTCAAGTGCCGTCGTCTTGCGGTGAATTTCCGGGTTGGCCGGGTTGTTGAACTGCTGCGGAATCCATGCGTCGATCTCCTGCGCCGCGAGGCGCTCCGCGGCCGTGATCGCGCCGCGCATGCCCTCCGTCGCCGGCGTCAGCACGATGTTGGCGCCGAGGATCTTGAGCACCGCGCGACGCTCCATCGACATGCTCTCCGGCATGGTCAGCGTCAGCTTGTACCCCTTGGCCGCGCACACGAACGCCAGCGCGATGCCCGTGTTGCCCGAGGTCGGCTCGATGACGTGCGTCTTCGGCGTCAACCGCCCGTCCTTCTCCGCGGCCTCGATCATCGAAACGCCGATGCGGTCCTTGACGCTGCTGAGCGGGTTGAAGAACTCGAGCTTGGCATAGACCTCGGCCGGCGCCTGGATGAGCCGGCGGATTTTTACCAGGGGCGTCCTGCCGATCGTCTTGAGAATGTTTTCGTTGAGCCTTGCCATGAGAAACCTCGCATCTCCAAAATACGGCCCGGAAGGGGTTGGAACGATGCTTCAGGATAGTGAACGCGACCGAGCCGTGTCAACGATGACGCGAAGCCGTGTCGACCCGGGCGTGAATGGACCATGCTTACATAGACAAGACGGGGGCTGCGAGCTGGAGCTTCAATGCCTTCAGCGAGCGGCTTGCGGGCACGACGTGTAACGAGCGCCGGTTCCGTTGGGTGAGCGCGACTCGATTCCAGATCGCCGGCGCCCGCGGGCTTTCAGGAGGCCTTGTCGGCAAACGTACTTCTTCTCGTCATGGGCAAGCGTACTTCTTGTCGGCTGTCGTCCCGCAACCCCAGACCACCGCCGCGGTTCCCTCGGCGGGTGCGACTCCTTGGATTCTCACCTTCGCCGTGCCGTCCTCCGACAGCGTGCCCGACCGGTGCTCGCCGCTGGAGAGCGTGACCGTGTAGGTGTCGCGGGGAGCGCCGCCGCCGCCCGCCAGTTGCACGATCACCTCGATGACGCCGTCGCGCTGCGTGCAGTCGGCGGCCACGATGCGCTCTTCACCTGTGCAATCCGGCGGCGTGGTGCGCTCGAAGAGGTACGCCGTGCCGGGTCGAAACGTCTTGCTTCCGTCCTTCGGCGCCCCGACGAGGGCCGTGAATTCGGACAGGGCGACGCTTTCCCCGAATCCGCAGTTCTTGTACCTGGCATCACTGGTGAACATGTTTGTCTGCGACCAGACGCCGGAGACGTTCCTGTACATGTAGGCCGCGCCGGAGTTGGTGCGGCGGTTGTCGTCATACGGAGCGCCAATCAGAGCTGTGTCGCCCAACATGGCAATGGACGCCCCGAAATAGGCGTTGCCCCGCGCGTCGGCGCGGGTGAGCTTGTCGGTCTGCCGCCAACTGCCGTTGACTTTCTCGAAGACGCTGACTGAACCCACGTTGTACCAGCCCATGTCGTCGGAGGGCGCGCCGACGAATGCGATCCCGTTCGAGACTGCGACGGAACTCCCGAAACGCGCGTCCCGTTCCCTTTCGTCGAGAGTCAACTTCCCGACCTGAGTCCAAACTCCGCCGAGGTTCTCAAAGACATACGCCGAACCCGAGTTACGCCCGCGGGTGTCCTTGTCGGGGGCGCCGACGATGGCAATGTGTCCTGAGAGGGCCACCGATAATCCGAAATGATCGGATCCACTCCCATCCGCAGCCTTCAGCACGGCGATCTCCTGCCAGACTCCATCGGTTTTCTCAAACACGTAAGCCGCCCCGCGCCCGTTATTCCCTGAGTAAGCCCCAATCAACGCCGCGTCGTCGAACATGGCGATGGAGATTCCGAAGTAATCGCTGCTGGTCGCATCGCTGGCCGTGAGCTTGGCGGTCTGGGTCCACCCGCCGCCGGCTCTTTCAAACACATAGACTGAGCCGGAGTCGGTCCCGTGGTCGTCGTCGCGGTAGGCTCCGATGAGAGCAGTGTCACCCGCCAACGCGACATCCGCTCCTAAACGATCATCCTGTGCACCATCGGGAGCGAGGAGCTTGGCGGTCTGGCTCCATGCGCCATCGATATTCTCGAAGACATACGCCGAGCCGGCATCGCGCCCGCGATCATCGTCGCCAAAGGCCCCGACGAGCGCGGTAGCACCGGACACCGCAACGGACACGCCAAACTCATCCGACGCGGCCCCGTCGTCAGCCGTCAGACGCGGGCCTTTCTGCCAGCCCAGCGGATCGCCACAGGCGAACGGCTCCTCCGCCGTCGCTCCGCAGCCCCATGTCACGGTGGCGGTCCCCGATCCCTCGGCAACCTCCATGAACTTCACGCGCGCCTTGCCGCGGGACGAGAGTCTTACCCACTCGCTGCGGCCCTCGGACAAGGCGACAGTGCACGTGTCCGCGGGCGAGCCGCTGCCACCGCGCAGCGCGACGGTCAACCGGTTCACCCCGCTGTGCGAGCGGCACTGAACGTGGGCGATGCGCTCGTTGCCGGTGCACGCGGGCGGCGGGAGAGGATCGAAGACATAGACGGCCCCTGACCAGATCCCGCGCTCGCCGTCGCCCCCCGCACCGATGAGCGCGGTGTCTTCCGCCAGCGCAACGCTGCCCCCGAACCCGCCGTTCTTCTGACCATCGGCGGGGCTGAGCTTGTCCGTCTGCACCCATTCCCCGTTTACCCGTTCGAAACGGTAGGCCGAGCCGGACTCGGGGCGGCGTCCGTCGTTGTCGGGCGCGCCCACGAGCGTGGCGCCGTCCAGCAGCGCAACGGACCATCCGAAATAGTCGCCTTCGCCGGCATCCGCGGCGGTGAGCTTGGCCGCCTGGCTCCACTTGCCGCCCTTCCTCTCAAAAACGTACGCGGCGCCTGAGTTGATCCTGGGTCCGTCGTCGCGATATGCGCCAATGAGGGCCGTGTCGCCTTCCAAGGCGATGGAGTACCCGAACAGAGCGTCCGATTTCCGGTCCTCGGCCTTGAGTTCGTCGGTCTGGGTCCACCGACCATTAAGTTTTTCAAACACGTAAACCGATCCGGAGCTGGTCGCGCCGTCGTCATGGTAGTGCGCCCCAATCAGAGCCGTGTCGCCGGACAAGGCGACGGTACTACCGAACTGGTCCCAATTCGCCCCGTCGTCCGCGGTGAGCTTGGCGGTCTGGACCCAGACGCCGTCGATCCGCTCGAAGATGTAAGCGGAGCCCAGAGAGTAGCCGTCGTTGTCGTCGTCCGGCGCTCCGACAAGAGCGGTTTCGCCGAACAGGCCCACGGCTCTGCCGAATCCGTCGTCCCTCTGCGCATCGGCGGCCGTGAGCTTGGCGGTCTGGATCCACGCGCCATAGACCAGCTCGAAGATGTATGCCGATCCTGTGTCCCGCTCGCGATCGTCATCGCCATAGGCGCCGATGATGGCGACGCCTTTGCGAAACGCGATAGAAGCGCCGAAGTAGTCGTATGACGCCCCGTCGTCGGGCGTGAGTTTCGCGGATTGCGACCAGACGCCATCGAACAGGTCGAATGCGTAGACCGATCCGGAGCTGGATCCATGATCGTCGTCCAACCGCGCCGCGATGAGCGCGACATCGCCCGAGAGGGCGATCCGGGTTCCGAAGTAATCGCCCTCCGCTCGATCCGCGGCGAGGAGCTTGGCCTTTTGTCGCCACTCCTCGCCGTCGGCCAGAGGGGTTGAAGCCCAAGTCCACGCCGCCAGGCCAAGCGCCGCAACAGATCGCGTGTTCACGTTCGGTCCTCCTGAGCCGGCACCGACCACCTGGAGATTCAAGCGTACTATTACACCGCTTAGAGGCCCCGGGTGTCCAGCAGGTTTCCCGCGTCGCAGGCGAGCGGAGGATGCAGGTTCAGGAGGCCGGGCCGGTCAAGTTGGCGGCAAAGGCAACGGCGACTCCGCCGAGCCAAGCTCAGCGCGCTCGATGGCCTGGATCGATGTCACGGTGGCCCGCAGTCCGGCATCCGGACGTCAATCGCGTTTCAAAGGGCATCAGGGGCCGGCGAACTTCTGCTCCGCCTTGGCCGCGGGACTGATGGCCGGATCGATCAACCTGGGGGCGTTCGCGCTGCCCGCGCTATTGGTTTCCATCCCTGACGTGCGCGGCTTCCGCCGTGAACTGCGGGAGCGCTTCGACGACGCGCCGCACTGCGCGGCGTGCCAGTACAACCTGACGGGCAACTTCTCCGGCATCTGCCCGGAGTGCGGAACGCCCATCGCATCGTTAGCGCCGGCCGGTTGAACTGCTTGTTCATCGGCAGCGCAACTGGATGTTCGATGGCGCGTGCGGCGTCGAACCAGGGTGTGCGCAGACCGGCTTCAGATAAAAGACCCCGCGCAACCTGGACGCTGCCGGAGAATCGGGAACACTCCTGCGAGCCGAGGGCTTCAGCCCCCGCGGGGCGCTTGCAGAGCCTTTCAATTATCCCCTTTCCCAGCTTCGGCGATCAACATGTCCCTTCGTTTTCGACCGGCAAGCAAGCAACGCCAACGCAGCGACCGAGAATGGAAGGGCCCTGCGGACAGGCTCAGGATGGCAGCCTCCTTTCGTCACCTGCTTACGCACCTGGCAACATGCTCACGCCGAGTACAGCGAGAGCATGCCACCCGGCGAGAATTGACTGGTCCTGGGGGCCCTTGCCGCCTCAGCGCAGTGTCCTGATAACGAGCTTCTACTTGAACGTCTTGAGCGGCGCCGACGGGGAACAGAGCAGCTCGTAAACCCGCTCCGGAGCGATATCGGCTCCGCTGGGCCACGAAAGCGTGCCGCCGTCGATTCCCACCTGCTTGAACGCCTCGATATCCGCCAGCGCCGCGAAGACGGGTCCTTTATTGAGGTATGCAATCAGGTCGATCTCTCCGGACAATCCGTCATCGAACTCGACGTAACACACATAGTCCCTCACATGCCGGACCCGGACGATTTCATTCATGTCCCACATCGCGTCACCCTATTCCAACGGCCGAATCTTCTCGAGCGGGACGCCCGCCCGCGCGAGGTTCCAATCCTCAAGCAACTCCTCAGCATGAAGGTCAATCCACTCGCGCACCAGTTTCAGCGCCGTCCGCGAGTCAAGCGCACCTCGGAGCACGTTGCCTCCGAAGTCGACCTTCACTTTGTTGCCCTGATACTCGGCATGGAGATGGGGTGGATCGTGATCATCATAGTACATTCGGATCACGATGCCGAAGAACCGCGAGATCTCTGGCATGGGCTGTCTCATCCTTGCGCGTGGGCCACAGCGCGAAAGATTTCGCGTTGACGCTCCTGACGCCGTCCTACTTTCGACGGAAAGCCTGAATGTCACCCCTACGACAAGTTCATCGTCATCAGGAACTCGCGGTTCGTCCGCACTTTGCTCAGGCGCGCGGTGAGCAGCTCGACGGACTCGACGATGTTCATGTCCGACACCACGCGGCGCAGGCGGAAGATCAGCTCCAGCTCCTTCGGGTCCAGCAGCAGCTCTTCCTTGCGCGTGCCGCTCGCCGGGATGTCGATCGCCGGCCAGACGCGCTTGTCCACGAGACGGCGGTCGAGGTGCAGTTCGCTGTTGCCCGTGCCCTTGAACTCCTCAAAGATGACCTCGTCCATCTTCGAGCCGGTATCGACAAGCGCCGTGCCGATGATTGTGAGGCTGCCGCCTTCCTCGATGTTGCGGGCGGCGCCGAAAAATCGCTTGGGCTTCTGCAGCGCGTTGGCGTCGATGCCGCCGGAGAGAATCTTGCCGGAGTGCGGCATCTCGGTGTTGTGCGCCCGCGCCAGGCGCGTGATCGAGTCCAGCAGGATCACCACGTCCTTGCCGTACTCCACCAGCCGCCGCGCGTTTTCGATCACCATGTCCGCGACCTGCACGTGGCGCGAAGCCGGCTCGTCGAACGTGGAACTGATGACCTGCGCCTGCGTGTGGCGCTTCATCTCCGTGACTTCCTCCGGGCGCTCGTCGATGAGAAGGATGACGACGTGCACTTCCGTATGGTTGGCGGAGATCGCGTTGGCGATCTTCTGAAGCAGGACGGTCTTGCCCGTGCGCGGGGGAGCGACGATCAGCATGCGCTGACCCTTGCCGATGGGCGTGACGAGGTCCACGACGCGCATGTTCAGTTCCTGCGGCGAGGTTTCAAGAATGATGCGGGAGTCCGGGTGAAGCGGCGTGAGGTCCTCGAAGTTGGTCTTCTCCATCACGACTTCGGGGTCTTCGTAGTTGATCGCCTCGACGCGAAGCAGCGCGAAGTAACGCTCGGATTCCTTCGGCGGACGTATCTGCCCCGACACGACGTGTCCCGTCTTCAGGCCGAAGCGGCGGATCTGAGACGGACTGATGTAAATGTCGTCCGGACCGGGCAGGTAGTTGTATCCCGGCGAACGGAGGAACCCGAAGCCGTCCGGGAGGATCTCGAGGACGCCCTCGCCGTACATCAGGCCGTTGCGGTTCACCCGCGCCTGGATGATGCGGAAGATGAGGTCCTGCTTCTTGAGTCCCGTGTATTCCTCCAGAGCTTCGGCCCGCGCCAGCTCGTGCAGCTCGTTGACGCTCATCTGCTGAAGCTGGGTGATGTGAAGCTGGCCGCGCTTGATTTCTTCATACTTGGCGTGCGTCTCGGGATCGAGAATCGGGGCGTCCGCGGGCGGTTCCGCGGAATCAGTCGCCGGCGGCGGTGGCGGAGGCGGAGCGGTCGCCACGGAGACATCGTCGATGTCGGCGGGCAGTCCTTCATAATGGGTGCGGGGCGCCTGCTTGCCGCGGGGCTTGCCGCCGCGACCCGGGGTCATGCTGCGACGTGTGGTGGAACGAGTCCTATCGGTTCCGGCTTTCGCCATGGGAACAAACCTCCAGAATTGTGAGTATCCGTGAAACCAAGCCTGATGCCCGACGCGGGCGAGCGGGAGTTTTACGGGGTTTCTTGTGAAGAATGTCGCTGGACGCTGCGTTGCTTGAAATCGTCCAGGATCGTGATCAACAACCGTTCAAGTGTGCGACGAAGCGAGCCGATGTCCGAGTCGTTGATAACCACATGATCGGCTTTTGCCCGCTTTTCGTCCAGTGAAATCTGCTGCCTCTCTCTTTGCTCCACCTCCTGCGGAGTCCAGCCGCGAGAACGCGCAAGGCGATCCTGCCGCGCGCGGGGATCGGCATCGACCATGATTACCGCGTCGCACATCGCCTCCAGGCCCGCCTCGAAGAGCTTCGGGCTGTCGAGGATGATCGCGCGAATGCCAGGGTCGGCCTCGTAACCCGCAATCTCAAGGTCGCGCTGCTGCGCGATTCTCGGGTATAGCAATTCTTCGAGCCTCTTCAGCTCGATCGGGTCAGCGAACACGATGCGCGCAATCGCCGAGCGATCAATCGCCGAGCGATCAATCGCCGAGCGATCAACCTCGCCGCCGCCGGAGGTCACGCCCTCACCCCACCACTGCACGAGGGTGGCGCGCACCTCCGGCGTGGCAAGCACTTCATGTGCCTGCTGATCCGAGTCGATCACGCCCGCGCCCAATTCCCTCAGCAGCCGCGACGCCGTCGTCTTTCCGGCTCCGATCGAACCGACAATGCCGATGATGGGTTTTGTGCGCTTCAGCGAGTGGGTCCGGACTAGACTCGTCAGCGGGAGAACCGATGTCGGCGGAACTGTATCGTTGGGAGAACCCGCCCGACTTGTGCATCCTATTCTTGCCGCAGGAAACCCGGATTTCAACCCCCGGACCAGAAAACCGCCGGGAAAATCCGCGGGATCCGCGGTTCGACACCTCTCATCCGCGCCGCGCGGGAGGTAAACCGCGGCACTTCAAGGATAACAGCGTAAAGCCCGCCCGTCCCCTTGTCAACCCCCTTTTCTTATTGATTCTGAGATTGCCGGATTCAGGTCGGGCAAACGCCCGCCAGGGAAAGGACAGGCATCCCTCGGAATACCGCAACCGCATTCCCCGCAGCGCCCTGCTGTGATCCGACTCCCATGTGGCCGGCAGCGGGGAATGCCTCCTCCCACCCCTCCACACCCTTCGCGGCGCCCTTTCCCCACCCACGCCGCCGCGTCCACCACGCCGGCCGCCACACGAGAAGACCGGCGTGACACGCGACGTGGAGGGGAGCCTGGCGTGCCCCCGAGATCCGTTCAACTGCTTGCCTTCGCGGCGCGCCCCACGAAAACCGGTCCGGTCTTGCTTCGATGTTGCCCGGCAACCGTGCGCTCTCCTGCTGGAATAGCGCGGCGATTTCGGCGACAATGAGACGATTGTTCCAGGTCGCCCGTGATGCCCGAGGCGACGAGGATGCCAGACTCGATTCCAACTTTCGTCACGATCGGACCGCCACACGAGCCGCGCGCCCCGCACCGGCATGTAAGGGAGCCACGCGTCATGCAAATCAGACCGATCCTCAGCATCGCCGCAGTCGCCTTTGCCGTCGCGACCGTTTCATCCGCGTCCGCTCAACCGGTGTTCCTTGCTCCATGGGGCGGTAAGACGGATCGTGGCGTATATCCGGAGCCGCCGCTGCCGCTGCTTCCGCCGGCGGGGGGCGTCATCATCGACCCGACGTTCGGAACGTCCATCCTGCGCGTCACGGACGACCGCGACGGCCAGTTCCTTCAGGTCGCCTACTCATACTGGCCGACGTTCAACCGCGACAGCACGCGGCTCTTCGTGCTGCGCGACGACAGCGGTCTGGAAGGCGTGCGCTACGAGTTCGATCCGCTCAACTTCCGTCTGCTCGGTGCGGCGCCGCTCTTCGCCGCGCCGGCTCCGGACGGCGACTGGCCTCGCACGGAAGACGCGATCTGGAGCGGCGTGAATCCGGATGTGATCTTCTGTCACTCCCGGCTGAGCCTCTGGGAATACAACGTCTCCACCGACGCGTATGCGCTCGTCCGGGACTTTTCGCCTGAGCTGGGCGAAGGCTTTCTCAGCCAGATGAGCCGCAGCATCGACGACGACACGTTCGCCTGCACCACGCTGAACCGGCGTTATCGCGTCAGCGGCTCGCTGGCGTGGAAGCGCGCGGAGGACCGGGCCATCATCCGCCCCGTCGAACCTGAGGGGCTGGACGAAGTGCAGATCGACAAGACGGGTCGATACCTGGTCATCTCAACCGGCGCGCAGGGCGACGGCGCGATTCAGAATCGCGTCGTCGATCTTGAGACCGGGCTGGAGGAAGCGCTGATCGACGGCCCGCCGGATTACGCGCCGGGGCATAAGGATCTCGGACACGGCTTCTGCATCGGCTACGACAACTGGACCAACCGGCTGCGCTACCGCAGGCTCAGCGACCCGCATCAGAAGAAGCCGATCCTCGACTTCAACGACGACTGGACGCAGGATCAGCACGTTTCCTTGCTGGCGGACAACGAGGAGTGGGCCGTCGTCAGCCTGTATGAGCAAAGCCTCGAGCACGCGCCGGGCCTGTTCCACGACGAGATCCTCATGGTCGCCACGGACGGCAGCCAGCGCGTCCGCCGCCTGGCGCACCATCGGTCCTACGTGGACGACTACTGGGAATCTCCGCGGGCCAACATCAGCCGCGACGGACGTTTCATCGCCTTCTCGTCCAACTGGGGACAGCCCCAGCGCCGCGACGTGTTCATCCTGCGCGTGCCGGGGATCGTGCCGACGCTGAATGTCGTGCCCCTCCCTTCGCCGTGAGGGATCGCCGTGTAGACCTTCGGTCGGGTGGCACAGTCAACGGTACGCCGCTGGCCGCAGTCTGCCGCGTTCACCACGGTCAGGCGCGTACGCCAGACCGTGCGACCCGCGCGTGCCACCCGCGCGTGCGACTCGCGCGTGCCACCCGCTCGCGTTGACCTTCGCGGTGCTTGCGGTATGAAGCAGCGGCACATGACGCTTCGGGAAAAGCTGAGCCATCCGCTGGTCACGGCCCTTCTGGCGCTGGCGCTCGTCCTCGCGCTGGGGTGCGTGTTTCACTATCAGGGAACGTTCTTCAAGTGGGGCACGCACCGCGACACGCTGCGCCAAGCTTCGGTGTACGGCGTGCTCGCGTGCGGCATGACGGCCGTCATCCTCTGCGGCGGCATCGACCTGTCCGTGGGCAGCGTGCTGGCGCTGACGGCGGTGACGTTTTCGATTCTCGGCATCCACCGCGGGTGGCCCGCATGGGCGGCGATCCCCGTCTCGCTGGCGGTCGGCACGGTTTGCGGCTGCGTCAGCGGCGCGATCATCGCTCTGTGGCGCATCCAGCCATTCATCGTGACCTTGGCGATGATGGTGCTCGCTCGCGGACTCGCCAAAACCGTCAGCGGCGGGATGAAGATCTCCACGGCCGTGCAGTCGGCGGATGGAACGTATCGCTACGTTGGATTGCCGCCGGTGTTCGAGGCGATCGACTCACGGCTGCTGGGCGGAAACGTGTCGGTGGTCACGGGGGTATTTCTCCTGTGCGGCGGGCTGGCGTGGGCAGCGCTGGCCCGATCGCGCTGGGGACGCTGCGTTCACGCCATCGGCGGCAACGAGGAGGCTTCGCGACTTTCCGGCGTGCCAGTCGCGCCGGTGAAGATAAGTGTATACGCGCTGTGCGGACTGCTGGCTTCGATCGCCGGCATCTGCCAAGCCGCACAGGAGCAGCAGGGCGACCCTGAAACCGGCGCGGGCTACGAGCTTTCGGCGATTGCGATTGTGGTGATCGGCGGGACCAGCCTCCTGGGCGGTCGCGGCGGCGTGGGGCTGACGCTGCTGGGCACGCTGACCATCGGGTATATCGAGAAGATCCTGAGCATCAACAACGTGCCCGAGTCCGGAAGGCTGATGCTGACCGGCGTGATCATCATCGCGGCGGTGCTGCTGCAGCGCGGAAGGTCTCGAGCGTAGCAGCCCGTGAGCGCACCAGCCTGCGAGCGCAACATTCCGTGAGCGCAACCGCCCGTGGTGGAACTCGGAACCAGAGGTGGGGTCCGTCACCCCCGCGCAGACGGGGGTCCGGGATACCCGGGAAACTGCTTGGTGAACGTCTCCTCAAAAGCAACCGGCTGGATTCCCGCCTGGGCGGGAAGGACGAGCGTGGTTCTCACCACGGGCTGCCATGGGTACGGGGCTGCCGCGGGACTGGGTCATCGGCAAGGGCACGGAATCGGAGCGGGACCCTCCGCGGATGATGCTGGCCTGCCTGCCGCCGGGTTCGTTGATCGTGGCGGACGCGGGATTCACCGGCTTTGACCTGCTGCGTGACATTCTGGCGCACGGGCATTCCTTCCTGATTCGCGTGGGCGCCAAGATCACCCTGCTGACCGGGTTAAACATGGAGGGGGAGCAGGAGGGGGACACGGTGTGGCTGTGGCCGACGAGCCGGCGCGGCGAGTCTCCGTTGAAGCTGCGTTTGATTCGGCTGACGAAACGCGCCGCCGGTTCGCCGACCCCGAGGTGTCTGAGGACCAACGTCCTCGATCCGGCGCGGTTGCCGGAGGAAACGGCCGCGGTCTTGTACCGCATGCGCTGGGGCGTGGCGCTGTTCTCTCGCGGCTTGAAGTAGACGGCGGAGCAGCGGATGTTGCGCAGCGATTCCCCCGGCCAAGCCCGCTGGGAATTGCAGAGGGAAAGGCCGGCCCTGCTGTTGTGGGGCCTGATGAGCGTGCAAGGGATCATCGCCGCAGGAAAGGACCCGTGGTCGGGGCGCGTGGCCGGTGCGTTGCGGATCGTGCGGGAGGCGATGCGCACGCCGCGGCGGTGGCGTCGTCGCGGGGACCTGCGGCAGGCGCTCACCGGCGCATTGCAGGATGATTGCGTGTGGACCCAGTCCAAAATCGCTCGGGATTGGCCGCATCAGAAACACGAAGCCCCGCCCGGTGTTCCCAAAATCCGCCCGGGTACAGCGGACGAAAGTGCCAGCGCCCGAGCACACTACGGCAAGGTTGGATAGCCTTCGGTTCACGGCGTTGCCTGCCACCGCGAACTCGTCACCCATGCGGCATCGGTCGGATCATGCCGGGGGGTCAATTGGCACAAGGTGCCCGGCTTGGCGCTGGAGTCTTCAGTTGCGCACATCAGCCAGCAGGGCTGGTAGCCCGGAAGCGCCTGCGGGGGGTGCGGGGTTGGCGGAAGCAACATGGATCGGCGGCGATTCCCCGTCGAGTGAGGGAATGCGGCGCCTCAAGGCGCTGACGAGGGTTTCGACCGCCGCCTGCTGCCTCAACGTCCAGGATGCGTTTTCCGGATTGAAGGCCACTTCGACGCAGACCCTGCCCGGTCGATTCGGCACGCGAGCCTGATTCTCCCAGAGGAGGGTTCGTTCGATGTCGCCGTCCGGCGACACGCGGAAATGGGAAGCTGGTGGATCGGCGAGATTCAGCTCGCCGCCGGCAATCACCGGGATGATTTCGATGCCTTCCCAGCGTTCGTCCGAAGCGCCGGTCGGCGGGATTGCGATTTCGCCGGCCCAGTCGGACTGCCCGTGAGCCATCGCCCAGCGGTAGTGATCGGCCAGCCGGGGTTGAAGGGCCTCAAGCGAGGCGGCGAGGAGGATCATCGAGCAGGCAAGGGCGGCAAGCACCCTGAACATCCGTGTTCGAGGCACCACTGGTGCGACTCCGTTGTGGTTGCGGACTGGTATTCGAAACTTGTCGTGGGGAAGCTATTCCAATTTCGGTCGCGCGCCAAGCATTTCATCAGTAGATTTTGCGGGCGATGCGAATTGATGGAGTTTGCGAATCAGGAGTCGGCGCGATGCAGGCGCGCGGCTGCCCATATGCAGTGGTGAGGGGACAGCAGGCACGCAAGTGGTGCCAAGTGGAGACGCAACTGACTGAGAAAGTCCGTGGTACTCGGGGATGCACGTCGCTTCAGTGCAGGCGGGGATGCGCTCTGGTCACGGGGCGGAGCTAACGGTCAGGACGGTACTCTCTCGCTTGCGCCACGGCTTCGGTTGACGGCCCCTCGCCGGCGCTTCGGGTTCAGAACCCGAAGCGCAGGCGAGGGCGAAAGCGGCTACCTCATCGGTGATCCAACCGATCGGATCACGATCGGAATCGCGCCAGCACCAACGCGGCATCGCGCAGGTCCACGTCGCCGTCCGCGTCGAGGTCGCCGGCGGCGGCGTCGAAGCCTGCCGGCTGCCCCGGACCTTCCAGCCATCCGGTGATGGGCGTCCAGTCATCCAGGTCCACGTCACCGTCCGCATCGGCGTCGCCGTCCCGATGCGCAGTTGCCCGGAGGACGCGAAATCCGACCTGAGGCCCGACGAACCCGGGCGAGGCGAAAGTGCGAGCGGTGGTCTTTAGGAGGGGGACGTCGCTGCCGCTCTTCGGGCTGTCGTGCGCCCCGCCGCGCAAGGTTCTGGAGTTAAGCCGGTCGATGCAGTAGCGGTTGGTCAGCCACTGGTAGGCGTTGCCGGACATGTCGAACAGCCCAAAGGCGTTGGCGTCCGCCCGCGGAAGGAAGCCGTCGCCGTGGTCCAGGCCGTCGAACCGGGCGACGGGCGTGGTGGAAATGAGGTTGGCCTCGTAGGGGTCGCCGCTCGCCTTGTAGTTGGCGTCCATGCCGTCGATCGCGTCGCGGCCGAAGCCGTACTTCGTGTTGATCCCCAGGCCCGGGTTCCACGCCGCCGCGGCGTACCACTCGTTGTAGAGCCGGGCATTGTCCGATCCGGCGGATGAGCAGTCGCGGTCGGCCCCGTCGTCGAAGGGCAGCCTGAAACCCAGGGTGTCGCGGATGAGCTGCTGCTGCTCGCCATCGGTGAGATCGCGCACGATCCAATCCGCGTCGCTGATCGTGACTGGATGCCAGCCGTCGACGTTGCCCGACGCGGCCTCCGCGTAGCACCGCTGGTCGGCGGGCAGACCCTGGTCCAGCGTGAGCCAATTGCAGAACTTGAGCGCGCCAAACCAGCTCACCGCCGTGACCGGATGATCCTCGAAACCGGGATCGACGGCATACCGGACGCCGTCGAAGAAGATCCGCCCGACCTGCGCGCTGTTGTTGATCCTGCGATAGATTTCAACGCCGCCGCCGTCGCTGCCTTCGGTCCCTTCGACTTCGGAGTGGATGAACACGTCGCCGCTGTCGAGGTCGTGGTAAAGATACTGCCCGCGTTCGTGGGTCTTGTTTGCCCTGGCGTCATTCAGGAACGAAGCGAACTCCGCGTTAGTTACGTGCGTCCGCCCGGCGACGAAGGCGTGCAGCGGGCCGTTTCTCTGGCGCGAGGCCGGATCCACGAGGCGTTCCTGAACATCGAACAGCGGAGTGGAGAGCGTCAGCGTCAGGGTCCGTTCGAACGTCTGTCCGGCGGTCAGATCGGAGAAAAGAATGGCGGCTTCGAGCGGCGTACCGATATCAAGCCCGAGCGTGGACGCGCTGTCGATCTCCACAACCACGGTCGTACGCTCGCCGGGCTGGAGCGTTCCGCCGGCGCTGAGACCGCCGTCGATCCGCAGCCAGTCGACGCCGGGATCCGCCTGGGCGGCGCTCCAGTCGATCGGCCCGCGGCTCTCAGGCGGGTTCTTGACCGTAAAGACGCGGCTTCGGAAGTGAATCGGTCCGCCAGGCCGACCGCCCGCCTCCCACGCCGTGCCCGGCTCCACGCTCATCGAGGGGCGCGAAAGGGTCAGGATCACGCTGCGCTGCACGGACGGGACCCAGTCGCCTTGGAAGTTGATGACCCCGGTGTAGGTTCCCGGCGCAAGTTGTTCGGTCTGGGCGTTGAACCGGGTGGTTACCTCCTGCGTGCCCTCCGGGTCGAGAATCACGCCGTCCGCGGCGTCGAATTCGATCCATGCAGAGCCGGCGGGTGGATCGCTGGTGTCTTCGAAGGTGACGGACCAGTACCACTCCTCGAAGCCCGGGTTGAAGAGCGTGTAGGTCTGCGAAGCCGGCTTAAAGGGTCCGCCCTCTGTACCTGAGGACTCAAACGCTTCGACAGGCTCGATGCGAAGTCCGTCCACATCGATGAAGATTTCCCGGCTCTGCGTGAAGGTCGAGCCGGATTCGCCCCAGATGAGCGTCACGCCGTGGCGTCCGGACGGGAGGTCGTTGGCGGCGGCGGCAATCCGGGCAGTGATCGTCGCCGTTTCGTCCTTGTCGGCAAGCGTGCCGGCTGTCGCGTCGAGCTCGAGCCACGCCGTTTCCGGCGGATCCAGCAACGCCGTCCATTCGATCGAGCCGTCGATGAGATTCGTGAACGTGAAGGCGTGCTCGCCCGGCGTGAACGGACCGCCGGGGTTTCCGGTGGAGACGGATTCGCCTTCGGGGCTGATGGAAAACGGCGCGGTGACCTCAAGCTGAACCGATCGCGTGAACTCGCTGCCGGTGCAGGCGTCGGCAACCGTAACCGTTGCTTGAAACAAACCGGTTGGCAGGCTCGCCGCGTCATCGCCCACGGCCACAAGGAGCGCGGCTTGACCGTGCGCGTCGAGTTCGAGCGAGGCCTGGTCGCCGCCGTTGAGGGTCAACCACTTGACACCCCCGGAATCGCCCGCGGTTTCCACCCACTGCGCGGACGCCTGCACGGGGAGGTCCGACGCGTTGTCGAGCGTGTAGGCCTGCTCGCGCGCTTCGGGCAATCGGCCCATCACCGCTGTCGCGGAGAAGTCCTCTGGCGGCGACAGGGCAAGCGGCTCCCGCAGCGTGAGTCGCACAAGTCGATCGTGCGTCGCGCCGTCTTTCTGGTTGGTGAAGGTGATCCGGGCCACATTTTCTCCGACGATCAGCCCGTCGGTGCAGTGAGGGTCCAGCCGGACCGTCACGGCAGCGGCAGCGTCCTCGGCGATCTGTCCGCCCGCGGGATCAACGACGACCCATGTGCGATCGACCGCCGCGGTGAAATCAACCGGCGCGGCGGAAAAATTGAAGACGGTGCAGTCGAAGGTTGTCTGCTGAAGCTCGTAAGGCCCGCCCCAGATGCCGGAGTTTTCGAGATCCGCCTGCGGCGCGATGAAGAGCGAGGCGGGGACGCTCTGAGCGATCCGGATTCCGGTCGAGCCGCTGGCGGAGTCCGCGGATCGTGCCGCGGCGCGGGCGGTTTCCAGTGCGGAGCGCGCGCTGAGGAACCCGCCGCCGCGGTTGCGCCGCTGCGTCTGCGACACGTCCTTGTCCTGCATCCATTCCCAGAGATTGCCGGAGGCGTCGCGCAGGCCATACGCATTCATGTCGGCGGTGGTCTGGAACAACCCGTCGTGATCCGTGCCGTCGTAGTAACCGGCGGGAGTCGTTGAGTTGTCGAACGGATCGCCGCTGTCGCGGTAGTTGGCGTCCGTTCCGGACAGCGTGTCGCGCCCGAACCCGTAGACATGGTTCGCGCCGGCGGCGCCGTCCCACGCGGCGGCCTTGTACCACTCGTTGTACACGCCGGGGCTGGCGCCGTCCGTGCCGCCGTCCATGGGGAGTCGGTAGCCGAACCGTTGCAGCAGGGCGTCGCGTTCCGCGGCGCTCAAGTCTCGCGATTGCCAATCCGCGAGGGCGATGGTGACGGGACGCCACTCGGCCGCCGCGGCGGATTCTGCGTAAGCCCTCTGCGCCGCCGGCAGCTTCCTGCTCAGCGTCAGCCAGTTGCAATATTTCAGCGCGCCGAACCACGTCACTCCCGCAGTTGGATGGTCCGCATGGGCGCCGTCGGGAATGCGATACTGCTGCGCCTGCAAGTCGTACACAATCCGGTCGAGATTGACGGAAGCGTCGAACAGCAGCGTGCCTGAGCCGGCCGTGCCGACCTCGCCGGTGCTTGTGGGCGCGAGATACACGTCCCCGCTGTCCACGTCGAAGTACATGTAGGCGCCGCGGTCATCCGCGAGGTGCGCGAGGGCGTCGTTGAGGAAGCCGGCGAACTCGGCGTTGGTGACTTCCATTCTGCCGATGCGGAAGTCGTGGACAGGCCCTTGCGGCTGCACATCGAGCTTTCCAACAAACCGCGAGGGCGGGTTCTGCGCCTGCAGGGTGGAGGCGGCAAGAAGTGACGCCGCAACCGCGCAAGATCCGCGCGAGCGGTTGAGTGGCGCACTCTTTACGGAAGCGCGAACCCCTGAATCTCCCATGTGACGAGCCATGGTGAGGCGCGGGATGTCAAGGCATACCCTCATCGCTGGAGTTCCCCGGCGGGCATTTCACTCTTCAACTGCGTGCGCGAGGCGTATCGGTATATCGGACGAAGTCGGTGCCGCGGGCCATCCATCAGGCAGGGGTCGAAGATCGTTCGTGCCGCGGCGCTCTACGCATGGGTGGGCGAATTGCCGATGCACACTGAGTATCCTCGGCCCCCTGAGGATCAGATCCCGGGGCGCCATGTAAGGGGCGGATGGCGGCGCGCCGCGCGTCGGCGGAGGCGGAATGCGCGCGGCGAAAGCTGGGATCCAAGGGAGAACGTGGACGAGGTTTCGGCCGCGGGGCCATTGAGGCTGGGGGTCCATCCCGCGCGCCGATGTGTCGATTTGGAAGGATTCCTCGCTGCGTGACGCATGAAGATCCTGCTCTACAGTGACGACCTCGCCCTGACTGAAACCGCGGGCCTCGCCCTGCGCGCTCGCAATCACGAGCTGGTGATCGAATCGCAGGCGCAGGCGGCAGGCGAACTCCTGGACCGCGGCGACCTGGAGGGCATCCTCTACGACGCCACCGAGCCGGGACCCGTCTGCCTCAGCATCCTGCGCCAGAGCCACCACGCGCCGTCGATTCTGCACCGCATCGGAATCGTTCATCCGGACGATGCATCGCGCCTGCTGGAGGTGATCAACGAGGGCGGCGTGGACTTCTGTGTGCCGAAGCCGGTCAGTGAGGCGCAAGTCGCCGAAGTGCTGGCTAGAATGGAGCTGCGTCAGGCGGAGCTGCAGGCGCGGCAGGAATGGACGCAGTGCCTCGAGACGCGCATCTCGTCCCAGATCAACCGCGCGGACAAGGCGTTCGAGGACTTGATCTCGGCGCTGGTCATGGCGCTGGACATTCGCGAGAACGAGTCCGCATTTCACTCGCGCCGCGTAGCGCTGATCTGTCTGTACTTCGCCATCGAGTGCGGCGTGGATCCCGATCATTTCGAGGACATCTACCAAGGGGCGTTGCTGCACGACATCGGCAAGATCGGCATCCCGGACGCCATCCTGCTCAAGCCCGGCGCGCTGACGCCCGAGGAACGGCAGGTCATGCAGGCGCACGTCTCGATCGGCGTGAAGCTGCTTTCCGAAATCGATCGCCTCAAGAAGTCGCTCGACATTCCCAGGTTTCACCACGAGCGCTTCGACGGTAAGGGCTATCTGAAAGGCCTGTCCGGCACGAGCATTCCGCAGGCGGCGCGGATGTTCTCCATCGTCGATGTGTACGACGCGCTGCGCTCCGAGCGTCCGTACAAGGCGCCCAAGGATTACGCCACGACGATCGGCATTCTGAACGAAGGCGCGGGCACACAGTTCGACCCTGAGCTGCTGGCCACGTTCCAGCGCATTCCGGTGACGGTGCTGGCAAGCTTGGGCGAGTCCTGCGCCACGGTCCGCACATTTCCGCAGGCGATGCTCGCGTGCCGCAAGGCGGGGCAGACGCCCACGTCCTCAGCGCGAGAAGAATCCATGCCCTTCGATGTGGACGCACAGCCCCTGGCGGTCTGACGCGTCGTCGCGAGGGTGCCCGCGCATTTCCTTCCTCTTGAGAACGGTCCCAAAGCCGACCCGGCACAGCCGTTCCGCCCGCGATCCGGCGAGGGGGACACGGGCAACGTGCTATTCAATTCGGGGGCCCCGGCGTATAATACATGGTGTCCGTAAAGAGGAGCCTCAGCGGACTCGATGCTTGCGGGGAGTGTCCATGAAACGCGAGGAATTCGAGCAGCGGATCGGCGCAGCGGCCTCACAACCGTTCCGGATCGAGCTGCGCGGTGGGCAGCGCATCAGCGTGCCGCGCGCGATCAAGTTCTGGATCGGCACCCACATGTGCCACATCGGCATTTTCAAGCGGGGATGGCTGGATCGCACGGTCTCGATTCGCATGGAGGAGGTTGAGAGAATCGCGCCCGCCCGCGGATCAGGAAGTCAGCCCCGGCGCGGAAGTCGCCGTTAGTCGGCTTCCATCTCCTTGGCGTGGAACACGCACATGAGTCCGCAGGACGTCTTGTACTGGATCCGACGGCAGCCCTTCATCCCGTTCAGGATGTACCTCAGCACGGGCGACGAGTTCGATGTGCGTCGGCCCGAGTTTATTTGGGTTGGGAAGAGCCGTTGCACCGTAGGGCTGTTTGACGACTTCGACAAGGACAGGAATGTGGATGTCGCTTTGGCCCATATCGCGATGATTGAGGCGGTTCCTCCCTCAATTGATCTTGCGGTATTGGCAAAGGGCGCTGGAGAAAACGCATGAGCTGCGGCGGCGGAACGGAAGAAATCAAGGTGGACTGGTGCGTGCAGGACGATCCCGCCCGGCTGGCGGAGTTTCAGTCGCGCGTGGATGCCGGCGGGCTGGTCGAGCCGGGCGACTGGATGCCGCACAATTATCGCGCGGGCATGCTCAAGATGTCCGAGCACCACGCCAACAGCGAAATCGTCGGCGCGCTGCCGGAGGGGGAGTGGATCAACCGTGCGCCCTCGCTGCGGCGCAAGCTCGCGCTCATCGCCAAGGTGCAGGACGAGGTCGGTCACGGGCAGATGCTCTACCGCGTCGCGCAGGACCTTGGCAAGACGCGCGACGCCATGCTCCGCGACCTCATCACCGGCAAGACGCGCTACCACAATGTCTTCAACTACCCCGCGCCGACGTGGGGCGACGTCGCCGCGATCCAGTGGCTCGTGGACGGCGCGGCCATCATGAACCAGAAGACGCTCGCCGACGGCAGCTACGGACCGTACGTGCGCACGATGAAGCGCATCAACATGGAGGAAGCATTTCACTTCAAGAGCGGCGAGGACATGGTGCTCACGATGATGAGCGGCACGCGGCGGCAGAAGCAGATGACGCAGGAGGCGTTCGACCGCTGGTGGTGGCCTTGCGTGATGTTCTTCGGCCCGCCGGACAAGGACTCGGTGAAAACGACGCCGTTCATGAAATGGCGGATCAAGACGGCGACCAACGACGAGCTGCGGCAGAAATTCGTGGACCGCTTCGCACCGGCCGCGCTGGACTTGGGACTGAAGATTCACGTCTCGCGCAAGGGCACGGACGGCTTGATCCTCCGGAAGCCGGACGGCACACCGGACCAGATGCCGGATCCCGAGCTTCGCCGCGACGAGGCCACGGGTCATTGGCGTTTCAGCCAGCCGGACTGGGACGAGTTCTACCGCGTCATCAAGGGCGGCGGACCGCTGAACAAGGAGCGCGTCGCGCTGCGGCGATTCTCCTATGAGCAGGGTCAATGGGTGCGCAAGGCCGTGATGAACGGGCACGCGGTCGGGACGCCGCCGGGGAGGAACTGACCATGAGAGCGGACGATCTGCTCAAGCGGCTCGAAGATCGCCCCTTCAAGCCCTTTCGCATTCACCTGACGGACGGCACGGTGCTTCCCATGGATGAACCCGGTATGGTGATCGTGGGGATCTCGACAGCCGTTCTGCCCACACGCTTCCGAAAGACCGCTGAAGGTCGACGGATGGCCGTGGATTGGCGGACCGTCGCATTGATTCACATGGCGCAGTTCAGTGAACTTGCGCGTCGACGGAACGGGCGAAGCGGCCAGAATCCTCATTAGAGAAGCCATCGCCCGCGCGCGATTGAGAATCCCGGCGATGAATTTGGGAAAGTGCGACATGTCCGTCCTTGCTCGGAATCCGAAGACTTGCAAACCCGGCTACGCGGGCCTGCGGCTCACCGCGGAGGAGTATTTCAGCCTGCGCGACGACGGGCAGCGTTATGAACTCATTGATGGAGTGGTTGTCATGTCTCCCAGTCCAACTCCGCGGCACCAGCTCGTGGCGATTGAAGTCGTCAAGCAGCTTTCGAGGCATGTGGACGATCAGGATTTGGGACTGGTGCTTTACGAGACGGATGTCGTGTTCGGGATGGGTGCCGATGGCCGCGATCTCGTGTACCGTCCCGAGGTTGTATTCTTCCGAAAGGAACGGGCGGGCACGATCACGGACCGCATCCGGATTGTTCCGGACGTCGTCGTGGAAGTCGTGTCGCCCGACTCGCGCAGCTTGGACGCCGAGACGAAGTACAACGACTATGAGCGCGCCGGCGTGGGAGAATATTGGCTTATTGACCCGATCGAAGAGCAAACGAAGTTCTATCGATTGATCGGCGGCCGCTACGTGGAAGCGCCCATCGGCGGGCCCGTGTACGAAAGCAACGTCGTGTCGGGTTTGAAACTGAATCTGACTCCGATCCGCGCCGCGTTTCGCCGGCTCGGATAATCTTCGTCGTTCCCGGCGCGTCACGGCGCTTTCTCGGCCTCCCGCGCGAGGGTGAATTCGTTCCCGCATTCCGGACACCGAAGCTCCGGCAGTCCGGTGAGGTTGTATCCGCAGCGCAAACACAGACCCCGCTTGCGGCGATAGCGCCGGCGGAGTGGGCCGCGGATGAAGGCGCTCAACGGCCAGGCGCTGAAGAGCATGGTTGGGAGCCAAAGGGGGAGGGACACCGAGCGGCGGCACGTCTTGGTCTTGCGTTCGTGCTCCCTCACGGCTTCGGGTATCGCATCCTCCCCAAACCCGCACCGTCCGTCCCTTTGCAGAATCGACTCCGAGGCCGCGAACCCGGCGAATCGAACGTCGAAAACGCGCGGGAGCTGTTCATTAGGCAGATCGCGCCAATAGCTGCACTCCAACACGCCGACATTGGGCGAAACAGAGAAGCAATCGTATTCGTTGATATTGAGAGAACAAGTCCATCCGGAGCCAACCATGGTGGCGAATCCGTACAATTCAAACGGCCCCCATTCGTACGAGAATGGTTCGACGGAGTCCAGACAGTCGGCGTGCGGGGGTCGCGTGTAGCTGATGCCCCAGAGCGCTCCGAACACGCCCGCCATCAGAGCGCTAAACCCCAGCAACATGATCCGCATCGCGCGCATGGCCACGCCACATTATACGCGGGGACCGACAGTCCGATGCGTTCGGATCCTGCGGCTATTCCCGGAACTCCGGCGGGAGCTTGTCGAGGCGGTTGAGCCGGCGGTACGTCTCCACCATGGCCTGCCTGAAAGCCACGGGCTTCATCCATTCCACGTGCGAATCGCAGAAGAGCACGTGGGTCCCCTCGTTGTCGATCGGCTTCTCGTAGGCCAGCACGTTTCGCGCATCGCTCGCAGCCGTTTGCCCGTCGAGGTAAACATAGGAGCGCCCGCCGGTCGGGTCGCGCGGGGAGTGCAGCATTGGCTCGGTGATCGTCCCGGATTCAACCAGCGCGTCGAGTGACGCCGGGAATTTCTCCTCGTTGTCGCTCGCATAAACCATGCAGCCTGCCCCGATGCCGCGCAGGTTCGATGCGCTGACCTGGCGCTTGGCCTGCTCCCGCGCCCGCGCCAGCGACGGCAGCAGGATCGAGGCCAGCATCGTCGTGCTCGTAAGACCCCCGTTGGAGGACAGGATCAGCGCCGCCGGGTGCGCGCCGTAGGCCGAGTACATGAGTCCGTCCGCGTCATACGAGTGCGCCGCGATGAAGTTGTGAATCCCGGCGTACTCCTCTGGAAACGGCGGCACCGAGCCGAGATCAAACGGCGTTTCCGAAACGGCCGTCAGCGAGGCCGCCATGGTGTGCGCCGCTTCCCTGAGCGCGTACCAGAATCGGTAGGTGGCGCGCGTGTCGGCATACGCGAGGCTGGTGATGTCCTTCGGCAGGCGTGGGCGGACGAGCTTGTAGTCCGGGTGATCAATCAGGCTCTCGCCGCGGGTCTTCGCGTCCGCCTGGTCGAGCGCCACGGCCACGGTCTGCGGATGCAGTCCGATCACGAACCGGTCGCCGGCAAAGCCCCACGACGGCGCCACCGGAACCGGCAGCCCGCCCAGCAGAAGGTAGTTCACCTCCCGCCCGCCGTGCTTCATCTGCCTGATGCGCAAACCGACCTTTCCCATCGCGGCCATGGGCGTGAGGAATTGCACGGTCTTGCCGATCATGCCGTTGAGCGCGGCGGAGTCCTTCGTTTCGCCGCAGAGCACCAGCCCCGTGATGAGGATTCCGCCGTGGCTTGGAGCATCGTAGATCGCCCACGTGTCGCCGAAATTGGCGAGCAGATCGTTGACGGGATGAAAACCGAACATGAGCGACGCCTGCGTCACGGCGGCCTCGACGGCGGCGCGCGGCTCCGGCGACACCTGGTCAGCCGCCTTGAGGCCTTCCTGCCACAGCGCGGAAAAGTCGAAGTTGCTCACCGCGGCGAAGGAGGCGTCCTTGGGGACCAGGCGGACATCGTCGTCCGTGAGCGGCTTCTGGCGATACAGCGAAACGATGCCGCCCGCCTCGCCTTCGACCTGCGTGAACGCGACGATGCGCGGACCGTACGGCGACTCGTCCACGCGCAGGTACACGCTCCGCAGCGCACTGATGCCCATGGCCGTGAAGACCTTCTCCTGAAGCGCCGCCTCGTCGGGGGCGAGCGGCTCAAGCGAGTTCACCAGCCGGAGGAGCGCCGGCACCTGCGCGAAGAACGTGAGCGCGAAGCCCTTGCCCGCGGGCTCGAACTTGGAGCACGCGAGCTTGTACCCGGGCGAGTCCGCCAGCGAACCGCTGGAGGCCGACGTCATCCCCACAAGACGTGCGGCCGTGGCCTCGCACGCGCCGATGACGAGGTGCTCTTTCACGGCGCCGAAGTAGAGCGCGCCGCCGGGCACGTCGGCGCGCATGAGCGACGCGTCGCCGACCGGCGCGCGGACCGGCGCCTGCCCGCCGTGCAGCGCCGTGACCAGCTCCGCCAGCTTGGCTGTAAGCGGCTCGGCGCCCGCTCCTGCGTGGATGACGGCGCCCAGCCCTTCGGCGAACGGTCGGTCCGGAGGCGCGGGGAGGAGCACGAGCGCGCCGGGATGTGCCAGCATCATGCGCAGCACGGCGCAGACTCGGCGGACATGAGCGCCCTCCGGTCCCATCTCCTGCTGCACGGGCGGCGAGGCGAGCACCGCCTCCGTCAGCCCGACGAGCGACTGCCCGTCGTTGGGCACATCCGTCCAGCCGAGGTAAATCAGCGCGTCGGCCGGCGTGCGCGACGCAAGCTCGCCTGCGTTCGTCGAGAGCGAGGAGGCGCCGAGCGCGAGACCGAAGACCCCCATTGCGAAACGGCGGTACTTGATGGTCATGTGACTAAGCTCCCTTGCGGCTCAGGCATTGCCTTGCGGCAGGCCGCGCGCGTCTGTGGATCGTCGGGCGACCCGCGGCGGGTCTCTTGCCGCAGCTCTGATGAGTATCCGCGTCCGTCTTGCGGCGTCAACGAAGCAAGACCAGAGGGGTCTGGCCACGGATTTTGGCATTTCCGTTCGAGCCACGTCCGATTTCGATTTCGCCCAGTGCGGCTCGACCCATTCTCCGAGGTCGAGTGGACTCGATCGCCGAAGCCGAGTCAGCCCGATCTTTGAAGCCGAGTCGGTCGTTCTCCGCAGCCGCCGCTCGCTCTCCAGCACCGACCCGGTAGCATGAAGCGCCATCGACGTCACGCAGGCAAAACCCGCTCGCATGTATCCGGCATACAACACCAACGGTCTGGCCTTCCATCCGCTTGAGGATGCGTTGTCCCTTATCGCCGAGGAGGGATTTCGCGGAGTGGGACTGACGCTGGACCACCATCATCTGGACCCGCGCGACCGGGCGGCGGCGCTGCGCGGAGCGGAGAAGGTGCGCGCGATGCTGGAGCGGCTCGGGCTGCGGGCGACGATCGAGACGGGCGCGCGGTTCATCCTCGACTCGCGGCGCAAACACCAGCCCACGCTGATCAGCGCCGATCCCGGCGCTCGCGCGCGGCGGATCAAGCTCCTTGAAACGGCCGTGCTGGTCTGCGAGGCGCTGAGCGCTGAATGCGTGTCGCTGTGGTCGGGCGCGGCCGACGTCGCGGCGCCGCCAAGTGAACTGGAGGCGCGACTGGCGGCCGGGCTGAAGGGCTTGCTCGAGTTCGCCGAGCCGCGCGGCGTGCGGCTGGCGTTCGAGCCGGAGCCGGGGATGTTCGTTGAGACGGTGGCACAATACGAACGGCTGGCCTCGGCGATCGACCATCCGCGTTTCGGGCTGACGCTGGACGTCAACCATGTGCACTGCCTGGCGGACGGGGACTTCGGGGAGCACGCCCGCCGGCACGCGGCGAGGTTGTGGAACGTGCACGTGTCCGACGCGCGGCGCGGCGCGCATGAGCACCTTGTTCCGGGGGAAGGTGAAGTGGATTTTCGTGCCATCCGCGCGGCACTGGAGTCCGTGTCCTACGCCGGGCCTTTCCAGCTCGAACTCTCGCGACACGGGCATGACGCCGTCAACGTGATGCGCGCGGCGCTGAAGCGGCTCAATGCTTGAGGGCGTATTCCCGCTCGCGCCTCGCAGGGGCGCGGCGACCGTCCAAAGACCGCCCACTGGCGGGCGCGCGCCACCGGCGTAGCGCGGGAGGACTCGGAAGTCCGCGTGGAGACTGTCACCCCCGCGCAGGCGAAGGTCCAGGGCGCGTCACCAAACCGCTGGATTCCCGCCTGCGCGGGGATGACGGGTCGGATTCCTGCCCCCGCGGGAACGATGAGTGTCGCCCCTCGTCACGGTCTGCCAGGCACACAGGCTCCGCGGAAGCGGTCAATCCTGCGCGCTGGCGACGGCGTCGAATGGCGCTGAATCCACGCCGACGTTGAGCCGCACCTGCGTCAGAATGTAACTGCCCAGCAGTTGCGCGCGCTCGTCGTCCGCGTAGGTGATGCACGCCGACGGCACGAGCCACTCCTGATCGATGTGCAGAATCATCAGGCGATCCGGGTAGGCGCCGCCCTCGCCCGTGTAGGGAAGCCGCCGCTCGAAAGTGAACGTATCGCGGCCGTCCAGCCGCCCCGGACCGGTGTAGGTCAACCGATACTGTGGATCGCCGACGGCCAGGCGCGCGTACTTGATGACCAGGTCGAGCGTGTTCTTGAACCCGAACTGATCGAGCGAGCGGCGCGAGTCTTTCCGCGCCTGGTCGCCGTGGATGCTCAGCTTGATCTCCGGGACGAGCAGACTGATGACGCCCGACGGCTTGAACGATGCAAGCTCCGCGCCGTCGTCATCCTTCCAGCGCCCGGCCACGTACGTCGCCTCCACGGCGGCGCCGGGGTTCTTCACCCACTTCATGTGCACGCTGAACGGCGACTCGCGGAATTGAACGTCGATCTCCTGCTCGACCCCCAACTCGCCGCTGACGCGCTCCTGCTTGAGAAAGCGGCATCGATAGTCGTGAATCGTCTTGTCATAGGCGGCGCGGCACTCATCGAGAAACGCCAGCGGATCCGCCTTGGCCCGGGTCTCAAGCTCCAAACACGCCGAGTTCGCGGGGGACAAGGTCGCGGCGGACAGACCCGGACCGGTCAGCATCGACACGCCCCGAGGCGCCTCGCGGCACTGAATGACCGCGACCAGGCAGCTCAGCAGGCCTACCCGAAGAACTCGCCGCAATGCCCGGGGGATGGCATCGCCCGAGAAACGAGTCGTACGCGGTAAAACCAAAGCGATCCCCTTCGTTGTCCGTAGCTCCGGGCGACGTGCATCCCGGACAGGATGCTACCCGGTCTTCGGCAGATTCGTCCGTCGTCGATGGACGCGCTCCCATCGTTAACATCGGATGCCATGAATCGAGTGCAACACCCAATCCGCAGCGGCCGCGACTTCCCTGTCATGAACCTTGGGGTCCGTCTAGCTCTCCGACCCGTTCGAACCAGAGCATAGCATGTAACCTTCGATCTGTCAGCAGGTCAGATGCAGAAACCCCTCAGGTATTCGAAGCAGGAAGGTGGAAGGTTGCATCTCCCTGTGGTTTAATTATTCAATTGTGGGAGGCAGGAGTATCCGAATCTGCACGCCCGCCCCCAGTTTCGAGCTTGCCTCAATACTTCCGCCAAGCCCGCGCACGATTCCGTAGACGATGGACAGCCCCAAGCCGCTGTGACCCGTCGCATCCATCGGCTCACCAGCGCGGAAGAACGGCTCGAACACGCGCGACAGCACCTCCGGCGGCAGACCACGGCCTGAGTCCTCCACGACGATCACGCGACGGCCCCGCTCTTCACCGAGCCGTACGCCGAGCCGCCCGCCGCCGGGCATGGCCTCAATGGCGTTCTGAATCAGTTGCCGCAGGACCGTGAGCATCGGCAGGCGCGGCGCCTCCAGCGCGATGCGAGCATCTACCTCGACGGCGAGCTTGATGCCCGCCGTCATGCAGCGCTCGCGGAACTCCAGCTCCGTCTGGCGAAGGATGTCCTTGATGTCGGCGGTGCGATCCCCGCGCCGGTCTCCTTCGGCAAACGAGAGCAAGCCGCGTACCAGGTGCGCCGCGCGGGCAGACGAGGCGGCGGTTTTCTCCAGCGCCTCGCGCAGCATGCCCTCGTCTCCGGCGGCGAGAGCGAAGTCCACCGTGGTCGTAATGCCGCCCAGGATGTTGTTGAAATGGTGCGCGACGGCGCCGGCCATGTCGCCCAGCGCGTTCATCTTGTGCGACTCGGCGACGCGGCGCTCGGCCTCGAAGCGGCGCGTGATGTCGCGCGCGGAGAGGAGCACGCCGCGGGTCCGGGCGTCGGGGGAGATGAGCGGCGTGATGTTCGCAGCCAGCTCTCGAAAGCGACCGTGCTCGTCGGGGTAGCGGAACTCCAGATCGCTGCTTTCCCGAAGGTCCAGCGCCCGGCGAAACGCCTGCTCCGCCGCCGCGCGCGCCTCCGCGGGGATCAGCGCCGGAAGCGCCGTGTGCAGCATGGCCTCGGAGGCGGCGCCAAATACATGCGCGGACGCCCGGTTCCACAGCCGGACCTTCAGGCGTTCGTCCGCCGCGATGAGCGCGATGCCGGCGGAAGAGAGCACGGCCTGCAGGAACGACGCGTCGTCGTGGGCGAACCAGTCTGAGCCGGTGGTGGTCATAGGTTTGAGCGAGCGAAGCGCCCGCGCTCGCACGGATCCGCGCTCGCTTGGATTCGCGACGCGCGGGGCGATGCCCAGTTTTCGGGCGCGTGCCCGAACGAATCATGGCCCGTGCCGCCCATTCCCCCGGCGCGAGCGACCCTATTCTTCCGCGCCTCGTCGCGGCGTCAACGTGCGCTCCGCGTCCTGCGGAGTTCGCAATCCGCCCGACTGGGCCATCTGGGCGCCAGGTGCGTGCGGAATCGATGCCTCGACTCGCACGGAGTGGCAAGGCTTGCCCTTACGGCGCAAGCGTGAATCCAGCCCCATCGTTCCCGCGCAGGCGAGAATCCCATCCGTCATTCCCGCGCAGGCGAGAATCCCATCCGTCATTCCCGCGCAGGCGGGAATCCAGCGGCCTTGCGGTGATCCCTGGACCCCACCTGCGTGGGGGGCGTTGCGCAGAACTCATTGCGAGATCCGCCGCGAAAGATCGAGCGTGGAGCGCGCTTGGGGCAGGTAGCTCCCTTGCTGTGGGTCAGGTCGCAGCGCGTGCGAGCAGGGTCGCGGAGGCAATCGGCGCCCTGCGGTCGCGCGCTACCGAGTGGCGACTTCGATGCTCGCAACACCTTGTAAAAAAGACACTTCCGGCGGCGTGGGAGATTCGCCGATTCGTGGCACACGTCATGCTCATGCACGATCACGCAACACGGATGCTGGTTCGAAGAGAACAGGTGTGTCGGCGTGAGGAGGGCGAGGGCGATGACTGGAACGACCAGAGGACGCAGCGGGGCGGGGCGGCGATGGGCACGTCGGATCATGGGGCTGCTTGCCGTCCTGACAGCGGTGGCATTGCCCTATGCGTGCGGCGGATTGCCGTCGGAGTTTTCAGATCCTGCGGGGTTCTTCGCCGACCTGCTCGGCTCGCGCGAGGACGGCAACCAGAACGTAAGCGCCGACGATTCGGGCGACGATGCCATCGAGAATGACAACGCCGGCGCCGACGACGGCGCAAACGACAACGAAGACGGCGACGACAACGAGGACGACTCGGAAGGCGGCAACGACAACGTGGACGGCGACGACGGCGCAAACGACAACGAAGACGGCGCCAACGAGAACGGCAATGACGATTCCGGCGATGACGCCGGGAACGACAACGCGGGCGAGGACGACAACGCGAACGACAATGCCGAATCCGGCGACAACGACAACGGCTCGGACGACGGCAATGTCAACGATAATGAGACGGACGACGACGGTGGCGGCGACAACGGCGGGGGCAACGGCAACGACAACGACCGCCCCTAGACGTCACTGACCCAACGATTTCCACGTAGGGCGGGCTATGCCCACCTCCGCGTCGGGCAGGCCAGACCCGCCGCACCGTGGCGTCCTGGAAGGCGGGCATGGCCCGCCCTACGCAAGTCGCGTGCAACCAGAAAAGCAGGCACCGCGACAAGCGGGTAACGCAACAACCGGGCAATGCGACGAACGGGCAATGCAGCAACCGGGCAATGCGACGAACGGGCAACGCGACGAACCGGCAACGGACCCACGGATAACGGGCAACGCTGCGAACCACGAACACGGAACGGGAGAAGGAGCCGGACCATGCGATTCAAGGACCTAACCAGTCCGACAGGGAGGAGACGGGGGGCTATTCTTCCTCTCCTGTCATGGGTCGCGTGGCCGGCTCTTTCCCCGGTCCAAGGCAGCGAGCGTCCCAACATCATCCTGATCTCCGTGGACACGCTTCGCGCGGATCACCTGAGCTGCTACGGATATGAGCGAGAGACAACGCCCTTCATCGACTCGCTGGCGCGCAAGGGCGTGCGCTTCGAGAATGCCTTCGCCAACGCGTCCTGGACGCTTCCTTCGCATCTGAGCGTGATGACCTCGCGCTATCCGCACAACCACGGAGTTGAGAACGACGACCGCATCCTCCCCGCCGCCGCCGTGACGCTGGCGGAGGCGCTGAAAGCCGAGGGCTACGCGACCACGGCGTTCATCAGTTGGGTGTACGTCTCGGCGCAGTTCGGCTTCGACCAGGGCTTCGACGCCTATCACGAGCTGCTGCCCGCCGAGGAGGCCGTGGACGACTCGACTCATGCGGCGGTCAAGGCCGAGGACTTCGTGAGCAGGGTGCTGCCGTGGGCGGACGGCGCGGGCAAGCAGCCGTTCTTCCTCTTCCTGCACCTGTTCGATCCGCACATCAACTACGAGCCGCCGAAGCCGTACGAGACGATGTTCGCTCCAACGCGGGAGTCGATGCTGAAAGGCTCGTTCTCGAATCTCGAACCCTACATTCGCGGCCTGCATGCACAACCGAAGCGAATTCTCCCTGAAGACCTGCGGAGAATGACGGGGCTGTATGACGGCGAGATCCGCTACGTGGACGACCAGCTCCGCCGGCTCTTTGCCCGCCTGGAGGAGCGCGGGCTCCTCGCCAACACGATCATCGCGCTGACCAGCGACCACGGCGAGGAGCTGGACGACCACGGCTCGATGGAAGGCCACCAATGGACTCTCTATGACGAAGTTCTTCACGTCCCGCTGATCGTGTGCCTTCCGCGAGGGGAAAGCGGCGGCACGGTCGCCCGGAGCCTGGCGCAGTCGATCGACATCGCGCCAACGCTCCTGGCGGCCGCGGGCGCGACGGTCCCGGCGGAGTTTCAGGGGCGCAACCTGCTTGCGGCGTCGGCGGCGTCGGAGTCCTACGGCGCGCTGGTGTTCAGCGAGATCAAGCGATTTAACCGGAAGTGGTCGGTGCGCAACGAGCGCTACAAGCTGATTTTCACCGGAGACCGCAAGCCCGGCGACCGCGACGAGCACGCGCGGCAGGGCTACGAACTCTACGATCTCGCCGGCGATCCCGGTGAGACGAAAAACATCTATTCCCAGATTCCGCCGATGGCGGCTGCGATGCGCAGCGCCCTGCGCCGCTGGATGGCTGACGGCGTGGGGACGCAGGGAAACTTTGAAAAACCCGCGCTGACCGACCGGCAGTTGGCGCGGCTCCGCGGCATGGGGTACGTGGAAAAGAGCGAGTAAGAATGCCCGTGGCTGGGTGCACAGGTTGGAAAACCTGTGCACCATCCACCGGTTGGAAACCGGTGCCACACATTGAGAAACCTGTGCATCACGAGGGAGAGACCGTGGTGCGTACACCGGCGGAAGACCGCTGCCACACGTTGAGGAGTTGAACGTCATGAGTCAGTCAAAACCGGCGCCGATCAGCCTGTCCGTCTTCTATCCGTGCTACAACGAAGAGGCGAACGTGGAACGCGTCACGCTCTCGGCGCTGATGGCCTGCGAGAGGCTGGTCGAGGATTATGAGATCATCATCGTCAACGACGGCAGCAAGGACCGCACGGGCGACATCGCCGAGCGGCTGGCCTGCGAGCATGAGCGCGTCCGCGCCGTGCACAACCGCCCCAACCGCGGCTACGGCGGGGCGCTGCAGCGCGGCTTCCGCGAGGCGACCAAGGACTGGGTCTTCTACACCGACGGCGACGGGCAGTTTGATTTCGAGGAGCTGGAGCTGCTGCTGCCGCTGATGAGCCGCTTCGACATCATCAGCGCCTACCGCCTCAACCGGCAGGATCCGCTGATGCGCAGGCTCAACGCCTTCTGCTGGACGACGCTGGTCAACACGATGTTCCACATGCGGATCCGCGACATCGACTGCGCGTTCAAGCTGTATCCGCGGCGGCTCTTCGATGAGATCGAGATGCGCTCGACGGGCGCGCTGATCGACACGGAAATCCTCGCCCGGGCGACGCGCCTGGGCTACTCGATCGGGCAGATCGGCGTCCACCACTATCCGCGGACGGCCGGCGCGCAGACCGGCGCGAACTTCAAGGTGATCCTGCGGGCGTTCAAGGAGCTGTTCGCGCTGCGGAAGCACATTCTGACCACGGGCCGCCGCGCAAAGCAGGACGTGGGCGGACGTGCCGCCCACGCCGCCTCGGTCGCGCCGGCGCGGGGAACGCAGCCCACTCACCGTACTGCTTCAGCAACCTCGGGCCACGCCGCGACCGCGCCCGTGCTGGTTCACGCGCGGAGCCGCTGAGCCACTGATAACCGAAACTTCCTCCTCTCACTCGCACGGCCGAGCCTGCACCACGTGGGTCCGACCGTGCGAGCTTTTTCATCTTCACACGCAGGCCCTTCGACCTGGCCAAGCGCGGGGCTTGAGGCACAAGGCGGCGAGCACTCCCGGCGCGCCTCTCGGCGCCGCCTCGGGCAGCGCGGCTTCCTCAACAGACCGTGGTGAAAGGCGACCGGTCGTCATGCTCGCGAAGGCGGGAATCCAGACGGGGACTTCCGAGAGGCACGAAACCAGCGAGTTTCCGGGGCCGACTGGACCTCCGCCTGCGCGGGGGTGACGGGACCAACGCCCGGCTTCGAGTTTCACCACAGTCTGTCACGCCTCCGGCGAGGCATCGGCCGGGAAGGGCACGTCAAAGGGGCGTTGCGTCACGTTGCCCTGGTCGTCGATCTGAAGCTGTTGAATGCGCATCTCCGCGCGGGCGAGCGTTTCGCGGCAGTGCTTGATCAGACCCATGCCCTCTTCGTAACGCGCGATGGACTCCTCCAGACCGATGGCGCCTTCCTCGATCTGTTCGGCGATCGCCTCAAGTCGCTTGAGGGCTTCCTCGAACGTGGGTTTCTTCGCCATGCGCCGTCCCTTCGCCGGTGGTGGAAGTGTCGCCGTCGTAAGAAAAGATACTGGCCGCCCAGAGCATCAAGGTCAAGAGATACGAGCGGTAGATCCACGCCGTCTCGCGCAGCGGCATGGCCAGGAACAGCGCCGCCAGCAGCACGACCGGCAGCGCAGACCGTGCCGCGCCGATCGCGTTTCCCGCGCCCGTTGCATCCCCCGCACCCGCTGCGTTGCCGCCGCAGCTTGGTTTCAGCAGCCGCCGCAGCAGCTCGAACACGGGCACCAGCACCATACCCCACGAGTAACTCGCCATGCGCGGCGCCGTCACGGCGAACGTCAACAGGCCCGCGTACACCCACCGGCGGTCCGTGCGGTTCTTCGGCAGCGAGCGGAAGGTGACCCAGCACATCAGCAGCGCGGTCAGCGGGTACACCGCCATCGCCGCGTAGCGCCGGTTGATGCCGTCGAACACGTCGTAAGGCCCCAGCACCATCATCAGCAGCTCGGTCCACAGCTTCAGCGCCGACGGGTTTCCCAGCCCGCTTTCGCCCGCCGCGATCGTAAGAGAGCTGCGGAAGTACTCGGTCGTCAGTGGCGCATCGTGCAGGTAAAGACCCGCGTAGATGAGCGCCTGCGCGGCGAGCGTCAGCCCCAGCCACAGCCATCGCCGCCGCACGGGCCGAAACCACAGCAGCCCCAGCAGCGCCAGCGGCGAAAGCTTGAACTGCGCTGCCAGCAGCACCAGCAGGCAGAACACGCCCGGCGCTCCGCGCACCAGCGCGAGAATGCCGCTCCATACGGCGATCTGCTCGAACGCCGAGACGTTTCCCGCCGTCACGTCGCGCGCGACGGCCACGTCGATCCCCACCGCGGCGAACGCCAGGAACCAGCCGCGCGCGCCCTTCGGGATGAATCCCAGCGTCCACAGCGCCAGCAGCGCGGCGACGGTGACGAGCTTCACCTTCAGGTACAGCGTCTTGGAGGCCGCCGCGTCACCGCGATCAAACAGCGAAAAGAACGCCAGCGTGTGCGGGGGATAGGCGAAGGGGAACACAGTATGCCCCGCGAGGCGCGCCAGCTCCGCGGGTGCGTACGGGTTGCCTCCCGCCTGATGCACTTTCAGGCCGTAGTAGTAGCTGTCGAAGTCCCACTGCCATGCCGCTCCGCCCTCGGGGTTGAATGTGCGCTCGAAGAACGAAACGCTGCGCAAGGCGTGGACGACGAGGATGATCGCGGCGTATCCCGCAATGCGCGAGAATCGCGGCGAAAGCAACGGGCAGCGCAGGCGGGGTTCGATGTCGTTCATCGGCGGCATTGTATCGAACCGGCGCAGGTTGCCAGATGCCCGGTCCTGGCCGCGCTCGAAGGCTCGGAGTGAAAGCAGATATCCGTCATTCCCGCGCAAGCGGGAATCGAGTCCCGTCATTCCCGCGCAGGCGGGAATCCAGTGGTCTTGCGGCGCGTCCTGGCCCCCCGCCTTCGCGGGGGTGACGAGATCGAAGATTGGTTCCAAGTTCAACGCCAGCCCCTCAAGGCGAGGGGCGAAGCGGCCCGCCGCCGTCGAGCGTTCTTCTCAACTCCGCGACCAAGTTCGCATCGAATCGCCCAGCGCCGGTGCGCGGGTCGCGGCGGCGCGCGGAACTGTGAACCTGCGTGCAGCCCGTCGCCGCGACGATGGCCTCGACATGGTGCGGACGGACGCCGCCGCCGGGCAGGATCTCAATCCGCCCGCCCGCCTGCTCGCGCAGTCGCCTCAGCAGCGTCAACGCCTCCGCATCCGCGGCGCACGCCGACCGCCCTGAGGTCAGCACGCGCGAGAAGCCCAACGAGACGAGCGCCTCCAACGCGGCAAACGGATCGCGCGCCTCGTCGAACGCCCGATGAAACACCGCCGGCCTGCCCCGCGAAGCCGCCACCAGCCGCCGACACGCCCGCGCGTCCACCTCCCCTTCGGTGGTCAGCGCGCCGAATACGAACCCATCCGCTCCGCGCCCGCGCAGCGCCGCCGCATCGCCCGCCATCTGCTCCAGCTCGTCCTCCGCATAGACAAAGCCGCCGGCGCGACACCGAATCATCACCAGCACGGGACACGCCACGCCCTGCCGCACGGCTTGAAACGTCTCCAGCCGCGGCGTGAGACCTCCGACGTCAAGGCGTGCGCAAAGCTCCAGCCGATCCGCGCCGCAGGCTTCCGCTGCAAGGGCGTCCACCACGGAATCGACGGCGATTTCCAAGATGACGCGCGAGAGGTCGGACATGTCGGTCGCTCAACGCGGATTCCAGGCCCAACCTTCGTGCGCGTGGCGTGGCGCCGGTGCGAAACGGATCAACTCGATTGACGGCGGATCATGAATTCCAAGGACTCCCATCCTTTCAACTGCGATTCCGAGAGTGTGGCCGGTCGGTTCGTTGCCATATGGTGCCGCACAGCTCGAAGGAGGCGACGCTGCTTGCGGCGCAGATTCGGACGCTGGTTTACAACGAGGCCGCCGACAACCTGGCACTGATGCCGCCTGCGAATGTGCAGTTTGCGCCCCTGATGCAGGGTGTAGCCCTCGTTCTCGACGATGAGCTTGACGCATCGGATCAGACGCCCAATTTCACGCGGAACATCCGTGGACTTTGAAAACGCCATGTCGTCGGCGTAACGGCTGTACGCCGCGCCGAACCGCCGGGCGGCGGCTTCGAGTCGCGCGTCGAGCTTGAAATTGACGAGGTTGCTGAGCATCGGACTGGTCGGGGCGCCTTGGGGCAGCGATTCCTCCCACGTGGTGAGTTGGGTCAGCACGGCGGCGGCGTCCTTCGACCAACCGACGCGCCGGCAGTATTCCTGAACGCGTGCGGCCGGCGTGCAGGCGAAGAAGTCCTTCAAGTCCAGCGTGACAACGACCTCCTTGCCTGCGTGAAGCGAAGCATGGCCGACGATGGAGAATCCTCGGCGATAGGCAACCGCGCGGGGATGAACTTTCAACCGTGCCAGGACGCGATGCAGGATTCGCCGCTGAATCGCCTTGAGTTCAGGCTCGGGGATCTGCAAAACGCGCCGGCCGCCGCGACGCTTCGGAATCTCGACCTTGCGATAGGCCGGCCGAATCGACCTGAGCGCCTCCACGCTCACGCCCGTCCGTCGCGCAAGTTCTTCCACGCCGAGACCGGAGCGCTTTCCCGTCAGAAAGTCGAGCAGACCCATGCCGGCACTCCTCCTGCCGAGCAACAAAGCGGGCGCGAAGCATGCTCCGCGCCCACCCCATCCTGCATTGTTGCCAACAATCGACCGGCTCTCCGGTCGCAGCGAACTCACCCGGTTGACGAATCATCAACCCGTGCTCTGCATTTGAGCACCACCAGGATGGTGAGTATATGTTGAAAACGCGGATCGCGCGCGTCAAGCTGGCGACGATGGCTCATCAGCGCAAGATGATGCTCAACGTCTCACCGGCAGAAAGTGCGAGCATCTGATTCAACTCGAATCGCACGCAGGCTCCGGATTGCTCGAAACGTCCAGCGACCGCGGCCGGACCGCATTCGAGCTTGATCGAGCCGACGCGAACACCTCCCGCGACCTCGAACCCAAGGCTCCTGAGGCGCAGGCGACCCTGTTCGATCCTGATTTGGCAGCGCTGCTCTCCACTTGCACGCTTCTGCGTGAACGTCCCCCATCCCTCGGCCGAGGTGAACGCCGCCTTGAAGTTCTCCGGCGAAAACTTTGGCGCGAACGCCAGATGTCCCTTCGGACCGTGGTGCTGGTAGCCCAGCGCCGCGAGGTACACGCCGAAGCCGGCCATGGCTCGGGCGTAGTGGCTGCTGCACTCCACTTCGTTGTACGGGTTGCGCTTCGACGGGTGGTGGCGGTCGTGCAACATGCGGACGATCGCCAGACCCTCCTCGACCAGGCCTTCGCGGATCATGTGCGCCGCGACCTGGTATTCGTAGCCCGTCCAGCATTCGTTGAAATACACCGCCGCCCAGGCGTCGCCGCTCTTGCCGGCGGCGCTCTCGATGCCCCCGTGAGGCCAGGTGCACATCAGCACGCCGCCCTCGCCGGGCATGGCGTACCAGCGCCCGCCCTTGATGATCCTCTCAATGCGCGCGCGGTAGGTTCCGACGTCCGGCGTGAAGCAGTATTGGTAGATGGCCTGCAGCGCCGAGCGCGACGGCGCCGGCGGCACGATGCGCGGCAGGTCAAGCTGGTGCGCCCACGACTGACCGAGCAACTGGTCGGTGTGAATGCCGTCGCCGGTGTTGTTGGTTTCCGGATGCGCGGGATCGACGCGATGCACGAACGACTCGCCGTTGAACATCACTTCGACCATCCGCTTCGCGCCGGATTCGGCGACCTTGCGGCATGTCCCGGCGAACTCCGCGTCATTCATCTCCAGCGCCATCGCCTCGCCGGCGCGCACGGCCGCCAGGTACAGCGACGAAATCCACGGAATCGCGCCGTACCACGTGGTGTCGAGCGTGTTGTACTGCGCGTCGTCGAGGATGCCGTCGGCGTCCTTGTCGCGTGCGAGGAGCAGCTCCAGCGCCTTGCGCACGCGCGGATAGACGTTCTTGAGAAACGCGTCGTCCGCGGACATCTGGTGCTCGCGGTAGGCGCGGAGGATCGTGCCCGCCTGCCCATCCACCGCCAGTTCCTTGGCCGCCTCGCCGCGGTAGTCGATCTGACCGGTGTCGTCGTGGAAGCTCGCGCCAAAGTCGATCATCTCGCGCGTCGCGCGTTCAAGCTGCGGGAACGTCCGCGCGATGGCCTGCGCATACTGCCACACGTGCGTGCACGTGCCCGCGCAGCAGTACGTGCCTTCCCAGCCGTAGAAGCGCCCGTTGTTGAAGCGGTAGCACGTTGCGGTGGCCAGCGTGGAGACGGTGGCGAACGTGCGGTCGAGGAACCAGTGGGGCAGCGTGGAGTCGTACCAGGTCTTGTGCCACAGGCGCGTCTGCGAGGTCAGGCGGTCGAAGTTCGCCAGCACGTAATCAAGGACGGCGTTTGCATCGGTAAACCGCGTGCCGTAGTGCCGGCGCAGCGATCGATGCTCCGTCAGGAAACTGAGCGAATCCCACCACAGCCCGTCGAAGTGCCAGGCGACGATGAAGGTGATCGTGCGCGATTCTCCGGGCTGAAGCAGGAAGCCGCCCAGCAGCGCGCTGACCGGCTTGTGCGCCGACCCTTCGGGGGTCGCGGTCGGGTCCGTGCCTGCGGGCGCGTCCAGCTTCTCGGTCGCGCTGCCCGGCAACCTCCGCACATCGACGTCGTCGATCATGAAGAAGTGGCCCAGGTTCGCCGTGCGCGCCGCGAGCGCGATCGTGCCCTGGTCCGGCAGCGATTCGAGCTTGACGTCGTCGCCGCGCTGCGTGTCGGTGAACACGATCTCATCGACGCCCACCTGTCCCCAGCTTCCCGTCCAGCCGTCCACGATCTGCAGCACGGCCAGCCGCCCGGCGAACTCCTTCACGTCGAAGTGCTCGACGCGCATCCGGTTATTGTTCGCGCCGGTGGCGGTTCGCACGACGGCGCCGTCGATCAGCAGGTTGACGCACGTTTGCGCCGGGTGATTGCCGCCGCCGATGCGAAGGCGGATGAAGTTCCGCTCGAGGGCGAACTCGCGGCTGCTGAGCGTGCCGATGTGCGTGTCGGCTTTGCCCACGTCTTCACCGTTGCGCGTCTGGTGCGTGTTGACGGTGCGCTCGCCCTGCGCGTTGAGGTCGCCCATGTAGGACGCGCGGTCTTTCACGACCACGGGACCGTCCCCGAAGGCTGAGCCGGTGACAACCCAGCCTTCGTACGCCGGCTTCTCGAAATCCTCGAACACGATGTCAGGCCGGTCCGAAGGCGCGGGTTCTTTCGCGGGTCCGGGTTCCGCGCGGCAGACCAAGGCCATCGCGTCGCGGATCTTCGCGCGGACGTTGCGCCGCTCGACGTTGATCTTGTCCCCCGCGGAGCCGGCGACCGTGTTCTGCAGCCAGCCGCTGATCGAGGCGTCCACGGCCTCCTGGCTTACGTTCTTGAGCGTGTAGTTGAGGATGACGCAAGGCAGGCCGGAATCGTCCGCGTTGCCCGGGATAAAAGGAGAAAACGCTTCGAGATCGACGGTCACCGGGACCGTGGGGTCGCGGTATTCAACGAAGCCGATGGGGTACTGACCCTTGAACGTGATCTCCGGGAATCCGGTGACATCGAGCGGGCGTGTCACATCCCTGTCACCGATCTGGACGCGAAGGGCGAAGCCCTGCTCGATGGGGGAGCTGGGACGGACGGGGTTGGCGTAGTGCGGGCCTTGCGAGCTGCGCCAGTTGTCCGAGGCGGGGAGGTTGAAGATGTCCCAGTGCCACAGCTTGCCATCGCCGCCGAGGTAGAGCTGCCCGGTGCAGATGCCGCCGATGGGCATGCCGATGAAGTACAGCTCGCCCTTGGAATGGCGATACACCGACGGCTCGCCGCGCTCGAAGAGCGAACGCACCCAGGCGGGGTCGAACTTCTTGTCCGCCGGGACGGGGAACGCGCCGAGGTCCGAGGATTCGAACGGTCCGGCGATGGCGCGCAGCGGCGCCGCGCAGCCGGAGAGCACCCCGCCCGCGCCGACGCCGGCGGCGGCGAGGAAGGCGCGGCGGCTCAGAGAGTCCGTCGGCGGAGCGCAGCAGGGCTGAAGATTCGCAGGACGGTCTGTTGCACCGGCGTCCGCGCTGACTGAGGTCCGCGGCTCGCTAGACGTGCATGCGCCGTCGCTGCAGCCGCAGGAAACCGATCGCGGTTCAGACGCGTCGACAGGATTTGGCATGAATCACCCTCGAGGGAAGGTCACGGCTCTTATTCCCGCTGCGCGAAGCGCATTCCACAGCGGGACGGGCAGCGTGGCAAGCCGCAAAACCGGGCGCGCAAACCTGTCCCCTGGGTCGCCTCGCGGACCTGAGCCTCGTTTGTCCGGAGGAGCGGCGTCAGCGGCCCACGCTGGCGGCGATCGTCCATTGCAGTCCCCAGACGACCGTGCTCATCGTCGGCCCCAGCATGGCGCGCATGGCGCCTGTCCACAGCAGGATGATGAAGATCGGGATTTGGTACGGGCGGATGGCGTCGAAGAATCGCCCGATCGTCCGCGGATACAGGTTCCCGCAGACGTGCGAGCCGTCCAGCGGCGGGATCGGCAACAGGTTGAAGAACGCCAGACCCACGTTCATCAGCACCAGGATCGACAGCATCCGCAGCGCCGCCGTCCATACCGCCGCCCCGGGAAGCCCCGCGGCCTCCACCGAAGGCGACAGAAAGCGGTATTCCCAAATCGTCGCCTCGGGAAAGACCAGCCAGATTACGCGCCCGACCAGCAGGTACGCGCCCATGCCCGCGCAGGCGATCAGCAGGTTCGAGACGGGACCCGCGGCGGAAACGTAGATGTCCGAGATGCGGTGATACATCATGCGCGAGGGCATCACGGGCACGGGGCGCGCGTAGCCGAACGTCATGCCGGTGGTGAAGAACAGGATGGCCGGCAGCAGCACCGTGCCGAACGGGTCGATGTGCGCGAGCGGATTGAGCGTGACGCGCCCCAGCGAGCGGGCGTAGTCGTCGCCGTTCCACAGCGCGGTGATGGCATGCGCGCACTCGTGCACGGACAGCGACAGCAGCGAGACGACGATGGCGACCACGACGTACACCATCATCGGCGGCTCTTGGCGCGCCGGTCGGGCCCGGGCGGAGGAGGGCGCGTCGGATATCTGCGGCGCGGTGATATCCGCGCGGCGAAGGCGCGGGCGCTGGCGGTCGGACGGCTTGAAAGTGGTCAAGCCCCAGACGGCCAAGTTGAAGAGGAGCCACAGCAGCGTGAAGCGGCGCATCGTGCGCACATGGGAGAAATCGCGCGACGGTCGCAGGCTTCTGCGTCCCAGCCCCAACATCACCAGCGACGCCAGGGCGAACGCCACGCCGTACACGGGGATGAACGCCGGCCCCGCCAGCAGCAGCGCCAACACCGTCGTCCGGTTCATCTTCGGAAAGAGCACGGGGCGGTCATCGGGCGGCGCTTCGGCGAAAGCGACGTCTCGCGGCGCGGCCGTGACGACGTGACCCAGGACTTCCGCCAGCGCCGCCCCCTCGGCGCCGACGAGAAAGCCCACGTCCCGCTGCGGACCGCAGAAGCGCGCGACGTAGCCCTCCTTGACCGCCGCAACGGAGACATCGAGCGGCCAGCGGTCGCGCGGGATCTCGAACGACTCCGTCTCACCGACGAGCCGAATGCCCGCGGCGTCCAGTTCGATGACCCACATTCCGCCCAGCGCGTCGCGCCAGTGAAAAGTCACTTGAACTGCCTGTCGCAGGATTTCCACCGTCTTGCTCCCCCCCCCACATCGGTTTCACAACGGCCTCCGCGATACGGCTTCGTTTCAGAGCCGCGTTTGCCTATCTGAGCCGCGACCGCAAGGGAGCGACCGTTTCATGCGCGAAGGACTGATTCCTTTCGGTGCGGAGGATCATCTCCATCCGGCGCACCATGGCGTTTCCATCTGCCGCCTGCGGGCATCAGGACGCGCTTCCTTACGGTCGCGGCTCTGCTTGCGGGCGCACCTGTGTTTCGCACATCATGCGAATTCCATGCGGCCCTACGTTAGCGGCGCTGCGGCGGCTTCTCCGGGAACAGCGTCTGCCACATGTTCTTCAACCCGCGCAGCGGACCCGGGCGAACCTGCGGTTTGCTCACCGGTCCGGTCACCTCCAGCTCCATCAGCTCGCGCGACGCGCCCTCGACCAACTCCGACAACACCGGCACCCGCGCCCAGTCGTGCGGGCTGACGGCGATCAACCGCAGGTTCACCGTCTGGTCCGGCAGGTAGCACGTCCCCTCGCCCGCCAGCGCGGTGGCCGGGTCGCGCACGTACAACTCGTGAAACGTCAACTGCTGCCCGCTGATCGAGAAGGTCGCGCGTGCGTCCTGCGAGGCCTTCTCGTCGGACTCGGCGAGGTTAATGACCCGCAGAATCGCCAGCATGATGGGCAGATGGTACAGCCGGGCGTCATGGACGGCGACGCGCCCCTCGCCGCGGCGCGACATCGTGCTGCCGATGCGTCCCGTGAGCGTCAGCGTGCCGTCGAGGCGCCCCTGGATGGCGCCGGGTCGTGCCGTGCCGGATGAGGTCTCGTCGGCGCCATCCCGCAGGTATGCGCCGATGTCCATGTCCGAGAGTGAAAGCGAGGCCTCGTACTCCGTGCCGCGCGCGCGCGTGGCGATGTTCACCTCGCCGGTCAGCGCGCCGTCGTAGGCCGTCGCTTCGACGTCGTCGATCGTGAACCGGGACCAGTCCTGGGGCGCGGAGCGCAGCGTCCAGTCGCCGGAGAGGTCGGAGAGCCGCTTGCCGAGCAGATGCGCGCGGTCCAGCAGGACGAGTCCGTTCAGCGAAGTGTAACCGCCGGGGAGGTTGATATCGCCGGAAAACGTCAGCGTGCCGCCGGCGTTCGCCAGCTCGGCCGCGCCGGGGAGATTCAGATCGTCGAATACCGCACGGCCTGTGAGGGACCACGCGGGCGCCGAGCCGTCGGCGGGGCGGTCCAGCTCAAAGGTGTCCAGGCGCAGGTTGATCGCGCCGACGGGCTTGAGGGAGTGGATCAGCTCACGCTGGCCCGGCGGCAGCATCGCCGCGAGGCGATCATCAAAGACCAGTCCGTCAATCGAGGCCTCTCCTCTGTAGTGAACAAACGAATCCGACGACGCTCCGCGCTCCGCCGACACCGCGACTTGGGCGCCGTTCCACACGCCTTCCAGTCGCAGGGACGTCAGCTCCGTCGCATCGAAGACGAGTTTGGCGTCGGCGCTTTCCAGCGGCGCCGGCCAGTCCGCGTGCTTGATGCTCGTTCCCGACAAGCGCACCTCATGTTCCTGGATGAGGCCGCCGGCGGAATCGCGCGGGTCCGTGCGCACGTGCGAGGTCAGACCGATCGGCCCATCCACGCTCCACGAGCCCAGCGCGTCGCGCACCCGCGCGGGCAGGGCGCGTTGAATCTCCTCGCTCATCCGCAGGCCCGCGCCCTGCAGCGTCAGGTCCGCCGCGCCCGACTCGCCGCGGAGGTCATACGTCCCGTCGATGCGCAGGAACGCGCCGCGGTGTTCGCCGGCCACGCGGTCCAGCTCGATTTGGTCCTGGTTGAAGCGGATGCGCCCCGTGACCTGCTCGACGCGCACGGGCGCCTGACGCGGGCACACGGTCAGCTCACGTGGAAAGACGTCGATGTCGTAGGCCGTCCCCTGCCCGGCGGGGTCCAGGTAGATCGCCGCCGAAGCGTCAAAGCAGCCCTTCGGTCCCACGTCCACGACCACGTCGCGGACGCGCGCGGGCAGCGCGGCGAACAAGTCCCGGTCCGCGGCCGCGCCGCGCGCTTCGACGTGAATATCGAGATCGGTGACCGCGCGATCCTTGTACTCGACGGCGCCGTTGATCATCAGCGTCGCCTCGCCGTGGCGACCGACGAGGTTGTCGACCTGAAAGCCGTGATCGGTGATGGTTACGTTTCCATCGAGCGATTCGATCCGATAGGGGAAGGCCTTGTAGGTCAGCGCGGCGTCGTGCAATCTCGCCTCGATGCGGTTTGACCAGTCGTTGGCGCGCTGCTGCCCTTCGCCGGGTCGCTCGATGCTGACGCGCAGGTCCGCGCGGCCCGAGGGCGCAAACTGGTCCCACACGGCGCGAAAGCCCTCGGGCACCGCCGCGCGCAGGTCTTCATCGAGTGCGATGTTCCTGCCTTCGATGGCGACGCGCGTCGCGGCCGGCCCTGCCAGGTCGGCGGTCCATGCGTTGAGGGTGATCGTGCCGTCGCCGCGATGTCCGCGCAGCCCGTTCACGAACACCCCCAGCGGCGTCACTTCCACCACGCCCGTGATGTGTTCGCCCAGGTAAGGAAAGCGATCGTACGCGGCCTGGCAGTCCAGCGCCGTGACTTTGACGTGGGGCGATTCGATGGGCGACTGCCGCCCGGCGGCCTTGGTCAGGAGGAACTCGGCGTTGACCCGCCCCTGCGGAGCGTAGCGGGCCCAGAACTTCTCCATCGCGGGGATTGCGGCCATGAACATCGCCTCGCCCGGCGGCGCCTCCGCGTCGTTGCGCGGAAGCGGCAACTCGCGCACATGGCCGCGCACCGCCACCGCTGCGGCGAACGGATCGAGCCGGTGCGCGGGATCCTCGAGCGCCGTAATTTCCAGCGCGCATTCCGCGCCATGGAAACTCGCCGAAAGGCGTGCGTCGATGCGCCCCGGCGCCAAGGAGGCCTCGCCGTGCAGCCGGTCGAATCGCGCGTACCGCGCCTCGGGCGGCAGCGCGGCGTCACCCTCGCAGGTGGGGATGGAAATCGAATCCAACTCGACATGGGCGGCGCCTTCCACCGACAGAAGGCCCGCTTCGCTCCACGTCAGCGCCATGTCGCACAGTCTCATGCGGCCGGTCGTGCCGAGATCGTGACAAAGTTGTGTCACCTTTTCCGGCAGCGCCCCGCGCACGTCCAGCTCGTCCACCGTCGCGGCCAAAGCGTCGATCGACAGCCACGGCGTCCCGCCTCGAACCTCGACCAGCCGCCCCGTGCGGATGTCGATGCGCACGGAGCCTTCCACGCCGCCTTCCGCCGACTCGGCGAGGCGCCATCGCACGGCGTACTGCGTGGCGTCCCCGTCCACCATGGCGCCATCGATGTCGAGCACCAGCAACGGGTCACGCGAAGGCGCGGTCGGATCTGCGGGGGCGGCGATCGAATCCGCGGACGCAGCGGCCGGATCCGCCGAGGTTAGCGTCACGCCGGCGCGTTCGATCTGAATGGCGGGCCATTCGGTGGGCGGTGCTGCGCTGCCGCGCTGATCCTGGAGGAAGGCGAGCCACGCCTGGACCGATCGCGCGCACTCGGCATCCAGCCGGACGCGGGGTTCGACCAAGCGGACGTCCGTCACCTTGAACTCGCGGTGCAGCAGGGCGCGGGGATCCAGCGTCACCTCGGCGCGGGAGAACGTCACGACGACGCGTTCTCCGCCCGCTGCATGACCGGACAGCATCGAAGGCGCAGACTCGGAATTGCGCGGCGCGGAGAACGTCAGATCGCTCAGCTCGACGCGCCCGGGCCAGGCGAGTCCGGCGCGGCCGATCCGCACCTCCGCGCCAAGCTGCTCGCGCAGCATGGACCGCACATGCTCCGCGACGCGCTGCGGATCCGCGAAGTACCAATAGGCCGTCGGCGCGGCGACGGCCAGCAGCAAGACCGCCAGGAAGCCGAGCAGGAGGAGGCGCCGCAGCCAGCGTCGGGGCCTGGCCTTGGTGGAAGAAGTCTCCGAACGGCTGGTTGGGGCAGGTGTCTGACCTGCCGGGCGCGGGAGGCCTTCGACCTGCCGGGTGGGGCAGGTCTCTGACCTGCCTCCGGTCAGGCAGCTCTCCGAGCTGCCGTCGGCTGTGCCGCGCTTCGCGTCCGCCGACTGCGTTTCCACCGAATCCCCCAAATCACGTCCTCTCGATGCGCCGCCGGGCACGCCCGTCCGCCAGTTGCACGATCGCCGCCGCCGCCAGCACTTCCAACATCGGCATGGCTGGCAGCCGATACCGCACGCTTCCGACCAACACGGCGTGCATGATCGTGACCACCACCGCCGGCAGCATCAGGACCGCCACCCGCCACCGGTCATCCCGGGTTCCCGCCGCGCGCGCTTCGCCAGACACGTGCGTGGAGTCGGCTCGCCTCAGGGTATGATACACGCCCAGCAGCGCCAGCGCATACACGGGAAGCGTCCAGATCGCCGAAACGGCCATCAGAGCGGTTGATCGCCCTTCCTCCAGGTTTGGCACCACGTTCCACGTCCGCTTCAGCTTGACACCCGCCAGGCGTGCGACTTGTGCAAAGTCGTCGCGGATGCTCTGCCACGAGGCCCGGCGGAACCACGCATCCCAGCCGACTTCATCGCCGCGATCGACGAAGTCCCTCACCGCGGGCATGGCCTTGATGTCGGCAAGGTCGCTGCGCCCAGTCGCCTGCGGATGCACGCCGTCGTAGAGCGTGATGCCGCCGCGGGTCGTGAGGAAGATCCAGGAGTCGAGCTGTCGGTGGTTGCGCCACGCCCAGGGCAGCAGTAGGAGGAAGACGACGCCCGCGGCGGTCAGGACCATCATGCACGCGCGCGGCTTGAACTTGTGGCGGATCAGGACCAGCGCCGCCAGCGCGACGGCGAGCGCCGCGCCCGTCTCTCGAAGATAGACGCAGGCCGCAGCACTCAGACCGCAACTTGCGCCCTTCAGCCAGACCGCTCGATTCGTTTTCAGACACGGCTCGTCGGTGCTGGCGCTCACGTGCCACAAGATCAGGATCGCCAGGAGAAACGGCGTCTCCGTGAGGATCAGCGAGGAGAAGTAAACGAGGTACGGATCGGCGCTGACGAGCACTCCCGCGATCAGCCCCACGCGCGCGCCAAAGCACTTCGCTGCGAGCATCGCCGCAGCCGCCGCACCCGCCGCGCCCAGCACGCACAGCAGCAGCCGCGCCCAGACCACGCCGTCCGGAAGCTGAGTCAGCGGCGCAAGCATGGCCGGAAAGAGCGGCATGCGTCCCGCGCGGAAGCCCAGCTCGTCCCGCAGCCCCGCCCCCTCGGCCAGCGACCGCGCCATGCCCCAGTATTGTTGCTCATCCGGCAGCGCCGGCGTTTCCGCGCCGCCGCGCATCAGGCCCAAGCCCGCCCATGCGCCGCATCTCAACGCAAGCGCGACCGCAAACACCAGAATGAGCCGGCCGATGGTCAATGGCGATACGATTCACTTCCCCAATTGCGACGTCCGGTAGAAGGAGGATCCAGCGCGCCCCCGCGCGATTCTCAGAACGCGAAGCGCAAGCGAGCGCAGCCCCGCCCCGCTGCAGCGCTACCAGCCCGTTGCAAAAATCCGAATTGCAGGGTTCGGCACAGGAATTCCCTTGAGAAAGGCACGTCCCGGAGGTCCGTGCCACCCCCTTGCAACGCCCCGCTACGGCTTGACCACCGGCCGCTTCTTGTTCCACCGCTGGCGCAGCCGCACGGAATCCACGCCGAGCCGCCGCCCGGTGGACAGCTCGTTTCGCCCCACGCACTCCAGCCGGATCGTGTGCAAACCCGCCGACAGCGCTTGATCGCCGAGGCTGTGGTCATGCACCTCGATGTTCCTGCTGTACAGGTCGAGCGAGGCTATCGCCTCCCGCCCGTCGAGCAAGACGCGGAACTTCCCATAATCATAGGAGTGCGTCGTGCGCAGGATCACGCGGCGATATTCGACCTCCGCCACCGTGAAATCGAACTCAAGGAACACGCCGCCGCCGGCCGCCGCGCCCCCTTCAACCGCTGCAACGCCGCCGGCCGGCGGGGGCGCTGCGCCCCCGACATTCGCCCCGGCCTGCTCGGCGGGCATGAAGAACAACTGCCCCTCGCCGGTCCACTCGTAGCCCTTCTGCAAAACGACTTCGCCCGTCGAATGCCGCGCCGAGTTCATCACGTCTTTCCCCTCCGTGATGACATCGAGGTTCGGGAACACGCGATCCGCCGCGCTCGGCAGCGTGGTGAACCGTTTCGGCTGCCCCACCTGATACCAGAACGCCACGCTGGCCAGATCGTCCTCGCGCTCGACGAAGCCCTCGACCTTGCCCGTCTCGGTCTCGTCCGCCGAAAGCCAGCCCCAATGCTCGATCTCCACGCGGCAGGATTTCTCGAAGCGCACCGGGTCCGCAAGCTGCCACCGGTATGCACCCACGCGCGTGCCCACGTCGCCCCAGTCCCCGTCGAGGAACGGCACGCCGAAGTACGGAAAGCTGCACTTCTCCAGACCCCAGGCCGACAGCATGAAGTCTTCCGTGCCCGTGCCCCAGACGGACGGTCGCTCTTCTCCGTCGATGGTGAACTTCTCATCGCCCTCGCCGAACCACTCCGGGCTGCGGCTGCGCGCGGAGAGCACCGTTCCGACGTAGTGTCCAGGCCCTTCGATGTCCGCGATGAGATAATCCGCGCCGAGCTGCTCGGGAAACTCCTGCCGGTACTGCGCGCAGAAGTACATCGTGCCCGGCAGGAGCGGCTCCTGCGTGTAGTCGATCTGGTAGTACAAAGCGCTGAGGCGCCGGGCGCTCTCGTTGGTAATCGTGACCTTCGCGCCCTTGAAGAACGGCATGGGCCAGTAGCAGTTGTACGCATCTCCGCCCTGCACCTGCACCGGAACGGAGTTCACCTCCGCGCGCACGCCGAACCCGGCTGCGAAGAAGTCGCCCAGCGGCGCCTCCACCGCCGGCTGCTCCGCGCCGTCCCAGTGCATCCGCAGCACGATCTCCGACGGGTTGGCCGAACCGTCCGCGGAAAGCCAGTTCGGCGCCGCCTCGGAGAACGTCAGCCAGAGGTGGCGGATGACGCCGGGCCCGGTCAGGTCGGCGAGCACGCGCGTCTCGCCGGGGGCGATCCAGAGGTTGTCGCGGTTGCTCAGCGGACTCTCCGCGGCGGAGGACACGCGGCGCGAGCGCCCCGGCTGGGAGTGCATCAGGTTGTCCAAACCGCCTCCGCCCGGCGGAGAGACGAGGGTCACATGAATCGGTCCCAGACAGCCGCAGCAGGCCGCGACAACGCAACACGCCAAGCCACAAGCCAGCCGACGCGCTCGAACGACGAGGTACGCTTTCATACGTGTTCCCCTGATGGTGAACCCTGATCGTGCGCCTTGAGCATGTGCCCCGGAAGAAGCGCCCTTGCACCCGCGCCCTTGTGCAAACGCCCCTTCCGAAGCGCCCCCGAGCCGGTGTGCTTGAGGAGTGTCAAGGGTACTCCCTTGCTGACCGCTTCGTAAGGTCAAAGAATCGGAGCGGGAAGTACGACAGGCCGTGGCGATATGCGTCGCTCGTCGTTCCTGCGCAGGCGGGAATCCAGCTTCGTCATTCCCGCGCAGGCGGGAACGCAGCGGTGGGTCGAAACGCCCTCGACCCCCGACTGCGCGGGGGTGACCAGCCGCGTGCAGGGTTGCGAGTTCCCACACGGTCGGCTAGCTCGCCTCGCCTCCCGCTTGTGGCGCGATCATCCGAGTCTCGCCGCCCTCCGGCGGTCGGCGCGCACGAGCCGCATCGCAGGAAGCCGCGAAGTCCGCGATCTGCGTCTTCCAAAGAAAGAAGCGGTTCAGATGAATCCGCGCACCGTTGCGCAGCACCAACGCAACGAACGGCGGATCGGACTGAAAGCGCCGCGAGCGGATCTCAACGTCCGCGACTTCCGGCCCCGTAAGCCACAGATTCCTCTGGTGGTCGCGCACCAGCACGCCGTCCGCGCACACCACGAGCTTGATTCCCCGCCGGTACTTCAATGTCATCCTGATCACCACCGCCACAAGCCCGGCAATCACCGCGACGCTGATCGTCACGTTGACGCTTCGATACGGCGTCAGTCCCCGGAAGCCGTGGGAGAAGATGCAGTAGCCCAGCAGCGCGGCCGAGACGATCGGCATCCACGGCTCGCTCGGCTTCCACACGCGCGTCAGCGCGCCAAACGCCATCCCGCATTCGGGGCACCGATGCGAAACCGGAAGGCCCGTCAGGTCGTAGCCGCAGCGGTGGCATGTTGCGGTGGTCATGGCGTTTCCAGCGGCCGGTCCTCTGTCAGCTCGCGCGAGGGTCGGCTCTCCACGACTGTCGAACCCGACTTGATCGCCGCAGGATCGCCCGGGGTCGGGATCAGATAATGCCGGCGGGCCGACTCGAACTCGGTCACGAAGTCATCCACCTCGTCATCGGTGGCGAAGAAATAGAGGATGGGGACGGGCGCGCCCTCGGCGCGGGACAGTTTGGCGGAGAGGCGTGCGGTGTGGCGGCCAGAGCGTTCGCCACGATTCAACTCGACGACCTGCGTCCAAGGCACGGTCACGTCCACGTTCGCTCCGCGGACCGCGACGCCGGCCGCGCTGAAGCTGACGCGGTAGCCCCGCCGCTTGCGGTCCAGGGCTTTGATCAGCACGATCGTCACCAGCGCCGCGTACGAGAGCGTCATGAGAATGCCGAACACGCGGGACCAGGCCGAGGTGGAGCTGAACGTCATGCGGATCGCGTTGGGCATCATCCCGCAGAAGCCGCCCATGAACGCCACGCTGCCGAACAGAATCGCGCGCGGCCGCGCCGGCTTCCACACGCGCACGTGCTCGTCATACTCCAGCCCGCACTCCGGGCAGCGGTGCCGCGGCGGCAGACCGACCAGGCTGTAGCCGCAGGACAGGCAGAAGTTGGCGGGTACCTTGGGCACGGGGCGGGATTTTAGCGTCGTTGCTCGCGGGCTTCCAGCCAACAGAGAGGCGGCACAGCCGAGGCTTGCTCGACTGTGCCGCCGATATGAGTGAACGTCCCGCCGTCGCCGCGGACGGAGACTGCGAACGTCGCGCCGCTCACGCAGGCGCAGCCGCCACGGTCCCTGCAGGCTGCTTACGCCATAGCGCCTGCCGTCCGTTCCAGCTCCGTTTCTGCAGACCGCTCCCGCTACTGTTCCTGACAGTGCGCTCCCTTACGGTCGCGGCTCGGATGTCGACGTTTCGACTTTCAACTTTCGACGTGTCGACTTTCAGCTTTCGACGTTTCGACTTTCAGCTTTCACTCGTCGTTCGTCGGACCGATGCAGATCATCCACAGCTTGAAGAAGTTGACGATCTGCGCCTTGGTCAGCTTGTTGGCGTTCAGCGCGTAGGTCACCTTGCTCGCCGATGGCGCATCGCCGCCGGAGATCAGCGTGTCCACGTAGTCGATCTTGCCCGTCAGGCAGGGGATCGACGCGTCCACCGCGAAGAACGCGGCCTCGTCGGACATGCCCTCGAACGCGGCGCCCTCGCCGGTGGCGGCGCGGTTCTTCTCCTCGTTGAACCGCAGGTTGAAGTCGTAAAAACCCTTCCCGTTGGATTCGCGGTTGGGGTCCTCGACCCACTTGATCGAGCCGGTGACCACGTCCTCGTACTCCTTGCCGTTGAGCGTGTAGCGGAAGCGGACGCCGTCGGTGTACCAGTTGCCCGTCTCGTAGTCGTAGTCAAGCCGCCCGGTGACGGTGGTGCGCGGATAGGCTTCCACCGGACCCTTGGCGAGGACGATGTTGTCGAAGCGCATCGGGTCGCTCTTGGTCACCTTCATCTCCACGGTCTTCTTGCCGACCACGCGCTTGAAGGTGTACGCGGCGAGGCTCTCCTTCTTCTCGGCTTTGCCCATGAGGCGGCCGCTGAAGGGATCCGTAAAGGCCTGCGCGGAGCCGATCGCGTCGATGGCGATGCGCAGCGCGCTCTGCTGATCCTTGCCCTTCGAGAGGTCATACGCGCCGGAGGCCGTGTCGATCGGAACCGTGCCGACCCACTTGCCGACCGGCTTCTTCATCTTGAGGTCCTTGGGGTTCAGGACCGACAGCGACACGTCGAAACCGATCGCGGCGCTCTGCTTGGAGCGAGCGAGCGTCTTGGTGTACACGTTCGGCTGTCGCGTGATCGTGCCGGAGAACTGGGTCGTCTCGGCCACCATGATGTCGAGCTTGTACTCGTCCTTCACGCCGGGTTTCGGCGAGCCGGGCTTGAAGTCGCCGCTGTTGTCGATCTCCGTCCGCGTGCGGAAGGTGATGTCCATCGTGCCGGCGATGACGTTGTCCTTGGTGATCTGCTCCGGCTCCTGCGCCGCGGCGATCGGCGCCAGCACGAGCATCGCCCCGGCGGCGCAACCCAGAAGCATCCACCCCTTCATTCCACGCTGCGAGTTTCGCATGGGAATCACTCCTTTCGTGAATTGAGAACCGACGGGGCCCAAGCGGCGCGCACCCCGCGCCTGCCGTGGTCCTCATCGGCAGAATCATCTTCCCACGGCAAGGGCCGTGTATTGCTTATAAATCCTAAGAGAGATTCGAGGGGGCGGCAAAGGCGCGCCGGCACGGCGCGGCGCGGACAGACGGGCAGAGGAAGCGGGAGGCAGGATTTCGGATTTCGGATTGTGGATTTCGGATTGCGGATTTCAGATCTGAAATCTCAGATCACGGATGCCCGGAACCGCCTGATACGCCGGATCGCCTGATGCCCGGGGCCGCCAGATGCGCGGAACCGCCGGTTGCCCTTGCCAGCCCCGTCGGATTCCCGTGCGGAAAGCCCTTGGCGACTCCAGAACAGGTTCGCCCGGTGCTGCGCCACCGCATTCCTAGTGCGTCGCCGCCTCATCGCCGGTGCGCCGCCACCTCATTCCCGGAGTCCTGCGCCCTCAACTTCCTGTGCTCGCGGCCTGACGGGCCGCCTGCATGATGTCTTCGACGCCGACGCCGGTGTAAGCAAACACCTCTTCGGCCGTCAGCGCCGATTTGGGCAGGCGCCGGCACGTCAGACCGATCACCCGCAGTCCGCTGGACGGCGCCGCGTGCGCGGACGAGCCGGGAGCGGCGCGGGGCGAGGCTTTTGGCGCTCCAAGGGACGCGCCAACGTCTCCGTCCGCGGCCGCGGCCTCCGCCAGCTCCGCGTGCAGGCCGCCGATATAGTTGTCCTCCACGCTGAGGATCGTCCCGCCGCTGGCTCGCGCCGCCTCCAGAATCGCCGACGCATCCAGCGGAAACGCGTACACGTCGAACACGTTGCAGGAGACGCCCTCGCGCCCAAGTTCCTCCGCGGCCTGCAGCGCCGTGTGCACCATGTATCCGCTGCTGACCAGCGTCAGCGACTTCCCCTCGCGCAGGCGCTTCCAGCCGGAGAGGTCAAAGCGCTCGGTCGGCGAATACAGAAACGGCGCGTCAGGACGGTGCGTGCGCATGTATGCCAGACCCGGCGCGCTCGCCATGAGTTCCACGCAGGCATACGCGCTCACCGCGTCCGACGGCTGAAACACGCGACACACCGGCTCGCCGCGCCCGTTGTCCGCCCGCGTCATGCTGCGGAAGTACGCCACGTCCGGCAGCGACATCTGCGAAGGCCCGTCCGCCCCGAGCGACACGCCCGAATGCGAGCCGACCAGCTTGACGTTCGCCCGCGTGATGGCCGCCATCTCCACCTGGTCGTACGCCCGCGTGAGGAACTTCGCGAAGCTGCTGACGAACGGAATCTTCCCCGCGGCGGAAAGCCCCACGGCCGCCGTCACCATGTTCTGCTCGGCGATCTTGCACTCGAAGAACCGCTCCGGATGGCGCTCGGCGAAGAAGTTCGCGTAGGTCGAGTTGCTCACGTCGGCGTCGAGGCTCACGACGCGCGCGTCCACGTCTCCCAGTGAGACCAGCGCCGCGCCGTACGCCACGCGCGTGGCCAGCTTCTTCTTCGCCAGCGCCGCGTCCAAGCCGACGCGCTTCAGCCCGGTGGCAAAATCCGGCAGCCGCACGGGCGCGGATTTCACCGCCGGCTCCACGGGCGCGGACGGCGTCGCCTGACGTGCTTCGATGGGTTCATCACTCTCCGGCGAGAGGCTTGCGAGCGTTTCATCGAGCTGCGCCAGCGCGACCGACAGTTGCTCCCGCGTAAGCGGTTTGCCGTGGTAGTTGCCGGACTGAAGCAGCGGCACGCCCCACCCTTTCACCGTCCGTGCGACGGCGGCCAGCGGCTTTTCACCCTTGCCCGCGCGGGAAAGGATCGAGGAGACCTGCTGCGGATCGTGCCCGTTGAGCGTCACCGCCTCCCAGCCGAAAGCGGTCGCTTTGGCGCGGATCATCTCGGGCGTCTGCTGATCTGAAACATCGCCGGCCTGTCCCTGCCCGTTGCAGTTGAACACGACGCAGACGTTGCGCAAGCCCTTCTCGGCGACGAAGTCCATCGCCTCCCATATCTGCCCCTCGCGCGATTCGCCGTCGCCGACGAGCACGAAGATGCGCTTGTCTATGCCGTCAAGCCGCGCGGCCAGCGCCAGCCCCGCCGCCGCGGAGAGCCCCTGCCCCAGCGACCCGGTCGCGGCGTCGAAGAACGGGAACCCTTCGGCCGGGTTGGGGTGGCCGTCGAGCACGCTGTCCAGCTTTCGCAGCGTGAGCAGATCGTCGCGCGTCAGCCGCTTGCGCTTCTGGCGCGTCCCCACGATTCCGCCCAAGTCCGAGTAGGCGGCGTACACGATCGGGACGGCATGACCCTCGGATAGCACAAGCCGGTCGGCGGCCGGGTTCCAGGGGTCCGCCGGGTCGAAGCGCATCTCGTGATACATCAACTCGACCACAATGTGCGCCAGCGAGAGGCCGCTGGAGGGGTGGCCCGACCCCGCCTGCGTCGTCATCTGCAGCACGAGCCGGGACAGCTCGACGGCCTTGGTGTGGAGGGTTTGTCGCGTCGTCGTCGTCGTCGCGGTCAAGTGGATTCTCCCGTTTGCGTTTGCTGTTGCGCCGGCGTTTGCGTGTGCGGCTGCTCTTGCGTTTGCGTTTCAGAATCAGGCGCTCGCCGGTCACCACGGCGGGCCGTCCCCCGAAACCGAGCGAGAAGTTAGACGGGGCGGGCAGCGCGTTCAAGAAAGACCCTCCCCGTCGGCGCGCCGACCGGGTATGCTGACGTGCCGCATGAACCCGCTGGTGCTCTTCGAAGATCAGGGATGGACCCGATTCGAGCCGCTGCTCGCGTGGCGCAGCCTGCCGGAGCTGGTGCTGGGTAGGCATTCGCTGCTGGCGCGGTGCGAACGCCAGGCCGGGAGCAAGGCCACCGGGCTGCTGGTTCGATCCTGGATGCGCGAGGTCGCGGCAGAGCGGAGTTCGCTTGCGGTGAATGCCGCCCTGCCGCCCGACGCCCTGCTCGTGAACGCGCGCTGGCTGGGGTCGCCGGTCAACCCGTCTTCGCGTGCGCCGCTTGTCGGGCGGGGCAGGGATGGCGTCGCCTGGATCTGTTGTGATGCCGGGTTGGCTTCTCGCATCAGCGCGGAGGTGCTTCTGTCCCCGTCGGCGCTGGATGCGGCCTTGAAGGATGTGCCAGTTGTCGAGGCCGAGGGCGATTGGCTTTGCGGGCCGTGGGACCTCGTCGCGCGCTTGGGCGACGCGCTCCGCTCGGAATGGCGTGCCGGCGACGCCGGTCATGCATTCCCCCTTCCTCCATTTGTTCATGTCGCAAATTCGGATCAGATTCACGTCGGCCCATCGTGTGTCTTCCAAGGACCTTGCGTCGTGGACGCCTCGGAAGGGCCGATCTTCATCGACGAACAAGTGCACGTCGGCGCCTTCGCGGTGATCGAGGGCCCCTGCTTCATCGGCCCGCGGTCGCGCATCAACGCGCACGCTTGGCTGCACGGCGCGAATCGCATTGGCCCGGTCTGCAAGATCGGCGGCGAGATCGACGGCTGCGTCTTTCAAGGGCATTCCAACAAGCAACACGCCGGGTTCCTCGGGCATTCCTATGTCGCAAGCTGGGTCAACCTGGGCGCGGGAACGTCGAACTCGGATTTGAAAAACACGTACGGCAGCGTGCGCGTGCGCGTCGGAGGCGAAGAAGTTGACACGCGATGCCAGTTCTTCGGCGCGATCATCGCCGACCACGCGAAGACCGGCATCAACACGGCCATTCCGACCGGCGCCGCGCTTGGATTTGCCTCGATGGCGGCGGGCGGCGGGCTGATCCCCAAGTCATTGCCCGCGTTCGCATGGCTCACCGAGCGCGGACTGGCGCAGGGCGACCCATGGAGGCTTGTCGAAGTGGCGGAAAAAGTCATGGCGCGGCGGCGGATGTCCATGACGAAAGCCGAGCGGGCGCTGTTCCTGCGGCCGCCGGTGTAGCGCGCGCGGCACGATGCCAGCGGCCACGGCGCCGATCGTCATCGTCAATTCTGATTTTGGCGAGGAGAGTTTGTCTTATTCAAAGATCGCCGCCCGATCGGCAAATTCGGGTCTTCCAGAACCTCGCACCTTCACCAGATTGGAAGCCAATGCGACGCGCCAAGGATATTGTGAATACACCTCCCGAGAAACAATTCACCATGCGCATCTTCACTTCCACCTTGTTGTGTCCTGCCATCCTTCAGCTCTGTGCCTCGGCCATGGCGCTGGATGGCCCGAAACCCGACGAGGTTGCATGGCTGAAGGAACACGCCATTTCCCTGAAAACCGTTGAGGCTGGACATGGCTTTGATGATCTTCAGGCGCTCAAGCAGCTCATAGGCGAAGCGCGCGTCGTCGCCCTGGGCGAATGCACACACGGCACGCGTGAAGTTTTTCAGATGAAGCACCGGCTCGTGGAGTTCCTCGCCGCCGAAATGGGCTTCACGGTTTTCTCCATCGAAGCCAACATGCCGGAGTCCTGCGCCGTCAGCGACTATGCCGTGCGCGGACAGGGCGACCCCCGGAGGCTCCTGGATGGCATGTACTTCTGGACGTGGAACACGCAGGAAGTGCTCGACATGATCGAATGGATGCGCGCGTTCAACGCCGCGGGAAGGGGGCGCATCGCCTTCACCGGTTTTGACATGCAGACGCCCGATGTCGCCATGGGCATTGTCACGGAATTCCTCAAGCGCGCGGACCCAGCCTACGCCGGTCAGGCCGAGCAATCGTATGCCCTCGCCGGACATCGCACCGACGCTGAGCCGGCGGCGCCGTACTGCACGCTCGTGGGCACGTTTCCTTTGGATAACTGCCTTGGGAAGCAGATTCGTTTCACGGGTCAGATCAAGACGGAGGGCGTCACGCGCCCGCAGGCCGGCCTGTGGTGGCGCGTCGATGGACCGGACGGGGTGCTTGCATTCGACAATATGCACGACCGTGCACCCACCGGGACGACGGACTGGAAACTGTTTACCATTACCCTCGACGTCCCCCGAGATGCCGTCAACATCAACTTCGGCCTGCTTGACACCGGGGACGGCGTTGTGTGGTTTGACGATCTGGCTGTCGAGATTGACGGACGGCGGCTCGCTCTTGTGGGTCAGTTCGACCTTGACTTCGAGCAGTTTCAATCCGCTGCGCCCCTCGGCTTTTCCCTCAATTCCAACCAATACCTCGTCGGACCGGATGTTTCCGTTTTCAAATCCGGCAGACAGAGTCTTCGGGTCGAGCATCGTGCCAAGGCCCCATCGCCGAGATCCCCACAACCTCGCCCCGCTGACATCAGCGCAGCCTGCAAGGCGGTCCTTGAGCACATGGATGCATCGAAAACGCAGTACGCGGCCCTCACATCCCAGCGTGATGCTGACTGGGCAATACAGAATGCACGCGTCGTTGCTCAGTGCGAACAGATGAAAGCCAACGAGATTTCGCGCGATGAAAGCATGGCGCGCAATGTACAGTGGATCTTGGAGCATGAACCGCAAGGCGCGCGCATCGTGCTGTGGGCCCACAATGGGCACGTTCACAATCGCCCTGGCGCCATGGGCTCATGGCTGCGACGCACCTATGGCAAGGACTACGTTGTGCTGGGCTTCGCTTGCGGCGAAGGACGGTACACGGCCATAGGCAACGACGGGCTGGGCATTTATCCCCTCCAACCCCCGCCGGCGGACAGCGTGGATGCTTTCTTCCGTGCCGCACAAATCCCCATCGGAGTCCTGGATCTTCGCACCGCCTCCAAGGACGACGCCTCAAGCGCCTGGCTGACGCAGGCCCGCCCGTTCCGCATGATCGGAGCGCTGGCGACCGACTTTCAATTCGGGGCGTGCAATGTTCAGGAATGCTACGACGCCCTCATATACATCGACCAGACGACGCCCACGCGAAGCCTGCGCAACTAATCGGATGGGGAACCGGCATCCCTTTCGCAAGCCTGCTTTCAATGGCGGGACCGCCCGCCCTGTCCCGCTGAATTGCCTCCGAGGTCATGGTCGCCGCACGCGTCCGGCTCCATCGCCCTTGAAGGCCGCCGCATTACAAAAACAACAGCGTCACGCCGACAAACAACGGAACGAGAATGCCAACGGAATAGACCATGTACCCGAAGAAGCTCGGCATCTTCACGCCCGACTGTTCGGCGATGCTCTTGACCATGAAGTTCGGGCCGTTTCCAATATAGGTGTTGGCGCCCATGAACACCGCTCCCAGCGAAATGGCCACGAGCAGATCCTGCCGGATGAAATTGCCGTCCAGCAACTGAAAGACCCCCGGGCCGGCCTGATGGGTCATCGAGTTGGCGATCTGAAAAAACACAAGATAGGTCGGCGCGTTGTCCAGGAAACTGGACAATGCTCCCGTGACCCAGAAGAATTTCCAGGGCGCATCCAGCACCTTGCCAATATCGTCGCCGCCGGCGCGCAGCAGCTCCAGCGGCGGCTGCATGGAAATAAATATCCCGATGAAGAGAACGGCCACTTCGATGATCGCTGTGTAGTTGAACTGGTTGGCTTCGCGGACGGATGACGGCGTGCGCCACAGCGAAACCGCGACCATCCCCAGCATGGCCATTTCGCGCAGGAAATGCGGCGCGACCAGCGCCGTGCCCGGCAGCGCCTCGCCCGGCTTGATCAGCGCCACGCACAGCACCACGCCCAACAGCAGCAGCAGATTGCCGCCGCCCCGCAATGTGAGCCGGCGCACCTGCGTTTCATCCAGCACAAGATCCCGCAGCGTCTCATGCCGATAGGCCGCACGATCCCAGAAGTAATACACCATCAGCAACCCCGCGGAAAGAAACAGCCACTCCTTCCACAGATTGAGAGTCCACAAGAACGGAACGCCCTGCAGATACCCCAGAAAGAGCGGCGGATCACCGATGGGAAGAAGGCATCCGCCGACGTTGCTTACCAGGAAAATAAAAAAGATCACGGTGTGCTTGACGTGCCTGCGCTCGGAATTGGTTTGGAGCAGCGGGCGAATCAGCAACATGCTCGCTCCGGTTGTCCCGATCAGGCTCGCCAGCGCCGCGCCGATGCCAAGAAAGGCCGTATTGGTCAGCGGATGCGCGGGCAGGTCGCCCTTCAGGTTGATGCCCCCGCTGATCACATAAAGACAGAAAAGGAGAATGATGAAGGGCAGATACTCCTCCGCCATCGAGTGGATCAAGGCCTTTTCCACGCCATGCCATCCGCGCGTGGCCGCGTAGTACAGCAGCGCCATCCCGGCGAAGCCCGCGGAAACAATGAGTTTATTGCGGTTGTGTTCCCACCAATGCTGCGTCCTCGAAATCAGCGGCAGAACGGCGATGCTCAGGAGCATTCCCACAAATGGCAGCACGGCCAGAGCCGACGGCGCAGGCGCCTGGATATCATGCCCGGATGCGTGCGTCGTCAGAAACCGATAGACGACCCATCCCAACAGGACCACGCCCGAAGCGGCCGCCAGGCGCGTTCCCCATTGCGCTGCCACCGAGGGCGCTGCGCCTGCCTGTTGTTGCCTGTCGTTCATTTCTGCGCAGCAGCCCCGGCGATGAAGTAACAGTCTGCGGTGAAACTCGAGACCGAACGCGAGAGGTCGTCACCCCCGCGCAGGCGGGGGTCCAGTCCGTCCGGGAAAGCCCCAGGATTCCTGCCTGCTCGCCGGCCGCCGCCTGGATTCCCGCCTTCGCGGGAATGACGAAGCTGGAGACCCGCCTTCGAAAGAATGACGAGCATCGCCAGTCACTCGAGGCCCGCCTCGGTGGAAATCCATCAAATAAGCTTGGTCTCTCCCGGCACGGGCACCGGTGCGATCGGCAGCGAGCTGAACTCATAATGCGGCGGCGTCAGATCGAGCTGCGAGGCGTTCATCACCCAGTTCCATGATACCTCGCGCCCCGTGTAGGCGGACATGCGACCCATGATGGCGGTCAGCGTGCTCTCGGCGATGCGCTTGCCTTCGTTGAGCGGCCGTCCCGCGCGGATGCTCGCGATGAGATCCTTGTGTTCCACCACATAAGGATTGACCGGCTCGCCCTCCGGCTGCTCATACTTCCACGTTTTTTCCTTGGACCACCCATGCTTGTCCACGTGGATGGTGCCATTGGGGTCCGCCCATCCGCGCGTGCCGACGACGTGCTCGCTGACCCGGTCGGAGCAGCCCGGCATCTGCCGCGCCATGCTCATCACACGGCGCCCGCCCGAGTATTCGTACTCAATCGCGAAGTGATCGAAAATATTGCCGAACTTGGCATCTATGCGCACCTGCCGCCCGCCCGTGCCCACGCACTTGGTCGGCGGGCCGCCCATCGCCCAGTTCATCACGTCGAGATTGTGCACGTGCTGCTCGACAATATGGTCGCCGGACAACCAGCAGAAATACAGCCAGTTGCGGCACTGCCACTCCATGTCCGACCATTCCGCCTTCTTCTCGACCACCCACAATGCACCCTGATTCCAATAGCATTGCCCGCCGACAACTTCGCCGATCTCCCCGTCGAGAATGCGATTCAGCGTCTCGACATACGCAGGGTCGTGCCGCCGCTGCGTCCCGCACACGATCGCCAACCCGCGCTCCGCGGCCAGTTCCGACGAAGCAATCACACTGCGAACGCCGACCGGGTCCACCGCGACGGGCTTCTCCATGAACACGTGCTTGCGCGCCTCCATGGCGGCTTTCAGGTGCATTGGGCGGAAGTGCGGCGGCGTGGCAAGAATCACTATGTCCACGCCCGCGGCGAGCACGTGCTTGTAGTTGTCAAAACCGGTGAAGCAACGGTCATCCGTAACCTTGAGTTTGTCGCCCAGATCCTTCAGCGCCTCCCGGCAGCTCTTGACACGCTCGTCCAGCAGGTCGCCCAGCGCTACAATCTCCACGTTGGGCGATGAAGTGACCGCATCGCGCGCCGCCCCGGTCCCGCGCCCGCCGCAGCCGATCAGCCCGACGCGCAACCGATCGGGCATCTTGCCCCGATCGGTCATCACCGCCGGCGCCCCGCGCGTTCCCGAAGTCGCACAGCCCCCCGCGAGCGCCACAGCGGATGCCGCGGCGGATGCAGCGAGAAAAGTGCGACGAGAAACATCCGAGGCCTCGGCGGGACGAACGTCCGACACCGGCAAGCCCATGCTGACCGCCTCGCTTCCGCCCCCATTGCCGAAATCGCCAACCTGCGTGCCGGCTTGCTGCAGTTCCATCATGCTCTCCTCTCACTGGGTGACTTTAGCCCCTCGTGCCGCCTCCATGCGCTACATGTACATCCCGCCGTTGACGGCGACAACCTGCCCGGTGATGTACGACGCCCGCGGGTCCGCGAGGAAGCGCACCGCCCAGGCGATCTCCTCCGGTTCGCCGAGCCGCCCCAGCGGGGTGATCGTCTTGACCTGCTCGATGACGCGATCCGGCACGCCTTTCATCATGTCCGTGTTGATGTACCCCGGCGCCACGCAGTTGACGGTGATCCCCTTCTTCGCCACCTCGCGCGCCAGCGATTTGGTGAACGAGATGATCCCGCCCTTGGCCGCCGCGTAGTTCGACTGCCCGTAGTTGCCCATCTGCCCGACGATGGAGGTGATGTTGATGATGCGCCCGAAGCCGGCCTCGCACATGCTGGGGATCAGCGCGTGCGCCGTATTGAACGGACCGCCGAGATTGGTGCGGATCACGTCGTCCCACTCGGCGCGGGTCAGCTTCAGGAACGTGCGGTCGCGGTTGATGCCCGCGTTGTTGACGAGGATGTGAATCTGGCCGAACTCGCGGTGCGCCTCCGCCACCATGCCCTCGACCGCCGCCATGTCGGCCACGTCCGCGCGGATGGCCTTGGCGCGCGATCCCGATGCGACGATGAGGTCCACGACCTCGCGCGCCGCCGCCTCGCTGGACGCGTAGTTGACGATGACGTCGCAACCGGCCTCGCCGAGGGACATCGCTATGGCGCGTCCGATCCCGCGTGAAGCGCCGGTCACGAGGGCGACTCTGCCTTTGAGATTCATGATGCCGCCTCCAAGAGAGTCCCTGCCGTCCCAAGCTCCGGCCGGCCCATCGACGCCGTTCCCATGCCGATTCAGCCTACGACGTTGAAGGCGAAATCGCAATCGAAATCCGACAGGCGAAACGGGGTCCGTCACGCCGGTTAGTGCATTTGCAAAACAGATGTTGAGACGGCGATGCAGCAAGCTCGAACAAGACGCATGATCGACTGGGGCGCAGTCGGTATTCCTCCGCTACTTCGGCCTGGCAACATGACGAACCTCGACGCACGCCGGCGGCGTTCGAGCTTGGATGAACTGCGCCGCGAACGAAGCGGCAGGGGCACGCCCGATCCAAACGGGGCCCGTGAGGGGGCGAAGCTCACCTGTCTGATGCGCGACCACAGGCAAGCGGCACCGCACAACAAACCCAAGAAACGCTCCCTTACGGTCGCGGCCCGGTAGGATGCGTCCGCTGCCGGCGTGACCTCCGGGGCAGCAAGCCTGCATGGGCGGCGTACCCGCCTGCGCGGCAAACCCGCGGCGCTTGTGGCCCGTTCGCCGCAGACGTACTATCAAACCGACACGTCCGGCGACGAGCGGCGCGGCGCCGGCAACGGCCAAGGCCTCACGAAATGCGGCGAAGACACGCAGGGAGGACCATGTGTTCACGCGACGGGTGAAGCGGATGGCGCGGATGAAGCGTATGACACGGCTGAAGCGGATGGCGCGTTTGAATGGGTGGTCGATCGCCTTCCTGGCTTTCGCCGCGGCGCTGATGGGGGGCTGCGAATACCCCTACCGCTCGATGCGCATCGACGGGCAGGAGGCGGTGCTGCAATCCGACTACGGGCGGGCGCGCGAAATCTTCATGAAGTGCCACGACCGCAAGCCCAACGACGCGGAGAATCTCCACGACGTCGGCGCGATGAGCTACGTCATCGGCGAGGGACGGTTCAAGGAGCGCAACGCGCCCGCAGGTCTGCGCGAGTGCGACCGGGCGATCGATTTCTACGGGCGGGCGATCATGGCGCGCCCGAATTATCCGGCGGCGATCATGGGTCGCACCGCGGCGTTCGAGCTGAAGGGGCAGTTTGAAAAGGCCCTCAAGCAGGCCGAGTGGGCGTCGCGCTTCGTCGGTCCCATGGCCCGGCAGTACATCTTCCTGGCGCGCGAGCATGAGGACCGCGGCGACATGGACCTCGCCCGGCTCCGCTATCGCCAGGCGGTCGTGCTTGAACCGGACAACCCCGAGGCGCATCAGGCGTATGGCGAATTCCTGCAACGACGGAACCTTCATGACGAGGCGAGCGTAGAACTCCGGGAGGCCGAGCGGCTGTATGCGATGAAAGAGATGCCGACGCCGCCGTCGCTGCAGGGACAGGGCGGGGAGCCGCAGCCGTGACGCGACCGTAAGCGGTTGCCGACGCGGTCGAAGCGCGAAGCATGATCACCGTCCGCGTGCGCCCAGTTTAGCGCCTCGGATGGATCGCATCCCGTGCAGAACGGAGCCGCGATCGTCAGGGAGCGACCGGTGCGGCGCCGATTGCGGGGACGCTTGCTGCAAGTCTTCGACTTGTTGGAGAGGCGCTGCCGCGCGCCCGAGGGCGCGATCGAAGTTCGGGACGTTCGCTCCCGCACGGTCGCGGCTCTGTGAGGCGCTGGTATTCTCACGGTCGCGGCTCTGTCAGGCGCTGGTATTCTGCGACTCTACACCGGCCGGAATCGTCCATGTGCGGAATAGCCGGGATCGTCCATTTCGACGCCGCGCCGGTGGACGCGGAGCGGCTCCGCGCGGCGGTGCAAGCGCTTCGCCACCGTGGCCCGGATCACCTCGGCGTGTGGATTCAGCGCGATGCGCCTGGCGCCGTCGGCTTCGCCGCCGTCCGGCTCGCCGTGCAGGATCCGCGGCCACAGGCCGACCAGCCCCTGACCGCTCTCGAAGGAAAAGTCGCGATCGCCTACAACGGCGAACTGTACAACGGCGACGAACTTCGCTGGCAACTTCAGGATGCGGGCTGGGTCTTCCACTCGACGGGTGACACGGAGATCGCGCTGGCGGCCTGCGCCACATGGGGCGAGGCCGCCCTCGCGCGGCTCGAGGGCATGTGGGCGCTGGCATTCTTTGATGCGCGCCGCGGCGAAGGCTTCATCGCGCGCGACCCAGTCGGGATCAAGCCGCTGCTCTATGCCGCCCATCCGCAGGGCTTGTGCTTCGCCAGCGAGTTGTCCGGTCTGGAAAAACTCGCATTCTGTGACCGACGCCTGGACCCGTCGTCCGTGCTGCACCATTTGCTGCTTGGCTACATCGCCGCGCCGAGCACGATTTACGAAGGCGCGAGGCGACTGCCGCCGGGATACCTGCTGGCGTTCACTCGCAACGGGGCTGCAGCGCCCCGCGCGTTTTTCAACCTCGCCCGGCAGGTGCAGGACGCCCGTGCGGAGTTGTCCTCCATGTCCTACGGGGAAGCGCTGACGAACTTGCGAGAGCGCATCGCCCGATCCGTCGTCCGCCAGCGCGTCAGCGACGTGCCTCTCGGCTGCTTCCTCTCGGGCGGCGTGGATTCGAGCATCGTCGCCACGCACCTCGCTGAGGCTTCGAGCCGGCCCGTGGAGACTTTCTCGATCGGCCAGGCGGAGCACGCGATGTTCGACGAGTCGAACTACGCCCGCCTCGTCGCCGGGCGGATCGGCGCCGCGCACCACGAGTGGAGGCTGACGCAGCGCGAGGTGATCGACGCGATCCCCGCCGTCCTGGACCACCTGTCCGAACCGTTCGGCGACAGCTCGATCATCCCCACCACGCTGGTCTCGCGGCTGGCGCGGCGGCATGTCACCGTGGCGCTCTCCGGTGACGGAGCCGATGAGCTGTTCGGCGGGTACTGGCGCTACACCGCCCACGCGGCGCTGCGGAGCTACCAGCGAATCCCCGCCGTCCTTCGCAACGGCCTCCTCCTGCCCCTGCTGCGGCGCGCCGGCTCCGCGAAGTCGTCCCCGGGCGCGAACCGCGCGCGTCAGTTCCGCAAGCTTCTGCGCGCAGGCGGCGGCGACGCCCTCGCGCGGCACCTTGCCTGGGCGCGCATCCTCAGCCCCGAAGCGGAGCGCATTCTGCGTGAGCCGCAAGCACTGCGACACGCCGAGCAGGCGGTTCTCAGCACGGCCCGGCAACTCTCCCAACCCTTCGCGCCGCCGGATGACATGGACTCGGTCCTCGCGTTCGACGTGCAGTACGGTCTGCCGGGCGACATGCTGCACAAGGTGGACCTGGCGAGCATGTCGTGTTCGCTGGAGGTCCGCGTGCCGTTTCTGGATCCGCAGGTGGCGGCGATGGGCTTGGCCATGCCCTTCGCGTGGAAAGTCGATCGAGGTCTGCGCAAGCGCATCCTGGTCGATGCTTACCGCGGCATCCTGCCGGACGCGGTGCTCGACCGCCCCAAGCAGGGCTTCGAGGTTCCCTTCGGCGAGTACCTGCGCGGGCCGCTGCGCAACCTGTTCGGCGACGTGGTCACGGCGAAAGCGGTGGAATCGTTTGCATTCCTGCGATTCGAAGGCATCGAGCAGATTCTTCAAGACCACCTGAATCGCCGCAGCGAGCACGGAGATCTGCTCTTCGCGCTCTTAAGCCTGTGCTGGTGGTCCCGACGGACGCCGGCCCCGTGCACGTAAGCCGGCGCAGGACTTCCCGCCATGGAGAACCCCCTGCCTGGGGGAATCTCTGCCAAGGAGAACTCCCTGCCAAAAAGAACTCCCCTTGGGTGGCACGGGTCCGCAGCAGCGGACCCGTGGTGCCGCGTCAAGCGTGGCGCCCAAGACTCCAGCCGTGTCCCGCCGGTTTGAGCGAGCACGCTGCGATTCTCATATCGGCGAGTCCGGCGGTGCCTCGTCCATGGCCAATCGCACATCAGAGCGGCCCTCGTACCAGCGCGCGCTCGACCACTCCCAGTCCGACGGACACGCCGCCAGCCCACGACGAACCGGATTGTTGTGGATGTACTGCACGCAATTCCATGCAGTCCGCGCGCGGTCGATGTTGCGATCATATCCGCCGCCCGGCTGCCAGAATCCGTGCTCCGGTTGCCCGCCGGACGACGGAACGCGCATCCGGGCGAGCCATGAAGGATGAAACTCCTTCAAGAAATTCAGGGCCTTTTGCCCCACCGGCTGCTTAATGACCTTCAGAATGGCGGACATTCGATAATCAGGGCGTGTCGGCAGGAAGAGCACATGAACATGTTCCGGCATGATGACGTATGCCCACAGCTTGAGGGCAAGTATCCTCCGCGCGCGATCCAGTGAATCCACAAGCCACTCGCGGGTGCGGTCCTTACTGAGCAGAGGCAGTCGCCCATGACATGTGAATGTCAACTCGTGGGCACATCCCGGCGATTCCACGCAACGGCGAAACTTGCGAACACTGCCATCGGGGAGGAACATGCGGGGAGTTTAGTTCCGCGGACGGCGGGCTGCACTCCTTCGAGGACGTGGTTTGGGGAGGAGGCGCTCGTTGAACCTGACGGATGCTCACGGGTCCGCTGCTGCGGACCCGTGCCACCCAGCGCGGACCCGTGTCACTCAGCGTGAACTCGGGTCTCCAGGTCAATCGACGTCGCCGCGGGGAGGAATTCCTTGTCCATCGTCGCCGTCATCCCGGCTCGTTTTGCCTCATCTCGCCTGCCGGGCAAGCCGCTCCTCCGCGAAACGGGCAAGTATCTGATCCAGCACGTCTGGGAACTGGCGCTGCAAGCGCGAGGCCCGATCCATGACTTCTGCGTCGCCACGGACGACTCGCGCGTTCTCGACGCTGTGAAAACTTTCGGCGGTAAGGCGGTTCTTACGCGGGCGGACCACCCCAGCGGCACCGATCGCGTCGCCGAGGTCGCCCGCGCGCTGAACCTTGCCCCGCGCGATTGGGTCATCAACATTCAGGGCGACGAGCCGGAAATCGACCCCGGCGCCCTCATCCGGCTGGCCTCGACGCTGGCGCAGCGCGGGGAGGATCCCGCCGCCGAGATCTTCACCCTGGCGTCCCGGTTCTCGGACGATGGCCCGCGTCGCGGACCCGGCTCGCCCGCGGATCCGAACTGCGTGAAGGTCGTGGTGGACGTCCATTCCCGCGCGTTATACTTCTCAAGGAGCTTGACGCCGTACCCGCGAGCGACGCAGGGCGAGGTGGACCGGGCGTCGCGCTGGCTGCTGCATCTGGGCGTTTACGCCTACCGCGCGGATGTCTTGATGCAAATCACCGATCGCGTTAAGATGCCGCCCAGTTCCCTCGAAGAGGCGGAGTCGCTCGAACAGTTGCGCTGGCTGGAGAACGGCCGGTCGATCTTTGTTTTGATCGTGGATCCCCAGGCGCCCGGCATTGACACGCCGGAAGACTACGCGGCCTTTGTGCGCCGGGCGAAGGGGAAGTGACGGTTACGCGGTCCGCAAGGGCCGTTGGAGGGGGGAAGCGCTCGGGCGTCCGGCGTAGGGCGCTCGATGAGGTTGGCGGGGCGAGGGTGTCGGCGAACGGCGGATCCGGCGCGGGGCGCGGCGGAGTCGCTGCCGCATCGGACACCCGGCCCGAAACCCGTGACCCGAAACCCGTGACCCGAGACGCGATCATGAGCGCCGACGAAATCCTCTCCAGTGTCAGCCACGTTTCGGACGAGACCGAGTTCTACACCCCCCTTCCCGCCGGATACGCCAAGGGCCGGACCAAGTACGTCGTCACCTTCGGCACGGTGATGAGCGGTCTGGGCAAGGGCATCTTCTCCAGCTCCCTGGCGAAGATTCTCCAGGACAAGGGGCTGAAGGTCGCGCCCATCAAGCTCGAAGGCTACCTCAACCGCGACAGCGGCACGCTCAACCCCTTCCGCCACGGCGAAGTGTTCGTCCTCGACGACGGCATGGAATGCGACATGGACCTGGGCACGTACGAGCGCATGCTCGACCAGGACCTCACGCGCCTCAACTTCTCCACCAGCGGGCAGATCTTTGCCACCGTCATCGAGAAGGAGCGCAAGGGGCTGTACCTCGGGCGCGACGTGCAGATGATCCCGCACGTCACTGGCGAAGTGAAGTACCGCCTGCGCGAGCTGGCGGTGGCCAGCCGCGCCGACGTCGTCTTCGTCGAGATCGGCGGCACGGTCGGCGACGTCGAAAACGCCTACTACATCGAGGCCGTCCGCGAGATGGCGTATGAGGAAGGCGCCGAGAACTTCTGCTTCGTCGCGCTGACCTACGTCATCGAGCCGCAGTCGCTGGGCGAGCAGAAGTCCAAGGCCGCGCAGATCAACCTCAAGCTGCTCAACGCCGCCGGCATCCAGCCGCACATCATCGCCTGTCGGGCGCACCGCCCCGTGGCGCAGAAGGCGCGGGAGAAGCTGGCGCTCTACGCCAACGTGCCGATGAACCGCGTCTTCTCCATGCACGACTGCGAGAGCATTTACCTCATACCGGAGATGCTGCACGGCGCGGGCATCGACCAGGCCGTGCTCGACATTCTGCATGTGCAGCCGCTCGTGGACGAGCAGCGCGAAGAGCAGGCCCGGCGAACGTGGAACGGTTATATCGGGAAGTTCCGCGGCGCCGCGCACCCCATCACGGTGGGCATCATCGGCAAGTACACGACCGTGCGGGACAGCTACGCGAGCATCATCCAGGCGTTGGAGCACGCGGGCACGCAATCCAACGCCCGCGTGCAGATGGAGTGGGTGGACAGCTCGGAACTGACCGCCTCCAACGTGGCCGACCGGCTGATGCACATTCACAGCGTCATCGTGCCGGGCGGGTTCGGCTTCCGCGGCGTGGACGGCAAGCTGGAGTGCATCGAATACGTGCGCATGTCAGGCGTGCCGTACCTGGGAATCTGCTACGGGATGCAGATGGCCGTGATCGAGTTCGCCCGCAACGTGTTGGGACTCAAGTACGCGGGCACGACGGAGCTGGACCGCGACTGCGCGGACCCGGTGATTGACCTGCTGCCGGAGCAGAAGCGCATCGAGGGTCTGGGCGGCAACATGCGGCTGGGTGGCTTCGACGTCGTGCTCAAGCCGGAGAGCCTGATCCACCGGCTGTGCGGTGGGCAGGACCACATCCGCCTGCGGTTCCGCCACCGGTACGAGGTCAACCCCGCATACATTGAACGACTCGAAGCCGCGGGCATGATCTTCTCGGGCAAGGCGCCCCATCACCCGATCATGCAGGTGCTGGAGCTGCCCGAGCGACTGCACCCGTTCTTCCTCGCCACGCAGGCGCACCCGGAGCTTACCGGTCGCCCGCTGAACCCATCGCCGTTCTTTCTGGGGCTGGTGCGCGCGTCGCTGAAGCGGTCCGGCATCGAGCCGCCGCCGTTCCCCGCGAAGCCTGCGGAACCCCTGCTTCGATCGGAAAGTCGTTCAGCGAGCGCCAACGCAGGGAACCTCGGCGGCAGCCCGGCCAATCTGGTTGATGCCTAGCGGCCCGGGGAGGAACTCGAAACCGGGAATGGGGCGCGTCACGCCCGCGCAGGCGGGGGTCCAGGGCCTCCGGAAAAATCGCGGGATTCGTGCCTCCTGACAAGCCACTGACGGGATTCCCGCCTGCGCGGGAATGACGATGCTGGATTCCCGCCTGCGCGGGAGTAACGCGCGTCGCCTTTCACCACGGACGGCTGGACGGCGGGTGTCGCGGGTGGCACTGAGGTCACAGGCGGCGCCGGCGTTGTGGCAGGGCCCGGTTTCGCAGGAAGCACCACATGAGCGGACAGCACGAGTCCGCGGCAATGGACCCGCGTGACGTCACCTCACTTCGGTGGTGCCCGCTCGCCGCGGCGTGGCGAGTACGCTTGGCCGCGCCTGCCTGATTCCATGCTTGAGTGCGGCTGCCATGCCGCGTCGGCAAGTCCAGGGTCCGCCAAGCTCCCCCTGACCGCGCGACAAGGCTACAATCCCCGGGCACATGTATCTTCAGACGCTGATTGTCTTTGCGCTGGTGTTCTTTCGATCGGACCAGCTCCGGGGCGACTCGTCCGCGGGAGCGCGAGAATGGCTATGGGCCTGCGCCGCGGTCGCGGTTCTGCTGATGGGAATCTCCGCGCTCACGAAGTTGGCAACGAAGGTGGCCTTGCGCCGGATGGGCGGCGTGGGAGGCGACTTGCACGACGCGCATCACCAGCATCATCGCCGGATGACCGCGATCAAAGCCTCCCTGCTGATCGGCTTCGGAGTCGTGCTGTACGCAACGCCCTGGCCCATCGCGTGTTATGGCTTGACGCGCGGTCCGTGGTTGCGGATCGCCTCCGATGTGCTCCTGCTGCTGCCGTATTTCGGCGGCGCCGTTGCGATCTGGGCGTTATCGCACCCGGTGGAGCGCGCCTTCCGTGAGGAAGGAGGCGAGCCGCGCATGGAATCGGGCGCCGCCGCGCATGGCTTTTCGCGCTGGGGATTCGTCCTCTTCAACTTCCGGTTTCACATCCTTGTCGTCGCGCTGCCGATGCTGCTCATCCTCTTCACGGGCAACCTGACGCGCGGTTACGGCGCGTGGATCCGGCGGAACGTGGCGCCCTGGCCCTTCACGCCGGACCTCCTGCTTGGGGCGGCGGCGTTTCTCGTCTTCCTCGTGTCGCCGCTGCTGCTGACGCGCGTGTGGAGCACGACGCGACTGGAGCACGGGCCGCTGCGGGACCGGCTGGAGGCGGTCTGCCGCGCGATCGGGCTGCGATGCCGGGACGTGCTGCTGTGGCGAAGCGACGGGATGATGATCAACGCGGCGGTGATGGGGCTGCTGGCGCCGGTGCGGTACGTGCTGCTGTCCGACGGGCTGCTGGAGTCGATGAACGACCGCCAGATCGAGGCGGTTTTCGGCCACGAAGCGGGGCACATCCGTCGGCGGCACATCGAGTTCTTCCTGCTCTTTGCATTTGTCGCCATGCTCGCGGTTTCCGGAGCGCTGGAGCTGCTGTTGATCCTGTCGCCGGACCTGTCGAACACGACGCTCGAGCTGGTCGGCGTGCTGCTGACGGCCTGCACGTGGGGCTTCGGGTTCGGGCACGTTTCGCGCAGCTTCGAGCGGGAGGCGGACTGGTTCGGCGCGACGTGTGTCACGCCGGATGCCGAGGCGTGCGCGCTTCCGTGTGCCGTTCACGGTTCCAGACCGTGCGTTGAAGGGGCTCGGCTGTGCACCACGGCCGCCGCCGTGTTCGCCTCAGCGCTGGACCGGGTGGCGCTGCTCAACGGAATCGAGCACGAGGACTTCAGTTGGCGGCACTCGTCCATCGGCAGCCGCATGAGGTTTCTCATGGCCCTCGCCGCCGACCCACAGCGCCTGCGACGGTTCCGCGCGGCGCTGCGCCGAATCAAGGCGTTCCTGCTGCTGACGGCCGTGGTGGGAGGGGCGTACGCCCTGTATTACTGCCTGTACCGCGAGCCCCTGCTTCTGCGGGCGGGATCCGGCTGAGCGCGTTACAAACCGGTGACAGACGCCGCTGGAATCGAGGGTTAGACTTGACCGACATCCTGACAGAGGGTTTCAGTCGGCGAGGATAAAATCCCATGAGTCCCAAGCGTCGCATCGTCGTGGTGGAGGATGAACCGGCCATTCGCCGCGGCGTCGTCGATATTCTGCGCATGGCGGGATACGAGCCGGTCGAGGCGGCGGACGGCGAGCTCGGGCTGAAGGAATCGCGCCGCGCGGGCGTGGATCTCGTGCTGCTCGACCTGATGCTGCCCAAGGTGGACGGGTTCGACGTGCTGGCGGCGCTGCGGGAGACTCATGCGTCGCTGCCGGTCATCATTCTCACGGCGCGGGGTGCGGAAGAGGATCGCGTGCGCGGGCTCAAGCTTGGCGCGGATGATTACGTAGTCAAGCCGTTCTCCTCGCGCGAGCTGCTGGCGCGGGTCGAGGCCGTTCTGCGCCGAAGCCCGGAGCGACCGGAGCCGATGGTGCGGCTGCGGCTGGGGCAGACGGTGGCGGACTGTGCGCGGCATGAGCTGAACCTCGCCGACGGACAGCGCGTGGCGCTTTCGGAAATGGAGGCGGAACTGCTGCGCCGGCTCGCTCTGCAGCGCGGGCAGGCCGTCTCGCGCGAGTCGCTGCTCAGCTCCGTCTGGGGCATCCGCGACGGGCGCGTGGAGACCCGCGCCATCGACATGCACATCACGCGCCTGCGCAACAAGCTCTCCGGCGAAGCGCCGGACGCCCAGGGGCAGGAGTGGATCGTGACCGTGCGCGGCAAGGGCTACATGCTCGGCGCGGAGGTTGAAGTGCTGACGGACGCCGGCGCGGCCGTGGCGCCATGAGCCGGCGCCGCCGCACGCTTCGGCGAGAATCGCATTCATGAGCGGCATGAATCGAATGAAGACGTTCGCGGCCGCGGGCTTCGCGCTGGTGTGCGCGGGGGTGATCGGCGGTCTGGCATGGGCGACGTGGCTGACCGTGCGGCTGGAGGGGTATGAACTGCGAGCCGCGGGCGAGGAAGGGCTGCAGGCCGCCCTGTGGCGCATCGACAACGAGTTCATGCCTCTCCTCGCGCAGGAGTCCGGCCGGTCCTACCTTCACTACACGGCGCTGTACAACCCGACCTCGCTCTACAACGCGGTCGTGGGAGGCGAAGCGGATCGGACCCAGTACGTCGTCCAGTCCCCGATTCACGAGCAGTGGGCGCAGGGTCAAGGATGGCGCGACTGGATCGACCTGTACTTCCAGGTGACGCCGGAGCAGCCGGTGGTTCCAAACATGCAGGGCGACTGGACGTCCCCCCAGGCGCCGGTCACGCAGTTCCTGTTGAGAGGCATCGACACGGCGCCCGCCGACCGGCGCAAGCTGGTCGAGGAGCGCCTCGGATATCTTCGCAGTGCGGTTCCGTATCACGAACTGGCCGATCGCATGGCCGCAGCCGAGGACTTATACTCCACCTACGAGCGCACCCTGGAACCCGTGCAACCGCAGCAATGGGCCAGCGCCACCGTCGCACGCGGGCAGGATCGATACGAAGCCGCGCGCGAGAAGGGGCTGCAGAATTTTCAGCAACGGCTGGAAATGAACCGCACCGTTCAGCAGTCGAACGTGCCCGTGGAAGCGTGCGATCCGGTTGACGTCCTGAAGGGGACGCTGCTGCCCGGGGGTGCGGTGGATTCAGATGCCTTGCCGGATACCAGCGCCGTCCGGGTATCGGCGCTGTATCCCATGTGGGTGACGATCCCGGAGATGCCGGGGCAGAAGCTGGTGTTTCTGCGCCGCGTCACCGTGGGCGACTCGCCGGAAAACCCTGCCATCTACCAGGGGTTCCTGGCTGATTGGGGCAAGCTGTCCGCAGAACTGCTCAAGCCGGTGGCTGGACTCTACGGCGACGCGCAGCTCAAGCCGGCGCCGATCGTTCGCGAGTTCAAGGCGCACAGCATGATGGCCACGCTGCCGGCGTTTCTGGATGCTTCGCCGGTGGACGATCACGCGCGGCTGCTCGTCTGGAACGAGAGCCGCGCGACGCTGCTGCTGCTCTGGGTGCTGGCGCTGGTGGCGCTGGCGGTGATCGGACTGGGCTTGCGGACCTTGCTGGCCGTCTCGCATCGCCGGGTCGAGTTCGCCTACGCCGTCGCGCACGAGCTGCGGACGCCGCTGACGACCTTCCGGCTCTACACCGACATGCTCGCCGAGGGATTGGTGCCGGAGGAATCGAAGCAGGAGTACCTGGAAATTCTCAACCGCGAGTCCAAGCGACTGGCGGACCTGGTGAACGGCGTGCTCGAGTACGCGCGCGTGGAGAACCGCAGAGTGCGGCTCAACCCGCAGACGGTCTCCGCGGACGAGTTCCTCGACCGCGCTCGATCCACGTTCGCGCGCGCGTGCGAGGATGAGGGCGTCGAGCTGGTGCTGGACAATCAGTGGAAGGACGCCGCGCCGCTCCGCACCGACATCGACCTGGTTCTCTGCGTGGCGGGCGTGCTGGTGGCCAACGCCTGCCGCCACGGGCGCAACGGGGCCTCGTCGCGCGTGGTGATGCGTCTGGATGAAGCGCACGAGCGCATCCACCTCGACGTGATCGACAACGGTCCCGGCATCGAGACCGACGACGCGCGTCACCTCTACACGCCGTTCCGCCGCGGAAAAACCGCTGAATCCAAGGCGAAGGGCGGCCTGGGGCTGGGCTTGGCGCTGGCGCGCAACTGGTGCCGGCTGCTGGGCGGAAGGCTGGAACTGGTCGCGCGAAAGGACGAAACCCTCGGCGGCGCTCACTTCCGCATGACGCTCCCGCAGTTGGAAGGGACAGGCATTTCGTAGCGCCGTTTCCAAACACCTGTGGCACCGGTTTCCCAACCGGCACCTGTGGCACAGGTGCCCAACCGGTGAGTGTGGCACAAGTTCCCAACCGGCATGTGTGGCACCGGTTTCCAACCGGTGAGTGTGGCACAGGTTTCCAACCTGTGCGCAATCGACTGAAGCGATCCGGCGTACCCACCAGCCCACGCCGGCTGCAAAACACGCCGGGTCTTTCGAAAAGTCAGCTCGCACACAGGAGGACGGGGCCCGACAGGTCGGGCGGAGGGAGCGTCCGGAGGGCTTCGCGGAGTTCCTCAGCGTCCGCAGCCAGTGCGGGGCTGATTTCGACCGGGTGGGCGGGCGCGCCGTCTGGACTGCGATCCACTCGAACGCCGCAGGTCTCCAGCCAGCGGGCGCCGCGAAGGCACAGGTCGCGGCGCGCCTGTTCGGCGCTGTCCGTGCCGCTGGCGTTCTTCACCGGCGAGAAGCACTCCTCCCGCCGGCCTCGCACCAGCAGCGAACGCGAGGCGAGCGGCAGCGCGTCAAAGACGAAGCGCTCGAACTTGATCGCGTTCGGCGCCGCAGGTTCGAGGCGCTCGCCGGTGATCGGATCGAGGCACGGCACCTTCTTCAGCGCTCGATGCCACGGCAGTTCGTCGCCCGCGCCCGTGATGCGTTCCAAAAACGGCAGCGAGAAGACGAAGATGGAGAGGTTGGCGGCGTCGAAGAGGCGGCGGCCTTGCGCGTCGCGGCGGCGCGCCAGCGCTTCCGGCAGCTCGGTGTATTCGATGACGTGGTTGCGATCGCCGATGCGTACGAAGTTCCCGACCCGCTCCAGGTCGTCCGCCTTGCCGATCGTCAGCGACGAGACCTCGGCCCGCTCGCGGAGATGAAGCCCGATGAGCAGGGGATCGACGGGCCTTGCGAGGGGGTTGTCCACTTGGAAGTAGCTGAGCGTCTCAATGCCGCGGCGTTTCATGTCCTCGAGGCAGCCGCTGCGCGCGAGGGCGGTGAGGCTGCCGCCGTGTCCATCGGGCGAGAGGGCAAGCCTGTGCTCGCTTTCCAGCAGAATCTTGCCGTCCGTGGAGACCGCGGGCATGACGCCCTGCGCAAAGAAACGGACGGTGTCCTCCCCAAGCCCGAAGAATCGTTGCTCGGCAAAGGTGCGGCGCGTGGCCTGATCGTTGACCGGGCTGGTCATGACATACCAAGGGATTGCGGCGTTGAAACGGCGACGGGCGCCGATCAACGCTTCCGCGAACCACTGAAAGAGCGTGGCGCGGCGGATCGGCGAAATCGGGAACATGCCCTTCGGGGCGTCGAAGCCCAGACGCGTGCCCTGTCCGCCCGCGACGATCATGGCGGCCACCTTGTTTTGCCGGATGTGCCTCTCGCCGTCGGCTCTTGCACGGGGGTAGTCGTGCTCGGCACCGGCGCTCCAAAGATCCGGGAGTGTGGGCGCCGGCTCAATGGAGGACGGCGGATGGACTTGCGACGCGGAGCCGGCGGCATTCTCGCGCACAAGCTGCGCGATTAACGGGAGATTGACTTGCGCGATGTCACGCAGGAGTTGGGTCTGCTTCTGCGAATCCAGACGATTCCAGAAACGCAACAGGTGCTGCTGCCCGACAGACGCCAGCAGCGTCGAACACGAATCGAACGTCAGACCCACGGTCCTCTCCTCGTCAGCGGGGTTCATGCACGGCGCTGGGCGATGTTACGACGCAGCGCCCGCCCAGAGAAGCCCGCCGGACCACTCGCCTTCGCGAAGGGCGGCCAAGCCGGTGGATTGAACCGCGCGAGGCGGTGCATTGCGGGGGGTCGTGCGCCGCGCGAGCCTTCGCGCCGTGCGAACCGTTGCGCCGCGCTCGACTTTATGCCGCGCAGACATGCCATCCGTCCGGACTGGCTGCGCGAGGTTACGCAGCGCGCTCCACATGAGCGCACAAACGGCGGCGGCGGCGCTCCGATAACCGCGAGGCTTGAATCTGCGTCAACCTGCCCGCAGGGGGCGACGATAAGCCTGCATAGGCGTCATCATCTCCGAAGCAGGGATTCCGGAATTTACGGTGCCGGAGGTTTGGAACCCCCATGGCGGTCGCGCTCGTCTGTCCCAATCTGCAGTGCCGGACGCTGCTGCGCGTGCCTGACAAGGCGCGAGGCAAGCGCGTGCGCTGTCCGGAATGCGGAGGCGTGCTGATCGTGCCGAAGAATGCGCCGCGAGAGGGGACGTCGCGCGGGCAGGCCAGCCCGGCCACCGATGTTTCCCCGTGAGTCGCCCAGGCGTCGTCGGGACTCGTAGCGTTTCGGCGTTCGCAGGATGCCCCCCAGACCTGCTACGCCGTTTCCGACCGTGCCCACGCCAGCCGCGGCGCGTCGCCCCACAACAACTCCAGATCGTAGTAGTCCCGAGCCTCGCGCGAGAACACGTGCACCACCACGTCCACGAAATCCAGCAGGAGCCAGGACTCGCTCTCGTAGCCGCTCAGCCCGTAAGGCCTCTCGCCGACCTTGGCCGCGTACTCCCGCACGTGGTCGGCCACGGCGCGCATTTGCCGCTCCGACGTTCCCGTGGATAGGACGAGATAGTCGGTGATGGAGGTCAGCCCGCGCAGGTCGAGCACGACCACATTGTCGGCCTTGTGGTCGGCGGCGATCCGGGCAAGCTCAAGAGCGAATTCCCGAGGTTCGATCCGCGGCTTCATGGGCATATGATAGAGGCGAACGAGACGAAGTTCCAACTCTTGACGGGGAGGCCGTCGGCGGCGGGGAACCGGGGAAAGCTCTGTGCCTGACCGGGCCGCTTGAATTCGAAGGTGCAGCCGTGTGGGTCTGACAGCGCCGCCGGGTGGATCAGGCAGTTCAGCCGGGTGGGTCTGACAGCGCCGCCGGGTGGGTCTGACAGTGCCGCCGGGTGGGTCTGACAGTGCAGCCGGATGGGTCTGACAGGGCAGCCGGGTGGGTCTGGCAGTGCCGCCCGGTGGCACGGGTCCGCAGCATCGGACCCGTGGCGTGGCCAAAGGGCGTTCGGTTGTCTGCCTCGTCCAGTACGGCCTGGCGAGTACGCCAGACCGTGCCCCCCTGGCCGATGCTGAACAGCCCCACGTTGGCCGATGCCGGAAGGTCCGGCCCAGCCGACCAAGAGGATTGACCCTGAGCGTGTTGAGGGTGCGAAACATCGGCTTGATGCTCCCGGGGCTTGTCGCCGCGTTGGCAGTCGCGGTTGCCTACCCACCTGCTTGGCCGAGATGGGGAAAATCGGCGATGCTGGTCTGCGTGGGCGTGTGGGTCTTCGCGGTCGCGCCGGTCATCATCGGCATCTGGGAGGAGAAGGAGCGGACGGGGCTGTCCTTGCGCCGGCAGATGCGCTCCCGTGCGGACCGCTGCGTCGAGTGTGGATATCACCTCAAGGGTAATGAGAGTGGAACCTGTCCGGAGTGCGGCCACGTGTGGTTGTGAGGCAGGATGAGGAAGGGGCGGGTTCTCCGTGCGCCCCACATGCGTACAATGAGGACGGAACAACGAGGGCAGCGCAGCGCGGAATTGCCCCGGCTCAGTCAGTCGGGGCAGGCGGCTTCAGGGCGGTGTCGGGCGTGATGCGGATGGATCGGCGCGAGTTTGATGGGGAATGTTCATGATCGTGTTACTCATATCGTGTTGTGGGTTCGGCGCTCCTGGGGTTCTCTCCGTCGCGCCGGCGGTTTGCGCGATCGAGGCCTTGGCGCAGGAGGCTCCTGCAGCGCAGGACAAGCCCGCGGGAGAGAGCAAACCCGCGGCCCCGCCGGAAGCGCCGGTCGCGCCACCCGAAGCGCCTGACTGCAAGCAGCTTTTCCAGGACGCCCTGAAAGCGGTGACCGGAGTGAAGTCGGGATCGTACGACGCGCGGTTCTTCGGCGCGGGCCTCGCCGAGGAGAAGGCGCCGAAGCTCAAGGGAAGCGTCGTCTTCGCGCTGATAGGCGGGGACGATCCCCTCGGCGCCAAAGTGGACATCCGCGGAGGCTATGGCGAGGAAGGGAAGTCGAACCCGTTTCATCTGGCGTATGACGGGACGACCTGCGCCATCCTGTTCGAGAAAGACCAGGTCGTCTTTCAAGGGAATCCGCGTGAGCAGCGCGACGTCATCCGGCGCGAGGAGCTTCGCCTGCTGCTCAAGGATTTCGTCCCCAGCGAGTACCAGTTTCAGCATGCGCTCAACGCGAAGAGCTACAAGTACGAAGGCAAACAGGACGTCGAAGGCGTGAGCTGCCACGTCATCTCCACCGAGTTCGAGCCGGAGAAGAGCCGCAATCTACCGGTTAACCACGAATCCCGGGAAGTGTTTCGAGCGCGGTGGTTTCTGGCGGTCGAGGACCACCTGCCGCGCCGGGTGGAGTGGAAGTCGGTGCGCCTCCCGGACATCACGGGAAAGCACGCGGAAGCCGGCGTCGCCTTAGTTTTGTCCAACCTCAAGGTGAACCTCGCGCTGGACTCGAAGGCGTTTGAGCTTCCGAAGGTGGGGACAACGCCCGAACCTGCGCCGTCCCCGCCGCCCTCCGAGGGTTCCAAGCCGCAGGCGGGAGCCGGCGGCACACCGTCGGCGAGCGGAAGCGCCGACCCAGGCGCCTCGACGAATCCCGCCAGCAGCCCCCCGACTGCGGCAAACCTCCCGCCGTCGCTTGACGTGCCGCCGCCCAACGACGGCACCGGTAAGCGTCCGCGCAAGCATGATCGACTGGAGGAGGGCGAACCCGCGCCTGATTGGGAGCTTGCGGACTTCGATGGCAAGAAACACAAACTCTCGGGTTTCCGCGGCAAGGTCGTCCTGCTGGACTTCTGGGCAACGTGGTGCAAGCCGTGCATCCTGGCGATGCCGGGGATCGAGCAGATTCAGGAGTCCTACAAGGACAAGGGCGTGGTCGTCCTCGGCATGAACGTGGAGGACCAAGTGCAGGTCGCCCGCGACTTCCTCCGCCAGAAACCCGCCAAATACCCTCAGCTTGCAGAGGCCGGCGCCGTCTCCCGGCAGTACCGGATCTTCGGGCTTCCGGGGTTCGTGGTGATCGACGCGGACGGCAAGGTGGTGCTCCGCATGTCGGGCTGGGGATCGGATTCGCAGACGCGGATCACCGACAAGCTCGACGCGGCCGTGAAGGCGATGGCGAAACCGGCGGGCTGAGTACGGGCTGAGTCTCGTGGCGAAGCGGTGCCAGCGATGTCCCGCTGGAGCCGAATCCCGGGCGCAGATCCTATTCGGTGGCACGCACCTCCGGGGCGTGCGGCATCTGATGGGCACGCGCCTGCGGACGTGCTGCATCATCTGATTGGCACGCCCATCGGGGTCGGGCTTCTCGTAAGGGGCACGCGCCTGCGGACGTGCTGCATCATCTGATTGGCACGCCCATCGGGGTCGGGCTTCTCGTAAGGGGGCACGCGCCTGCGGACGTGCTGCATCATCTGATTGGCGCGCCCATCGGGGTCGGGCTTCTCGTAAGGGGCACGCACCTGCGGACGTGCTGCATCATCTGATTAGCACGCCCATCGGGGTCGGGCTTCTCGTAAGGGGCACGCGCCTGCGGACGTGCTGCATCATCTGATTGGCACGCCCATCGGGGTCGGGCTTCTCGTAA
>JADZBE010000032.1 GCA_020852275.1 Phycisphaerales bacterium
GATCGGATGGCTTCAGAACCTCAGGCGGCTCTGCATCCGCTGGGAAAAATCGACTTCGTTGTTTCGCGGCTTTGTTCACCTGGGATGCGCTTTTCTATTGTTAAAAGAAGTTCTGGGATAGGTTCTAATGCCACTCTTAATAAGGGCGCAAAGATATTCAAGTATACTGGCCGTTTCATGTACGTTGTCGCGGTTGTTGTGGATGTTAGGGTGATCATCAATACGCCCGCAGGTGAACGCGCAGAGGTGATTGCCGCAACTGTCGTGGGGTGGGGTGGCGCTGCGGCCGGAGGCCCAGTGGGCGCTTGGGCTGGAGCAAAACTGGGGGCTCTTTGCGGGTGTTGGGGAGGTCCGATTGGCGCATCGGTTGGGGCCATTGGAGGTGCGATTTGTGGCGCTAAGGCAGGCCACCTCGTGGTTGAGTCACTCTGGGATACCTTCACACCTAAGCCAAGTCCACCCGGTGGTTGGGGAAATGCAGATGATTGGATCGGCTGGCCGAACGGAGGAACCCGCGAGTAGGCACTATTTGGTAAATGTTGTCGCTCCATCGCTTTCGGCAATTACCATACGAATCGAGGAGATGTATCGCTGAAGACCAAACGCGACATCGACGAAGGCTCAATCTGCGTTCGAGGCGATTTGATCACATACGAGTCGCATTCGTATGCCTCTTGGCAATTACCTCTCGATGAGGTAGCCGTCGTTGGGGAATACACTACCTGTTATGGACCATTCCTTTCTGACTACTTTTGGGTGCTAGTCGATAAACAGCTTGGCTGGCACATTGCACCAATGGGCATGCCGGGGGAGTCACAGTTGAGGCGCATTCTGCAGGATCGCTTCGGAACGCAGTGGGAGTACCGGCTTTGTGGTGTGACGGAGGCTGATAGCAATGTGCTCTCACCTCCAGAATTGGCAGGCGGCCCGCTGTTCCGCTTCGTGACACAGCGGCGGCGGGGCTTGAAGAGGGTGCTATCCGCTTTCCTTGGAGACGAGTTGCGTATCGAATTATCTCCAAAGGTTCGCTATTACTTGACATCCGCACGTGGTGGAGAACGCATCGCACAATCAGAGGAACCCACAGGCAGCATCTGACTTGGCATAGCAGTGATGATAGATATGGGTTCTGAGAGGTTCTGCTATGCCCGCAGGTGAACGGATTGAGATCCTTTTCGATTTACTGCGAGCTCGAACTGTACGAACCTCTCCTGAATCACCTCGCTCGCGCGGCGGTTTGTCAACGGCACGCAGTATATTGATGAGCGGGCGGTGCTGATCGAGGGCGAGGCCGGGGACAATGGCGCGCCGGTCGACGCCGAGACGTTCTATTACCTCGCGCAGGAACTGTACACCGTGACGGGGCTGATGAACTTGATGGGGCACCGGTTTTCAACCGGTGGGTTCACAGGTTGGAAACCTGTGCCACACTTGACGCCGCCGCAAGGCCCCTCGCCCGCGAGGATTCGTAACCCGAGTCCATCAGATACTCAGGCCCGCAGTTTCTTTCGAGATTGCTGGGGCACTCCATGAAACTCCGGATTCTCCTGGGGATTCGATGTGGGCGAAGAATAGCGGCGTCCGGACTCGAACCGGAGACCTGCGGGTTATGAATCCGCCGCTCTAAACCAGCTGAGCTACGCCGCCCGGTAGAGAAGCGCAACTTTAGTCTGGATCCTCGTCGGCGTCAATGTCCGCGCGCCCTCGAATCGGCGCGGGGGTGCGGGACGCTTCAGATCGAAAGCATCCAAGCCTGATGGGGCAGTCCTTTCACGGACCCGTGGGTCCCTTGCGCTGGCGCACGAGCTGGCCGAGCACTTCGACCGCGCGATCAAGTTGGGGATCGCGCCCCGCGGCGTGGCGGAGGTCGCGTTCAACGAGCACGTCCGGCTGGGTGGGCTTGCCTTCCAGCGCGAAGCGGAAGCCCGGCAGGATGAGCACCGCGTCCGCGCCGATGCGCGGCATGCCGCCCACGGCGGTCACATGCCCCGGCGTCGGCGTGCCCACCAGCACCGCTCGGCCGGCCTCGCGTGCGTCGTGCACGAGCAACTCCTTGGCACTGCGAGTGCCGTCGGCGATGAGGATCACGACGGGCTTGGTCCAGGTCTTCAAGGTGGAGCGGCCCTGCGAGCCGCCAAGGGTGGAGCGGCTCTCCGAGCCGCTTGGGGTGGAACGGCTCTCCGAGCCGTCAAGGGTGGAGCGGCTCTCCGAGCCGCCTCTGCCGTCGGGTGGTGAATTGCCTTCATCCTTCCCGAGGAGAAACTGTCGCCCATGCATCGGCGTGCCGCCCACGCCGTCGCGGAAGTCGAGGATCAGCCCATCCACCTTATCCTGAATCGCCAGCAGCTCCTGATACTCACGCCCGTCGCCCAGCATCATCCAAATGTGCGCGTATGCGAAGAACCCGCCCTGGTGCGGGATGAACGCCACGCTGCGATCCATGGCGCGATCCACCGCGTCGGCCAGCGATTCCCGCACGGGCGCGACCGTGATGGTATGCTCGCTTCCGGGTGCGCGTCGGACGACAAGCGGAACTTGACGCCCGGACAGGCCTGCGAACGCCTTGACCGGCGAGTACGCCTGCCCGTTGACGCTGACCAGTTCGTCGCCCACGCGCAGGTCAAGCTTCTCGGCGGACGAGCCTTCGAGGATGCCGCGGACGTACCAGCGCCCGTCGATCTGCTGCGGGAACAGGCCGACGTGCTCGACGTGCGTGTCCGGCGTGCGATAGAAGGCGCTGAGGAGATGCCAGTAGCCAAACTCCTCGTCGGTTTCATACTCGAAGTGCGATTGCCCCGTGGCGTGAAAAAGCTCATTGAGGCGGCGCGCGAACTCCGCGTGCGTGGCGGACTGCTCGATGCCCGGGCGGTGCTGCTCGACCCATGCGTTCCACGCATCGATGCCGATCAGTGCGGGCGCGGGACTGGCCTGCACGGCGCTGAGCACCGCGGCGAACCGGGCGGTCGCGCCTTCCTGCTCGAAGCGCAGGGGCTTGGCGTCCTCGGCTCGGGCGGCCAGGACGAGCAGCAACACCGACAGCAGCCAAAGCGCCCGCCATCGTCCGTACCCGCCTCGTTGTGGGTTCATCGCCGGCTATCCTTCCGCGACGGTCTGCGTCGCACGAAATGGCATCATAACCGCGCCTCCGTCACGGGAATCGGCGGAACTTGTCGAATCATGCAAGCCGACCGCGCGAACCTCCGTCCGCTCCAGGGAGGCTGACGAGCCGTCGTCGCCCCGCCTGTCAGTCCGGGCCTTTCAATCAGCCCATTTCCCGGTTTCGGCGATCGACGCTTCCCTTTGTTCTCGACCGGCAAGCAAGCTACGTTCACGCAGCGACCGAGAATGGAAGGGCCCTGCGGGCAGGCTCAGGATGGCAGCCTCCCCTCGTCACCTGCTTGCGCACTTGGCAACCTACTCACGTTGAGTACCGCGAGAGCATGCCACCGGGAGAGAATTGAAGGGTCCGGCTGCGCCGGCGGATGGTTGCGCCTCGGCGACGTTTCCGCGTTATGATGTCCAGGCATCGGCTCCCTTCGGAGGGCGCCCGGCGCGGCCGGCATGGAGGAACGCGGCGTGAAATGGACGAGCTTTTCCATCAAGGCGGGGCTGGTTCTGGTCCTCGGCGTGGCGGCGTGGATGGAGCTGGGCAGCCTGCAAGTCGCGCGGCTCACCGCGCAGGTCAACGCGCTGGAAGAAGAGAAGGAGCGGTTGCGCGCGTTCGCCGAGCGCCTGCAAAGCAGCCGCCGGGCCGCGCAGCTCGACGTCGTGCGCCAGTATCAGGACGCGCAGGGACGCACGCGCAGCGTACTCGTCTGGCAGGAGATCGGCAAGGACGGGCTGCTGGGCCGGCCGCTGGCAGTCGAGACGATCGGCAGCCAGGTGTACGTTGAAGGCCGCGTTCTGAAGTTCGAGCCGAAGCTGCTCGAACAGCCGCACGCCGATGAAGGCGCGAGCCTGGTGATGTTCCGGCGCCTCTTCGGCGACAAGCAGACGCCGGACTCGGCCATCGAGCTGGACCGCGCGACGGGTCCGCCGATCGCCCCGGAGGATCCCATGTCCTCGCGGCAGCAGCTCTGGGATCGCTTCTGGGAGCTGGCGGAAAACCCGGAGCTGGCCAAGCAGTTCTCAGTCCGCGTCGCACAGTGCGAAGCGCCGTCCGTCCGCGTGCGGCCGGGGCAGGTGTGGGAGGTCTCCTTGGACACGGCGGGCGGGCTGAACCTGCGGAAGGTCGCCGAACGCCCCGACGAAAAAGTCTCCGACGCCGATCGCTGAACGCGACGCAACGCACTTGACAGCGCGGGGAGGAACTCGATACCAGAACCTGGAGCTTGCCACCCCCGCGCGGGCGGGGGTCCGGGACACAGGGGAAGACGCTGGATTCCCACCTGCGCGGGAATGACGAGCGCCGCCTTTTGCCACGGACGGTTAAGCACAAGCCGGGCCGCGCGCCCCGTGCGCTGCGGCCCGGCTTGATCATCCCTCCGCCTGAGGCGCGACGCGGCTCGTCGCGCGGCTTGCGGCTTACTGCTTGTACTTGACGCTGCAGCCGTAGGCGTCCGTGGTCTTGACGGCCACGGTCTGCCCCGAAATCAGCGACGTCAGCGCTTCAGCGACGTAGTTCTTCGCGTTGGTCTTGCCCTGCTCCATCTTCTTGTTGTCATCGATCGCGCCGGCGTAGGCGAGGTTGCCGTCCTTGTCGACGATGAACATGTGCGGCGTGTTCTTCGCGCCATACGCGTGCCCCGTCGCGCCGGTCGGATCCAGCAGGATCGGGTACGGCAGGTTCTTCAACTTCGCCCACGCCTTGATGCTCTCGACCTTGTCCTGGCAGAAGTGGCTGGAGTCGATGGCCAGCCAGACCACGTCCTTGCCCTTCACGCCTTCGAGCGTCTTGAGCATGGTGTCGTTGTCGCCATGATGAAACTTGACGACCGGGCACTCGTGGTTGGTCCATTCGAGGACCACGATCTTGCCCTTGAAGCTGGAGAGCTTGACCTCCTTGCCCTCCGTGTCCTTGAGCGCGAAGTCGGGCGCCGGCTTGCCGATCTCCGCGGCCGGTTTTCCGGCCGTCGCCCCGCCCTTTTCCTGAGCGCCGACGTTCAGCGCCAACCCGAGCATCCCCAGCGCGCCCAAAACCAGCCCGGACGCCATCCGATTGCGAAGCATTCGTTATGTCTCCCTGCATGTGAAAAAGAATGCCGGCGCCGCGCGGCCCGTACCGCGTTCGCCGACGTTGAGCGAACTCATGCGTACCTTCGATAACCTACGGGTCGGGCGGCTCATGCCGCAAGTCCGCGGGCCGACAAAATTCGACAATCGCATGCGGGGCATTTCCCGCTGCCGGCGGGGGTCTTGGATGCACGCGCCAACCTATGGATTCCGCCTGCGCGGGAATGACGGGAGTCGCCTCTTGTCCAGAGGCATGGGTCCAACGCCGGCGACTTCAGCGCGGAAGCGGCAGACGTATGATGAGCACTGATGGAGGCCTGTGCGATGTCGAGCAACCAACCGCGAATTCCGTTGTCCGACCGACCGCGAATCCTCGTGCTCGACCGGCTTGAGCCTTCCGCGCTGCAGCGACTCGAGGCTGCCGGGGACGTCACCGTTGTGCCAGAGCCAGATTCAGTAGACGTGGCCGCCATGATCGCATCATACGATGCCGTCGTCATCCGGACGTCCGCCTGTTTGACCTCCGCGGTTCTCGACAAGGCAGCGAAGCTCAGGGCCATCGGTCGCGCGGGAGTGGGGCTGGACAACATCGATTTGGAGGCGGCTCGGTGCCGGGGGATCACGGTGGTGCACACGCCGGAGAGCGGGACGGAGGCCGTGGCGGACCTGACGATCGGGATGCTCCTGTGCTGCCTGCGACGCATCCACGAGGTTCATGCGGAGGTGTTGGCCGGTCGGCATCAGCAGGCGCGGAGCCTGCCGCCGGCGCGCCAGATGAGCGAGATGACGATTGGCATCGTCGGCATGGGTCGGATCGGGCGGGCCGTCGGGCGTCGCTGTCGCTGGGGTTTTGGGATGCGCGTGGTGTACGCCGACATCATGGATGTGGGGCGGATCGATTTCGTGGCGGAGCCCATGGGGTTCGAGGCGCTGCTGCGCGTGGCCGACGTCGTGAGCTTGCATGTGCCGCTGACGGAGCTGACGCGAGGGATGGTTTGTAAGCGGACGATTGATTTAATGAAGCCGGATTCGATACTCATCAACACGGCGCGAGGGGCGGTCGTGGATTGCGCCGACTTGGCTGCGGCTCTGGCGGCAGGGCGGCTTGCTGCTGCTGCGATCGACGTTCTCGATGTCGAGCCGCCGCCGCCGGACCACCCGCTCTTGCAGGCACCGCGTGTATTGTTGACTCCGCACATCGGTGCGCGGACCTTGACGGCCCAAGCCCGGATGTCGGACGTGGTGGATGATGTGCTGGCCGTGTTGGCGGGGCGGACGCCGAGGTTCCCGGCCTGGTAGCAGGCGCGTGACATTTCGCGGGAGGCGTGGTTCTGCGCGACATGGCGGCACGTGTCCGCAGGAACGGATTCGAGCGCCTCCACGACGCTGGTGTGTTGCGCACTCACCACGGCCTGGCGAACAGGCCGGAGCGTGCCGCGCGCCTTTGGGGAGGGCGAACGGGGGTCGGTGGTTCATTTACCACGGCCTGGCGAGGACGTCAGAGCGTGCCACCCGCGCGCATTTCTCAGAAGGCGGTTGGCCCGCGATGATCCCCTGGGCCGCTCCTCGAGCAAGGTGGGAAATCCTTGCATTTCGTGGAGAGAATGGATAAAGAACGCCGATGCTGTCTCCGGGGCGCATCGCTCGACCTGGCGCGGATGGGGCGATGTGGGCGCCGGAGACGCCGTTCGGTGGACACGGTCGTCCGTCGAACCCGACCTGACTTTCTTCGGCATCATTCAGAGAGCCTATGCTGGAGCTTGCAACGCTGCTCGCCCAGGCCGGGGCGTTCTCGAATGCCTGGCTGTGGAGCGCGGGGCTGACTTTCGTCGGCATCCTCGTTCTGCTGGTTTACCCTGCCGTCGTGCTGCGCAAGTACGTGCGCATCATGATCAACATCATTGACGAGCAGGCGCCCGACTGCGAACCCGACCCGCGCAACGGCAACGGGCTGCACGGCGAGGACGTGGAGTTCCGCGCGGCGGACGGCCATCTGCTGCGCGGCGAGATGCTCCGCGGCAACCCGGATCGCCCGCAGCGGGGCGTGGTCATCTTCGCGCATGAGTTCGACAGCGACCGCCGAAGCTGCCTGCGCTACGGGCGCTTCCTGCTGGCGTACGGCTACGACCTCTTCACCTTCGACTTCCGCGGACACGGGCAATCGGCGCACGAAACCGGTTACAAGCCGCGGCAGTTCCCCAGCGACCGCGAGCGCAGCGACATGCTCGGCGCGATCGCCTTCGTGGGAGAGTGGCTCGAGCAGCAGGGCCGACCGCGCGAAGTCGGGCTGTTCGGCGTGTCGCGCGGGGCCGGGGCGGCCATCCTCGCGTCCGCGCACACGGACCACGTCAAGGCGATCATTCTGGACAGCGCGTTTTCCAGCGACACGACGCTGGAGTACTTCATGAAGCGGTTCGCCACGATCTTCGCCAAGATCCGCGTGGTGGCGGAGAATCACCCGCCGATGTTCTGGCGGTTCCTTCGCTGGTTGCTCTTTCGGGAGTGCAGGCGGAGGTACGGCGGCTCGTTCCCTTCGGTCCGCCGGGCGATGCGCAAGCTGGGGCGGCGACCGGTGCTTCTGATCCATGGCGGCAAGGACAGCTACATCCCCACGGCCCAGTCGCAGCTTCTCTATGACAGCGCCTATGGCCCCAAGCAGCTCTGGATCGTACCCAACGCCAAACACAACCTCAGCGCGTTGGCGGAACCGGAGGCCTATCAGCGCCGCGTGATCGACTTCCTCGACGAGCATCTTTATGGAGTCTCTCCGGTCCCCGCACCGGCGAACCGATCCCGCTGCATAGAGCCACCCTCGCAAGCGCCGGTTCGCGCGCCGATGATCGGGGCGGCCGCCGTCGTCGCACCGGTGCGCCGGGATGCCTGAGCGGAAGCGGCCCTGGTTCGCATGGAGGGGGGGGCGCGGCGGCGATCGGTGCTTCATCCGGCCCGTGTTCCGCCGCGGAGCGTCGGGCAATCCAATGCCGCTGCTCGGTTCCACCGCCCGGGTCGTTTGTCTGCTTCGGCCGCGCCGAGCGGCTTGGGGGTGACTATCATCGTTGCAGCGTGCCTCGGGGTGATCCGCGGTGCAGCGATCGCCGAGGAAGCGCCCTGCAGGCAGCGACCCGGATGGCATGGACCCGCTGCGGGGCGGCTCGCCTTTTGGCCCGGCGATCCCTTTTTCGGACGATAACACCCATGCCGCAGGACCGTCCTGCAGATGCGATGAGTTCCGCCTTGAGCCAACCCGTGGGGCTCTCCCTGGTCATGCCGGCGCCGGACCCCCCGGCACCCACGGCCCCTGCTGGTGTGCGGAATCCGATGGCGGTTGCCGACTCGGCGACGGTAGCCCACACGGCCGCCGCAGCTCAGACGACTGCGGCGGCGCCCCCGGCCGCGGTGCAGCCGCGCGGCGTCTCCCGGCACGCGTGGATCGAGAAGATCATCTGCTCCGACGGGTCGGCCATTCTGCGGATGCTGTGGAAGCTCCTCGGCAACGAGCAGGACGTGCTGGATGCGTATCAGGATTGCTGGTGCTCGCTGGCGGCGCTGGCGCAGCCGGAAGGGCTTCGCAGCGCCCGTGCGTTCGCCTACCGCACGGCCACGAACATCGCCATCGAGATGATCCGTCGCAAGGCGCGTCGCCGCGACCACTGGGGAGACGTGGTGCAGAGCCGGACGCGCGAGACGCAGCCGGTCGAGGGCGGACGCGTCGATGGGTCGCCGGGCGAAGATCCTCGCGGCGGAGATTCTCCTGTGAATCTTCGCGGGGCGATTGCCCGGCTGCCGCAGCACTTGCAGAACGTGATCGTGCTGCGCGACCTGGGCAGGCTCAGCTACAAGGAAGTCGCAAGAATCCTCGGCATCGAGGGCGGCACGGCGCGCGTCTATCGCCGGCAGGCCGTCGTTCGGCTCGCCGAAATACTCCATGAAAGACCCGACCCATGAACTCCATGAATCTCCCGGATTCGATGGCGATGTGCCCCCGGCGCGGCTGGGTGCTCAGCGCGCTGGCGGATGACGAAGCGGATGACCCGCAGGCGTATCCGCGCGCCCTCCATCTTCACCTGGCGGGCTGTCCTTCCTGTCGGCAAGCCGCGGATCGCCTGCTGGCGGTCACGGAGGATTTGCAGACGCTCAGCTTGGGCGAGGCGAGTGAATCGCTGGAATCCGAGGCCGAGTATCTGGCGTTCGCCGCCCTGCGCGACGGGCGCGGTCCCGTGGTCGTGTGCGACGCCGGCGACGCGATGGACGAGTTGCTCATCGACCATGAGGCGCTGCGGCGAAGGCGAAAAACGTGGGTGCTTCGCGTGCTGGCGGCGGCCGCGGTGCTGTTGTTCGCAGTGCTCTTTGGCAAGGCGTGGCAGACCGCGCTGAATGAGAATCGGCTCGCCTCGAAGCCGGCACCGGTGCCCTTCGGTGCGCCGGTTGCCGCGCCTGCGGAGGGCGACGCGGCGCTCGTCGGCGCGACGCCGAATGCAGCCGATCCCAACGCGCTGACACCGAGCGACGACAACGATTACGAAGGCGCGCTGGAGGGCAAGATCGACGCCGCGCAGCGCCCCATGCTGCCGCAGCGCGGCGCCGGCAACGCGATCCAGCCGCCGAACAAAGACTGAACGCTCGGCGCCGCGCGCGGCGGGTGGGCGTGGAGCCGCCGCTGCCGACGCGAGACGCGCACGACCGCAGCCGCATCACCCCTCGCCTCGACCCGGCGATTCCGTCAGACCGCGCCAACCCGGCGCGGGATTGGAAGGCAGGCGCCCGGCGACACTTTGGGGGCGATTGCCGCTCGCCAGGCAGCTGTTCGCATCAGGAGGATGCCCGCGCCACGATGCGAGCCGCAGCCATCGGCTGCCTGGGGGGAGCGTCGCGGCGTCGGATGTAACCTCTTTCGGAGACTGCGGTTAGAGAAATATCAGAAAGTTATGAATTGCATCGCTTGACAGGCTTCGGGGGGCGCGTAGTATAGCCCCTCCCGCCACCGGACGGCTGACGAGGCCGGCTGGGGGAGGGAGTTCTTTGACAAGTGAACAGGTTTGTCGCCGAGAGGGTGCGAGGCGCTTGGCAACCACGCTAATGGGTTGCGGGCGTCTTTGAAATCGCGGGTCGTCTCACAGACGAGTCCGCGTCTTCACGAGGCGGGGTCAGCCAGACCCCGTTTCAACTGCATTCTCATCGGCGTGTGAGAGTGTAGGCCAACGTTAACATCGAGCGCTCGTCTCGAAAGAGGCGGGCACAGGATGATAAAAACCAAGTGAAGAGTTTGATCCTGGCTCAGATCGAACGCTGGCGGCGTGGCTAAAGCATGCAAGTCGAACGGTGCACGTAGCAATACGTGCATAGTGGCGGACGGGTGAGTAATGGAAGGATGACGTACCCGGGACTCGGGGATAGCGGCAGGGGCAACCCTTTGCGAAAGCGCCGGTAATACCCGATGACCCCGCGAGGTCGCATGACCTTGCGGGCAAAGCTCCGACGGTCCTGGATCGGTCCTTTCCCTATCAGCTAGTTGGTGAGGTAATGGCTCACCAAGGCTTCGACGGGTAGGGGGCGTGAGAGCGTGGCCCCCCACATCGGAACTGAGACACTGTCCGGACACCTACGGGTGGCTGCAGCAACGAATCTTCCGCAATGGGCGCAAGCCTGACGGAGCGACGCCGCGTGCAGGAGGAAGTCCTTCGGGATGTAAACTGCTGTCAGGGGTCAGAAACACAATGATCGACCCCGGAGGAAGCCCCGGCTAACTTCGTGCCAGCAGCCGCGGTAATACGTAGGGGGCAAGCGTTGATCGGAATCACTGGGCTTACAGCGCGTGTAGGCGGGGCGGCAGGTCTTCTGTGAAAGCCCCCGGCTCAACCGGGGAACTGCAGGGGAAACCGCCGCTCTTGAGGCAGGTAGAGGTGACCGGAACGTGTGGTGGAGCGGTGAAATGCGTAGATATCACACGGAACGCCGGTGGTGAAAACGGGTCACTGGGCCTGTCCTGACGCTGAGACGCGAGAGCGTGGGGAGCAAACAGGATTAGATACCCTGGTAGTCCACGCTGTAAACGATGTGCACTAGGTACGAGAGAGTCTGACCTCGATCGTGCCGAAGGAAAACTGCTAAGTGCACCGCCTGGGGAGTACGGCCGCAAGGCTAAAACTCAAAGGAATTGACGGGGGCTCACACAAGCGGTGGAGTATGTGGATTAATTCGAAGCAACGCGAAGAACCTTACCTGGGTTTGACATGCACGGATGGTCTTGGTGAAAGCCGAGTAATCTGCCTTCGGGTGAAACGTGCACAGGTGCTGCATGGCTGTCGTCAGCTCGTGCTGTGAAGTGTCGGGTTAAGTCCCTTAACGAGCGAAACCCCTGTAGTTAGTGGCCAGCGAGTCAGGTCGGGAACTCTAACGAGACTGCCGGCGTTAAGCCGGAGGAAGGTGGGGACGACGTCAAGTCATCATGGCCCTTATGCCCAGGGTTTCACACGTACTACAATGCCCGGTACAAAGCGAGGCGAGACCGTGAGGTGGAGCAAATCGCAGAAAACCGGGCCCAGTTCAGATTGGAGTCTGAAACCCGACTCCATGAAGTTGGAATCGCTAGTAATCGCGGATCAGCTATGCCGCGGTGAATGTGTTCCTGAGCCTTGTACACACCGCCCGTCAAGTCATGGGAGCTGGGAGCACCCGAAGTCCGCTTAGCTAACCGCAAGGGGGCGGCGGCCGACGGTGAGACCGGTGACTGGGACTAAGTCGTAACAAGGTAGCCGTAGGGGAACCTGTGGCTGGATCACCTCCTTTCTAGGGGATATCCTGGAGGACCGTAGGCTTTTGGCCTTCGGTTTCTAACCGTCAGCGCAACTTCTGGTTGACTTCGGTCAACTTCGCCGGACCGAGAGGCTCCGGCGGGCGACAAACCTGTCCTTGATATACGGCCCACGGCGCACATCCTTGTGCGCCGTGGGCTTTTTTGCGCTACTGGTGCAAGCCCCGCTTGGCAGGTTCGGAATCGCGAAACGTCAAGGTTCACCCTTCGCCTTCCAATGACAGCACTCTCGACGAAGCGCTCGCTGCAGCGCTCAAGGATCCTCGTGTTCCAAAATTGTACGAAGCTGCGCTGCGAGCGTACGCGGCCGTCCTTGCAGGCTCGCCTGCGGGATCCGACGTCAAACGTTGGGATGTCGCCTTCGCGGAACTTCTGTCCAGAAGGCTCGCCCTGCGGTCGACTCCACTTCAGCCCGACGCGCGGAACACGTCTCAAGCGCCCGCCGCCGAGGCTCCTGGATTTCCGCTTGGCAGGAGCAGGGGCGATCTGCTCTCAGATCGAATCATCCGGGAACGGCGCTAACCCCTTATGTCGCGGTTCTCTTTCGAATCGTCGGCGCTGGCCAAACGCTGCCTCGAGGAGCCAGGCACCGCTCGCGTCCTGGAGGTGATTCGAAGCGAGCACCGAGTGATGGCCTCGCGGCTTTCGATGGTCGAGGTGGCCTCCGCAGCCGTACGCCACGCTCGCGAGGGTCTGATCCCCGAGGAGGTTCTTGAGGCCATCCTGCTTGCTTTGGAGGGAGATTTCCGAAGCGTATTCGAAGTCAAGCCGTTGGAAGCCGCGATCCTCGGACGCGCCGTGGACATCGTGCGTGCTCACGCCCTGCGCGCGGCCGATGCGATTCAACTGGCGACCGCTCTGCATTGCGCGGGCAAGCTTGCCCTGCGGGCGGATCTGGTGCTCGTCTCCGCCGACCAGGAGCTGAACGACGCCGCAAGCGAAGAAGGGCTGACCGTCCTGGACCCGTGCCGGGCGTGAGGCACGATCCACCGGCACGCCGGCCTATTCAGGTCGGCGCGAACTCGTTGGGTTAACTCGACCGACTCAGGCCAGGCGGGAAACCCGCCGTCCTTTGCGGGCGCTGCCCTGAAACGCATACAGCGCGACACGTCCAGTTCGGTCTGCTGGTTCGCGTCGCGGTGGCATGAAACACCCGGGCGGTCATGGCGAAGGCTCCGGATCGGGCAGAGGCTGACTGACGAGCGGCGCAAGTTGTTGCACGAGCCGGGGAACTTCCACCCTCGCCACGCGCTGGAGGCAGTCGTGCACCGACGCGAAGTACCCATGGGAGATGACGTTTCGCTGCCGGATGATCTCGCGCCAAGGGATGTCCGGGTGCCCGGCCTTGAACGTATCGGAGAGCTTGCGGGCGGCCTCGCCGATCACGCCGATGCGTCGCTCGACAGCCAGGCGCTGTCGGCGCGGCCCGGGGCAAATTGTATGCATGGCCGCCGAAGTGGTGGAGCGTGTTGCAGTCCTTGTTCAGTTGCGAGGCATCGTGTCGGTTCGTCGCGCCGCACGACGTCCTTGTTGGCGCTTCGGGTTCCGGATGCGCGCCCTGCAGTTGCACGAGGGGCCCCTCACTTGCGTGAGGGGTTCTTATTTCGCGCATCGTGCATCGTGCATCGTGCATCTTGCACTCGCTGCTGCGCGTTCGCCATCGCCGCCGCTTCGCGTTCGGAACGTTACGGACAGTCCACCACGATGGCGTCCTTGCATCCGGCCGGCACGTCGAGGGTGATGGTCTGGGCGCCCGTCAGGCCGGTGCGGACGAGCTTGGCTTTTTGACCCAGCGAGCCGCGGTCCAGCGGGGCGCGGAAGCTGACGCCGTTGACCCCGAAGACGACGGCGTCGCCGGAGTAGGCGCCGTCCACCATCTTGAGGATGATCTTCAGTTCGCCGCCGGAGCAGGAGGCCTTGAACTTGTTGATCTGGTCGCAGGGAATCGGCGCGCCGCTGACGTCGGGATCCACCGCGGCGGCGGCGAGGTCGATGCGCCCATATCCGTAGATGATGTCGAACCCTGGATCGCCGAGATCGAGGGCGGTGCGGCGGAGGACATCCGTAACCTGATCGACGGTCAGGGCGGGGTTGAGCGTGTAGAGGATCGCCGCGGCGCCGGCCACGTGCGGCGACGCCATCGACGTTCCGGTGATGGTCGCATACGGGTCCGAGCCGGAGATGTAGGTGGAAAGGATGTCCACGCCCGGCGCGCCGACGTCGAGATAGTCGCCGCGGTTGGAGCTGGCGTAGCGGTTGTCGTTGCGGTTGGTGGCCATGACGGCGATCACGGAGTCGTAGGCGGCGGGATAGTAGGGGTCGAACGATCCGCCGTTGCCGCAGGCGGCAACGAAGGTGACGCCGTTCTCGTACGCGTATTGGGAGGCCTCGGCCATGCCCTGCGTTCCGCCGTACCCGCCGCCGGAGTAGTTGATGACATGGGCGCCATTGTCCACGGCGTAGTACACGGCCAGCTCGATCGCCTCCCACGTTCCGTTGCCGGCGTCGCTGAAGACTTTAAGCGGCATGACGGTGACGTTTCCGGCGACGCCGGCGATGCCCAGCCCGTTGGACAGGCGGGCGGCGGCGATGCCGGTGACGTGCGTGCCGTGCCCCTGTCCGTCGAAGGGGAGCTTGTCGCTGTAGTAGAAGTCCCAGCCGGTCGTGTCGTCCACGAAGCCGTTGCCGTCGTCGTCCACGTCGTTGTTGGGGATTTCGTCCGCATTGCGCCAGACGAGGTTCTCCTGCAAGTCTTCATGCAGGAAATTGAGTCCGGTGTCGGCCACCGCGAGGACGACGTGGTTGCTGCCGCCCGCGGTGAGATTCCAGACGGTTTCGCAGCCGATCTTCGCCGGGCCGTACTGCGAGCCGTAAAGCGCGTCGCTGGGCGCAAGCGCCATTTCGGTGATGCCGTTCGGCTCGGCCCAGACGACGCCGGGGAGCTGCGAGATTCGCTTCGCGACTTCGACGACGTCCGCGGCGGGATCGACGAAGACTTTGCGGCGAAGAGCGAGCGGATGCGCGCCGGCGCGGACCTTCGCACTCCTCCCGGCAGCTCCGACCGCGTGAACAGGATACTCGACCCATTCCTGGATTTCGGGCACGGATGCGGCGATTGATGTCAAACCCGCGGGCGTGGGCACGCCGCTGAGGCGGACGAGCACTTCGCCCGGAATCGGCTGGAATGCATGAGCTTGAGGCGGCGCGCCGCGGCGGATGCGCGCGTCGCCGTTTTCGGAAGGCGCTGGCGATGCCGACAGCACCGTGGACGCGGACACGAACGTCAACAAGGCCGCCGCCAACGTAATGCGCTTCAACATGAAACCCCTCCTGCTCGCAAGTGCCAAGACCGGCACAGGCCGGAAACCTGCGCCACACCCTGAATCTGAACCGGAAGCCCGCGACCGGCCAAGGGTCCATGATCGGCGCGGACTCGCCCTCAGGCCGGTCAACGATGAAGCCCCCCGGTGCCCCCCCGATGTCACATCATAGGCGCGACCCGACCCCCGGGAACAGGCCCGATATTGCCCGGTGACCGGGTGGCGCGCCGGGATTCGGAACGATCCGGTTGGCAGAAACACGTTGATATGGGCCTTGCAACACTCTTTAGCCGAGCCGCGCCCGTCAGAGCCGCGCCCGTCAGGAAGCGTTTCTTCGGAATTCGGTGGCGGGCGAGGCACCTTTCCCTGACAGTCCCGACTCGAATGGGGAGAGTTCGCTCCCTTACGGTTGCGGCTCGGGGCGGAGGGTTCGCTCCCTGACGCTTGCGGCTCGGATCGAAGGGTTCGCTCCCTTGCGCTTGCGGCTCGGGGCGGAGGGCACCGTTGCTCACGGGCGCGGGCGTCGAGAAATGTGGCACGGCCCTCGTGTGTCAGCCGGCTACTCCTGCACGGCCGTCGAGTCGATGTTGAACGCCAGTCTGGCGAAGACGGGATGTTGGAAGCTCCACGACTGGCGCGCGTGTTCGAGGAGGGTTTTCACGCGCGGCGAAGCGACGCCCTCAAACCGCAGCTTGCCGTTGCACACGATGCGGACAGGCTTGGAGAAGTCGATCAGCCCGTCCGTCAGCAGGACCTCGATTCGCTCGCAGCGCGACGCTTCGATCGTGATCGTCTGGTCGTCGATCCTGCCGGACAGGCTGCCGAGCTTCGACTTGAGGACTTCGATGGCGAAGTCGTCGCGGTCCACGCCGGGCGCGGGGAGCACGGAGATCTGCGGATGCGTCCAGACCTCGCCCATGAATCGCGCGGGCCTCAACCAGGCACTGCGTCCCTGCTCGATCGTGCGAAAGAGCTGCGAGACGGATTTGGAAGGAACCGCGCGGCGCGACGACAGCGCGACCCGCAGATCGTCCGTCGAAAGCATTTCGACGCTGCCGCGCTCGTCCGCAGCCAGCTCTCTCGACGTGAACGCAAAGCCCGCGCCGGGCGCCCATTCCGCCAAGGCGCGGCTGTGCGCCGCCACGGCCGTATCGCGCGTCACGAGGATGCCCTCCGACGAGGGGGTTGCATCCGGAAGCTCGGCGCTCTTGCGCCACGTGGCGAGGATCGGCAAACCCCGCAGGTTCTCGAACAACATCGGCAAAAGCTGCGGCGCGAGGGGCACGCGCGGATATCCGTCTTCCACAAGAAGTCCCGCGATCTCGCGCGGGTGCGCGAACGCCCACTGCCAGGCCGTGTCGCCGCCGGGGCCGTTGCCGAAGAGATACACGCGGTCTTCGTCGATGTGGTATCGTCGCCGCACTTCCGTGAGCCAGCGTTCAACGACGGCGGTTTCCTCGATGGAAGAGAAGAAAGTGGTCTCCGGGATACGCTCCGGTGCGATGATGACGGCCGGCGGGTCGGTGAGTTCGGCAAGCTGCTGCCGAGGCATCGTCGCGCAGACGGCGATGCCCATCTCGTTGTGGAGACTTATGATAAGCGGATGCGCCTGCAGCGGGTCGTAGCCGCGGGGGAGCAGGACGCTGCATTCCAGAGGCGCGTCGCGCCCGACGTCGAACGAGACGAGCGGGAGCACTTCGGCTGGGTCCACCGGCTTCCACAGGTGCAGCGTCGGCAGTGCCGCCGCGACTTTGCGAACGTCGCCGCTCGCAGCGGTTTCGATCTTGGCCAGGGCTTCCCTGCGCTCTTCGGCTTGGGGGGTCTGGAAGTACGCCGTCAGCGCTTCCTGCACAGGCGACAGGGCGGAGTCGCCCTCCTGAGCGCGAACCGGGAGGCACAGGAGCAGCGCGACCAAGGCCGCGCTCGTCATCACCGGCCACGGCGTCGTCGAGCGTCGGGTCGCAAGCGAGGCGGCGCAGAGGCGATCGGGCATCGTGCGGAAAGGTCCCTCGCTTGCGCTACGGGTTCTGAGGCAGGGGCTTTCACTTGCGTGCCGGCTTCTGGCGTTTACGCGTTTCTGCATGCGCCTGCCCTTCGTCGAGCGCTTGTCCCTTGTCATGCGCGTGCCCCTCGTTGCGCCTTGTTATACAATCCCCGGCTTTCCGGGTCGCGTGGAAGGTGAGGCATGACCTTGCGTGGAGGTTGAGGCGTGGCCTTGCTTGGAGGGTGAGGCATGGCCGTATCGGATTTGATCGACCCCGCCGAGGGAGTTCGCCGCGTGCGCGAGCACGTCGCCGCGGGGCGCACGGAAACCGTGCCCTTGCGAGAGGCGCTGCACCGAACGCTGGCGGAGGCGATCCGCTGCGACGTGGACTATCCCCCGTTCGACCGGGCGCTGATGGACGGATTCGCGGTGCGTGCGGCCGATGTCATGGGCGCACCCCTTTCGCTGCGCGTGGCGGGGCAGATCGCCGCCGGGCAGGAAGCGCCGCGCGAGCTGCGCGCCAGCGAAGCGATGCAGATCAACACGGGCGCCCCGATCCCGCGCGGCGCCGACGCCGTCGTCCGCGTGGAGGACACGGAGGCGTTCCGCGATTCGCCCATCGTGCGCATTCTCAAGCCCGTTCCCAAGGGCCACTTCATCACAACGAAGGGAGCCTACATCCGCGAAGGGAGGGAATCGCTCCGGGCGGGAACGCTGTTGGGTCCACTGGAGACGGCGGTGGCGGCCACCTGCGGCGCGGCGAACGTCTGCGTTTATGCGCGCCCCCGCGTCGGCATTCTCGTGACGGGGGACGAGCTGATTGACATTGACCGCAAGCCGTCCGGGGCGGCGATCCGTAATTCGAATCAGTATTTGCTCGAAGCGCTCGTGCGCGAGGCGCATGCCGAGCCGGTCGTTCTGGGCGCTGCACATGATCGGGTGGACGACCTTCGGGCGAAGGTGGCGGACGCGCTGACGCGATGCGACGTCTTGTGCATGACCGGCGGCGTGTCCATGGGCGCATTTGATTTCGTGCCGGGCGCGCTGGCGGAATGCGGCTGCACGACGCGGTTTCACAAGGTGGCGATCAAGCCGGGTCGCCCCACCTTGTTCGCCACGTCGGCGTCCGGTCAGCCCGTCTTCGCGCTGCCCGGCAACCCGATCAGCGCGTTCATCGGATTTCACCTGTTTGTGTCGGTCGCGCTGGCGTGCCTGCAAGGAAGGGCGGATGCCGAGCGGCTCCGGCTTCGCGCGCGGCTCAACGGGCGGCTTCCGGCGACGACGGACCGGTGCAGCTTTCAGCCCGCGCGACTGAGCGTTGAGGAGGACGGCTCGCTGGGCGCGGAGGCGCTGCCCTGGCAGGGGTCGGGAGATCCGTTCGGCATGGCCGGGGCAGCGGGGTTGATCGTGCGCGAGTGCCGCCAGCCGCCCGCGGGACAGGGCGCGTGGGTCACGGTCCTGCCGCTGCCGACACTTGCGGGATGAGGAGGCGGAAGGGCGTCGTGTGGAGCAGGTAAGGTGTGTTGGTTGCTTGCGCGCCACGGTCAGGCGAGTACGCCAGACCGTGCCACCCACACGCGAGGAAAAGGTCATCATGTCGGCGAGGAAGAATCCTGTCGCAACCATGTTCGCGCCCGGCGGGCCGATCGCGGGGCAGCTTGCGCGCTTCGAGGCGCGCCCGCAGCAGGTCGAGATGGCCTCGGCGATTGAGCGCGCTTTCGCGGACAATGCCCACCTGATCGTCGAGGCGGGGACCGGCGTGGGCAAGAGCTTTGCCTACCTCCTGCCGGCCATTCTCCGCGCCGTCGAGCACAAAGAGCGGATCGTCGTCAGCACGCACACCATCGCCCTTCAGGAGCAGCTCATCCACAAGGACATTCCTTTCCTGGCGAAGATTCTGCCCGGCGCGTTCGAGGCCGTCCTGGTGAAGGGCAGGTCGAACTACCTCGGTCTGCGGCGCCTGGAGCGCACGGTGCAGCAGGCCTCGCAGCTCCTCTCCAGTGATGAGATGTTCGATGAGCTTCGACGGATCAAGGCGTGGTCGAAGACGACGAACGAGGGGTCGCTGTCCGACCTGCCGCTCTCGCCGAATGGCGCGGTGTGGGAGCGCGTGAGGAGCGACACGAACGATTGCATGGGGCGCAAGTGCCCGCGTTTCGAGGAGTGCTTCTATCAGTTGGCGCGACGGCGGATGCACAAGGCGCAGATTCTCGTCGTCAATCACGCGCTGCTGATGACCGACCTGGCGCTGCGCGGGAAGGATGCCTCGGTCCTGCCGGATTATCACCGCGTGATCCTCGACGAGGCGCACACGGTGGAGCAGGCGGCCAGCGACTACCTCGGTCTGGAAGTGTCCAGCACGCAGGTGCAGTTCCTGCTCAACAGCTTGTACAACGAGCGCACGGGCAAGGGGCTGCTCGCCACCACGCTGCTGCACCGCCAGGAGCTTCCGCTGGTGGCCGGCGCGGCGCGCGCGGCCATGGAGTATTTCGAGGATCTGGCCGACTGGCAGCAGCATCACGGGCGCTCCAACGGTCGGTTGATGCAGCCGCCACAGGCCGCGAACCGGCTCACGCCAGCGCTGATCGAGTTGGGTAAGGGCCTGGAAACACTGGGCAGCAAGTCGGGAAGCGAGGAGGAGAAGCTGGCGCTGACGGGCGCGGCCTCGCGCTGCGCGGAGATGGCAGGCGCCATCCGCACGCTCCATGAGCAAAACGTGGCGGACTGGGTGTATTGGATGGAGGTCCGCTCCGAGCGGTTCCTCCGCGTGACGCTGGGCGCCAAGCCGATCCACGTGGGTCCGGCGATGAAGGCGCTGCTCTTCGACCGTGTGCGCAGCGTCGTGCTCACCTCGGCCACGCTGTCCGCCGGAAGCGGCGCGGACTTCGGCTATCTTCGTGAGCGGCTGGGACTCGAGAATGCGGCGGAGCTGAAGCTCGGCTCGCCGTTTGATTTCAAGCGACAGGCAGTCGTGCACGTCGAGCCGGCGATGCCCGATCCCGGCGACGCCGGCGCGTTCGTCGAGGCAGTCTGCGAGCGTCTACAGCGCTACCTGAAGCTGACGGGCGGCCGGGCGTTTGTGTTGTTCACCAGCCACGCCATGCTGCGGCGGTGCGCCGAGGCGCTGGCGCTGTTCTGCCGCGAGGAGGGCTTTCCCCTGTTCGTGCAGGGCACGGGAATGCCGCGGTCGCAGATGCTCGAAGCGTTCCGCGCGACGGATCACAGCGTGCTGTTCGGCGCGGAGAGTTTCTGGAGCGGCGTGGATTTGCCCGGAGAAGCGCTGTCCAACGTCATCATCGTCAAGCTGCCCTTCTCCGCGCCGGATGATCCGCTGGTAGAGGCTCGGGTCGAGCAGATTCGCAAGGCCAACGGCAATCCGTTTCTTCAATTCCAGGTTCCCGAGGCCGTGCTGAAGTTTCGGCAAGCCGTCGGGCGGCTCATCCGGACGCAGACGGACACGGGGATCGTGGCGATCCTCGACCCGCGCGTGATGACGAAGCCGTACGGAAAGCAGTTTTTGGGCAGCCTGCCGCCGTGTCGCGTGGAGGTTCACAAGGGCTGAGCGATCCGGAAGCGCACTCCGGCGGGCCGACGTCCGGAGTCCGTCGAGAGTTGCCGGACGCCTTGGGGGATCATCGCGCTCGTGGCGATCCGCAGCATGGGGTCGTCGGGCCTTACGAGGTTGTGTTGCCGGATTTTTGTTGCGTGCTTGCTCGTCCTCAGGCTATACTCGCTCCCAAGTTTGGTCCGTGCCGAATTCATGTCTTGGCGCGAAGCGTATGAACACCACCGGGGAGACCGGTCATGTCCGTGACGAGAAGACGTGCCGATGACCCGCGTGGCCGCGCGCCGTTTTATCGCCTTGCCGGCGCCGGCGGGTGGAAACAGCAATGCGGATGGTCGCTGCTTGTTTCCGGGGTATTCGTCCTAACCTGCGCGGCTCAAGAGCACGGAAGTTCGCCGCCCGCCGCTGGAGCTGATGAGAAGCTCTCGAAGGCGCCGGGCGAGCAGGCGCGCCAGACGGAGGAGCGACTGGGCAGCAAGGTCCGCAAGTTCGATCCGCGCGAGGACGCGTGGGAAGGCGAGGTCCTCAACGAGGTCACCGGCGCGCAACTGAATGCACTCGGCAAGTTGATCGAACATCCCGCGGATGCCGACGAGGCGCATCTGGGCGCGATTGCCGCGCCAACGTATGCCGGCGCGCCGCTTCGACCCAGCCCCCTCGTAGAAGCCTTCAACGACGGCGTCACGGTCGTGCGCCGCGCGGCCGCATTGGGCGCGGACTTGCGCGACCGGGACCAGACGCTGACCGGCGCGGCGGGGCTGGGGGAAGCGCTGCGCGGGCTGGCGGAGCCGCTTGCGGGCTGCAGCGACGTTCACGTCAAGTTCAAGATCATCAGCGTCATCCCGGCTGAAAAAACAGTCGAAACGCGCGCGTACTACCAGGCGTGGGGGCACGGGAAATCCGGCGTGGTCCAGCTAAGCGCGACGTGGACGACGCGGTGGGTCCGGCAGGACGGCAGCGCGCCGCCGCGGCTCGAATGGATCGGCGTAGAAGCGTACGAGGAAACAGCGGGTCCGCGAAACGGCGACCCGATGTTCACCGAGGCCACGCGCTCGGTTCTTGGCGGCAATCCGTCTTTCGAGCAGCAGTTGCTGCCTTCCCTGGAAACGTGGCTGGCGACGATGGACCGTTCGCTCGGGCTGGAGATCAGCGGACACGAAGGCATCGTTCTCGGCGATGTGAACGGCGACGGTCTGGACGACCTGTTCGTCTGCCAACCGGGCGGACTGCCCAACCGGCTCTACGTCCACCAGCCGGACGGAACGGCGCGCGACGCGACGCGCGAGGCCGGTCTCGATCTTCTGGAAATGACGCATTCAGCGCTGATGGTCGATTTCGACAATGACGGCGATCAGGATCTCGCCATCACGATTTCCCCCGGAGTGCTGCTGTACGCCAACGACGGCGCCGGCAAATTCAAGCCCGCGAGCATGATCGAAAAGCCGAATGCCCATGCCCTGGCGGCGGCGGACTACGACCTCGACGGCAACCTGGATTTGTACGTGGGGTGCTACTTCACGCCGCAGAGCATGGGCACTCTGCCGGTCCCGTATCACGACGCCAACAACGGCGCTCCGAACTTTCTGCTGCGCAACGATGGCGGGCTGAAGTTCAGCGACGTCACCGAGCAGGTCGGACTGAACGTCAACAACACGCGGTTCACTTTCGCCGCGTCGTGGGAGGACTTCGACAACGACGGCGACCCGGACCTCTACGTCGCCAACGATTTCGGGCGCAACAATTTGTACCGCAACGACAAGGGGTTCTTTCGCGACGTCGCGGGCGAGGCCGGCGTGGAGGACATTTCCGCGGGCATGGGCGTGTCGTGGGGCGACTACAACCGCGACGGGCTGATGGATCTTTGCGTCAGCAACATGTTCTCCTCGGCGGGGAGCCGCGTCGCCCATCAGCGGCAGTTCAAGACCGATCTGAACCCGGAGACCAAGGAGCAGTTTCAGCGCCACGCCAAGGGCAATTCGCTGTTTGAGAACGCGGGAGACGGGACGTTCCGCGACGTGAGCGAGACCGCCGCCGTGACCATGGGGCGCTGGGCATGGGGCGCGTGTTTCACGGACCTGAATAACGACGGTCTTGACGACCTCGTCGTGCCCAATGGGTTCATCAGCTCGGAGGACACGAAGGATTTGTGCAGCTTCTTCTGGCGACAGGTCGTGTCGCTTTCGCCAACGGACAACACGGGCAACACGCCGGACACGTACACCCTGGGCTGGGTCGCCACCTGGCGGATGGTCAAGGAAGGGCGTTCGTGGAGCGGGTACGAGCGGAACTGCGCCTTCCTGAACACGGGCGGGCCGCAGTTCGCCGACGTATCGGCCGTGTCGGGTCTCGACTTTGACGACGACGCGCGGGCGGTGGCGCTGGTGGACTGGGACTTTGACGGGCGGCGCGATCTGTGGCTGGCCAACCGGACAGGTCCGCGCGTGCGGTTCATGCACAACGTCGCGCCGACGGAGGGGTCTTTCCTGACGGTGGGGCTGACGGGACGGACGTGCAACCGCGATGCGGTCGGCGCGCGGCTGGAAGTCCACCTCAAGGGAGGCGGCGCGCCGTATATCCGCACGCTTCGCGCTGGGGAGGGTTACCTCGCCCAGTCCAGCAAGTGGATCCATTTCGGTCTGCCCAAGGCCGCGGAGATGGAACGGCTCGTAGTGCGTTGGCCCGACGGCAAGGCCGAGGAAATCAGGGACGCTAAGCTCAACGGCATCTACCGCGTCGCCCAGGGAGAAGGATGGGCCTCGCCGTGGTCGCCGCCTCCACCCGGCGCCTCGCTGACGTCGGAGCCGCTGACGGCGCCGCCCGTGTCGGAGAAGGCGAGGATCGTCGTTGCTTCCCGACTCCCGCTGCCCGAGATGGAATTCACGGGGCTTGATGGCAAGGTGCAGAAGCTGCCGTCGGGCGGTCCAGTGCTCCTCCACCTGTGGGCGAGCTGGTGCCCCAACTGCCTGGCCGAGTTGAAGGGCTGGTCCGCCGAGGCGGAGCAGTTGCGCGCCGCGGGCGTTCGTATCGTTGCGCTTTCGGTGGACGAGGACTCTGCCAAGGACCAGGCGCGCGAAGTGCTCAAAGACGTGAACTGGCCGCTGGAGGCCGGGTTCGCGCCGGCGGAGACCGTTGACGTGCTCGATCTCGTCCAGCGCGTCGTGCTCGAGCGCGACCGGCGCATTCCGCTGCCGACCAGTTTCCTGGTGGACGCGGCGGGCCGGGTGACGGTGATCTATAGAGGTCCGGTGACCGCGGCGACCCTGCTGAGCGACGCGCCGCTTCTGGGCGCCGCGCCGGTCGCGCTGCGCGTCGCCGCATGTCCATTCCCGGGCACGTGGCTCTCACCGCCGCCGGGTCCGGACCTGAAGGCTCTGGCGGATGAACTGGGACAGAGCGGCCATCCGCGGCAGGCGGCGCAGATGCTGGCCAAGGCGGAGAAGGCATCTTCGGAAATGGACGCTTCCAGGCTTGCCGGCGCGCGGATGAACCTGGGCGTCGCGCTGCATGTCGAAGGGAAGTACGCTGAGGCGGCGGCGGTGTTCGAGGAGCTTCTCAAGCAGCAGCCGGATCACCCGGACATCTTGAACAACCTCGGCAACGCGCTGGGGGGTCTGGGGAAGTTCGAGGAATCGCTGAAGTGCTTCAGCGATTCGCTTCGCCTGAAGCCGGACAATCCGGACACGCTGGCGAACATGTCCGCGCCGCTTCGCGCCTTGGGCCGTCACGCCGAGGCGGAGAGCGCGCTGCGCCGGGCGATCGAGATCTATCCGCAGCACACCAAAGCCCTCAACGACCTGAGCATCGTGCTGATCGAGCAGAAGCGGACCTCAGAGGCGCTGCCGCTGCTGCGCAAAGTCATCGAGCTGGATCCCGGAAACATCCCGGCGATCTTCAACTACGCGGTCATCCTCGGCCGCACCGGGCAGACGACGGAGGCGATTGATTTGTGCCGGCGCGTCGTGCAGCTTGACCCGAATCACGTGCCGGCGCACACGTTCCTGGGCGTCATGTTCCAGCGCCAGCACCGTCCGGCGGATGCGACCGCCGCGTATGAGGAGGTGCTTCGCCTGGCGCCGGAGAATGAAGCGGCCCTGCACAACCTTGCCGTGATCGCGCTGAATCAGGGGGATCTCGCTGGCGCTGAGCGCTACGCCGGCATGCTTGACGCTATCAATCCGCAGCGCGCGGCGGCCTTGTTCACGGGGATTGAAAAAGCCAAGGCCAAGGCGCCCGGACCGTGAATCGCGCTCCGGCGGTCAACCCGATGCGCTGAAACGGCCGATATTCACGGACGGCGCGCGGGCGAAGTGTGCCCGCTCACGGTGCGCCAGGGCGGCGCATCAGCGGCATGGGCAGTGACCCTGAAAGACGCGAAGGTCGAACCGGCGCGGCCTTTCGCGGTGTAAGCGGCAGGTATGAGCAATCCAGAACCGAATGAACGGGCAGGTCCGGATCCGGCTGCGGCGGGCGCGGGACCGTCTTTGGACGATCTTGATGCCCTGCTGGCGTCCGCGGCGGACCTTGCTACCGAGCTGGCGCAGGAGGTCGGTTCTTCCGGTCCGGCCGTCGCCGTGGCCGAGATGGACGCGGAATCGCTGTCGGAAACGGGCGATGCGCTCAGCGCGCTGGACGAGCAGCTCTCGCAGGTGAACGAGTTGACCGAGCGGGCCGTGGATGAGGTCGGCGCGGTCGAAACGGCGTCCGGAGACAGCGCCATACTCGGCGCGCTCCAATCCAGCGCCGCCGGCGCGGCGACGGAACCGCCGGCGCTGTCCGCGGCCGATCGCGCGCTGCTGGCGGACCTGGACGACCTGACGACGACGACTTCGTCGGCCGGCGCCGTGGATCCGTTCGGCACGCCCCCGTCGCGCGGAGGAGGTCCGGTTACGCCGCTCGCTTCACCCGCAACCCCGCCCACGGCTTTCCCTGCGGGAACTCCAAAGCATTTCGACACTCCGGTGACGGTTGCGGAGGGGGCAAAAACGGATCCGGCGTCGTCCGGAGATCCGGCGCCGACGGGCGCCGGCGGGGGCACGCTCCGGGGTCTGCTTCTTGCGCCGTTTCGACTGCTCGCGCGCGTCGTGGTGACGGCCCTTGAAGCCTTCGACTCGGCGTTTGCCTGGATTCCGCAGCGGATGAAAGGACTGGCCGGCTGGGCGGGGATCAGCACGTCGGTCGTCGCGTCGGCGGCGTGGGTGTACGTTCTGGCGACCAAGCCGCCGCCGATTCACCGCGCCGAGCCGCCGCCGCCGGTCGAGCCCGTGGAAGCCGAAGGCAAGTCGGAAGGCGGCGAAGCCCACGGGGCCGAACCGGCGCATGCCAAGGATGCCGCGCCGAGCAAGCCGGCGTCGTCGCCACACTGAGCCGCGCGCAGCTCGGCGAATTCCCGCCCAACGGGCAAGGCGCACAACCCTCGTAGATGCTCATGGATCGCGGGGTATTCCTCGATCAGCCCCCCACCGTAGACCAGTAAGGCGCTATCACCCAGCCTGCGCCGCAGCGATCCCACGGATTCGCTCAGCGCGGACTCTATCATCCGCGCGTCGATCCGGTTATCCGCCGCCTGCGCCCTCAGGGCTGAGCGGGAGACATACGCCTCCAGGCACCCGCGCGATCCGCATCCGCAGGGTCGGTCCCATGCGTCGCCGAGCCGCAGGGGATCCAGATGTCGCCCGGGCGCGCGCGCGAGCGACGCGAAACGTCCGTTGCGAATCTCCGCATAACCCACGCCCGTGCCCAACCGCAGGTGGCCGAACACCGCGGGGCGCGAGCACGCGATGAACTCCGCCCACGTGGCCGCTTGAATGTCCGTGAACAACCGCACCTCCGCGGCGCGGTGCAGCGCAAGATCCTTCGCCAACGGGCGACCTTCGCAGTAGGGAAGGTTCACGCTGCGGACAACCGTGCCCTGGCTGGGGTCCACGATGCCCGCCAGCGCCACGCCGATCGGCGCGGAGTGACTTTCGCCGATGTGCGGCTGCGGGCAACGCAGCGCCGCGATCTCGCCGGCAAGCCCCTCCAGCAGAGCGGCGTAGAGTTCGTCGAAGCGGTTGGCGTGGTCGGCGCGAGGGGTGGGCAGCGCCCGTCGCCCGACGATGCCGCGGCGGTCGTCGATCAGGGCGACGCGCGAGCGGGTGCCTCCGATGTCCACACTGATGCGAAGCATGTGGTTTGCAGGTGGAGCGTACCATGAATCTCCGGCCAGGTTGAGCGGATGGGTCGCCTCGCCCGCATCGGGCATGCTCAGTGCGTTGCTCCCCGACGGTTTTTGCTCGCCCGGCTGAATCCGCCGATGCGGGATTCGACGTAGAGATGGCAGGGGGCCATACGCGGGGGGGCGCCGGAGATGGATCGGATACCCGCCGCGCGCCCGTCGCCGCGCTGGGCTTTGCGACGATCGGCGTCAAAATGCCGCTGCGGCCCCCGACTTGCGTCGGGGGTTCTGATCCCGAGGGAAGCCGCTTGGAGCATCCGCATCATGAAAACGCAACTTCTTGCCGGATCGGCGTGCATCGTCGCATTCGCCGCGGCGCCTGCCCGGTCGCATGACTTGTGGCTCGAGCCTTCGACGTTCAGCGCGAAGGTGAACGAGCTGATTCACGTGTCGATTCGCGTCGGCGAGCATTTCAAGGGCGAGCCGGTGCCGCGCGATCCGGCGCGCATCGAGCGCTTCGTCATGCTGGGTCCCGAGGGCGAGCGGCCGGTCGCCGGCAAGGAGGGGGATGAACCGGCGGGCATGACGCGGGCCGGTCAGGCGGGCGTGCATGCCATCGGCTACGTGACTTACGGCGTGCACCTCGAATTGGAGGCGGAGAAGTTCGAGAGCTACCTGAAGGAGAAGGGATTCGATCGCATCATCGAGGAGCGCGCGCGGCTCGGGGAATCGAAGAAGGCCGGCCGCGAGGAGTATTCGCGGAGTGTCAAGTCGCTGGTCCGCGCAGGCGACGCCGGCGCGGACGGGTTCGACCGCGCGCTGGGGCTGCCGCTGGAACTGGCGCCGGTGCAGAATCCGTTTGCCGTGAAGACGGGCGACAAGATCGCCTTCAAACTCCTGCTGAACGGCAAGCCGTTGGCGGGCGCGCTCGTGGACGCGATGTCGAAACGGGGCGAATCGACCACGCCGCCGCAATCGGCGAGAACGGATGAGCGCGGTGAAGTTGCGTTCACGCTTGGAGAACCGGGAACGTGGCTGCTGTGCGCGGTTCACATGGAGCGATCGACGAGCGAGAAGGCGGAGTGGCGCAGCACATGGACTTCGCTGACGTTCGAGACGTCTGTTCCGTCCGCGACCACAACGCCGCCGTCGCGTGACTGAGCCGCGACCGCGAGGGAGCAAGTGCCTTCCACCGAACCCGCGCGTTCTGAAGCCGTGTGCAAGGACTGATTGCAGGCGGGCAGCGCATTCGCATGACATGGCTGCGCGGCAGGCGCTTTCGATCGCGGATCAGCGGACCTTTTGCAGGGTGCCACTGCTCTGTGAGCAGTGCAGCGTCCCCACGGCCTGGCGAGTTTGCCAGACCGTGCCACCCTGCCGCGTCTCCTCCACGGGTCCGCTGCTGCGGACCCGTGCCACCCAGAGGCGGACCCGCTCCGCCCGGAGGTGGACCCGTTCCGCCGGCGAGCGAAATCCGTGGATCCGCGGAGCCAAAAATAAAAACACCCCGACCATTCGCGGGTGCGACGGATCGGGGTGGGTCGGCTTCCTTGCCGGACGTTTCAGTCTGGCGGTGCGGCGCGGGCTTGACCTTTGCCGGCGGACCGCCAACTCGCCTTTTCTCTGTTGAGGCGGGCGATCGAGGGATCCCGCCGAGGTTCCATTCCTTTCTGTTTGAACTGCTGTGACCGTCGCCGGATGGCGGTTGCGGCGCTTATGTTCCTTATTGCAGCAGCGAGAGCACCTGGCTGGGCAACTGCACGGCCAGTTGCAGGTTCGACTGCGTCGCCTGCGAGAGAATCTGCGACCGGGTCAGCGCCGCGACCTCGGTGGCGTAGTCGGCGTCCCGGATGGCGGACTCCGACGCGGTGACGTTTTCGAGGGCGACGCCCTGGCTGGCGATGTTGGTCTCGATGGTGTTGCGCTGCATCGAGCCAAGCCGCCCGCGATACACGGCGATCTGGTTGATGGCCTCGGCGAGGATTTCCTGCGCCGCGTTGGTGTTGTCGTTGGAAACCTGGTTGGTGTTTCCGGAAGCGAGCGTACGCAGGAAGCCGACGACGCCGTTGCCCAGGTTGCTGGTGGAGACGGAGTCGAGTCCGAGGCTGACCTGCGCGGCCGGATTGACCTGCGGCCCGAGCTGGAAGGTCGAGCCGCCGCCGGTGATGCTGAACGTCGTGGACGACAGCGCCTGACCGAAGGCCTCGGTGAGGTAGATGCGCGCGTCCAGCCCGTTGGCGCGGACGTCGGCGCGAAGTCCGGCGACGGAGGCGACTTGGCCGTTGATGAGGACGCCGGCATCGACGCCGCGGTCGATCTGGGTTTGCCCGTTGTTGCCGTAGTTGATGAAGTTGCCGGTGATGGGTTTGACGCGAACGAACGCATCGGAGCCGAAATCCACGGATGTGAGAATGACCGCGCTGACGCCGGGCGCGCCGCCGTTGGCAGGGCTCGAAAGGACGGCGGAAACGCCGGTGACGGCTTTCAGGTCATTGATGCTGGTGACCACGCTGGCGAGGCTGGTTCCCGAGGCGAAGCTGATGGTGTCCGTGCCGTCGATTCCGCCGATTTCGACGGTGACGGCGCTGGTGGCTCGCCCGATGAACGCGAGGGTGCCTCGTTCCGCCGACTGCGTCACTTCGACGGCGATGCTGCGTGAACTGCCTTCCGGCACGCGGGCGGAGTAGAGCGAGATGTGGGCGAGCGCGTCGGAGTCGGCGGAGGCGGTGGTGTACGCCCGGCTGCCGTCCAGAAGTTTGCTTCCGCCGAAAGAGGCGGTGTTGGCGATGCGATCGATGCTGCTGAGGATGGAGTCGATTTCGAGCTGGTTGGCGTTGATTTCCTCGTCGGTCAGCGCGCCGCGGTTGGCGATTTCCACGACCAGTCCCTGGACCTGCTGGAGCAGCGTGGAGACTTCATTCAGCGCGCCCTCGGCCGTGGAAACGACGTTGATGGCGCGTTCGGAATTTTCAATCGCCTGACGGATCGCCCCGATCTCATTGCGCAAGGTTTCCGACGCGATCAGTCCCGCGGGGTCGTCCTTGCCGCGGTTGATGCGCAGTCCCGTGCTGAGACGTTCAAGGCGGCTCGTCAGGTCGCCCTGGTTGACGCGCAGACGACCGATCGCCTGGAGGGCGGGAACGTTCGTATTGATCCGGCTCATCAGAATCCTCCGTGACCACGTCGCGGCCAAAGTCCCTGCCGCGACGGCGCCGCACCACCTTGTGCGGGTTGCCAATCAAAGCGAGCATCGTCGGGCAAAATGCGGGTCTTTAGTTAGCGGGCGCTGAAGCGGCGGACCGAGGGCGGTTATCGGACACTTGGCTCGTTTCTCAGCGGGAATGCGGTGAGGATTGCCCCCTGAACACCGCGGCACACCCGGTTCCGGCCGCGTGTCATCACTCCACGGGTCCGCTGCTGCGGACCCGTGCCACGCGCCGCGAAGTGCCATGTTCACGTCACCCCACCGGGGGAGGCGTCCGGGCGGGAAACGAAAACCGGCGTCGTCGGAAGTTCTTCCGCGACGCCGGTTCGGGGCTTTGATTCTACCGCGCCGGTGGGGCGCGGGATTTCATCTGATTATCCGAGCAAAGCGAGCACGTTCTGCGGCGCCGCGTTGGCGAGTTGCAGCGTCGCCGTCGCGGAGTTCACGAGGATCTGACTGCGTGTCAGGTTGCTCGTTTCCACCGCGAAATCCGCGTCGCGGATGGCGCTCTCCGCCGCGGAGATGTTCTCGAACGCCACGCCCAGCGAGTTCACCGTGGTCTGGAGCGTGTTGCGCTGGAAGGCGCCGATGCGCCCTCGCATCGAGGACACCTGTTCGATCGCCGCGCGGACGACGCGCTGGGCCTTGGCGAAGTTGCCCGAAGAGAGGTTGTTCGTCTGCCCCGTGCCCAGCGTGGACAGGAACCCGACCGTGCTGGCGCCGTTGCCCAGGTTGGCCGTCGAGACCTCGTACAGACCGATGGATTCCTGTCCGGCAAGACCGAGGTCCGGGGAGATAGCGAACTTGCCGCCGCCGCCGGTAATCTGGAAGGTCGTGGTTCCACCGGCCACCTTCGCGAAGGATTGATCGAGCGTCACGTCAAGAGAAACCGAGCCGGCGCGAACCTGAAGCTCCAGACCATCAACGATCGCCGCCGTTCCGTTCACGGTCATCGTTCCGTCCACGCCGTAGCGCTTGGAGGACGTGGAGCCGTGCACGTTGAACGCATTGGTCGCGTTGGAGTCGATGCGCTCGACGGAGACGAAGGCGCTGTCGCCGTAGGCCACACTGGAGAAAACCACAGCCGAGGCGCCGGCGCCCACGCTGGAGAGCACGGCGGACACGCCCGTGAGGTCTTTCAGCGCGTTGACGGCGGTCTTGATCGTGGCCTGCGTCGTTCCTGAGACGAAACTGAGGATTTCGCTGCCGTAGATGCCGCGGACTTGGATGACGACGTCGTCGGTGAGTGAGCCCAAGCCGGTTCCGCCGGCCACGCCGTTGCCCAGGGCGCTGACATAGGCGTACCGCGACGCGGTGACGACGTTGATGACGACATTGGAGTAGGAGCCGTCGGGGACCTTGGCGGCGTTGACGCGAACGTTGTCGATGTTCGTCGTGCTGACGCTGGAGGTGGTGAAGTCGAAGTTGCCGTTGAGCAGCTTCTTGCCGCCGAAGGACGTCTGCTCGGAGATGCGGTTGATGGACTGGAGGATCGCATCGAGCTGGAGCTGGTTGGCGGCGACCTCGTCGTCGCTCAACCCGCCCTCGTTGGCGCTGCGGTCGAGCAGCGACTCGACTTCGAGCAGCAGGGAGTTGATCTCCTGGAGACCGCCCTCCGCCACCGCCATGATGCTGTCGGCGCGGTTGGCGTTGTCGATCGCCGCGGTGATCGCCCCCTTGGAGGCGCGCAGGCTCTCCGAGGCGATCAACCCGGCGGGATCGTCCTTGCCGGAGTTGATGCGGAGGCCCGTGCTCAACCGGGTCAGCGCGCGATTGAGCATCGACTGGTTATTGCTCAGAACGCGCGTGGCGAGAATGGACTGAACGTTCGTATTAATGCGACTCATCGTGTTTCGTGCCTCCCAAGGGCTACAAAGTCAAAGCACGAATCGACTCCGGCGCGCGACCGCTTTAGCGGTGACGGTCGCTGATGCGAGCGCGGCGCCGACCTGCGATCGAGCCGCTGGAAGGCGAATCCCGGCGCCGGAGTGAAGAGGGCGACGAACGGTCGATGAGCCGCCGATTTTTACCGGACACGCCGCGCCAAAGGCCGATAAGGAACGACCTTTCGAATCGGTAAAATGCAAGCGCGATCCGCCAAATCGCGGGCGCTATCGGACGCACGGAAGCGCGGAGCCGCCCCGGTCTTCGGCGGCGCACGAGGGCCAGAGTGAAAACGCCCGGCTCAAGGGCGGGAAACTGAGAGGGGCGAGCCTGAACTTCTCAGGCTCGCCCCTCGAATTGCCACACTCTCAACAGCCCGTGGTGGTAATCAAAACCGGTCACCGGCTCCGTCACCCCCGTGCAGGCGGGGGTCCGCAGCACCTCTGCAGACCGCTGGCTTCCCGCCTGCGCGGGAATGACGAAGCTGTATTCCCACCTGCGTGGGAATGACGAGCGCCGCCTTTCGCCACGGACTTCCAACTCTCCCGGCTGCCGGCTATGGACAGGTCGCCGTCGCGGTGTCGTTGCAGGCCGGCGAGACCAGCCGCGCCGTCTGCGATCCGCTGAACGGTCCGGCCGCCAGCTTGGCCTTGTCAACCAGCACGCCGGTCTCGAATTCGCTCGTGCCGATGGCAATGCGAATCCGCTCGCCGTTGTAGCTGGCGTCCACGAACTTGACGACGACCTTTACGGTGCCGTTCTGGTTGCAGGACGCCTTGAGCTTCTTGACCTTGTCGCACGGGCAGGCTTTGTTGCAGCTTGTGCCGCGACCTTTGAAATCGCCGCCCGCCGCTTCGCAGCCGATCGGCCCGGTGATCTGGCAGTCGTCGTCGGTGACGCAACACGCGCCCGGCTCCGGACACTGGGCGGATCCGCAGTCGCCGGAGCTCCAGGACGATCCCTCCCTTCCAGCGCAGTCCGCTTCGAGCATATCCTGGCAGGAGCCGTCATCCAGGCAGCACGCGCCCGGTTGCGGGCAACTGTACGAGCTGCAATCCGTGCCGTAGTGCCACTGACCGCCGGCGGCGACGCAATCCTGCAGAAACAGATACGCGCAGCTTCCGTCGTTGAAGCAGCACGCGCCCTCGGTCGGGTTGCTCCCACCCGCGGCGACGACGGCTTCATACGCGTCCACGCGGCCGAAGCCGAAGACGTTGTCGTTGCCGGGCGAGCCCAGATCCCGGGCGGTCTGCTCGAGCAGGGTCTTGATCTCGAAGTGCGACAGGCTCGGGTTTGACTCGAGCATCAGCGCCACCGCGCCGGCCACGTGAGGCGTCGCCATCGACGTGCCGGAGAGGTCCCAGTAGCCGTTACAGGGATTGTTGCGGCAGGACGTGGTGTTGACGCCCGGCGCGGCGATGGACGGCTTGATGCAGCCCGGCGGATGCGGGCAGTCGCGCCACGGATCCACGTTCTGCCAGGTCACCGGTCCGCAGCTCGTGAAGGAGGCCTGGTTGTCGCCGCAGTCGGTGGCGCCGACGGTCAGCACGGACGGAACGTCGCCGGGCGTGCGGACGTTGTCCGGCGGGGCGCCGCATCCCTCGTTGCCCGCGGCGTACACGACCACCAGCCCCGCCGCGATGGTGTTTTCGCAGACCTCGCGCCACGTGCGCCGGTCAGGGTTCATCGAGTGCGGCCAGCCGAGGCTCGCGGACGTGACGTGCGCGCCGTTGTCCACGGCGTACTGCTCGGAGAGCCAGACGGACAGTTCGCCGGAGAAGCTGTTCCAGAACTTCGTGGTCATGATCTGGACATTCGGCGCCATGCCGGTGACCGTGCCCCCCGCGCCGTCGCCGCCCACGGTGCCGGCGGTGTGGGTTCCGTGCCCGTTGTAGTCGTTGATGTCCGGGCTGCTGCCGTTGTTCTCGAAGCTCCAGCCGTGGATGTCGTCGATGAAGCCGTTGCCGTCGTCGTCAATGTTGTTGCCGGCGATTTCGCCGGGGTTGGTCCAGATCTGGTTGCGCAGGTCCGGATGGTCGATGCACGTGCCGGTGTCGATCATGGCGACGACGATGTTGGCGCCCGTGATGCCCAGCTCGCCCCAGACGCGCGGCGCCTGCATGAGCGCCACGCCGCACTCGGTGGCCAGCACGGGGTTCTCGCCTTCGGTCGGCGGCTCGACGGGCAGGACGTCCGTGCCCACGGGACGGTCGTAGTTCAGATAGGCCACGTCCTCGCGCGCGGCGATCGCGTAGGCCATGTCGCGTGTCATCTTCGCGCCGACGACGTTAACGATCCACAGCGAGTGCAGGTATTCGCCGCTGACCTCGCCGCGGCCCTGCCCCTTGATCAGATCATCCAGCACGCCGCCCTGCGTGCGCCTGGCGACGGATTTCAGCGCGTCGATCACCGCCGCGCGCCGCGCGGACTTGTCGCGGATTTCCCCCAGACCGTCGATGGCTTCCCGCGACGCCTGCTCCTTCATGATGATGGTGATCGGAATCATCTCGTCCGGCGCGGCGTTGAGCAGCACCGACGCGAGGTCCGCGCGCAGCTTGTTCGAGACGTCCGTCGGGACAAGCTGCTGCGACACATTGGCCGCCCACGCGGTCGCGCCGAGCGCCAGGCAGACGCCGGCCACCCACCTTGAACTCCTGGATCGAAACATAATTCCCCTTTCCAAGATGCCCCCTGATGCAAAACTCCAACACCCTCCGCGCGAAGGCGCGGCGCGGGCGTTACGCAGCGGATGACGATTGACGCGCTGGATTTGGGCCGCGCGCACGAAACCCCCGGTGCTGAAATGGGCGCGCACCAAGCACGGCGCGGCCACCCGGCGCGCAAGAATGTGCTCGCCCCGGGCGCGGGGATGCGCTCGCCGGCGGCCGATCGCCCCGGGACGTGGCGCGGCGGCGGCCAAATTCGGCGGCGAAACCATGCCGGGCGATACCAGGCACGTCAGACCTCCCTCCTGAGAACGAATTATAGCCGGACCCACCGCGACCCCCAACTGGGATTCCACGCACGGTAACCCGGCTCGGGCGACGGCCGCCCCGCTTCGCGCCCGGCAAAGATGAGGGGTCGAATCACGGTGGGAGGGAGGGCGCCTTTCTGAAGCACAAAGCGGGAGGGCGCGGGTCGGCGAAGCGGTCCCGTGGAGCGCACGACCGTGCCGAAGTTGCCCACGCGGCACGCCCGGGCGGGGACGCGGCGCCAATCCACCCTCATTCCATGCCGGAATGCGCTGGCCCGGCCTCCCTCCGTCAGCGCAACCGCAATCCGGGTCAGCTTGCGTATACCACCCTGGATTTGAGCCCGGGAACGCGGTTGCCCGTCCCCGTTCCTCCAAGGCTCGACAAAGGATTCACGGGAGAATGCGGTAGCCCCGACCCCATCCTCCCGCACCCTTGGCGCGGCTTGACTTCCCCTTGTATTCGGTATATGTTAGGTATCCTTGGATCCACTTCATCGAAAGGAGGGCCCTGTGTCGCGCACCGATCTGGACAATCTCCCCCGGCTCAGCGACGCGCAGCGCCGCCTCGTCGCGGATAACTGTGGGCTGGTCGCCGTGCACCTTCGTCGCCACGTCTTCAACCTCCGCGAGCCGCGGCGCGACCGCGAGTGGGAAGACCTTTTTCAGGAAGGCTGCATCGGTCTGCTCCGCGCGGCCGTGCGGTTTGACGAGGCCGCGGGAATTCCCTTCGCCGCGTTCGCGCTGCCGCGCATTCATCAGGCCGTCAGCCTTGCGATACAGGAGCGTTTCTCACTCGTGCGCGATCCGGGTCGATCGCGCCGGAACCGGCGGAGCGCGGCGGAGCGGGAGGACATCGCCGGCGACGGCCGTGGCGCGCGCGCCGGGGGAAGCGCCTCTGAGGCCAGCCGGCGCGACGAAAGCCCGCGCGGCGCAGGCGCTCACGGCGCGGTTTCGGCAAACGCAACGACTCGCGCCGCCGGCGGAGGCGGCGAGCCATCGCCCCGCGCGAGGCGGCACGATCCGCGCGGGGGCGCCGTCTCCCGGGACGCCCTTCCAGCGCCGCAGGCTGCGCCGCCGCCGCGGGTCTTCCCGCTGGACGACGACGCGGCGGATCGGATCGCCGATCGCCGACACCGCCCCATCGACGAAGGGCAGGAAACCATCGCGGATCGCATCCGCCAGAAACGCCGGCGGGCGGCCCATCGCGCCGTGCAGTTGCTCGAAGCCGCGCCCGGCGGGCGCGCCGACCGCCCCGCGCTGATCCGCAGGCTCGAAACCGAGCGCGTGCAGATCGAGGCCGCCGAATATCGAACGTCGCTGCGGCAGATCGCGCGGGAGTCGTCCTGCGCGTTCGCTCGCGTCGCGCAGTGCGAGAAGCTGATCGAGACTCGGACGGTCGAGTTGCTTGACCGGGATCCGGAATTGGCTGAACTTGCCCGCGCCGCCGCTGCCGCCGAGGATGGCATGCAGACGATCATCGACGACGCCTGCCGCAATCGGCTCATCGACGCCGGTGCGGCCGACCTGACGCGCCGCATCCACGCGGCCGACGCCGAGCTTCGCGGACGAATCCTCGCGGAGCTGACGGCGCGCGCTCCGCGCGAGACGCTGGATGTGCTGGTCCATGGGCTCTATGCCGACCTGAGCGAGGAAGAACGCGAGGCGCTCACCCAGACGAGCCTGGCCCCGCCGACGCCCCGGCGTCCCCGCAGGAAGCGGCCCGCGCCCGCAGCAGATCGCGGCGCCGAAATGGAAGCGACCAGAACCGTCCTGGTCGCGGCGCCTTCGGGCTGACCGTCCGTGGTGAAAGCCGGAGCTCGTCATCCCCGCGAAGGCGGGAATCCGGCCGGCGGCTTGCGAAGAGGCGCGAATCCAGCGGTTTCCCGGGTGTGCCGGACCCCCGCCTGCGCGCATAAGCGTTCAAATAAGGTGAAAAACAACGTCTTTTCAATCCCGTCTTGCATGGCCCCCAGAAATCAGATTGGAATCTCGCGTGTTTTTCAATCCTTGTGACATTTGGGAATCTCTAAGTAACCGCTCATGCGTCTGCGCGGGGGTGACGGCTCTCATGCGCGCTTTCCAGTTCCACCCCAGGCCCTCAGAACGGCGCACCCCCGCTGCAGGCTGCCGCACGTTGGATGCGGGGGGCGCCTTGTGTGAAGTGTGGATCGGGTTTGCGACCGAGGTTGTGCTCGGTGGCGCGGACCTCCGGGATGGGATCTTTCCGGCCCATTCTTGTGCCGAACCATGCGATTTCGATTCTCGCAACGCGCTGCCAGGGCGTACGCAGACGAAATGCCCCTTGCTTGCGCTGCGAGTTCTGATGCTGGCGTCTCGACAGGCTACCCTTGTTTGCGCTGCGCGCTCTGATGATGGCGTTTCGCCGGCGCCGACGGGTGTGCTCAGCGCCGGTTGTGCTCAGCGATGGGTGCACTCGGCGCCGGCGGCACTCAGCGGCGGCCTTGCAGCGCGGCCTGGGCAGCGGCCATGTCGTCCGCCGGCGGCGCGGGCGCAGGGCTGGGACATCGGCTCGGGGCCGACCGAGGCCATGTGCAAGAACCTGACGCTGCGCCTCAAGCGTCCCGGCATGAAGCGGGATGCCGACCCCGCCGCGGGCCTGATGAACCTCATCGCCCTCATAGAGAGTCGAACGGGGTCGACGGACTGGGAAACTCGAAAATCAGCCTGATGCCAAAAAACGTGGCCAGACCCCACCTGGTTCAGTTGACCGGCTCCGATTGACCGGCTCCAATTGACCTGTTTCAGTTGACCGGCTCCAAATGACCGGCTTCAGTTGACCGGCTTCAGCCGGTCGGCAAAACCGAACCAACTACCCACGAGGACGAAGGCGAAAACGTCGATCACGCTACTGGATCCGCCGATGGCGCTGCCGGAGACGTCCATGTCGCCGGCGGAGACGTCGATGGAGCAGGCCTTGCGAGCGCCTTGCCCGGATTTCTGGGCACACCCAGTCAAGGTGACTGAGGGGGATAGTTGACGTTGCGAATCGCGCTGGTTTCAGAATGGCTGGACGCATGGCGAGGGGGAGCGGAGACCTCGACGCTTCAGTTCCTGCATCATCTGCTCGACGCGGGGCTGAAGGTGGACGTGTACACGCGCAGCCGGCTGTCGCCCGCGCCGGGGCTGGGCGTGGTGACGATCAGCGGCGCGGCCGCGACGCGCACGCGGCGCAGCTCGACGTTCGCGCAGCGCGTGGACCGGCGCGTGCGCGACGTGGGATACGACGTGGTTCACGCGATTTCGCCCTGCCGCAGCGCGACGGTGTATCAACCGCGCGGAGGAACGGTGGCGGAGAGCATCGAGCGGAACCTGGCGCTGCTGCGCCGCCCGTCGATGCGCTCGCTGAAGCGCGTGGCCAACCGGTTGAACCTCAAACAGCGGTACCTGCTCTCGATGGAGCGCCGGCTGTTTGATCCCCGGCGAGGGCCGACCGTCGTGGCCATTTCCCAGTACGTCGCCCGGCAGCTCCGCGAGCACTACGCGCTGCCGGAATCGCGCATTCGCGTGATCTACAACGCCGTCGATCCCGACCCGACCCCGCCGGCGCAGCGAATCGAGGACCGCCGGACCATCCGGCAGGAGTACGGTGTGGGCGACGGCGACCTTTTGGTCATCCTGGTGGCGCACAATTACCGTCTGAAGGGGGTGGCCTGCTGGCTGGAGGCTGTGTCCTTGCTGGCGCGCGAGGGCGCGGCGCCGATTCGGTCGCTGGTCATCGGGAAGAACCACTCCGCGCGGTGGGACCACGCCGCCCATCGCCTGGGGGTGCAGGATCGCGTCCGCTTCGTCGGGTCCAGCAGTCGCGTACCCGCGTTCATGCACGCCGCGGACGCGCTGGTGCATCCGACCTACTACGATCCGTGCAGCCGGGTGGTGCTGGAGGGGATGGTCAGCGGGCTGGCGTGCGTGACGACGCGATGGGACGGGGCGTCTGAGATAATCCGCGACGGGGTGAGCGGGCTGATTCTCGAAGAACCGGGCGACGCCGCCGCCCTGGCGGCGCGGGTGCGAAAGTTGCATGATCCCGAAGTTCGCCGAATGCTCGCCGCTCACGCGGCGCAGGTAGCCCCTGCGGTGAGCATGGCGCGGCACGCGCGGGAGATGATCGAGCTGTATCAGTCGCTCGCGCCGAGCGTTGGAGTTCCCCGGTCCATGCACCGGGCCTCAACCCGCTGAGATGCTCCCGCCGGCGATTTCGAGGGATGGCGCTCCCAGGTAGGAGGCGGGCCGCGCTTCCCGCCGAATCCGCACCCCGGCTCGCCCGTCATCCTGCTTGATCCTCGGTTGAAGCGCGCCCCGAGCGGACCTACGATGCGCGCCGCGAAGATCCGAGAGGCTTCTGAAAACACCGCACAGGTTGGAAACCCGTGCTCCAGACACCGGTTGGAAACCGGTGCCACAGATTCAGGCTGAAGACCGGTGCCACAGATACGGGTTGAAGACCGGTGCCACAGACACCGGTTGGAAACCGGTGCCACATGGGTGGATGAGGTCTCGCTTGGTGGATTTCACTTGTACGCGAGGGTCACATGGGCGCGGTGGGGATGACGTTGGTGCTGCTGGCGGGGTGGGGAGCGTTCGCGTATTCGGCCTCGCGCCGGTGGCGCCTGCTGATGACCGGTGCGGCGCAACCCCGCTGGGACCGGATCGACGAGCGGCTGCGGCGCACGTGGCGCTACGCGATCGCTCAGCTTCGCATGAGGCGCTACCCCGTGGCGGGTCTGGCGCACATGCTCATCTTCACGGGCTTCATCGCGCTGCTGCTGCGTACGCTGATTCTCTGGGGGCGCGGATTCGACGGGGAGTTCAATCTCTGGCTCTTCGGCGCGGATCAGGCTCTCGGCAAGGTGTACGGGCCGGTCAAGGACCTCTTCGCCGTGCTGGTGCTGCTGGGGGCGTGCGTGTTCGTGTACTACCGCGTGGTGCGGCGGCTTCCGCGCATGACGCTCAGCCGCGAGGGGCTGGCGATTCTGGGCATCATCATCGCGATGATGCTCGCGGACATCGCCTACGACGCGGCGCGCATCGCCCGCGAGGCGCCGGCGAAAGCCGCGGCGGTGGGAGAAGACCCGGCCGATTCGCCTGAAGCGCACATGCCCTGGACCGTCGAGCCGGCCGGCTCGCTGATCGCAACGGCGCTGGTCGGCCTGCCGGACGGACTGCTGGCGTTCCTGACGCACGCCGGGTTCTGGACGCACTCGTGCCTGGTGTTGCTGTTCCTCAATCTCCTGCCGTACTCGAAGCACTTCCACGTCATCACGGGGATCCCCAACGTATTTTTTCAGTCGCTCGATCCGCCGGGTCGGCTGCCGCCGATCGAGGATCTGGAGGGCAAGCTTGAACGCGAAGAAACGCTCGGCGTGCGGCGCATCGACCAGTTCACCTGGAAGGCGATGCTTGACTTCTACACGTGCACGGAGTGCGGGCGGTGCAGCGACCACTGCCCGGCCACGAGCACGGGAAAGAAGCTCTCTCCCAAGCAGTTCACGATCGACCTTCGCAACTTTCTATACCAGCATGACCGCGGGTTGATCTCCGCCAAGGCCTCTTCCCGCGACGAAGCGGCGTCGATCGAAGGCAACAGCTCCAAGGGGGGCGATGGCGGGCGTGCGGAATCGGGAGGCAGCGAGGGCGCGCCGGCGTGGCAGGCGGACCTCGTGGGCGAAGGGGGAGTGATCGATCCGGCCGTGGTCTGGGCCTGCACGAGCTGCCGCGCGTGCGAGCAGGAGTGCCCGGTGTTCATCACCTACGTGGACAAGTTCGTGGACCTGCGGCGCCACCTTGTGCAGGAGCGAGGCGAGTTTCCGGCCCAGTTGCAGGCGGCGTTCCGCGGGCTGGAATCCAGCGCCAACCCGTGGAGCTTCCCCGCGGAGGATCGGGCAAAATGGGCGGAAGACCTGGGGATCCCCACGCTGGCGGAGAAGCCGGATGCGGCGGTGCTGTTCTGGGTGGGCTGCGCGCCGTCGTTCGATGAGCGTGCCAAGAAGGTGACACGCGCGACCGCGAAGCTGATGCAGCGCGCGGGCGTGGATTTCGCCATTCTCGGCGGGGAGGAGCAGTGCACCGGCGATCCGGCGCGCCGCGCGGGCAACGAGTTCCTCTTCCAGATGTTCGCGCAGAACAACGTGCAGACGCTTTCGGGATACGGCTGCGAGAAGAAGACGATCGTGACCACCTGCCCGCACTGCTTCAACACGCTGCTCAACGAATACCCGGATTTCGGCGGGAAATTCAACGTCGTGCACCACACCAGCTTCCTTGCTGATCTGGTGCGGCAGCGGAAGCTCACGCCGATTCAGCGACTGGACCGGAAGGTGGCGTATCACGACTCCTGCTACCTGGGACGCTACAATGACGAGTACGACGCGCCGCGCGAGGTGCTGCGCTCCATCCCGGGGCTGACGGTGCTCGAACCGGAGGCGACGCGCGACCGCGGCATGTGCTGCGGCGCGGGCGGGGCGCAGATGTTCAAAGAGGAAGAGCACGGCACGCAGCGCGTCAGCGAGCGCCGCACGGAGCAGCTCCTCGCCACGCGCCCCGACGCGATCAGCTCGGCCTGTCCGTTCTGCATGAGAATGCTCACCGACGGGCTGGCCGCGCACGGTCGCGATGAAGTTCCGCAAGTGGACGTGGCGGAGATGCTGCTGGAGGCCGTGGGGTAAGCCGCAGGCGAGGACCGTGACGAGTGACTGGGTGGCACGAGCGACGAGGTGGCACGAGCGACCGGGTGGCACGAGCGACCGGGTGGCACGAGCGACCGGGTGGCACGGACCTCCGGGACGTGCTTTTTTCCGAACGTGGGGTGGCACGGTCCGGAGTACGGGCCTGACCGTGGCGCGATGCGGCAGCACGGATGGGGTGGCACGGTCCGGCGTACTCGCCGGGCTGTGGCGGGTGGGTAAGAATCTCGCATTCGCGCTCAGACCGGGTTCTTGCCCGAACGTCCGCGCCGGCAGCTCGCAGGCGAGAAATGTCATGAGTGACTTCGGCGAAAACCTGTGGCCCAACGGCGAGTCGCGACTTGACGGCGTAGAGACGACCCCCGTCGATGCAGCCCGCGCCGCGCCCGCACCGCCATCAGAGGATGCGGCGCGCGTACACAACTCCAGCGCCGAAGACTTCAACACCGGCTCGAGTTCCGAACCACATTCCAACCTCGGCGGGACGCTTGAGCCGGATGCCGCCAACCGTGATTTGGAAGCCTCCGGCGATCGCCGTGTCGAGGACGGGATCGAACCCTTCCATGCACGTGAGTTGACCTCGCTCCCGCCGGTCGTGGATGAGGCGAAGGTCAGCGACGACCCGGCGCCCGGAACGGCGGCGGAAACAGTTGATCTCGATGCGGCGCCCCAAGACGCCGTCCCGGCCGGCGCCGCCGGTTACGAGCCGTGGGAACCCAACGATCAGGCCAGGCACGTCGCCGTCGAGCTGCGGCGCGTGGAAATGGAAATCCGCGGACTGCTGGAGAACTGCGACAACAAGCGCAAGCGCAGGTACGAGGGCACGCGCCGCTGGCTGGAGTTGATGGAAGACCTGGTGGCCATGCGTTACACGGGACCGGCGGATGAGGCCACGCTCGCCAAGGTCTCGGCGCTGGTCGCGCGGCGCATGTACCTGTTCAACATGCTCAACTTCATCGTCGCCACGCGGCACCGCTGGAATACGTGAACTGCACGCCCCGCGCGACCGGCAGAGATTGCCCATGCCGCGCGGCGGCGCCCCTGAAACCCGGACGAGCCATCGACCGATAAGCCCCTTGGGTTTCTCTGTCCGGAACCCGAGGGGCAGCGTCGCGTGAACAGAATCCCCGCCTTGTCCGGCACAACGTCTCATCCGTTCCGCAGCAAGGCGCGCGCGCGCGCGGCGCGGTTTCTTCACCTGCTGTTCACCCTGACGGCACGGGACCTGAAAGTGCGCTACAAGCAATCTCTGCTGGGGGTGCTGTGGGCCGTGCTGGTGCCGCTCTCGATGATGCTCGTCTTCGCGGCGATCGTGTCGCGCGGAGGCGTGACCCTCCGCGGCGACCTGGGCATGCCCTATCCGGTCTATGCCTACGTCGGGCTGACCGCATGGGGCTTCTTCTCGTCCAGCCTGTCTGCCTGCGCCACCAGCCTGACCGCCAACCGGACGCTCGTCACCAAGGTGTATTTTCCGCGAGAGGCGTTCCCGCTGTCCGCCGTGCTCGGACCCCTTGTGGACTGGAGCATCGCGGTCGCCGTCGGTTTCCTGTTGATCACGTTCACCGATCCGGCGACGCAGTGGAACTACAGGCCCGGCGCGGGCTTGCTGCTGTTGCCCGTGGTGATCGCCCCGCTGGCGGCGCTGACCGCGGGACTGGGCATGATCGTGGCCATGGGGCAGTTGTTCTATCGCGATGTCAAACCCGTGCTGAGCGTCGCGCTGCAGCTGGGACTGTTTGTCAGCGGCGTCGTGTTTCCCGTTCCGCGGGACGATTCGTGGATCGCGTGTCTGATGCGCGCCAATCCGCTGACGGTTCTTGTCGGGGCACACCGAACCTGCATGGTGGAGGGGCGGATCGCGGCGCCGTCGTCATTCGTTGTGGTATCTGCATTCTCCGTCGGCGCGCTGTGGCTGGGCTGGCTGGCATTTCGCAAAGCGGCCCATCGTTTCGCGGAGTGCATCTGATGGACGCCCCCGTAGTGCAATTCGAGCAGGTCTCCAAACGGTTTCGGCGCGGACAGGCGCACGATTCCCTCGGCGGGGCTGCGGCTTGGCTGTGGAAACGCCTGCGGCGCCGCGGGCGAGAGGAACGCGAGCCGACGCGATTTGATGCCCTGCACGACGTGAGTTTTCAGGTGCGGCCCGGCGAAGCGCTGGGCATTATCGGTCCCAACGGCGCAGGCAAGAGCACCGCGCTCAAACTGCTTGCGGGGATCCTCAGACCGGACGAGGGGCGCGTCTTTGTCCGCGGGCGCGTCGCCGCGCTCATTGAAGTCGGCGCCGGCTTTCACGGCGAACTGACCGGCCGCGAGAATGTGTATCTGCACGGCGCCATCCTTGGCATGAGCCGCGGCGAAGTGCGGTCGCGGTTCGACGCGATTGTGGCTTTTGCGGGCATCGAAGACTTCATCGACACGCCCGTCAAGCGCTACAGCTCCGGCATGTACGCCCGTTTGGGTTTTTCGATCGCCGCGCACGTGGAGCCGAATGTCCTTCTCGTGGACGAAGTCCTCTCGGTCGGCGACGCGGCATTCCGCCTTCGGTGCATGCAACGGATGCGCGAGCTGGTGGAGGGCGGGGTGGCGCTGATCTTTGTCACGCACCAGTTGGATCAGATGCAGGCCATCTGCTCGTCCGCGCTGGTGCTCGAACGCGGGCGGGCCCTGGCCCTGACCCATCCGCGCAGCGCGCTGGCCCTCTATTATCAAGCCGTGCAGCGGGGCGCTCTGGTTCGCTCCCCGGATGTTCCTGGGATCAAAACGCCGCCATCGCCCGAGGTCCGCGTGAACTCCGTCATTTTCAGGGACTCCCAAAATCAAGCCACCCATCAAATTCCCCATAACGCGCCCATGACAGCGGCCATCTCTCTCTCGGCAACCCGGCCTGTTCCAAATGCCATCGTGGAACTGAATATCAGCAACAATGGGCGCGACGTTCTGGCGAGCTTTAATACTGGAAGAGATGGACATGCCGTCAGCATCGATCGGCATCAAAGTGAATTGAAGTTGTTCATAGATTCGCTTCCGCTGGCCGGAGGTGAGTACGTGTGCAATGTCCGGATATGGAATGGGGACACGCTTGCCGTTGAGGTGGACACGCCTTTCCTCGCGGGTTTTGTGATGGACATGCCGCAGCGGCCCACCGGAATGGTGCAGGTGGCGCATGCCTGGATCTGCCGGCCGGGCGAAAACGGGACGTCGAAAGCCGGCCTGTCAAACCGCGGCAGGGGATTGCCCGGCGAGCCCGCGCTGCCGCAGTCCGGTGAATACCTTGCAGTTGAAGCGGGTCTTTCATGAACGTGTGCATTCTAGGCGATGCCCGCAGCATCCACCTGCAGCGTAATCTGTCGGGGCTGGCGCAGCTCGGGCTTGACGTCACGCTGCTCACCCACAATCCCGCGCTGATACCGGGTGTGCGCGTGGAGAGGTTCACGATTCCGGCCCTTTCATGGCGCTATTCCGGGCGATGGCGCCACCGTTGGCGCAGGTACCTGATCGAATGCCTTCAGCATTTTGACGTCGTCAATGTCCAGTTCCTGCACGATTGGGGTTTCACAGCGGACATTTTGGAGCGTGGCTGCCTTGTCGCCACACCCTGGGGCTCGGATATCCATGCGCCGCCCGGCGAGGATGCGCCGACGGAGACGCTCATCGAAGCCCGCATGCGATTGTTGCAACATGCCGGCCTTGTTACCGCGTGGGGGCCGACTTTCGCGAAGCACGTAGCTCAATTCGCCGACCTGTCGCCGGACGCCATTGCAATCATCCCGCTGGGCGTGGATACGAATCTCTTCGATCCCCGTCGTTACGCGGCTTCAGCAGCAGTTTGCCACGCATCTTCACCGGGTCGATCCGCGCCTGCTGCACGGGCCGACGCGGAGGAGGCATCATTGGCCCAGTACCGTGTCGGGTTCATGAAAGGTTTTCGAAGAGTCTATGGTCCATTGGACTTCCTTCGCGCAATGGCCGGCGTATTAAAGACTCTGCCGTGCGTGCGATGCACTTTGATCGGCGATGGCCCCGACCTTCCCACATGCCGCCAACTCGCAGTGGATCTGGAAATCGACCATGCTTTGGAATGGATGCCCTCCCAGGCGCATGCGAGCCTGCCTTCCATTATGGCAACATGGGATCTTTCGATTATGGCATCGGCGTGTGAGAGCTTTGGCGTAGCCGCCTTGGAATCGGCCGCCATGCAGGTTCCGGTCATCGCCACGGACGTCGGAGGAGTGCGGGACGCCGTCATTCACAACGCAACCGGCTTGCTGGTCGGCCCGCCGGGTCGGCCGGAGGCGCTAACCCGCGGCATGATAAGGATGCTCAGCGACCCTGAGGCTCGCCGCCAGATGGGTGTAAAGGGTCGCGATCGTGTCATGCAAGATTTCGAGCAGCGCAAGATGCTGCAACTGTGGGCGGAGGCCTACGACAAGGCCTTGGAAATGCGGTCCGTCATGGTTTGACATTGCGCCGACACGTCCGGAGTTTGCAAGCCGAGCACGGCGGCGCTCATGCAACGGATTGCGCTGACTGATAGGTGGGATTCCATGTTGCCAAAGTGCGACGCATCAGAAACGCGCTGCTCACGGCCACAACGTCGCGCCTTGATCATCGCCTGCGCATTCCCTCCTACCGGCGGATCCGGAGTGCAGCGACCGGCCAAGTTTGCGAAGTACTTGACGCACCTTGGCTGGGACGTGGAGGTTTGGTCGGGTCACCATATCCCAGGGCTTCCTTGTGATGCGAGCCTCCTCGCTGATCTTCCGGAAAAGTTGACCCGGCTGGGTCTGGACGTCTGGAATCTTGACAGCGCTGCCGGAATGTCCCTTCCTCGTCGCATTGCGTGCAAGATCTTGCGCTTGTTGTCATACCCCGACGAGCGGCTGGAGTGGGTCCTGCGAAGCGTGACTCGCCTTTACCGCAGGCTCCGCAGACTTCCAGTCAATGTAATTCTGGCGACGTACAGCCCGCCATCAAATCTGCTTCTGGCGTGGTGCCTCAGCCGCCTCACGCGGACTCCTTGGATTGCCGACTTCCGCGACCTGTGGACCGATGACTGCGCGTATCCGCCCGGCCATCGCATTCGGCGCTGGATGGATGCCAGATGGGAGACGCGCTTTCTGCGTTCCGCGGACGCCGTCGTGGCCGTCAGCACCGGTCAGGCCAAAATCCTGGCCTCCCATGTTCCGCATCAGACTGAAAAGTTTCATACCATAACGAACGGCGTTGATTTTCAGGACTTCAGTATGCTGTATGCGCCCGGGCAATCGAGTGCATGCTCTCCCGCGGTGGGCACGAAATGCGACCGCGATCTGCCACCGCAGCATGGAGCGGAGCAGCGACGTGTTTTCCTTGAAGGCGCCCCCAAGAGGCGTCGGCTTCTGTTGACCCATGTCGGTCGACTGGAGCGGCAACGCTTGAGTGAGTCGATACTGGAGGGATTCCGCCAGTTCGCCGCCGTTCATGTCGATGAAGTGCAGAGTCTTCGACTTCTTTTGGTCGGGCACGTAAATCGCGGTTTGCTTACGAAGCTTCAAGAAACTGGCGTGGAGGTTGTGACGACCGGCGCACTCGAACATGCCGCATCCATCAGATACATGGTGGCCTCGGACTGGCTGTTGCTTCCTGCGGCGCAAGGTCAAAACTCCGAAAGTCTTATTCCCGGGAAAACATATGAGTACCTTGCCAGCGGAAGGCCGATCTGGGTTTTGGGACATCCAACAGCGGAGGTCTGGCACCGCGTCAAGAAACTGGGCGCCGGCAGACTGTGCGAGCCATCTCCACCGTCAGTCGCGGCGGGGCTGAAGGGACTCGTTACAGAATGGCAGGCGGGCCGGACCCCGTCAGGATGCGCACGCGAAGCCGTCCTATGCTACGGCCGGGACACTCTTGCCGTCCGACTCTCGCAATTGATGGAAAGCGTGATTGCAGAACACAATCGACGCCGGTGCTCGTTGCGGCGCGTTGGCGTTGCATCGGGTTGCAAAGATGCGAAGGCGGGCGCTTCTCAGTCGTGCGTTCCTGAATCCTTTTGAAGCCGGAAAGACGCGCGGCGCGCCTGCCGCCTGCCGTGAGCTTGTCAGCATGGCAAGCATTGAAAGGCAGCCGGCATCTGTTCATAAGTGAGGTATTGAGAATGCGCATTGCGGCCTCGGGTGATTCCAATGGCGTGCACCAGGCGGCGCCATGCCGTGCCGAAAACATGACATCACGGCAAATCTCCCATGCCGTGATCGTCATGTGTGTTACTGCGGCGTCGATCGACGTGTCGTTCAGCGCGCTTCTCTACTCCTCGGGAGCTCCGTTGAGCGCGCTGGCGTTGTGCTTTGTGGCCACGGCGGCCGCGTTGGGCTTTGTGCTGGCGCCCATGTGCTGGATCATGGCGAGCATCCCCGCCGGACGCGGCTGCGGTCCGGCGGCGCTTCTGCATCGGCTTTCGATCGCGTGCATGCTGGTGCCGTGCCTCCCGGCGCTGCGGGAAGCGATGCGCTTGGTGCTTTTGACCGGGTTGCAAGCCCGATTGGCGCTGGTTCTTGCGGTCGCGCTGGGCTTGCCACTCTTGGCATCAGGGGTCTGGCGGCGCTGGCAGCGAACAAACTTTGAGCCGGCTTGGGGTACGAACGCCGCGTGCGTCGCAGTCGCAATGTGCGCCATGACGCGCATTGCAACCCATTCAGGCGCTATGGTAACGATATTGATCGGCGGCATGCTTTTTGCAGTTCTGGTTGCCGCGTGGCAATTTCCAGGGCCAGTCAAGATCGCGCGGGGCCACCTGGTGAGGCGTCCGGTGACGTCTCTCCTCGTCGTGCTGGTGCTGGTAACGCCGCTGATGAGCCGAGAGCTGTTTGTTCCACTGCGATCCGATGCGTCCATGGCGCCTCGGCCTCTGGTCGAGGCTGTGGTTCTTATTACAGTGGACACGCTGCGCTGGGATGCGATCGGATGCGCCAATCGCTCTTCAATGGTTGCGGACTCACGCGGGAATGCCGGGGACGGCCCTTTGCGATCAAGCACACTTACGCCGCACATGGATGCGCTGGCGGAATCCTCTATTGTATTTGAACAGGCACGGGCGTGCGCGCCCTGGACCTTGCCTTCCTGCGCGTCACTTTTGACCGGCGTGTCCCCCGACGTTCACGGGGCCATGCGCCCGGAATCGCGCGTTCCGTCCGCCCTGTCGACCTTGGCGGAACGTCTTCGCAGCGCCGGATACCGCACGGCTGCATTTGGCGACAACCCATTCCTGCGTCCACAGTGCAATCTCAGTCAGGGTTTCGACCACTACGAGTTTTACCCGCGCCCGTCTGTTTCCCTGGTCGGAGGTGAGATTCTCAGCCGGGTATTTGGCGCGCTCAAGACGGATGTCACGGCAGGCGATCTGACCGAGTCGGCCTGCCGATGGTTGGCTGAAAACAGCGGCGAACCCGTTTTCTTGTGGGTGCACTACTTTGATACCCATGGGCCATATGCTCCACCCATGAAGTTTCAGCCCACCCGCCCGGACGGCTGTGCTATCGAGCCGTGCTTGGAGTATGCCGACGACATTCGATCGGGGCGTTTTATGCCGGACTTGGAGGAGCGGCGCTATCTGCGCAAGCTCTACGATGGAGAAGTGCAATTCGTCGATATGGAAATCGGCCGGCTCGTTTCACGGCTGCGCGAAATGAACTTGGATCAGAAGTGTCTTTGGGTCTTTACCAGCGATCATGGGGAGGAGTTCTGGGATCACGAGAGCTTTGAGCATGGGCATTCCTTGTATGATGAGCTTCTGCACGTTCCCCTTTTTTTCAAGCTTCCTCAACCGAGGCCGGTGGAGGGCAGCGCCATGGTAAAGCGGATAGGCGCCCCGGTCGGTCTGGATTCGGTGGTGCCGACCATCCTCGATGTGTGCGGCGTCGAGGCGCGCCCTGAGGAACTCTCAGGCGCGTCGCTTAGGTCGTTATGGAGTGTTGCAAACGACCTGCCGTCACAGTTTGCCGTCCACGGCACAGGGCTGCTCTATTTCGAGAACAGGTCCGCGGTCGTCTTTGACGGCTGCAAGTACATCTGTGGATCAACGGGTCGGCATGAACAGGTGTTTGATCTGGTCGCGGACCCTCTGGAGCGCAGAGACTTGAGCTTCGGCAGACCCGATCTCATGGAGCGGGGTCGTGCGCTGATATATGACCACGCTGAGCGCACCAGGAAGCTTAAGGACGTGCTTCAGGTTGGGGACGGCGAAACCGTGGCCCTCGACGACGACACGCGCAGACGGCTCAAATCTCTCGGCTATATTGACTGATCGCCCCCGAATCGGCAAGCCCCGCCAGGATCCGCTTGCACGCGCATTGGCTCATACCTCCTCGAAACGCGCGGTAAAATGTCGAAGCATGGGCGGCTCCTGAATAATTCGCAATCCGCGGAGTTCTCGTCGACTGGAATGGAGTGCGGCAATCGCCTCGACAACGTAGTCGATGTGGCTTTGAGTGTAAACGCGGCGTGGAATGGCGAGGCGGACCAGTTCGAGCCTCTTTGGCGGCGGCTCTCCCGGCTTGTCGTGCGCTCCGAACATGACGGAGCCGATCTCCACGGCGCGAATGCCGCCCATCCGATACAGCGCGCACACAACAGCCTGACCGGGAAATTCGTGCGGGGGTATCTGTGGGCATAGCGCGGCGGCATCCATGTACACGGCGTGCCCGCCGGGCGGCTCGATAATTGGAACGCCCATGGCCACCAGTTTCTCGCCCAGGTATTCCACACTGCGAATGCGATAGGTGAGGTAGTCCTCATGCACGACTTCCTCAAAACCCTGCGCCATGGCCTCCAGATCGCGTCCCGCGAGCCCCCCATACGTGACGAATCCTTCGGTAAGTATGAGGAGGCTGCAAGCCTGCTGAAAGAGCGCCTCATCGCGCAACAGCAGAAGCCCGCCGATGTTCACCAGACCGTCCTTCTTGGCGCTGATCGTAGCGCCGTCGGCGAGCGCGAACATGTCGCGCACGATTTGCGGGACGGAGCGGTCCTGCTGTCCCGGCTCGCGCCGCTTGATGAAGAAGGCGTTCTCGGCAAAGCGGCACGCGTCCAGAAAGAACGGGAGTTTGTACTTTTCACAGACCGCGCGCACCTCGCGCAGGTTGGCGAGGCTGACCGGTTGCCCGCCGCCGCTGTTGTTGGTTACGGTCACCATCACCAGAGGGATGCGATCGGCGCCGACGCGCTGAATGAGCCGTTCGAGATCGCCGACGTTCATGTTGCCTTTGAACGGATGACGGTTGCGGGGATCGCGGGCTTCCGGAATGGGCAGATCCACGGCCTCGGCGCCGGAGTGTTCGACGTTGGCTCGCGTGGTGTCGAAGTGCGCGTTATTGGGAACGACCTTTCCCTTGCCGCCGACCAGCTCGAAGAGGATGCGCTCGCTGGCGCGTCCCTGGTGCGTGGGGAGAACGTGGTCAAAGCCGGTCAATGAGCGGACTCGATCCTGAAAATGATAAAAGCTGCGGGCGCCGGCGTAGGATTCATCGCCGCGCATGATGCCCGCCCACTGCTCGGACGACATCGCGCCGGTCCCGCTGTCGGTGAGCAGATCAATGAGCACGTCGTCCGCCTTGAGGAGGAAGACGTTAAATCCGGCGTCGCGGAGAAGCTGCTCGCGCTCCTGAGGCGTCGTCATTCGGATGGGTTCGACGACCTTGATCCTGAACGGCTCTATGATGGTGTTCATCGCGGTCTCACAAGGCTGATGGAAGCGATGCACTCAAGATGCGCTTCCGGAGGAAATGCAGGGTTTCAGGGATTCGCGGAAGCATGCAGCGATCCCGGGAATTCTTTTGCGTCGCGACTCCACCTGCTCGGCGTCATAAGAATGATCCGCAGAGAACGCAGAAGGCGCAGAAGAATGAGGTCGCCGCCAAGCTTTCAGATCCTGCCGCTGAGATTGCCCACTGAGTTTCAGGGTCTGCACAATACTCCACAAGGTGTTCTTGAATTGTCCTGTCCTTCGCGGCTTCTGCCAGATGGAATGCAGCTCCGCACCGGCTGCAATCCGGTGCCACATTCACCGGCTGCAATCCGGTGCCACACTCACCGGTTGGGAACCGGCCCCACATCTACCGGTTGGAAACCGACCGGTCCCACACGGTTCTCCTCAACAGCCGCCTACGTGCGCAGCACTTGCTCCCCTTCCACCGGCGCGAACCTCGCCTGGAAGAACCGCAGATACTTCGGCTCATGCGTGAACTTCAGACCGACGATGCTTTTTCTATTCTCGTAGAGGTTGACGCAGGACTCCGCGGTCACATCCATGTGCGCCTGCGTGTACACGCGGCGCGGGATGGTCAGCCGGACCAGTTCAAGGCTTGGGAACACGTTCTTCCCAGTCTCATGGTCCCTTCCCGCGGACACGGCCCCGCGCTCCATCGCGCGCACGCCGGAATCCACATACAGCGCGGCCGACAGCGCCTGTGCCTGGAACTGCTCGCGCGGCACATGCGGGAGAAACCGCGAAGCGTTGAGGAAGATGCCGTGCCCGCCGATGGGCTTGACGACCGGCACACCGCCTTCGATGAGCTTGTGCCCGAGATACTCCACCTGCCCGATGCGCGCGTGCATATGGTCGAGCTGCACGGATTCCTCAATGCCGACGGCCATCGCCTCCATGTCCCGCCCGGCCATGCCTCCGTAGGTGTGCAGTCCCTCATAAATCACGACCATGTTGCGCGCCTGCTCGGCGAGTTCGTCATCATTGATCGCCAGGAAGCCGCCGATGTTGACCAGCGAGTCCTTCTTGGCCGACATCGTGCAGCCGTCGGTGTACGAGCACGTCTCGCGGAGGATTTCCTCCAGCGTCATCGCCGCGTACCCCGGCTCGCGCTCCTTGACGAAGTAGGCGTTCTCGACGGCGCGCGTGGCGTCGAGAAAAATCCGGATGCCGTGCCGCTGACACCGTTCGCGCACCTCGCGGAGGTTGGACAGGCTGATCGGCTGCCCTCCGGCCATGTTCACGGTTGCGGCGATCGAGAGATAGGCGATGCGATCCGCCCCGTGCTCCTTGATGACACGGTCGAGTTTGGCGAGATCGCAGTTGCCCTTGAACGGATGCTCGTTGTCGGGGTCGTGCGCCTCGTCGATAATGATGTCCACGAAGCGCCCGCCGGCCAGCTCCTGATGCACCTTGGTGGTGGTGAAGTACATATTGCCGGGGACAATCTGCCCGGGCTTGATGCACAGTTGGCTGAGGATGTGCTCCGCGCCGCGACCCTGGTGCGTGGGGATCAAGTGTGCATAGCCGTAGTAGCGCCGCACCGCGGTTTCGAGGTGATAGAAGTTCTCGGAGCCGGCGTAGGCCTCGTCGCCGAGCATCATGCCCGCCCACTGGCGGTCGCTCATGGCCGACGTGCCGGAGTCCGTGAGCAGGTCGATGTACACCAGGCGGCTGGGCAGAAGGAACGTATTAAAGCCTGCCGCGGAGATGGCCTGCTCCCGCTCCACGTCCGTGGTCATGCGGAGATGCTCGACCATCTTGACCTTCCACGGCTCGGCCCACGAACGACGATGAGCAGGCATGATCTGTAACCCCTTCTCCAGAGAATCCGTCAGGCGGCTGGAAGCCGCGTCTCTTCTGCACGAGCCGCCAGTCGAGCCGCTCGGCGCGCACGGGCGCGCGAACCACGGCGCACCGGTGAGCCGTTTCGCGCAGCTCCCGAGTGTTGCTCGTCAGTCGGCTCGGTGAATCCGACCGCGCCACAACGATATTGGCAAGGTGGATGCCGTCGAGCGATCCCCGAGCCACTGCATCCCAACTTCGGATGAGGGCGGCACGCTCCGGCGTACGCGACAGGCCGCAATGCGAGTGAGCCACCGACCCAGGCTTGCGCGCCCGAAGGGTCCGCTGCTGTGGATCCGACCGGCTTCCGCCGCATCTCGAACCAGCGAGGAAGCCGAGAAAGGACAGGATGAACAGGATGGACAGGATTTCATCCTGTTGATCTTGTTCATCTTGTCTTTTTTTCTGCCCGGGCCGGAAGCGGCGGCGTGAGGCGGTCGGGTCTCGATGCCGCTGTGCCCATTGCGGGGCGCGGCTACACTGCCCACCGTCATGGGCATCCCGCGCGCGAAATCCTTCGACGAGTTGGCCTACGTCGACTGGCTGCAACGAACAGAGCTTCGGCGCGGCCCGGTCCGGCTGGGCATCGGCGACGACATGGCGTGTGTGCGGCACGAGGGGGGCGAGCTGCTTGTCGCCTCGGACATGCTGCTGGACGGCGTTCACTTCGACACGTCCAGGCACTCCTTGCGACTCATCGGTCGCAAGGCGCTGGCGTGCAACCTCAGTGACTGCGCTGCCATGGCGGTCCAGCCGATCGCCGCAACGGTTTCGCTCGCCCTGCCGAAGGCGTTCACGCTGCAGAACGCCCGCGCGCTGCATCGCGGGATGGCCGACATGGCCGGGCGTTTCGACATCAGCGTCGTGGGGGGAGATACGACCTGCTGGTCGCACCCGTTGGCGATCGATGTGACGATCCTGGCCAGGCCTTACAAAGGGCTTCGTCCGGTGCTGCGCAGCGGGGGCAGGCCCGGTGATCGACTTTACGTCACGGGACGTCTGGGCGGCAGCATCCTCGGATCGCACCTGCGCTTTGAGCCGCGCATCGCCGAGGCCCAGCGGCTGTCGCGCGCGCTCGGCACGCGACTGCACGCGATGATGGACATCAGTGACGGCCTGCTGCTGGACCTGCATCGCCTCTGCCGCGCGTCGGGCGTCGGCGCGGCACTGGTGGAAGCGGATCTCGAGCGCATCATCAGTCCGTCCGCTCGGAGGCTGGCGCGCCAGACCGGGCGGGCGGCGCTGGACTACGCCTGGAGCGACGGGGAGGATTTCGAACTGCTGCTCGCGGTGCGCGGCGATGTGACGCAGGACGAGGTGTCCGGCGTGACGCTGCTCCCCATCGGAACGCTGACAAGACGCGGCTTCGTGCTTGAGCGTCGCAACGGGCAGGTGTCGCGCCTTCAGCCCCGGGGTTACGTGCATCGATGAACGAAGCGCGCCAGATCACGGTTACGCACTCGGTCGAAGAGACTCTGGCGCTGGGGCGCGCGCTGGGGGAATCCCTCGTCGCAGGCTTGGCGATCGCGCTGGTCGGTCCGCTGGGCGCGGGCAAGACTCATCTGGTGAAAGGGATCGCCACGGGCAACGGGCTGGCGGATCCGGACGGCGTGACCAGCCCGACATTTGTGCTGGCCAACGAGTACGCCGGGCGCTTTCGCCTGCATCACCTCGACCTCTATCGCCTCCGGCAGGCCGCGGAAGTCGAGGCGCTGGGTCTCGAGGAGATGACGGGGGAGAACTGCGTGATGGTGATTGAGTGGGCAGATCGCTTTCCGGACGCCCTTCCCGCGGACACCCTGTGGGTCCACATCCGCGCCGGCGAAGCGGAAGGTGATCGGGAGTTCGTTCTTGAAGCCCGTGGCGGTTTGGGAATCGGGGTGATAGCTCGACTGTTAAACAGGGGCGACTTTGAAGACAGACCCGGGGACTCAACCTGAAAACCGAATTGTTGGGCCGATAACGGTTGCGGATGATTCACGCGCTGCTAGGATAGGATCATTGCCCTATGTAGTTCTGCTGTACTAGGCCGGGGAATATCATGGACGTTCTAAGCCTGACGAGTCACCATGCGCTGAAGGCGCTGATCTATCTGGCACAGCGGGAGAAGGATCTGCCCCTCACCGGCGCGCAGATCGCTGAGGCGACGGGGATTCCGCCGAAGTACCTCTCGAAGATCCTGGGCGACCTGGTGCGCTCCGGCGTGCTGGATTCGGCCAAGGGCAAGCGCGGGGGGTTCAGCTTCTCGAAGCCGACGTCGGAAACGAACCTGATGGAGGTGTTGTCGCCGTTTGAGCACATGGTGCAGAAGCGCTGCCCCTTCGCCAACCAGGAGTGCAGCGACGCCGACCCCTGCGGCGCGCATGCGCAATGGAAGGTGGTCCTGAACAACTTCAGGGATTTCCTCCAGCGCACCAGCGTCCACGAAGTCTCGCTCAAGCAGAGCCAGTTGGGGCGCTCGCAGCCCGTCAAGCCAATGCCCGGCACGCGCGGGCGCAAGCGCAAGTCCGCCAAGGCGGCCTCGTAAGGGGAGCGCTGAGCGCAGCGCAGTGGGAGCCGACGACATCGCGCTCAGCGCTTCACGTGAATTCCCTTGTTGTCCGCCTCGTTCTTGCCCTGCATCGAGTAGTTGTCCGTCTGCCGCTGGTGGTTGACCTTGAGCTTCTGCAGGTAGAGGTCGTACACGTCCTTGGCGGAAAGTCCGACGCACTGCGCCAGGCTGATCCAGAAGAACAGCAGATCGATCACCTCGACGCGCGCGTTCTGCAGGTCGTGCAGTTCGAAGCGCCGCCCGTCCCGCGCCTCCTTGCACCAGTGCTTCCAGAACGTGCAGTCGCGCAATTCCTCCACCTCGTTGGACAGCGCCATGAGGTAGTCGTTGAGCCACCTGCCGGCCTGGAGCGGATCGAAGCGGTCGTGCAGCGACTGGGTGTCGTTGCCGATACGGCGGTTGAGTTCCGCCTGAAACGCGAACATTTCCTCGAGCATGGTGATCCTCCGGCCGCCACAGGATGCCCGGAGCCGCTCGCGCCTGCGACGCGCCCAACCGAGCCGCACCCGTCAGAGCCGCGCCGGTCCGAGCAGCGCCCGTCCGAGTCGCGCCCGTCAGAGCCGCGCCCGTAAGGAAGCGAGTTCCGCCGGACGAGTCGCGCCCGTGATGAAGCAATTGCTCCCTGTCGCCGAGCTTCTCAGCGTTGCAAGACCCCTCACTTGCGTGAGGGGTTTTGATGTCGCGCCCGCAACGAAGCGCTCCGCGGACGCCGCGTCGCCTGCGAAAGTCCACCGGCGCTGCAGCCCTGACAGCCCCGCACGCGGGAGATTCTCGGAATGATCGGCTTGGATGTCAAAAAGAAACCCGTGCCGACCTGCGCGGAAGCCGGCAGCCCCGAACGCAGTGAGACGGCTGCGAAAGTGGAGAAAAAGGACGCCTGCGCGCGGATTCCACGCCTCCGGGGATCGCGGAAAAAACTCTACTCCAACCGGCACCTCTGCCTTAAGAGACTCCCGTTACGGCGGCGGAGCCTGATCGACCGTAGCTGGCTCGACGTGATCGCCTTGGCCGCGCTGGATCCGCTTGCACGTGAGAACCACGCGGTTCGACTCGTACCGCACGCGGTGCTTGCCCGCGCCTGTGATCCGATCAAATCGACCGTTCACGCTGCCGGCCGTGAGAATGATGAACTCCTGCTCCGCTTCGGGCGCAAAGCCGTTGATGAGCACCACCTCCAGTTCGCCGCCCAGCGCGGCCGCGCCGGTGACTTTCAGCCAGTCGTGTTCGACCCCCTGCTGCGTTCCGCCAAGCTCGATGCGCAGCAGGCCGCCGCCGCCCTGCGTGTAGGCGCCGCTGATCGTCAGCGTGCCGGTCCCGTCGCCCGGCTCCACCGCGCCGCCGATGCAGCTTAGGCTCCCGCTGATTGTACCCTTTCCGCGCAGCGCGCCGGACTGCAGGTTCAGCGGCGCGCCGCTGACCTGCAGCGTTCCCGCTACGTCGGTCTCTCCGCCGGTTTGCGCGAACAGCGCGGCGTCCATCAGTTTCATCGTCGCGCCCTCGGCCACGATGAGCCTGCCGGCGTGGGTAATCCCCGGTGTTTTGGGCAGCACTTCGAGGGTGTGCCCGGATGTTTCAACGGCGATCGTTCCCTCGTTGACGATGGCAGCGTTTACGTGCCCCAGCCCGCGAATGGTGTGCTCCGCCGCGTGGGTGATGACCGCGCCATCGGCCGTCTTGAGGTTTGAGAGCTGGTTGCTGTGATATCGTTCCAACGAGAGGACGCCGACGCCGGAGAGCGTTACATCGTCCAGCGCCTCCACCGTGCAGCGCCCCGGGGGGTAATTGGGTCCCACGCGGATCACGCCGTTGTTGACCAGTCCCGTGCCCGTCAAATACAGGCGGCTGTCGGCATTCAGTCCGGCATCGACGTAGACGTCGGCGCCGGCGTCAACGGTGACGTCCTCGAAGGTGTTGGAGCCGTCATACCGGTAATAGATCTGCATCGCGCCGCTGTTGGCGGTGGCCACATGTCCGCCGGCGACCTTCGCACCGCCGCGCAGGCTGACCGTTCCGCCGTCGGCCAGCAGTCGGCCCGTCGGCGACTGCGTGAGCGTGAAGTCCTCCAGATAAAGCAGCCCTCCGCTGCGCGCTTCCATCGTCCCCGCATTGTGCTTGTCCCGATCGAACAGTTGCAGGACGCCCGTGTTGACCTCCGCGGAAACCAGCCCTTCATTCACCAGCGCGGCGCGCACATGTCCCCACCCCCGGAGCGTGTGGCCCGCGGCCTGGGTCAGCACGGCGCCGCCCGCCGTCCTGAGGTTCGAAAGCTCGTTGGAGTGCCAGCGCTCCAGGATGATGGCCCCGCTGCCGGAAATCGTCACGTTCTCCACCGCTTCAACGGAGCATTGCCCCGGCGGGTAATTCGGACCGACGCGGATTACGCCGTCATTGACGAGGGTGGTCCCGGCCAGTTGCAGCCGGCTGTGACCGTTCAGCGTGGCGTCCACGTACACATTGCCCTCCGCGGCAATGCGCGTGTCCCTGAAAGTGTTGGAGCCGTCGCCCGAGACCCATACCTGCATCGCGCCGCCGTTGGCGGCGTCGATCTCTCCCCCGACGATCGTGGCGCCGCCGCGCAGGCTGATCGTCCCGCCATCGGCGAGCAGGCGGCCCGTCGGCGACTGGGTGAGCGTGAAGCCGTCCAAGTACAGCAACCCGCCGGCGCGGGCCTCCATCGTGCCCGCGTTCTGCTTGTCCTGCCCCAGCAGGTGAAGGACGGACGTATTCACATCCGCCAAGACTCGACCGTCGTTGCTCAGCGCGGCGCGAACGTGACCTCTCCCCTGGATGGTGTGGTCAGCGCCGTTGGTGAGGGTTGCGTCCGCGGCCGAATCGAGGTTGGCAAGTTCGTTGGAATGATATCGTTCGAGGACCACCGCGCCCTCGCCGGAAAGGGTGAGGTCGTGACGGGCATACAAGTGACTCAGACCGGTTCCGTCCGGGGTGTGAATGCGGAGCGTGCCGTTGTTGACGTGCGTCGGACCCTCCAGATACAGGTATCGATGCGTATTGAGCGGCGCGTCGATCGAGAGCGTTCGTTCCGGTCCGATCTCCAAGGCGCCAATCCACGCGTCCTCGTGGTAGATCAGCGCGTTTCCAGAGAGGATGTGCGCGGCATCCGCAGGACCGGGCAGCATCGGGGCGACGCCGCAGGCCTGCCCGCCCCAGTTGTTGTATTGCCAGTAGCGATTCTCATCCTCGTCGCAGAGGCTGCCGGAACAGACCTGGTGCCAATAGACGCCGCAGGCGCCCGACCAGTCGTAATCCTCGCCGCGTGCACCGGCGCCCAGGCCCAGTGCGAGAATCAGCATCATCTCGACACGCCTCCCTTGCCCGGCGAGGCGTTTGCAACACGAAGCGCGATCGGAATCCGTCCATAACCCTCGACCCCGTCGCCAGGCGCGCCGACTGGTCACGATCATGAGGTTTGCTCCTTTCCAAGGTACCCGCGCGGACGTGCATCTCGAAAGGACGAAAACGCGCCGCAAGGCGGGCCGGCCGACCCGGGCCGCCAGATCGGCGGAATCGCGGAGGATCGTCCCTGCCGGGACCGCGTCATCCCGTCGTCCGTTGGAGGGTGTGTAGATAAGAGCATATCGCTAGTGACATATCCGAATCAACCCCGCGTGCTGCCCTCTGCCCGCAAGGGCGACTCGGAACTGAACGAGGCAAGACCGCGGACTTTCCGCACCCCAACTCGAATTCTGAAGACCGATAATCGACTCCCGCAACCGGGGTTGCCCTCCGCAACGCGCCCCCGAACCCCGCGCCCTGAGCGGCTGAAACGCGCGCCCCGCGGCATGAACGCACGCCGGTCGGGCGGGAATCCGGATTCGACGCGTGCGCGGCGGGAGCGCGCTTCGCGCTGCCGACCGCCTCGGGCGTTCAACACCCGCGCGACCGCAGGGCGCGCGATCCGGTTCCGCGCGCAACTTCGGGCCTTCCGGCCGCCGGCCACCAGAGCGCGCGGGAGGACGGAAACTCCCGGGGTCGCCCGGTCGCAACGCGTGCCGCGCCACCGCCTCGAGGATCGCCGCGGCTTCCACACCACCAGCCGGGCGCTTAGAATCCGAGGGCGGGATCGGCCTGACTCATGAATCCCGCTGGAGAACGAGCCATGAAGCGACCGCTGCTGCTGATTCTGCTGGGCGTGCTGGGCGTGATGGCACTGTACGCCGTCACGAAGAAGCCGGCCGCGCCGGGAGAGGTCCGCGATGAGGACGAGCCGATCCCGACGCTGGATCCTGCGATTGCGTCGGTGAAGGCCCCGCTGCACGAGCGAGACTTGCCCGGCGAGGAGCCCAAGGTTCCGCCCATCTTTCACTGCATCATCGACCCCGACAAACCGCCGGGCAAGGCGCTGAATCTGATCATCTCGGAGGAGCACGAGTACTACGCTGAGTCGCTGAGCGTGCGTCTGTGGAAGAAGAGCACGCCGGAGAAATCGCTGTCCCTGTTCTTCGACAAGTATCTGGCCGCCAATGATCCGCTTGAATTGAGGGTCGTGCTCGTGGATGAGGACATCGGCTACGTCGCGGACGGGAGCCTGGGCGAGGCGGAGGATTGGGATTCCGAGATCAGGTGCAGGCGGGCGCGAGAGAAGAACCCCGTTCCGCTGCCGTCGCTGTCGCCGGGGTGACCTTGCAGCCCGGGGTGGAACTCGAAACCAGCCCTGAGGTCTGTCATCCCCGCGCAGGGAACCTGTCCCCCCCGCGCCGGCGGGGGCGCGCGTCGGGTGGCATGCTCTCGCGGTACTCCGCGTGAGCATGAGGTTGATGCGCGAGGCGCAACATCGCTTCTCCTTCCGTCACGGTGCGCGGGCGGGGGTCCCTTCCGCCCGGGAAGGCCGGGGAATTCATGCTCCTTCGCGCTCCACCGGATGGGTTCCCGCCTGCGCGGGAATGACGAGCCTCGCCTTACACCCCGGACTATGAGGGGATACGCCGCGGGGCGTGCCGCTCGGAGGATCAGCCGGGAAGCGCCGCGAGCTTCCGCTCCGCCGCCGCGCGCGTCTCCGCGCGGACCGCGGGGTGCTTGATGCACTCCTCCAGAAGCGCCTTGGCCTTGTCCTTGCGGTGGATGCGCTCGTGGACTTCCGCCGCGCTGAGCAGCGCATCGGCGGCGCGCGAATCGCCGGGGTAGTGCGCCACAACGCGCATGAACGTCCAGCCCGCCCGGACAAACTCATCGCGCGTCGTTGCCGATTCGAGCTGCGCGCCCCCCTTCAGCAGCAGCAGGTCCGGCATGATCGCGTCGTCACCTTGACTGATGACACGGTCCAGCCACTTGATCGCCTCCGCGGGCGATCGCCCTTTCGTGGCCGCGCGGATGGCTTCGAGCTGGATGGCGCCGGTGCGCGGCGAAGAAAGCTTCGCCGGGACCGGCAACTCCGCGATGATCGGCGCCATGGCCGCAGCGCGCGCGTCGCCCGTCCGGCGCAGGATGTCGTACTTCAGCAGCAGCAGCAGCGGGCGGCGCTCGTCCGATTCATTCCGCGTCGCGGAGCGCTCGAGCTGGTCCACGGCCTGCTTGACGAGCGACGTGGCCTGCCCGGGAATGCGATCCGGCATGACGCGCGCCGCCACGACCGGACCGGTGAACTCCCCTTCCAGCACGCGGAGATAATACGTCACGGCCTTGTCGATCTGACCGGCAAGGTCGCAGGCGCGCAGCAGCCGCACGCGGATCAGGTCGGGCCAGAACTCGTCTCCGGTGCGCAGTTGGCGCTCGTAGCGGGCGATGGCCTTGTCCGGCGCGCCGTCGGCCACGAACTGCTCGGCGGCGTTAAAGTCGGCGAACTCGCCGATGGGGTCGATGTAGATGCGCACGACGTCCGCCAGCGGCACGGCGACCATGGTCGAGTCCTCCGCGCGGAAGCGAAGCTCGCCGCTTTCGATGCCGATGACCTTGCCGCGGGGGTAGCGCTTGCCCGCGATTTCAAGCTGATCCGCGCGGAGCGGCAAGGGCACGGTGAACGCAACCCATGCCGCGATGACCGGGATGACAGAGGGAAACAGGCGTAGAAACCTGGCCGAGCATCGTGCGTTGCGCGTGCCTCGTTGCACGGACATGACAGCGCTGGACCCTCCTCTTGCCCCAACGGGGCAACGGGTTGTAGCCACGGGTGAAGGTCGCGCAGCGGCCGAAACCCGTGGAAGGGTCGAACAAACGCAGTCTCGCCCCGGCAGGGGCGAAGGGGGTCGGCGTGGATCGCGCGCGGCCGCGTGCCCTTGGCGCCCTTTCGGGGCGGAAGCGTGAAGACCGCGCGAACTCGTTCGATGCCTTAGCGCTGCCATGCTACGGCAGCTCCCGGTCGGAGACGTACTTGAACTCTCCGCCGTTCTCGCGGGCGATCGTCTCGAGCAGCTCAGCCCCTTCGGGATCGACGTAGGCGATGGTGAAGATGCGGACCTTGTGATCGCGGTTGATGACGCGCAGGCGCTCGATGAGGCTCTTGTGAAACGCTCCGTCGGTCAGAAAGAAAATCATCTCGGGCTGGCACTGAAACGCCTTTTCCATCGCCTGCGTCGGGTTCGTGCTCCCTTCCGGGCGGACGGTGTCCAGGAACTCGAAGAACTCCTGCTTCTGCCCGGCACGGGCGCTGATGAGGCGCTTGGGCGGGTTTTCCAGCGGATCGCCGGCGCTGAAGAAGATGACGTGGAACTTCTGCGACATCTGCAGCTTGCCGATCGAGGTCTTCAGCTCCTGCTTGACGCGGTCAAACGTGTCGATCATCGAGCCGCTGCGGTCCACGACGTAGACGACACTGGTGACGCCGCGGGCTTTCCCGCCTCCCGTCTTGAACAGCTCCGGACCCGGCGCGCCCGAGCCGCCGCGCCCGCCGACGCTGCCGAAGTCCGCCCCGCCCGTGCCGATGCCGACCACGTCGATCCCGCTGCCCCCGGTCATGCCACCGACGCCCTCCCCGCCGTCCCCCGCGCCGGACCCCGTGCCCGTTCCGCCGGCGCCCGTTCCGGTAGCGGCCTGAACATCCACGTAGGCGCGCGGCTCAAACTGCGCCGCATCCGCGGGCGCGTCGATGGCCGATCGGGACAAATCAGGACGGCTTGCGAAATCGACGGGATCGCCGCTCGGGTCGCCCGCGATGTCGGTGAGCGCGATGGGCAGCGCCTCGTCACGCTGCGGAATGGCGCTGAGCCACGCCAACTTGAACATCAGGATCAGCAGAAACCCGTGCAGACCGAGGGAAATCGTCCATGCCGTCAGCAGGGAGCGACCGGTGACCGGCTGGTACTTCGCGCGAAGATGTCGCGGCGGCGGCGGCGCGGCCGACTGAGCGGTCGTGCTCGAGGCTTGTGCGCCCGGCTGTGTTGCGGCGGCGTTCATCTGCATCGCAGGCTGCCGAGCGATGCCTGTCTCCGCACACGGAGATCGCCATGCGCGGCATCGCTTCCCGTGATTTTAGTCCGGCGTGGAAGCGCGGGCAAACGAAATGAAATTGTGGGAGGGTGAATGGCGAATTCCGACGCACCGGCAGGGGCTGCGGCGCGCCTGGTTCCGGCGACCTCGACGCTTCCCAAGCCGGTCAGTCCGCCCGTGCGTGCCCTGAAAGGCGAGTCACTTCCGCTTGGGCATCTGCGGGATCAGGCGTTGATGACGCGGGTCCACGCAAAAGCCGGCGGATTCCAGAATCGTAACGCCGAGGAGCGGCTCCTCATGCTCGCCGGCGAACACCACTGTGCCCCCTGAGGCTTCGCCGAGAATTTCGATGATCCCGAATCCGATCGGAAGCTCCTGCTCAGTTCCGTCGGCCAGTTCGTACACGCGTTTCCGCAGCGGCTTGATGCCGAGTTCGCGCAGCACGCTCGAAGGAAGAAACGTGTCCGTGGCGCCGGCGTCAACGAGCGCGCGGCCCGTCCAGGACTTCTTCGAGCCGCCCATGGGGCGAACGGTGATTTCCGCGTGGACGTGTCCCAAATCCGTCTCCCTGATGGGCATGGGCCACAAAAGCCCTTGACTGCGGCGCTTACGCCCGATCGCCTTCGCTTCGGTCATGTTGTTGGACATGGTGCTCGACCCTCACCGCAGAGACTGTAATTCTACCCGGCAATGAATGCCGATTCAATCAGCGCGAGAATCCAAGACTTGTGCGACTGCTGATAGGTTCGGATCGGGGCGGTCCGGTTAGTTCACCCGGCTCCGGACTGCTGTGAATCCGAGGATTTCGCTGGCATTCTTCATGACAAACCGATGCAAGAGGTCCGTGAGATCTTCAGGATAGCAGAGAAAATCGCGATCAAGCTCCGACCCAATTGATCCTTCGTGACCGTGATCCTTCACAAGGAACGCTCTTCGTTCGCGGATGTCAACCGGGGGTCGTCCCTGGGGCCAAGCGACACAGGCCCTACGCACGATGTCCGCCATCTTGGGAGCACCAATGGTCAGCAGCGCCTCGACGGCGCCTGCGACATCTTGATGCTCAGCATTGAAGAACCACTGATCGAATCCGCCATTGTTCACCTCGGCTTCGATCCTCCACACCATGCGAAACACCTGTTCCGGGCCGCTTAGCGCCTCGAACCCCCGCTGCCAAAGGCCGCCGATGTACCAGTCGGCCACTTCGCAGATGAGATGATTCTTCTGGTCGTCGTCCATCGTTATGGGCTACATCCTGAACACGCCGTGGCTTCGCGGCTGCGGCGGGGCATTGAGGGAGACGCTGATCGCCAGACCGAGGACGGTGCGCGTGTCGGCGGGGTCGATGATGCCGTCGTCCCACAGTCGGGCGGTGCTGTAGTAGGCGCTGCCCTCCGCGGCGTATTTTTCCAGGATCGGGCGTTTCAGTTCGACTTCCTCTTCGGGGGTCATCAGCGGGGCCGCGGGATCGCCATCACCCGTCCTCGCCCGGGGGGAGAGGGGGCCGGAGCGCTTCGCGGCGAGCTGGTCCTTGCGCACGGTGAGCATGACGCTGGCGGCCTGCTCACCGCCCATGACGCTGATGCGCGCGTTGGGCCACATCCACAGGAACCGCGGCTGATACGCCCGTCCGCACATGCCGTAATTCCCCGCGCCGTACGAGCCGCCGATGATCACCGTGAACTTCGGCACGCTCGCGTTCGCCACTGCCGCCACCATCTTCGCGCCGTCCTTGGCGATTCCGCCGGCCTCGAACTGCCGCCCGACCATGAAGCCCGTGATGTTCTGAAGGAAGACCAGCGGCACGCCGCGCTGGCTGCACATTTCCACGAAGTGCGCGGCCTTGACCGCGCTCTCGGAGAAGAGCACGCCGTTGTTGGCCAGGATGCCGACCGGAAATCCCCAAATGTGGGCGAAGCCGCAGACGAGCGTCGCGCCGTACAGCGCCTTGAACTCGTGAAAACGGCTGCCATCCACAATGCGCGCGATCACTTCGCGCACATCGTAGGGCCTGCGGATGTCCTTCTGGATGATGCCGTAAACGTCCTTCGCGTCGTAGAGGGGCTCCTCGACGGGCCGGGTCTCGACGAACGACTTGAGCGGGCGGTTCAGATGCGCCACGATCGAGCGCGCGATGGCCAGCGCGTCCTCGTCGTCCATGGCGTAGTGGTCGGCCACGCCCGAGGTGCGGCAGTGAACCTCCGCGCCGCCGAGATCCTCCGCGCTGACGTCCTCGCCCGTGGCCGCCTTCACCAGCGGCGGACCGCCGAGGAAAATCGTGCCCTGCTTGCGCACGATGATCGTCTCGTCGCTCATCGCGGGCACGTACGCGCCGCCCGCCGTGCAGGAGCCCATCACCACGGCGATCTGCGGGATGCGTTTCGCCGACATGCGCGCCTGGTTGTAGAAGATGCGCCCGAAGTGATCGCGGTCGGGGAACACGTCCGCCTGCAGCGGGAGGAACGCGCCGCCCGAATCCACGAGGTAGATGCAGGGCAGGTGGTTCTCCTCCGCGATTTCCTGCGCCCGCAGGTGCTTCTTGACCGTCAGGGGGTAGTAGGAGCCGCCCGCCACGGTGGCGTCGTTGGCGACGATCATGCACTCGTGCCCGCTGACCCGCCCGATGCCCGTCACCACGCCCGCCGCCGGCGCTTCCTTCTCATACACGTCCAGCGCCGCCAGCGCGGACAACTCGAGGAACGGGCTGTCCGGGTCGATCAGCCGGTCGATGCGGTCGCGCACGAAGAGCTTCTTCCGCGCCGTGTGCTTGGCGACGGCGTCCGCCCCGCCGCCCTGCTTGGTCCGCTCAAGGCGGGCGCGGAACTCGCCGACCACGGCCTCCATATGCGCCCGGTTTTCGGCGAACGCCGCGTCCTGCGGATGGATCGAAGTTGCCAGCACTTCCATGCGGGCACACGTTACCCGTCGTTGCATCGTTTGCAACGCGGGACTCGTTTGGAAACTCTCCAAGTGTAAACTGCGTAGCACGGCGTGGCGTACTCCCCTGACCGTGGCGAGCGAGACAAGACCACGGCCAACGGAGTACCGTTGACCGAGCCACCCGCCGAGCCACCCGCGCTCTGCGACTTGTTTGCCTTCAGCGCGGTGTTAGCGGGTCGAATAAACTCGCCTTCAGGGCGAATACCGCGACAGGCCTGATCGAAAGCCGAATGCCATGCAACCCGATCCCACACACGACGCGAAGCCGCTGTGGCACCGCCTGCTTCCCACGGAGAACCCGGACTGGTTCGCCCGCGTGCTGATCAGCGTCGTGGCGGCGGCGGTGCTGGCAGGGCTGGCCATGCTGGTGCTCGGTGTGGTGGACGTGGTGTCGAGCGGGCGTCCGGTCTCGTACACGCAGCCGGACGGCCGCGTCGTGACGTACACGGTTAACACCGTGGATGAGGAACTGATCGCCATCGCCCTGGCGATTGCCGGCGTGGTCTGGTGCCTTGTTCTGCCGGGAATCTGGCGGGGCTTTCACCGCTTCCGGACAGGCCTGAAGACGCTGTTTCAGACGGTGGCGATCTGGGTGTGCGTGATTCCGGCGTGCGTGGTGATCGACCGGGCCACCCGGCAGGAGGAGTTGTGGATCGCCGCGGTGATTTTGTTGGCGATCGCGGGGACACTGCTGGTATGCGCCCGCGCGTACGCGGCCATCCGCGCCGGAAAACCCGTGGTCAACACGCTCGGCGAAGTGGATGTCCGCTGCCCGAAATGCGGATACTCGCTGATCGGGTTGGGTGAGTCGCGCTGCCCGGAATGCGGCACGCAGTACACGATCGACGAGTTGATCCGCCTTCAAGGATACAGCAAGCCGCCCGGAAGCGCGCCGCCGTTCCCGCATCGCGTCACGCCCTCGCTCGCGCTTCGGGTTCAGAACCCGTAGCGCCAGCAAGGGCCCTCCTCCCGAACCCGTAGCGCCAGCAAGGGCCCTCCTCCAGAACCCGTAGCGCCGGCAAGCGCGCCTCCGACCGAGCCGGGGCGGTTTACTGTCACGGAGTCCTCCTTTAGACTCGGTCAACGCACGCGTCGCGGTTTGCAGCACTTTGCCGGAGGGCGCCGCTGCGCCGTTCTCCCTGGACTGCAACCATGAGCAAAAAGCCACGCACCAGCGCACGCCAAGATCACCCGCGCTCAGCCGGGTCGCAGGCGGAATCCCCGCAAAGTCCAGCCCCACCGGCGCGGCGGCGAGCGCCTCACAAGGTCATCCTGGCGGTCGCCGTGCTGGTCGCCGCACTCGCCACGGCGTACCTCACTCTGCGCGCCAGACCCGCCGCGCGCGAGACCCTCAACGTCGTGCTCATCTCCCTCGACACGACGCGAGCGGATCATCTCGGCTGCTACGGTCATCCCACGAGCATCACGCCGAACATCAATCGCCTCGCCGCCGAGGGCACGCTCTTTACGCAGTGCACGACCGTCGCTCCTTCCACGCTCCCTTCCCACGCCAGCCTGCTGACCGGCACATACCCGTTCATTCACGGCGCGCGCGTCAACGGCAACTTCGAGCTTTCTACGGAGAACCAGACGCTCGCGGAGACCCTCAAGGCCGCCGGATTCGTCACCGGCGCGCAGACCGCCGCCATGGTCCTCAACCGCGAGTACGGGCTGAATCAGGGCTTCGATGTGTACCTCGACCCGCGGGCCCTCACCGCCGAGCGGCCCAAGCCCAGTGGCGGACCCGTCCGTGAACGCAAGGCAACCGACATTGCCGATCGCGCCATGCAGTTCGTCCGCGAGCACCGCGAGGAGCGGTTCTTCCTCTTCCTGCACTTTTTCGACCCTCACCAGCCGCTCGATCCGCCCGAACCGCTCAAGAAGCTCTTTCCCAACGACCCGTACCTCGGCGAAATCGCCTATGTGGACCAGCAAATCGGCCGCATCTGCAAGGAGCTTGAAACCCTCAAGCTTGACGGCCGCACGCTGATCGTCCTGACCGCCGACCACGGTGAAAGCCGTGAGGAGCACGGCGAGGAGAACCACGGGCTTTTCGTGTACGACTCGACCCTTTTGATCCCGCTGATCCTGCGATGTCCGGGGTGGATTCCGGCCGGCGGACGCGTGGATGCACAGGTGCGGCTCGTGGACATCGCGCCGACGATCCTGGATTTGACCGGCGTGAAGATCCCGGGCAGCGTAAGCGGCGCCACCCTGGCCGGCTTGATTCGCGGCGAAGTGGAGCCGGGCAGGCCGGCGTATTCGGAAACGCTGGCTTCGCTCTACGACTACGGCTATGCGCCGCTGCGGAGTCTGCGGCAGGACGGCTGGAAGTACATCCTCGGACCCAAGCCGGAGTTGTACCACCTCGCCTCCGACCCGAAGGAGGCGAAGAACCTCATCGAGGCCCAGCCGCAGCGCGCGGCCGCGATGCGCGCCGATCTGGAGAAGCTCATCTCCAGCGGCGGCGCGGGGATTCGCTCTTCCCGCAGGCAGCCTTCTCCGCAGGAGCGCAGCGATCTGGCGGGTCTGGGATATGTCAGCCTGCACGCTCCCGAAGACGCGGACCCGGATGCCGCCAACGACCTGCAGCGCTACCCCGTCAGCGGACTAAACCCGATGGAGCGCGCGGAGGAAATCAAGTTCGTCAACGGATGCATCACGCTGTGCATGGCCCGCCGCTATCCGGAAGCCGAGCGCCGCCTGCGTTCGTTCCTGTCGGAGCACGCCGACCGCAAGGACGGGCTGTACAACGTCTATAAGACGCTGGCGAACACGCTGGACGGCATGGGCAAACCCGCCGAGTCGATCGAGTTTTACGAGAAAGCCGTCGCTGAGCGCCCGGACGACGTCATTACGCTGACCGACATGGGCATCGCGCTGCATGCCGCGGGCCGCGTCGACGAGGCCATCGCGACATTCCGACGCGCGCTGGCGCAGCCGCTCGACTCGCCGTACACGCACCTGCAGCTCGGCGCGGCGCTGGCGACGAAGGGCGACGACGAAGGCGCCGTCAAGGAATACCTTGCCGCGCTGCAGGCCGATCCGCAGATTGCCGCGGCCCATGCGGCGCTGGCGACGATCTACGCAAAGACGAACCGCAAGGAGGAAGCGCTGGCGGCGATCCAACGCGCCGTCGAGCTGAACCCGCTCGATCCAAGCTACAAACGACGGCTGGAGGAGCTGACCGCGCCCGCGCCCTGAACCAGCGGAGGAATCAGTCAAGCATTTCGCCCTCGCTCCCCGAACCCGCAGCGCAAGCGAGGCTTGACCGTGTGCCTGACCTGTGGCACAAGTTTCCAACCTGTGAGCTGTAGCACGGGTTTCCCAACCTTGGACCTGTGGCACAGGTTTCCAACCTGTGACGTGTAGAACAGGTTTCCCAACCTGTGACCTGTGGCACAAGTTTCCAACCTGTGACGTGTAGCACAGGTTTCCCAACCTGTGACGTGTGGCACAGGTTTCCAACCTGTGACGTGTAGCACAGGTTTCCCAACCTGTGCATCCGCCCTCAGCTCGGCGGCGCCACCTCCCAGCAGGCCACCTCCTGCCCCGATCCAAGCCGGATCAGCGGCGGAGCGGCGCCTCGCTTCGCCTCGCCCCGGGCGCACTTCGCCAGTACCCTGATGCGGCCACCCGCGTGATCGGAAACGTCCATGACCTCCGACGCGGTCGCACCCTGCGCCCAAGCCCTTGTCAAGGCACATCGCGGTGCGAACCGGCATCCAGGCACGTAGTCCGCCGGATCGGGCACACGCCCGGGGATCGTCGCCAGCCGGCGAACCGGCTCGTCCTCCTCCAGCGGCGCGGTGCGATCCAGCCGGGGCATGCACTCCAGCAGCGCTTGGGTGTACGGGTGCCGCGGGGATGAGAACAGAGCCTGAACCGGCGCCTTCTCGACGATCCTTCCCGCATACATGACGGCCACCTCGTCGGCGATCCGCGCCACGACGCCCAGGTCATGCGTGATGAGAATCAGCCCCAGCCGCGTCTGCCGCGCAAGCTCAGCCAGCAGATCCAGAATCCGCGCCTGCAGCGTCACGTCCAGCGCCGTCGTCGGCTCGTCGGCCACCAGCACGCTCGGCTCCATCGCCAGCGCCATGGCGATCATCACCCGCTGCTGCAAGCCGCCGGACAACTCGTGCGGAAACTGACGCATCCGCTCCAACGGCTGATCGACGCCGACTCGCTCCAGCCACGCGGCCGCTCGATCCCTCGCCGCCCGGGTGCGCATTCCCAGGTGCAACCTCACGCCCTCCGCGACCTGGTCCCCGATGGTCCGCAGCGGATGCAACGCCGACATCGGCTCCTGAAACACGAAACCGATGCGACACCCGCGCACGCGGGTTAACTCGCGGTCGTCCAACCGGGCGATGTCGATCGGCTCGGCATCCGCGCGCGGGTCATGGAGCAGAATCCGACCGGCACGGATACGCAGCGGCGGATCGGGCAGCAGCCGGGCAAGGCTCAGCGCCGTCACCGTCTTGCCGCATCCACTCTCGCCGACGATGGCCAGCGCGCGACTCCCAGCGACGGAGAACGAAACGCAATCCACCAACTCAACCGCTCCGCCGGACCGCGACAGCGAGATGGAGAGATCTCGGACGTCCAGCAGCACGCGGCCGGCGGCGGGAGGATCGCGGTCGCTAGGGAGTGGGTGTGCCGAGGCCGTCATGCGTTTTCATGTACTCCTCGACGCGCCGGCGGTCGTCCGACAGGCGGGCTTCATACGAGCCTTTCATCAGGAACTCGGCGTGGCCATCCGAGAACAGCAAAGCCCCGCCGTCGCCCCCGTGGTTGGAGAGCGGCTCGTAGGCGATCACGTGAACAAAAGGCAGTGCGATGGCCGGGCGGATGTCGCGCTCGTAGCCTCCGCCGCTGCGCGGGCAGCGGAGTGACTCGAACGAAACCTTGCCGGCATGATATGCCTTCAGGTTCTCGCAGCAGTCCATCCGCCGCTGGAACTCCCTGGCCGGCAGGTATGCGTAGGCGAGCATCCCGGCAACGGCGAGCAACACGATGCCGACGCGAACGGCCTGCCCGCGACGCGAGATGCGCGGCGGTGGAACGGCAGTGGCGCCGGCGACCCTGTCGTCCGTGTTTGAGTGGTCGCTCTCCATGCGCCTCGATGGTACTCAAACGAAGCAGGCCTGTCCCGTCGCCCGTGCTCGGCGGCGGACACACGACCCGGGGACAATTCATGCGAACGGAGGCTTGCCCCGACCGGGGCACAGGAGTGCAGCCACGGGTGGCGGTCGTCTTTGCGACCTGAACATGGGGTTGTCGGGTCGCCGGCGAGACCGTTCTACGAGGAGCAGAGGAAACCTTTGTGATGACGGAGTCTGCGGCGACAAGGCCGCGACCGGGGTTTCCTCGACTCCTTCCGGCGTCGAGGTTCGATCCCCATCATGACCACGGGTTCCGCTCCGACCTGAAGGTCGTCGCTGCACCCGTGGCTGCAGTCCTCGGCCCGATGGAGCCGCCAATCCTGCCGCGAACGACTGAGAAGACGGCGAGCTTGGGCAACCGCGCCCGCCGCGATACCATGCCCCGCATGGAACTTTCCAGGCGCATCAATGAACTTGCGGAGTCCGCCACGCTGAAGCTGACGGCGCGGGCGGCGCGGATGCAAGGGGAGGGCATCGACGTCGTGGCCATGACCGCCGGCGAGCCGGACTTTGACACGCCCCAGCACGTCAAGCAGGCCGCCATCGACGCCATCCTCCGCGGCGAGACGAAATACCCCAAGCCGGCCTCCGGGCTTCCGAAGCTCAAGTCGGCGGTCTGCGAATACCTGCACGCGCGGCAGAACCTCCTGTACCGCCCGGAGCAGGTCATCGTCACCTGCGGCGCGAAGTTGGCGATCAACAAGGCGCTCCAGGTACTGCTTAACCCCGGCGACGAGGTGCTCATCCCCGTGCCCTACTGGGTCAGCTACCCGGAGCTGGTCAAGCTCGCCGGCGGCACGCCCGTGTTCGTCGAGAGCGACGAGCGCAACGACTTCAAGCTGACGGTCGAGCAGCTCGCCGCGGCCATCACCCCGAAAACGAAGGCGCTGCTGTACTGCTCGCCGTCGAACCCCTGCGGATTCACGTACCATCCGGAGGAGACCCGGGCGCTCATCGAAACGGTCGTGGACCGCGGGGTCGTCGTCATCTCCGACGAGATTTACGATCGCCTGCTCTTCGGCGATCAGCAGACGCTCTGCCCCGCCGCCGTCAGCCCGCAGGCGTATGCCCACACGATCACCATCAACGGCGGCTCGAAGGTCTTCGCCATGACCGGCTGGCGCATCGGCTACGCGGCCGGTCCGGCGCATGTCATCGCGGCGATGGCCAAGCTTCAAAGCCAGGGCACCAGCGGCGCGGCGCCGTTCATTCAGCTCGCGTTCGCGGAGGGTCTGCGCGACGACCGCGGCGAGATCGAGCGGATGCGCCTCGACTTCGAGCGGCGCGGGCGCCACATGCACCAGCGCCTCACCGCGATCCCGGGCATCACCTGCATCAAGCCGTCCGGCGCGTACTACCTCTTCCCCAACGTATCCGGCGTGTTCAAGAAGATGAAAGTGGCCGACTGCGACGCGCTGGCCGAGCGGCTGCTCGTCGAGGCGCACGTCGCGGTCGTGCCCGGCTCGGCGTTCGGCTCGAAGCAGCATGTGCGCATGTCGTTCGCCACGTCGCTGGCGCAGATCGACAAGGCGCTGGACCGGCTGGAGGCGTTCCTGAAGTGAGCCGGTCCGCGATCCTGGCACTGGAAGACGGCACCGTGTTCCGCGGCACGGGCTTCGGCGCGTGCGGCACGCGCGCCGGCGAGGTGGTGTTCAACACGGCGCTGACCGGCTACCAGGAAATCCTCACCGATCCGTCCTACCGCGGGCAGCTCGTCGCCATGACCTACCCGCACATCGGCAACTACGGCGTCAACGAGGGCGATGTCGAATCCGCCTCGCCGCAGGTCTTTGGCTTCATCGTGCGCGAGGCCACGCGTACGCCGAGCAATTTCCGCGCGACGCAGTCGCTCGACGCCTACCTGTCGCGGCACGGGGTCATCGGCATCGAGGGCATCGACACGCGCGCGCTCACGAAACTCCTGCGCGTGCAGGGCGCCATGAACGGCGTGCTGACGACCGAGGAGTCGGGCGCCGACCGGTGCGTCGAGCTGGCACGCGCCGCGCCGTCGATGACCGGCGCGGATCTCGTCAAGGACGTGATGCCGAAGAAGTCTTTCTCCTGGTCCGACGGACTTGACGCGGCCTTCGTTGCAGCGCGCGGCGGCGATCACGGCTCGGCGCACGGCAACGCTGCGCACCTCGCGAAGCGCGTCGTCGCCATCGACTGCGGCATGAAGCGCAACATCCTGCGGCATCTCGTGGACATCGGCGCAAGCGTCACCGTCGTGCCGCCGAACGTTTCCGCGGCTGAAGTGCTCGCTCACAAACCCGACGGCGTGTTCGTCAGCAACGGTCCCGGCGACCCCGCCGCGGTGACGTATGCGATCCATCTGCTGCGCGGGCTGCTGGGCAAGGCGCCCCTGTTCGGCATCTGCCTCGGGCATCAGCTTCTCGGTCTGGCGCTGGGCGCGTCGAGCTACAAGCTCAAGTTCGGGCACCGCGGCGCCAACCAGCCCGTGCTCAACAAGGGCACCGGTCGCGTGGAGATCACGTCGCAGAACCACGGTTTCGCGGTGGACGCGGCCTCGGTGGAGGCGCAGGGCGCCACGGTCACGCACGTCAACCTCAACGATCAGACGCTCGAAGGCTTCGTGCATCAGGACCCATGCCTGCTCGCGGTGCAGTATCACCCGGAAGCCAGCCCCGGTCCCCACGATGCAACCTACCTCTTCGACTGCTTTGCGCGCATGATGGAAACCCGCCGCGCGCCGACGACGGACGACATGGCCGCCGCCCAGGCCGCGCTGCAAGGCCGCCGATGAGCGCCGGCGTAGCGCCGGCAGGAGGCCGCCCCTTCAGCACCCGCAGCGCAAGCAAGGGGTCTTTCCTCATCGCACCCCCGCGGCAGTCTCGCGTGCCGCTGCTCTGTGAGCAGTGTTCCTCTCAAGCAAGGGTCTTTCTTCATCGCACCCCGCGGCAGGGCATTGCAAGATTCCGAATCTCATGGTTCGGCACAGGAGTTCCCCGGAAAAAAACACATCCCGGACGTCCATGCCACCCAGCGAGAGGGGCGCGGCGAACCTGATCCACACTTGACATGACGCGCGCCCCGCGTCCAACATGCGGCAGCCTGCGGCGGTGGCGCGCCGCCTCAAGGCGCTTCGCGCGTCCGTCGCCGGGGGGTGGAGAAACGATCGAAGCAACGTCTGCGGACATGAAACCCGCGGACATGGCCCGTGCCCGTATGGATTGGGGGGAATGATGCGCATGATCCCAACGCTCGCGCGAACTCGAGCCGTGCCCGCCATCGCACGGTTCCTCCGACGCGCAGCACGCCCGCTCCTTGCCACTGTCGGCCTCCTCGCCCTTCCCGCCTGTTCCCCTCGAACCATGCAGATGCGCATCATCGATCACCGCCAGGCCGGACCCGACGCCGTCTATGTCGAGACTTTCAACGAGTGCTACTACGACGCCGACGCGGAGGGCAACGTGGATGTCGTGCTCCGCCGCGAGCATGTGAAAACCGACGACCCTTCGCAGACCGTCACGCAGATTATCCATGTGCGCAGCTTCTGGAAGTCCATCCCCGGCACCACCGTCGCCCACGACCAGCAGATCAACGCGACGGTGCGCTACATGATCCTCAGCGGCCGCGCCGGCGCGAGCTTCCAGGGCGCCGGTTCCATCTTCTGCGAAAAAACCCGGGGAAGGAGCGTGCTCGAAGGCGACCTCGGCCTCGCCTACCTCTCGCCTCGGACGCGGCTGAACAACGGCAACATGCTCTTTGAGCGCGCCGAGATCTCCGGTTCGTTCCGCGCCAGACACGACCCGCGCCGCGTCGTCCGCATCCTCAACGAGATGGACGAGTTGTTCCGCTTCAGCGAGCCGGGAGACGCGCATGCATCCCGCGCGCAAACTCCCGGTGCGCGGGCTTCCGCCGTGCAGCCATGATCTACCTCGATTACAACGCCTCGACCCCCGTTGATCCGCGCGTGCGACAGGCCATGCTCCCTTATCTCGGTGAGTGGTTCGGCAATCCGTCCGCGCCGCACGCGATGGGTCGCGCCGCGCGCAGCGCCGTCGATGCGGCCCGCGCGCAGGTCGCCTCCCTGCTGGGCGCGTCGCCGGAGGAGATCATCTTCACTTCGAGCGGCACGGAGGCGAACAACACCGTGATCAAGGGCGTCGCCGACCGCGCGGCCGGCCGGGGGCGACACATCATCACCTCGGTGATCGAGCACCCCGCTGTGCTGAATCCCTGCGCATGGCTGGAAGAATCGGGATACGAAATCACGCGCGTGGGGGTGGACGCGACCGGTCGCGTCGATCCGGGCGACGTCGAGCGCGCCATCCGCCCCGGCACGATCCTCATCAGCATCATGCACGCCAACAACGAGGTCGGCACGATCCAGCCTCTGGCGGAGATCTCGGCCGTCGCACGTCGCCGCGGCGTGCCCTTCCACACCGATGCCGCGCAGTCCGTCGGCAAGATCCCGACGCGCGTGGACGAACTCGGCGTGGACTTCCTCTCCATCGCCGGGCACAAGTGTTACGCGCCGCAGGGCGTCGGCGCGCTCTATGCGCGCAAGGGATTCGGCTTCGAACCGCTCATGCACGGCGCGGGACACGAAAGCGGCAGAAGAGCCGGAACGGAAGCGGTGGCCATGATCGTGGGGCTGGGGGTGGCCTGCGAGCTGGCGAAGTCGTTGGTCGGCGATCCCGCGATTCGCACGCTGCGCGATCGGCTGCACGAAGGTCTCAAGGCTGCGTTCAAGGGCGAACTCGTCCTGCACGGACACGCCGATCTGCGGCTGCCCAACACGCTCAACGTCGGCTTCGCCGGCTGCCGCAACGGAGAGCTGCTCGAAGCCATGCCCGGCGTCTGCGCCACCGCGGCCGCCGCCTGCCACGCCGGATCGAACGCGATTTCGCCGGTGCTCGCGGCGATGAACGTCGCCCCGCGCAGCGCCGCCGGCGCGATCCGGTTCAGCGTCGGACGCCCGACCACCGCGCCGGAGATCCAAGCCGCGGTTCGACTGGTCGCCGAAGCCGCCAACGCGGCTTATTCTTCCACGAGCACACCGTAGTACGGGAACTCGTCCTCGCCCTCCAGACCGGCGGGAATCTCGACGCCGGCCGCTTGATTCACCGTCGTCTTGTAGCTGAACGTCCCTTCCATGCGGCTGCCGTCGCGCGTGCCCACGGCCGTCGCACGACCGCCGCCGACCTTCACCCCCGCGAAGGTGGCAATCGCGCGAATTTGAAATGCAAAGCCCGAGTCGTTCTCCACGCCGTAGGTCGAGGCGGCGTAGGACAGGCCTGTGATGGTCGTCGGGTGAGACGCGCCGTCCGTGTCGATTCGATCGCCGAATACCTCCTCGCCGATAATCGCATTCTCCACGAACGCATCGAGCGAGCCGTTCTCGTCGAACACCACGTAGCTGAGGAATGCGTTGTCGCGCGCGTCGAAGAGCGCCCACTCGGTGGAGGCGAGCGATTCAGAGCCACCGCCGCGGACCGCCGCCAGCTCCGCGTCATCTGGTAGGGACAGGTTCACCGAATCAGGCAATGCGCTGGAAACCGCACCGCATCCCGTCCACGCGGCCACCCCCAGCAAGGCCGTCACCGCCATCAGCGCATTCCTGGAAAACCTCAGCATCATCGAGCGTCCTTTCATAAGCGCGCCATCTCGGGCGCGCAATCCCGTCGTCAGAGTGCAGACCCGCCTGACGCGACCGGGGTTGGCCCGACGCCCCGGTTCGCCCCACCTTCATCGGCGACTTCACCTCACCAGCCGGACGACCCTGTGCCCGCTTGGCCGCAACCGGCCGAATCATCCAAAGCCCCAGGTGTCGCGCGAAGTCCGGTAACGAGAAGGGCTTAGGAAGAGGTTGGACCGCGAATAGACATGTGATATTAACTAATTACGCTTGTCATTCAAGATTATGTCTTGACTATGCCGACTATTAGTATAATATAAAGCTTGTTAAGCCTTGAAACGCTGTCGCTCGGATTTGGAGCCGTTATGAACACGACTGCCGCACTGCGAGATTTTCTGGAAATCCCCTACGATAAGCTTGAGGAAATGAACCTGCGCGTGAAGACGGCTCGCTCCCAGCGCACCGACCCCCGCGCGACCGCGGAGGAGCGAATCAAGTACCTCGCGGATGAGCGTCGAATCAAGGCCGTGACCGTCTGCTTTTCCGACCTTGAAGGCAGGCTTCACATGCTCGACTACGACAAGAAGTTCCTGCTCAAGTCCGGCAGCCATCTGACCTTCGACGGCTCATCCGTCCGCGGCTTCACAGAGCAGGCGGAGTCCGACCTCGTCCTCACGCTCGACTGGCCAGCGTTCTACTGGCTGCCAGCCGACATCTTCGGCCCGGGCAAGGTCATCGTCTTCGGCTTTGTGCACGACAAGGACGGCACGCCGTTTCATGCGGACTTCCGCTCGACCCTGAAACGCTACACCGACGAGCTTTACCGCAAGGACCGGCTGGTGGCCCACGTGTCCGCGGAGATCGAGGGCTTCCTCTTCAAGGGGCTGGATGCCGAGCGGCATTACCACCGGGCGGGGCAGTTCGAGTTCCTCTCCACCGGCGGCTACTACCACTCGCTGCCGCAGGATCCCTTACGGCAGTTCATCGACCGCGCGGCCGAGGCCCAGCGCGCCTTGGGTTTCTCCAACGAGAAGGACCATCCGGAGGTCGCCCCTTCGCAGTTCGAGATGAACTTCAGCTACGCCGAGGCGATGGTCGCGGCGGACCAGATTCTCCTTTACAAGCTGATCTGCCGGCAGGTCGCCAATCAGCTTGGCATGACCGCGAGCTTCCTGCCCAAGCCGATCGTGGGCATCAATGGCAACGGCATGCACACCAACCTCTCGCTCTCGCGGGATGGAAGGAACCTCTTCTATGATCCGAAGGGCGAACACAGCCTCTCGGCGATGGCTTGGGACTTTGTTGATCGAATTCTGAACAACGGCACGGACATCTGCCTCGCGCTGAATCCCAGCGTCAACGCCTACCGGCGGCTGGATCCGCACTTCGAGGCGCCGAATCAGATCAAGGCCTCGGCGGTCAACCGCGGCGCCATGATCCGCGTGCCGCTGGCCAACGAGCGCTCAGCGCGCATCGAAGTGCGCTCCGTCGCGCCGGACACCAACCCGTACATGCTCGTGTACGCGCTGCTGCGCACGGGGCTGGAAGGCCCGCCCTCCGATCCCGCGGACGCTGAAGGCAAGCGCTCGCGCACGCGGTTCCTGCCCGCCAACATCCACGACGCCATCCGCGTCTTCAAGGGCAGCAAGTTCATGACCGACATCTTCGGCGAGCGAACCGCCGACAAGCTCGTGGAGCTTAAGCAGGCCGCCGCGGACCGCTGCCCGAAGGAGCTGGGGAGCCTGATCAAGCGCGAGGAAGTCATGTTCCATCACGAAGTGACGAACCAGTTCCTCTGGGGTCAATTCTGAGGGCGGGACTGCCCGGCAGTCCGTGGTGAGAGGCGGCGTTCGTCATTCCCGCGCGGGCGGGAATCCAGCTTCGTCATTCCCGCGCAGGCGGGAATCCAGCCGGGGGCTTGCCAGGAGGCACGAATCCAGCAGTTCTCCGGGGCGTTCTGGACCCCTGCCTGCGCGGGGGTGACGGTTCTGCGGCCTTCACGGAGGTGACGGTTCCGCGGGGACGACGGGCTTCATGTCCGGTTTCGAGACCCACCAAAGACTGCCGGGGCGTCCATCCGCTCCTCGCCCCCGCGCATGGCCGAAAACAAAACGATCCTCGGCACTGCCCGCAAGGGTGGCCGAGGATCGCTTCATTTCGATCGCCGATCGCCCAACTCAGGCGCCGTCGTTGTCCGTGTCGTCAACCAAGAAGTTGGCGAGGACCAGGTCACTGACGATGTTGGCCGGAATGCCGCCCAGCGCGTAGCCGAAGCCCTTCCAGATGTTGTTGGTCAGACCGCCGAAGCTGCAGCCGCTGCCCAGCACCAGACCGCCGGTCAGCGTCAACGCCGCCAGCTTCGAGAACTTGTTCATACGCATGTTTCGTTCCTTCCAAAAAAACGAGATTCCAGATGAATCCAAACCGCCGGCGTCCATCACCCATGAATGGACCGGCTGCAACTCCCGCGACGTGGGACGTTGCCTCACCGCGATGCAGGCCGCGCCAGCCCCACGCAGTTAAGCAAACAGGTTGAACGCCCGACGCCGAAACGTCAAGGGCTTGCGGGTCAATTTTTTTTGGGGACAGCCGTAGCGACTACCGTCGGCCATTCACCCAGCCGCGCAGGCGGCACGCCTCTGCAACCCTCGACACCGCAAGCAGATACGCCGCTTCCCGCAGGCTGATCTGCCGCTCCTGCGACAGGGCGAAAACGGCCTGAAACGACTCCGTCATCCTCCGGTCCAACGCCGTGTGGACGTCGTCCATCGCCCAGTAGTAGTTGTAGGCGTTCTGCACCTGCTCGAAGTACGAGACCGTCACGCCGCCCGCGTTGGCCAGAATATCCGGGATGACGGGAATCCCTCGATGGTGCAACGTGTGGTCCGCGCCCGGCGTCGTCGGTCCGTTCGCCAGCTCGCAGATGAGCCGCGCCGAAATCTTGTCCGCGTTCTGCCGCGTGATGACGTGCTCGATCGCCGCCGGGATCAGCACGTCGCACGGCTGCGTCAGCAGATCGTCGTTGCTGATCAGCTCGCCGCCGGGAAACCCGTCGAGCCGCTGGGCATGATGCTGGTAGTAATCCAGCGCGGCCGGCACGTCGATGCCACGCTCGTTGCGGATCGCCGCGTCCTCCGCGCCGATAGCGACCACCTTCCCGCCCGCCCTGTGCAGGATCGTCGCCAGCCCGCCCCCGACATTGCCGAAGCCCTGAATGACGTACCGCGAGTTGGAGCCGAGATTCAGCCCGAGCGCCTTGTCGGCCTCGCGGATCGCGTACATCCCACCCCAGGAGGTAGCGTCCGCCCGCCCGCGCGAGCCGCCCAGCGCGAGGGGCTTGCCGGTAATGACGCCCGGCTCGCTGTGCGCCCGGATCATCTCGTACTCGTCCAGCATCCACGCCATGTGCTGAGGGGTGGTGTGCACATCCGGCGCGGGGACATCGCGGTCCCACGCCAGCTCGTGCGCGAACGCCTGAATGTACGCGCGCGACAGCCGCTGCGCCTCCAGCGGGGACAGCGCCCGCGGATTGCAGGTGATGCCTCCCTTGCCTCCCCCCAAAGGAAGATCCACGACGGCCGTCTTCCACGTCATCCAGCACGCCAGCGCGCGCACCGTGTCGATGGTCTCGTTGACGTGCCAGCGCAGCCCGCCCTTGGTCGGTCCACGGGCGTTGTTGTACTGCACGCGGTAGGCCTGAAAGACCTGAACGGCGCCGTCGTCCATGCGGAAGGGGATGCGGGCCTCATACTCCCGCATAGGCCAGCGCAGCAGTTCCCGCAGCCCATCTTCAAGCCCCAGCGCGTGCGACGCGTGATCCACCAGCGCCTGGGCGTGATGGAACGGATTGTGTCCTTCGCTGCTCACGGATGCCTCCGAACCCAAGATTGAACACCGGGGATCAGGATGCGTAGCATACTGGGAAGAAGGGCATTCCCAAACTGGGGCCCAGGCTGGAAACCGCTGCGCGGAAGCGCAAGGCCATCCCTGGAGGAAGTCATCGTCCGGCATGCCCACGCAGGCGGGGAGCCAACAGCCGAGTGTCACGTCTGGCGTCCTTCCCCAAGGCGTGGAAGATGCGCCGGGTGGGGCTTGCCCGCGGTCGCGGCGCCTGCTGGGAAGAACGAGCGCGCGTGGGGCGGGCTATGCCCGCCGCCACCCCGCCCATCGGGCATGATCCATGAGATGCACTCCACACACCAGGGATCGTGAAATGGGTGCATCCAGCTTCCCGCCCCGTTCGACCGATACTCAACTGTCGATACCTTTGTCAGTCGCGCTTTCACGAGACTTGCCATGTTGAACTTGCAACGTGCCTTGGCCATCGCCCCCCCGACTCGATTCTTCGCCGCCGCCGCCGCGATCCTGCTCGTTTGGGAAGTCTCGGCGAGGTCGGCCCGCGCGCAGGCGACTGAACGAACCGCACAACCCGCCCATGCTGAAGTCGCCGCTTGGATCGAGAAGCTGGCCGCTCCGAAGTATCAGGACCGCATCGAGGCCACGCGGCGACTCTGCCAGATGGGTCCGGTCGCGCGCGAGGCGCTGCGCGCCGCGTGCAAGAGCGAGTCCTTCGAGCTTTCCACGCGCGCCCAGCAGCTTGTGGCCGTTCTCGACCGGCAGTTCTTCGCCGGCGTCCGAGTGACGCTGACCGCCTCCAAGCCCTCCGTCGCGTGGGACGAGCCGTTGAGCGTGGTGATCGAGTTGGAGAACACGTCCGCCTACGAAGCCCGCGTGCCGCTTGAGCTGGGTGCGGCGCCCGCAGCGGACTCGACGACCGTGACCGATCTCCAGCAGGCCACGGCGATGGTGGACGCGGGCGATTTCCTGGAGGTTGCGGACGGCGCGGGGCAGCCCGTCGCCCTGCGGCTCGACGACATCAACGAGGAACCCGCGATCAACGCGATGATCTCCGCGCGGGCGTCCGCCGGTCCGGTCCAACTGCTCAAGCCGGGGGAGAAGGCGTCATTCGTTCTCGCGCAGTTCAACCGCGGGTGGGCGCGTTTCCCCCTGCTGACGGCCGGCGAGGCGACGATCCGCTTCAGCTACGTGCCGGAATGGCCCGAGGACGAGACCTTTGGCGAGTTCAACCGCCAGCGCATCGGGGAAGTGTCCAGCGCGCCGATCCGGGTGCGCGTGACGCGAGGCGCGCCGGAGACGTTGAGCCGCTCGGGGCGCATGGCCGAGATCAAGGTCGAGGCGTCCGGCGATGAGTACATCGCAAAAATCCTCTGCCTTTATGATAAGCCGATTCAACTCAACGTGCAGTACGGCGCGACGCTGCCCTTCGCGCAGTTTCACTGGATGCTCAGCGCCGGCGAGGAAGATCGGACGATTCCCGGCGCCGAGCAGTCGCGGTCGCGCCTGACCGACTTCGCCGCGTCGGGCTTCTCGCTCCTGCAGCCCGGAGAGTCGCTCGAACTCGGCCGCGTGAAAGCCGCCCGCGTCCGCGAGGTCTGCGCCGCGCCGCCGAACCCCTCGACGCAGCCTTGGCGGCTGACCGCCTCGTACATCAACCTCTGCTCGCGCGCCTGGCAGCTCGATCAGCAGCGCCGAAGCGCCGAGGAGTGGAAGACCATGCCGCCGCAACTGCAAAGCCCGCTGCCGTCGCGCATCTTCGCCGGTCAGCTCCGCACGGAAGCCATCACCCTCGAGCCGAAGCCATGAACGCATGTGGCAATTTCCTGGCGAGCCATCTCCGGCGGGTCACGGCAGCGGGATTTCAGGGGAGAAGGCGGGCATCGGGCTTCGTCGAACACCGAAATGCGTGCCTGCCGTCTACCAGGGGTAACCGCAAACAACGGGATTCTCGGGAACATCCATGGAGGGGCCGACCGTTTGGGGCAAGCGCCGACTGAGTCGTGCGAGCGCCGACTGATCCGTTCCCCGAAGGGGAACCATGTGGATAGCCGGGGGTGAAACCCCCCGTACGCGGCCCCACGCGATTCGACCCCAACGGGGTCGTACCCTCGGAATCTCCTGCGTGGGCCGGAATCGAGGCAGACGTACAACCCCTTTCAAGGTTGAAATGCACGCGCGCCGGATTCCGTGGGCTGCGCCCACGGCTACTCATGTGGATCCCCTTCGGGGATGGGGGCGAGTCTCGCGGGGATCAATCGAGAGCCGGTTGGGGCTCCAGGCAGGTTTGGCAAAACGCATGTCCACAGCCGTGATTTCGTGCCGAAATGACCGCGCGGGACGTTCCCGCCGGCGCTGATTATCATCGCGTTCATGCGACGAACGATCGCTCGCAACATGGAACCCGAGTTGGACAGGGGAGCTGGCCCTTGGAGAATCGCATTCACGCTCCTGCCTATTGTCTTCGCGTCGTGCGCCACTCGAGCCTCGGCTCAAGCAACGCCCCCGGTCGCTGATGAACCCGACCCGCCGCCGCGCCTCGTTCTGCCCGACGAGTCGATGTTCAAGCCTTCGGCCGCGGATGGTCAAGGCTCGGCGGTCGCCGCGCCGCAGCTTGTGGACGTGTCATCGCCCGTCACGATTCGGATCCGCTTCACCGTCGGCGCGCCGGGCATTGCCGTGGGCGGAGGCGTGCGCTTCTGCGTCCCGAAGTTCTGGGGCTGGTCCCCGCCGCACACGCGCGATCCCGAGGCGCCAGGCTTCGCCACGGTCGCCTTGAGTCGGACAGACGCGAGTCTCGAGGTGAATGCGCTCCCCTCCGACGGCTTTGTTTTCGCCGTTGTACGCGGTGCGCCGCTGATCGCGGGAGACGAGGTGACCTTCACCTACGGCGACACCGCCGACGGTCTTCGCCCCGGCGCGCAGGGCATCAGCGACCGATTCGCCGAGCGCGGCGAGCGGTTCTTCATCAAGGTCGACGGCGACGGCGACGGCTTCTACACTCCCCTCGCGCAGCAGCCGACGCTCTCGATCCGCGCGACGCGCGCCGATCGACTCGTGTGCTTTGCTCCTTCGCAGGCTCGCGTCGGTGAGCGGTTCGAAGTCACACTGGCCGCGCTCGACCGGACACTTAACCTCGTGGAATCGCACGTCAGCGACGCGATCAGCGTGATCGTCGCCGGTCCGCAGCCGCAGGAAGCGCCAATTCGCATTCAGGTCAAGGAAAGCGATCGCGGCGCGATCCGTTTCTCAGTCACGCCGAAATCGCCGGGAGTCATCCGCGTGCGCGTCGAAGACGGCGATCACGCCGACCTCCAGCCCGCCACCTCCAACCCCATCCTCGTGAACGACGCAAGCCCGCGACCCTACTCGCTCTTCTGGGGCGATCTCCAGATTCACACCCAGCTCAGCGACGGAACGGGCGACCCCGGCGACGTGTATCGCTACGCGCGCGACGTGGCGCGCCTCGACGTGGCCGCGATCACCGATCACGACCACTGGGGCTACCAGCCGCTCGACGCGGACCTGCCCGCTTGGCGCCGAATCCTCGACCTTAACCGGAAGTGGACCAGGCCCGGCGCGTTCGTCACCTTCCCCGGCTACGAGTGGACCAACTGGACGCACGGCCACCGGCATGTGCTTTTCGCGCGGGAGGAGGACGCGGTCATCTTCAGTTATGCGGACAAGGCCAGCGATCATCCGCTGGAATTGTGGAAGCAACTCGGCGACCGCGACTGCGTGACGATTTCGCATCACTGCGGCGGCGGTCCGATCCCCACGTTCTGGAGATACTGGGACGCGAAGTACGAGCCGGTCGTCGAGATGGTCTCGGTCCACGGCGCGTCGGAGATGATGGGGCATCCGCGCTGCATCTATTCGCCCGTCGCGTCAGGCATGGCGCAGGCGGCGTTGGCGCGCGGCCTGCGGCTGGGAATGATCGGCTCCGGCGACACGCACGATGGACATCCGGGACTCGGCTCGCCGGGGCAGCGCGCGGGGCTTGCCGGCATCTGGGCGAAAGCGCTGACGCGCGATGCGATTCTCGAAGCCCTCCGCGCGCGCCGCGTGTATGCGACGACCGGCTGTCGCGCCCTTCTGCGATTCCACAGCGGAAAGGTGGCCATGGGCGGCGTGCTCCGGCTGGATGACCCCTCGCAACCGCGGACGTTCTCGATCAGCGTCGTCGCCGACGCGGCCGCCGTGCAGTCCGTTACCGTGGTGAAGAACAACGAGCCGGTCGTCACGGTCCCCGGCACGGGTTTCGTGGAGGCACTGGAATGGAGCGACGAAGCGCCGGCGCGCAACGGTGACTACTACTACGCGCGCATCGTGCAGGAAGACAACGAGTGGATATGGTCCAGCCCCATCTGGATCGAGTTCGCCCCGCGACGAGAAGGCGACCTGCAGGGTAGTTCGTCGCTCCGCGACGAGACTGGACTCCCGCCTGTGCGAGAATGAGGGAGCCTGCCGTTCGCCTTCGGTCTCCCGGAAAGCACTCGGTTTCGCAGCCCGCGGGTTCTGCGGGAAACCCTCGCTCCCTAACGGTCGCGGCTCTGTTGTGCAACAGAGTCCAAGCGAGATCTCCCGTCGCCGCATCAGGGGGCGACGGGACGCAGGTACGGCGCGGCCACCGAGTTCCTGACGGCGGTCGGGCTGGGGCGGACCGTTCTTCGTGCCGGCGCGGCGGAGGCCGGGCGCGCGGCGTTGCGGTCCTGCCGGCACCAGTGGTCCACGACGTCATCCACGTTATTGATGGGCTTGTCGTTGGACCAGTGTCTGAAGAAGTCCACGTTGCCGGATTGCGGCGTGTGCTCCGGCAGGTCGATCAGCGTGCGCATCGGCATCATGACGCTGTCGCCGATGACGAAACCTTCGCCCGGGCGCAGAATCGGCAGCATCTTGATCAGATCGGTGAAGTGATCGCTGACCACCCGGGCGATGTAATGCTGGTCGTCCGGGTTGCTCAGCCGCATCACCAGCAGGTTGTTGCACTGCGCCAGCACCGTCTCCGACAGCTCGGACGGCCTCTGCGACACCACCATGGCACTTACGCCGTATTTGCGACCTTCCTTGGCGACGCGCTCGACGGCCTTCTTGGCGAAGCAGCGGCGCGTTTCGACGCGCGGGATGTAATTGTGCGCCTCCTCATACACCAGGCAGATGGGGTGCCGGTCCGACGCCGGCGTCCAGAAATTCACGTCGAACATCAGCCGCGTCAGCACCGCCACGGCCACGTCCACCACCTCGAACGGGATGCCCGACAGGTCGATGATCGTCAGGTTACTGCGCGGCTCGACCCTCCCGGTCAGCAGCTTGATCAGGTGGTTGAGCACGGCGGACATCTGACCGGCGCTGTTCTCCACGGCGAGCTGGTCCCTGAAGTAGCGCGACTTGGCCGCGTGCTCGATGGGGCGCAGGAGAAACTCATAGCGCCGATCGTTCAGCAGGGTGTCTATGCGGTCTATGAGGCCTATGAGCTTGGAATGGTAGATCGGGTGCGGGGTCTCGCCCTGGGGGTTGCCCTTGTTGAAGGGGCATCGCTGCCGGCGCAGGAGCTTCTGCTGCTCAGCGGGGTCCATTGACCTCATAGCCAAGTTCGAGAAGGCCAGATGCTCACTGTTGAGAACGAAGCGCGCCTCGTTGAGGTTCTCCGCGTATTCCTTGAGCCGCTGGAGCGAGAAGTAGACCGGCGTGTCGAGCGTCAGGGCCTGCTCCAGCCCCAGCTCGCCGGCGGCGTCTTCCTTAAACTCCAGCAGGGCGGAACGCAGGAACGAGATCTGGCTGGTGATGTGCAAAGGGTTGGATTCATCCACGAAGAGCGATTCAAGCTCCTCATACTTCAGCAGCCAGTAGGGCAGCACCAGCTCTTCGACGGATAAATAAGTGGCGTTGGCGTCAATCTGCCCGGCCTCGTCGCTGAACGCCTTGCGATACTCGCCGTGCATGTCGAACATGACGACCTGCGCCTGGGGCAGGTCAAGCACTTCCTGGAGAATCTTCGCCGTCGCGCAGCTTTTGCCCGAGCCGCTGTTGCCCACCACCGCGACGTGCTTGGCGAAGAACTCCGTGCCCAGCACGTTCACGTCGAAGCTGGTGTTCAGGGCGAATCGGCCCAGGCGGAAGGCCTTCTGGTGGTCCTCGGCCTCGGTCATGCGGTTGAAACCGCAGAAGATGGTCTCGAAATCGGCTTGGACGGCGAGCCGCACGGGGTCGCCGATGAGGGGGTAGGCGTTGATCCCGCGGGCGAAGGTGTTGCCGTGGACCTCACCCAGCAACTGCACCTGCAGAACCGTTCCGCCTTCCGCCCGATCCGAACCGGTTCCTCGCCGGGAGGCGGTCACGAAGCCGACCAGGTTTCGGTCGGCCGCGGGGAAGACGAGGTAGGAGCCGATCCGCCCCACCGGGTAATCGCGCCCGGCGTGCTCGATGTGGGTCTGCCCCGTGGTCAGGTCCACATCAACATGACCCACCGCCACTCCCGCCACGGCGCCCACTGTCAGGTGATCGTCACCGTTTCCCATGCAAGCCATCCGATCGAAAGGCTGAAACGTGCGCTTCATGAACTGGAGCCTGACCCAGACCCCAATCATGAGTTTCGGATATCGCCACGCGCCCGGTCGCGCGCCCGGCGGATGACGGGATCGGTCCCGATGGTTCTCGGTCCTGGATTTTGCAAATCGACAAAGAATCCGAAAAAAATCACAGGTTTCGCTTGTCAAGAGCATTGGTGCGAGATATACTGAAATACTCCCGGTTGGAAATCCCGAAACCCCTTGCGCGTCGGGAGATGCGAGGCTTCGGCGGGCGTGCCGCCGACTCGGTGGGAGGGCTCGATGGGGAGAGCGTGTGGCGATCAGATCCGAACGAGTCCGGCGGCCGGTCGGGCATCGTTCGCGGCGGGTCGGGTTGATGCCGGACGCAAACCGCGCCTCGTGCGCGATGGGTGGCCGACCGAAGGATTTGGAAAGCGCGACGAGATCGAATCAAGTTTTTTCAAGATTGCCACGATGATAGGAATGGACCGACGAGCCGTCGGTTCGACATGCTAGAACACTTTGCTTCCACTCGCTGCGGCACCCTTTGACCGCGCCAAGACAGAACAGGGTGCCGCACGCCTTTTTACTGCACCTCGCGACCTTTCATGCAGGCTTCCAGACCCTCTGACTCGGGCTCCCCGGTCCCAGCCCTCTGACCCAGGCTTGATCGCCTGCACGACGCGAGGCCTCCCGATATCCGAAGGACGCCGCGCCTCGGCCGGCTCCGCACTCCGAACCCGTAGCGCCAGCAAGGGTCATCGGAACCCGTAGCGACAGCGAGGGCAAGCTGGGTGCGCGGGATGCGCCTGCGATGCGCCCTCGGTTGCGCTTCGGGTTCGGAAATGCGCCTTGGACCCGCCGGAGTACAGGCGAGCGACCGGCAGCCCATCGCCGAGCGGGAGCCGGCACGCTCCCAAAAGTTCTGCGTAGAACGAAACACCCCCATCCGCGCCGATTCGGCGGGATGGGGGTTTCAGTTGCGATAGGTTGTACGGCTGCTTACCGAGTCTGCTGAATCAGCCGCCGAACTCGACCACGTAGCTCATCTTCGCGCCCAAGCTGGCGTTGTCGTTGTCGTCGCCGTCCAAGCTCACCTCGGTCATGAAGTTGAACGACTGGTTCTCCGCGAAGTGCCAGTCGAAGCCGACTTCCAGGGAGTGATTGTCCCGGTGCCCCTCGGTGATGCTGGTTCCGTACACGTAGTCCCAGATCAACTTGAAGTCGTCGGTCAGGTCATAATCAAAGCCCGTGATGATGCCCCAGCGGAAGTGGCGGCCGTCCTCGGTCACCTCGTCGCCGTCATCGTTGACGGTGTCGCGGTCGAAGTTGTCGCCGTTCACCGACCGGGCATAGCCGCTCAACGTGTAGTGAGCGGAGTCGGAAACCGTCCACGTCATGATCGGGCGGATTTCGTAGTCCACGCCTTCCGAATCGTGACCCGTCGGAATCCGGACGAACTGGCGGATGGCCGTCCCCGGAAGACCGCCGTCCTCGTTCCACAGCTTCCAGTGCCAGCCCAAGGTGATGTCCCAGTTGCCGGTCACGCGACCGTCGCCAATCTCCAGGGGAAGTGCGAACAGAAGCTGGTGATTCTCCACCAAGCCGTACTCGAGTTCCAGCTCGTACTCCCATGAATCGCTTCCGCCGCTGCGGATCGTACTCCAGCCGAAAACGTTCTTCAGCTCCAGTTCGCCAGGCGGCAGAGCATTGGCCGTTCGCAGGCTGACAGGACCGGTGATGTCGCGCCCGGTGGACGTCGTCACGGTGGTAACGGTCGTCTTCTCCGCCACAACAGTGTCCTGCCCGCCTGCCGGCTTGTCCTGATAACTCGCCAGCGAAAAAGTCCCTTCACCCTTCGGGGCGACGTACTTGCCCTCATCCGCCAGCACTGCGGTGCAGAACGTCACCGCCGCCAGCGCCCAAGCGTACCTCGAACAGAGAATCCGCATGTTTGTTGACTCCTTTTGTGATTATCCGAGGATTCCGGTTGGATGTGCCGTGCGACCGCGCCTGCACCTGCCCCCACCCTCCCGGGAACCTGTTAGACAGAATCCAGTTATCACACTATCGGCCACTGAGGGGCGTGTCAAGCAGGGTTTTCACGAGTGCAACCCCTCAAACGAGGCTGGAAACGTCGATTTGGTAATCTGGGCTATTCACGAGCCGGTGCCTTCCTGCTCTGACGCATCCCTTTCGACCGCCACGGTCGTCCCGCCGGAAGACTCTGCCGTCATTTCCGCGCAGGCGCGAATCCAATCCGTCATTCCCGCGCGGGCGGGAATCCAGCCCGTCGAGGGGGTGCCCTGGGCCCCCGACTGCGCGGGAGCGACGACCCAAGCCATGCAACGCGACTCCGGGCAACGCGAATCCTGACGCCGCGGATGCAGTCTACGCGGAGTCACGCGGCGAGGAGTCGCGCGACAGGAGTCAGGCTCCCCGCCTCACCCGCCCCCCATCCCCACGAGCATCCGCGCCACTCGCGCTGAGGCCCCTCCCCCCGACATGCGATCCGCCAAGTTCCCCAAGGCGACGCTCATCCTCGATCGCTCCCCGGCGTCTCCCAGGATCGCGACCGCGCGCTCAGCAATCGGTCTCGTTGAGGAGTAGTAGGGCATGAACTCGGGAACCAGTTGCCGTCCAGCGAGGATATTCGGCAGCGAGAGGTACGGCGTGGTCAGCAGCCAGCGGCCAACGAGGTGATAGAAGACACGGGAGGCGTTGTACATGACGAGCATCGGCTTGCGATGATGCGCCACTTCGAGCGTCGTCGTGCCGGAGGCCACCAGAACAAGGTCGGCCGCACTGATTCCCGCGCCCGGCGCACCCTCGACACACTTCACCCGCAGACCCGATGGCCCCCGCGCGAGCGCCTCCCTCACGGCCGCCGCCACCGGCGCGCCGGCCACCGAGATCGCGAACCCCGCCTGCGGAAACCGTGCTTGAATGCCCGCCGCCACCTCGAGCTGTCCCGGCAGAACCTCTGAAACCACGTGCCTCCTCGATCCCGGCAGCAGGGCGACCAGCGGGTCACCGAGCGTGCGGAGTCGGGCTGCCTCCGCCGGATCGGGAGGATGAGCGGCCAGTTCCTCAAACAGCGGGTGCCCGACAAACTCGGCCTCCACGCCACGGGTGCGGAAGAACTCCTCTTCAAACGGCAGAATCACGGCCACGCGCGTCGCCCGCCGCCGCAGCTTGCCGATTCGCCATCCCCCCCACGCCCACATCTGCGGCGCGACATAGTACAGCAGGGGAACGCCGCGGCGCCGGATGATCCGCCCCATCGGCAGGTGCAGCGTCGGGGAGTCAATCACGGCTGCCGCAGTGATGTGTTGCCCTGCAAGCAGCCGGTCCACGCTGCGCAACAGCCGCAGACCTGTGCCGAGCAGACCCAAGACCCCCGTCAACATCCCGGCCTTCTGCGTCAGGTCCGCGATCGCTTCGCAGCCCGCCTGCTGCATCTTCGGCCCGGCGACCCCGATGAACCGTGCCCGTGGCTGGAGTGTTCGGACTTCCCGAATCAGCGCCGCCCCGTAGAGGTCGGCGCTCGGCTCGGCAGTGCTGATGAAGTAAGTGGGTTCAGGTTTGACGGGATGATTCAATGATTCCGTTTTCAGTTTAGTTGCCGTGCTCGAGACGACTGGGCGGCAATCGGCGGCTGGCAAGCCCGCTCGTTGCGACAAATGGGGGAATCCAGTCTCGTCGCGGAGCGGTGGACCAGCGCAAGCCCGCCACCACCGGGCTGCGGTAATCTAACGGTTGGGCCACCTGCAATGGCCACCCAGCTCACGTTTTCACGCCCCTCGGGTCCGCCGCAGCGGACGCGGTCCACCCGCACGGTGGCCTCAGACGCGGGACGTGGTCCCCCGGAACTGGCCCTGCGGACAGGCTCAGGACGGCAGCCTCCCTTGATCACATCCTTACAGACTTGGCCACATGCTCACGCTGAGTACAGCGAGAGCATGCCGCCCGATGCTCACGCTGAGTAGAGCGAGAACATGCCACCCGGCCGTATAATCCGGCCGCTGCGAATCGGTCGGCCCGGCGGCTGACGCAGGGTTGCTTCCCTTGACTTTTCCGTTAGACTGAAGCGTTCCGAACATTCGTCCCTCCGGAGAGGGGCGGACAACCTTAGGTGGAGGTGTTTCTTGGCATCGGAGTTGGTTCGTCAACTGATCGAATCCGGCATTCATTACGGCCACCGCGCAAGCCGCTGGGACCCGAAGATGAAACCTTACATCTTCGGGAAGCGAAACACGATACACATTATCGACATTCGCGAAACCGTGAAGGGGCTCCTGCGGGCGAAGAAGCTCGTCGGGCATGTGGTGTCCAAAGGGGAGGACGTGTTGTTCGTCGGCACGAAGCGTCAGGCGAGGTCCGCCATCGAGGAGAACGCCAAGCGCGTGGGCATGCCCTACGTCGCGGAGCGCTGGCTCGGCGGAACGCTCACCAACTTCCGCACCATCCGGTCGCGCTTAGCGCGATTGGAGGAGCTGGAGCGGGAGGAGGCCGACGGCACGTTGATGCAGTACAGCAAGAAGATGATCGCGTCGCGCACGCGCGAGCTGCGCAAGATCAAGCGCAACCTCGAGGGCATCCGCAACATGACCAAGCTGCCCGGCGCCATGATCGTCTTCGACGTGAAACGTGAGCACAACGCCGTGGCCGAGGCGAGAAAGGCGAAAATCCCCACGATCTGCCTGATCGACACCGACTCGGATCCGGCGTTCGCGGACGTGCCCATTCCGGGCAACGACGACTCGATGCGCTCCATCGAGATGGTCGCGCGGATGCTGGCCGACGCCGCGTCGGAAGGTCTGCGGGCCCGCGCGCAGCGGAAGGAGGAGTCCGCTCCGCCGCCGCAGGAAGGCAATCGACCGCGACGCCGCATGAGCGAAGGTCGCGGCGAGGGTGCTTCTGAAAAGAGGCAGGCCGAAGGAGAGGGGGGCATGGTCGCTTCGGCGCCCGCTCCCGCGGAGAGCGCCGGCTGATCGCGCCTGCAGCGCCGGCCGACCGCGCTCGCGCGGAGGCTTGCGGATGTCGTGTACAAATCCCGTGGACCTGGGCGATCGTCGCCAGGTCCACGTTTTTCTGATTTATTAGAAGCGACGGGTCCGGTGGCTCCGGTCATGCGGAGCATCGCCGGCCGCACCCGGCATCGAGGGTGAATCGCGCCGCGCGGGCCGCCGGCATGGAGCCGTCGCACGATCGGCGCATTCCGCCGGGCGTCGGGTCTCGCCCGCCGGCTGAAATACAAGTTTGGAGATCAACCTGACATGGCTGCCATCACTGCTGAACTGGTCAAGAACCTGCGTGAAACCACGGGCCTGCCCATGATGGAATGCAAGCAGGCGCTGAGCGAAAACAACGGCGACTTCGAGGCCGCCAAGGAGTGGCTGCGCAAGAAGCACAAGGGCAAGCTTGAAGACCGCTCGGACCGCGCCACCGGCGAGGGGCGCATCGCCTTCCATCTCAGCCCGGATCGCAAGGTGGGCGCGATCATCGAACTTCAATGCGAGACCGCGCCCGTCGCCAAGAATGAGCTGTTCGTGAGTCTCGCCAACGCCTTTGCCGCCAAGACCGCCGCCGGCTCGTCGCCGACGCCGGACGTGGCCGCCCTTCGCGCGGATCCGGCGCTCGACAAGATGTTCGTCGAGACCTACGGCAAGCTGCGGGAGACGATGAACCTGCGCCAGGCGCGGCGCGTCGCGGGCGGCTGCATCGCCACGTACATCCACCACGACGGGAAGACCGGCGTCATGATCGCCCTGAACGCCGTGCCCAGCGCGGACTCCGTCGCCGCGGACCTGTGCATGCACGCCGCCTTCGCCAAGCCCATCGCCATCGAGAAGGACGCGGTCCCCGCGGCCGAGGTGCAGAAGGTCCGCGAGCTGGCGAAGGAAGCCGCCCTCGCCGAGGGCAAGCCCGCCGCCATCATTGAGAAAATCGCCGAAGGGCGCGTCGCCGCCTACCTCAAAGAGAAAGTCCTCATGGAGCAGGAGCACGCCCGCGCCGACGTGTACGGCAAGAAGACCGTCCGCGACGTGCTCAAGGAAGCCGGCGTGACGGCCGTGACGGACATGGTGCTCATGCGCGTGGGCGGGTAAGCCTGAATCCGCGCGGGCGCGTGACCGGACGAACGTTTTCTATACGATGACGCTTTCCTGGGGCCGGAAGGCCCCTTTTTGTTTGGGGTTCGTGGAGGCTGGCGGGTCCGTGGTGAAAGGATTCGCCCGTCCTTCCCGCGCAGGCAGGAATCCCGCCGAGTCATTCCCACACCGGCGGGAATCCCGCCGCGTCATTCTCGCGCGGGCGGGAACCCAGCGGTTCGCCGGCGCGCCTTGGACCCCCGCCTGCGCGGGGGTGGCGAGGGCGCGGGGGTGGCGAGGGCGCGGGGGTGACGAAGGCACTGGGGGCGACGAAGGCACTGGGGGTGACGAGGGCACGGGGGCGACGAGCCCCCTGTCCGGTTTCGAGTTCCACCAAGGGCTGCTACGCGCCGCTCAATCGGCGCGACACCCATTCTCCCAGGTGTAAGAACCTCGGCACCAGCGACGGAAGCCAGATAAGCAGGCCGGGCCAGTGAGAGGCATTCTCCACCGGCCTGCCGAACACCTGACCGTAAGGAGGTTCAGCCATGTGCACCGTCGCTTCGAAGAGCATGCCCGCAGCGTCCTCGCACCGTTTCTCGTGGATTGCAGCGCTGGGCGCGCTGGCGATGTTCGCGTTCGCTCACCAAGCCAGCGCGGAGAACAAGACCGTGAAGTTTGACGCCTGGAGTTGCCAACCAGGGACCGTCACGATCACCTTCACCATGCCCGGCAACAACCCCGTGCCCCACGACATCGTGATTCCTCACGCCATGACGGCCGAAGAGAAGGCGGCGTTCATCGTCGCCGATCTGAAGTTCTGGGACCCCGCGGGAACCTACGAAGCCTCCGGCAGCAGGGTGTCGATGCTCAAGGACGCGCGGATGACGGTCGAGGCCAGTTCCGGCACGACGCAGGAAGCCAAGGACATTCTCAGTTGCGCCGCGCCGGGCAACGCGGTGTGCACCTTCACCGGCCAGTTCAATCCTTTCGACGTGAACCAGCAGCCGGCGATCTTCACCGCGGGCATCGTCACCGACGTGGGCGAGTTGACGGCGCGGGTTTCCGCTCAAGAGCTGAACTTCCAGACCGACGGACCGATCATCTGCCAGGCGCTTTTCCAGCGGCTCGCCCCGCGCGCTCCGCAATACGGCGCCCAGATCAACTACGCGGGCGACCGACTCGAAGTCTACTTTGACCCGGCGTACACGGTCACGCAGGGGGGCGTGATCTTCGGCACGACATCGCCCAGCCCGGGCTGCTCGGGCGGCGTGGAGCTTTCCCCCCTCGGCGGCGAGACCTGCGGCGAGGGCGCCCAGCTCAACGCCGTCTGCAAGAACGGCGGCGCGACGGTCATCGGCAAGCTCAAAAACGCAACCCCCGGCGCCGCCGTCACGTTTACCCTCGACGACGGTCAGCCCGTGGACAAAACCGTCAACGACCGCGGCAAGGCCAAGGCCAAGTACACCGGTCAGCCGCTCGGCCGGCACACCGTCCGCGTCTGCGACCTCTCGGCGAGTTGCTGAAGTGGGACGATTCAACCGGGTGTGCCCGCGCTTCCGCCCAATCATGCAGGCAGCCTGAGATCGACGCTGCCGGCGCCGACCGCAGCACGGGTCCCCGCGGTCGTGCGGGTGATCCGCGCGGATTCAACGACACCCCTCGGCAGCGGAGACCCTTGCTTGCGCTGCGGGTTCCGAAGGGGATGGGCACGCTGGCCATCGGCACCCGTAGCGCCAGCCAGGACGGATTCCGACAGGACGACGGGCGGCAGGTCGGGGGGCGACAGGTCGGGAGAGCCCCTCGCTGGCGCTACGGGTTCGGAAAGGGAGAGTCGCGCCGGCCCGGTCGCCGGCTTTTCATCCTTCCGAACGGCTCTAGAATGCCTCCCCCTGCTGGTCGATGAATGGTGCGGGGGTGGAGCCCATGAAAGCCATGAAGACGTTCGTTGTCTATTTCAGGTATCATGTCTCGGGGGAGAAGAACCCCGGACCGGTCCGTCATTACAAGCTCCAGGCTGAGGACTCGCGCAGCGCCGAACAATTGCTGCGCCGCATGGCGAATTATCAGGGGCTTGAGGTCTTGCAGATCGAGCAGGTGTAGGCTCCCGCTCCAAGCTCGCGCGGTCGCCTGCGAGACACCACGCAAGCCCTCCCCCGGCACCGCCGGAGGGGGAAAAGCGGCAGCCAGCGCGAACGCCCTGCCCCGGGACCTCCCAGAGGGAGGGAGGAAGACGGAATTCATGGAAACACGTCGAGAGAAGATCGAACGGATGCTGGCGGCGGAGCCGGCAGACGTGTTCCTCAACTTCGGACTGGCGATGGAGCTGACGAAGGAGAAGGCGTTCGAGGCCGCGCTGGCGAGTTTCGACCGCGTCATCTCTCTCGATGCCGATTACACCGCCGCCTACCACCACAAAGCCGCGACGCTCTCAGCGTTGGGGAGGTATGACGAAGCCCGAGCAACGGTTGACGGAGGCATCCAAGCCGCGCGGCGCATCGGCAACGGCCATGCCGAAAGCGAGCTTCGCGATCTGCTCCTGGCGATACCCTGACGCAGGCGGTCTTGGCAGTTCGTGATGAACGGCGACGCTCGTCCTTCCCGCGCAGGCGGAAATCCAGCTCCGTCATTCCCGCGAAGGCGGGAATCCAGCCGTGTTCCCACCTGCACTGGACCCCCGCCTGCGCGGGGGTAACGAGCCTGATGTCGGGTTTCGAGTTCCTCCTCGGGCTGTCAGGTCGCTTGCAGCCATTGCCAGCGCGCTCGCACGGGGGTTGAATGCCGCGTTGAGGGAGCATGGGCGAACCAGCGACTCGCTACACCTTTGATCGCGTTGTGCGGATGGTGCTGACCGCAGTCGGCACGGTCACGTGCTTCCTGCTCGTGCGATACCTTGCCGACGTACTCATTCCGTTCGCGGCCGCGGCGGTTCTCGCCTACGTGCTCAATCCTCTCGTGACGCTTCTGGCCACGCGCCTGCGGCGCCGTTTTGTGGCCGTGCTTTTGACGCTGGCGGGGATCGGCATCGTCCTATTCGGATTGACCGTTGCGGCGGCGAGTCTCGCGGTGCGCCAGACGCGCGCGTTCTCGTCAACGATGCGAGCCATGTCCGACTCATACAGGGAGGTGCTGGAGGCGACGCTCGCCGCGCCCGCGCCCCCACCCTCCGCCCAGGAAGGACAGAACGATGCGGCGCTCGATGCCGGAGCTTCGCGACCGTGGTTTCCGCTTTTCAGCGAAGTGCGAGAGGCGTTCTCAGAGTTATCGGCGGAAGCCACGGGCCAGCCGGGCGCCGGTCCGGACGGCGCGCCTGGCGTGGCCAGCACCGGGGAGGGAGGGATGGGCGCAGCCGCGCCGCCGCCGGATGCCTCACAGCGGTACCGCCGGTTTTGGACCCGGCTGTCCAGCACTCGGCTGTTCATCGTCCTTCGTGACCTGATGCCGGCAGAAGCGGATCTGCTGCAATGGGCGCTGACGCAGGCGAAACGGCTGCTCCAGGGCGGATGGGTGGCGATCACCTCCGGGATCAGCGCCATCGCGGTGGCGACGACGTACCTCGTGCTGACCGCCGTGTTCCTCTTCTTCCTGCTGCTGGATTATCCGGTCTATGTGCAGATGGGGCGGGATTACCTTCCCCCGGATTACCGCGAGGAAATTCTCAGCTTCCTGCACGAATTCGACTTTGTATTGCGTCGATATCTGCGAGGGCAGTTCGTCGTGGCGATGCTCACGGGGATGATCCTCGCGCTGGGGTTCTCGATCATCGGACTTCCGCTGGCGATACCGATGGGGCTGCTCGTCGGCGCGCTGAACATGGTTCCGTATTTGCAGTCGATCGCGCTGCCGCCCATGTTGTTCCTGGCATTGATGAGGCCGTTTGAGCACTCAGGGGCGACGCTGGCGGGGTCGATCCTCCTGGTTCTGCTCGTTTTCGCTGTTACCCAGGTGATACAGGACACGGTGCTGACCCCCCGTATCATGGGCAAGGCCACGGGCCTGAAGCCCGTGGCGATTTTGCTGGGGGTGTTCATCTGGGGTAAGTTACTGGGCATGTTGGGTCTGTTGCTGGCGATTCCGCTGACGTCGCTGGGGATCGCGTACTATCGGCGCGTCGTCTTGCGCCATGGGCATGAAGCGACGCGACCCTCCACGGTGGGTCCTGCCTGACGGGAGATTGGCATCATGAGACTGCTTTGCGCTTGCATGGGAGTGAGTTTTTTCTGCGCCGCGTCGATGGCCTCTCCCCCGGAGACGGGCGCGGGCGCCGCCGCGCCCCAGGCTCTGCTGAAGGTCGGCGATCCGGCGCCGCCCATCTCCATCCAGGACTGGGTGACCAACAGTCCGGTCGATCTCGCCGCCGGCAAGGACAAGGAGTGCTACGCGATCTGGTTCTGGCAGCCGGGTGATCTGGGCAGCACTCAACTCACCCCGCGCATGACCATCCTTCACCATCGCTACGCCGACCGGGGGCTGAAGGTCGTCGGGGTCGTCACCGAGAGCGAAACCAACACGCTTGAAGCCGTGCGCAAGTTCGTGACGGACATGGGGCCCAAGGTGGGCTGGACCGTCGCCTACGACAAAGCCAAGGAGACCTGGATGGCGTGGGTCGTGGCGTCGCTGAAGCCCGGCGACGGTCCGTCCCTCCCGAAGGTGTTCCTGGTGGATCGCAAGGGCATCATTGTCTGGATCGGCACGCCGGCGGACCCCGATTTTGAAGACATCATCATCGACGTAGTGGACGACACGCACAGCATTGCCACATGGGAAAAAGTCGTCGAACTGTGGGGCGTCATGGGCACTTTCATGAACCGCCGCGAGTTCGACAAGGCGCAGGCTCAGCTCGACGAGGTGCTTCGCGTGTATCCCGCCAGTTCCAAGGCGATCAACGCCAAGGTGTTTGTCTACACGCAGCAGATGCGCGACTGGGAGGCGCTGCACACCTGGGCCCAGAACTACCTCGCGGCCTATGCAAAGGACGCACACACCATGCACCGCCTCGCCGTCGCCCTCAGTCGTCCGGCCGTGCAAGGGGAGCTGGCTCAGCGGGATCCGGTCACCGCCTGCCGCGCCGCGCGAATCGCCTACGAGGCGGGCAAGAATACCGGCCTGCTGGGCGACGTGGCGCCCCTCTACGCTCGCAGCCTGAAGGATCTCGGCGCGGTCAAGCAGGCCGTGGACGTGCTGACGGACGCCTGCAACCGCATCCAGGGATTTGAGCGCGACCAGCTCACCGCGGAGCTTGAGTATTACAAGCGGTGCATGGCCGGTCAGGCGGAGCTGGAGTTGCCCATCGCCGCGATCCTGTCAAAGCTCACCGAAGCCAAGCCCGCCGAGGCGAAGTCCGTCGATGCCGCTCCAAGCCCGCCGGCGAAACCCGACGGCGATGGCAAGGGAGGCGAGAAGTAGTATCTCATACGACGCCGCTGCAAGCCGGGCGGCGAATCAGCCGCGCGAGTACAGGCGGTCATCGCCGGACAGGAAGCCGTTGGCAGGCCAATTGAGCAGCGCCTCATTCTCCGGAAGCGCGCCCGGCTTGCGAAAGGGCTGCAGTTTGGCGGCCGCATGACCGTCGCCGAAGCCGACCCGCGTCCCTTTCGCATGGCGAAATGCCTGGGCGCCGGCGTGAACCGTGCCTTCGGACACGCCTTCATCCAGCGGCGCCCGCATGAACTTGTTCGCCCCCGCGCGATATCCGCCGTCGCCGCACAGCGCCGTCCCCGCCGGACTGCGAAGCTGGGCGGTCATCGCCGGTGACTCGTCCATCCCGTGGAACGGGCCTTCGTTCTGCCCGCGGCCGATGTAGGTCGTGTTGTAGTTGTAGCCGGTGAACGGATCGCCCAGCGAAAGATTCGGGCCTTCGTACACGGGGCACTGCTGCACCTCGCCGCCGTCGGCGAACTCCCAGATCAGCCCCGCTCGCGCGCGCCGCTCGCCGGACCACGGCGTGATCGTGTCCCACGCGACAAATTCACGATGCTGCTCGTCCACATACTGCGCGATCGGGAATCGATCGGCGTAGTCGTGCGAATACGCGGACATGGCCGTGACGATCTGACGCAGGTTGGAGGCGCACTGCACGCTCCTGGCCTGCGCTCGCGCCCGCGCAAACGAGGGCAGCAGCAACGAGATCAGCAGCGCAATGATCGCAACGACGACGAGAACTTCGATCAGGGAGAACGCCGGCTGGGGTTTCACTCCGCGCCGTCCGCACCCGGCGCTGCGCGCGGGAGGTTTCGCGTCGCCCGCATGACCGAGCCGCGCCCGTAAGGGAGCGATCCCCTCGGTGTCGATTCGTGTCCGCTCCCTCGCGGTCGCGGCTCCGAAGCACTCGCTCGCTTGAGGTGCGCGACGGACGACGGGAGCCTTGCTTCTCGCGCCGCGCTTGGGTCGCGAGCCTTTGCGCGTCCAGGTCGGATTCACCGCGGTCCACTCCACGTCGCGTGCATGATCGCGTAGTCGTCGAAGTCCACGTCGCCGTCCGCGTCAAAATTGGCGGATCGGCACTCGCAGCGACCCACGCCACCCCCGCTGCCCGTCCAGCATTCCTGCAGCCGGGCGAAATCGACGAGGTCCACGTCGCCGTCGCGGTCCACGTCGCCCGAGGCCGCCGGCGCCGGCGCGACGTCCGCCAGCGCGTCCACCTCCCCGCCCTCGCTGGTCAGGTAAACATATTGAATGGACTCAAACCCGCTGGCGGCAAGGTCGAAGCCCGTGCCGCCGCCGCTGATCCCGTACAGCCCGATCGCCTCGGCCGCGCTGCCCCCGACAAAGTCCCCGTTGCCCAGCGCTGGATCGACGGGTTGACAGAAGTCAGCTTCCGCCGCCCACGCGCCGGCGCACTCGTCCCACAGGAACGCATTCGTTGGAAAGAGTCCGTCCGCGTGCGGACCCGCATCGAAGACGTGCCATTCCTCCGGGTGGGAGAAGGGATCGCCCATGCCCGACGTGCTGACGGCTACCGTCACCGGTTCGCTGAACGCGCCGCCGATGATCGAGACCGCGCCCATGTCGCTGTCCGGGTCGATGATGCCATCCGCCGGGAAGAACGCGTTGCCGAACACGATCAAGTCCACACCGAACGCGTTGCGCGGGTCGTCCTCGACCGGCTCGTCGAAGCGCACTTTGATGAACTCGCCGCGGCGCAGCGTCACCACCGTCTTGCGGCCCTGTTCATCGCGGTTGACGGCGGCGGACACGACGGATGCGCGAAACACATCGCCGGAGAAGGGGTCGATAAACGTGCGCGTCGGCTCGCCCAGCAGCGACTCGGGATCGTTGTACAAGCCGGATCCGTCCAGCGACGCCGACGCATCGACGACGGCGTCCACCCACGGATCGGATGCGCAGGCAAACGGGATGAAGCACGAAAGCGCCGCGATCGCGATAAAGATTCTCATAACGTCGCCTCCTTTCGTGCTTACGGGCAGATCACCACGAGGGAGTCGACACAAACCGCGGGGTCGGTCAGCGCGACGACGTGTTCACCCACCGCGGCCTGAATCGCGCGCCATCGCGCGACGCGGCCTTCGACGAATGCGCGATAGGGCGCGTCGTCCACGGCGACATACAGGACAGCGCCGTGATGCGACGCATTCGTCAGCCGCACGCGTGCCCGCAACTTGCCGCCGGCTCCGCACCGCGCGCGGAATCGGGTGAGTTCCTCGCATGAAATGCCGGCCGGCTGCGCGTACACAAACGCCGAGGAGGTCCATGCGTCGCGCACCAGCCACTCGTGCGTCGCGGCGTTGTACGTGGCGTCGTACCAGTTGAACTCGTTGCCGGCGTCGGGATCGACGGCGCGAACCTCCCGCGGGTCGCCGCCGTCAGCCGGTCCTTTGCCCGCCCACGCGCCTTTCACCGCCTCCGCGGACACGAGGCCCGCGTAGTCGACGTCGCCGGTGTCAAAGTCTCCGCCGCCCACGTGGAGGTTGTCCGCCTCATCGAACCCCAGTGAAGCGGCAGAGAGCAAGTCGCAGATCAGCGTGCCCTCGGTCTCGTAGTCGATCGGCGGATCGCCCGAGAGCACGCCCTGCCAGCGCGTTCCTGAAAAGCCTTTGACCCAGCCGGTCTCGCTGGGTCCGCCGCCCGTCAGACCCGTCCCGGTATACAGGTTGCCCGCGCGGTCGAACGTCAGCCCGGCGGACACGGGCCCGCCCGTGACGATCAACGGGTTTATCGGGTGCTTCGGGTCGCTGGTCGTGTCCAGCAGCGCCACGTCTCCTCCCGCGCGGATGGCGAGCTGCACCTCGTCATACCACTCGGCCTCGTAGTGCGGCAGGTTGAACCAGACGCCGGAGCCGTCGCTGAATGTGAAAACGCCGACGGCGTCGAAGCTGTTGCCCACGGTGAATCGCGTTCCATCCGGCGAGACGCGGATGAACGCGGGGTACACGATCGGCGCGCCGTCGCCCGTGAGCGCGCCCCAGAAGATGAACCGCCGCGCGCCGGCTCCGACCTCGATGTGTACGTCATTCGCCGCCAGAACGACCAGTCGCCCATCCGGCAGGGCGTCGAACATGTCCTGGAACGCCCCGGCGGTAGGCAGCGCCACGCGACCGCGCAACGCATAAGCCGCAATGTCCGAGGCGCGCAAAGACGCCTGCCCCGAGAATCCCGACACGACCGCCAGCAGGCCGACATGAACTGGCCGGCTCGAAACACGAACCATGACGTCCTCCTTCGTGCAAGGGCGCAGCTCCCGTGCGCCCGGACCCAAAAAGAAATCCCGGCGCCTCAGACCTGAAGCGCCGGGACCGTTGCACGTGAAGGAAAGTCCGCCCGCATCGCCGCGGCCATCCCCGCGTTTGCGGCGATCTGCCCCGGCGGCAGGTGGAAAAACTCCGTGTCGGTCGCGGCATCCGTCCCCGAGGCGCCACTCCCGCACGCGATCACAGGCAGGTTTTCTGGTTTACGGATCGTCCTACCGGCCAAGCCTTCTCCGCGCGGCGGGCGGGATGCCCGTGTTGCACGAATGGCGTGATTTGGCTTTCGTCCCCGATTACAGCGGCGGGTCCACGGTGGATTCGCACCACCTTCCCTCTTCATCCGCCTCAACGGCGGACACCCGCGATCGCGGAAGATTCACTTGTCAATGTCGCGCCTCAGCCGCAGGAGCCGCAGCTTGGACGCGACGCATCGAGCCTAACGCGCCCCGACTCCCCGTCAACCGCCGAGCGGTGGAAACGTCGCCGTGGGTGCGGCCGCGGATTCTACCAAGCGGGTCAGGGGTCCCGGCAAAGCGGCGTGTCGGGTGCGGGAATTGCAGAAACAAAGCCTGAGCGGCATGGTCTGCTCCCGGGAACGGCCACACCCCGCTTGTTTCGGGTGCGGAGGCGGCGTTGTCCGGTCGATTGACGGGGAGTATATTTCACCGCTCGCGCGGCGCGGGGCGCTTCGGCGGTTCATCAAGGCGGATGGCAGCGGACCTGCCAGCGCCGGGGGCCGGCCGGCACTCGGCCGCCGCGGCGAAGATCACGCTCTCTTTCAGGAAAGAAAAGGCATCACCATGCGAAACCACATCCATCATCGGGCGCTGGCCTTGCTTCTTGCGGGCAGCGCAACCTCGGCGGCTCTGGGTCAGATTCCCGGCGTGGAAACGTACACCGATCAGGCCTCCGGCAGCACGTGCAACCTGATCAACACGGCCAACGGGGCGCACCTGGTTGTGCTGGAAGCCATCGCGGAGGATCCCTTCCGCCGTTTCGCGCTGGTTACGGGGACGGATGTGACGCTCAGCAGCAGCGAGATCGACGACGACCTGAACGTCTTCTTCGGCGACGAGCTGTTCGGCAGGATCGCCTTCCTTGAGGACGGCGACGGGCTGGCGACGCTGTGGTGGGTGGACAACTTCGACAACGTCATCGGGCTGGACTCGGTGACGCTTGATCCGTTTCAGACGGACGACCGGCCGGAGGACTTTCAGGATGTGCCCTGCGACGCCTGCGAATTCTGGGACCGCGAGGAGGACTGCCCCGGCGAGCCGGAGATCACGGAGATCATCACGCAGCCGCTCAGCGGCACGGTCTGCGCGGGCGAGAACCTGACGCTGTTCATCGAGGCCGTCGGCGTCAACATCGACGGCTTCCAGTGGTTCCGCGGCAACGACAGCATAATTGTCGGCGCGACCGATGTGGCGCTGGTGATTACCTCGATCGACTTCGACGACGCGGGCAGCTACTACTGCGAGGTGATCGACCTCGACGGCACGCGCACGGTCAGCGACCGCGCGACGCTCGTGGTGGAGGATTGCCCCGACGAACCGCAAAACCCGGGCCTGCAGCTCTGCGGCGCGAACATCTTCACCAGCGGTTTCGTCAGCCTGCTGGGGCTGATCGCGCTGAAGCCGCTCGCAAGGCGCCGGCGTAGGTCGTAATCCGAGCGCGCGGGGGGCGACCGGACCGAATCGCAGCCGCGACCGTCAAGCGGCGCATCAGAACCCGTAGCGCCGGAGAGGGTCTATCCGCAGCAGCGAAGGAATGCCGCGGAATGCGGAATGCAGAATGCTGGGTGCGGATATCAGAACCGCTCACGTAACCGAGGGGCGTCGCCACGTTCCGTCTCGTTGCGGGCGCGACATGGATGGGAACCGATTCCTCTGGGGCGCAGATCCTACGGGATCCGCCGCAGGAGGTCATCCGCAGAGGACGCAGCTGAGCGCAGAGGAATGCGGGTGAGAGGCTCGAACCGGATTCTCGCCGTCAGGGGTAGCTCACGCCGACAGGGGTAGCTCACGCCCCCAACAAAACGCGCTCACCCAGGCTCGCGCCTGGAACTCTGGTTGGCGTGACGCTCTGCATTCTGCTCTGCGTCCTCCGCGGATCATTCTCCCCAACGTCCTCAAAAAGGGCGCGGTTCGCTCATGAGGCCAGTCTGCTTCCTGACGGGCGCGCCTCAGTTGGCGCCGCTCAGTCGGCGCGGCGGCCGATTGCATGACAACGCAGCATGATCTACCCGGGCACGCGCGTCGGCAGGATGACCATCGTCAACCCCGCCCAGTGCAGCCGCTTCTGCAGCGCGAAGGCCGTCTGGTTGTGCAGCAGCGGCTGATACCAGCGCTCGCGCTGGAAGACCAACTGCCCGGCGAAGAATGTGACGCGCGGAAACTCCTGCGCCACCTGCTCGCAGACTTTCTCCAGTTCGGTGATGACGTCGGTGGCCATCGACGTGCGCGACGTGGCGGGGATGCCGTGCGCCTGCACGAAGTCCACGTAGCGCTGCAGGTCCTGCTCGGTGCGGCGGCGCTGCTCTTCGATGACGGTCTCGGCCCGGAACGCGCCGGAGTCCACCGCGCTGACGGATACGAACACGACGTTCTTGAATTGGGAGGGGAAGTTCTTGAACGCCGTCATGATGGTGTGAATGCCCAGACCGCTGTACCCGCCGACGAGCACGGCCGCGGTGGGCTGGTGCGGATCGAGCTTGCCGGGGGCGACGCGCGGGAGGCGCGGGTTGGCGATGAGTCCGGCAAACAGCGCCGAAAGACGCTGATTCAGCGTGCGGTAGTGCCGGCGGATCCAGAAGCACAGCGCGATGAGACCGCCGGTGATCACCAGCGTGATCCAGCCGCCCTGAAGAAACTTCTCAAGGACGGTGACGATCAGGATCGTCAGGCACATGCCCAGTCCCGCCACGTGGATCGTGTTTCGCTTTTTCCAGTCTGGGCGCTCCCGCCTGCGCTCCCACCACAGCCGCACCATCGAAAGCTCGGTCATCGAGAAGGTGATGAACACGTTGATGCTGTACATGACGACGATGTGGCGGACGTCGCCCCTTGTGTACACCAGCGCCGCCAGCGACGCGAGACCCATCATCAGGATGCCGTTCTGCGTGGTCAGCCGATCGGACAATGAGGCGAACCGGCGCGGAACCCAGGAGTCCAACGCCATGTTCGAGAGCACGCGCGGTCCGTCCGTGAAGCCCGCCTGCGCCGCCACGACGAGGATCGCCCCCTCGGCCGCCAGGGTCAGGATGACGAAGATGCCTCCCAGCGGCACGACTTCGACAAAACGCTCCACGAGCACGGCGTTGAGCGTCTTGCCCTCAACGAACGTCACGTCCCACAGCAGATAGTTGAAGAGCAGCCCGCCCGCGGTGAGTGCCAGCGACGCCGCCATGTACACCATGGTGCGCTTGCCGGTCTGCACGCGCGGCTCGCGCATGATGCTCAGCCCGTTGGAGACGGCTTCAATTCCCGTGTACGTGCCGCCGCCCAGCGAATAGGCGTGCGTGAAGAGCAGGAGCAGACCTCCGAATCCCAGCGTCGACAACCCGCCGGAAAAACCGGTCGAGGCTTCCTTCAGCATTCCGGGGAATTGCGGCGCCTTGATCGCGATGCCGACGCCGATCAGGACGGCGTGGGTCAGGACGAAGAGAAGAAAGAAAGGCGTGAGGGTCAGGACCGACTCCTTCGTGCCGCGCAGATTGAGCAGCGTCAGTGCGACGATGGTCAGCACTTCCGCGGGGAGCTTCATTTCGTGCCAGGGGAGCGGCAGGAAACTGAAGAGCGCGTCGCCCGCGGCGGCGATGGATATCGTGATGGTCAGGACGTAGTCCACCAGCAGCGCGCAGCCGGAGACGACGCCCGCCTTGTCGCCGAGCAGCTTCGTCGCCACCAGGTAACCGCCGCCGCCCTGCGGAAACTCCTCGATGACCCCGCTGTACGCGATGGAAATGACGATCACCGTCGTGGCCGTCACCACCGCGAGGGCAATGGCCAAGTACGTGTGGCTGCCGAGCGTGCGGAAGGCCTCCTCAGGTCCGTACGCCGATGAGGACAGCCCATCCGCGCCCAGCCCCACCCAGGCGAGAAACGCGACAATGGAGAGGCGATGAAAAACGCGGCGATCGCGCAGATCGCGCGGCGGACCGAGCACCAGGCGCTTGCCTCGATCGAACCAGGTCGGTTCTTCTTGCGGGGGGGGCGGCAACGGGCCATCCGACAACGGGGTCGGATCGCTCATGGTATTCCTCCGGAGAACATCCCTCGTTGAGAGTCGGCCTCCGGCGGTGCCCGGAAGGGTCTCTCTTTCGACGCCTGCGGGGTTAGCTGACGGGCTTGGGCCGAAAGAGTTGCCCTACGCCGAACGGCGATGCGCCCTCGACCGACGATGCGCTCCCGAGCGACGATGCGCCCCGATGAAAAGTGGTTCCCCCGCTCCCGCGCCAGCGAGACTAAGCGCACTTCACGAGGACATGCTAGTTCGCGCCGACGGCGAAGTCAAACCGGCGCTATCGAGCCGCGCCCGTCGGGAAGCGGGCTGGAAGCGGAAGCTTGCGGAATCCCCTTGGGAAAATTCAGGGATCATGATCCGCAGAGATCGCAGCTGAACGCAGAGAGGAAAGGGGAGGGTTGCGAGATTGAAGGTCCTGGATGCCGGCTTGGACTAGCGCGGCGCTGCTGCGGTGTCGGCGACGGCCGACAGCGTGCGCGCGGTGGGAGTCTCCGCTCAGCCGGCATTCCTCTGCGTTCATCCGCGTCCTCTGCGGATGAATCTCTCCTTGGTTCCGATCAAGCCTCGCGCGTGTGGGAGAAATCCCCGTCTGAGTGGCATCCGTAGGGAGATGGAGCGTGGCAAGGCCCCTCACTGGCGTGAGGGGTTCTGATGCCGCGCCCGTCTGGGAGCAATTCCCGCGGCGCGGTGGGCGGTCCGCCCGCCTGCGGTCGAGGCGTCCAAGCTTGATCCGGCGGGCGTCGTGAATTACGACTCGATCTCGTTGTGCACCCCGCGACGCCGGACGGAAAGAAGGCTCGACGCGGTTGCAGTCGGCGCAACCGAGATACGGAACGGGTACGGTGGACAACGGGAAGGGCCATCAAGACCGCGGAGACGTCGCGACCGCGCGCACCGTTCCGCCTGCGCCGCCGGATCCGAGCTCCCACGGAGGACGCGGGCGGCGCGCATCGAAGTGGCGCAAGGCCGTGATGGGTCTGCTCGTCTGTGTGCTGCTGCTGGGCATCGTGGAGGTCGTGCTCCGCGTGTGCGGGCTTCCGCGAGGTCTCTTCCGCGGCGCGTTCGCCACGACGACCGGGCTTTGGGAACCCAACTTCCGCGGCGACCTGGAGTTTGGACCGTACACCTACCGCGTCGAGGCCAACGAGCACGGCTTTCGCGGTCCGCCGCTGCGCACGGGGCTGAACGCGGCGCGGACGCGCATCGTCTGCCTGGGAGATTCGGTGACCGACGGATTCAACGTGGACAACGACGCCACCTACCCGAACTTCCTCAACGGCGCGCTCGACGCGCAAGGGCGGGATGTCGAAGTCATCAATTGCGCCCGCGCCGGCGGCTCGATCAACAAGGAGTACATCATCTACCGCGACATCGCTCGCACGCTCGCGCCGGACATCGCCATCGTTCTCTTCGTCACCAATGACATCACCGACCTGGGTTCCCGCACGATCGATCAACTGCTCAAGGTCGAGCTTCAGCGCGACGCGGGATCGTCGACGGCCGAGATGCTCGTGACGCGCACCGCACTGGGAGAAGCGCTGATGGACGTGTACCTGCGGATTCGTTCGCCCCATTACCGGCGAGAGGCGCGATCCGGCGGGACGGCGCCCGCGCCGACGAAGACGGTTTCATCCACGGACGCCCCGACGGCGACCGATCAACGCTACGTCATCGAAGGCAATGATCGTTACGAGGAGAACGCCCGTCGCTTCATGGACGGCTGGGCGACGGAAGACGCAAGACTGCTGAAGGATCCACTGGATGACGGCGTGCTGCGGGCCGTGGACAACTACGTGGAGATTCTCCGGCGGCTGGCGGAGCTGTGCCGCGCGGACGGCGTCCGACTGCTCTTTGTATACGATCCGTCCTACCCGGAACTGTACCTGCCCCAGCCGCCGGACCGGTTTCACAACCTGCTGGAGGCGCGGGTCAATGCGCTGGGGATCCCATTCTTCGATCTGACGCCGGCCCTGCAAGCAGCGACAAAACAAGGACCGCAGCACTTGGCGCCGGTCGATTACCATCCCAACCCATGCGGCTACCGGACGATCGCCGAGGCGATTGCCAGGCAGCTCGCCTCCCTCGGCTGGCTCGATGGCGCATGATCGCAGGTCGTTGCTTCGCACTCAGAACAGGCGTGCCTGCCGGCTGGATCTCCAGGGCGGGATTGAGGTTTTGTCGCACATGGCACAAGGGATATACTGATGTTGTGGCAGAGGAGATCCTGCGATCGGCGCGGTCCGATGGTCAGTTCCAGCCGGACCCGCTGTGTGCCGCAGGACCGAGCGTCATTCCAAAGGAGGAGGGTTTCAACCATGAGGAAGCTGTGTGCAATGACCGTCGTGCTGGCGCTGGCGGGCGCGGCGCGGGCCGAAGTGCTGGATCAGTCGTCGCCGGTGTTCAACACCGGGTTCAACGGCGACGCCAGCATCCTGACCTGGCAGCAGGAGGTGCGCGTGGGCATCGCCGGGCAGCTCACGCGGGTGGAGATCGACATCAACAACCCCGGCTCGGCGTTCTTTTTCATCAACGTCGGCGCGCCCTGGCAGACGGACGCCAACGATTTCGAGACCACGATCACCGCCTCCAACACCGGCACGCTGTCCATCGACGTGTCGTCGGCGAACATCAACCTGAACGTGGACGACCGCTTCGTGATCGGCATCCAGGGCACGGACCAGCAACTGGGCTTCACCGGCAGCGGCTTCCCCGGTCTCTATGATCGCGGCGAGCTGTGGCTCAACGCTCAAGTGTACGTGGGCGCGGGGCAGTTCGACATCGCCTTCAACACGTACATGGAAGAAGGCACGTCCTGCAACGGCGGCGAAACGCTCAAGGCCTCATGCCGCTTCAAGAACGGCAACTTCTATGCGAAGGGCGTGCTCAAGAACGGCACGCCGGGGCAGGACTACACCATGTGCATCGACGGCGGCGGCTGCGTCACGGTCACGGCGAATGCCAACGGCCGCGCCAAACACAAGTTCACGACATCGGCGGGCGCGCACACCCTCAGCGTGGAGGAGTGCGGGCTGAGCCGGGATACGACGTGCGAGTGACCCCTCCTGGGTCCAGGTTGGACGCGAGAACATCATAAGGGGCACAAGCTCGCCCCGGGGATCGGCTCGCAAGCCGGTCGCCCGGGGCGATTCGTGCGCATGGCAGTCTGGGCCATTCAATTATCGCCGGGGGGCATGCTCTCGCTGTCCTCAGCATGGGCATGTTGCCAGGTGCGTATGCCGGTGACGGGGGGAGGCCGGGTGGCATGCTCTCGCTGTACTCAGCGTGAGCATGTTGCCAGGTGCGTAAGCAGGTGACGAGGGGAGGCTGCCAGACCGAGCCTGTCCGCAGGGCCCGTCAATGCTCGGTCGCCGCGTTGACGTAGCTTGCATGCCCGTCGAAAACGAAGCAACGTGTCGATCGTCGAAACCGGGAAAGGGGATATTCTAGAGGCCCTGGTATGGCGGTGCCGTTCCTTTATTTCCGCCGCCGCGGATCATAAGATGTTTAAGGGAGCTATCGCATGACCTGCCGCGGCGTCGTCAACAAGGGTGTGATCATTCTGGATGCTGGCGCCATTCTTCCGGACGGGGCCGTGGTTGAAGTCGTGGTGCTGCCCGACCGCGAAGCCGAGCCGTCGCCGACGCTGTATGACACGCTGCAGGATGTCATCGGCATCGCCGATGGGCTCCCGGTCGATCTTGCGGAGAACCACGATCATTACTTGTACGGAACTCCCCGCAAGTGACTCTCCGTTTCGCGGATTCGTTCTACTACGTGGCGCTTCTGAGCCGGGCGGACGCAGCCCACGCTCGGGCGGTGCGGTTCTCCAAAACGGTCTCCGCGGGCACGCTGACGACCCCTTGGGTTCTGGTGGAAGTGGCCAATGCGTTCAGCGCTCCGGCGGCGCGAGCGGCCTTCTTGCGATTGCTCGACCGGCTTCAGTCGGACTCCACCGTGACGATCGTCCAAGCTTCCCACGATCTCTTCCGCGCGGACTCGACTTATTCCGCCGAAGGCCTGACAAGGCTTGGTCCTTGACGGATTGCATTTCGTTCGTCGTCATGGAGGATCATGGCGTAGTCGAGGCGTTGACGGGCGATCATCACTTTGAGCAAGCCGGGTTCAAGGCCTTGCTGCGGTAGATTCTCGCAATATGGCGAAGTACCCGGCGCCGTCCATCAGCATGAACATGGGAAACTCCTTGACCGGCTCCGCTTCACTGGCCTCCCTGCCCCTCCTGCGCGACTACCGCAGCGCGCGCGTCAGCAGCCATGACCCGACCGGCGGGAACCGCGACTGGATCGACATCGAACCCGGGCAGCGGCGCGTGTTCGCCGAGATCGCCGGGGCCGGGTGCATCCGCCACATCTGGATGACCATGCTCTTCAAGGACGACCGGCACTTGCGCCGCGTCCTGCTGCGCGTGTACTGGGACGGCTGCCCGGAGCCGAGCGTCGAGTGTCCCGTCGGGGACTTCTTCGGCCTGGGGCACGCGATGCGCAAGGACTTTCACACGGCCGTGCTGTCCATGAGCCCGCAGGACGGGCGGGCGTTTAACAGTTGGTGGCCCATGCCGTTCCGCTTGGGCGCGCGGCTGGAAATCGACAACACCGAAGGCGAGGAGAAGTTCCCGTTCTATTTCTACGTGGACTACGAGGTCTACGACGCGCCGGCGGCGCTGGATGGGCAGGGCTATTTCCATGCGCAATGGCGGCGGGAGAACCCGACGGCCGGCTGGGGCGACGAGCATGAAGCCCTGCGCAAGTCCGACTGGAACCAGTGGGCGCAGAAGACCTGGCACGGCGGCGACCCGCGCAGCCTCAACACCACGGGCCGCGACAACTACCTGATTCTCGACGCGCGCGGCGACGGCATCTACTGCGGCGCGCACCTGGACATCGACGTGTTCGAGCGGCAGAAGAACGACTGGTACGGCGAGGGCGACGACATGGTGTTCATCGACGGGGAGGGCTGGCCCCCGTCGCTGCACGGCACCGGGACGGAGGACTGGTGCAACACGGCGTTCGGTCCGCACACGGAGTTCGCCGCGCCGTATCACGGCATTCTGCTGTACAGCGGAACGCCGGAGTGGAAGTGGCAGGGCAAACAGAGCATCTACCGCTACTACATCGAGGATCCGATCCGCTTCCGCAAGTCGATCCGCGCCACGATCGAGCACGGTCACGCCAACAAGCTCGGCAACGACTACAGCAGCACGGCCTACTACTACCTGTCAAACCCGCAGCGCGGAGGTCCGCCGCTGCCGCCCGCGCCGCAGCGCCTGCCGAGACCGTAGCCGCCCGCGCCTCAGCGCCTGCCGGGAAGGTAACCGTCTGGCGCAACGGTTCTCGCGTGTTGCCGCGTCAAGAACCTGCGATACACGCTGCCGACCCGGCCGCGAAACTCTGCGCTGCACAAGGTCAGCTTCTCAACTCTGAAACTTGAGATCTGAAATCTGAAATCTGAAAATCGAAATCCGAAGTCCGACGTCCGAAATCCAAGCCCAGCCCTCCACTCCGCCTTCCCCTTCCTGCCGCCGCCCCGTACCATCCGGACATGTCACACCTCGGGGGTGTCCGGACGCCTGGTGGGTCCCGCGGCCTTCAAAGCCGTTGAGGGGTCGTTAGCGCGGCTCCTGGTGGGTTCGATTCCCATCCACTCCCGTGGCAGTCCGTGGTGAAGGCCGTTCCCAGGGGTGGCACCTGCTTTTCAGTGGGGCGCTGGCTGTTCAGTGGGGCACCTGCTGTTCAGTGGGGCACCGGCTTTCCAGCCGGTGATTCTTCCCCACACTCCGGGGGTGAATGTGCGGGCAAGTCGTTCCGGTTGACTTTGACGACGGACTGGCAGTCGAGGGGAACCGTCAGGCGAGTGGAGCACCTCGCGCCAGCGGTTCCATCGGTCGAGGAGACCGCCGCCCGTGCTCTCACCACGGGTCGCCCAACTCGGCGCGCGAAAAAAAACCGCACGAGGCTAACCTCATGCGGCTGCACGCATTACCAATCGAGGCCGACGGGAGTCGAACCCGCAACCACCGGATTGACAGTCCGGTACTCTAACCAATTGAGCTACGGCCCCTGCATTCCGCAGGCACGCTGTCCGAGGACAAGGAGCCAGCCGTTTCGGCGCTGCCACGCCGTCTCCCCGGAAGCTGCAACGCCCGTTTTCTAGCCGGTTCGACAGTCGGCGTCAAGGGTCTCCAGAACCGCGAATCGCCACCACGCCGCCTCGCCGCGGCAAGTCCAGAGCCGACTGCCCCAAGCGTGAAGGCCGCAACGCCACGCATGGGATGCGGCGGTCAAGCGTTCGGGGTCGGCCGCTCGCGCGGGATGTTCGTGCCTGGGAAGGAGAGGGTGAAGCGCCGTCTCCGGTCCCTCCGCCAGCTCGGCTGCGGGCGAGCGCATGCAGCTTGGATTGCGGACCTCATCGACCTCCACCAGGACGCGCTCCTGTTACTCGCCTCAGGGTAAGCCTGCGTTCACGCGAATTATCCGTGCTTTTTGGGGACCCTTCCGCAAGACCCGCGCCGGCCGGCGACCTGTGGACTTCCCCCTCCTGAGTCGTAGAATCAACTGCAACCAGTGGCCACCCGGAGTCCGTGCGTTGATCTCCAGTGCATCCGTAAGCCCGGCAGCGTCAGGTCGGTCCCCTCTTCCGCACGATTCCAGATCCCTCAGACCGGTCGGCCGATTCAGGGCGTTCACGCTGATCGAACTGCTCACCGTGATCGCGATTATCAGCCTGCTGATCTCGATCCTGCTGCCGTCCCTGAGCCGCGCGCGGGAACAGGCCAAGAGCGTCCACTGCCTCGCCCGGCTCAAGGAAATGGGCAACGCGCTGGCCGCGTACATGAACAACTTCGGCGGCCAGCTTCCACCCGCCCTTTGGAACCCGGACCGCAAGAGCCTTGAGCGCGAAACGGACGTCGACTTCGGCTGGTGCGAGATCGTCTGGACGTACGTGTACAGCGATGCGATCAAGGTCGCCGAGCACTTCCCCGCGCAGCGCAGCGTCCGCGGCGACATCTGGCAGAATTACTTCGAGTGCCGCGCGGCCGGGGAAGGGCAAAGCAGCGGGCACTTCCGCGTGTACCTGCCCGCGTGGGCGAGCGGCTCGTACGACATTGAGAAGGACGGCCGCTACGGGTACGACACACGGGCGGAGCCGCGCTACAGCGCCGTGATCGAACGGGTGCGCATGGTTCTGCCCATCCTCACGGACGCCAACGAGTTCTCCGAACGGGGCGACGGCATCGGCAACGACGACTGCAGCTACATCGACGCCGCGGAGGCCAACATCGCCGGCAGCACGGGACGCAACGGCAACCGCATCTCCGACCGCCACTACGGCGGGGCGAACTACCTCTTCCCCGACTTCCACGCCGAGTCCGACCGCAAGCTCCGCGAACGCCTCGCGCAGGACTGGGATCTCAACGGGATCAAGGACATCGAGTGACCGGGGCTTGAAACGGTCGCCGCTGCCCTTCCGTGGCGAACGGTGCCGTTCCGTCATTCCCGCGCAGGCGGGAATCCAGTTGCTGGCCGGCGGGGCATCACGAATCCAGCGGTTTTCCCGGGCGTTCTGGGCCCCCGCGTGCGCGGGGGTGACGGGTCCCATGCCCAGTTCATAGTTCCACCTCGGGCGGCTGAATCAAGCGAGCCGGGGACTTCAGCCCACAGAGGCTGAAGTCCCCGGCTCGTTGAAAGTTCCGCCGTCCCCGGCAAGCCAAGTCGCCACGGCGATCAGGCCGCCACAGCGCCCTTGGGCGGGTGCTTCCTGGCCAGTTCGACGATGGCGTCGAAGTCCTGCGGCGCGTGGATGGCGATCTCGCTGAGCATCTTGCGGTTCAGCTCGATGCCCGCGCCCTGCAGCCCGTGAATGAACCGGCTGTAGCGGATGCCGCGCATCTCGCACGCGGCCGTAAGGCGCGTGACCCAGAGCGACCGAAAATCCCGCTTGCGCCGCCGGCGATCGCGGAAGGCGTAAACGCCGGCGCGGATGACCGCCTCCTGCGCCAGCCGGAAGCTGGAGCTGCGCTGCGACCGATACCCCTTGGCGTCGTTGAGTACTCTACGCTTGCGACGATGCGTCGCCGCGCCCATTCTTGCTCTTGGCATGTTCGTATCTCCGCTTCGCGCCGAGCGCCTCGCGGCCCTCGTGCCCAATTTCGTGCGGCGCCACGTGCCGAACCCCTTGCGGCGCGTCGTCGGTGCCGGCCGCAGCCCGCGCCTCCGCGAGCCTGCGCACGACCCCCCGATTCGACGCCGCCGGCGGCGCGATCCTACGCTTCACCCATGTTGATCTTGATGTTCTTGCTGATCACGTTGTTCAGCACCCCGTGCTTCTTGAGATGCCGAACGCGTGAGCCGCTCTTCCCGCTCATCAGGTGGCTGGCGTTGGGACGCTTGTGCTTGACCTTGCCGTTGGCCGTAATCTTGATTCGCTTCTTCAGACCCTTGTGCGTCTTCATCTTTGGCATGGCACGTCCCTTTCCCTTTCGTCCGCGCCACCCAAAGCGCGAGCCGGGCAGTATAAGGGCGGGAGGAGCGGCTGCAATGGGGGGCGAACGGTGAATTCGACGCTTCTAGTCGGGACTGTCGCGTTTTTCAGCGCGCCGGGGAGAACGTGGTACTCGTCCGAGGCGCCTATCTGCATGGCCGCCTGTGAATCTCTTGTTGCCCCGTTGAGTCCATCCGTGGAAACCTCTAGACTAACCGGACTCGCCGCTGCGTGCGGCAGTGGCCTTCAGCTTTGCAAGCTGGGGTTAACAAAAACAATTCTGATTGACAGGCGGACCAGGCATGAAGGGCGTCATTCTCGGTGGAGGCACGGGGTCTCGGTTGCACCCGTTGACCAAGGTCACCAACAAGCACCTCCTGCCGGTTTACAACCGGCCGATGATCTACTACCCGATTGAGTGCCTCGTGAAGTCGGGGATCGACGAGATTCTCCTTGTGACCGGCGGCGAGAACGCGGGCGACTACCTGCGCCTTCTGGGCAACGGGAAGGAACTGGGCGTCAAGAACCTGCACTACACCTACCAGGAGGCCGCCACGGGCATCGCCGGGGCGCTTTCCCTGGCGGAGGACTTCGCCGACGGCGGGCCGATCTGCCTGGTCCTCGGCGACAACATCCTCGAGTACGTCATCAAGCACAGCGTCGAGGCCTACAAGATGAAGCCGGCCGGGGCGCGCATTCTGCTTGCGCAGGTCCAGAACCCGCAGGCCTACGGCGTGGCGGAGATCGAGGGCGACCGGGTCGTGAACATCATCGAGAAGCCGAAGAACCCCAAGACGAACTGGGCGGTGATCGGCATCTACTTTTACGACAACACGGTGTTCGACTACGTGAAGAAGTTGACGCCGTCGGCGCGCGGCGAACTGGAAATCACGGACGTCAATAACTACTACATCAAGGCGGGGCGGATGGCGTTCGACAAGGTGGAAGGCTGGTGGGCGGACGCGGGCGAGAACATCGACTTCTACCTGCAAAGCTGCCTGCGCGTCTCGCAGACGGGCGCGAATCACCCGGTGGATTGAGGTGGGGCAGCTTTCCGAGCTGCCAAGGGTCCGGACAGTTCTCCGAACTGCTGGAAGCACCCTGACAGGGCTTGAGGCGCGGGGGATGGGACAGGCATCGGCGGATTCTGCCGCATCACTTTCCGCCCGTCCGAATAGGGAATCCGACGTTGTTGAAACACGGTGCGTCCAGCGCCATAATCAGCGGCTCGCGCGCAGGCGTATTCCAGAATACACCGGCCTTGCCATGCTTGCGGTGAGTCGAGGAGACCGGATCGGAAAGGAGCGGATCATGGACCATAAGACCATCATCGTCATGCCGGCCTACAATGCCGAGCGGACGGTCGAGCGCATCTACAAGGACATCCCCAAGGGCAGCTATGCCGAGTGCATCCTCGTGGATGACTGCAGCAAGGATAAGACCTGCGAGGTCGCGGCCAAGCTGGGCATCACGGTCATCAAGCACGACCGCAACAAGGGGTACGGCGGCAACCAGAAGACGTGCTACCGGGCGGCCATGGAGCGCGGGGCGGACTACGTGATCATGCTGCACCCGGATTATCAGTACGACGCGCGGGTGATTCCCGCGGCGGTGGACATCATGCGCCACGGCATCTGCGACGTGCTGCTGGGCAACCGCATCCGCACGCGGCGCGAAGCGCTGGAGGGCGGGATGCCCATCGCCAAGTACCTGGCGAACCGCGGACTGACGTTCATGGAAAACGTGGTGATGGGCCAGAACGCCGGCGAGCTGCACAGCGGCTTCCGCGCGTACACGCGGAAAGTGCTGGAGACGATCCCGTTCGAGCGCAACAGCGACGACTTCGTGTTCGACTCGCAGTTCCTGATGCAGACGGTGCACTTCGGGTTCAAGCTCGGCGACATCCCGGTCCCCGTGCGCTACTTCGACGAGATGAGCAGCATCAACTACAAGCGGGCCAGCGAGTACGCCATCCTGACGATGTGGTACCTGTTCCGCTTCGTCACGCACCGCGTCGGCGTGTGGAAGCACCCGACGTTTCAGCCCGGCGGCGAGGACCTGGACCGGCATTGGAGCAGATTGCAGGGGGCGAGAGCATAACCAATGTCGAATAGCGAATGGCGAATGGCGGAATGCGGCCCGAGGTTTGATCAGATCTTTCGCAATTTGCAATTCGCAATTCGCTACTAACACGCGAGGGAACCTATGCCATTTACTTTCACACCCTGCCCCATTCCCGACGTGCTGCTCATTCAGGCGAAGGCCTTCAATGACCCGCGCGGGTTTTTCATGGAGACGTTCAAGCGCTCCGACTTCGAGAAGTGGATTCCGAAGCGATTCGTGCAGGGCAACTACAGCCACTCGACGGCGCGCGGCGTGATCCGCGGCATGCACTTCCAGATCAACCCGCACGCGCAGGGCAAGCTGATGTGGTGCCAGCGCGGCGAGATTTACGACGTCGCCATCGACATCCGCAAAGGCTCGCCGTGGTACGGCAAGTACGTCGGCGAGGTGCTCTCGGGCGAGAACAAGAGGATGCTCTGGGTGCCCGAGGGATTCGCGCACGGCTTCCAGGTGCTGTCGGAATCGGCCGACGTGCTGTACCAGGTGACCGACGAGTGGGCGCCGGCGACGGAGCGCTCGATCATCTGGGACGATCCGGACATCAACGTGCAGTGGCCCATCAAGGGCGAGCCGCTGCTTTCGGACAAGGACGCCAAAGCGCCGAAGCTGAAGGACGCGGCGGATATCAATTTTGTGTACGAGGGGAAGTGATAGCAAATAGCGAATGGCGAATGGCGAATGGCGAACGCAACTCGGATGCGGTGAAGACGCAGGGATCTGGTCTTTCATGCGCTATTCGTAATTCGCCATTCGATATTCACAGGCGATTTGAGGCGGAACAGCAATCATGATCAAGAACGTCTTCGTCACCGGCGGCGCGGGGTATATCGGCTCGGTCCTCGTCCCTCTGCTGATGGACAAGGGCTACAAGGTCACCGTGCTCGACCGCCTGTTCTTCGGGCGCGACACGCTGCCGGCGGACGGCGCGAATCTCCGCGTCATCAAGGACGACATCCGCACCTGCAACGCCTCCGTGCTGAAGGGCATGGACGCGGTGATCGACCTGGCGGCCGTCTCCAACGATCCCGCCGGCGAGCTGGATCAGGAGAAAACGTGGCAGATCAACCATCGCGGCCGGGCGCGCATCTGCAAGCTCGCCAAGGAAGCCGGCGTGCAGCGCTACATCCTGCCGTCGTCGTGCAGCATCTACGGCTTTCAAGAGGGCGTGCTCGATGAGACCGCCAAGATCAACCCGCTGACCACGTATGCCGAGGCCAACGGCGCCGCGGAGCGCGACGTGCTTCCGCTGGCGGACAAGAACTTCACCGTCGTCGTCATCCGTCAGGCCACCGTGTACGGCGCGTCGCCGCGCATGCGCTTCGACCTGGCGGTGAACGGGATGGTCAAGGGCTTCCTCGAGAAAGGGAAGATCCCGATCCTCCGCGACGGGACGCAATGGCGCCCGATGGTCCACGTGGCCGACACGTCGAAGTGCCAGGTGATGCTGCTGTCCGCGCCTGCGGAGAAGATCAACGGTCAGATCTTTAACGTCGGCTGCAACGCACAGAATTACCAGATCAAGCCGCTGGCGGAAGAGGTCGCCCGCGGACTCAACATGCCCTTCGAGATGGAATGGTATGGCGCGCCGGACCACCGTTCGTACCAGGTGAGCTTCAACAAGCTGTCGAGCACGCTCGACTGGCGGCCGGACTTCGACGCGGCCAAGGGCGCCCGCCAGATCGCCGACCAGATCAAGAGCGGCCAGCTCAAACCCGCCGACCCGCGCACCATCACGGTGGGCTGGTACAAGCACCTCATCGAGAGCAACAAGCTGGCGAAGGAGGTGGCGATGAACGGGGAGATGCTGTAACTGCCTGCGGCGAACGCCATTCAACTTGGGGCACCGAGTGGACCCAAGTCCGCTGCTCGCGGCGATGAGGGCACTGCTCGCAGAGCAGTGGCACACCTTCCCCCTTGGGTCCACCACCTCGAGCTGATCCAGAAAGCCATTCAACATGAGGGCGCTGCTCGCAGAGCAGTGGCACACGTGGCTTGAAGCGGCGCCTGCTCGTCCTGCCCGGCGACGTGGCGATTGGTTCGCCGCTGGGAGCTGTGTACCATAGCCCGAATGAGCGTACGCAGGCTGTGGTCCTCAACCGTTGCCATCGCGGTCATGCTGCCCTCAATCGGCTGCCAGTCGCCCGGCGGCGGTGGGGGGTTCGGCAGCACCGGCGGGGGAGTGCCCTGGACGATTCTGGCGCTGGAGGTCGAGCAGGGGCCTTACTCAGTCAAGAATGCCGAGCGCATGGCCGAGTCGCTGCGCGCGGTCAAGGGCATCAAACCTGGAGCCGTGCGCGTGGCGCATGATCCCGACGGAACCTCGCGCGTGTACTACGGGCGCTATCCGACGCGCACCGACTCCAAGACCGGGCGGCGCATCTTCCCTCCGCAGATGGACAAGGATCTCAAGCTGATCAAGTTCCTCCGCTTCGAGGACGGAACCAACTACTTCGCCCTGGCGTCGCGCGTGCGCGAGCCCCAGCCGGACGTGGGCGAACCCGCGTGGTCGCTCAAACGCGCGGATCGACCCTACACCTTGCAGGTCGCCGTCTTCGAGTCCGACGTGGTGGAGAACTCAAAGGAGTCGGCGGCCAAATGGTGCGAGGCGCTGCGACGGAGAGGCTACGAGGCATACTACTACCACGCCTCGGTCAGCAGCATGGTGACCGTCGGCGCGTTCGGCAAGGAGGACGTGCGGCTCGACCATGGCCGGTTGGTGTACGGCGACCGCGTCCGCAGGCTTCAGGAGGACGAGGCGCTGCGTTACAACTACGTGAACGGCGAGAAAGTGTTCGTGATCGACCACGGCAAGCGCGTGCCCGTGCCGTCGCAGGTCATGCTGGTGCCGGGACATGAGGACGAGCAGTTGATGAAGGACGCGGAGTTCAGTCCTCCGAAGCAAGGGACCAGGCAATAGGCAACAGGCAAGAGGCTAGAGGTAGCAGGCAACCGGCAACTGGGGAACGGGGAGCGGGCAACGGGATGCGACTGTTACTGGCGACGTCGAATGCGGGAAAGCTGAAGGAATTCCGGGCCATTTTGGACGGCTTGCCCGTGGAGTGCGTGACGCTCGATGCGTTTCCCGGCGTTGAGGAGCCGCACGAGGATCGCGCGACGTTCGAGGGAAATGCGGCGCTGAAAGTGATTTACTACGCCGCACGGACGGGACTGATTACGGTGGCGGATGATTCCGGACTGGAGGTCGATGCGCTGGGCGGCGCGCCGGGAGTGCTTTCGGCCCGGTTTTCCGGTGAACCGAAAAACGATCGCGCCAACAATGAGAAGCTGGTGAGCCTGCTGGCGGGCGTGCCGCAGCAGCGACGATCCGCGCGGTTCAAATGCGCGGCGGCGCTGGCGACCCCGGAGGGTCTGGTCGCCATCGAAACCGGCGCCATCGAGGGGCGCATCATCGACCCGCCGCGCGGGGAGAATGGCTTTGGCTATGATCCCCATTTTTTCGTCCCCCAGCTCGGCTGCACCACGGCTGAGATGCCGCCGGAGCTGAAGAACCGCCTCAGTCACCGGGGTCAGGCCTTGCGGAAACTGCGGGCGCACATTGAGAGGCTGACCACCGAAATCTCAACGTAGAGCTGACGGCAAATGCCCCCGTTGTCCGTCGAGAGTCAGCAGAGCACTGCGGATATCGAAGCTTGGTACGTGATGCGTCACCCCCGCGCAGGCCGGAGAACCGTCAGCCCCGCGCAGGCGGGGGTCCGGTCCGCTCCGGAAATCCGCTGCATTCGTGCCTCTGAAAAGCCGCAGGCTGGATTCCCGCCTTCGTGGGAATGACGAGCACGGGGCTTCAAGACGGACGGGCCGGCGCCGGCGTCACGGGCTTGTCAGGCCGAATTGGGCTGAAGCGTTGGAGACGAACACCGACTGGTCGTAGCGCAGCATGGCGAGGTCGTCCTCGAACGCGCTGGGATCGATGACGGGGGTTCGTCCCAGCAGCGTCTCGATGATCCAGCGCGGGAAATCCGCGCCGGCGCGAATGGACAGCGGCGCGCCGCCGCCAAAGCGCGGATTGATCTCGATCACCTTCACCCCGCCGTCGCTCGTCAGCATCGTCTGAACGGTTACGACGCCGATCGCGCCTCGCAGCGCCTCGGCCGTGCGCAGGGCGGCCTCGATCACCGCCGGCTGCCGCACGATCAGCGACTTGCTCACCTCGCCGCTGCGGACTTCGATCCGGCGCCGCGGGACGGCGCACTGCGGCCCGCCGCCCAGCCCGCAGTACACGTCCACGGTGTGCTCGACGCCTTCAACGAACTCCTGCACGATCGGCTCCGGGACGCGTCGCCCGAACGCCTCGAGTTCCTCGCGCGTGCGGATGACGTAGTTGCCCTTGGCGGCGCTGCCCCGTCGCGGCTTGAGGTAGTACGGATAGGCGCCCGCGTCTTGCCGCAGAAGCTCCTCCCACGGCCACGTGCGGGGCGTATCGATGCCGTGATCGCGCAATATCGCATGGGTGAGCAGTTTGTCGCGGCAGGTTTCGATCACCGCCGGCGGCGAAACGAGCACGCGGCAGCCCTCCGTGATAAACCGATCCGCCGCACCGGAGAGCGGCGGAAGGTCCGGGTCGATCGTCGGAACCAGCAGACGAATTCCGTGATGAGAGACGAGCCGCAGCAGCGCGTCGATATATCGCGGGGAGTCGATCGACGGGGTCAGATGCCCGTGATCCACGACGTGCATCGCCGGCGCCATCCAGCCCACGTCCGTACCGTGAGCGCTCAGCGCGACGCCAAGCCGGCGGGCGGCCTGCCGGAAAGCTTCGATCAGCTCCACGCGCCTGCCCACGCAGGTGAAGAGGATGGGCAGCGGCGAAGCGGTGTTGCTTGCGGCGGATGATGACGGCAACTGCATCAGGAGCAGTATAACGACGCCGACGCCGCGCAGAAGCCCGGTCGGGCGCGGCGAACTCCGGCGCATTCGCCAAAGTGGATTTGTGGGAGCACGGAGGCAGGAGTGACGGGAACTGGCGTGCTTGCCATGCGAGGATTGTCGAAGCACGAAGGAGCATGCAGCGTGGTCTGGTGTAATCGCCAGAGCAGGATCGTCGGAGCACGAACCGTCGGGTGGCACGGTCTGGCGTACTCGCCAGGCCGTGGCGAAAGAGATCGTACGCACTTTTGCTGACTCACGGGTCCGCTGCTGCGGACCCGTGCCATTCCAGGGGGCACTTGTCACCCAGGCGGGCGCGTCCCGCCGCACGTTGCAACGAGATCCCGACGAAGAGAAAGCCCCAACGCGGAATTCGACCGCCGATCAAGCATCGGTCTGCGTCTTCTCGTACTTCTCAAGCCGGCGCTGGAAGTCGGCTTTGAGCCGCGGATCCTGGCACAGCTCGATGGCCTTCTTCTGCTGCTCTACGGCTTCCTTGCGCTTGCCGTTTTCAAACAGCGCCCGCGCCAGCGTGTCGAGGATCTCATGCCGCTTTCCGCCCGTCTGCTCGTTGGCCTTCTCGATCGCGCGCAGCGCCAGCGGCAAGTCGCGGTCGGTGACGCGCGGCTCGTCCATGATGGTCCACGCCAGCGCATTGAGCATGTCCACGTTCGCCGCGCCGACCATCAGCAGACGCTCCGCCAGCGGCGCCACCTCCTTGGCCGACTTGCCGCCCTCGAGCATCTCCACGAAATACCGCTGGAACAGGTCGCGCGTCTCCATCTCCGTCATGCGCGGAGCGTCGGTCTTCTTGAACGCTTCGAGGTCGTACTTGTCGGAGACAATGGCCTCCAGCACCCGGTCAAACTCACGCTCCATCGGACTGCCGTGCCAGGCGACCACGCCCTTGCGATCCACGATAAAGGCGTGCGGAATCGTGCTGATGTAGAACGCCTGCATGAACGCGCGCGTGGCGTCGCCCTCCTTCGTGTCCGCGGCCACGGTGTAGCCCATGCGATCGCCCTGTTCCTCGACGAATGCCTTGACCTTGTCGGGATCCTCGTTGCTGATGCTCACCAGCACGACCCCCCGGTCCTTGTACTGCTTGGCCACTTCAGTCAAGTGCGGAATCCCCACGCGGCAGGGTCCGCACCACGTCGCCCAGAACTCGACGACCACGACCTTCTTGCCGACGGCATCCTTCAGGACGACGGGCGCGCCCTTGATCCATTGGCCGACCTTCAGCTCTTCAGCCGGATCACCGACGCCGCGCGCCAGCGCGCCGGACACGCAGGCGCCGACGACAATCATGACGTGGAAAAGGCGATCTTGTCTCATGTTCAGCTTCCTTCAATGCTTGCAGCGGTTCATCGAGAAGTCCGCGCGATCTTCCCCACGTAAACGATTAACGCGAGCGGGGGACGGCGCATTCCCGGTGGGGGGCGGGATACGGTTGTCCGAAGTAACGACCCTTGCGGTCGCATGGAGCACCCGCGGCTCGACGATTGTGCCGGCCCGGATCGAGGAACAAGCCGGCGGGAGCATCAGCCCTCGGCCGGCTCGATGCTGACGGTCAGCGACAGCGACTGGAACTGCTCGTGATACAGCTCCGCCCTTTCCTTGTGTGTCACCAGCAGCAGCGCCACACCCGTCTGATCGGCTTCGAGCGTCTTGGTCACGGCCTCCTCCATGTCGAGCGGGGTCAGCTTGAGAATGGAGAGAATGACGTGCTCGACGGTGTTCACGTCGTCGTTGTGCAGAAGAACCTTGTACGGCGGCAACTGGCGCGGCTTGCGTTGCGGGGGCGCAGGCCTTACCGCCGTCGCCACGGCCGCGCCGCCTCCCTGATCCGTGGAAAGGGGCGGATCCGCCACTGCCGTTTGTTGTGCTGCCATAGTCCGAGAATCCAAGGTGGCCGGCGATTGCGCGGCGTTCCAATTGCCGCCGCCATCTAGGATCGGCCAACGGCAGGTCGAGGCCGCATTACGCGTCGAGGCGAAACCTCCGTAACATTGTACACCAGATCGGCGGGATGCAAGAAAAAACTTGTATTCTTTTTATGGACAAAAGGTTATCACGAGAAAGCTAAGCGGGATGCGACCGTTCATTGCAGGCGACCGGGTGGAGTACGAAGCGCGGGTTGAATATCATGAATGTCGAAATGTAAGCGTGAACTCAATTGGGGAGGATGAACGCGCGCCGGCATCGCCGGTTCGCGGGTCGCTACTTCGGCATATCCCCTGGCGACTGGCCATCCGCGACGGTTGCCGCTTGCGCAGCATCGCTCCCGGCTGCTTCGGAGGCGGGCGGCGCGATGTCCACCACGCGCTCGGCGTGGAGACCCCGACCCGTCAGGTAGTCGGTGAATTCGACCTTGACGTCGATCTGTCGCACGGACGGGGGAGGCATGGCAGAGAACGGGCACTTCAGCGTGTAGTGGTTCGTGAGGAACTTGCTGTGCCACGCCGCGCGAAGCTCGTCCGGCTCGCTGATGCGGAGCAGGCCGACGACCTTCGGCTCGCCCATCACCGAGCTGTCCACAAGTTGCACGACGACCTGTCCGCCGACCGTGACGACGTTGCCCTCGTCGTCGAGCGGGCGGAAGTGGACGGTGACGCCGTCATCGCCCGGCGCGTCGTCGTAGTCCGCGCCGCGCGAGAGGGTCAGAATCTCCAGCCCGGAGGCCTCGAACAGGCGGGCGCCGCGCGGATCCTTGAATGACTGGAGGTTGGCGACCTGCGTGCGAAGCTGGTCGATGCTGGCCCGATGTTCCTCGGCCTCGCGCTGAAGCTGATCGTTGGTGACGCGAAGCTCGTCCACCTGCTTTTGCAACTCGACCTTGGTGGTCGAGTGTTCGCAGCCGCCCAGCGGAAGCAGCAGCGCGACCGCCGCGGCGGACAGCAAACCTCCCAAGGGTCTGTGACGTCGCATGATGTGTTTCCTATCGCCGAACGCGCGGCGGGGCAATGCGGACCCGATCGACCCGCCCACCTGTCCAGACCCCTTCTGATACCCCGACCCCGAGCAGAGGTGGCGATCGAACCCCATGCGCCCTGGCCCGGGGAACGCGTCACGCCTGGCCGGCACCAGCTCGCCCTCGCTGGCGCTACGGGTTCTGGTTTCTGCGTTTCGACGTTTCGCTTACGCCTTGCCCAGCGCCGAATCCAGGTCGGCGATGATGTCGTGCCAGTCCTCCAGCCCGATGCTCAGCCGGATGCCGCCGGGGAGCAGGCCCTTGGCGAGCTTCTCTTCGGCGGGCATGGCCGAGTGGGTCATGGTGAACGGCGCCTCGATCAGCGTCTTGATCTGCCCCAGCGACACGGCCAGCGTAATTGAATAAGCAGAGTCCGCGATGGCGTTGATCATGCGCGCGGCGGGCTTTCCGCTGCCCTCGGGATCGCGCAAGACGAAGTAGAGCATGGAGCCGGGCGCGAATTTGCCGTGATAATCGCGCATCTGCCGGCGCGCCAGCGCGGCCTGCGGAAACGACTCCAGCCCCGGATAGAGCACGCGCTCGACCTTGGGGTGCTTCTCGAGGAACTCGGCCACGCGATGCGCCGTCTTCTGATAGTTCGCCATGCGCGCCGCCAGCGTGGGCAGTCCGCAGACCAGCGGAGGCCAGGCGCCCTTGGGCGACAGCGAGCCGCCGAAGTCCTTGCGGTACAGGATCAGCGGCCGGCGCAGCTCGCGCGGGCCGATGACCGCGCCGCCGATGTCCGTGCCGAATCCGCCGATCGCCTTGGTGAGCGACTGGCAGACCAGGTGCGCGCCCAGCGTCAGCGGTCGCTGGCAGAAAGGCGTGGCGAAGGTGTTGTCCACCACGACCCACAGGCGATCCTCGGGCCCGCGCCTGGCATTCACCTCGTCGGCCACGGCGCGCACCGCAGCGATGTCGATCATGGCAAGGTCCGGGTTGACGGGCGTCTCGAAGTAGATGACGCGCGTCCCGGGGCGGATGGCCTGGCGCAGCGCGCCCGCCTGCGTGAGGTCCGCCAGCGTGGCATCGATGCCGTAGCGCGGCAGCCAGTTCTCGATCAGCGAATACGTGCAGCCATAGAGCACCTTGTGAGCGACGATGTGCTCGCCGCTGCGGGTCAACGTGCAGATGGCCGCGCTGATCGCGGCCATGCCGGAGGCGTAGCAGACGGCCATTTCGCCGCACTCGGCCGCGGCGAGGTTGTCCTGCAACATGCCGCAGGTCGGCTCGTCGAGGCGGTCATAGATGTAGATCGGCTCGCGGTGGGGGTCCAGCCCCTCGCCGCGGCCAAAGGCCTCGAACCCCTCGGCGCCGCGCTCGGCGGAGTCGAGACGAAAAGTGGCGCTGGCGGTCATCGGCGGGACGACGTGATGGTCGTAGTCCCAGCGCGCGGAGTGACTGACGCCGTGGATGAGCCGCGTGCGCATCTGACTGGTTCGTTCATCATGGGGCAAGGCGGGCGGAGCTTTGTCGTTCATGGCGTTGATGTCTCCTGCAAGTTCTTCTCCGGCAGGGATATTGTCGGGCAAGCCGTCCGCGCGGCAAGCGGTAATGGCGGATGGCGAATGGCGAATGACGAATGACGAATGGCGAATGGCGAATGGCGAAATCGGAACCCCTCACGCATGTGAGGAGCCATGCGCGCACTCGGAGGGGTGCATCAGAACCCCTCACGCAAGTGAGGGGCCGTCCATGAGGGTGACTCCTTCCAGCGGCGGGTGGCACGGATCCAGACCAGTGGACCCGTGCGGCACGTCTTCGCCCCGCACGCTCCCGATGGGGCCTCAGGTTGAGGGCTAGACCGGATCAAGAAAGCCGGGGCACCGCGGCTCGAATCGCCGCCAGCAGTTCCCAGGTGCCGTGCTCGCGGCACCACCGCTCGATGTACGGCCAGTCGAGCGTGTCTGCTCTCACGGATAGAACACCGACGATATCGTCGTGGTCCTTGGAACGATTCTGAAGCCCCAGCCAGCGCGACTTGGTGATTATCACGTCTTCGGCAGTCGTCACGTAGGCGTCGTGCCCATGCAGAGTGATGGGCTTGCGACGATTCAGGCGTTCCTGGTCGTGGGCGTCCCGGCTGAGCAGGAAAAGTTCGATCTTAAAGGCTGTGCTCGTGTTGGTGATGATGTAGCGGTGCGTGCCGGTAACCGTCTCAAACGACAATTGTGGGTCGAGTCGAAGTCCAGGGGGCAGCCGTTTGGAGAGTGCCGCAACTTCCTCGCCCTCAAGCTCCACGACGAAATCCGCGTCCTTGGTTGAACGTGCGATGCCGTGGAAGCTGCTGGCCAGCGATCCGGTCAAGACGTAGCGGACGCCCATCGCGTTGAGCGCATCGAGGGTGGCGACGGTTGCTTCTTCGCTGGTCATCTGCGGACCTCCAGTCGGGCGACCAGTTCAAGCCTTTCCTCCAGAATCCTCCGCACCTGGGCCTCGTCCGCGTCGGGGAACTGATCCTTGATGCCCGCGATGGCCAGCGCGCACGCGAAATCGAACAGGCGAGGACCGTCCAGCAGCCGCTCCTCCGGCGGCGTCGCCCGCGCGGTGGCGAGCTTGTCGCGAAACAAGGCGTCAGCAAGTTCCTGTGTCGGGTTCATTCGATTTTCATGGCGCCACAGCTTCCAGCGCGGGCAACGGCATCCTCTCATTCTACACGCAGTTTCCCGCGATCAACCGCGAGCCGGCGGTTTCCGGTCTCCGCCACGATCGCCGTGGGACTCGTTCAACCGGCCGGCATGCGCTATAATCCGCGACGCGCCAGGCTTTTTTTGGAACCGTTCATGCGCGTGACGATCAACGGACAAGCTGAGGAAATTCACGAGGGCGCGACCGTCGGGGAGCTGCTGACGGCGCGGGGGCTGGCGCCGGTCCGGGTGGCGGTGGAGATTAATGAGGAACTCGTCCCGCGACGGGCGTTCGGCGAGCGACGGCTCCGCGCGGAGGACCGGGTCGAAGTGGTGACGTTCGTGGGGGGCGGGTGATGCAGGTTTCAGTGGAGACGGCGGGGCGGTCGGACGCCTGCACGATCGGGCGGTTTACGTTCACGTCGCGCCTGTTTGTCGGGACGGGGAAGTACGCCAACTTCGATCACATGCGCGCGGCGCTCGACGCCTCGCAGTGTCAGGTCGTCACCGTGGCCGTGCGCCGAGACGTGCTCACCGAGGAGGGCGGCAGGAAGCCCGACAGCATTCTCGATCACCTCGACCCGAAGCGCTACACCATTTTGCCCAACACGGCCGGGTGTTTTACGGCGAAGGACGCGGTGCGCTCCGCGCGGCTGGGGCGCGATCTGCTCGAAGGGATGGATAACCCGGGCGCCGCATGGGTGAAGCTTGAAGTGCTCGCCGATCGCAAGACGCTGCTGCCGGATCCGATCGGGACGCTGGAGGCGACGAAGACGCTGGTGTCCGAAGGGTTGCAGGTTCTCGCGTACACCAATGATGATCCGATCCTGGCGATGCGGCTGAAGGAAGCCGGCGCGACGAGCGTGATGCCGCTGGGCGCGCCGATCGGCAGCGGGCTGGGGATTCTGAATCCGAACAACATCCGCCTGTGCCTGGAGTATCTGAAGGAGGGCGACTCGACGTATCCGGTGATCGTGGACGCGGGAGTGGGCACCGCGTCGGACGTGACGGTGGCGATGGAACTCGGCGCGGACGGCGTGCTGCTCAACACCGGGATCGCCGGCGCGAAGGACCCGGTGGGCATGGCGCGGGCGATGGCGCTGGCGTGCGAGTCGGGGCGGCTGGCGTTTCGCTCGGGGCGCATTGCGAAGAAAGCGTATGCCGCAGCGTCCTCACCTTGGGAGGGGCGGATTGCGACCGGGGGGTAGGGGGTAGGGGGCAGGCTGCCGGCTGCTAGCTGCTGGCTGCGAGCCAGAGGTGCGGACGCGCATGCTTCAGGACGGCGCCGGTTCGTAACCTAACGGTGTCCCCGATCATCGAGTCCCCGAACCCCGTGTCGCTGAACTCCGTGTCGCTGAACTCCAAGTCGCTGAACTCCAAGTCGCTGAACTCCGAGTCCCCGCCTTGCTCTTCACTTCTTCCCCAGCGCGCGTTGCCGTGCGAAGAACTCCTTGAGGATCGCGCTGCACGGCGCTTCCAGGATGCCACAGGTCACCTGAACCTGGTGGTTGAGACGCGGGTCCGTCGGGATCGTGTACAGCGACGCGCAGGCGCCGGCCTTGGGGTCCGTCGCGCCGTACACGAGCCGCCGGATGCGAGCGAGCACGATGGCCCCCGCGCACATGGCGCACGGTTCGAGCGTGACGTACAACGTGCAGTCGTCCAGCCGCCAGTCGCCCACGGACTCGGCGGCGGCGGTGATGGCCAGCATCTCGGCGTGGGCCGTCGGGTCGTGGAGCGTCTGTCGCTGGTTGAATCCGCGACCGATGACGCGCCCGCCGCGCACCACGACCGCGCCGACAGGAACCTCATCCGCATCCATGGCAGTCTGGGCCAGGTCGAGCGCGGCGGACATGAAACGCTCGTCGATGCGCGGGCCATCGTCGCTGCGCGGCGGGTCATCATCGTGCGGCATGTGGTCGCCATCGAGGTTGTCAGTGGAGTCGTGCATCGTTCAGCGTTCAGCGTTCATCGTGAATCGTGAATCGTGCATCGTTCAGCGTGCATCGTGAATCGCTCATCGCTGCCGGTCTGGTTCTTCCTCGACTCTGCTTCCGGCGTCTTGGCGTTTCAGCGTTTCATTTCCTCCTTGCGACGCGGGCGCTGAGCCTATCCCATTCCGGTACAAATAACGACAGTCGGGCAGGCAACACCCCTTACGATCGCCCGGGCGCTGTCGCGCAGGCCGGGTAGGCCGGCCGGCGTGCAGCGCACGTTGGCTTGGCTGGATGGCAGGCCGGGTAGCGATGTCGTTTAAGGAATCTTTCAGAGCCGCGCGCATGAGCGAGGGTTGTCTCCCGCATCTTGGGCGGCGTCCCACGCTTCCTCACAGAGCAGTGGCACACCGGGATACTCTGCTCACGGAGCAGTGGCACTCCGGGATACGCTGCTGCCGGTCGCGGCTCTGTTACATTGAAACGGGCAGCACAGGCGGTCGGTTGTCGGATCGGGTTGGCAATCCGCGCCTGAGGCGCGATGATGTCCGAGGAGCGCCATGCGTCAGAACATCAACTTCATCCGCCAGTTCATCGCCAACCCGCATTCGGTCGGCGCGGTGGCGCCCAGTTCGCGTCACCTGGCGCGGGCGCTGTGTGAACCGTATGTCCGCTCGACGGGAGCCTGCCACGTGCTCGAGGTCGGCGCGGGGACCGGGGCGGTGACGCGCCACCTCGGGACGGTGCTGCGCGCGGAGGATCGGCTGGACATCAGCGAGCTGTCGCCCGTTTTCGCCGACGCGCTGCGACGGGATGTGCTGACGATGCCTTGCTTCGCCGAGGCCGTGGCGCAGCGCCGCGTGCGTCTCTTCGAAGGTCCGGTGCAGGACATCATCGGGCGGCAGCAGTACGACTTCATCGTCTCCGGACTGCCGCTGACCATCTTCACGGTGGATCAGGTGCGCGAGATTCTCGACGCGCTGCGCCGCAGCCTCAAGCCCGGGGGCGTGTTCAGCTACTTCGAGTACATCGGACTGCGCAGAATCTCCGGCGCGGTGATGACGGGCAGCGAGCGGCGAAGGGCGCGCGACGTGTCGCGCTTCCTGACGCAGAGCATCGCAACCTATCAGTTTGATCGCCGGACCGTGCTGCTCAACCTGCCGCCGGCCTACGCGCGCCACTGGCGCTTCGAGCCGTCGGGCGAGCGCGACGTGGGCGGGGCATGAGGGAGCTGGCTTCCCGCCCGCGCGGCAATGACGGCGCTGGATTCCCGCTTTCCACGAAGTGACGGGCTTCGCCGTTCGCCGCGTGCCCTACGGCTCGTCCGTGATGACGTCCCCCGTGTACACGACCTCGAAGTCGCGGATGCGCACGCGACCCAGCTCGCGCAGTTCGTCGTCATCCCAGCGCGGGTCCGGCGCGCCGGAGATGTAACCATCCGACCCGTTGTCGGCCACCATCATGCCGTAGGTCTTCAGCGCGCGGAGAATCACCTGCACGTTCGGCGAAAAACCGGAAATGTCGAAGTCGCTGCTCAGCCGCAACCGCAGACCCATCGGTGGCAGATCTGGATCGCGCGACGTGCTGGCGAAGTGCGTGGCCGGGAGGATGAATCCGCGCTGCGAGCGGCTGACGGTGAAGCGCAAGGCGTGCGTGATCGCGCCCTTCTCGACGACCTCGTCGTAACGCACAAGTCCCGCGAAGATCGGCAAGCCCGCGGCATCCGCCGACGTCCAGAAGAAGGGGCGCAGGTCGTTGGACGTCAGGTCCCAGACCGCGCCGCAGTCGGCGCGCCATTTCTGCCCGCCGCGCCGCGGAAACGCGCGGTACATCTCGTAGAGCTTGAGGTTGTCCACGTCGATGACCAGCACGTGGCGGTCGCCGTTGCCGTCGGGTCCGCCCTCGATCGGCGCGTCCGGCGGAACCGGATACGGACCGGGGTCGCTCTCGTCGCCGTAGGCGCGGAAGCGGATGCGCACCTCCGGCTGCTCATCGCGCACCAGAACGTAAGGGATGCCGTTGGGCGCGCCGTTCCAGACTGTGCCGAAGTCCGGGTGCAGCCCGCGGTCCAGACCGATGGAGGCGAGAAAGTCCGCCGAGTTCTCGTGTACGGGGTACGCAGAAACGTCGGCATTCCATGGGTTGTCGGGAGGAAAGATCGGCGGAACTTCCTGGGCGAGTGTCGCGGCTCTGCCAAACCACAAACCAGCCAGTGCGAACCCGGCGCTACGGCTCAGCTTGAACAACCGGCATGCACAGTGACGTTTCACGCGAGAATCCCTTTCCAAGTCAGTTCATCCGTCGAGCGCGCCGGTCCACCGGCTGGAAAGCCGGTGCCCCACCCGAGCCGGCGCCGCGTCAGTTCAGCTCCACCATTCTGCGTTTCACTTCCTGCGCCACGTCGCTGAGCGCCCGCCCCTCGTCCTCGTCGAGCACGTAGCGCTGCGCCGCATGAAGCACTTCCGCCGCCTCGCGGAACTGACCCGCCAGCGAGAGCACACGCCCCAGCTCCGCCCGAAGCACCACCTCCTCCGGCACCACGGCCACCATCCGCCGCAGCGTCACGGCCGTGCGCGGGTAGTCGTTGCGCCCCAGATAGCAGGAGTACAGGTTGCCCAGCGAACGCCGCAGGATGTACAGATTGTCCACGGGCGCCAGCGCGTCGGGGCTGATGCGGTCCGCGCCGCCGAGCGTGGCCGCCAACATGCCGCGCACCTCCGCCTCGGTATGGATCAGCCCCGCGCGAAACGGGTCGATGTACAACTCGTGCTCGAGGTCCATGTGCCGGATGAGAAAATGCCCTGGCGCGCCGATGCCGAACATGCGCCAGCCCAGCGCGGCGGCCACGTCCAGCCAGATCGTCGAAAGCGTGATGGGGATGCCGCGGCGGCGTTCGATGACGCGATTGAGGTAGCTGTTCTCGGGGTTGTGGTAGTCGTCAAGGTCCACGCCGACCAGGCGCTCCTCGTCCACGAGGATCGTGCGCAAGGCTTCGACCTGGTCCATCGGCGTCGGCGCCGACATCGCGGCCACGCGGTTGGCGGCTTGATCGAGGAAGGCGAAGTGTATCCGCGGATCGAGCTTCGGATATTCGTCGGCGGCGTACAGCAGGGCGGCCTCGGCAAGGCGGATTTCGTCCGCGGGGCGCCGGACGTACTCATCGAAGGGATGCCGCGTGGTGCTCACGAACCGCATTCTACGCGAAGCACGGGGAGCAGGAAAAGCAGCGGGGGCCGTCAGGCGGGGCGCTGCCGGCTCGTCAGCCTTCCTGGGGTGAACGGCAGGGTGGCATGCTCTCGCTGTACTCAGCGTGAGCATGTTTCCGAGTGCGTACGCATCTGACGAAGGGGGGCTGCCATCCTGAGCCGGTCCGCAGAACCCGTCACTTCTGGGTCGCGGCGTTGACGCAGCTTGATTGCCGGTCGAAAACGAAGGGACGTGTGGATCGCCGAAGCCGGGAAAGGGGATACTCGAATGGCCCGGCCGGAGGCGTCGCGAGCAGCCGGCATCGATGCGCGAGTCAGAAAGCCCGAACCGCCAGCGACCAACTGCTACGAGGCACGATGCACAGGCTTCACGGCGCGACGGTCAGCGTGCGGACGGAGATGTCCACGACGGGCGGACTGCCGTCGAACGCCAGCGGCTCGCCCGCGCCGCGACCGCCCTGCACCGGCGGCGGAAAGACCCAGACCGTGCGCAGCCGCTCGCAATCGTCGAGGTGGCGATTCGATGGAACGTTCCACGGCGGCTTCTTAAAGGAATCGCACGGGCTGCAATCCGGATCCTTGGACGGATCGCAGGCGGAGATCGAATCCTCGTCGCCGAAGTTGATGCCCTTGTCTTCGATCACGATCTCGCGATCGAGCGTGAGGTGCGCCACGGTGTCGTCATCGGTGAGTCGGCGCTTCTCCACGCGGTAGATCTGCCCGCTCAGCTCGTCGATGAAGATCGTGCCGCGGTCGAAGAGATCCACCGCCCAGGACGGCGACGTGTCGTCGATGCGACCCAGGCTCGCGTCGTTCACCGTGATCTCCGTGGCCACGCCCGTCGGGCATTTTCGCGGGTCGTTGTCATCGGGATCGGCGCACCGGGCCCGGCTGCCGAGCTTCTCGGGCAGCAGCACCTGGACGCGCCACGGCGAGGGGAACATCAGGTCCTTGTCCGCGCCCAGCGCCTGGATGGCCGTCGGGCCGTCGCGCAATGCCTCTCGCGGATCGGGATGCGGCACGAACTCCGGATCCTGCCGGGCGTAGCGCATGTTGGCGCGCGGACGGCGGAGCGTGACGGTGTACACCGTCATGACGCGCGTTTCGTCAATGGACTCTGCGTTGTACGTGCGAAGCGGTTCGCCGCTGGTTCCATCGCAGCCGTCCTGGTTCAGATCCAGCACGCCCGCGCTGTTCTTGACGTAATCAGTATCGAAACGATAGAACGCCGACCACGCGTAGCGCCGCGTCCCCAGGCTGTCGTCCCAGCGCTGGTCCTCCGCCGTCCACTTGGTGAAGTCGGAGGTCGGACGGTTCGGAAGCGGCGGATAGACGCGATCCTGCAGCGCGACGATCGGCGACAGGAAGGAGCGAATCGGAACGCCGCCCTTGGCTCGCCCGCTGAGGTTGAACTGCAAGTCGTTGTTGGCATTCCCGTCGATCACGCAGGCCTGTCCGCTGTACTCGTAATCGTAAACGTCGTCGCCGTCCGCCACGCGCACCAGCTCTCCCAGCGTCGTGCGCTCCAGGTCCCAGATGTTCTCGGAAACGAACTGACGCTTGCCCTCGAAGAGCACGTTGGCCATGTTGAACGCATGGACGCGAGGAATGGGCGCGCCGGGCGCGCCGTTCGCCTGCGTGGAGCTGGCGGCCACGGTGGCCGCGCCCTCGCAGGGCGTGCAGTCGCCGATCTTCATCTGATCGCCGGCGAGCAGCACCGCGCTGGGCTCATCCGCCCCATCGACCTTCAGCAGCGTCTCCAGCGCCTGGTGCGCCGCTTCCTGGCAGCTCAGCGTGGTTGTGTGCTCGGCGAGTTTCCGCGCCGAGAGCCAGGAGACCGGGAAGAGCGTGGCCACCATGAGCAGCCCCAGCCCGAGGATGACCACGGCGATCATCATCTCCGCCAGAGAGATGCCGCGTCGCGGACGCCGCAAGGATGCGTCGGCGGCGTGTGAGGCGGATGCGGAATACGGCGCGGATGTCACGCGCGGCGCGCGGGCGCCATGTGCAAGGCGGATGCCGGTTGTGCGTGGCTTTCGTGTCATGTCCTGTTCCCGTCTACCGGCAGTGTCGCCGTGCCCAAGCGTCCTCTCAAGGGTTCCCCCAACCCCGTTGCAGCTTCCGCGCGGCTCGTTTGACCTCCCGCCCGCATTCGAGACTCGTCCACGCGCTTCGTCATAGAGCAGTCGCACCATGCGAGGCACTGCTCATGGCGCAGTGGCACACCGGAATGCACTGCTCATAGAGCAGTGGCACACCGGGATACACTGCCTACCGGCGCGGCTCTGTTTCAGCTTTCGACGTTTCGACTTTCGACGTTTCAGCTTTCAGTGTTTCGACTTTCTACGCCCCTTCTGTCCCCAGCGGGCCGCGGATGATGTCGCCGGTGGCGTTGCTGATGTAGTAAGGCCGGCCCGTGTCCAGGAGGAACTGGCGATGCGCGCCGGTGGACATCTTCTGGTACAGCTCGTCGTCGTACACCACCACGCCGCGCACCGACGGGAAATTCACCGCCGTCGGCTTGCTCTTGATGTCAGCGGAAATCATGTACACGAGGTTGGTTTTGGTGTTGGCCGAGTCGATCTGCCGGGGATTGGGATCGTCGTTGTTGTTCGCCAGCGAGCCGACGGCGTAGAGCGCGACGGACGGCTCGACGTGCAGGCCGGTGACGTCGCCGCGGCCCGCGTCCGTGCCGCCGCCTTGGCACTCGTCGTCGGCGTCGTAAATAAGCACGTCGCGCGAGAGCAGGAGCTGCCCCTGCGAGGAGAAGACGATGGCAAAGTCGTTGCGATGCCGCTGCGGCTCGAGCTGCTCGGAGCTGCTGTAGCCCTGCGGATTGTCGAAGTCGTTGTTGGCCAGCTCCACGTCGCTGTAGCGCTCGAAGGAGCCCTTCCTGTCCTGGCTGGGATTGGTCGGCGGCGGCAGCAGGGCGCTGCTGGGCGCGGCGCGCATGGGCTTGGGCAGCGTGAAGCTCTGACCCGCCACGAGCGCGAAGCGGCGGGTCGAGATCAGATCGGCCCGCACGCCGAACGGCTGGTCCTGCATCTGATCGCACCGCTTCGTGGTCCCGTCGTCCTCAAAGCGCGCGGAGGACGGCTCGTCCTCCCGCTGGATGAGCGCGATGTGCTGAGTGCCCGTGGCATCGAGGTAGAAGAACAGACCCGTGTCGGTGTGACCCAGCGCCTTCTGGCGCGCGTTCATCAGCGCTCCGCGGAGGATCGTCTCGGCCTCGGAAATCTTCCGCTGCTCCCACATCTGGTTGACGGCAGGGATGGCCACCAGTGCGAGCAGGACGATGATGCCGATGACGACGAGAAGCTCGGTGAGCGTGAAAGCGCGCCGGCTCGGAGAGCCGCCGGACCGGTGGCTGCTCGGAGAGCAGCCCCACCGGGCGCGCTGGATGTTAGCTGGTGAGAAGTTCATCATGACCCCTGCTCCGAACAATCGGGCGGCGTTCGGTTGATCGCTCTTAGCTCTTAGCGGTTAGCTCCTGGCCAAAACAAGGCGAACCGTGGTTCAAATCCCTGCTTCCAATTCCCTATGCGCGCCCCCGATACCCGATACCCGATACCCGAGCACCCGATACCCGCCGCCCCCTCACTTCCCCTTCGACAGAATCTCCCCCAGCGCCGGATTGGCATACACGTTGTCAGTGTTGAGCGGGAAGTCCACGCGGTCCTTCGCGGAGTTGTCCAACGTCGTCATCCAGTCGGCGCCAAGGTGCGCCTTGCCCTCCGCGCCCATGCCGGCCTCCGTGAGCTGCTCGCGCCCGTCCGGCCCCCAGGAGAAGATCACCGGCGCGTCGCCGTTGAGCTTGACGAGGCGCGAGGACACCTGGTTCCAGCTCCAGTCCGTCTGGTGGTTGCTGGACTGCACGGGATTCGACGCGCGGTAGTCGCGCTGCGCCATGTAGGCGATCGGAACCGCCCAGTTGTCCACGACATAACGGATGGGTTCGTCGCCGTCGGTGTAGTCGTCGCTGCCGTCGCGGTCGATGTACACCAGCGGCTTGCCGCCCGAGTCATTCGCCACCGGCTTCCAGTTCCGCGAGGGAATCCTCGCCAGCGTCGAGGCGGCCTCCTCGCTGAACAGCTCGATCGCCAGGACGAGCGCCGCGTTGTCGCGATGCTCGAACTCCGGCTTCGCCCCGGCGCCCGTGGTGTAAAACTTCATGTCCTCGTACGGCTGCGGAAATGGGTCAGGCCGAATGCCCGCGCCGCCCGGAACCAGCGAACTTCCGTCCGGCGGTTTCGATTCGGAGCCGGGCAGGCCGTGCCCGCCGAAAACCTCCAACTCGTCCGGAGGGTAATTCCCGTAGCGCCCGGCATACGTCACGATGCCCGAGCCGGAGCTTGCCTTCTGCTTCACGGCGCCCAGCGGAGCGGCCTGCTTGAATTGGGTGCAGGCGTCGGCGAGGATCCCCAGCACGGCCTCGGTGTTCTTCGCCTGCCCCTTGTGAAACGCCCATCCGCCGATGTGCACGATCGCCGCCAGCAGCACCAGAATGATCGCCACCACGACGAGCAGCTCGATCAGCGTGAAGCCGGCGCGCGGGCGTGGGGAAACATCAACACGTCGAACCGCCGTAGCGGACACACGTCGAAACGTCGAACCGCCGAGACGCCGAGACCTTGAGAGACTGAAAGCGTCGAACGCCGCAGCGTGAAGATCCGTTTGCGATTGGCAGGCTTGGTTGTGATCTGACCCGGTGGCCATGAGTGTGTCGCCTTCACCTTTCAGCATTCAGCATTCAGCATTCGCCATCTGCCGCTCGGCGGTTGCGCGCCTGGCCCCTCACTTGCGTGAGGGGTTCTGATTTAAGCATTCAGCCTTCGGCATTCAGCCTTCGCAATTCGCAATTCGCAATTTCCCTCTAGTCGCTCTTCGCCCAGTTCAGCACGTCATCGCCGGTGCCGTAGATGAGGTCCGGTCCGGCGCTGACCAATAGGAAAGCGTCCTTGCGCACCGGCTCGTTGCGCGCCTTGACCGACCTGTCCCACACGAACCGCGCGAACGAGTTGTCGAACGAGGTCATCGAAATATCGCTGGTCGAGTCATTGTTCTTGGGAACGGCCTTGGGGTGCGTGTTCTTGTAGATGCGGTGATAGTAGCCCGCCGCGTCGGCCAGCTCACCGCCGCCGAAGTCCACGCCCTTGCCGTTGTACTGCGTGTCGAGGGTATCGTCGCGCCCGGTGAACACGGCGTTGTCCTCCAGCGCGTACACGCCGCCGCAGGCGCCGGCGTCCGTGTCCAGACCACACAGCGACTTGGCCGCGGGGTTGGCGCGGTAGTAGAGAATCGGCGCGTCCCACGGATCGACGAAGAACCGTTGCCGCTGCGAGGCTACGGACGGGTTGTCGTGCGGCACGGCGCCGCCGGCGTTGACCAATGTTTCGAGCGTGGAAACCCGCCCGCGCGCCGACTGATCCACGAAGCCGTTGCCGCTGCCGTAGCGCGTCCACTTCGCCTGGCCGGTGGTGGGATCGAGAGCGTACATCCCCGGCGGCGTCTTGGTCGCGTCCGCGTGGGTGTTGTCCGCCCACATGCCGTCGTTGTCGGGATCCTTGAAGCCCGGCGGACCGAGGAGGTCGGCGCCGAGCAGCGCCTGAACGAGCAGGTGCGCGCCGCCGATCAGCGGGTCGCGGCTGCGGTCCGGATCGTTGCTGCTGGTCGTCGCGCCGGGGTCGGCGATGAGCTGCACGTCCTTCTCGCCGCTGCCGTCCATGTAGTCGCTGCGCGACGGGGGATAGCTGCCGCCCAGCGCCTGCTCGCCGCGGTACACTTCGATGCCCGTCTCCAGCGACGTCATCTCCGCCTGCGCGGCCGCGACCTTCGCCCGCGTGCGCGCGGCGCTGATGGCCGGGATGAGGATGGCGATCAGGATGCCGATGATCAGGATCACCACCAGCAGCTCGATCAGCGTGAATGCCTTGTTGTGCCTGCGATTCATGTGAAGTCCCCCGATGCGGATGGCTCCGCGAAGTCTCCAGCGCCCCCGGCCGCGTCACGTACCCGGCAGGTTGGACACGTCGTCCACCGTGCCGTACAGCCCGTCGGCGCCGGGGCTGAGCAGGATGTAGGAATCCCCGTTGCGGGCGCGCATCGGCCAGTTCTGCTTGTTCTGCTGGTTGGCGTCGTGCGCCGCTTCGTCATGGATGTAGTTGGCGAACGTCTTCTTGTACTCGTCGATCTCTTCAGCCTTGAGCAGGTGCCCCATGGCCGTGATGGCGTGCATTCCGCCGTCCGGCCCGCCGGCGAAGTTCCAGCCGGGCGTGGCGCCACTGCCGTCCGGGTTGGCGCCGAAGCCGGTGAAGCCGCGGTTGTCCTGGTGGAAGTAGAAGGGCGGCCCGCCCTCATCCGAGTAGTCGTGGTCGAACTTGTGCTCATCCTCGAGCAGGTTTCGCGTCGAGGCCGCGCGATTCGAGGCGTAGTACAGGATGGGCGTGTCGAAGTTGTCAAGGATGACCGGGAGGTTCTTCATGTCGTCCCAGTCGGGGAAGAGGGTGGTCATGGCGGCGGGCTGCGAGCCGCCCAGCTCCTCCGTCTCCAGCAGGCGGAGCTTGCCGGGGTCCATGTACAGCGTCGAGCGCTGCAGCAGGTGACCGTTGGTATCCGGCTCGTACCACTCCCAAGGCTTGGCTTTCTTATCCTTCGGCACGGAACTGGGGCGGACGTAGCCGTTGAAGTCCAGCCCCATCAGCATGACGGGCAGGATCTGGGCGCCGTACACGTGCGGCTTGCTCTGGATGAACGGGAACCGCCCCTCGGCGCTCTCCTGCTCGGTGAACACGGGGTTGTTCTGGTCGTCGAGGAGGACGGGGTGCGAGAACGACGGCGGATAGCCGTTGGTCCGCGTGAAGTCCCGCTCGTTCTCGTTCTTGAACAGCTCCAGCGACGTGCCGATCGCCCGGACGGTGCCCGCGGTCGAGGCGCTCTTGGCCTGCCGCTGCGCCGCGTTGAGCGAAGGTATCAGGATGGCGATGAGGATCCCGATGATGAAGATGACGGTCAGCAGTTCGATCAGCGTGAACGCGGCGACCGGCCTGCGAACGGACCGCCTCAATGGCTGAAATCTCATGGCACTACGGCTCCAAAAGCGGACGTTGCTTGCTGCGATATTCACGAACTCCAATCACAGCAACACCCCTCGCAAACACACAAATCCGCCCCCCCGATACCCGTTCACCCGATACCCGATACCCGATACCCGATACCCGATACCCGATACCCGATACCCGAGTACCCGAGTACCCGATACCCGAGTACCCGATACCCGAGCACCCGATACCCGAGTACCCGCCCCTTCATCCCGACACTGACTCGATCAGCTTCACCAGCGGCAGGAACAACGCCACGACGATGAAACCCACGATGCCGCCGAGGATGACCACCATCACCGGCTCGAGCAGCGAGATGAGGCTCGCCACGGCCGTCTCGACCTCTTCGTCGTAGTTGTCCGCGACCTTGATGAGCATCTTGTCGAGTTCGCCGGTTTCCTCGCCGACGTCCACCATGTTGACCACGATGGCGTCGCAGGTCTTGGTGGCGCGGAGCGGGTTGGCGAAGCTGTCGCCCTCGCGGATCGAGTCGTGCACCGTCTCCATCGCCCGGGAGAACACCTCGTTGCCGGCCGTGTCCTTGGTGATGTTCAGCGCCTCGAGGATCGGCACGCCCGCGTTGATCAGCGTGCCCAGCGTGCGCGTGAAGCGCGCGATGGCCGACTTCTGCAGCAGCGAGCCGATCACCGGGATGCGCATCAGCAGCCAGTCGCTGACGTACCGCCCTCCCTTCGCCGAGCGGATCAGCTTGATGGTCATGTACGCGACGATCGGGATCAGCGGAACCAGCACGACGCCCGGCGGTTTGCCGTTGGCGAACCAGTACGATACGCCGATGAGCATCTTCGTCAGACCCGGCAGCTCCACGTCGAAGTCGTCGAAGATTTCCTTGAACTTGGGGATGACCCAGTACATGATGCCGCCGACGATCGCCCCCGCGAAGCAGATCACCACGATCGGGTAGATCATCGCGCCGATCACCTTCCGCTTGAGCTTCTGCGCCTTTTCGAGGAAGTCGGCCAGTCGATTCAGAATCACGTCGAGCACGCCGCCCGTTTCGCCCGCGGCGATCATGTTGGTGTACAGGCGGTTGAACACCTTCGGATGCTTGGCCATCGCCTCCGACAGCGTGGCGCCGCCTTCGATGTCCTCGACGACGACGCGGAGCGTGTTCTTCAGCTTGCCGGGACGCGCCTGCTCCTCAAGGATGTTGAGGCTGCGAAGAATCGGCAGACCGGCGTCCTGAAGCGTGGAGAGCTGGCGGGTGAACTGCACCATCTGCTTGTTTGAGACGCGTCCGATGCCGCCGCTGCCCGTCTTCTTCTTCTTGACCGCGGCGCCGTCCTTCTTCCCGCCCTTCTCCTTGATGCGCGTGGGGAAGTAGCCCAGTTGGCGGATCTTGGCGAGAGCATCTTCGGTCGAGGCCGCTTCCACCTCGTCCTTGATCTCGTCGCCCGCCTGGCTCATGGCCTCAAAGGCGTAAGTTGCCATGTGTGAATGAACTCCGCGATGGAGAAAGAAGCTGCTAGCTACTAGCTACTAGCTGTCGGCCAGACGAGTGCACCTGCCATCGACCCCTGCTTGACCTTAACCTCGAACGCCGACTGCTGAACCCTCAACGCCTGAACCCTGAACCCTCTACTCTGCTATGATCGTCTCGCGCACCACTTCTTCGATCGTCGTCAGTCCGTCATAGATCGCGTTCAAGCCCGACTCGCGCAGCGTTCTCATGCCGCGCTTGATGGCCTCCTGCCGCAGCACGCCGGTGGACGCGTGACGCATGATCAGCTCGCGCATCACGTCGTCGGTCACCATGATTTCGTAAATCCCCATCCGGCCCCGGTAGCCGGTGTTGTTGCAGAAATCGCAGCCCTTCCCATAGAAGAAGATCTTGTCGCCGACATCCTCGGGCCGCAGATCCAGCTCAAAGAGTTGTTCTTCGTTCGGCTTGAACTCGGTCTTGCAATTCGTGCAGATACGCCGAACCAGACGCTGAGCCACGATCGCTTCAAGCGTGGCTGTAATCAGGAACGCTTCAAGCCCCAGATCCAGCATGCGCGCAATCGCCGACGGCGCGTCGTTCGTGTGTAGAGTTGTAAATACCAGGTGTCCCGTCAAGGAGGCCTGCACCGCGATCTGCGCGGTCTCAAGGTCGCGGATTTCACCCACGAGGATGATGTCTGGATCCTGACGCAGGAAGCTGCGCAGCGCCCGCGCGAAGGTCAGCCCGATCTCCGGCTTCACCTGCACCTGGATCAACCCGTCGATGTCGTACTCCACCGGATCCTCGGCCGTCAGGAGCTTCGAGTCCGGCGTATTCAGCTCGCTCAAGGCCGCGTACAGCGTCGTGGTCTTTCCGGAGCCGGTCGGACCGGTGTTGACGATGATGCCGTTGGGCTTGTTGATGAGCTGGCGGAAGATGGCCATCTCGTCCTCGCGGAAGCCGAGGCGCTCGAGCTTGAGCTGGACGTTGGACCGGTCGAGAACGCGGAGCACGACGCTTTCACCGTGCATCACCGGCAGGACGCTGACGCGCAGGTCCACCGGGTTGCCCGCCACCGTCAGCTCGATGCGCCCGTCCTGCGGGAGGCGGCGCTCGGCGATGTCGAGGTTGGCCATGACCTTGATGCGCGACGTGATCGCCATGGCGATGTAGCGCGGCGGCGGCACCATCTCGTACAGCACGCCGTCGATGCGGTAGCGCATCTTGAACTCGTCCTCGAACGGCTCGAAGTGGACGTCGCTGGCCTTATCCTTGATCGCCTGAAGCAGGACGAGGTTGAGCAGCTTCTTGACCGGGTTGGCGTCGGCCAACATGCGGAGGTCGTCGAGGTCGATGCTCTCGCCGCGACCCTGGAACTTGGCAAGGTCTTCGTCGGAGGAAACCTCCTCGATGAGCGAGGCGATGGACTGCTGCTCCTGCTCCGGATAGTAGCGGTCCAGCGCGCGCGCGATGTCGTCCGGTGTGCTCAGCGCCGGGCGGATGGTCATGCCCAGCAGCGTCCGCAGGTCGTCCACCGCGAGGAAGTTGTCCGGGCTGCCGATGGCCACGCCCAGCTCGTTCTTCTGCGCGTCGTGCTCGAAGGGGATGACGCGGTAGGTGTGCGCCATCTGGTTGGGGATCATGGAGAGCACTTCCTTGGACACGTCGTACTTGCCCAGCTCGACGGCCTCCATGCCGACCTGGGCGGCGAGCGCGAGGTTGAGGTCTTCCTCGGTAATGGCGCCCTGCTCGACGAGAATGGTGCCGATCGGGGTGCGCTGCTGTTTCTGGATTTCCAGCGCGGTGGTGATGTGGGAGCGGCGGATTTTCCCCATTTTCATGAGGATGCGGCCGAGCTGCCGCCCGCGAAGCTGCTCGATGGGCGGCATCTTGGGGTCGCGCTTGCGACCCTTCTTGTCGTCGCTCACCTTGGGAGCGCTGCCGGTTGTGGGTTTCGTCGTTTCCACGCTTGCTCCGGGTTTCCGCACGTTCTCCGAAAAGCGATGCTCCGTGCCGCCCGCACTCCAACAAACCCGCTCCCTCGAAACGAAGCGTCAGCGGCGGGCGATTCGCCGCGGCGACCGCCTCATCACGAGCGCAACTGCACGTCGTCGGCGCCCTCGCTCTCGCCCTCTTCGCCCTGCTGCCCGATCTCCGTCACCGACAGCCCGCGGCGGTGGCGGTCGATCTTGTCCTGCATCTGACCGGGATGGCGCGAGCGGTCGATGCAGTCTTCCGCGTTGATGTCGCCCTTGAGGTACAGCGACCACAGGTGCTCGTCGAGGAGCTGCATGCCGTACTTCTTGCCCGTCTGGATCGACGAGTCGATGCGGTACGTCTTGTTCTCGCGAATCAGGTTGGAAATGGCCGGCGTGGTCACCATGAACTCATACGCCGCCACCATGCCCTTGGGCTGCCGGGGCAGGAGCGCCTGGGAGAGCACGGCGATGAGGTTGGTGGAGAGCTGCACGCGGATCTGCTCCTGCTGGTCCACCGGGAAGGCGTCGATGATGCGGTTCACGGTTCCCTGGCATCCGGTGGTGTGCACGGTGCTGAACACGAGGTGGCCCGTCTCGGCGGCGCGAATGGCCGACTCCATCGTCTCCAGGTCGCGAAGCTCGCCGACGAGGATCACGTCCGGGTCCATGCGCAGCACGCGGCGCAGCGCCTCGGCGAAGCTGGGCACGTCGCTGCCGACCTCGCGCTGATTGATCACCGACTCCTTATGATTGTGGTAGTACTCGATGGGGTCTTCCACCGTCACGATATGGCGGTCGAAGTTCATGTTGATGTAGTTGATCATCGACGCCAGCGTCGTCGTCTTGCCCGAGCCGGTCGGACCGGTCACGAGAAACAGCCCGCGCGGGCGGCGACACAGGGCGGCGCAGATCTTCGGCAGACCGATCTCGTCGAAGCTCAGAAGCTTGAACGGGATCAGGCGCAGCACCATCGAGATGTTGCCCTTCTGCTTGAAGATGGAGACGCGGAAGCGCCCGTGATCGCCGAAGGCGAAGCCGAAGTCCGTTCCGCCCTCCTCTTGAAGCTCCTGCTGGTTGCGGTCCGGCGTGATGGATTTCATCAAGCTCGTGGTGTCGTCCGGTCCCAGCGTCTTGGTCTCCAGCCGGCGAAGGTGCCCGTGCAGACGGATCACCGGCGGCTGACCCACCGAGATGTGCAAATCCGACGCGCCCTGCTTGATCACCGTCTCCAGCAGGCGGTCAATATGTAACATGGCCATGTGTGCGTTTCCTTCCTGCCCCGTTGCCTGTGCGGCGCGCCGCCTCATGCCCTGCGGCAAGTGAAGAATGAAGAATGCTGAATGAAGAATGCCGAATGCAACCAGCCGAAGCTCGAACCGCATTCCTCAAGCCGCAGCACTCATTCCTCGCCCCTCATCCCGCATTGAGCATCCCGCACCCCTCACCCAACTTTCAACTTTCAGCTTTCGATTTTCGATTTTCGATTTTCAGCTTTCGCCACTCGCCATTCGCCATTCGCCATTTCCTACGCCACCGCCTCCACCACGCCCTCGACCTGCGTGATGCGCAGCATTTCCTCCGGCGTCGTCGTGCCCGCCAGGATCTTGCGCTTGCCGTCGTCGAGAAGGTTCTTCATGCCCGCAGCCCTCGCGGCCGCTCGAATCTGGTTGGCGGGCGCGCGGTTGAACGCCATCTCGCGCAGGTGCGAGGTCATGGTCATGATCTCAAAAATGCCCTTGCGTCCGCGATAACCCGTGCCCGTGCACCGCTTGCACCCCGTGCCCTTGTACACCGATTTGCCGACGAGGTCTGATTCCTTGAAGCCCAGAAGCGCCAGGTGCTGGCGATTCGGGTTCGTGTCCACCGTGCGGCACTCGGTGCAGATGATGCGCACCAGGCGCTGCGCCATGATCGCTTGAATGGAACTCGCCACCAGGAACGGCTTGATGCCCATGTCGATGAGGCGCGTGATCGACGACGGCGCGTCGTTGGTGTGCAGCGTGCTGAACACGAGGTGACCGGTCAGCGCGGCCTGAATGGCCACTTCGCCCACTTCCCGGTCGCGGATTTCTCCGACGAGGATAATGTTCGGCGCCTGACGCAGCATGGCGCGAAGGATCTTGGCGAACGTCAGCCCGATGTCATCGCGCACCTGGCACTGGTTCATGCCGGGGAAGTTGTACTCGACGGGGTCTTCCGCCGTGATGATCTTGCGGTCCGGGCGGTTCAGCTCCTGCAACGCGGCATACAGCGTCGTCGTCTTGCCCGAGCCGGTCGGACCGGTCACCAGAAAGATGCCGTTGGGGCGGCGGATGATCTTCTGGAACGTGGCGTAGTCGTCCGCCTCGAAGCCCAGCGCCGCCAGGCCGACCTGGGCCGACTCCGGCCGCAGAATACGCAGCACGATGCTCTCGCCGTGGTAGCCGGGGCAGGCGCTGACGCGGAAGTCGATGACGCTGCTGCCGAACTTCATCTTGATGCGCCCGTCCTGCGGGACGCGCTTTTCGGCGATGTCCATGCCCGCCATGATCTTCAGGCGGGTGGTGACCGGGGCGCGGAGGTTCGACGGCACGTCGTCGCGCACAATGCACACGCCGTCGATGCGGTAGCGCACCCGGACCCGGTTGCCCATCGGCTCCACGTGAATGTCGCTGGCGCGGTTGTGCACGGCCTCGCTGATCATCTGGTTGATGAGCTTGATGATCGGGCTGTCGGCCTCGTCGGCGGAAAGCCCGCGGAAGCCGTCCTCCTCCGCGTCCTCCGGGGCGTCCTGGTCGATGCTGGCCATCGTCTTGGACAGTTCGTCGCCGCCGGTGTCCACGAACTTCTCGATGAATTGCCGCATCCGCGTGGCGGCCGTGAGCACGGGGATGATGTCGCAGTTGAGCCGGAAGCGGAGCAGGTCGAGGGTCTCCAAGTCGAGCGGGTCGGTGATGCCGACCTTCATGCGGCTGCCTTCCATCCCCAGCGGGACGATCGCGTATTGACTGATGAGGTTGTTGGGAATGAGGGCGAGCGTGTCCTGCTCGATGTGCGTGTGGCCGAGATCGACGAACTCCAAGCCGAACTGCGACGCCAGGGCTTTACAAACTTCGTCCTCGCTGGACAGTTCGAGTTCGATCAGGGCTTCCCCAATGCGCTTGCCCTGAGACTGGGCGTGCTGAAGGGCGTCGGCGAGGTTGTTGGGCGTGATGATTCCACGCTCGACGAGGATTTCGCCCAACTTCTTACGCTTCTTCGACATGGCGACGATTCTAGTGTCGGCGTGCCCGCGGTTCAACCGGATGTGGCGGCGGATTCGTGCGATTCGGGAGAGGTGAGTGGCTGATCTGGGGCGCGATGTCCCTTGTTGCTGCCCGATTCCACGCACGGAAAACGGCGACTTGGTGATACAATGCCATTTCCCGAAGTGCAGGTTCCCGAACTCCCGGAGGAATACTCCAGGATGAAGTTGCAAGCAGCATCCGGCCTTGCCGCCGCCGGCGCGGTCCTTCTCGCCGGTCGAGTCTGTGCACAACCCCGTCTCACGTGGCGGAATGCGGGCCTGGACCACCGTGAGTACCACGCCATGGTCTTTGGCGGCGAAGGAGATCCTGCGATGCCGTTGAACGACACCTGGCTGCTGCACCACGCGACCGTGACCGCGGATCCAGAGGATCTCGTGCTCGACCGCGGAGGGCACGCGGAGTTCACGGTCGAAGTGCTCGCCAGCGGCTCGCCCGCGTTTCATTGGAGGCGGGACGGCGTTGCCCTGGTGGACGATGATCGGCATCAGGGCGCACGGTCGCCGACCTTGGTGATCGATCCGCTTGAAGTCGGCGACGCGGGGCTTTACGACTGCGTGATCGACAACCGTTGCGGTTCCACCGCGAGCGCCGCCGCGCAACTCACCGTGCTCGATCCGCCGGAATGCCCGGACATCCTCTTCCTCCGCGCCGAATGCCGGGACCATGTGCTCAAAGTCAAGGTCAAGCTCGCCACCGATGCCCACGACGGGCTTTTTCTCACGGTGGACATCAACAACGTTGAGCGGCCCCGCCTGGCAATCCGCGGGCACGTCGCCAAGCGCCGGTTCCGCGATCGCGTGAATCGGCAGGTGGTTGCGCTCGTGGACCCGCCGGATTGCGGACTTGTGCAGGACGCTGACTGCGGACCATGACGTTGCCGGAGAGCCGTTTCCAGGAATGCTATCGACCTGGAAGACCGGGTAGGACGCTATCGGCTTGGTCGCCTCACGCGCGTGACCTCCGACTCCAAAAGGAGCGAGGGGCACGCCGCGTAGTCCTACAACGGCGGCACGCCGTCCGCTACAATTCCCCCCATGAAGATTCCACCCGTCGAGTTCCTCATTTGGGCCAAGCGCCATCGCCGCGCCAAGTACGAGATGACCGTCAGCGGCGCGCCGCCGGTGGAGCTGACCGACTTTCAGGCCGGGCTGGGGCACGTCGAGATCAAGATTCGCGGCACGTGCGGCGACCCGCGGATCATTCATGCGGTCGCGGAGCGCTACGGTGTCGATCCGCTCGGCGTCGTGCCGGTGCCGGGCGCCAGCGGCGGGAACTTCGTGGTCATGGCGTCGGTGGCCGATCGCACGCGACCCATCCTCATCGAGGAGCCGGTGTACGGACCGATGCGCCGCGCGGCCGAGTTTTTCAACGCCCGCCTCATCGAGCTTCCGCGCCGACCGGAGGGCGACTTCCGCCTCGACCCGGACGACCTGCGCGCGGGGCTGCAGCGCGGCGCGGGGACGGTGTTCATCACCAACCTGCACAACCCTTCGGCGCAACTGATCTCCGCGGACGAGATGCAGCGCATCGCCCTGACGGCGCGCGAGCACGGCGCGGTCGTCGTGGTGGACGAGGTGTATCTCGATTCTCCGCACGTCAACCTCGGCGCGCCCCGCTGGACGGCCGCGACGCTGGCGGACAACGTGGTCGTCGTCAATTCACTGACGAAGGTGTACGGCGTCGGGTCGCTGCGGCTGGGTTGGCTGATGACGACGCCTTCGCGCGCGAGGCATCTGCGCCGGATGATGGATTATCTCAACGTCGAGCACCCCGCGCCGGCCACGTCGCTGGGGCTGCGCGCGTTTGAGAAGATAGAGCTGCTGGAGGCGCGGACGCGCCGGCTGTATGAGCAGGCGCGTCCGGTCGTGCGCGAGTGGCTGGCGGCGCATCCGGAGCTGCACGCGTATCCCAATCACGGCGCGCTGTTTGAATGCGTGCGGCTTCCGCGAGGCGTCAAGGCCGGCACGCTCTCGCGGCTGCTCTATCGGGAGTATGAAACGCGCATCGTCCCCGGCGAGTTCTTCAACCTGCCCGACCACATCCGGGTCAGCACGACGCTGCCGCCGGCGGAACTGCGAATCGGGCTGGACCGCATCGCCCAGGCCGTGCAGCGGCTGCAATCCTGACGCATCCCGGCCCGCAAGACGCACGCGGCGCGCGCCATGTTTGCCAGCTTTCGGTTCGCAGTTGGTGTGCTATTGGGAGCCTGACAGCCTTGAGATCCGCCGCTCTTGTGATTCCAATATGACGGCCCCAACAGCGCGCGATGATAGTCGACGCGCGTCATTCCCGCGCAGGCGGGAATCCAGCCGGTGGCGCGCGAGGCACCACGAATCCAGCGGTTTTCCCGGGCGAACTGGGCCCCCGCCTGCGCGGGGGCGACGGGCCCATGCCTGATGTCGAGTTCCTCCACAGCCTGCCGAGCCGTCGAACGAGATCGCGGCGGGTTCACCTTCAGCCCGACGAGGCACACCCGCCAATTTCGCCGTACACTACCCCCCATCATGAAGAGCAAAGCCAGCACCGTCGCGGCGTACTTGGATTCGCTTCCGCCTGATCGCCGGGAGGCGATTGAGGCTGTGCGCCGGGTGATCCTGGACAACCTGGATCGCAAAGGCCCGGACGGCAAAGGCAAGGGCGAGGGCGGCAGTGGGGGCGGGTTCGTGGAGTGCATGCAGTACGGCGTGATCGGCTATTGCGTGCCGCACAGCGTCTGGCCGCACGGGCACCACACCCGCCCGGAGCTTCCGCTCATGTACATGGGGCTGTCGTCGCAGAAGAACGACATGGTCGTCTACATGCTGTTCCTGCTCCACAACAAGCCCGAGCGCGAGTGGTTCGACAAGGCGTGGAAGGCGACGGGGAAGAAATCGCACCTGGAAGTCGGGGGGATGGGTTGCTGCCTGCGGTTCCGGAAGGTCGAGGATCTCTCGCTCGACGTGATCGGCGAAGCGATGCGCCGCATGCCGGTGAAGAAGTACCTGAAGGACCACGTCGCCGCGCTGGCGCGGATGGGCAAGGGCCCGGATGGCAAGCCGCTCAAGCAGGGCGAGGGCGGAACCAGGGCAAGGCGAGAAGGCGCGAAGGTCAAGAGCGCGACGCCAACGGCGGGCAATGCTGGTGCGACGACACGAAAGTCAAGATCAGCATGACCGGCGGCACGCTCGACTTCCAGGCCAACTTCACGACCACGCACGCCATCGAATCCAGCGGCGGCACGATCAAGAAGAAGGGGAGCAAGACCGTCGTGCTGCGGTAGCGGGGACCGGGTTCATCGGAAGACTTCACGGCGGGAGCGTCCGCGCGGCGCTGCCGCCGGTTCTGTTTCCGGGGGGCGTGCGGAGGGCGGCGGCGGAGCAGCGGATCGGACCCGACCGCCTCGCTCGCTGCACGGCGCGGTTGGGGGAATCGGGCGGGGCGGTCACGCGGGGAGGGTGCGGGTTTGTGGCGGGGCTTGAGTTGCGCCTGGGAAGTCGGCGTATCTCTCGCTGGAGCTCCGGGTTCTGACTGGATCCCTCGTGGGCGCTGCGGGTTCTGAAGGGATAATTCCCTTGTTGTTAGCGCGTTCTTCACCCTTCCTTAACAATTGCATTCGACCATCCTTAACAAATGAACAAGGAGAAAGCCATGAAGAGCTTGAGCAATTGGTGGGTCGGGAGCATGGTGCTCAGCGGGGCCGTGGTGTGCGGTCTGGCGGGTGCGTCGCCGGCGCAGGAGAAGCTGCGGGGCAAGATCGTCATTGATGGATCGAGCACGGTACACCCCATCGGGCTGGTGGCGGCGGAACTGTTCAACGCCGCGCAGCCCGGCGTGAACATCCCCATCGGCGTCTCCGGCACCGGCGCGGGATTCAAGAAGTTCCTCGACAAGGACGCCTCCCTGCGGACGTCGATCAACCTGGCCTCGCGCCCCATCACGCCCGGCGAGATGAAGACCGCGGCGGACCAGAAGATCGATTTTCTGGAAGTGCCGATCGCCACGGACGGACTGGCCGTCGTCGTGAACCCGTCGAACACGTTCTGCAAGCACCTCACGCTGGAGGAGCTGAAGCGCATCTGGGAGCCGAACAGCGCGATCAAGAACTGGAACCAGGTGCGGCCGGGCTTCCCGGACCTGGCGCTGTCGCTATATGGTCCGGGCACGGACAGCGGGACGTTTGACTACTTCACCGAGGTGGTGGTGGGCAAGGCGCGGTCCTGCCGCAGCGACTTTTCGCCAAACGAGAACGACACGATCCTGGTCAAGGGCGTCGAGGGCGACAAGGGTTCGCTGGGGTACTTCGGCTACTCGTATTACGAGGGCAGCAAGGGCCGGCTCAATCTCGTGTCGATCGACTCCGGCGACGGCAAGCCGGTGGCGCCGAACATGGAGACGGTGCGCACCGGGACGTATCATCCGCTCTCGCGGCCGCTGTTCCTGTATGTAAACAAGGAACACTACGACAAGCGCCCCGAGCTTCGGGCGTTCGTCGCCTTCACGCTGGAGAACGCGGTGAAGATTGTCGCGCACAAGCACGTCAACTATGTTCCGCTGGATGACAAGGCGTATGCGGCAGTCAAGGCGCACGTCGCGGCGGGCGTCGCCGGATCCAGGATTCAGGAGCACAAGGCCGGGACGCCGCTGGACATCGCCGCGTTGTATCAGCCGGGGGTGGGCGGATCGAAGAGCGGGGGATGAGCTGCGACGTGGGCGCGGTCGCGGGATTTCGGGACGACGTTGCAGTCGTAGGGCGAGTTGGTCCGTATGCAGGACGTCGCCGCCAGGAGAGCCGCGGCGCTGACAGAGCCGCGCCTGTAAGGGGGCGATGCTTCAGTACGCTTCGGGGAACAACTTTCCACAGGCGCGACATTGACGGATCGCTTCCTCAAAGAGTTGTCGTGCGCGTGTACACGTCCACTGCTCACAGAGCAGTGGCACACCCGTGCTGCTCACGGAGCAGTGGCACACAAGCACTGCTCACGGAGCGGTGGCACACAAGCACGGCTCACAGAGCAGTGGCACGCATGTGCTGCTTACAGGCGCAGCACGGTCGTGCAGCCAGGAAAACTCGCTCATCCACGCATTTGAGATGTGGCCATGAGACGGCACCTGCGTAATCTTCTGGAGCGCGGCATCGGGGTAGCCATGCTGATCTGCGCCCTGCTGAGCGTCGCCACGACGGCGGGGATCATCCTCACGCTCGTCGGGCAGAGCGTTCCCTTCTTCCGCGCCGTGCCGCTGGGCGAGTTTTTCGCGGGGCGGAAGTGGGCGCCGCTGTTCGAGCCGCCGCGGTACGGACTCCTGCCGCTGATCTGCGGCACGTTCCTGATCACCGTCGGGGCGCTGCTGGTGGCCGTGCCGATCGGCGTGAGCGCGGCGCTGTTCCTCAGCGAGTGTGCGCCGCGCCGCCTGCGCGACGTGCTCAAGCCCGTGCTGGAAATCCTCGCGGGGGTTCCCAGCGTGGTGTACGGATTCTTCGCGCTGACCTTTCTCACGCCCAACGTGATTGCGAAACTGGTTCCATCCACGCCGATCTTCAATGCCGCCAGCGCCGCCATCGTCGTGGGCATCATGATCATCCCCACGATCTGCTCGCTGAGCGACGACGCGTTCCGCGCCGTGCCGCGGTCGCTGCGGGAGGCGGGGTTCGCCCTGTCGGCCACGCGGTTCGAGGTGGCGGGGCGGATCGTGCTGCCCGGGGCGGCGTCGGGCGTGGTGGCGGCGATTCTGCTGGCGGTGGGGCGCGCGATCGGCGAGACGATGGCCGTGACCATCGCCGCGGGCATCAAGCCGACGCTCACGCTGAACCCGTTCGAGTCGGTGCAGACGATGACGGCGTTCATCGCGGAAGTCAGCGAAGGCGACGTGGAGGCGGGGACCATGGCCAGCCACTGCCTGTTCGCCGTGGGGCTGGTGCTGTTTGCCATTACGCTGGGCGTCAACCTGGTGGCGCGGTGGTTTTCGCGGCGGTTCCGGGAGGTGTACGAATGACCTCCGCCGCGCCTTCCATCTCGATGCTCTATCAACCGCGGCTTGCGCGGCGCAAGGCGTGCAACGTGGTTTTCTACGTGACCGGCGCGGCGGTGTGCGCGATGACGGTGGCGCTGCTGGCGACGCTCATCGGCGTCGTGCTCAAGGACGGGTGGACGTTCCTGACGGTGCGTTTTGTCACCTCATTCCCTTCGCGCATCGAGCCGGAACTGGCGGGTGTGAAGCCGGCGCTGTTCGGCTCGCTGTGCGTCGTGCTGATGACCGGAGTGATTTCCGTTCCGCTGGGAGTCGGCGCGGCCGTCTATCTGAGCGAATACGCCGGCGACTCGCGGCTGAACCGCTTCATTCAACTCAACATCGCCAACCTCGCGGGCGTGCCGTCCATTGTGTACGGGCTGCTGGGTCTGGCGGTGTTCGTGCGCTGGCTGCACCTTGGCTCCTCGATCCTCGCCGGCTCGCTGACGATGAGCCTGCTGGTGCTTCCGGTCATTATCATCTCGGCGCGGGAGGCGATCGCCGCGGTGCCGCAGTCGCTTCGACAGGCCGCGTACGCCCTCGGCGCCACGCGCTGGCAGACCGTCCGCGCGCATGTGCTGCCGTCGGCGCTGCCGGGCATCCTGACCGGCGTGATCCTCAGCCTGTCGCGCGCCGTGGGCGAGGCTGCGCCCCTGTTGATCGTCGGCGCGGCCGCGTTCATGCTGTCGATGCCGGGGTCGCAGGCGGGAGGCGGAGCGTGGAACAAGCTGGTGGCTATCGGCACGGACAATTTCGCGGTGCTGCCGATTCAGATTTTCAACTGGTGCAAGGAACCGGATGTCGTCTTTCAGCAACTGGCGGCGGCAGGTATCGTCGTGCTGCTCGCGGCGCTGCTGGCGATGAACTCCGTGGCGGTGGGGATTCGACTGTGGCATCAGCGGAAGCGAACATGGTAATCATGGATCAACCGCAGGGCAGCTTGGCGGGCGCGGCGAAAGCGGAAATGCGTCCCTCGCCGGTCAGCGCGCCCGAGCCGGCGGGCGAGACGATCGTCCGCATCGAGAACCTCACCATCCGTTACGGCGATTTTTCCGCGGTCAAGAACGTCTCGCTCGACGTCTATCGCAACCAGGCCACGGCGCTGATCGGTCCTTCGGGCTGCGGCAAGAGCACGCTGCTGCGGGCGATCAACCGGATGAACGACTTCGTCCCGAACTGTCAGGTGGACGGGCGGATCGTGGTGAGGGGTCGCAGCATTTACGATCCCGGCTGCGACCCGGTCGATCTGCGGCGGCACATCGGCATGGTGTTCCAGAAGCCCAACCCGTTCCCCAAGTCGATCTACCGCAACGTCTCCTGGGGCGCGAAGATCAACGGTTATCGCGGCGATATGGACGCACTGGTCGAGCAGTGCCTGCGGCGCGCGGGCCTCTGGGAAGAAGTGAAGGACAAGCTCAAGCAGGTCGCCCTGAACCTCTCCGGCGGCCAGCAGCAGCGCTTGTGCATCGCGCGGGCGCTGGCGCTCCAGCCGGACGTGCTGCTGATGGACGAACCCTGCTCGGCGCTGGACCCCATCGCCACCGCGCGCATCGAGGATCTCATCGACCAGCTCAAGACGGACTACACCGTCGTGCTCGTGACGCACAACATGCAGCAGGCCGCGCGCGTCTCCGATCGCACCGCGTTCCTGTACATGGGCGAGTTGATCGAGGTGGAGGATACCCACGTGCTGTTCACCCACCCGCGCCATCCGCGAACCCAGGCTTACATCACCGGAAGATTCGGTTGAATCCATGACCCTGCACTTCGTGAACCTGCTGGACGATCTGCGTCGCCGCTCGCTGCGCATGGCGGCGCTGGTCGAAGACATTCTCAACGAGGCCTGCGAGGCGCTGCTCAGCGGCGACCCCGCGCTGGCGCGTCGCGTGATTCTGCGCGATGAAGGCGTGGACGCCGAGGAGGTGGAAGTCGAGAAGGAGGTCATCCGCCTGCTGGCGCTGTATCAGCCGGTCGGGATCGACCTCCGATTGCTCTGCGCGATCCTGAAGGTGAACAACGACCTGGAGCGCATCGCGGACTGCGCCATCAACGTCGCCGAGCGCGCCAAGCACCTCGTCGAGCACCCGGTCCACCGCACCAACACCGAGCTGCGCGAGTTGTGCAACGTGGTGCAGCAGATCCTCCGCCGCTCCGTCCAGGCGTACGGCGGCGAGGACCTGGAATCCGCCCAGGCGATCCGCAGCGGCGACACCATCGTGGACGACCTCTACGCGCGCATCGTGCAGAACATCGCCAGCGAAGGCGCCACCGGCCCGAAAAGCACCGCCGCCATGCTCGACGCGCTCTCCGTCGCCAAGAATCTCGAGCGCATCGCCGATCACGCCACCAACATCGCCGAGGACGTGATCTTCCTGGCCACGGGGCAGATCGTGCGCCATCAGCAGTAGGCGGCGACGTTGGCGCGCGGAATCCCCGGCTGGAAAGCCGGCGCCCCAACGAGGTTTGGCTTCCGCCGCGGACCGTCAGGCGGTGGACGACGCCCGTTCGCTCGGCGCCACTTCACCCGGCGCGACAACCGGTTCGATTTCGGCGCGCGGCTGCTGCGCCGGCGGGGTCAACGCGTCGGCCTTGGGAAGGTCTTTCAGCGACGCAAGCCCGAACACTTCGAGGAACTTGCCCGTGGTGCCATAGAGCAGCGGGCGACCCAGTTCCTCGGCGCGCCCGACGATCTTGACGAGGTTCATCTCGCGCAGGCGCGCGAGCACTTCGCCGGAGACCACGCCGCGGATGGAGTCGATCTCCGCGCGCATGCACGGCTGCTTGTAGGCCACCACCGCCAGCGTCTCCAGCGCCGCGGGCGAGAGACGGAAATCCTTGCGCGCCTGCAGGAGCTGCGCGACCCAGCGGTCAAACGCCGGTTGCGTCATCATCTGGTATCCCCGCGCGATCGCCTCGATGCGGAACGCCGCGCCGGTCTCCTCATAGCGCCGATTCAGCGCGGCCACGTGCTCCTTCACGTCCCCCGCGTCGCCGAACCCCAGAATCTGCGCGATGCGCGAGGCGGGCAGCGGGCGGTCGGTGGCGAACAGAAGAGCCTCGACAATGGTGCGCACGTCCGGGTCCGGCGCCGAGGCCGGCGATGACGGCGACCCTGACGCGGAAGCGGATTCCTGCAGTTGCACGATGTCCACGGCGGGTTCATTCATGGAGGAGCATGTTAGCGGACGAATGCGCCTCGATCGAGGGTTGAGTCCATGCGGGGTGTGCCCGCTTTTTCGGGCGCGTCGGCGAGGTCGAAGCGTCGACCCAGGATGGCGCTGGCAGAGCCGCCGCTGGAGGCACGGGGAACGCCGATGGCGTCGGCCTTGCGAGCGCCTCGCATGGAATCCTGGGCCCACTCAATCGGGGACTGACCGTCAGAGGTCGGCTTCAGTCGAAGCATGGTCGGCTTCGGTTGGTGTACGGTCGGCTTCAGCCGGTCATGCGCTAAGGATGCTGCGCCGGAATACTGAGGCCGCATGCGCCCATTCCTGTCGGGTGAGTCGTCAAAACCGAAGCGCGGTCGCCCGATGGCCCTGGCACGAACGCCGGCAACTCCGACCTTGCCAGCGCCAGACCCGGATTTCCGGGCACACCCTCCACGGGCGGATCCGCCTTCACGCGGGCGGCTCGGAGCGGGATGGCCCCCAGGTGCCGCCGGATTGCCGCTGCCGCAATAGCCACGTGGTTCTCGGAACCACTGTGCGGCTGCCTACCGCAGCGTTGCCGATAGGTTCGCGGGGTGCGGGCCTTGTTCACGCTGCTCCTGCGAGGCGGCTTCGGCATCCAATCAGCTCCCCCTCCAGGGAGCTTCCAGTTTCGGGTGCCTTGTCCCACGATCGGGGTCGTGCCACAGGTGCCGTTTGGGTCTGCGAGATGAAGTTGTCAATTCGAATCGGCGGCCGCTGCGCTCCGTGCGCCTGCCGGCGGAGCGGATCGCCGAACTGATCGGCGAGCTGGACGCCGAGGACGCCAAGAGCAAGTCGCGGCGCGCGCAGGCTCGCTTCCCGTTTCAGGCGGGCCGCTGCGTCGTCGCCCTCCAGCATCCCGGTTCCGCCACCCCCCAGTCCTTCGACGTGCCCACGCGGAATCTCAGCGCCTCCGGCATGTCGTTCCTTCACGGCGGATACGTCCATTCCGGCTCCGCCTGCTCCGTCGAACTGATCGGGCTGCACGGCACGTGGACGCACGTCAGCGGGATCGTTGTCCGTTGCCAGTACGTTCAGGAGGGCGTGTACGATGTCGGGCTGAAGTTCAACCGGCTGATCGCGCCGGAGGAGTTCTGCCGCGGCGCCGTTTCGTTCACCGTCCTCCTCGTCGAGGACTGCCCCGCCACGGCGCGCATCCACCAGCACGTGCTGGAGCAGTTCAACGCCAAGGTGCAGCTCGCCGCCAACGGGCTGGAAGCCGTGGACCTTGCCGCCGCCAACCGCTACGACGCCATCCTGATGGACATGGATCTGCCGGTGATGGACGGTCTTGAGGCCACCCGGAGGCTGCGCGCCAACGGCTATCACGGGCTGATCGTCGCGGCGACGGGCATGGACCGGCCTGAGGACCAGGCGCGATGCCTGCAGGCCGGGTGTGACGCCTACGTCGCCAAGCCCATCAACCGACGGGAGCTGGAGACCATTCTCGGCGCGCTGAAGCGCGAACCGCTGTTCAGTTCCCTGGAAGGCGGCGAGGACGTGGCGAACCTCGTGGCCGTGTTCGTGGATGGCCTCCCGGATCTTGTCCGCAGCATCGAGTCCGCCTTTGTTCGACGGGAAGTCGAGGAGCTGGCGCGCCTGGCGAAGCGCGTCCGCAACGAGGCCGGCGTGTTCGGTTTTGCCCCCTTGTCCGAGCAGGCTGGGCGGCTGGAGAGCTTGGTCCGCGCCACGCAGGACTTGTCGTCGCTCACGGCCGTGCTCCGCGAGTTGACGCAACTGTGCGGGTTGACGAGGCGGACGCTGCGCTCCAGCACCGGGGGCGTCTGACCGCCCGCGGCATCCGGGCAGCGCGCTGCTCCGCGGCGAGCCTCTCGCGCGTGGCACCCCGCTCCGTAGTGAGCCCCTCTCGCGCGGCGCACCGCTCCGCGATGAGCCGCGAAGCCCTCGGCGCGAGAACAGACTGGAAGCCGCGCCCATCCAGCCCCGCCATTCCCGCGCAGCCGGGAATCCAGCAGGGGCGTGCGAGGGGGCATAAATCCCGCGGTCTTCCCTGGCGAACTGGCCCCCCTGCGCGGCAGTGACGGACCCGATGTCCGGTTTCTTGTTCCACCACGGGCAGCTATGGGACGGAAGGTTGTTCACCCGCGCCGAGGCGGTCGATACCTCAAGGGGTGGGCGCGTGACTCGTATGGCCTGCCATGCGCCGAGAACGGGGTCCCGGCCGCCAGGAGAGAACCCGGAACCCATCGAAATGAAGACGCGCGGATGCCCAAGCCGATTTCATCGAAGAACATTCTGAGGACGGTCCGGCTCAGCGAGGCGGACGTTCAAGCGCTGCTCGACCAACTCGACGCGCATGAGACGGGCGCGAGCAAGGCTCAGCGCCGCCAGGCACGGTTCACCTTCCGCCTCCGCGGCTGCGTCGTGCACATTCAGCAGCCCGGCGACGCGGAGCACAAGGCGTATCTTGCCCCCACGCGCGATCTCAGCGCCAAGGGGCTGGCCTTCCTCCACGGCGGCTACGTTCACGTCGGCACAAAGGTCTTCCTCCAGCTCATGGCCCATCGCGGCGCCTGGACCGACGTGCGCGGCAGCGTCGTGCACGTGGAGTACGTTGGCAGCGGCGTTTATCAAGTCGGCGTGCGCTTCGACACTGAGATATCTCCCGCGGACTTCTGTGAGGAAGCGGTGGCGCAGCGGCGCCGCGTCCTTGTGGTGGACGACGATCCGACCGTCGCACGCTTGTGTGTCCTGCTGCTGCGCCAACTTCACGCCGAAGCGGAGCTGGTCGCAAACGGCCAAGCCGGCGTCGAGAAGGCCCGCTCGAAAAACTACGACTTGATTCTCATGGACATGGAGATGCCCGAGTTGGACGGCTTCGCCGCGACGCGGCTGCTGCGCGCCGGCGGATACCGCGGCATGATCGTGGCGGTCACCGCGCTGGACCGCCCCGGCGATCGCGAGCTTTGCCTCGAAGCCGGGTGCGACCGCTACATCGCCAAGCCGTATTCCAAGAGCGATCTAGCAGCGCTGCTGGAACTTCCAAAGCGCGAGCCGCTGGTCAGCAGCCTGGCGGGCGATCCGACGATCAGCGAACTCATCGACGCTTTCGTCGGGGACCTGACGGGGCGCATCCGCTCGATCGAGGAAGCCTACCACGCACACGATGCCGCGTCCCTCGAGCGCTTGATCCGAAACCTCAGGAGTGAAGGCTCCAGCTACGGGTTCGAGCCGATCTCCGAGCAGGCCGTCAAGATCCAGTCGATCCTGCGGGACAAGTTTGACGTGGACGTGCTGGAGGGTCCCCTGCACGAGCTGCTCGACCTGTGCCGCCTCGTGCGGGCGTCGTCCCCGCCGCCGGCAAAGCCGCCGGATTCCGGAGATGCTCCGAGCGGTTGAAGACTCCGAGTCTGACGTCAAACCCGTCTGTACCAGAGTGGAAGCCCTGTGCAGGAGCTGACGTCTTCCGCGTTCCTGCTCAGGCTCAGCACTGACCTTCCACCCTTCACCCCCGGGCGGAGCGGCGCTATGATGCCCGCACGGAGAACGTCACATGGACCCGCGCATCAAAGCGCCCAGCGATCAGCCCGCCATCAAGGTCGTCATGATGCCCCGCGACACCAACGGCGAGGGCACCATCTTCGGCGGCGTCATCCTTTCGCTGATGGACCAGGCCGCCTATGTCGAGGCCAGCCGGCAGGCGCCGCACCGCTATGTGACGGTGGCGTTTCACAAGGTGGAGTTTCATCGCCCCGTGTTCGTCGGGGACATCGTCACGCTGACAGCGCGAACGACGCATGTCGGGCGCACTTCGATCCAGATCCACGTGACGGTCTGGGCGCAGCGGCGCACGGAGCCGGACGTGATGTTCGAAGTGACCGAGGGCGACGTGGTTTTCGTGGCCGTAGATGAACATTGCAAGCCGATCGGCGTCTTCGGCGACTAGCCGAGGCCGTGGATTCCGGTGGGCACAGGTTGGGAAACCTGTGCTCCACCCACCGGTTGGAAACCGGTGCCACACTCCACCGTTGGCAGGTCAGAGACCCGCTCCAGTTAGCAGGTCAGAGACCCGCCCCACCTGGCAGGTCAGAGTCCTGCTACCCCCGGCAGGTCGCAGACCTGCCCCACTTGGCAGGTCGCAGACGTGCCCCGCCGGTCAGGGATAAGGGAACGCGCCGGAGTTGACTCGGCGCGTTGTATTCTCCAGCGCGAATCGGACGGCGTCCTTCCACTCGTTGCGCCGGTCGCTGGGCGCCTTCTTCAGCGACTTCTCGATCAACTCAAACGGATCGAGTCCCAGCCCGTAGGCCGGCGAGGTCTCCCTCAGGTCGAGGCTGACGACGCGCCCGAAGTCCGGGCTGGCGAGGTCGGTGTTCACGGCGATATTACCTGTGTCGTTGAACTGCGGATCTCCCTCGACGGTGTGGGCATCGAGATCGGTGCGCAGCGACTCGTCCCAGTCCTTGATCCAGCGGTTGCCCCAGAGGTTGAAATCGGACCACGCCAAGGGCGGCTCCTCGGCGGCTCCGCGCAGGCGGCAAGACCAGTAAGGCGCATTGTCCGGGGCGTGGGCGATGTTATTGAAGAGGATCACGTCCATCGACTCGGCGTAGATCACGTCGCCGCCGGACTGGTAACAGGTGTTGTTGTGCAGGATCATCGGCGCGGGGCGTTTGCCGCGCTCGTCTACGCGGTAATTCCCGGCGAGATCGAAGTGCCGCAGCTTGTTGTTGAACAGCACGTTGTAACGAACCAACTGCCCGCCGCCGGGCGGAAGGTAGGACTCGTGCGTGCCGATCTTGATGCCGCTGCCGTCCCCGTCTGGATCGACGTGGTTGTATACGACATTGCGCTCGATGAGGGTGAACTCGGCGCCCTGCCCGACGTCGATGCCGTCATCGCTGTTGTCGTGCACCACGTTGCCGCGCACGATCGAATAGACGTTGCCGTCGCCGAGGCATTGAATGCCGTCGCTGTTGCCCGGCTGGTCCGGGTTTGCATTATCGTGACAGTGGTTGTGCTGCACCGTGACGCGGCGCGGCTGCGAGCCTTCGCTGTTGTCGCCGACTTTCAGGCCGTTGTAGTTGCGCGCGACCTCGCAGCGCTGCACGGTCTGGTGTGCTCCGCCGGCGCCGATGAAGATGCCGATGCCGCGGTTGTCCACCGCGCGGCAGCGCTCCACGACGGTGCCGTTGGAATTGCGGACGTAAACCCCGCCGGACAGTCCGCCGGTCATGGTGAACCCGCGGATCACGACATGGTCCACCGGCTGGAACCGGGCATTGACGTACAGCGCCCAGTCTCCTGCGAATCCATTGTCAAGCAGAACCTCGCCCTCGCCGATGCCCGCGAAGGTGATCGGCGCGGTCTCCGTGCCGCCGCGCTGGATTTCCACCACGCGATTGCGCCCTTGCGGCCGCGTGTACACGCCCGGCTTGATGTTCGTCGTGTCGCCGGGACTGACGATATCCGCCGCCCGCTGAATGGTGCGGAACGGCTGATCCTCCGTGCCGGGATTCTCATCGGACGCGTTCGGGTGGTTCACATCGACGTAATACGTCGCCTGGCCGGGCAGCGCCATGGATATGCGCAGCACGGCTGCCAGAAGTGTCAGCACGTGTTCCCCTCCGTTGCGGCGCGGGGCAAGCGGGGCGCGAGACCGCCTCAGACTCGCGCACCCTGACCCACGCACCGCTGCTTTTCCCCACCGCAAGCTAGCGGAGATTGAAGGAGTGGAGAATAGGGCGTCCGCGGAATTTGAGGCTGCGTGCGATTCCTCCAGTGGCCGGCGTGCGTCCTGAGGCGGCATGCGCGTGGCAACCCGGGGTCGCAGGTGGGTGGACGTACGTTGGGATTCTCGCCTACGCGGGCCACATCTGCTTGCCGATCGCGTGCACGATCTGGCGCAGTTGCACCATCATCTCCGCAAAACGCTTCGGCAGCACCGCCTGCGGACCGTCGCACAGCGCCCGCTCCGGATGACCGTGGACCTCGATCATCACGCCGCTGGCGCCCGCGGCGACGGCCGCCAGCGCCAGCGCGGGCACGAGGTCGCGCTTGCCTGCGGCATGGGAAGGATCGACGAACACGGGCAGGTGCGAATGCTCCTGAATCAGCGGAACCGAGGAGAGATCGAGCGTGAAGCGGACCTCCTCGGCGAAGCTGCGGATGCCGCGCTCGCACAGCATGACCTTGTGGTTGCCCTGGCTGAGGATGTACTCGGCCGACATGAGCAGCTCGCTGACGGTGGCGGAGAACCCGCGCTTCAGGAAGACCGGCTTGTTGGCGCGCCCGACCTCCAGCAGGAGGTTGTAGTTCTGCATGTTGCGCGCGCCGATCTGAAGGATGTCGGCGTAGCGCGCCACCAGCGGCACGTCGCGCGGGTCCATGACCTCGGTCACGGTGGCCATGCCGAGTTCGTCGCCCGCTTCCTTGAGGAGCTTCAGCCCTTCCTCGCCCAGACCGCTGAAGGCGTAAGGCGACGTCCGCGGCTTGAAGGCGCCGCCGCGCAGGAGGGTGGCGCCCGCCTCGCGCACGGCGCGCCCCGCGTCGAAGAGCATCGCGCGGGATTCGATGGTGCAGGGTCCGGCGATGACGTGAACGTGCGGACCGCCGATGCGCAGCCCGCGCACGTCGATCACCGTGTCCGCCTCGTGGAACTCGCGCGAGGCGAGCTTGTACGCGGCGGTGATGCGCTGCACGTGATCGACGCCGGGAAGCTGGTCGAGCTGGTCCATGGCCTCGGGCGTGGCGCCGCCGATCGCGCCGATGATGGTGCGGTACTCGCCCTGTGAGAGATGAGGCGTCAAGCCCAGCTCGCGGATGCGCGCCACGACGCTCGCCTGGTCCGCCGGGTCGCAATTCGGTTTCATCACGACGATCATGTTCATCCTCCCCGCGATTGTAGCGGGAGGTCCGGCGCACGGCACGATCCGGCGCCGGGAGGGCGCTTCCCGCTCGGGAGTGCTTGGATTCTCGGGCGAAACGGATGTCGGGGGGCACGGCGGGCGATGCGCTGGCGTAGTGCCAAGCAAGAGTGGCGTCTGATCAGAGGGCGATCCCCGCGCGTGCGATTTCCCAGCGCCGGCTTATAATCCCCGCCCATGATCTCCCGGCTCCACAGCGTAGCATTTCACGGCATCGAGGCCGTGCCCGTCGAGGTCGAGGTCGACGTTGCGAAAGGCGGATTTGCCGGCTCCTCGCTGGTGGGTCTGCCTGACGCGGCCGTGAAGGAAAGCGTCGAGCGCGTGCGCAGCGCCCTGTCGAACAGCGGCTACGAGTTCCCGCGCTACAAGACCGTCGTGAACCTCGCGCCCGCCGACGTGAAGAAAGAGGGTCCGCTCTTTGACCTGCCGATCGCCGTGGGCATCGCGCTGGCTTCGGGCCAGATTCAGTCGGACCTGGTCGGCCAGTACCTCGTCATCGGCGAGCTGGCGCTGGACGGGCGCGTGCGACCCATTCGCGGGGCGCTGTCCGCGGCCATGCTGGCGAAAACCGAGAATCGCCGCGGCATTCTCGTGCCGGTGGAGAACGCGCCCGAGGCGGCCGTCGTCGGGGAGGTCGAGGTGATCCCGGTCAGCAGCCTGACGGAGACGATCGGCTTTCTCGGCGGAGAGCTGCCGATCGATCCGGCGGTCGTCAATGTCGATGCGATCTTCGAGTCGGCGTCGGCGTACGACTGCGACTTCGCCGACGTGCGCGGGCAGGAGCACGTCAAGCGGGCGCTGATCATCGCCGCGTCGGGCGGGCACAACCTGCTGCTCATCGGTCCGCCCGGCTCGGGCAAGACGATGCTCGCCAAGCGGCTGCCGACGATCCTGCCGCCGCTGACGCTGGAGGAATCGCTGGAGACCACGCGGATTCACTCGGTCGCCGGCGAGCTGCGTCCGCGCGTAGCGCTGCTGGCCACGCGCCCGGTGCGCACGCCGCACCATTCCGCCAGCACGCCCGCGCTCGTCGGCGGCGGGACGATCCCCAAGGCGGGAGAAGTGTCGCTGGCGCATCACGGCGTGCTGTTTCTCGACGAGTTCCCGGAGTTCTCGCGCAACGCGCTGGAGGCGCTGCGCCAGCCGCTCGAGGACGGCGAGGTCACCATCGCCCGCGCCCACACCACGGTGAAGTATCCCGCGTCGCTGATGCTCGTGGCGGCGATGAACCCCTGCCCCTGCGGCTACTTCGGCGATCCGCGCAAGCAGTGCAAGTGCTCGCCGATGTGGATCGACCGCTACCTTTCGCGCATCAGCGGACCCCTCGTGGACCGCATCGACATTCACATCGAGGTGCCGGCCGTGCCGTTCTCCGAGCTGCGCAGCACGCGCGACGGCACGCCGTCGTCCGCGATGCGCGAGCAGGTGCTGCGCGCTCGGCAGCGGCAGCGGGCGCGCTTCACGGACCAGAAGCCGCTGACCAACGCGCGGATGTCGGGCAAGCTGCTGCGCCAGTGGTGCCGCCTTGACGAGGCCGGGGAATCGGTGCTGCGCGGCGCGCTGAATGAGCTGGGCCTGTCCGCACGGGCCCACGACAAGATCCTCCGCATCGCCCGCACCATCGCGGACCTCGCCGACCGGGACGACGTGCGCTCGGAGGATCTGATGGAAGCGGTCCACTACCGGCGGCTGGACCGGGCGCTTTGAGGCGTGGGCAATCCGATGGTCCCAGGATTGCCGGATGAACGACTGGGAATTGCCGGGTGGCACGGGTCCGCAGCAGCGGACCCGTGCGGCGCGCGAACGTGGGTCGGCGGCTCACTTGCTTGAGCTTTGCGACAACACCGGACCCACCCACCCTTGCCCGAGGTCAGAATGCGCTTGCCCCGCCCTACCACCCGGTCGGTCGAACCGTTCCGTGGACTTCAAAGGCCCCGCGAGCGAAGATGCCTGCAGACCCAGGCGCACCCAAAACGTGGGTGAACACCCGCTGGATGGCGCAGGCCGGTAATGAGGATCGTTGAATGGCGCGATGGAATCTTCGGCGATATGACGTTCAGGCCAATCTGGGGATGACGCTGTCGCTGATCGCGGCGGCGCCGATCGCCGCGGCCGCGGTTCGCGCGGCGACGCGCTATGACGCCGACATGCGCGCGATTCCCTATGGAAGCGGCTCGCTGCTGGTCCCGGTCATGCTCGCGTGCCTCGGCGTGGGGCTGGTGCTTAGCGCCCTCGGCATGGCGCTGGGTTTCAACAGCGCCGGTCAACGACGCAACGACAGGCCCGCGCGTTCATGGCTGGGCTTCTTCATCGGCGCGGCCGCCTTCACGACGGGGCTGATCGTGGGCGTCGCTTTCTGGATGCTGAAGGTGGCCGTGGTTTAGGTCTCCGTGGTCAAGATGTCCGTGGTGAAAGGCGACGCGCGTCATTCCCGCGAAGGCGGGAATCCAGTCTCATTATTCCCGCGAAGGGGGGAATCCAGCCGGTGGGCAGCGGGGAGACAAGAATCCAGCCGGTTTCCTGGGCGGACCGGCCCCCCTGAACACCGATGGATCACTGGATGGAAAGCCCGTGCCCCAACTGGAAAGCCAGTGCGCCAATTGGAAAGCCGGTGCCCCAGCCGAGCTTGACGTTCACCACGCGCTATCACGATCGCGGCTCGGATACGATGAAATCTCAACGAGGCGCTACGCCACGCCGCAGGGCGATTCCGCCGGCTCCGGCACAGCCCCCGTCGGCACGGTCGTGGCACGATCCTCCCTGAACAGCCGGATCTTCATCCACCGCTTTGAGCGCCAGCGCAGCCAGAAGAAGACGCCGATGATCACGATCAGCGCCGACGCCACCACCCAGGGACCGAGGCTCTCCGCCTGCGGCAGCCACGTCACCGCCGCCCATCCGCCGCCCATGATGATCGTCCAGTGCGCCGCGATCGAGAACGCCGAGGGCCAGAACGTGTCCCCCGCGCCGCGCAGCGCCGAGAGGTACACGATCGCCAGCGCGTCGAACAACTGGAACACGGCCGCGCACGCGAGGATGCCCACGCCGATGTCGATGGCGCGCGGATCCTGGGTGAAGCGGTGCATCAGCCAGCGCGGCGCGAGCAGGAAGAGCACGGTGAGCGCGCCCATGTAGGACAGCGTGATGGCGCAGGCGGTCCGCGCATCGCGCGTGGCGCGCGACGGATCGCCCCGTCCGATGGACTTGCCCACCAGCGAGGACAGCGCCACGCCCACGCCGGCGGTCGGCATGAACGACAGCCGCATGTACTGCCACGTGGTGTTCGTGGCGACCTGGTGCACCGTGCCGAACCGCCCGACGAGCGTGGTCACAAAGAACATCCACACGAACACGTCGCTGAACCACTGCACGCCCGTGGGCAGCCCGACGCGCAGGATGTCCAGCATCCGCCGCGGCGAGGGTCGCCAGGTGCGCCGCGTGGCGTACGCGTCGTTCATCCGCGGCGACAGCATGGTCAGCGCCAGCCGCAAGGTGCGATACGACGTGGACGCCACTGTCCCCCACGCCGGACCCTCGATGCCCATCGGCTCGATCCCGAACCAGCCGAACATCAGCGGCGCGCCGACGGCCACGTTGATCACGTTGGCCTCCAGCGCCGAGCAGGTCGTCACCCACGGGCGGTGCACGCCGTTGAAAAACTGTGCCAGCCCCTCGGCCGCCAGCGTCGGCGCGAGGCTCCAGAGCACGATGCTCGCGTAGGCGTACTCGCGATCGAGCACCTGCGGCGCGTGCGGCATGGAGTAAATGATCCCGCGCAGCAGCGGCGCGAACGGCAGCGAGGTCAGCCCGAATAGCAGCGCCAGGTACAGCACCTGCCAGCCGTAGGCGCTGCACTCCTCCGGTCGCCCGCGACCCAGCGACTGCGACACGTAGGTGCTGACGAGGTTGATCGTGCCCATGCCCAGCACGATGTAACACCACACGACCATCTGCGCCGGCAGGATCGCCGCCGCGGCCGTCGCCGCCTCCTGCGGATCGCGGATCAACGTCACGAGCTTGAAGTCCACGACGTCCAGCATCGCGCGCGCGCTCATCGTGATGACCGTGGGCACGACCATCTTGAGCACGGCGCGCAGCTCCGACCCGGCAGCGGCCGGTTCAAGAGGCAGCATGTTGTCCGTGCTCTGCGACATGTACAACCTCACCTGGCGGAAGAGGGGAAACGCACCGGCGCAGCCGTTGAGAAGCTTTTCGAGAGCCGAACGCGTGACGACGGAGAAGCAGTAAGAGCGCGCGGATCTTCAGCCCCGGCGGACACCGGCGCCCCAAGCGCGAAACAGAATGGACGTCATACGCTCATCGGCCACGATCCTGAAGAAGGGTTTGGCAGTGTAGTCGCCTCCACGTGTCGGGTCAAGCGGGTTGCGCCTTCAGGGTGTTTGGCAGAAGGGTCGCGGCAGAACTCGGGAGCGCGCATCCGCATCGTCACCCCCGCGCAGGCGGGGGTCCAGAACGCACGCCTCGCCAGACCGCTGGATTCCCGCCTGCGCGGGAATGACGGGGCTGAGCACCTGTCTTCGCGGGAAGGACGAGTTTCGCTCTTCGCCGTGGATTGGCGGCCCTGCATCAATCGGATTTCGGTGGCGGCGCAAGGCCGCGCTCGATCAACTCGCCCACCAGCCTTGGATCCGCCCTGCCGCCGGAGAGCTTCATCACTTGTCCGCGCAGGAAGCCCGCCGCCTGCCTGGCTTTCTTCGGGTTGGCGACGGCGTCGCGGACGGCCTGCTCGTTGAGCCGCAGCGCCTCGTCCACCCACGCCTGCGTGGCGGCCGCGTCCTTCACTTTCAGCAGCCCCATTGCGTCCGCCAGCGACCCGGGAGCATCCGGCGTGTCCAGCATGCGCGGCGCGATCAGCGCGGCGGCCGAGGCGCTGATCGTGCCTTCCTTCACCAGTCGTGCAAGTTCCGCGAGCCGCGCCGGCTGAAGCGCCAGCCCGGCGACGGTCATCGAGCGCTCGTTCGCCAGCGCCGCCCAGATGTTGACAAACTGCTTGGAGAGCACGTCCGGCGGCGCGCCGCAGTTGATCGAGGCCTCGAACAGGTCCGCGGTCGCCCGGTCGTCCACCAGCGTTTGCGCATCCGCCGAGGAAACAGCGAGATCGACCCTCAGACGTCGCGCCCGCGCCGTGGGCAGTTCGCACAACCCCGCGCGAATTGCTTGCAGCTCCGGCTCATCGAACTTCACCGGCGTGAGGTCCGGGTCCGGAAAGTAGCGGTAATCGTGCGCCGCTTCCTTGGGGCGCTGATACTCCGTGACGCCCTTCGCATCGTTCCATCCGCGGTTCTCGTTGGGGCGCTGACCGAGCACGTATCCGCTGTCCGCCTGCCACTCGGCCGTCTGGCGCTGCGCCTCGAAGGCCACGGCGCCGCGAATCGCCTTGAAGCTGTTGAGGTTCTTGATTTCGACGATGGGCGTGCGAACCTCGCGTCCGTCGACCTCGATGGCGACGTTGACGTTCGGCTCGAAGCGCATCTGCCCCTTTTGCATGATCCCGTCGCTGACGCCGAGATGGCGCATGAGGCGCTGCAACTCGACGGCGAAGGCGTAGCACGCTTCGGCGGAACGCAGATCCGGCTCGGTTACGATTTCGATCAGCGGCGTTCCGGCCCGGTTGAGGTCAATGAGTGAGCAGCCGGGCTGGTCGTGCAGGTTCTTGCCCGCGTCCTCCTCAAGATGCGCCCGGCGGATGCGCACCCGCTGCCAACCGGGAGGCGGTCCGCCCTGCTCGGACGCTGACTTACCCGAAAATGGGGACGACTCATTCGCCAAGGGTTCGGCGTTGGACACCCGGCATTCGGCATTCGGCATTCGGCTATCAGCATTCAGCGTTCGCCCTTCGTCATTCGCTTCCCCCGGCACGTCAAACCATCCTTCGCTCGCCAGCGGCAGGTCGTACTGGCTGATCTGATAGTTCTTGGGCAGGTCGGGGTAGAAGTAACTCTTGCGGTCCCACTTGGTGAACGCGGCGATGCGGCAGTTCAGCGCCATCCCGACCAGCGCCGCCCGCTCGACGGCCCGGCGATTGATCACAGGAAGCGTGCCCGGATGACCGAGGCAGACGGGGCAGACTGCGGAGTTCGGCGGCGCGTCGTACGCCACCGGGCAGGCGCAGAACAGCTTCGAGGCCGTGCGCACCTGCACGTGAACCTCCATCCCCACGATGACCCGCGATTGCAATGGCGGCACGATTCCGACTCCGCATGAACTTGTGGGGCATGGTATCGGCCTCGCCGCCGGCGGGCGAACAGGGCTACCATGATTGAAGGCACCGCCCCGCAGAAGGAGTCCGCGACGTGAATGCTCTGCTGTTTGAAAGTCCGATTGCGTGGATCGTCGTGTGCCTGCTGGGGGTGCTGGCGCTCCTGGCCTATGCGCGCATCCGCGGATCGAACGGCGCGCGGCGGGCCATGTGGGGCGTGGTCCCGCTGCTGGCGGCCGGCTTGATCGTGCAGAACGTCGTCGTCACCTCGCGCGAACAACTGGTGGCGGATTGCCGCGACATGGCGCGGAAAGTCGAGGCCGGCGACATTCGTGGACTGGGCGCCATGCTCTCGCCGCGGCTCGAAGCGGCGCGGCTTGACCGGAAGGCGTTCATCGAGGCCGTGGAGCGCACGCTGGCGCGCTATCATCCGGAGGAGTCGCGGCTGGCGCACTTCGATGTGAAGTTCCCTGACCCGCAAGGGGCGGTGGTTGAGTTCGAGGCTTCCTGCCGCGTCGTTTCACAGCGCGAGGTCTTGCAGCGGCTGCATACGAAGTGGCGGCTGCGGTTTGAGATGGAGGGGGACGCGTGGAAGGTCACGCGCATCGAACTCGTGCCCATGCCCACCTCGCCGCTTTCTTCGCTCAACGATGTCCTGCAGTAGGCGACCGGCGCAGGGTAGTCGCACTCCGCGACCCGCCGAACTCGAGGGTGGCACGGGCCCGCAGCAGCGGACTCGTGGCCGCGAGCGAGGCAGCGTTCGTACCTCCGTGTTGTGCCACGGCCTGGCGAGTCCGCCAGACCGTGCCACCCTGACGTGAGGCCGGGGCGTGGTTGTCCTGGTGACCCGCGGCGCGACGAAGTGCGTGTCTCGTGCCGTGCCTCGTGCCGTCGCGGCGGAAAGTGATAGAATGGTCTTGCGATGAACCTGCCGACGCGTGGCGTCTCCATCATCGTTCCCACGTATCACGAAGGCGAGAACCTGCGCCCGCTGGTGGAGCGGGTTTTCGCCGCCACGTCGGGAGCGGGCATCGACGCGGAAGTCATCATCGTCGATGACGACTCGCGCGACGGGACGGAGGAAGCGGCGGCGGAACTGGCGCGGGCGCATCCGATCCGGTGCGTCGTGCGGCGCGGGGCGCGAGGGCTTTCCGGGGCCGTGCTGGAGGGGCTGCGACACGCGCGGCATGACGTCTTCGTCGTCATGGACGGCGATCTGCAGCATCCGCCGGAGCGGATTCCCGACCTGGTTCGCCGCTTTGACGATGCGGGCACGGAGTTCGTCATGGCCTCGCGCTACATGCCCGGAGGTGAGATCGCGGAGGCGTGGTCGGCGGGGCGTCGGTGGGCGAGCCGGATCGCGTGCCTGCTCGCGCGACCCCTTGCGCCGCTGACGGATCCGATGTCGGGCTTCTTCTCGCTGCGTCGCGGCGTGTGGCAGCGGGCGACGCGGCTGAATCCGGTCGGGTACAAGATCGCGCTGGAACTGTTCGTTAAGGGGCGGTGCCGGGCCGTAGCCGAGGTGCCGTTCCAGTTTCACACGAGGCAGCACGGCGAGAGCAAGTTCTCGCTCCGAGAGCAGGTCTCCTATTTGCGCCACCTGGTCCGGCTGTACGCGTTCCGCTTTCCCGCGTGCCTCGCCCTCGCGGCGGGCAGCGTTGTGCTGGGAGTCGGCGCGTTGCTCCTGCGCCTTCTCGGCTGGTTCTGAATTGAAGCTCGCTGAAGGAAAACTGGGTGGCGCGACTTGGCGTACTCGCCTGGCGTGGGCGAGCGGGGAAAGAGCACGGCGAATGGAGTACCATAGACCATGCCGCCGACCCTGTGCGCGGAGCCGGGTTCGAGGTGCGCCGATGGTCGCGCTGTCAAGCCTATCCGCTCTTACGCATGAGCATTCGCTCCCTTACGGTCGCGGCGCTGAATGGGCGCGGCGCTCAACGACGCGATCATCCTGAGGCACAACGCTAGACGTCGAGGTTCTTCACGTTGCCCGCGTTTTCCTCGATGAAGCGGCGGCGGGCTTCGACGTTGTCGCCCATCAGGAGGCTGAACGTCCGGTCGGCCTCGCGGGCGTCGATGTCCGCCTGCTCGAGGTCTTCCATGTCGTCGGAGATTTTCACGCGCAGCAGCGTGCGCACGCCGGGGTCCATGGTCGTGCTCCAGAGCTGCTCAGCCGTCATCTCGCCCAGCCCCTTGAAGCGCTTGATCGCCAGCCCCTTGCGCCCCAGCTCGCGGACGCCCTCGGCCACCCGCGCGAGGTTGTCGATCTCCAGCCGTGCGTCCTCCTCGGTTTCGAGCACAAACCGCGCGGGGGGAAGCTCGCCGGTGATCAGCTCCTCGCGCTTCAGATAGATGTCCTCCATGCGGAACCCGAGCGCTTCAAGCTCGGAGAGCAGCGTCTCGATCGTCTCGCACGCGGCAAGCTCCTGATAGAGAATGCGCGTCCTGGGTGCGGCATCCGGCGCGGCCGCGGCGGCATCCTCCTTGCCGTTGCTCGACAGCGCCAGCCGCCGGGCTTCCACCAGTTCGACGGTGTGTCCGCCGGACGCCTCGCGCGCCTTGAGTTCCGCCAGCGCGGCGGCGCTGGTCAGGAACTGCTTCGGACCGGGCGTTTCGCCGGGACGCTCGACCTGGGCGACGAACCGCGGCAGCGCGCCATCCGCGGCGCGATGCCGCAGGATCAGCGTTTCCGGATCAACGCCCCGACGGCGCAGCGCGATGCACTGCTGCTCCAGCGCGTCCAGGCGCGTGACGAGTCTGGCAAGCTCGTCGGCATGAAAAGAGCGCGGGTGCTCGCGGTCCGCGTAGAACAGAAGCGTCGTGCCGCGCAGCCCCATGTCGCCGATCTTGCCGTTGAACGCGCGGTCGTTGATCACGTACTCGAGGTGCTTGCCCTTCTTGATTTCGTAGAGCGGCGGCTGGGCGATGTACACGCGCCCGGTCTCGATCAGCGGGCGCATGTGGCGGAACAGGAACGTCAGCAGCAGCGTGCGGATGTGCGAGCCGTCGACGTCCGCGTCGGTCATGATGATGATCTTGTCGTAGCGGCGCTTCTCGACGTCGAACTCTTCGCGCCCCACGCCGCAGCCGACGGCGTGAATCAAGTTGGTGATTTCTTCATGCGAGAGCATCTTGTCGATGCGCGCCTTCTCGACGTTGAGGATCTTGCCCTTCAGAGGCAGAATCGCCTGGAAGCGCGATTCACGCCCCTGCTTGGCGCTGCCGCCGGCCGAGTCGCCCTCCACGAGGTACAGTTCCGTCTCGTCGCGGTCCTTGCTGATGCAGTCCCACAGCTTGCCCGGAAGCCCCCCCCCGCTCAGCGCGCTCTTCCGCGCCAGCTCGCGCGCCTTCCGCGCCGCCTCCCGCGCCTGCGCCGCCTGGATGCCCTTGATGATCACGCCCTTGGCGTCGGATGGGTTCTGATCGAAATAGGCGGTGAGCTTGTCGTACAGCGTCTGCTGAATGAACGACTCAACTTCCGGATTGAGGAGCTTCACCTTCGTCTGCCCCTCAAACTGCGGGTTCGGCACCTTGGCCGAGACGATCGCCGTCAGCCCCTCGCGCCAGTCGTCGCCGGTGACGTTGGTGCTGCCCTTGATGAGGTTGTTCTGCTTGGCGTAGTTCCCGGCCGCGCGGCTCAGCGACGCCTTCATCGCCGTCAGATGCACGCCACCGTGGACGTTATGGATGTTGTTGGCGTAGCAGAGGATGTTCTCGGTGTACGTGTCGGTCCACTGCAGCGCGGCTTCGTACGACAGGCCGCTCTCCGGCTGCTCGGCGCGAATATGAATCACCTTCGCGTGCAGCGGTTCGCCGCCTGCAGCCAGGTGGCGGCAGAACTCGCGCAGCCCGTCGCGGTAGAAGAATTCCGATTCCTTGCCGTCGCGCTCGTCGATGAGCCGGATGCGCAGCCCGTCGTTGAGGTAGGCCAGCTCGCGGAGCCGGTTCTGCAGTGTTTCATAGCGGAACTCGCAGTCGGGGAATATCTGCGGGTCCGCCTTAAACGTGATCCGCGTGCCGCGAAGCCCGCCGTCCGGCGCGGACTTCAGCCCCTCGACGACCTCGCCGCGGCGGAAGCTCATCGTGTGCCGGGCGCCGTCGCGCCAGACCTCGGCCTTGCACGTCTCCGCCAGCGCGTTGACCACGCTGACGCCGACGCCGTGTAATCCGCCGGAGACTTTGTAGCTCCCTTTCTCAAACTTGCCGCCGGCATGAAGAATGGTCAGCACGATCTCCAGCGCGCTCTTGCCGTCCAGACGCGGGTTGTCGTCCTTCATCGGTCCGACGGGGATGCCGCGGCCGTTGTCGGTCACGCTGCACGAGCCGTCCACGCCGAGGCGCACGGTGATCTCGTTGCAGTAACCTGCCAGCGCCTCGTCCACCGCGTTGTCCACGACTTCATAAACAAGGTGGTGCAGGCCGCTCAGCCCTGTGCCGCCGATGTACATCGCGGGGCGCAGGCGCACGGCCTCAAGCCCTTCGAGGATGGTGATGCTCGTTTCGTCGTAGCGCTGCTCGCCGATCTGCGACGCGGGCAGGCTGTCGGAGGGTTGAGGTCCGCCGGGCAAAGTTCCAGGCTCTTCGGTCATAATCGTATTCACGGCGCGGTGGTGTCCCTTGAACAGAAAAACTCAATCCGCTGAACACGCGCCCGCCGCGCGTGCGCGGCAAAGATCGCCCGCAGTTCCATATGCCAGCGCAGGCGCATGGCCGCCAGCAGCTCCGGGCGGCGAACCGCGATCCGCAGCGCGCCCTTCTCGATGCCCCGCACCTCGCACTCCTGAAAGAACTCCGCATCCTCGAGGCGCGCCAACGTTTGCCGGATGTCCGCGTCTTCGCCCGCAGTCTCGGCAAATCGCCGACGGCACCACGATCCGGCGACCTCGCCTGCCCGTGCAGGCATCCACGCGCGTGATCGATTCCGCTGGACCCACTGAAGTTGCCGAGCGTAATTCATGTCGACGATCCGCCGCGTGCTGCGATCGATTGTCTAGAGATTCACCGGCATGACCACGTAAACGTAGTTCTCGTCTGATTGCAGCAGGCCTGGTTTCTGCGGGTCTTTCAGGTTGAACGTCACGCGCTCCGTGCGCGAGGCCTTCAGCGCGTCGATGATGAAGGCCGGATTAAAGCCGATATTAAGCGCGGCGGACGTGTAACGGACCGGAACGACGATCATCGCCTCGCCCTGCTCGGGCGCCCGGCTGGAGAGCGTCAGCTTGTTCTTCTCGAACGCCAGCCGCACGCCGCGCGATTCCTCGTTGGTCAGCAGCGCCGCACGCCGCAGCCCGCTGAGGAATTCCGCCGTGCCGATCTCCGCCACCTTGTCGCAGTCCTGCGGAATGACGCTGTTGTAGTCAGGGAAGTTGCCCTCCACCAGGTTGCTGCTCACCGTTGCACGCGCGGTCTGGAGGAACAACTGGTTCTTCGTGACCTTGACGCTGATCAACTCCTCGCCGTGACCATCGAGCCGGGCAAAAACGGTAAGTGCCTTGACCGGGATGATCGCTCGGCTGTCCGCTTTGGGCGACCCGTCCACCGGGTGCGTGCCGCGCGACAGCCGCCGCCCGTCGGTGGCCACCAGCGACAGCACCGCGTCCTTGCACTCCAACAGGATGCCGTTGATGGCGTAGCGCGTGCTCTCCTTGGCACAGGCGTGTGACGTCCACTCCACCATGCGCTGAAGCACGTTGCCGGGAATCTGGAAGTCCGGTTTGCCCTCAAAGGCCGGGACGGGCGGAAAGTCCTCCGCGGCCGACGCGACGATCTGAAAATGGCTGCCCTCGCCGCGGATGTGCAGGACACTGCCGCTCAGCTCAAGGTCCAGCACCTCGTCGGAGCTTTCACGAATAATCCGCGAGAGCGTTTCGGCGCTCACGAGCGCCACGCCCGTTTTCTCGACGTCCACCTGCGAAGCCGTGTGGCGCATGCCCACTTCGAGGTCCGTGCAACTGAGCACCACCTGCTCCGGCTGCACGTCGATCATGACGCACAGAAGCACCGGTTTGGGCGTGCGGGAGACTACGACGCCGGAGACCGCCGTCAGCGCGCTTCCAAAATCCTGCCGATTGACCCGAAGCTTCATGGTTGTTTCATCCTCCCAAGACCCGTTCGAACCTGCCACGCCTGGCTTGAAGTCCGAGGGGCGGAACTCCATCCTACCGGCTCTTATTCTTATATAGAGGCGCTCACTTCATCGTGTACATCAGGCCTGTTGCGCCCGTTCGCTGCTTCCGAGCTTTCTCGCGCCGGCTTCTTGCGCATCAGGGGTTGCGCCGCGTTTCACAGGACACTGCTTGTGTTGTCGTGCGCCGGCAATCTGTTATCAACTTAAGGGATGCTCACCGCATCCCGCTGCCTGCACATCCGCACAGTTCCTTCCGTGAACAACCGCCTGATTTGCGCCCGCCTATCGCACAGGAACTAACATCGTGTCAGCGCGTCCGGCTCGTGCGCATCGAGAACTGCCCGGGGGGCGGCTACGTCCATGGACGAAGCCGTGACTCCGCGGGCAAGCTCCTGCCTGAGTTCCTCCATCAACGTGCGGAACTCCGGCGAACTCTCCATGCGCCCGGCGACCAGTCGAACGGCATGCAGCACGGTCGAGTGATCGCGCCCCCCGAAGAACGCGCCGATGTCGCTGAGGCTCTGCTGCGTCATGTGGCGCGCGAGATACATGCAGATGTGGCGCGGCGCGGCGAGCGTCCGCTTGCGCAGCGGCCCCGAAAGGTCCGCCGCCTGCACGCCCCACCGTCGCCGGACGACCTCCACGATCGCCGGCAGAGCCACCCACAGCCTCGGCACGTCGCCGATCGCCTGACGCGCCACGTCCAGCGTGATCTCCCCGCCGAGCGCGTGCGCGAGAGCATCGATCTCCCTTAGCGCTTCCTCCAGACGCCGCGGGCTGTCGCTGACCCGGACGGCGACAAACTCGATCACGTCCTCCGGCATTTCCAGGCAGCGGAGTTTACACTTTTTCCGCAGGATTGCCAGCCGAGTTTCATAGCAGGGCGGATCCAGCACCGTCACCAGCCCGGAATTGAACCGGCTGGTCAGCCGATCCTGAAATCCCGCCAGTTCCCGCGGAGAACGGTCCGCCGCCAGCACCATCTGCGACCCGCGCTCCGACAGCGCGTTGAAGGTGTGAAAAAACTCCTCTTGGCTGCGTTCGCGCTCCGACAGCCGCTGGACGTCGTCGATCGCCAGGACGTCCACTTCGCGAAAGGACTGACGAAACTCGTCCTCGCGCCCGGCGTCGGCGCTCGCCAGAAAGGCGGTGGCGAACTGGTCGCAGCGCACATACACGCAGCGGCAGCCCGGATCGGTTCGCTGAATCTCCCGGCAGATGGCATGGAGGAGGTGCGTCTTGCCTGAACCCCCCGACCCGCAAAGGAAAAACGGGTTGTAGGCCCGTCCCGGGGATTCCGCCACCGCCCCGGCCGCCGCATGCGCCAGCCGATTGCACGGTCCGACGACGAATTCCTCGAAGGTCAGATCCGGCGAAAGCGGCGTCGGGCGCCAGAGGAGGGGGTCTTCATCCGACGCTTCGACCAAGTCCGGCGTTGCGGTTCGTGCCTCCTCCGCGGGCGGCTCGAATTGAACCGTGACCAGGCGCCCGGTGAGCGATTGCACGGCCTGCGTGAAGGCCTGCTGCGCCGTTCGCTGGAGGTACTCTCGCTGCTGAGCCTTGGCCGCGTGGACGATGAGCACCCCGCCGCGGAGCACACCTGGTTTCAGCAGGCGAAACCACGCCCGCGCGACATCCGGCTGCGCGCGGCGCACCGCGTCCAGCAGATCGTTCCAAAATCCGTAACTGATGGTGGCCATCGGCGTCTTGCGGAAGCGCCTATTGTACCGCGCCCGGCGGCGGCGTCCACGAGATTTCACTTCGTACCGGCGATTGACAACTTTCGATGGCTGCGGAGGTTAAAGCGAAGCTCACCGCCTCAGGCGTGTTGCAGCAGCTTTGCCGCGGTCGCCAGTCCGCGCGGCCCCAGCCTAAACACGGCGTTGGACAGTCCGTTCATGGCCGCGAAGAAGTCCAGGATTCCCCGGAACCGCTGCAACTGGATTTCGGCGTCTTCCCGGTGCTTGCCCTTCAGAGTCTTCAGCTCCGCCGCGACCATCGCCTGGCATCGTTCGAGCGTCTCGACGATCGGCTCGACTTCGCGCCGGCGGCGCTCGCGGATGATCGTCTCGAACATCTGCCAGACGTTGGTCTCGGCCGTGAAGTACTCTCGCCGGTCACCGCGATGGTGGATGCGCTGGATCAGCCCCCAGTTGACAAGCTGCCGCAGATTCATGCTGGCGTTGCCGCGGGAAATCTGCAGGCGTTCCATCATGTCGTCCATGCACAGCGGCTCGGTCGTCAGGTAGAGCAGCGCGTGAATCTCCGCCATGGTGCGGCTGATGCCCCAGCCGGCGGCCATTTCGCCCCAGCGGCGGATGAACAAGGCTTCGGCTTCCTGCGCGGCGGTGCGTTGCATGAGGTCGACTCCGGAAAAGAACGAGAAACGTTGAAACTCCTGAAAATATGATAGTTTCAAATGGTTCTGAAATCAACAGGACAGCGGGAGGACTTCGCCGCCGGGCCACGGGTGCGGTCATTCAGCAGCCCGTGGTAGATATCGAGCCAGGGCATCGGCACCGTCACCTCCGCGCAGGCGGGGGTCCAGTTTGCCCCGCAATACGCCTGATTGCCTGCTTCCTCGAAACCACGGTCTGGATTCCCGCTTGCGCGGGAATGACGAGTGTCGCCATTCGCCACGGACAGTTAGGGCTTCGCGCAGACGCCGAGGAGCTCGCCGTCCGCGCAGCGCTCCCGGGGAATCTCCGCGTCGCGCCACCGGGCAAGCAGGTCCGTCGGCGACGGCAGATACCACCGCCAGCCGGCGTCGTCGAAGAGCACGATGCAGACCCGTGCTTCCTGTGCCTGCTGGCGCAGGGCGGACAACTCCGCTTCGATGTGGGGATTGCGCTCTCCCGAGACGGAATCCTGAAGGACCGGCAGGAGCGCCGCCGGTTTTCCCAGCCAGAGATAAAGGACATCCGGCACGTTGCTGACATACCGGACGGAGCCCTCCACGATGCGGAGGCGCGCCAGCAGAGGCGATTCTCGCCACGCCTTTCCCGCAAGCCCCTGGCCGTCTTGCCGCGTCAGGTTCACGTGCAGCCCGGTGCGAACGGCGGAAGCGACGATCCATGCGGACAGCAGAAGCAGCGGTATTCGGCGCGCCAGGCCTGCCGGCGCCGCGTTGCCTGTCTGCCATCGAATGACGCACGCGCGGACGGCGAGGGTGATCGTCAGGAACAGGACCGGCATCAACATGCGGTCGTCAAAATCAATGGCGGCGTCCGCGAGCGTGCGCGCGCCGGCAAGCAACGCCAGATAACAGACCAGAAACAAGAGCACCGCCGCCTCCGGTCGGGGCACGACCCCCTTTCCCGTCAGGCGGAGGCCCTTTCGGTGGCGAACGAAAACGACCAGCAGCACAAGGACGATCACAAGCAGAGGCAGGCGCACGGTCAATGCGTGCAGGATGCCCGCGGGAAGCTCCCACGGGACGACCCACCCCCACAGCGAGGCCACAAACTGCTGCGCATTTCGCCAGTCCGGCGGATGGAAATGCAATGATCGTCCGGCGGGCGTCCCCTGGGCATCACCCCTCCAGAGCATCCAAAGCGCCATGGGCATCCCTGATGCCAAGCCCACGCACAACGCCCGGCGCACGCGGATGCCCTTCGGAACATTCCCCTGCGCGCGCGCGGCCACCAGAACGACCGCGGTAGCGATGAGCGCCAACCCCACGAATCGCGTCAGCAGCGCCGCGGCACAGAGCGCGACCAGCAGCCCATGTTGTTGCAAACCGGGCTTAGGCGCAGTTCTGGTGAGGAGGAGAAGGGCCGCCAGAACGGTCATCATGAAAAGCGGTTCCGACAACGCCAGACTGTGCAGCCGAAGGAGCATCGGACAGCATGAAAGCGCCAGCGCGCCCACGAAGGGCGCCCCGCCGGCGCCCGGCGCAACCGCCCGAATCAGCCGAGCGCCAAGAAAAACATTCATTCCCCACAGGCACACATGGACCCCACGTGCCGCCATCAGCGGATCGGTCCGCGTTGCCCATGACGTCAGTGCCAACAGGAGCGGATAGAGTGGCGGGAAGCGCGTCAACGGGATCCAGTCGCCGGTTGCGGAGAGGCCCTGCAATCCATGGCCCGCCAGCAACCGCCGCGCGGCGGCAAGGTACTGCACGGAATCCGGATACACGCCTACGCCGTCCGGGATGCACACGAGCATCGCGGCCGCGCTGGCCATCGAAACCGCGACCACGGCGGCGTCCCAGCCGAACAGGCGTCGGAATGTCGGCACGCACACCGATTCGTCAGTCACCCGCATTCACTAGATTCTTCCCGACGCGGCCCCCAGCGCCAAACCCGTTCGTTCAGCGTCTTCCGGGAGGCCGGAAGTCATCCTATCCACACCCTTACCTGCAGGAGTCCATCAACCCCCCTCCCTTTCAACAAGAGGGCGTGGGAGGGTGGTTCTTTGCAGCGCCCCCCCCTCTCGCGTCGTCGCCTCAAACGGGCGAGGAGGACTGGACTGGCTGCTACTCCGCCTTGTGTGAACGCAAGAACTTGGCGCAGTCGCGTTCCAATGTCTCTACCGGGGCTCCGAACGCGGCTTCAAGCAACGCCAGTTCCTCCGCCCCGGTCGGGAGGGTGTCCGGCTTCCGTGCGCGGATCGAGCACAGATATTGGGTGAACTGCTCCGCGTGTTCAGCCTGCAGAAAACACACGACTGCCCAGCTCTGCGCGTAAAGTCCTGCAATGTCAGCGCGCGAGCGATCTCCCACCCTGCCGGGAGCGGAGACGAAATCCCGCAGCGGGAGGGGTCCGATGCACGCGGAGTCATCAGGTTTGGCGGCTGGGTCGTCCGCGGCCTCCGCGGCGCAAGCGGAGCGCAAGTCGGCCAGGCGATTCCCATTGATGCGCGCCGCGATCCCGCCGGACACATTCTGAGGAACCTCAAAGAGGCACGCCAGCCCCTCGACCAGCCACGTGGGGTTCACCGCGCCGCCGGCGTGAACGCCGAGATTGAAGAGGCACTGGTGCGCCGCCTCGTGCATTAACGCCACGCGGTTGGCCTGGTCGACGAAGGCGTCGCGCTGCGTCTGCCAGACGTCGATCTGGCGTTGAAGCTGCTGCACCTGCGTCGAGCCTCCGTTGCGCCCCTCGTTGCGCAGCGCCAGCATCTGCGCCCTTGCGCCTTCGATCTGACGGCTGATGTCGGCCACATCGGGCCGGTTCAGCGTGTTGTAGAACACCGCGACGTTGTCCTTCGAGTGGTAGAAGCCCGCGGTCACGTCCGCGCTCTCGCCGCGCGTCCGGGCAAAGGCCGCGTACTCCTCGTATGAATCGAAGAAGAGCACCTCCAGCGGAATCGCGCGCCGCGCCGGGTCCACCAGACCCCGCGCGTCGGCGAACTTCATGACGGCTTCGTAAGTGCGGTCGAGCCGGTTCACCAGCCCGCGAAGCACCGTGGTCGAAGTGTTGTGCGAGACGACGAAGTGATCCGTGCGATGCACGCGGAAGGGACCGCCGGCCACGCCCAGCCGCACGTGCGGCGCCGGCGGCGGCGGCCCCGTCCCCGGCGGCGCAGCGCCATTCTGCCGGCAGCCGACGCCCGCAATCCACACGGCGAAGATAGTCAACAAGCCGGACGACATGGCCGCATGATACCCTTGCATGCGAAGATGAGCAGTCGCTCACCGCCGCTTCCCAAGCTGATGCTCGAGCGCGGAGGCCAGCGATCCGTAGCCGAACTCGAATCCATGTTCTACCAGCCGCATCGGACGGGCGCGAAGACTGGAGAGCAGCAGCGCATCCGCCAACTCTCCAAAAACCAGGCGCGCGGCGAAAGCCGGCATGGGCATGACGGTCGGTCGGTGCAGCGCGGCGCCGAGGATTTTGGTGAACTGCAAGTTCGTGACAGGATGCGGGCTGACGAGGTTCACCGGTCCGCTCAGCGCGTCGTGCCGCAGACAGAACTCGATGGCGGCGACAAGGTCGTCAAGGTCGATCCAGCTCATCCATTGCCGCCCCGATCCGACGCTCCCGCCCATGCCCAACCGGAACGGCGTCAGCATCTTCTTCATCGCGCCGCCCGCGGCGCTGAGCACCATGCCGATGCGCCCGCTGACCACGCGGATGCCGTGCTGCGCAGCCGCCTGCGTCGCGGATTCCCACGCGGCGCAGACATCCGCGAGGAACCCCCGGCCCGCGCCCATTTCCTCCGTCGCCCATTCGTCGCCGCGATCACCATAGAAGCCCACGGCCGACGCGCTGAACAGCACCTTGGGCGGACGCGCGCATCGCGCGAGCGCGCCGCACAGCAGCGTCGTTCCGTTGACGCGCGAATCGCGGATGCGCGCCTTGCGCCGCGCGGTCCATCGACCGGCGGCAATGTTCTCGCCGGCCAGATGCACGACCGCGTCCAGCCCTTCCAGCAGAGTCGAATCGAGCCGGCCTGCGTCCGGCTGCCACGGGATCCGGCCCTCATCCGGCGGGCGGAGGATCCGATCCTGGCCGGGCTGCGGCGAGGTGATGCCGGGCGCGGCGCGCGGGTCCGCGCGCACCAGCCGCAGCACCGTGTGCCCCTTCCGCGCGAGATGTTCCACGAGCGCGCCACCGACCAACCCGCTCGCGCCGCTGACGGCGATGTGCATGATCCGATTACCTCCGAAGGGGTCGCGCCTCGGACGACCAGGTGCAAATCCGTGTTGGCCTCATTCTATTGGGTTTCCACCAGCCCGGCAGCCAGCCGCGTTACCTTGGCGGGTGTTGAAGTGATCACGTCGCGGATTCGGCGAAGCCGTGCGGCAGAGTGTTCATCCCTGGCGTACCAACCCGCACCGATTCAAACGGGTCGGCTTCAGCCGGCCGGTCCTTGCCCCCCGCTTCAGCGGGGGGCTAAAGAAGCAGAATCAGGCAAGCCGGCTTCAGCCGGACTTTCAGCTTCGCGGCAAGCCCGGCTGAAGCCGGCTCACACCATCTTGTGCGCCGGAACCCCACCGACTCAAGTCGGTGGCAAAAGCACGTCGGCTGAAGCCGACCCGAGCACCGCCTCCCAGCTTTTTCAGCCGCCCAAGCCCGTAGCATCAGCGATGCGAGCTGGCGCATTCAGCCGAGCGGATAATCGGATTCGGTCGCGCGAGTCATCGCATTCAACCGTGCGCGTGAGCATGAGCGCTCGCCAGCGCCGGCGGGCGCTCGGGTTCATTGCGCAGCTCATCCGAGACGATCCTCCCATCGCGCAGCGTGATGATCCGGTCGCACCGCTGCGCGACTTCCGGCTCGTGCGTGACCATGAGGATCGTCACGCCCTGATCGTGCAGGCGGTCGAAGATGGCGAGAATGGCCTCGCCGGTGGCCGTGTCGAGGTTTCCCGTCGGCTCGTCGGCGAGCAGGATGAGCGGCTCGTTGATCAACGCGCGGGCGATGGCTACGCGCTGCTGCTGCCCGCCGGACAATTCGACCGGGCGGTGCTGCCCGCGGTCGGCCAGTCCGACCAGTTCGATCGCGGCGGCGGCGCGCGCCCGGCGCTGCGCCGGCGAGACCCCCTGGTAAAAGAGCGGGACCTCCAGGTTCTCCAGCACGGTCAGCGCGGGGATGAGATTGAAGTTCTGAAACACAAAGCCGATCTTCTGCCCGCGCACGTCTGAAAGGTCGTCGTCGCTCATGCTGGACACGTCGATGTCGCCCAGCAGGTAGCGACCGTCCGTGGGGCGGTCGAGGCAGCCGATGATGTTCATCAGCGTGCTCTTGCCCGAGCCGCTCTGCCCGCAGACGGCCACGGACTGCCCGGCGATGAAGTCCAGGTCCACGCCGCGCAGCGCCTCCACGCACACCGCCGTGCCGGGCAGGCCATACACTTTCTTCAGAGATTCAACGCGAGCGACGATGGACATGAATGCAGATGGTTCCGGTTCAGGCCGGCCCTGGCAAGCCGGCAGGGACGGCACGAAAAGTTTTGAAAGCTCGATGATTGGCACGTCCTTGCGGACGCAGCGCTGCGACCGCGCCGCGTGTCACCCGGAGGAAGGCCTCGGCCGGTCAGCGCCGCCGCCCGGTGTCGGACTGCCGCCCGCGCCGCCTGCGGGCTGACCTTCGCGCGAAGGCGCGCCTGCGGGGCGCGGACGATCGCCCTCACCGGGACGTCCACCCGAGGGAGCGGGCGGACCGGCTCCAGGCTGCGCGGGCGCGCCGCCGCCGGGCTGTCCGGGCGGACTCCCGCCGGGCCGACCCGCCCCAGAAGGAGGCGCTCCGCCGCGCCCGGACTTTCCGCCCGTCGCCGAGGGCGGACCCGCCATGCCCGGTCCACCGGGTCGTTCACCGCCCATGCCTCCGTTTTCCCCGCGCCCCGCTCCCGCAGGCGCCTCGGGCAACATGCGGAGCTGATCGTCATTCACCGCCAGCAGCACCTGCCCACCTTCGCTGATGCCGTCGAGAATCTGCACCCACTCCGTGTTGGAGGCTCCGACGCGAACCGCCGCCGGCGCCACTTTCCGCCCGTCCGTGGCGAACACAAAGCTCTTGCCGCCCTTGCCGAAGACCGACTGAACGGGAACGGCCACCGCGCCTTCGACCTGGTTGACCATGATCTCCGCCACGGCGGTGACGCCGGGCTTCAGCAGCGTGGGCGTTTCATCCAGTTCGATGCGGACCTCATACTCCTTGAGGTCGGGGTTGAGCCAGCGGTTCTGCGACTCGGCGAGCGTGCCGATCTTGCTGACGTGACCTTGGAAGGACTGGTTGGGTAGACCCTCCACCTGCACCCGGGCCGGAAGCTCCGTTTTCAGCAGGTTCATCTTCGACTCATGCACGCGCAGCAGGACGTTCATCCGCGTGGTGTCCACGATGGTCATCAGCGTCTGACGCTCGAACACCTCCGCGCCTTCCTTGACCTGGTCCTCGCTGGACATGAAGCGCCCGGACGACGTGGCCGAGTAAACGACCAGTCCGGGTCCCGGCGCGACGATGCGGCATTTCTCCTGCTGCTTAAGCAGTTGGGTCAGTTTCTTCTGGGTCAGTTCCAGCTCCTTCTGCCGACCGTCCAGCGCCGCCTGCTTGCCCTCCTCGGCGGCCTTGGCGTTCTTGCCGACGCGTTCCAGTTCGCTCTGGGCTTCCTCCAGCGCGGACTTCTTTGACTTGAGGTCCACCTCGTGCGTGTACTTGACCAGCAGCTCCTTCGCGCGAACGGCCTTGTCCAGCGCCCATTCCGACTTACTCAGTTCGAACTCATCCTGACGGTACTCGGTCGAGGTGATGTACTTGCGATCGAAGAGGTCTTTGGAGGCTTCAAACGTCTCCTTGCTGCGCGCCAGCGCCATCTTGGCTTCCTCGATCGCCACGTCGGCGTCTTTTTCGGCGAGAGGCCAGTCGCCCTCGATGTACTTGGTCAGCTCGATGGCCGCCACGTCCACCTTCAACTGGGCCTGGGCGATGTCGCTTAGGTTCTGATCTTTCTGAATGTCCAGGTCGCTCTGCGCGGTTTTGACCGACGTCTTCGCAGAGGTTTCCTTCAGCTCTTCCTGGCGGATCTGGTCTTCAATCTGATTGCTCGCCAGGCGGACCAGCTCGTCGCCGCCCTGCACCATGCTGCCTTCGGGAATCAGGAAGATGATCGTGCTGCGCCCTTCCAGCTCGCACTTGACCTCCGTCGAGTTGGCCGCGGTCAGCTCGCCTTTCTCCTGAAGCGTGACGGCGAAACTGTGCCGCTCGACGCGGTGCGCCAGAATGTCCTCTTTCGTCGCGACGCTGCGGCCAAACAACGACCAGAACGCCACGACGCCGCCCCCCGCGGCTACGACCGCCAGCAGCAGGTAGGGCGTGGACAGGCCTCGGCGAAAGGGCCTGGTGTCACGGGTGGCGGGTGCAAATGCCAATGCTGGTGAGTGTTCCATGGTCTCTGTTCTTTCCTGCTGCCCGCTCGCGTCCGGCCTGTGCCACGGGCGGTGGTACCTGCATAAACTTCTGCCAAGGGCGGTTTCATTCCGCAACGAGCCAGCGCGAGAGTACGGTGACCGGGCCGGCCAAGGCAATTGCACGAGGAGCGCCGACAATTTCGTGCAGCCCGGCTTCCCCCGGGGGAGTTGCTGCACGCCGCTGCGATCCGACCCGTCGCACCCTCCCTCGCGCGACCCGCGTCGGATTCCGGGTTGCCGCCTATGTCGGCTTCCAGGGGACATCGGGGACGCCGGCCGCGGCGTTGGCCTGTCGTGCCAAGGCGAACAGCAGGTCACTGAGGCGGTTCAGGTACACCAGGGAGTGACCCCCGAGCGGCGTGTCGGCGTTCAACGTCACGACGGCACGCTCCGCCCGGCGGGAGATAGTCCGCGCCAGGTGCAGCCGCGAGGCCAACTCGCTTCCTCCCGGAAGGATGAACTGGCGCATCGGCGCCACGGACGCGCACGCCTCGTCGATCCACCGCTCCAGCCGCTCGACATCCGCCGCGCCGAGCCGCGGGGACTTGCCCTCGAGGTCCGGGTCCGCCAGTTCCGATCCGAGGACGAACAGATCGCTTTGCAACTGCCGCAGGAGCGAGGCCAGAAGTTCCGCCGCGCCGGTCGCGGCCAAGCCGATGGCCGCGTTGGTTTCATCAACGTCTCCATACGCGGCGACGCGCGCGTCGTCCTTCGACGTTCGCCGCCCTCCGAACAACGAGGTCTGTCCGGCGTCGCCGGTGCGCGTGTAGAGCTTCATGCTTGCGGCATCCTCAGCGCCCGGGTCCACCTTTGGACAAGCAGAAACACAGAAAGTGCTGCCCCATAACCTCGCCGCGTGCCCGGTTTGACTGTGTCTGAAGACCCCACGCGTCCGCGGCCGTGGACCTGCGTCACCGGCCAAGGGTCAATCATGCTGCGTTCCCAGCTCGGGTTGAAGGCGAGTCGCCTTCCCTCCGACCCGGAAAGCGGGCGTAGCCCGCCCTACGCGCAGCGCGACTCGCGTTGGATCCCGCAGCGCGATCACAATCCTCACGGGCAGTCGTAACCCTTCGCGTCCACCGCGCCGCAGCCCCACTCCGCCGTGGCCGTGCCCGGTCCCGCGGGCAGGTCGCTGAACTTCGCCTTGCCGCGGCCGGTGTCCTTGATGGTGCCGGACTTGCCGGGACCGCTGCTGAGCGTGACGGTAAACGTGTCGCCGGGCACGCCGTCCATCAGCTTGACGGTCATCTTGTTGACGCCGTTCTTCAGGCGGCATTTCGCGCCGCCGATGCGTTCGCTCCCCGTGCATCCCGCGCCGCACTCGAACACAACCTCGTCCGCGCCGATGTCCACCGCGCCGCGCAGCACGCGCTCATTCCCGTCGACGTCCGTCTCGCCCGATTGCGGCACAAACGCCGGGTCGCCGGCGTTCACCAGTGGGGAGCAGTTGTCCAGATGGTAGTCGTCCGCCTCGAGGTCCTTGAACATCGGGTCCACGTCCACGTTGCCCGCGCCCCAGTTCACCACTGAGGAGTTCGCCGTAATGCCGCCCTCGCCCGCCTCAATGTCGCAGTAGGACACGTCAAGCGTGACGCTCAGCAGGTCCACCTCGCGTCCGTCGCCGGAGGTTGATCCATTGCCGTACACCACGCTGTTGTACAGCGTAGCGGCGAGGTCGCCGTCGCTGCGCAGGGTGATGCCGTCGCCGGCGTCGGCGCCGGAATTGCCTGTGAACGTGCACCCGGTGATCTCGATGCTCGAATTGGCTTCAAAGAACATGCCGCCGCCCTTGCCGGCGCCGCCGCCTTCGGTTCCTTCAGACGTGTTGTTGTAGATGAGGTTGTCGCGCAGGACGATCGGCATCGTGTCCGCCGGCGCCAGGTCGCCCCAGATGCCGCCTCCGTCGCGGTAGGCGCGGTTGTTGTAGATCTCGTTGCCGAGCATCGTGACTTGGCCACGGAAAACGCTCACGCCGCCGCCATCGCCGGAGATGTGCAGGATGATGTGGGTATCCTCAGCAATATTGCCCGTAATCACGTTGTGGTCGAGGATGGTGTGACCGTGGTCCACGTCAACGCCGCCGCCGTAGCTGGCGCGGTTGTTGATGATGATGTTGTTGCGGATGGTCGGAAACGAGTTCAGCGTGGAAATGCCTCCGCCCAAGTACACCGAACCGTTGCTGAAGCCTCGCCCGTTGGTGATCGTGAAGCCTTCAAGGAGCGTTCCAACGCCTTCGGCGCCGCGTAGCCGGACCACCGAGTTCTGGAAGTCGCCGTCGAGCGTGGTCACCTCCGGTCCGTCCGTGCTGCGGATGGCCAGCGTCTTGCCCTTGTAGTCAATCGCCTGCACATAGGTTCCGGGCAGCACCAGTATCGTGTCGCCACTGACGGCGATGTCGATGGCTGCCTGGACCTGGCAGAACGGACTGCCTTCGGAGCCGTTGCCGGGACCGGGGCAGTTGTCGTCATCGACATACCACGTGGTTTCCGCGTTCGCCCCCGCCGCAATCACCATCACGCCCGCCACCGCGAGCCATCGACGCATGGATCGGTACATAGAATCCCCCTCACGACGTGAAATGCCCTGATCGTCGAATACTCATTCTACGCAGGCGCAGCGCCCGCGCATAGCGACGGCGCCCCCTCGCGAGTCCGTCGCGGCTCGAATGATTCTAGGCCGATATTCTCGCGGAATTCAACAGGTCCAGGGCGGGGGCGCGTCGGGATTTACCCCGAGCGTGCGGATGGCGTCTTCCACGACCGACGGCTTCATCGCGCGGTCGAGGGCGAGCCGGTGCAGCGCCGCCACCGCGATCGACGCGGCGTCCACCTCGAAGAACCGACGCAGCCCCTCGCGCGTCTCGCTGCGCCCGAAACCGTCCGTGCCCAGCGCCACCAGCCCCTTCGGCGTCCACGGCGCCACGCCGTCGGCCAAAAGACGCACATAATCCGAGGCCGCCACGACGGGGGCCGGGCGCGCGGCGAGCTGCTCGGCGATGTAGGGTCGGCGCGGCGCGGCGGCCGGGTGTAGTCGGTTCTCCCGGTCGCAGGCCATCGCGTCGCGTCTCAATTGGGTGTAACTGGTCACGGACCACACGTCGCTGGATACGCCGAACTTCTCGGCAAGGAGGCGCTGCGCCTCCACGGCAAGATTGAGGATCGCCCCGCTGCCGAAGAGGTGCACGAACGGCTTGTCCTGGTCCTTCCCCGTCAGCGGAGAGGCGCGGAAACGGTACATGCCCTTGAGGATGCCCTCGGCCACGCCCGGTCCCTGCGGCATCGGTGGCATGGGATACGTCTCGTTCTCCACCGTGAGGTAGTAGAAGACGTCCTCGCGGTCTTCGTACATGCGGCGGATGCCGTCCTGCACGATCACCGCCAGTTCATAAGCGTACGCCGCATCGTAGCTGATGCAGTTCGGGACCACGCTCGAGTAGAGGAGCGACTGCCCGTCTTGATGCTGCAGGCCTTCGCCCGCCAGTGTCGTCCGCCCCGCGGTTCCGCCGATGAGAAACCCCTTCCCGCGCGCGTCGGCGAACGCCCAGATCGAATCCCCCACGCGCTGGAAGCCGAACATCGAGTAGAAAAAGTAGAACGGGATCATGTTCGCGCCGTGCGTGGCGTAGGCCGTGCCCGCCGCGGTGAACGAGCCCATCGAGCCGGCCTCGGTGATGCCCTCCTCGAGAAGCTGCCCTTCCTTGGCCTCGCGGTAGTAAAGGAACAGGTCGGAATCGACGGGATCGTAGAGCTGCCCCTTGTGCGCGTAGATGCCGTACTTGCGGAAGAGCGCGTCCATGCCGAAGGTGCGCGCTTCGTCGGGCACGATGGGCACGATCAGCTTGCCGATCTCCTTGTCGTCCATCAGGCGCGTCAGGATGCGCACCATCGACATCGTCGTGGCGGCCTCGCGGTCCTTGGTGCCGTCGAGGAACTCGGCGAATTTGTCGAGCCGCGGCGCGCTGAAGCCCGGCGCCTGCACGCGCCGCTGAGGCAGATACCCGCCCAGCGCGAGTCGCCGCTCGCGCAGGTAGCGAATCTCCTCGCTGTCGTCCGACGGCTTGTAAAACGGCATCTCCGCCAGCTTGCTGTCCGGAATGGGAATGTCGAACCGGTCACGGAAGTGACGCAGCTCGTCCTCGTTGAGCTTCTTCTGCTGGTGCGTGATGTTGCGCCCCTCGCCGGCCTCTCCCAGCCCATACCCCTTGATGGTCTTGGCGAGGATCACCGTCGGCTGGCCCTTGTGGCTGACGGCGGCCTGGTAGGCGGCGTGGACCTTGACCGGGTCGTGCCCGCCGCGGCGCAGTTGCAGGATCTGCAGATCGGTCAGCGACTCACCCAGCCGTTGGAGGCGCGGGTGAACGCCGAAGAACTCCTGTCGCGTCTTGTCGCCGGGCTGGACGGAGTAGCGCTGATAGTCCCCGTCGAGCGCGTCCGTCATGCGCTCGATGAGCAGGTCGGCGTCCTCGGACTCCAGCAGCGGATCCCAGTCCGATCCCCAGAGGACCTTAATGACGTTCCATCCCGCCCCTCGGAAGGCCGCCTCCAGCTCTTGGATGATCTTGCCGTTGCCGCGAACCGGTCCGTCGAGGCGCTGCAGGTTGCAGTTCACCACGAACGTCAGGTTGTCCAGCCCCTCGCGCGACGCCAGCGTCAACGCCCCGAGCGACTCCGGCTCGTCCGTTTCGCCGTCGCCAAGGAAGCACCACACGCGCTGGTGGTCGGTGTCCTTGATCCCGCGGTCGTGGAGGTAACGGTTGAACCGCGCCTGGTAGATCGCCGTGATGGCGCCCAGCCCCATCGACACCGTCGGAAACTCCCAGAAGCCCGGCATCAGCCACGGGTGCGGGTACGACGACACCTGCTCGCCGATGCGCACGCGGCGGCGGAAGTGAGACAGATCGTCGGCGCTGAGCCGCCCCTCAAGAAACGCGCGGGCATACACGCCCGGCGCGGCGTGACCCTGAAAGAACACCTGGTCGCCGCCGCCCGAAGCGTCCTTCCCCTTGAAGAAATGGTGAAACCCGACCTGATACAGCGTCGCCGCGGATTGAAACGTCGAGATGTGCCCGCCGATGCCGGGAAACTGCCGGTTGGCACGAACGACCATGGCCACCGCGTTCCAGCGCATCAGGCTCTTGATGCGACGCTCGATCGTGCGATCCCCCGGGTACGGCGGCGTCTGAGAGGCGGGGATCGTGTTGACGTAGGGCGTGGTCAGGGAAGCGGGCAGGCTGACGCCGCGCTGCCGCGAGCGGTCGATCAGGCGGCGCATCAGGAACAGCACCCGCTCGTATCCCCCGGGCTGGTGCAGCACCGCGTCCAGCGATTCCATCCACTCCGACGTTTCCACCGGATCGCTGTCCGGTCTTTGATCCAGGTCCATTGGTGTTCGACTGCTCATGCGGCTAACCTGACGGCTCGCTCCGGGCGGTCCGTCTCCCTTGAAGGAAGGGGCGAACCCGTTGTCTCAACGCACGCTTGGCCCGGACGAGAGCACGGCATCCTAGCGGAGAACCCGGAAAATGTCAGGTCTGACGCTCTTGATCGTCCTCGGCTTTGCGACACTGGCCGCTGTTGCGTTTGCACAAAGCGGCAGGGCCGCTCCCACGCATCCCTTTGGCATCCGCGACCTTGTCGCCATGGACCGCCTCAGTGACCACCAGGTCTCGCCGGAGGGAACGCGCGTCGTCTTCGTGGTTCGGCAGACCGACCTCGACGCCAACAAGGGTCGCACGAGCCTGTGGCTGGTAAGCGTCGACGGCAGCGGGCTGCGCCGCCTCACGAACCAGCCCGAAAGCGACAGCCAGCCGCGCTGGTCGCCGGACGGGCGTCGCGTGTACTTTCTCTCGGCGCGCGGCGGCTCTTCGCAGGTCTGGGCGATCGACCCCGAAGGCGGAGAGGCCGTCGAAGTGACGCACCAGCCGCTCGACGTGGGCGCCTTCACCGTCTCGCCCGACGGATCACGCCTCGCCATCTCGATGGACGTGTTCCCCGACCTGCCGAATCCGAAAGACACGAAGCAGCGGCTGGACGAGCGCGCGGAGCAGAAATCCACCGGTCGCCTGTACGAGCAGGCCATGATGCGCCACTGGGACGCCTGGAAGGACGGGCGGCGCTCACACGTTTTCGTCGTGCCGCTGCCCGCCCATAGCGCAGCGACAGGAGATTTCAGAACGCGAAGCGCCAGCCAGCGAGTGACCTCTGGCGAGCGCGCGTCTTCCGCCAAAATCCCAGTCGCCGGCGATAGCGCGTCCCCCGGCGACGCCGCTTCCGAGAACGCCGGCGCCTCGGCGGAATACGCCGTCCCGCTCGACCTGATGTCCGGTCTCGACGCCGACTGCCCCGCCAAGCCCTTCGGCGGCGCGGAGGATTTCACGTTCACCCCAGACGGCAAGAGCCTCGTCTTCGCCGCCAAGCTCGTCGGGCGCGAGGAGGCCTGGTCCACCGACTTCGATCTTTACGTCGTGCCCATCGACGCCTCGCAGCCGCCGCGATGCCTCACCGAAAGCAACCCCGCGTGGGACACGCGCCCGACGTTCTCGCCTGACGGAAAGACGCTCGCGTGGCTCGCCATGCGCGTGCCCGGATACGAGGCCGATCGCTTCCGCGTGATGCTCATGTCCTGGCCCGACGGGAAGGCAAGATGCCTGACGGAGGCTTGGGACCGTTCTCCCGGGGAGTTCTCCTGGTCGCCGGACAGCCGCGCGCTATACGCCGCGGTGGACCACCTCGGGCAGATCGCGCTGTTCGCCATTGACGCGACAAGCGGAGAGGCGCGCATCGTCGTGAAGGAGGGGCACGTTCGCGGCCCGGTCGGCGCGTCCGCGGGCGGACCGATCGTCTTCGGCATGGATCAGCTTCAAAGCCCGGTCGATCTCTACACCCTCCGTCCAGACGGATCCGATCTGCGCCGCATCACGCGGTTCAACGAGAGCCGCCTCGCCGCCGTGCGCCTCGGCGAGCCGGAGCAGTTCACGTTCAAGGGCTGGAACAACGAAACGGTCCACGCCTATGTCGTCAAGCCCGTGGATTTCGATCCGTCGCAGAAATACCCCGTCGCGTTTCTCATCCACGGCGGACCGCAAGGCTCTTTCGGCAACGACTTTCACTACCGCTGGAACCCGCAGAGCTACGCCGGCGCGGGCTATGCGGCCATCATGGTCGATTTCCACGGATCCACCGGGTATGGGCAGGCGTTCTGCGACGCGATTCAGAACGACTGGGGCGGCAAGCCGCTCGTCGATCTTCAGAAAGGTCTGGAGGCGGCGCTCGCCAAGTACCCTTGGATGGACGGCTCGCGCGTGGCCGCGCTGGGCGCATCGTATGGCGGTTACATGATCAACTGGATCGCGGGCAACTGGCCCGACCGCTTCCGCTGCCTAGTCAATCATGACGGCGTGTTCGACACGCGCATGGGCTACTTCGACACGGAGGAGCTGTGGTTCCCCGAGCGCGAACACGGCGGCGCGCCGTGGGATCGGCCCGAAGCGTTCGAGGAGCACAACCCGGCGCGCTTCGTGGGCCGCTGGAAGACGCCGATGCTGGTCATCCACGGCGCCAACGACTTCCGCGTGTGCGAGACGCACGGGCTGGCCGCGTTCAACGCCTGCCAGCGCCGCGGCACCCCCAGCAAGCTCCTGCACTTCCCCGACGAGAACCACTGGGTTCTCAAGCCGCACAACAGCATCCTGTGGCACGATACCGTGCTCGGATGGCTGGATCAGTGGTGCAAGTGAAAGGGCGCAAATGGCGCGGGGCGCGGCACGCGAGGCGCGGCACCCATCGCGCCATGCGCGAATGGGTGGCATGCCCTCGCGACGCGTGGCATGCTCTCGCGGTACTCCGCGTGAGCATGGGGCTGGCGCGCGAGGCGCAACGTCGCGTCTTCCTGCGTTACGGCGCGCACGTTACGTCCACGATCGAATCGCAGACGAACACGCGATGCTCGCCGAGCGGAACGTTTTTGAACTTCCCCTTCCCCCGCCCGCGATCGTCGAGCGGGATGCTCATCGACCGCGGATCGGGTGGATCCAGTAGCGCGGTAACGGTCCCGTTGGGCTGCCCGTTGCGGAATCTCACGACCACGTTGAACTCGCCGCCGCCATGGGCTTTGCACTTAGCGGTTACTCGCTCTGAGCCCAGGCAATCGCCTGTGGGGACGCCTTCGACGCGCATGGACAGCGTCGGCGGTTCAAAACTATGGTCGCAGTTCCAAGGTATCGCATCCAATCCTTCACAACATGCTGTTTCCTCGCCAGCCCTTCGCCAGATCGGGCTGCCAGTTTGAAAGCAGTCGTCGGCTCCATAGAGTGCCGCCACGATGCCGGCGGCATCGGATTGGCCAATGGGTTGCACCGCCAAGTACCACTCGCCGGCTGCCAGACGGCACGGAGTTGCGAAATCTATGGTCAGCCGCCGCCCTTCGTACGAACCGTGAATATCCTCATACTCGACCCAGCCAAAACTCGCCCCATCCACTGTCTGAATGCAGAAGGCCGCTTCGGCCGGTTCGCATCGCGCGGGCGCGTTTCCATAGAACCCCACGCATGCCTGGTCCGGCTTAATTCCATACAACGTTAGAAAGTCCATCTGCACAGAAGTAACCCAATAGGGGGAATCTATGCCGAAGCGATCAGCGGCCTCAACGTTCGAACGACGCCCGAAGACGTCGTCCGCTCCGCAAAAACTGGAGAGATTCATGGCATACACCCCATCATCCACAATGCACGAATTGTCTATGATCACCTCTGATGCCTCCAATGCGCATGTTGGCGCGAGCACGCTGCAGACAATAATTGTTTCTTGAATCATCGTGTGGTTCCCCAGTCTAGTTAACTCTGTGACAATGCGTTAACTCGGAGCGAAGCCGTGACTCGACGCCAAGGAAAAACCCTGCGAGCCCGTGTATGGAACATCATCGGTCGGGTTGTTTTCAACGCGAATTCGAAACAGCAATTGCGGCTGACCCGATTCATTCTGTGTCCCGCGCACCTGCCTCACGTTGTCTTCTGGATACCCGTCATCGCCATCGTAATCCGGCCCCTCTTCCGTGCGATCGACGACCTGCCATGCCGCGGCCCCCTCCTTGGACTCCAAGATCAAGTCCAGATTGGCGGGAGCGGGATTGGAGGTTTCGTCCTCCATGGGGGAATCCTCGTCGGACATGGCCCGGTGCCATACGCCAGTGATGACCAGGCCCTCACCAGCCGGAACGGTTGAGAGGTAATACGTCTCGGAATCGTCATCGTCGACAACAGTCCCGCTTTTCGTGTAGTTGCGCTGGTTAACAGCGTTCCGGGCGTCGAGCATTCCCCAACCGGCTTGGCGGTGCCAGGTCGATTGACTGAGGTTTTCCATGAAACTGGAGCTGTTGATGAGGATCGCATGAACTGCGGTCGGTGTTAAACTCGGCCGTGCTTCCAGAAGAAGTGCGACCGTGCCTGCTACGTGCGGCGCAGCGAAACTTGTGCCGGTCTGCCCCAGAAAATCAGGCTCGTTCGGGCAGTCCCATCTACTATTAGTCGTCACAATAGCTGTTCCAGGTGCACACAAATCCGGCTTGCGACGAAGGTCATCTGTCCAGCCCCAGGACGATGTTGCTTCCATGAAAGCATACGAGCGGTTTTCCTGGTCGTCATCGTCGTAGTTCGCTACTGAAACCACGTTATACCCGCCCGATGGGGTCGCGATGGTGCCAAGGTGATTCTGATCCGGCGCGCCATAGTTGCCGCAGGAGTGGGCCAATAGCGTTCCGCTTGCGTAGACGATCCAATCGATGTTGTGCGATGCAAGATTATCTGCGTTCGTGTCACTCTCGGTGTCCGGCTCGCCATAAGATGGGCCGCGGCTGTAGCTGACTACATCTGCCAGGGGGCGCACCTCAGACATAGACGGCAATACCGCCCACGTGAAGGCAGCCATCGTAAGGCTCCAAGTCTCGCCCGTCGATTCGCATCCTTGGGCAGGCGGGCACACACCGGTGCGACATATTGGCCAAGCACCAGTCGCCACTTTCGCATTGACGACCGTGGCGTCATAGGCAATGCCTACAAGGCCATCACCGTCCTCCCCACACGGATCCTCATCCGGCTGGCAAAAGAGGATGCCCGCAATCGCGGTACCATGGCCAAACGTGCAGTGGTTACCGGCGCCTTGGCATTCCTCATCCTCCGTTGTAAAATCCATATCATTGTTTGCTCCTACAGCAGGCAGGCGCGGGTGACTATAGTCAATCCCATCGTCCACTATGGCCACTTTTACGCCGGCGCCGGTGTAGGCGGTCCCACCATTTGGGCACTGCACTTCGTCCGCCCGGATGTTGAGTCGGCTATTGCCCAGCATGGGCACCATGGGCACATTGAAGCTAATCCTTTTTAGCGAAGGCGTTTCGGAGATAGCGGCAAGCGTCTCCCGATTCGCGCGGACCGCGAGCAGCTTGCTTGATTCGCTCACGCGGCGGATTTTATCGCCGAGCACGGAGCGGAGGTTTTCATACACGTCGGGCACGGACTCCGCGACGATGGTCGCGTAATCCTCGTGATACGTCTTGTACGCGGCCTTCTGAATGGCGACGATCTCGTCGTCGTACGCCTTCGCCTCCGCGTAGGCTGCGTCGACGTGCTCTTTCGTGAGGTTCTCGTTGCAGCCCTGCTCGAACTCCTCGGAAAGCGTCTCCCACGCGCGCCACAGGCGCGTGCACTCGTTGGTTTCCTCGGGCGTGGGCAGGAGTTCTACGAGGCTTAGCGGCGTGCGGCACAATTCGACGGAGACGATCAGGGCATGTTCCTCATCCGGCTTTTCATCCATGAGCCGCTGGACATCGGCGTCGATGATCGGGCCATCCGCGCGGGCGATGCGGGGGGTGCTCGGGATGAATGCAAACGCGAGCATGACCGTGGTCATCGCGGCGTGCGGACGCAAGCGCGAAAGGCGGACATCCGAGACGCGCGAGATGTCACGCCGAGCGGGCGTTCGCTCGCGCCTGCGTGAAACCTTCGCGCATAGCGGCAGAGAGAGAGAGAGAGAAACAATCCGGAGCGTTTGCGCTCCCCGATCGCCCAAGGGCGGACGTCATCTTCATGGTCGGACCTCCTTTCGGTGCAGGCACGCCTCCACCGGCCCGATGTGTGGACATTGTAGCACCTGGCCACGCCTCGGACAAGCGGATGCTCGCCAGCGTAGAAGTTCCCCCAGGGCAACCGCATTCTAGCGTAAGTCCCTTAACGAGCCTCGCGCGCGAGTTCGATCATCCCGGTTTTCCGGCTGAAATCGAAAGTGCTCCACGCAAGCGTACTTAGAATGCGGTTGCCCTGAGAAGTTCCCCCGTCGACTCAGGAGCTCCTGCGCCGACCCGTCAGGTTAGCGATTCGGGCACGATGGTTGCCAGTGTTTCGACAGCGGAAGGGGGCGCGCCTACACTCACCCCTGCGATCCCCCATGGGGATGACCTCGCGAGCCGCATGGAGACGACGGATGGCATTGCTCAACATGGTGGAAGCCTTGAACCTTGCGCTGGACCAGTGCATGGCGGAGGATCCCAACGTGCTGGTCATGGGCGAAGACGTCGGCGTGGACGGCGGCGTCTTCCGCGTCACCAAGGGGCTGCACGAGAAGTACGGTCCGCGCCGCGTGCTGGACACGCCGCTGGCGGAAGCGGGCATCATCGGGACCGCCGTCGGCATGGCCGCCGCCGGGCTTCGCCCCGTGGCGGAAATCCAGTTCTCCGGTTTCACCTACCAGGCGTTCCATCAGATCGAGCAGAACATGGCCCGTCTGCGCAACCGCACGCGAGGGAAGCTGCACGTGCCGATGGTGATGCGCGCGCCCTACGGCGGAGGCATTCGCGCCGTCGAGCATCACAGCGAATCACGCGAGGCCTACTGGGTCCACACGCCGGGCTTGAAAGTGGTCATCCCCTCCAGCCCGCGCGCCGCCCGCGCGCTGCTCGTGGCCGCCATCCGGGACAACGATCCCGTCGTTTTCTACGAGCCCAAGGCCATCTACCGGGCGTTCAAGGAGGATGTGCCGGAGGAGGCGGAGGCCTGGCCCGTCGGCAAGGCGCGGCGCCTGCGCGACGGCGACGCGCTGACGCTGATCTCTTATGGCGCCACGATTCGTCAGGTGCTCGAAGCCGCCGAGGAGCTGGCCGACGCGCACGACATTCACGCGCGCGTGCTCGACCTGCAGTGGCTCAAACCGATGGACACCGAGGCCATCATCGACAGCGTGAAGGCGACGGGCCGCGCGGTGGTCGTGCATGAAGGCCCGCGCACGTGCGGCATCGCGGCGGAGATCATCGCGCGAATCAACGAGCGCGCCCTCGACTGCCTCCATGCGCCGGTCCGCCGCGTCACCGGCTACGACATCGTCTTCCCCTTCTTCCAGGTCGAGCGGTTCTACCTTCCGGACGCCGCGACGATCGTGCAAGCCTGCCGCGAAACGGTCGAGTATTGACGCGGCACAGTGTGGCAGCGGTTTGCAACCAGTGCGGGTGTGTGGCGCCGGTTTTCCAACCGGTGTGGGTGTGTGGCACCGGTTTTCCAACCGGTGTGGGTGTGTGGCACCGGTTTGCAACCAGTGTGGGTGTGTGGCACCGGTTTGCAACCAGTGTGGGTGTGTGGCACCGGTTTTCCAACCGGTGTATGTAGCACAGGTTTCCAACCTGTCCGCCTGTGCCCCCGCCATCACATCAGCCGCGCCGCTTCCTCCCGAAACTCTTCCTCGCTCCCCGTCAGGTCGCGCAGTGTCTCGAGTGTGATGCGGCGGAGCTCACGCCGCGCAGCCGCGAGGAAGTTCGTCACCTGCGTGACCGGCAGCCCGAACTCGCGCGCGAGATCGTCATACGTAAGCTTCTGATCGGGCCTGCGCTCGCACAGGTCGTAACGATGAAAGAGTTGAAACTGAACGTCCCGACCCGATGATTGCAGTTCATCGCGCAGCCGCTCCACGGAGAGCGAGAACAGGCTGCGCATCCATTCCCGGTTGAACGTCTCGTCGGGATCGACCGGCGACGCGGGATCATGTCGGCGGACTTCGCTCTCCGCGTCCTCGAAGTCCAGCGACACGGTGAACGTCTCGCCGCCGCGCTTCTGTCGCGCCGCGGCCTTGCGCTCGTTGATGACGAAGCCGTCCAGGCAGGTTCGTAGAAAGGTGCGAAACGAACCCCGCGACGCGTCATAATGGTCGAGGATCGTTTTTTCGAGAACGTGAGCGAAGAAGCCCTGGGTCAGGTCTTTCGCCTCCTCGTTGGACGCGCGCCACTTGATCCGCAGGTGCTTGTACACCGGCTTCCAGTAGCACGCGATCACGGACTCGAGGGCTCGTCGCCGCGCCCCCGCGTCGCCGGCGCGCAGCGACGCGATCGCCGTCAGCCGCGTGTGTGGAAAGCGCGCCTGCCCCCCGCCCATGTCCGTGTCGTGGGTCATGTTTCGCCGACGGTAAGCATAACTCGACCAGGCCGCCGGCGTCAGCGCCCGCCCGGACCGGAAGCGCGATCCAACCGGCTTCGATGAAGGCGGCGGCCGCAGCGCAGAACTCCGTGGAGACAGGCGGCACTCGTCCTTGACATGCCGTTGGGAAGCCATTCCATCATTCCCGTTCAGGCGGGCATCCAGCGGCCTGGCGATGTGCCTTGCCCCTCCGCCTGCGCGGGGGTGACGGTTCTCCTGCCCAGTCTTGAGTTCCGGTGTGATTCGTTGGATCGAGGAACCTCCTCAACTGGGGACAGCGCTCAGTGTTGCCGGGACGGACAACCGATATAATGAACAATGCCCGGCGTGGCAGGGCGCAGAATCCGCGCCCCAGGGTGGCACGACGAACAGTGCGAAGCTGAAAGCTGAAAGCTAACAATCGAAAGCAGGAAGTCGAAACGCCCTACGCGAGCAGGGGGCCTTCTGTCAAAACGTCCGGAGTCGAAGGTCAAATGCCGGGAGCCAGGGGCGAAGAGCTCATGGCTGACAGCCAGCAGCCGGCAGCAAGGAGCTTCTTCATGTGCGGAATCGTCGGATACCTCGGACCCAAGCCGGCTCTCCCGGTCGTTGTCGAAGGGCTTAAGCGCCTGGAATATCGTGGCTACGACTCGGCCGGGGTGGCGGTGGTCCGTGACGGGCGGCTCGGGGTCCACAAGTCCGCCGGGCGGATTCACGTTCTCGAGCAGTCACTCGACCTCAACGCGGAGGAGGGGCACCTGGCGATCGCCCACACCCGCTGGGCGACCCACGGCGCGCCCAACGACGTCAACGCCCACCCGCACATCGACGCCTCCGGACGCATCGCCCTCGTCCACAACGGCATCATCGAGAACTACCAGGCTCTGCGCAAGTACCTCACCCAGCAGGGCATCACGCTCGTCAGCGAGACGGACACCGAATGCCTCGTGCAGATGATCGGGCTGCGCTACCGCGGCGACATCGAGCAGGCCGTCCGCGAGGTCCTCCTCGACATCGACGGCACCTACGGCATCGCCGTGATCTGCAAGGACGAGCCGGACGTCCTCGTGGCCGCGCGCAAGGGAAGCCCGCTCATCGTCGGCGTGGGCAAGGACGAGTTCATCCTCGCCTCTGACGCTTCGGCCATTCTCGCGCACACCAGCCACGTCATTTATCTGTCCGACGGGGAGATCGTGCGCATCACGCCGCAGGGCGTCCGCACCACCACGCTCAACGCGCTGCCCGTCACCAAGGAGCTGGAAGAGATCGAGTGGACGCTCGAGCAGATCGAGCTGGGCGGGCATGAGCATTACATGGCCAAGGAGATCTTCGAGCAGCCCGAGGCTCTGCGCAACTGCATGCGCGGGCGCGTCGACGGCAAGCACGGCACGGTGCACCTCGGCGGACTGGCGGAGCATTGGCGCGAATTGACGCGTGCCCGGCGCATCGTGCTGACCGGCTGCGGCACGGCCTGGCACGCGGCGCTGGTCGGCGAGTATTTGTTTGAAGAGCTGGCGCGCGTCCCCACGGAAACCGAATACGCCAGCGAGTTCCGCTACCGCAACCCGATTATCGAGGACGGCACGGTCGTCGTGGCGATCTCACAGAGCGGCGAAACGCTCGACACGTATGCCGCTCTGCGCGAGGCGAAGCAGCGCGGAGCGCTTTCGCTCGGCGTGGTCAACGTCGTCGGCTCCACCATCGCGCGCGAGACCGACGCCGGCGTCTATCTCCACGTCGGTCCCGAAATCGGCGTCGCCAGCACCAAGGCGTTCTCCGGGCAGGTCACGGTCATGGCCATGATCGCCGCCGCGCTGGGCCGGCGCAAGCACATGTCGCAGCCGTCGATGGAATTGTTCCTCTCCGCGCTGAGCGAAGTGCCCGACAAGATGCAGCGCATCCTCGAGCAGGCCGACCTCTGCCGCGAAGTCGCCCAGCGTTTCCACGAGCGCGACAACTGGCTCTACCTCGGTCGCGGATACAATTACCCCGTCGCACTGGAAGGCGCGCTGAAACTCAAAGAAATCAGCTACATTCACGCGGAAGGTCTTCCCGCCGCGGAAGTCAAGCATGGCCCGCTCGCGCTGATTGAAGAAGGGATGCCCGTTGTGTTCATAGCGCCCAATGGCTTCCAATATGACAAGATCGTCAGCAATATTATGGAAGTGAAAAGCCGCGGCGGGCACGTCATCGCCGTCGCCACCGAAGGCAACCGTGAAATCGCGCGACTCGCCGAGCAGGTCATTTATGTCCCCGACATCATAGATCCGCTCCAGCCGCTGCTCACCGTCGTCCCGCTCCAACTCATCGCCTTCCACGCCGCCGTCCTCCGCGGCTGCAACGTGGACAAACCGCGCAACCTCGCCAAGAGCGTCACAGTGGAATAGCTCACCGAGCCGCGGCGCTTCAGCCCGCGCGATCCCGCGCCCAACAGTCTCCCCGCCGCCGGCTCTGGTGGGGCAGCTCTCCGAGCTGCCATTGGTCCACCGGCTCTGGTGGGGCAGCTCTCCGAGCTGCCATAGGTCCGCCGGCTCAGGTGGGGCAGCTCTCCGAGCTGCCATAGGTCCGCTGGCTCTCCGAGCCGGTGACCACCCGCGCCACATCGGCGCCGCGTGATCAGTGCCGCGCGATCGGCCCTTCCCGCACCGCAGCAACCAATACGCCCCGCCCCCACATTTTTTCAGAAAATCCCCTTGACTTCCCACCCGCCGATCCATATATAGGACGGTTAGAGTTTTCTCCGGGCTTGACGGCCCTTTACGTCGGTGTCCTTTTTGAGGAGGAAGCAATGCTCCGCACCCATCCCGCGCGGTCTCTCGGTCTCTCGGTCTCTCGGTCTCTCGGTCTCTCGGTCTCTCGGTCTCTCGGTCTAACTCTGGCCTCGGCATGACCTTGTGGCACCGGCCTGCACCCTGCAGCATCTGGCACAGGTTTCCAACCTGTGAGCGGAACCAAGAGGTTTCCGCCTCCATCATGTGGCACAGGTTTCCAACCTGTGAACCGAACCAAGAGGTTTCCTCCCCCAGCATGTGGCACAGGTTTCCAACCTGTGACGTGGACCACAGGTTTGTAACCTGTGGTCTTTCCACTCACCTCTCACCGCGCCGCGCCGCCCGTGCGGCTCTCTTCCTTGCACTGCTCCTCGCCGCCGCGGCCTCTCCGCGCGCCCTGGCACAGGGCACGTGCAATCCGCCGGAGCCTGGCTCGCCTCGCGCCTGGGAGGCCTCGATGGGCGTAGCCACCTACTCCACCGCCAACGTGCGCAACGGCAA